>NZ_CP162588.1:5215000-6364262 GCF_044218845.1 Pseudomonas sp. B16120
GCTTTCGCACCTCAGTGTCAGTATTAGTCCAGGTGGTCGCCTTCGCCACTGGTGTTCCTTCCTATATCTACGCATTTCACCGCTACACAGGAAATTCCACCACCCTCTACCATACTCTAGTCAGTCAGTTTTGAATGCAGTTCCCAGGTTGAGCCCGGGGATTTCACATCCAACTTAACAAACCACCTACGCGCGCTTTACGCCCAGTAATTCCGATTAACGCTTGCACCCTCTGTATTACCGCGGCTGCTGGCACAGAGTTAGCCGGTGCTTATTCTGTCGGTAACGTCAAAATTGCAGAGTATTAATCTACAACCCTTCCTCCCAACTTAAAGTGCTTTACAATCCGAAGACCTTCTTCACACACGCGGCATGGCTGGATCAGGCTTTCGCCCATTGTCCAATATTCCCCACTGCTGCCTCCCGTAGGAGTCTGGACCGTGTCTCAGTTCCAGTGTGACTGATCATCCTCTCAGACCAGTTACGGATCGTCGCCTTGGTGAGCCATTACCTCACCAACTAGCTAATCCGACCTAGGCTCATCTGATAGCGCAAGGCCCGAAGGTCCCCTGCTTTCTCCCGTAGGACGTATGCGGTATTAGCGTCCGTTTCCGAACGTTATCCCCCACTACCAGGCAGATTCCTAGGCATTACTCACCCGTCCGCCGCTCTCAAGAGAAGCAAGCTTCTCTCTACCGCTCGACTTGCATGTGTTAGGCCTGCCGCCAGCGTTCAATCTGAGCCATGATCAAACTCTTCAGTTCAAACATCTTTGGGTTTTTAAGAAACCCTAAACTTGGCTCAGCAATCGTTGGTTACATCTTTGATTTCTCGCGGAGTAACTTGTGATGCTGATAATCTTGTTGACTATCAGTCTGACTCCACAAGCACCCACACGAATTGCTTGATTCAGTTGTTAAAGAGCGGTTGGTTAAGATCTTTCGTCTCAACCGAGGCGCGCATTCTACAGCAGCCTCATTTGCTGTCAAGTGGTTATTTTCAGAAGTTTTCGAAGACTTCTTCAACAACTTCAACCACTTGCGCTTGCGATCTCTCGTAAGCGGGAGGCGAATTCTACAGCGTTACACGCTGCTGTCAACACCTCTTTTTCAACTTCCTTTTGGCTTCGATGAACTGAAGCAACTTGCTGTCGATAACTGCATAACTCATTGTTTACCAAGAAGTTTTCCGTTTCGACTGCGCCGGAAGTGGGGCGAATTATAGGCTTCCAGAATCTGCCGTCAAGGCTTAATTACGCTTTTGTGGCAGAAGGCGCTTTTTTAGCAATAAGGCGAGGGATTCGACGCATTACCGGCGGCACCCGCATCAACAGAAGTAGCGCACCTATAGACGCGTAGATGGCCCACTCCTTCAGGTCCGCCCGCACTATCCATAGCATGTGCAGCAAACCGAGCCCAAGAATCACATAGACCAGACGATGCAGTTTCTTCCATCGACTCCCCAACCGACGCTGGCTATAGCGGTTCGACGTGACGGCCAAGATAAGGAGAGCAACAAACCCCAGCGCCCCCACAATGATGTAGGGCCGCTTGCTCAACTCTACGCCGAGCTGCGACCAATCCAGCCCCAGGACAAACACACAATAGGCCGCCAGGTGCAGCACAACATAAGCAAAGCACCACAGCCCCAACTGTCGCCGCACCGCTATCCACCCCGCCCAACCGCTCAATTTCTGCAGCGGCGTCATAGCAAGCGTGATCAGCAATAAAATGAGCGTCCCCAAACCCAGGCGATCAACGAGCACCTTGCCTGGATCAGGCCCCAGCGCAGAACTCCACGCTTCATACAGCCAGAGCAATGGCCACACTGCTGCGGCTACAAACACGCCGATGCGCCAGATGGGGTAGCGCATCAGTAGTTCTTCCGCAGATCGAGGCCTGCATATAAAGAAGCGACCTCATCCGAATAGCCATTGAACATCTGCGTCTGGCGCACATTCGGACTGAACAGGCCGCTCGGCAGGCGGCGCTCCCGCGCCTGGGTCCAGCGCGGATGATCGACCGTAGGATTCACATTCGCATAAAACCCATACTCATCGGCAGCAATACTTTGCCAGGTCGTTTTCGGCTGCTCACTGACCAGACTGATACGTACGATGGACTTCACACTCTTGAAGCCATACTTCCACGGCACCACCAAGCGCAACGGCGCGCCGTTCTGGTTAGGCAACTCCCGCCCATACATGCCCACAGCGAGGATCGCCAAAGGATTCATCGCCTCATCCAGGCGCAGCCCTTCCACATAAGGCCAGTCGATCAAGCCGAAACTTGAGCGTTGCCCAGGCATGCTCTTGGGATCCTGGAGGGTTTCAAAACGGATGTACTTGGCTTTGGAGGTTGGCTCGACCTGCTTGAGCAACGCCGAGATGGGAAAGCCTATCCACGGAATCACCATGGACCATGCCTCGACGCAACGCAGACGGTAGATGCGCTCTTCCAGCGCATAGGGTTTCATGAAGTCCTCCAGGGCATAGCGCCCAGGTTTTGCGACTTCACCATCAATCACGACACTCCAGGGCTGCGTCTTGAGCGAGCCCGCATTCGTTGCCGGGTCGCCCTTGCCTGTCCCGAACTCATAGAAGTTGTTGTAGTGAGTTGCATCCTTGAATGGCGTGATGGCCTCATCTTTGACCGTCACCGATTGCCACTTCGTGTTCGGAAGTTTTTCCGTAAACCAGTTGGGCGCGCTGCCCGGCTCGACGTCGGCATACCGCGAAGCATCGCTCGCACTGGCCCAACGCGGCAAGCTGCTGGCGGCAATACCAGCAAGCGCACCACCGAGCAGGCTGCGGCGAGAGAGATAGAAGGATTCAGGCGTGACGTCCGATTCGTGACAATCGGACGCTTTGGGTAATTTGATTAACATGGTAACTCCGCAGCGTTGGAGAACTGATGCACCAATAGACTGCGGAGTATGGGGGAAATTACATTAAGACAATGTTTTGTCCCGACGCAGACGCAACAAGTACTGAATCGGACCCGAAGCGGCGTAGGCCAGGAACGCCAGCAGCAGGATACGCGGTGGATCACTGAACACGACCGCGAACACTAGCACCACCACAAGGATGGCCACGAAAGGCACGCGCCCTTTGAGGTCAAATTCCTTGAAGCTGTTGTACTTGATGTTGCTGACCATCAGCATGCCGGCCGCTGCCACCATCAGGGCAACCAGGAACGACATCTTCGATCCCTGAATCCCGTAATCACTGAACGCCCAGACAATCCCCGCGACAACACCCGCCGCTGCCGGGCTGGCAAGGCCGATGAAGTAGCGCTTGTCGGCAGTCCCCACCTGGGTGTTGAAGCGCGCCAGGCGCAAAGCGGCACCCGCGACATAGATGAAGGCAACCATCCAGCCAACCTTGCCCATGTCACCCAATGCCCAGGCAAATGCCAGCAATGCGGGGGCAACACCGAAGGCGACCATGTCCGACAGCGAGTCGTACTCGGCGCCAAAAGCGCTTTGAGTATTGGTCATGCGCGCCACGCGACCATCCAGGCCGTCGAGCACCATGGCCACGAAAATTGCGATAGCAGCAAAGCCAAAGTATTTGCTGGCACTCGCCGCATCACCCGCCGCCAGCGCGCTCTGGGCACTCATGGAGTTGATGATGGAGTAGAAGCCGGCGAACAGGTTCGCCGTGGTGAACAGGTTGGGCAGCAGATAGATGCCACGATGCCGGACCTTGCGGCCTTCGGCGTCATGCCCTTCTTCGACATGTTCATCGATCGGCAGCATGCTTTCGGCGTCGGAAGCCTGGTTTGGCTCTTCGGGACGTTCGCTCATGGACTTTACCTTGCAACGGTGTGAAAAAATTCGACAGATACTTGCAGCGAGTGTTCGCCTGCAAACGATGCAGCTTTATACCAGAACCAACCCCTCAAACGAAAAAACGCGGCCTAAGCCGCGTTTTCCCTTGATGCGTACGACTTAGTTCTTGGCTTTGTCGACGATCTTGTTGGCACCGATCCACGGCATCATGGAGCGCAGTTGCTCGCCGATGACTTCGATACCGTGAGCGGCGTTGTTACGACGCTTGGCGGTCATCGAAGGGTAGCCGGTAGCGCCTTCGCTGATGAACATTTTGGCGTATTCGCCGTCCTGAATACGTTTCAGGGCGTTGCGCATGGCCTGGCGGGACTCGGCGTTGATCACTTCAGGGCCCGTCACGTACTCGCCGTATTCGGCGTTGTTGGAGATCGAGTAGTTCATGTTGGCGAT
This sequence comes from Pseudomonas sp. B16120, assembly GCF_044218845.1. NCBI lineage: Bacteria > Pseudomonadati > Pseudomonadota > Gammaproteobacteria > Pseudomonadales > Pseudomonadaceae > Pseudomonas > Pseudomonas sp. B16120. The sequence goes on from NZ_CP162588.1 coordinate 5,219,243, forward strand.
GCCGCCTTCGTACATGAGGTCAACGATCAGCTTGAGTTCGTGCAGGCATTCGAAGTAGGCCATTTCCGGCGCGTAGCCAGCTTCAACCAGGGTTTCGAAACCGGCTTTTACCAGCTCAACGGTACCGCCGCACAGAACGGCTTGCTCACCGAACAGGTCGGTTTCGGTCTCGTCCTTGAACGTGGTTTCGATGATGCCGGTACGACCGCCACCCACGCCAGCAGCGTAGGACAGTGCAACGTTTTTGGCATTGCCCGACGCATCCTGGTAGATCGCGATCAGGTCAGGGATACCGCCGCCTTTGACGAACTCGGAACGCACGGTGTGGCCCGGTGCTTTCGGCGCGATCATGATCACGTCGAGGTCAGCACGCGGTACAACCTGGTTGTAGTGAATCGCGAAGCCGTGGGAGAAGGCCAGGGTAGCGCCCTTCTTGATGTTCGGCTCGATTTCGTTCTTGTACAGCGAGGACTGGAACTCGTCCGGGGTCAGAATCATGACCAGGTCGGCAGCCGCGACAGCAGAAGCAACGTCGGTCACTTTCAGGCCATGGGCTTCAGCCTTGGCTACGGTGGCCGAACCTTTGCGCAGGCCAACGGTGACGTCAACGCCGGAGTCTTTCAGGTTGCACGCTTGGGCGTGGCCCTGGGAACCGTAGCCGATGATGGCGACTTTCTTGCCCTGGATGATCGACAGGTCACAATCTTTATCGTAATAAACTTTCATGAGGTTCCTCTATATATCCAGGCCGTGAGGCCATTCGCTAATTTGGGTTAGATGCTGAGTACTTTGTCGCCACGGGCAATCCCGGTGACACCACTGCGTACGGTTTCCAGAATCGAGGCCGTCCCGATCGACTGGATGAAGCTGTCCAGCTTGTCGCTTGTACCGGTCAGTTGAACGGTATAAACGCTGGCGCTCACATCGACGATCTGCCCGCGATAAATATCGGTAGTGCGCTTGATCTCGGCACGTTGGGCACCCGTGGCCTTGACCTTGACCAGCATCAGTTCGCGCTCGATGTGGGCGCTTTCCGACAGGTCGACCAGCTTGACCACTTCGATCAGCTTGTTGAGGTTCTTGGTGATCTGCTCGATCACCTCATCGTGGCCCACAGTAGTCAACGTCAGGCGCGACAGGGTCGGGTCTTCGGTCGGGGCCACGGTCAGGCTTTCAATGTTGTAGTTGCGTTGCGAAAACAGGCCGACAACACGGGACAAGGCGCCGGGTTCGTTCTCCAGAAGCAGGGAGATAATATGCCGCATGATTAAGTACGCTCCGTCTTGTTCAGCCACATGTCGCGCATAGAGCCGTCTTTGATTTGCATCGGATAGACGTGCTCGCTGGTATCGACCTGAATATCGATGAACACCAGACGGTCCTTCATGGCGAACGCTTCTTCCATCTTCGGCTTCAGATCTTTCAAGTCAGTGATGCGAATGCCGACGTGGCCATAGGCTTCAACCAACTTGATGAAGTCCGGCAACGATTCCATGTAGGAATGGGAGTGACGACTACCGTAGCTCATGTCCTGCCATTGACGAACCATGCCGAGCACGCCGTTGTTCAAGCAGACGATCTTCACCGGAAGACCGTATTGCAGGCACGTCGACAGTTCCTGGATGTTCATCTGGATGCTGCCTTCGCCGGTGACGCAGGCAACGTCGGCATCCGGGAAGCTCAGTTTCACACCCATGGCCGCAGGGAAACCAAAGCCCATCGTGCCCAGGCCACCGGAGTTGATCCAGCGGTTAGGCTTGTCGAACTTGTAGTACTGCGCCGCGAACATCTGGTGCTGGCCCACGTCGGAGGTCACAAAGGCGTCGCCCTTGGTCACTTCGCACAGGGTTTCGATCACGGTTTGTGGCTTGATGATGCTGCCGTCACCCTTGTCATAAGGGAACAGACCGCGATCACCGCGCCATTCGTCGATCTGCTTCCACCAGCTGGCAACGGATTCCTTGTTCGGCGTTTCGCCGATGTCCTTGAGCGCAGCGACCATTTCGGTCAATACGCTCTCTACAGGACCCACGATTGGCACATCGGCCTTGATGGTCTTGGAGATGGACGCAGGGTCGATGTCGATGTGGATGATCTTGGCATTCGGGCAGAATTTGCTCGCGCCGTTGATCACTCGGTCATCGAACCGCGCGCCCACGGCCAGGATCACATCGGCGTGGTGCATGGTGAGGTTGGCGGTGTAGCTGCCGTGCATACCGAGCATGCCGACGAACTGACGGTCCGAACCCGGGAATGCGCCGAGGCCCATCAGGGTGTTGGTCACCGGCAGGTTGAGCAACTTGGCCAGTTCGGTCAACGGAGCGGAACCGCCGCCCAGAATCACGCCACCGCCGGAGTACAACACGGGGCGCTTGGCCGCCAGGAGCATTTCTGCCGCCTTGCGGATTTGCCCCGAGTGCCCGCGGACGGCCGGGCTGTAGGAACGCAGCTTGGCTTTCTTGGGAAAAACATATTCGAATTTTTCGGCCGGGTTGGTCATGTCTTTCGGGATATCAACCACCACAGGGCCCGGGCGACCGGACTGGGCGAGGTAGAACGCCTTTTTCATGACTTCCGGGATTTCCGACGCGTGCTTGATCATGAAGCTGTGTTTCACGATCGGGCGGGAAATACCGATCATGTCGGTTTCCTGGAATGCATCGGTGCCGACCATGGTGCTAGGCACCTGGCCAGAGATGATCACCATCGGGATGGAGTCCATATACGCAGTCGCGATGCCGGTAATGGCATTGGTTGCGCCTGGGCCGGACGTTACCAGTACCACGCCGGCTTTACCGGTGGCACGGGCGTAACCGTCAGCCATATGGGTCGCGGCCTGTTCGTGGCGAACCAGGATGTGGGTAACAGCCGGTTCCTTGAACAGTGCGTCGTAGACATGCAGCAGAGCACCACCTGGGTACCCGTAGATATAGTCGACGCCTTCGTCACGCAAAAAGCGGACGAGCATCTCACCGCCAGATAAAAGCTCCACGTTGTTCACCTCTAAAACGCCAGAATACCGTCCGTTAAAAAACCGACGGGTCTTAATAGGTTTACTTCTCAACAGAGCATGAGCGACGGTGGTCGCCGACTACGTCAGCACTGACTGAGCAAGTATTGGGATCGTCCCAAGTGTTGCGGGCTTTTCCCACCCAGCGCGAGGTAACGCGTTGCGGGTGTTACAGGTCGGCGCGGATGTGCGCCTCATGATCTGCTGAGCGGGCCTGCTTCTGGCAGTCCCGATACAGCGGACTTTGGATTCTTCTGTTTCACGCCCTTCAAGTCAAGCAATAATTGCGCTTTTTTCCAACTAAGCGCATGAGAACGTAGAAGAAAGGGCTTTGAGGAGGGATAAAACTCGCCTGAATGTCGTCAAGCGGTAGAAATGTGCGCAAGACTGCCGGAAAAACCGGCAGTCAGGCAATTAACGAGCGTCGACGATCAATTGATCGAACTTTTTCAGCGCGTTACGCAAGCCGAGGCTCTCCCGCGGCCGGTCGGCGTAGACCATCTCGGCCATTTCCAGGATCCCCGACGCATTCGGCAAGGGCAGGTCCTGTTCCAGGATCTGCTTCATACGCGCAAGGAAGATCCACTGCAGCCACTGGTGGAAGTCCAGGGTATCGACGGAAAAGGGCTCGACACTGCTGAGCGCTTCAGCACTGGGGGAGACTTCATCCCACCAGCCCTGAACGCGCAGTTCGCGCTCGATCAGCAATAACTGCTCGGCAATCGCGGGAAAACGCGCATCCATCAGAGGCTGACCTTGGCTTTTTGCCGTGCCTGCGCAGCACCCGCTGCATCGCCTTGGGCTGCACGCGCATCCCCGATCAAGGCCCACAGGCTGGCTTGCAGGTCTGGGCGCCCATTGGCCAGGCTCAGGCCACGGCGAGCGAACTGCTCCGCCTGGGGCGCATCGCCCTGGGCCATGCGCACCTGGGCCAGGCGATAGAGCACTTGTGGCTCACGCGGCGCCACGCGCTGGGCACGTTCAAGGCTCGACGAGGCGCCATTCAAATCGCCACCCGCCTGCTGCTGCTGTGCGGTTGTGAGCAACGCCAGCACCGGGCCATCGAGTTGTTCGTCAGCCGACAACCCGCCCGCATTGGACGATGACGGAATACCGCTCGGCGTAGAAGGCATGTTGTAGGTGCCCTGGTTGACCGGCGCGGTTTGAATCGGCGTGGAGTTCACCGGCCCGGAAGTGCTCGGGCCTGGGGTCCATGGTTCGGCACTGATAGGCGCCGAGGTTGCAGCCCCACTGCCGGGCACCATCACTACGACGCCGGAATCCTGTGGAATTGCCTGGGTTGCAGCTTGGGCAGGCCGTTTGACCACGGTCTGACGGAAGCCACCATTGGCCGAAATGCGGTCGTTATTGGAGACGGACGTGCTTGAGTCCACCACAGGGATAGAGCCGCGCTGCACGCTGGAGCAACCGCCGAGCAAAGCCAGAGCCGTAATGGCTGGAATCCACAACTTGTTCACTTGAAACCCTCTTTGCTTAATTCATCCAGCCCTTGACCCAATCCATCACCGAATCCGCGTCAGCAGGGGCACTGCCACTGCACGCGGCGCCGGGTGGTGGTTCGCTGCCGCGAATATACGGCATCTGCACCGCGCCCGGACAGTTGGCATCGGAGCCTTGGCCGGTGTGCGGATCAATCCAGGCCTGCACGATATTGTCCGGCTGCGGCATGTTGAGCGGCAACGGGTCAGCCTTGCGCATGAAACTGGTCCATACCTGCAACGCGCCTGTCGCACCGGTGAACGGCGTCTTGCCATTGTCGTCGCGCCCCAGCCATACCACGGCCAGTACATCCTGGCCGAAACCCGCGAACCAGCTGTCGCGAGAGTCGTTACTGGTACCGGTCTTGCCCGCCAGGGTCAGGTTCGACGGCAGCACGCTATAGACCGAACGCCCTGTACCCTCGCGCATCACACGCTGCATGGCGTTCTGGATCAGGTAGATGGAGCCGGCGTCGAAGCGCTGCTGAATCTGGAACGGGTAGCGCTTGAGCGGTTCGCCATCGGCGGTCAGCACACTGCGAATACCGCGCATCGGCGTATTGAAGCCACCATTGGCCAGGGTCTGGTACATGGTGGTCACTTCCATCGGCGTCATGGCCGCAGCGCCCAGAAGCATGGACGGGAACGCCGGGAACTCACGTTCGATCCCCAGTCGCGCCAGGGTCTTCAGCACATTCGGCACACCGACTTCAAGCCCCAGGCGCGAGGTCGAGATGTTGTAGGAATGCGCCAATCCTTGATACAGGAACACCGTGCCATGAGAGCGGCGGTCGAAGTTCTTGGGCGTCCATACCTGGCCATCCGCACCTTTGATCGACAGCGGGTCATCGGACAGCCAACTGGTCAGCGTGTACTTGCTGGGTTTTTCCAGTGCCGTGAGATAGACCGCGGGCTTGACCAGCGAGCCAATCGGCCGCACGGCATCCAGTGCGCGGTTGAAGCCTGCAAAACTGGCCTGGCGGCTGCCGATCATGGCCTGGACCTCGCCGGTTTCCGGGTTGGTCACGACCATGGCGGCTTCGACTTCATCCGAGCCTTTACGGCCAGTCAGGCGCTTGAAGGTGTCGTTGACCGATGCTTCGGCCTTCATCTGCAGGATGGGGTCGAAGCTGGTGAAGATCCGCAGCCCCTCTTCGGTCAAGTCTTCGTCGCGGTAGTCTTCGCGCAGTTGGCGCTTGACCAGGTCGATAAAGCCCGGGAACGAGCTATCCGCCAGCTTGCCGCGGGTTGTCACACCCAGTGGCATTTTTTTCGCAGCGGCCACTTGTTCAGCGGTGGCCACACCCTGCTGCTCCAGTACATCGAGCACCAGGTTGCGACGTTCAAGCGCACGCTCCGGGTTGCGGCGCGGGTTGTAATAGGACGGCCCCTTGACCATCCCCACCAGCAACGCAACCTGATGCAATTTCAATTCGGACAACGGCTGCCCGAAGAAGAACTGGCTGGCCAGGCCAAAACCGTGCACGGCGCGCTGGCCATCCTGCCCGACGAATACCTCGTTGAGGTAAGCCTCGAGGATTTCCTGCTTGCTGTAATGCAGCTCCAGCAACATCGCCATCATGGCTTCGGTGAGTTTACGGGTCAGGCTGCGCTCGTTGGTCAGGTAGAAGTTCTTGACCAGTTGCTGCGTCAGCGTACTGCCGCCCTGAGTCATCTTGCCGCCGGAAGTGTTGACCCAGATAGCGCGGGCAATCGACTTCGGAGAAACACCCCAGTGGCTATAGAAATCGCGGTCTTCGACAGCGACCAGGGTTTCCAGCAGATACGGTGGTACCTGATCGAGCTTGATCAGGATGCGATCTTCAAGGTTCTTCGGGTAAATACCGCCGATCAGCAACGGTTCGAGACGCACCACCGGCAGCTTGGAGCCATTGAGCGAGGACAGCTCAGCCACATAATCGCCAGAGAAACGCACGCGCACCGGCTGGGCTTTTTCCAGGCCTTCGTAGAACTGGAAGCCACGGGTGTTCAGGTCGACGGTATTACCGCTGACCGCCGCAGCGCCAGGGCCATTGCTCACGGGTTCGCGGCGGTAGCCCAGCGCATCGAGCTCGGTAAGGAAGTCTTCCTTGCTCAGCTTCTGACCAGAGAACAGCTCCAGCGGGCGTGCATACACCTTGGCCGGAATCGTCCAGCGCTTGCCGGAGAATTTTTCCTGCACCACGGCATCGAGGTACACCGCAAGGCCGGCGACCGCCACAAGGCCCACCAGGCCAAGCTTGATCACCCAGCCCAGCCAAGGGCGCGGGCCGCGGGAAGGAGGTTTTTTACGGGAACGGGGAGATCGGGTTCGAGTCATGGCGGCGGATTATACGCACTTTATTGATGATCAACATGAGCCGGACAGCGGTTTGCACGACTGGCATCAGCAGCCATAATGCCCCCCATGATTTTCCCCCGACTTTGAAGGATCGCCCGTGAGCCAGACCCTGATCGCTGCCCTGCAAAACCCGGCCTTGTACCCTCATCCGGTTGACGCGTTTCAAGTCATCGAGACCCATATTTCCTGGGTGATACTGACGGGCCCCTATGCATATAAGCTGAAGAAACCGATGAACTTCGGCTTCCTGGACTTCACCAATCTGGACGACCGCGGGCATTTCTGCCGCGAGGAACTGCGCCTCAACCAGCGCCTGACCGAAGATTTGTATCTTGAAGTGTTGCCGATTACCGGCACTGCCGAGGCGCCGCAACTGGGTGGCGACGGCCCAGCCATCGAGTACGCGCTGAAAATGCGCCAGTTCCCGCAAAGCCAGATGCTCAGCACCCTGCAAGCCAACGGCGAACTGACCAGCGCGCACATCGATGAGATGGCCAAGCAGATTGCGCAATTCCACCTCAGCGCCCCCAAAGTCCCGCAAGATCACCCCGCCGGCACGCCGGAAGAGGTGATGGCTCCGGTACGCCAGAACTTCGACCAAATCCGCCCATTCCTCAGCGACAAGGCCGACCTGACTCAGCTGGAGGCTCTGCAAGCCTGGGCTGAAAGCAGCTTCGAACGCCTCAAGCCTCTGCTTGCGCAGCGCAAGCTCGACGGTTATACCCGTGAATGCCACGGCGATATCCACCTGGGCAACGCCACGCTGATCGATGGCCGCGTGGTGATCTTCGACTGCATTGAGTTCAACGAGCCTTTCCGCTTTACCGACGTGTACGCCGACACCGCTTTTTTGGCGATGGACCTGGAAGATCGCGGCCTGAAATGCCTGGCACGGCGCTTCATAAGCCAGTACCTGGAGCTGACCGGCGACTACCAGGGCCTGGAGCTTCTGAACTTCTATAAAGCCTACCGTGCATTGGTACGCGCCAAGGTTGCGCTGTTCAGCATGCCCAGCGAAGCCAACCCGGTGCAACGCGCTACCACCCTGCGCCAGTACCGCAACTACGCCAACCTGGCGGAAAGCTACAGCACTATCCCTTCGCGCTTCCTGGCAATCACCCATGGCGTTTCAGCCGTGGGCAAGAGCCACGTGGCCATGCGCCTGGTCGAAGCCCTGGGCGCGGTACGCCTGCGTTCGGACGTAGAGCGCAAGCGCCTGTTTGGCGAACAACAGGTAGAGAACACCCTGCAGGCCGGTATCTACAATCAGGACGCCAGCGCTGCCACCTACGCACGCCTGAACGAGATTGCCGACACCGTGCTGCGCGCCGGCTACCCGGTGGTGCTGGACGCCACGTTCTTGAAACGCGCGCAGCGTGACGCCGCCGCCCAGGTTGCCGAAGCCACTGGCGCGCCGTTCCTGATCCTCGACTGCAACGCCCCGCAAGCCGTTATCACCAGTTGGCTGGCACAACGCCAGGCGGATAAAAACGATCCGTCTGACGCCACACTGGCCGTTATCGAAGAGCAACAAGCCAGTCGTGACCCGCTGACTACCGAGGAGCTGCTGCTCAGCAAGCGTGTGGAGACCAATGAAAGCGGGACGCTCGACGCGCTGGTCGGGCATATCCGTCAACACCTGCCGGGCCTGTAAGAAATATTTCTTGGTCGCGTCGTCGTCTTCGGCGCGCGACCCAGCGATAGTGGCACTATACTGGCTCCATAACGCCAGCCAGAGTCGCGATCATGAGTCAGCCAAAGCTTCTTGATACCCCGCTCTACGCCCTCCTGCACAAGGACGACATTCGCGGCTTCAACCAGGAGCGCCCTGAAAATGGCCCCATCGACATGCGCGGTGGCGACTTTCGAGGGCTGGACCTGCGCGACCTGAACGCCACCGGTATTGACTTCACCGACGCCTATTTTCGCTCTGCCGACCTGCGCGGCCTGGACTTGCGTGGCTGCTCACTGGAAGGCGCCAGCCTGGCCCATGCGCAGATATCGGGGGCTTATTTCCCGCCCGAACTCACGGCTGACGAAATACTCATGTCGGTCAATTTCGGTACTCGCCTGCGCTACCGCACCAAGTAACGCCACACACCGAGTTCCTGCCACATCCCCTGCCTGCCGGGCACTTTGCGCCTGCCTGCGAGTAAGCGCCGTCGCGCCATCCTTATAATCTTTTCAGCCCTTTCTGACCAAAGAACCACGCTTTTCCTACTCAACGCTACACTCATTTTCAGGCTGCCTGGTCACGACACCCACCGCACCATTCGGCCAACGCAAGGAGGCTTGATGAACGATGAGCTGCAACACCTGAAAAACCTTGGCAAGACGTCAGCGCAGTGGCTGCATGCGGTGGGCATCCACAGCGCGTCCGACTTGCGTCGCCTGGGGGCGGTCGACGCTTACCGAGCCGTGCGCACGCGCGGGTTTCGAGCGTCGAAGGTTCTGCTGTATGCCATTGAAGGGGCATTGATGGATGTGCACTGGAACGACATACCCACGGAGCGCAAGGAGGCCTTGAACCGTCAGCTTGAAGCGATCTCAGTGCATCAGAAGAACTAGAGTGGCACTCAAACCCAGTGTTTACGGGCATTACAAACGAGCGTTTGAGAAAAATGGATGAAGCAGAAAAACAGATGTTGACTCTCAAATGAGAATCGTTATGATTATCACAACTGGTCGCGAGATCAGCCGATAACTGAAAGACCATTGGTTCGGACTCTCAGATTATCTCCTCATCAGGCTAATCACGGTTATTTGACCCGGCTCTTGCCGGGTCTTTTTTTGCCCGCGAATTAACCGGCCTCAGCGCGCAATGATCAACGGATGCCCACGCTCCGGATGCGGCTGTACCAATACATCCAGACCGAATACAGCCTTGAGCGGCTCTGGTTGCAGGACGTTAGAGGGCGTATCCAGCGCGTGGGGGCGGCCGTTTTCCAGCAACAGGATCCGGTCGCAGTAACGCGCCGCCAGGTTCAAGTCATGCAGGATGACCAGCACCGCAGCGCCTCTGTCGGCAAAATGCCGGATAGCTTGCAAGGTGGTGTGTTGGTGCAGAGGGTCGAGCATCGATGTGGGCTCATCCAGCAACAACGTCTGCCCTGCCTCACCCGGCCATAACTGCGCCAATACCCGTGCCAGGTGCACACGCTGCCGCTCGCCGCCCGACAAGGCCAGGTAACTGCGGCCACTCAGGTGGCCTACATCAGCAGCCTGCAGCGCGGCGTTGATGATTTCGTCGTCGCGCACTCGCCCGGTCTGATGAGGCAAGCGGCCCATGCCCACCACCTCTTCGACACGAAAGGCAAAGTCCAGGGTGGAGGATTGTGGCAGCACCGCCAGGCGCTGGGCACGCTGCACACCTGTCATGTGCTTGAGCGCCTGCTGATCCAGCCACACCTTGCCCTGATCCGGCTGCAACTCCCCGCACAGCGCTCCAAGCAAGGTACTTTTGCCGGCGCCATTGGGGCCCAGAACGCCCAGCACTTCGCCCGGCAATAGGTCCAAGGTGATATCGGCGAGCACGGTCTTACCACCGCGCCGGATCTGCAACGCTTCTACCCGCAACATCAGGCGCGCCCTCGTAACAATAAATAGAGGAAAAACGGCGCACCGATAAACGCAGTGACAATACCGATCGGCAGTTCCGCCGGCGCCAACGCCAGGCGCGCTACCAGGTCCGCAAACAACAGCAGGCTCGCACCCGCCAACACCGAGGCCGGTAACAACACCCGATGATCCGGCCCAGCCAGCAGCCGCACCAGATGCGGTACCACCAACCCGACAAAACCAATCATGCCCGCCGCTGCCACTGCGGCGCCAACGCCCAAGGCCGTGCAGAACACCAACTCGCGCTTGAGCCCCTCGACATCAACACCCAGATGCTTGGCCTCGGACTCACCCAGCAACAGCGCGTTCAGCGCCTTGGCCCGGCGCGGCAACCATAGCGCCACGCCCGCACTCACCAGCAACAAGGGCCACAACCGCGAATAACTTGCACCATTGAGGCTGCCCAGGTTCCAGAACGTCAGGGTGCGCAAGGTGGCATCGTCTGCCAGATAGGTAAACAGGCCCACGGTCGAACTGGCCAGGGCCGTCAGCGCAATACCGGCAAGCAACATCGTCGCGACATTGGTCTGGCCATTGCGACGCCCCAGGCGATAGACCAGTGCCGTGACGCCCAGGCCACCGAGGAAGGCGCACAGCGACAACAGGTACGGCCCGAAAGCATCCGGCAGCCCGCCAAATAGCGAGCCACCGACAATCGCCACCGCCGCTCCCAGCGCCGCCCCGCTGGACACGCCGACCAAGCCAGGATCGGCCAGCGGGTTGCGGAACAACCCCTGCATCGCCACACCCGACAATGCCAGCACACCGCCGACCGCCAGCCCCAACAGGGTCCGCGGCAGGCGAATCTGCCCCAGGATCAACTCGGCCTGCTCCAACCCCTGGGCCTCTATCGGTACGCCCATCAGTTTTAGCGCAGCCCTGAGCGTGTCCACTAACGGCAGGCTGACCGGCCCCAGTGCCAATGAAAGCCAGATCGCCAATACACACAGCAGCGACAGCCCAATAAACAGCGTTTTTGGCTTAACCAGAGTGGTCATGGAGCAGGCTTAGGCTGGGACGGATAAAAACCGGCAGACAGTTTCTCCAGGCTTTGCGGCAATCGGGGCCCAAGGCCACCTACCAGCAAGGTCGGATCCAGCTCAAAGACGCGGCCGTTCTTGGCTGCCGGCGTAGAGGCAAGGATCGGGTTTTCTTTGAACAAGGCTGCGCGCGCCGCGTCACCGGTCAACGCGCGATCGGCAAATACCAACACCTCAGGGCTCAACCCCGCCAGCGACTCGACGGAAAACGGTTTATAGCCGGTGTGCGTGGCCAGATTACGCCCTCCAGCCTGCTGCAACATCCAATCAGCGGCCGTGTCCTTGCCCGCGATCAGCGGCTTGCCACCGGCATGGCCGAGCAGCAACAGCACGCCTGGAGCTTTTTGCGTGGCCTGGGCCTTGACCACCCAATTTTTTTGCTGTGCCAGCGCCTGCTCATACCCGGCAAACAGGGCATCAGCCTGGGCCTCACTGCCGAGCAGTTTCCCCAAGTGTTCGAGGTTGCCTTTGAGCGTGGGCAAATCCGGCTGGGCCGAGAACATATCCACCTGCACCCCGGCACTGCGAATCTGTGCCAGCACCGGCGGTGGTCCCATTTCCTCCGTGCCCACAAGGATTTGCGGGCGCAGGCTGAGAATGCCCTCGGCTGACAACTGTCGCTGATAACCAATGCTTGGCAAGGCCTTGAGCGAGGCGGGATGCTGACTGGTGGTATCCACTCCCACCAACTTCGATTCACCGCCCAGAGCCGTCACCCACTCCGACAGCGCCCCGCCAGCACTGACCCAGCGTTGCGGCAGTTCAGAGGCGTGCACCCCAGGGTTGACCAGCAGTGAAGCAACAAGCGCAATAGCGCTGGTACTCAGGCGCATAACAGGGTTTCCTTCCTAGGGCAGGGCCACTCAAGCACTCATTGATGTGACAGATAACCCCTGCCAGGCATCGTATTGAGCACCCAGTCAGCTGACGGGCGAAGCAGGCATTTGATAATTGTTTGCATTTGAACGTCAAGGCACTTAAGGATTGAAATGAAGTTTCTCTGCGCCTCAGGCGACCTCACCCCCAACAGCAGCCGCGGTTTTGATATCGATGGCCACAGGCTGTTGGCGGTGCGTCGGGACGGCACTGCGTACTTCTATCTCAACCGCTGCCCCCATCGTGGGATCCCACTGGAATGGCAACCTGATCGCTTCCTCGACGACAGCGCCAGCCTGATCCAATGCGCCACCCATGGCGCGTTGTTCCTGATTGAAAGCGGCGAGTGCATCGCCGGGCCCTGCGCAGGCCAACACCTCACTGCCCTGCCCGGTCGCGAAGACGAACAGGGATTGTGGGTCGATCTCTAGTCGCCCAGCAGCACCTTCAACCGACGCTCGACGTAAATCTCCTGCGGCGTGACCCGTACGCCGTAGGCGAGCACCTCCACACCTGCAGCCTTGGCCTCACGTAGCGCCGCCGCATAACCGGCGTCGATTTCCACAGCCGGGCGCACCGCGTCGATCCCCGACAGGTTCACGCAATACAACTGCACCGCCCGTATACCGTCGCGCGCCAGGTGGGCCAGCTCACGCAAGTGCTTGGCACCGCGCTGCGTCACCGCATCGGGGAAAGCCGCCACTGAGCTGCCATCAAAGCCCAGGGTGACGCTTTTGACCTCGACAAACGCAGCGCCCTGGGGGTAATCCAGGCGAAAGTCGATGCGGCTTTTCTCCTGGCCATAAGGCACCTCACGCTTCAACGCGGTAAAGCCGTTGAGTTCAGTGATCACACCGGCCAGCAGGGCTTCTTCCACCAATTGATTGGCACGCGCGGTGTTGACGCACGCCAGCCGGCCCTGGGGTGTTTCGGCAATTTCCCACGTGCCCGGCAGCTTGCGCTTGGGATCCGTAGAACGGCTGAACCAGACCTGGCCACCTTCGACCATGCAGTTGAGCATCGAACCGGTGTTAGGGCAGTGAATGGTGAGCAACTCGCCGGTAACGGTTTCGATATCGGTGAGAAAGCGCTTGTAGCGGCGGATCAGCCGCCCTTCTTCAAGAGGAGGATTAAAACGCATCAGCCTTGCCAACTCCGCAAACCACGGGCAATCCGCTCCACCGCTTCTTGCAGCCGATCAAGGTTTTGCGTGTAGGCAAAACGCACATGGTGCCCCGCCTGGTAGCGACCGAAATCCAACCCGGGCGTAAAGGCCACATGTTCGGTTTCGAGGAAATGCCGGCAAAACGCGAAGGCATCGCCGCCGAACGCGCTGATATCGGCATACAGATAAAAAGCACCTTCGGGCTCCACGGCGATACCGAACCCCAGCTCACGCAGGGCCGGCAGCAGGAAGTCACGGCGGCGGCCAAATTCGGCACGGCGCTGCTCCAGAATCTCCAGGGTTTGCGAGGTGAAACAGGCTAACGCGGCATGCTGAGCCATGCTTGGCGCACTGATGTAGAGGTTCTGCGCCAATTTCTCCAGTTCACCCACCGCTTCAGGGGGCGCCACCAGCCAACCGAGGCGCCAGCCGGTCATGCCGAAATACTTCGAAAAACTATTCAGAACAAAGGCGTCATCATCGACTTCCAGCACGCTGGCCGCGTCGGTGCCGTAGGTGAGGCCGTGATAAATCTCGTCGACCACCAAATGACCGTTGCGCGCCTTGATGGCGCCCGACAGCCCAGCCAGCTCGTCCCGGGTGAGGATCGTGCCGGTGGGGTTGGCGGGCGATGCCACCAGTGCGCCGACACTGTCCTGGTCCCAATGCCTGGCCACCAGATCGGCGGTCAACTGGTAGCGTACGTCTGGGCCGACCGGCACCAACTGCGCCGCGCCTTCCACAAGGCGCAGGAAGTGTCGGTTGCAGGGGTAGCCTGGGTCCGCCAGCAGCCAATGTTTACCCGGATCCACCAGCAAACTGCTGGCCAGCAACAATGCGCCGGAGCCACCGGGGGTGATCAGAATGCGTTGCGGGTCGATGCTCAAACCGTAGCGTTGCTGGTAGAAACCACTGATGGCTTCGCGCAATTCGGGCAAGCCGCGGGCGGCGGTGTAGCGCGTCTTACCGTTTGCCAACGCGGCTTGGCCGGCCTGGATGATCGGCTCGGCGGTGGTGAAATCCGGCTCGCCGATTTCCAGGTGGATCACGTCGTGACCGGCGGCCTGCAGCTCATTGGCACGCGCCAGTAACGCCATGACATGAAAGGGTTCGATGGCGCGACTACGCGCACTGTAGGGCTGAGCCATTAGCCTTCCTTAGACGGTGAGGACAAAATCTGGATTCTACCGAACCCTCACGGTAAAACATGCTCTATTGCCTGATTGGGGCTGCAAGTGCACCCTGCGCACGCTCGTAAAACAGCTAAAATCAATATTCGAGGCGATACATACCCAGTCATGGCGGGCTGCTGCGGTTTGCAACCCCTTTGCCCTGGGCCTCGACAACCGGGAGTAGCGCACCCTGAATCTATCTGGTAAGTTCGCCCGCTTGCAGCCGCAGGGCCGGCAGGTGTCGGTGACGTTGCAATCCTGCGCAATGGATTAGAAGAGTGAGAGGCGGTCTATTCATGTCCACCCAAGCAAAGCAACAGCAGACTCAAGGCCTCGGCGGCTTCGAACCCTATGTCGAAAAAAAGGGCGAGGAGTACATGGGCGAGCCCATGCGCGAGCACTTCACCAAGATCCTCAACAAGTGGAAACAGGACTTGATGCAGGAAGTCGACCGTACGGTTGACCATATGAAGGATGAAGCGGCCAACTTCCCTGACCCGGCCGATCGTGCCAGCCAGGAAGAAGAGTTCGCCCTCGAACTGCGCGCCCGCGATCGCGAGCGCAAGTTGATCAAGAAGATCGACAAGACCCTGCAACTGATCAAAGACGAAGAATACGGCTGGTGCGAATCCTGCGGCGTCGAAATCGGTATTCGCCGACTGGAAGCCCGCCCAACCGCAGACCTGTGCGTAGACTGCAAGACCTTGGCTGAAATCAAGGAAAAACAGGTCGGCAAGTAACGTTGCCGAGTTGAACGAATGGAGCGTGCGAACGCTCCATTTTTGTTTCTGGCGTTTATCGGTTATGCAGTAGTATCCGGGCCATGACAGCCTCTACCTATATTGGGCGTTTCGCCCCCACACCCAGCGGCCATTTGCACTTCGGCTCCCTGGTTGCCGCCCTTGCCTCCTACCTCGATGCACGCGCCCACCACGGCCGCTGGTTGATGCGCATGGAAGACCTTGACCCTCCCCGTGAAGAGCCCGGCGCTCAGGCGGCGATCCTGCATGCGCTGGAAAGCTACGGCTTTGAATGGGATGGCGAACTGGTTCGCCAGAGCGAGCGGCATGATGCCTACGCCAAAGTACTGAACGATATGTTCAACCACGGCCTGGCCGACGCCTGCACCTGCTCGCGCAAGCAGTTGGAGCCCTACAACGGGGTTTACCCAGGCTTGTGCCGCAATGCCGGCCACGACCCGCAAGACGCCGCCATCCGCCTGCGCGTGCCCGAGTTGGAGTATCACTTTGTCGACCGTGTGCAGGGCGAGTTCCGGCAGCATCTGGGTCGCGATGCCGGCGACTTCATCATTCGTCGGCGCGATGGCCTCTACGCCTACCAACTGGCGGTGGTGCTCGACGACGCCTGGCAAGGTGTAACCGATATCGTACGCGGCGCCGACCTGCTCGACTCCACGCCGCGCCAGCTTTACTTGCAAGAACTGCTGGGCCTGCGCCAACCCCGTTACTTGCATGTACCGCTGATCGTGCAGCCAGACGGCAACAAGCTGGGCAAGTCCTACCGCTCTCCACCGTTGACAGCCGACCAGGCCACGCCTTTGCTGCTCAGAGCACTGCGCGCCCTTGGCCAACAGCCCGACGCGCAACTGCTGTACGCCAGCCCACGAGAACTGCTGGATTGGGGCATTGCACACTGGGACGCCACCCGCATCCCGCGCACGCTGACCCTGGCCGAAGCGCAATTGAGTTGAAGGCGCTTGCAGGTTGCCAGCCATCCGTTAACATCGCGGCAGATTTTTAATCAGAGGCCAACATGTACATCTATCGTTTGGTCCTGCTGCTGGTCGTCGGGATCTACCTGTTCTCCCCCGCCATCATGGATTGGTGGATCGACGCCACGGGCGCCTGGTATCGCCCTTATCTGCTATGGCTGATCCTGATCGTCGTGACCTTCATCCTGCAGAGCCAAAAAGATGCCGATGAGCTTTAGTCTCACCCAGATGCTGCTGATCAGCGCCGCCTACCTGGCTGCGTTATTCGGCGTGGCCTGGATCAGTGAGCGCGGAATGATTCCTCGGGCGATCATTCGCCATCCGCTGACCTACACCTTGTCCCTGGGCGTCTACGCCAGTGCCTGGGCGTTCTACGGCACGGTGGGGCTGGCCTATCAGTACGGCTACGGCTTTCTCTCCAGTTACCTGGGGGTGTCCGGCGCGTTCCTGCTGGCGCCGGTGCTGCTGTATCCGATCCTGAAAATCACCCGGACTTACCAGCTGTCCTCCCTGGCAGACCTGTTCGCCTTTCGCTTTCGCAGCACCTGGGCCGGCGCGCTGACCACCATCTTCATGTTGATCGGCGTGCTGCCGTTGCTGGCCCTGCAGATCCAGGCGGTGGCCGACTCCATCAGCATCCTGACCCGCGAGCCCGTGCAACATCGGGTTGCCCTGGCGTTCTGCGCGCTGATCACCTTGTTCACCATCTTCTTTGGCTCTCGCCATATCGCCACCCGCGAGAAACACCAGGGCCTGGTGTTTGCGATTGCCTTTGAGTCGGTCATCAAGCTGATCGCCATCGGCGGTGTCGGTCTTTATGCGCTCTACGGCGTGTTCGACGGCCCCCAACAGCTGGAGCTGTGGCTGCTGCAAAACCAGACCGCCCTCGCCGCCTTGCATACCCCCTTGCAGGAGGGACCATGGCGTACGCTGCTGCTGGTGTTCTTCGCCTCGGCGATCGTGATGCCGCACATGTACCACATGACCTTCACCGAGAACCTCAACCCGCGCTCGCTGGTCAGCGCCAGCTGGGGCTTGCCGCTGTTCCTGTTGCTGATGAGCCTGGCGGTGCCGCTGATCCTGTGGGCTGGCCTGAAACTGGGGGCCACCACCAACCCCGAGTATTTCACCCTGGGCATCGGTATTGCTGCCAACAGCCCGGCCCTGGCGCTACTGGCGTATGTCGGGGGGTTATCGGCCGCCAGCGGGTTGATCATCGTCACCACCCTGGCACTCTCGGGCATGGCGCTCAACCACTTGGTACTGCCGCTGTACCAGCCGCCGGCCGAGGGCAATATCTACCGTTGGTTGAAATGGACCCGACGCGCGCTGATCGTCGCGATCATCATGGCCGGTTACGCGTTTTATCTGCTGCTGGGCGCCGGGCAAGACCTGGCCAACCTCGGCATCGTCGCGTTTGTCGCCACCTTGCAATTTCTGCCGGGCGTGTTGTCGGTGCTGTACTGGCCGACTGCCAATCGCCGTGGCTTTATTGCAGGGCTGCTGGCCGGGATCCTGGTGTGGACCGTGACCATGCTGCTACCGCTGGTCGGCAATCTGCAGGGCTTCTATATCCCGTTGCTGAACATGATTTACGTGCTGGACGACACCAGTTGGCACATGGCGGCCATCGCCTCGCTGGCCGCCAACGTACTGATGTTCACCCTGATCTCGCTGTTCACTAACGCCAGCGCCGAAGAAACCAGCGCCGCAGAAGCCTGTGCGGTAGACAACGTACGCCGCCCGCAACGCCGCGAACTGCATGCGGCATCGCCCCAAGAGTTCGCCACGCAACTGGCCAAGCCCCTGGGCGCCAAGGCCGCACAAAAGGAAGTCGAACAGGCGCTGCGCGACCTCTACCTGCCATTTGACGAGCGCCGCCCCTATGCCCTGCGCCGCCTGCGTGACCGTATCGAAGCCAACCTGTCCGGTTTGATGGGGCCGAGCGTGTCCCAGGACATGGTGGAAACCTTCTTGCCCTACAAGGCCGGTGGCGAAAACTACGTCACCGAAGACATCCACTTCATCGAAAGCCGGCTGGAGGACTACCACTCGCGCCTCACAGGCCTGGCCGCCGAACTCGACGCCCTGCGCCGTTACCACCGCCAGACCCTGCAGGAACTGCCGATGGGCGTGTGTTCCCTGGCCAAGGACCAGGAAATCCTGATGTGGAACAAAGCCATGGAAGAACTCACCGGCATCGCCGCCCAGCGGGTGGTGGGTTCGCGCCTCAATACACTGGGCGATCCCTGGAAAGAGCTGCTGCAGGGTTTCATCAACCTGCCGGACGAGCACTTGCACAAACAGCACTTGGCCCTCGACGGCCAGACCCGCTGGCTCAACTTGCACAAAGCGGCCATCGACGAACCTCTGGCGCCGGGTAACAGCGGCCTGGTGCTGCTGGTAGAAGATTTGACCGATACACAGATGCTCGAAGACAAGCTGGTGCACTCCGAACGCCTGGCCAGCATTGGGCGCCTGGCGGCCGGCGTGGCTCATGAAATCGGTAACCCGATCACCGGTATCGCCTGCCTGGCGCAAAACCTGCGGGAAGAGCGCGAAGAAGACGGGGAAATCACCGAAATCAGCGGGCAGATCCTTGAACAGACCAAGCGGGTTTCACGCATCGTCCAGTCGCTGATGAGCTTTGCCCACTCCGGCGCCCATCAGAATCAGGACGAAGCGGTGTGCCTGGCCGAAGTCGCGCAGGATGCCATTGGGCTGTTGGCCTTGAACCGGCGCAATTTCGAAGTACAGTTCTTTAACCTGTGCGATCCGGACCATTGGGTCGATGGCGACTCACAACGCCTGGCCCAGGTGCTGATCAACCTGCTGTCCAACGCCCGCGACGCGTCGCCGGCCGGCAGTGCTGTACGCGTCAAGAGCGAGGCTTTCGAGCACACGGTCGACCTGATCGTGGAAGACGAAGGCAGCGGCATTCCACAGAACATCATGGACCGATTGTTCGAACCCTTCTTCACCACCAAGGACCCCGGTGAAGGTACCGGTCTGGGCCTTGCACTGGTCTATTCCATCGTTGAAGAGCATTATGGACAAATCACCATCGACAGCCCGGCTGACACACAAAGCCAACGCGGCACCCGTATCCGGGTGACCTTGCCGCGTCATGTCGAAGCGACGTCCGCTGTGAACTGAGACCGTCGAGAGAATTGAATCAATGCCGCACATTTTGATCGTCGAAGACGAAACCATTATCCGCTCTGCCTTGCGTCGCCTGCTTGAACGTAATCAGTACCAGGTCAGCGAAGCCGGCTCGGTGCAGGAAGCCCAAGAGCGATTCAGCATTCCCACGTTCGACCTGATTGTCAGTGACCTGCGCCTGCCAGGCGCCCCGGGCACCGAGCTGATCAAGCTGGGCCAGGGCACCCCGGTGCTGATCATGACCAGCTACGCCAGTCTGCGCTCGGCGGTGGACTCGATGAAGATGGGCGCGGTGGATTACATCGCCAAGCCTTTCGATCACGACGAGATGCTCCAGGCCGTGGCCCGCATCCTGCGTGACCGTGTGTCGGCCAGCAGTGCGCCTGCCGAGCCACGCCCCACCGGCAAGACCAGCGGCGCCGAAAAACCAGGCGCCAGCAACAGCAATGGCGAGATCGGCATCATCGGCTCCTGCCCTCCGATGCAGGACTTGTACAGCAAGATCCGCAAGGTGGCGCCAACCGACTCCAATGTATTGATCCAGGGCGAATCGGGCACCGGCAAAGAACTGGTGGCCCGCGCCCTGCACAACCTGTCCAAGCGCGCCAAGGCGCCGATGATCTCGGTGAACTGCGCGGCGATCCCCGAATCCCTGATCGAATCCGAGCTGTTCGGCCACGAGAAAGGTGCGTTCACTGGCGCCAGCGCCGGGCGTGCGGGCCTGGTGGAGGCCGCGGACGGCGGCACCTTGTTCCTTGATGAAATTGGCGAGCTGCCGCTGGAAGCCCAAGCGCGTTTGCTGCGCGTGCTGCAGGAAGGCGAAATTCGTCGCGTGGGTTCGGTGCAATCGCAGAAGGTCGATGTTCGATTGATCGCGGCGACACACCGAGACCTGAAGAGCCTGGCCAAGATCGGCCAGTTCCGTGAGGACTTGTATTACCGCCTGCATGTCATCGCGCTCAAATTGCCGGCCCTGCGCGAGCGTGGCGCCGACGTCAACGAAATCGCCAACGCGTTCCTGTTGCGTCAAGGCGCACGCATTGACCGCACCGACCTGAAGTTTGCCGCGGACGCCGAGCAGGCGATCCGTCACTACTCGTGGCCAGGGAACGTGCGCGAGCTGGAGAACGCCGTCGAGCGCGCCGTGATTCTGTCGGAGAGCCCGGAGATTTCCGCCGAATTGCTGGGCATCGACATCGAGCTCAGCGACCTGGATGACGACGACTTCATCGGCCTGGCCCCGCAGCAGGGCGGCGGTAGCAATACCAGCCATGAGCCGACGGAAGATTTGTCACTGGAAGACTACTTCCAGCACTTCGTGCTCGAGCATCAGGACCATATGACCGAGACCGAACTGGCCCGCAAACTGGGTGTAAGTCGCAAGTGTTTGTGGGAACGGCGTCAGCGCCTGGGCATTCCACGGCGCAAGACCGGGGTGGCCAGCGAAAGCTGAGAGCGCAGCCCCACAGGTAACACCTGTTGATGTGAAAAAACTGTTACCGCTGACTTTTCACGTAACAAAAGCCGGGGCTTACGGTAACGAAGCCCCGGCTTTTTTTTGGCCCTCAATCTGGCGAAACCAGCCCAAACCCCCGGTTTTGCTGGACGGCGCAAAAGTTGGCACGCACCCTGCTATATGCTTAGTACAAAAACAATAACAAGCTTTGTACAAGACAATAAAAATAAGACGAATCGACTCACGCATAACAAAAACAACACGGCGGAGGCGCAGCTAACTGATTCTTTTGGAGAGGCGTTGCATTTGGGGCTTGCCCCGCAACCAGGCCGAGAACAACAAAAACTGCCCTAAGGCAGAGCCTGAACTGGTTGGATCGTAGATCAGCAACACAGCGACCAAAGCAATCCGTTTGCTCTTGACTCCCGATTGGGAGTGTCATGAAGGTGAAACTTCGTGGCGAGGGCGATCAACAAAAACAAGAAGCCCGACATCAATAATAAAAATAGAGCACGCAACTACTTCTGGGGGAGCTTCGGCTCCCCTTGTAGTTTCCGGGATTTGACCTGCAAACGCTTATGGCGCAATGCCTTTAGCTTGTTCCTACACCATCCCCTGACTAAATGCTAGAATCCCCGCCCATCATGCGGTCATTCTTCGTTATGGCCGAACATTCCTTCAAACAGTGCATCCCATGCTGAAGAAGTTGTTCCAGTCATTCCGTTCTCCCTTGCGTCGAACGCAACACAAACGCAGCACGCCTGAAGTGCTCAATAGCAGCCAGCATTCGCTGCAGCGCGCTCAATTCAGCCGTTATGCAGTGAACATCGTCGAACGTTTGCAGAACGCCGGCTACCAGGCCTACCTGGTGGGTGGCTGCGTACGCGACATGTTGCTCAACATCACGCCCAAGGATTTCGACGTCGCCACCAGTGCCACGCCTGAACAAGTGCGCGCCGAGTTTCGTAATGCACGAATCATCGGCCGGCGCTTCAAGCTGGTGCATATCCACTTTGGTCGCGAAATCATCGAGGTCGCAACGTTCCGCGCCGGTCACCCGCAAAACGATGAAGAGGAGGACACCAACCAGTCTTCCCGCAACGAGAGCGGGCGCATCCTGCGCGATAACGTCTATGGCACCCTGGAAGAGGACGCGCAACGTCGCGACTTCACCATCAACGCCTTGTATTACGACCCGGTCAGCGAGCGCATCCTCGATTACGCCAACGGCGTACACGACATTCGCAACAACCTGATCCGGCTGATCGGCGACCCGACGCAGCGCTACCAGGAAGACCCGGTGCGCATGCTGCGTGCCGTGCGATTCGCCGCCAAGCTCAACTTTGGCATCGAAAAACACACCGCCGCACCGATTCGCGAACTGGCGCCGATGCTGCGGGAAATCCCCTCGGCACGCCTGTTTGAGGAAGTGCTCAAGCTGTTCCTTTCGGGCTACGCCGCCGACACCTTTGAAATGCTGGTGGACCTGCAGTTGTTCGACCCCCTGTTCCCGGCCAGCGCCGAGGCCTTGGAGTACAACCCGACGTACACCCACACCTTGATCAGCGAAGCCTTGATCAACACCGACCTGCGCATCAAGCAGAACAAACCGGTGACCCCGGCGTTCCTGTTTGCCGCCTTGTTGTGGCCGGCCCTGCCCAAACGCGTACTGCGCCTGCAGGACCGTGGCATGCCGCCGATCCCGGCCATGCAGGAAGCGGCTCACGAGCTGATCGCCGAACAGTGCCAACGCATCGCCATCCCCAAACGTTTCACCATGCCGATCCGCGAAATCTGGGACATGCAGGAGCGCCTGCCACGCCGCAGCGGCAAGCGCGCCGATCTGTTGCTGGACAACCCGCGCTTCCGTGCCGGCTACGACTTCCTGCTGCTACGCGAAAGCGCGGGCGAGCAGACCGATGGCCTGGGCGAATGGTGGACCGATTATCAGGACGCCAATGACAGCCAGCGCCGCGAAATGATTCGTGAACTGGGCAGCAAAGGTGATAGCGCCGGCGAAGGCCCGAAAAAGCGTCGCCGCAGCGGCACCAAGCGTAAACGCAGCAGTGCCGATGCCTCGGGCGCTGCGGGCGAATAAACGTGGAACGTATCTACATCGGCATGGGCAGCAACCTGGCTGCCCCGGAGCAACAATTGCGCAGCGCGATCCAGGCGCTGGCGCAATTGCCTGGCACTCAGCTCGCCGGTGTGTCCGCCTTCTATCAAAGCGATTCACTGCTGCCCGGCCAGCCGCCCTACACCAACGCCGTTGCGGCGCTGGACAGTCACTTGGTGCCATTGGACCTGCTCGATGCGCTGCAAGCCATCGAAAACGATCAGGGCCGCGAACGCCTGGAACGCTGGGGCCCGCGCACCTTGGACCTGGATATCCTGCTGTTCGGTGATCGCCTGATCGATGAGCCGCGCCTCAAGGTGCCGCACTACCAGATGCATCTGCGCGCGTTTGTACTGTATCCGTTGGCTGAGTTGGCGCCAGCCGACCTGCAGCTGCCTGACGGCCAGCGTTTAAGCGACCTGCTCACCGCCTGCCCGTTCGTCGGCCTGGAACGCCTCCCTCAAGAATGACCCGGTCAATGTGGGAGCTGGCTTGCCTGCGATGCAAGCGACACGGTGTATCAGCCACACCGAGGTGATGCCATCGCAGGCAAGCCAGCTCCCACATTGGATATTCAGTGCGCCCCAAGCCTGTGCCCATCTTGCTGAATCGCGTCAGTAACAGCGGTAACACCGCCATCGTAACAATGCGGTAACACATCCAATTGACTTCCCGTGTCCTCCTCACGACTATAGGCGTCCCGCTGCCGCCAACCCGGCGCGACAGGGCGCAATCCAGGCCTTATAAGCACTGCTTTCAAGACAGTGCGCCTGTATAAACGAAGACTCACGCGCGTTACTCGCTGTTTCCAAGCGCCTGAACGAGGACCCTTTCATGCCAGACATTACCCTGACCACCTTGCAGAGCCTCAAGCTCAAAGGTGAAAAAATCACCATGCTGACCTGCTATGACGCCACCTTCGCCCACGCCAGCTGCCAGGCTGGCGTCGAAGTGCTGCTGGTGGGCGACTCCCTGGGCATGGTTCTTCAAGGGAATGACAGCACGCTGCCCGTGACCACCGATGAACTCGCCTACCACACCGCCAGCGTCAAGCGGGGCAACGATGGCGCTTTGATCATCGCGGACCTGCCGTTCATGGGTTACGCCACCCTTGAGCAAACCTTCCTGAACGCCGGCAAGCTGATGCAGGCGGGCGCGCATATGATCAAAGTCGAAGGTGCCGTGTGGCTGGCCGAGTCGATCCGGTTGCTGGCCGAGCGCGGCGTGCCAGTGTGCGCGCACATGGGCCTGACACCGCAGTCGGTCAATATCCTCGGTGGTTACAAGGTCCAGGGCCGCAATGAAGCCCAGGCCCGCCAGATGCGCGCCGATGCTATTGCACTGGAACAAGCCGGTGCTGCGATGATTCTGCTGGAGTGCGTGCCGAGCGAACTGGCCGCCGAAATCACCCAGGCCGTCAAAGTGCCCGTGATCGGGATTGGCGCAGGTTCCGCCACCGACGGCCAAGTGCTGGTATTGCACGACATGCTCGGCCTGTCGATCACTGGCCACGTACCGAAGTTCGTGAAGAACTTCATGGCCGGCCAGGACAGCATCCACGCGGCCCTGAGCGCCTACGTCAGCGAAGTCAAGAATGTAACTTTCCCAGGTATTGAACACGGGTTCTCGGCATGAACACCGTTAAAACCGTCCGCGAACTGCGGGCTGCCGTAACCCACGCCCGCAGCGCCAGCAAACGCATCGGCTTTGTGCCCACCATGGGTAACCTGCACAGCGGCCACGCCACCCTGGTGACCAAGGCCGCGCAGCAAGCGGATTTCGTAGTGGCGAGCATTTTCGTCAACCCGCTGCAATTCGGCGCGGGCGAAGACCTGGACAAATACCCGCGCACGTTGGCCGCCGACCAGGAAAAACTTCTGCAGGCGGGCTGCAACCTGCTGTTTGCGCCCACGGTCGAGGAAATGTACCCCGATGGCATGAACGGCCAGACCCGAGTCAGCGTGCCACAGCTGTCCGAAGGCTTGTGCGGCGCCAGCCGCCCAGGGCACTTCGAAGGCGTGGCCACGGTGGTCAGCAAGCTGTTCAACATGGTCCAGCCGGACATGGCCGTATTCGGCCAGAAGGACTACCAGCAGTTGGCGGTGATCCGCGCCATGGTCCGCGACCTGAACATGCCGATCCAGATCATCGGCGAGCCTACCGTGCGCGCCGAGGACGGCCTCGCGCTGTCATCACGCAACGGTTACCTCACCGAGGAGCAACGTGCGGTCGCACCAGTGCTGTACCGCGCGCTCAGCCAGATCGCCACGGCCATCCAAGGCGGCGATCATGATTTTGCCAGGCTTCGCGCCGAGCACATTCAGCAGATTGAAGCCGCTGGGCTGCGCATGGACTACCTGGAAGTGCGCCAAGGCGTACATCTGCGCCCGGCCACGGCTGAAGATCGTGATGTGGTGATCCTGGTCGCCGCTTATCTGGGGGCAACACGCCTCATCGATAACCTGCACCTGAACCTCGCCTGACCCCCGCTTTACCCTCAACCTGTTGCCCCGGCGGCTGTGCCGGTATAAAAAAGTACCGGCCACAGCGCAGACAAAGCCAAGACATATCCACACGCTAGGTTTAATGTAACTGCCCTGCGCTATGGTTAGCGCTGTCTGGAACCCAATCCTTGCGATAAGACTGGATGTTCCGGGCTTTGAAGTGTCCTAAAGGCAGTCCCCGTAATAAAAGGAAACCCGCAGCGATGGCGTACTACCGCACCCCTCATGACGTTACCGCGCTGCCCGCCTGGCAAGCGCTTGTTCAACATCGCCAAGCCATGCAGGATTTCAGCATGCGCGAGGCGTTCAATGCCGATCCTCAGCGTTTTTCCCAGTTCACCTTGAGCAGCTGCGGACTTTTCCTCGATTACTCGAAAAACCTGATCACCAGCGAAACCCGCGACCTGTTGGTGGGCCTGGCCAAGGAAGTCAATCTCAAGGCGGCGATCGACGCGCAGTACGCTGGCGAACCGGTCAACTCATCTGAGGGCCGCCCTGCCCTGCACACCGCCCTGCGCCGCCCGGTGGGCGATAAGCTGTCGGTCAACGGCGTGAACATCATGCCGGACGTGCACAAGGTGCTGAATCAGATCACTGACCTGGTCGGCCGTATCCACGACGGCCTGTGGCGTGGCTACACCGAGAAGCCGATCACCGACGTGGTGAACATCGGCATCGGTGGCTCGTTCCTCGGCCCGGAATTGGTCTCGGAGGCCTTGCTGTCCTACGCCCATAAAGGTGTGCGTTGCCACTACCTGGCGAACATCGACGGCAGCGAGTTCCACGAACTGACCATGAAGCTGCGCGCCGAGACCACGCTGTTTATCGTCTCGTCCAAATCCTTCAACACCCTGGAAACCCTGAAAAACGCCCAGGCCGCCCGCGCCTGGTACCTGGCCCAGGGAGGCTCGGAAGCCGAACTGTATCGCCACTTCATCGCCGTCTCGAGCAACAATGCCGCAGCCGTGGCCTTCGGTATCCGCGAAGAAAACATCTTCCCCATGTGGGACTGGGTCGGTGGGCGCTACTCGCTGTGGTCTGCCATCGGCTTGCCAATTGCCCTGGCTATCGGCATGTCCAACTTCAAGGAACTGCTGTCGGGTGCCTACACCATGGACCAGCACTTCCTGAACGCGCCGTTCGAAGCCAACATGCCCGTGCTGCTGGGCTTGCTGGGGGTGTGGTACGGCAACTTCTGGGGTGCGCAGAGCCATGCGATCCTGCCGTACGACCATTACCTGCGTAACATCACCAAGCATTTGCAGCAGTTGGACATGGAATCCAATGGCAAGAGCGTGCGCCAGGACGGTACACCAGTGTCCACCGATACCGGCCCGGTGATCTGGGGCGGCGTAGGCTGCAACGGCCAGCACGCTTACCACCAGTTGCTGCACCAAGGGACTCAATTGATCCCGGCCGACTTCATCGTGCCGATCGTCAGTTTCAACCCTGTGTCCGACCACCATCAGTGGCTGTACGCCAACTGCCTGTCCCAGAGCCAGGCGCTGATGCTCGGTAAGACCCGCAGCGAGGCCGAAGCCGAGCTGCGTGAGAAGGGCTTGCCGGAAGCCGAAGTACAGAAGCTGGCACCGCACAAGGTGATCCCGGGCAACCGTCCGAGCAACACCCTGGTGGTCGAGCGCATCAGCCCACGCCGCCTGGGTGCGCTGGTGGCGATGTATGAGCACAAGGTGTTCGTGCAGAGCGTGGTGTGGGGCATCAATGCCTTCGACCAATGGGGCGTTGAACTGGGCAAGGAGCTGGGCAAAGGCGTGTACAACCGCCTGACCGGCGCCGAAGAAACCTTGGCCGAAGATGCTTCGACCCAGGGCCTGATCAACTACTTCCGTGGTCGCCACCGCGGCTGAAGCCGTTCATTCAAGGCCAACGTCCGTTTGGACGTTGGCCTTGAACCCTCCCGCCCCAGGGTGCATCTTTATGACTTGTCGCAAAAACAAGAATAAGGAGCGCTCATGTTCGATATCAGCACCTTTCCCACCGCCGATGCCGTCCGCCGGGCTGCGCAGCTCAGTCAAGAGGACTACCAGCGCCTCTATCGCCAATCCATCGACCAGCCAGACACCTTCTGGGCCGAACAGGCCAAGGGCTTTCTCGACTGGATAAAACCCTGGCACAGCGTCCAGCAGTCAGACATCCACACCGGTGCCGCCCAATGGTTTGCCGGTGGCCAGTTGAACGTCAGCTACAACTGCATCGACCGCCATCTGGCGCAACGCGCCGATCAGCCGGCTTTCATCTGGGAAGGCGATGACCCGTCAACATCCTGCACGATTACTTACCGTCAACTGCACCAAAACGTCAGCCGCCTGGCCAATGTGTTGAAAAGCCGTGGCGTGAACAAAGGTGATCGCGTGTGCATCTATATGCCGATGATCCCCGAGGCGGCGTACGCCATGCTGGCCTGCACGCGAATTGGCGCAGTGCACTCGGTGGTGTTTGGTGGTTTCTCTCCTGACGCCCTGCGCGACCGCATCCTCGACGCCGATTGCCGCATCGTGATCACCGCCGACGAAGGCATACGCGGTGGCAAGCCCGTGGCGCTGAAACAGAACGTCGACAAGGCCCTGGCCAGTTGCCCGAATGTCAGCACGGTACTGGTGGTGGAGCGCACCGGGGCGGGCGTGAATTGGCACGAGGGCCGCGACCTCAAATACCAAGCCGCCCTGGACGCCGCCAGCGACAACTGCCCACCCGAGCCGATGGACGCCGAAGACCCGCTGTTTATCCTGTATACCTCCGGCAGCACCGGCAAACCCAAAGGCGTGTTGCACACCACCGCTGGCTACCTGCTGCAAGCGGCGATGACCTTCAAGTACGTGCTCGATTACCAAGAAGGCGAAGTGTTCTGGTGCACCGCCGACGTGGGCTGGGTCACCGGCCACAGCTATATCGTTTATGGCCCGCTGGCCAATGGCGCCACCTCGCTGATGTTCGAAGGCGTGCCGAGTTATCCGGACAGTTCGCGCTTCTGGCAGGTCATCGATAAACACCAGGTGAATATCTTCTACACAGCGCCCACCGCCCTGCGCGCCCTGATGCGCGAAGGCCACGGCCCGCTGCAGAGTACATCGCGCGCCAGCCTGCGCCTGCTGGGCAGCGTAGGTGAGCCGATCAACCCGGAAGCCTGGGACTGGTATTTCAACGCCGTCGGCGAACAGCGCTGCCCGATTGTTGATACCTGGTGGCAGACCGAAACCGGCGGCATCATGCTCAGCCCGCTGGTCAGCGCCCAGCGCATCAAACCGGGCTGCGCGACACAGCCCATGTTCGGCGTACAACCGGTGTTGCTTGATGAACAAGGCAAGGAAATCAGCGGCGCCGGCAGCGGTGTACTCGCCATCAAATCAAGCTGGCCGGGGCAGATTCGCAGCGTCTACGGCGACCCGCAGCGCATGATCGACACCTACTTCAAACCCTACCCCGGCTACTACTTCACCGGGGATGGCGCACGGCGCGATGAAGACGGCGACTACTGGATCACCGGGCGGATCGACGATGTGATCAACGTGTCCGGCCATCGCATCGGCACCGCCGAGGTGGAAAGTGCTCTGGTGCTGCATGATCAGGTCGCCGAAGCCGCGGTGGTGGGCTACCCCCACGACGTCAAAGGCCAGGGCATCTACGCCTTTGTCACCCCCATGAATGGCGTCGAACCCAGCGACGCGTTGAAAAAGCACCTGCTGGAGTTGGTCAGCAAGGAGATTGGCAGCTTCGCCAAACCGGAGTTGATCCAATGGGCCCCTGCCCTGCCGAAAACCCGCTCCGGCAAGATCATGCGACGCATCTTGCGCAAGATCGCCTGTAACGAACTGGACAGCCTGGGCGACACCTCGACCCTGGCCGACCCCAGCGTGGTGGACGGTTTGATCGACAAACGCCTCAACCGGTAGGGCCAGGATAATCCCCGGCCTGTGCAGGCCGGGGTTAGCTGTTAAACTTCGCGCCCCCTTTTTCTTATTCATCTGCAAGCAAGGCGCGCTCCATGACTCCCTTGAATCAGGCGCTGCGCGCCGCCCTCGATCACCGCCAAGACCTGATCAACACGCTGCACGCCCAGGGTACGGACTGCTATCGGCTTTTTCACGGCAGCCAGGAAGGCGCCGGGGGCTTGACCATCGACCGCTACGGCCCGCAATTGCTGGTACAAAGCTTCCATCAGTCCCTGGAAACCGCAGACCTGCTGGACTTACACCAACTGATCAACCAATACATGGGCCTGGAATTGTTGCTGGTGTACAACGACCGTGCCCGCGGCAACTCGCGCATCGACCGCGAAGACACGGTGTACCGCGCCGAGCCTGGCGCATTGGAAGACCTGGTCGGCCACGAGTGGGGCCTCAATTACCGTGTGCGTGGGCGCCACGCCGGGCAAGACCCGCTGCTGTTCCTCGACCTGCGCAACACCCGGGGCTGGGTCAAGGACCACAGCGCCGGCAAAAGCGTGCTGAACCTGTTCGCCTACACCTGTGGGGTAGGTTTGAGCGCAGCGGCGGGGGGCGCACGGGAAGTGTGCAACCTGGATTTTGCCGAGGGCAACCTGGCGGTGGGGCGTGAAAACGGCCAGCTCAACCCGCAGTTGCCTAGCATGGAGTTTGTACAGTCCGATTACTTCCCGGCGATTCGCCAACTGGCGGGCCTGCCGATCACCCAGCGTCGCGGGCAGAAGCTGCCGAGCTATCCGCGCCTGGAACAGCGCCAGTACGACCTGGTACTGCTCGATCCTCCCGCCTGGGCCAAGAGCGCTTTCGGCACCGTCGATTTGTTGCGCGACTATCAAAGCCTGCTCAAACCCGCACTGCTGGCCACCGCCGATAATGGCGTACTGATTTGCTGCAACAACCTGGCAAAAGTCAGCATGGAGGACTGGCGTGAGCAGGTGCTGCGCTGCGCGGAAAAAGCCGGGCGCCCGGTACGCGAGTGGCACGTGATGACACCTGGGGCCGACTTTCCTTCCAGGGATCAACAGCCCCCGTTGAAGACCCTGATCCTGCATTTGTAGGAAGTTTCCCAGCGCCCACGGTTCTTCGGAACCGAATTCCCGTGCCATACTCCAAGGCACTCTCGTTCGACATAGATGGCGTTCACCCATGCCCAAAGGATTGATCCGCGCCGTAGGCGCCTTGTTGACCGCCCTTGCTTTGTACAGCTTGCTGGGCTTTCTGATATTACCCGGCATCGCCCTTCGCATTGCCAACCAACAGTTGGCCAATTACGCCACGGTGCCGTCGCGAATCGAGCGCATCGAGCTCAACCCCTTCAGCCTGGAACTGACGCTGTGGGGCCTGAAGATCGGTGAGCCAGGCAAAGAGCAAGTAGGTTTCGAACGCCTCTACGCCAACCTGCAGATCGACAGCCTCTGGACCCGCGCCCTGCACCTGGCTGATGTGCAACTGGACAAGCCCAAGACCGAACTGCTGTTCGACAAGTCCGGCCAACTGAACCTGGCGCAGTTGTTCAAACTGCCGCCGAGCGAGCCAACCCCGGCCGATCCTGATGCCAAGCCGTTCCCACTGCGTATCGACAGCATCAAGCTGGCCGGTGGTAACCTGCATTTCCAGGACCTGCGCCCCAGCGAGCCCATCGAATTCCTCTACGACGAACTCGACTTCGAGCTGAAAAACCTTAGCACTTTGCCCGACGACAATGCCGACATGACCCTGGTCGCCGCCGGCCCCGAAGGTGGGCAAATCGACTGGAAAGGCAACTTCAGTCTGGTACCGATCACCTCCGAAGGCACCTTGAAGGTGACCGACGGCAAGATGAAAGCCTGGTGGCCGTATGTACGTGACGCCCTGCCACTGGTGCTGGAAGACGGGGTGCTCAACTTCAGCACTGACTACAAATTCAGCCTGGCCAAAGAAACCGAGCTGAACCTGACCAACACCGCCGCCAGCATCGCCCCCTTTGCTATAAAGGCCCCCGATGGCCGGCCACTGGCACGCCTGGAACGCCTGGACGTCAGCGAAACCACGGTAGACCTGGCCAAGCAGCAGGTCATTATCGGCAAGATCCGCAGCAACAAGCTGGAAACCTGGGCCGCCCGTGAGGCCGATGGTCAATTGGACTGGCAGAAGCTGTTCGCCAGCCAACCGAGCAAACCGGCCAAGGCACCGGAACCAACCGCTGCCGACGCGCCGTCGGCGCAACCGGCGGCCCCGAGCAAACCGTGGCAAGTGCTGCTCAAGGATGTGCAACTGCGTAACTATCAGGTGCACCTGGCCGACCGCCAGGCTAAACCTGCGGTCGCGCTGGAACTGGGCCCGTTGAATGTCGACGTACAGAACTTCGACAGCCTCAACCAGAGCCCCTTCGCCTTGAAGGTCGACACCGGCCTGGGTAAGCAAGGCAAGATCCAGGCAACCGGCGAGGTTAACCTCAACCCGGTCAGTGCCAAGCTGAAAGTGAACACCCAGGACATCGACCTGCGGGTCGCCCAGGCCTATATCAGCCCGTTTATTCGCCTGGAATTGCGCAGCGGCATGCTCGGCAGCAACCTGGACGTAAACCTCAAAAGCACCGAGCCACTGGCCCTCCAGGTCACCGGCCGCGCCCAGGTTGACCAGTTGCATACCCTGGACACCCTGAAGACCCGCGACTTCCTCAAGTGGCAGCGCCTGGTGCTAGAGGGCGTGAACTACCAGCACGGCCAAAGCCTGTCGATCGACAAGGTCAACCTGTTGCAGCCGTATGCGCGCTTCATGATCAACGAAGATCGCACCACCAACATCGACGACCTGCTGATTCCGCAGCCGGCCGACAGTGGCAGCAAGTCGGCCGCCAAACCTGCCGCCAGTAACGACAAACCCCTGGGCATTCATATCGGGCAGATCGCGATCAACGACGGTTCGGCCAACTTTGCCGACTTCAGCCTCACACCCAACTTTGCCACCGCGATTCAACAGCTCAACGGCCAGATTGGCACCATCGACAGTCGCCAGGCCAAACCGGCCAGCGTCGATATCAAGGGCAAGGTGGACCGTTACGCGCCAGTGACGATCAAAGGCAGCGTGAACCCGTTTGATCCGATGGCCGCGCTGGACATCGCCACCAGCTTCAAGCGTGTCGAGCTGACCAACCTGACACCTTACTCAGGTAAATTCGCAGGCTTGCGCATCCGCAAGGGTCGCCTGAATCTCGATCTGCACTACGTGATCACCAAAGGCCAGTTGAAGGCTGAAAACAAAGTGGTGGTCGAGCAACTGCAGTTGGGTGAAAAAGTCGACAGCTCCGATGCCGTGGACTTACCGATTCGCCTGGCTGTCGCCCTGCTCAAGGACTCCGACGGCAAGATCTCCATCGAACTGCCAGTAAGCGGCGACCTGAACAACCCGCAATTCAGCGTGATGCCGATTGTGTGGCAGACCCTGCGCAACCTCGTGGTACGCGCGGCAACCGCGCCCTTCAAGTTCATTGGCGGGCTGGTCACCGGTGGTGGCTCTGAAGACCTGGGCAATGTGTCGTTCGCCGCAGGCTCCAGTGAGCTGAACAAAGACGCCGAAGGCGCTCTGAACACCCTGGCCAAGGCGCTGAAAGAACGCCCTGCCCTGCGCCTGGAAATTGAAGGCACCGCCGCTGCCAGCAGCGACGGGCCGTTCCTGGCCGCACAACGACTTGAGCGTGAATACCAATATAACTACTACAAGATCCTCCAGCGCCGTGGCGACAAGGTCCCGGCCCAAGCCTCCCTGCTTGAAGTGCCAGAGAAGGAAAAAGCACCATTGCTGGAAGGCATCTACCGCACCCGCCTCAAACAGCAACCCCCGGCCGAATGGAAAGACCTGGGCAGCGATGAGCGCTCGGCGAAGCTCAAGGACGGTGTGATCAAGTTCTGGAGTGGCAGTGACGTGCTACTGCGCCAGTTGGGGCAGGACCGAGCCAGCACGATCAAGGATTACCTGGTAGACAAGGGCCAGTTGGAAGATGACCGCGTGTACTTCATCGATGCGCAGCTGGGGCAGGCCGAGAAAGATGGCCGGGTGATCACTCCAATGCACCTGGATGCTGAGTAACTTCTAAGCACCACCCATCCTAATGTGGGAGCTGGCTTGCCTGCGATAGCATCACCTCGGTGCAACTGAATGACCGAGGTGCCAGCATCGCAGGCAAGCCAGCTCCCACATTTTTTGACCTGATCATTCTGTTTCAGCCTGAAATAGAACAGGCCCCGACACAAGTGCCGGGGCCTGTAATGACCACATCCGTGTGGTCGGTCGCATGAACTCCAGAGGTGCGTCAGGTGGATATCTAACTCACCCTAAGCCGCCGCTATTCAGTCCAGACGAAACGTCAACGTTACTCTGCTTTCAGGCCATCGGCCGAGACAGCTTTAACGCCTTTGATCTTCTTGGTAATCGCTACAGCCGTTTCTTTCTGCGAAGCGGTCACAGCGGTAGGCGACGACAGGGATACAACACCTTTGTTGGTTTCAACCTTGATGTCGGTGCCAGGAATGCCTTTTTCAGTGACCAGGTCAGCCTTCACTTTGGTAGTGATCCAGGTATCGCTGGTGGTCTCTTTAGCGTCGTGGGCAGCGCCTTTGGTTTTGTCGATGCCGTCAGCTTTGGTAGCACCGCCAGCCAGCAGGCCGTCAGCAGAAACCGCGGTCACACCTTTGATTTTCTTGGTGATGGCTACAGCAGTAGCTTTCTGCGAATCCGAGACTGCTACGTCGGAGGACAGGGAAACCACACCTTTGTTGGTCTCAACCTTGATGTCCGAACCTGGAATGCCTTTTTCGGTCAGCAGGTCAGCTTTGACTTTAGTGGTGATCCAAGTATCCGAAACGCTTTCCTTAGCCTTGGTCGCTTCACCGGCCGCCAAAGTCATAGGGGCTTGGGAAGTCTGAGCAAAGGCTACGTTAGCACCCATGGCCAGGGTCAGAGCGGTAGCAGTAGCGAGAGCGAACTTCTTCATACGAGTAACTCCTGTTTTATTAAAAGTCTGCAGGCGTAAACCTTCATGCTGCAGCGCTACCAGGGATATTGCAGACAGTGTGCCAACTCGCTGAACAGATTAAATCCCTTATTAAACAATGAGTTATGAAAAGCATAAATTTTCGAAATCGTGCAACTTGCATGAAGCTCATCGTGCCTGCATGCAAGTTGCGGCTTTTGGGCGGCGCTAAACAGCTGATTCTGCTTCATTTTCTCGCGCCCATAAAAAAAGGACTCCGAGGAGTCCTTTTTTCAGCGTGAAGCCTGCGGGTGATTAAACGCCCGAAGCCTTGGCTGCTGCTACGTCCTTGATGGACAGCTTGATACGGCCGCGGTTGTCCACGTCCAGTACCAGCACTTCCACTTCCTGGCCTTCTTTCAGAATGTCGGTCACTTTCTCAACGCGAGCATCGCTCAGCATGGAGATGTGAACCAGACCGTCTTTGCCCGGGAGGATGTTGACGAACGCGCCGAAGTCGACGATGCGCTCAACCTTGCCGACGTAGATCTTGCCGATCTCGGCCTCAGCAGTGATACCCAGTACGCGCTGGCGTGCTGCTTCAGCCGCTTCCTTGGTTTCGCCGAAGATCTTGATCGAACCGTCGTCTTCGATGTCGATCGAAGCCTTGGTTTCTTCACAGATCGCACGGATGGTCGCGCCGCCTTTACCGATGACATCACGGATTTTGTCGGTGTCGATTTTCATCGCGATCATGGTCGGAGCATTTTCCGACAGTTCAGTGCGGGACTGACCAATGATCTGGTTCATCTGGCCGAGGATGTTCAGGCGCGCTTCCAGGGCTTGGCCCAGGGCGATTTCCATGATCTCTTCGGTGATGCCCTTGATCTTGATGTCCATCTGCAGCGCGGTCACACCTTTGGCGGTACCGGCTACTTTGAAGTCCATGTCGCCCAGGTGGTCTTCGTCACCCAGGATGTCGGTCAGGATGGCGAACTTCTCGCCTTCTTTAACCAGGCCCATGGCGATACCGGCAACCGGTGCCTTCATTGGCACACCGGCGTCCATCAGCGCCAGGGAAGCACCGCAGACCGAAGCCATGGAGCTGGAACCGTTGGACTCGGTGATTTCCGATACAACACGGATGGTGTACGGGAACACGTCAGCGGCAGGCAGCATGGCCTGAACCGAACGACGAGCCAGACGGCCGTGACCGATTTCACGACGACCCGCGCCGCCCATACGACCACACTCGCCCACCGAGAACGGAGGGAAGTTGTAGTGCAGCATGAAGGGGTCTTTTTTCTCGCCTTCCAGGGTGTCCAGCAGTTGTGCGTCGCGGGCAGTACCCAGGGTCGCAACGACCAGGGCCTGGGTTTCGCCACGGGTGAACAGCGCCGAACCGTGAGTCTTCGGCAGTACGCCGACTTCGATGTTCAGCGGACGCACGGTGCGGGTGTCGCGACCGTCGATACGTGGCTTGCCGTTAACGATGTTTTCGCGAACGGTGCGGTATTCGATCTCACCGAAAGCAGCTTTGACTTCGCTGGAGGAAGGCTGGCCTTCTTCGCCGGACAGCTTGGCGACGACCTGGTCCTTCAGCTCACCCAGGCGAGCGTAGCGGTCGGCCTTGACGGTGATGGTGTAGGCGTCGGAGATGGCAGCGCCGAACTCGGAGCGGATAGCGCCCAGCAGTTCGGTGGCTTCCGGGGCAGCAGCCCAGGTCCAGGTCGGCTTGGCAGCTTCGGCAGCCAGTTCTTTAACCGCGTTGATCACAACCTGGAACTCGTCGTGAGCAAACAGTACGGCACCCAGCATCTGGTCTTCGGTCAGCTCTTTGGCTTCCGATTCAACCATCAATACGGCTTCGGACGTACCGGCAACGACCATGTCCAGGCTCGAGGCTTTCTGTTGCTCGTAAGTCGGGTTCAGCAGGTAGCCGGTGCTTTCGTGGAACGCAACGCGGGCAGCGCCGATCGGGCCATCGAAAGGAATACCGGAGATGGCCAGGGCAGCCGAGGTACCGATCATCGCAGCGATGTCCGGATCGGTCTTCTTGCTGGTGGAAACGACGGTGCAGACAACCTGCACTTCGTTCATGAAGCCTTCTGGGAACAGCGGACGGATCGGACGGTCGATCAGTCGGGAAGTCAGGGTTTCTTTCTCGGAAGGACGGCCTTCGCGCTTGAAGAAACCGCCAGGGATCTTACCGGCAGCGTAAGTCTTTTCCTGGTAGTGAACGGACAGAGGGAAGAAGCCCTTGCTCGGGTCAGCGGTCTTGGCGCCAACAACGGTCACCAGTACGGTCACGTCGTCGTCAACGGTAACCAGCACTGCGCCGGAGGCTTGACGGGCGATACGGCCTGTCTCGAGGGTAACGGTCGACTGACCGAACTGGAATTTTTTGATAACCGGGTTCACGGTGTCCTACCTTCTTTGTGGCTCTTGGGGGAACTTGTCTTCTTGCGAAATTCTTGGGCAATGCCGGGAATCGGCCCGACGCTCGTCCAGGGTAAAACGTGTATCCAGATAAAACTTGAGGCTGGGAGCCTACCACGGGCCAACGGGAATCCCGATGACACGCGGCAGACAACCAACCTCTAGCGCAATCGCTTATTAGCGACGCAGACCCAGGCGACCGATCAGAGTCTGATAACGACCCAGATCCTTGCCTTTCAGGTAGTCCAGCAGCTTACGGCGCTGGTTTACCATGCGGATCAGACCACGACGGGAGTGGTGGTCTTTACCGTTGGCCTTGAAGTGACCTTGCAGTTTGTTGATGTTGTGGGTCAGCAGTGCAACTTGCACTTCTGGCGAACCAGTGTCACCAACAGCTTGCTGATAGTCAGCTACGATTTGTGCTTTTTCTTGAACGTCGAGAGCCATGAGGCAATCCTTTTTTCAGGAAACCACCCAAAGGGCAGTTTCAACAGGCCAGGGACAAATCCCTGTATCTAAAAATGAGTGTTGACCATGCCTGTTAACAGCCACACTCGTTCGGTCATTCTGACCGAATCAGCCGACGCGGCGCGATGCGCCCGTCTTCGCTCACTTCACCGATACCGATAAAGCGACCGTTATGATCCTGTACTCGCACCATGCCGAACTTCGGGGCATCCGGGGCGCGTACCGGCTGGCCGTTGAGCCAGTAGAACGCGCTGTGCTCCGAGAAGTGCAGCAGCGGCCAATCGAGCAAACCGCTGTCCGATGGCATGAGGAAGCGATCAACCGCTTCATTGCCGCCCTCGGCGTGTACCGCTTCCAACTCTTCCAGCGTGACCGTCTGGGCCAGGCTGAAAGGCCCGGCCTGGGTGCGTCGCAGTTCTGCAACGTACGCGCCGCAACCGAGCTTTTCACCAATATCTTCCACCAGGGTACGGATATAGGTGCCTTTGCTGCAGTCCACGGCCAAACGGGCAGTGTCGCCTTCACAAGCGAGCAATTCCAAGCGCGCAATAGTAACAGAACGCGGTTCGCGCTCCACTACTTCGCCCGCACGTGCCAGCTTGTAAAGTGGCTGGCCATCGCGCTTGAGTGCCGAGTACATCGGCGGTATCTGACTGATTTGCCCACGAAAAGCGGGTAAAGCAGCTTCAATATCCGCACGACCAACGGTCACGTCGCGAACCCGCAAAACATCACCTTCGGCATCCGCCGTGGTGGTAGTCTTGCCCAGTTGCATCAGGGTTTCGTAACCCTTGTCGGAATCAAGCAGGTATTGCGAAAACTTGGTGGCCTCGCCAAAGCACAACGGCAATACACCGGTGGCCAATGGATCAAGGCTGCCGGTATGCCCGGCCTTCTCGGCGTTGAGCAGCCAGCGAACCTTCTGCAACGCGGCATTGGAGGTAAAGCCAATGGGTTTGTCGAGCAGAATGATGCCACTGACGTTGCGACGAATACGTTTGACCTGAGCCACCGCTTACTCCTTGGCGTCTTCAGGTGTGGACGGATGCTGGCTGTCTTCAGCCACGGCGCGCTCGATCAGGGCCGACAGGTGCGCGCCACGCACGACGCTTTCGTCGTAGTGGAAGTGCAACTGTGGAACGCTGCGCAGCTTCATTTCACGGGCCAACTGCATACGCAGGAAACCTGCAGCAGAGTTGAGCACCTTGATGCTTTGCGCGATTTCTTCGCTGTTGTCCTGCCCCATTACGGTGATGAAGATCTTGGCGTGACCCACGTCACGGCTCACTTCAACAGCGGTAATGGTGACCAGGCCAACGCGTGGGTCTTTGACTTCGCGGCGGATCAGTTGGGCCAGCTCACGCTGCATCTGATCGCCAATACGCTGGGTACGGCTGTATTCTTTTGCCATGTCTTGTTACCTGTTACTGCCACACGGTGAAACCCGTGGGGTCTGAAAGCGGCAAACGCCCGGCCTGACAAAAGCCAGACCGGGCGTTGCGTTTAGAGTCCTGACGCTACACGGGGCATCTGCATGCCCACACGCTGCGCGGCTCCTGAAGTGCGCGAGTTAGAGGCTGCGAGCAACCTGAACCTTCTCGAAGACTTCGATCTTGTCGCCAACCTTGACGTCGTTGTAGCTCTTGACGCCGATACCGCATTCCATGCCGGCACGTACTTCGGCAGCGTCATCCTTGAAGCGGCGCAGGGATTCCAGCTCGCCTTCGAAGATAACGATGTCTTCACGCAGTACACGGATTGGACGGTTACGGTACACAGTGCCTTCAACCACCATACAGCCGGCAATCGCGCCGAATTTCGGCGAGCGGAACACGTCACGCACCTCGGCGATACCCAGGATGTTCTCCCGGACGTCACTGCCAAGCATGCCGGTAAGGGCCTTCTTGACGTCTTCGATGATGTCGTAGATGACGTTGTAGTAACGCATGTCCAGGCCTTCCTGCTCGACGATCTTGCGAGCGCCAGCATCGGCACGCACGTTGAAGCCGAACAGTACAGCGTTGGAAGCCAGTGCCAGGTTGGCGTCGGATTCGGTGATACCACCGACACCGCCACCGACAACGCGCACTTGCACTTCGTCGTTACCCAGGCCGTTCAAGGCGCCGTTCAACGCTTCGAGGGAACCACGAACGTCAGACTTGAGGACGATGTTAAGCGTCTTCTTCTCTTCCTGGCCCATGTTCTCGAAGATGTTTTCCAGCTTGCCGGCGTGAGCACGGGCCAGCTTGACCTCGCGGAACTTGCCTTGACGGAACAGAGCCACTTCACGGGCTTTCTTCTCATCAGCCACTACGCTCATCTCGTCGCCAGCGTCCGGCGTACCGTCCAGGCCGAGAATCTCGACTGGGATAGCAGGACCTGCTTCCTTGATTGGCTTGCCGTTCTCGTCGAGCATGGCACGTACACGGCCGTAGTTCGAACCGACCAGTACCATGTCGCCTTGGCGCAGGGTACCGTCTTGGACCAGCACGGTGGCAACCGGGCCACGGCCCTTGTCGAGACGGGACTCAACCACGACGCCACGGCCAGGAGCCGATGGAGTAGCGGTCAGTTCCAGGACTTCGGCTTGCAACAGGACCGCTTCGAGCAGTTCGTCAACGCCGGTACCCATTTTCGCCGAGACCGATACGAATGGCGTCTCGCCACCCCATTCCTCGGACGTCACGCCGTGAACCGACAGTTCGCTACGGATGCGATCGAGATCGGCGCCCGGCTTGTCGATTTTGTTCACGGCAACGACCAGAGGAACACCGGCAGCCTTGGCGTGCTGGACAGCTTCAATGGTCTGCGGCATTACGCCGTCGTCCGCTGCAACCACCAGGATCACGATGTCGGTCGCCTTGGCACCACGGGCACGCATTGCGGTAAACGCGGCGTGACCAGGGGTGTCGAGGAAGGTGACCATGCCGCGTTCGGTTTCAACGTGGTATGCACCGATGTGCTGGGTAATACCACCGGCTTCGCCTGCGGCAACCTTGGCACGACGGATGTAGTCGAGCAGGGAAGTCTTACCGTGGTCAACGTGGCCCATTACGGTCACAACCGGCGCACGGGAAACTGCCTCGCCTTCAAACTTCAGGGACTCGGCCAGGGAATCTTCCAGGGCGGTGTCGCTGACCAGGGTCACTTTGTGGCCCAGCTCTTCAGCAACCAACTGGGCAGTTTCCTGGTCCAGTACCTGGTTGATGGTGGCCGGAGTGCCCAGCTTGAACATGAACTTGATGATTTCAGCAGCCTTGACCGACATCTGCTGGGCCAGATCGCCCACAGTGATGGTCTCGCCGATCTTCACTTCACGCACGACAGGGCCGGTTGGGCTCTGGAAACCGTGGGCGTTGCGCTTCTTCAGCTTGGCCTTGCCGCGACCACCACGACGGAAGCCATCGCTTTCTTCGTCGGTGGTACGTGGGGCAACGCGTGGCGCAGGCGCTTTCTCTTTGACCGAGGCGCGGTGCGGAGCGTTTTTACGCTCGCCATCGCCACCACCACCGCGACGATTGTTGTCGTCAGCACGTGGTTTGTCCGGACGACGAGGCTCGTCGCGCTTGCGGGCGTCTGCTGCAGGAGCAGGTGCGGCGGCAGCCGGGGCAGCCTCACGCACAGCTTCAACAGGGGCGGCGACCGCGTCAGTGGCAGCAGGTTGCGCAGCAGCAGGCTGGCGACGCGCTTCTTCTTCGGCGCGACGCTTGGCTTCTTCTTCAGCCTTCTGACGTGCAGCATTTTCTACTGCGCGACGTTCTTCCAGCTCGCGTTTGCGCTCGGCTTCGATTTCTTCCGGGCTGCGCTGTACGAAGACTTTCTTCTTGCGTACTTCAACGCTGATGCTCTTGCTACCTGCAACCCGCAGGGTGCTGGTGGTTTTGCGCTGCAATGTAATCTTGCGCGGTTCTTCCACTTTCGCCTTGTGGCTGCTCTTCAAGTGAGTCAGCAAAGACTGCTTCTCACTATCGCTCACACCTTCATCGGCGGCGGTGTGCGGCAGACCTGCCTCACGCATCTGCTGCAACAGGCGCTCTACCGGTGTTTTGACCTCATCGGCCAGTTGTTTCACCGTGACTTGCGTCATGCACTTCTCTCCTCAGGCCGCGCCTAATTACTCGAACCAATGGGCTCGGGCGGCCATGATCAACTTGCCGGCACGATCTTCGTCAATGCCGTCGATGTCGAGCAGATCGTCAATAGACTGCTCGGCCAGGTCTTCGCGGGTAATTACGCCGCGCACCGCCAGTTCCATCGCCA
Source organism: Pseudomonas sp. B16120 (assembly GCF_044218845.1). Taxonomy (NCBI): domain Bacteria; kingdom Pseudomonadati; phylum Pseudomonadota; class Gammaproteobacteria; order Pseudomonadales; family Pseudomonadaceae; genus Pseudomonas; species Pseudomonas sp. B16120. The sequence continues at coordinate 5,261,014 of NZ_CP162588.1, forward strand.
AATCCTTGTCCATACCCTCAAGCGAGAGCAGGTCTTCGGCCGGATGGGCGTCTGCCAGCTTTTCCTCAGTAGCGATGGCTTTAGTCAACAAACGATCCTTGGCCCGAGCGCGGAGCTCGTTGACGATATCCTCGTCAAAGCCGTCGATGTTGAGCATTTCTTCCAACGGTACGTAGGCAATCTCTTCCAGGCTGGTGAAGCCTTCATCTACCAGCACCTGTGCCAGTTCTTCATCGACTTCCAACTCTTCGATGAAGTTGCGCAGGATGTCACCGGTTTCAGCTTGCTGCTTAGCCTGGATGTCCGATTCGGTCATCACGTTCAGGGTCCAGCCGGTCAGTTGGCTGGCCAGACGCACGTTCTGACCACCACGACCAATGGCCTGAGCCAGATTGTCTGCGCCAACGGCGATGTCCATTGCATGGGCATCTTCGTCAACGATAATTGCCGCCACTTCAGCTGGCGACATGGCGTTGATCACGAACTGCGCGGGGTTATCGTCCCACAGGACGATGTCCACACGCTCACCGCCCAATTCTCCCGACACTGCCTGGACGCGCGAACCGCGCATACCGATGCAAGCGCCTTGCGGGTCGATGCGTTTGTCCTTGGAGCGGACCGCGATCTTGGCACGCGAACCCGGGTCACGGGACGCAGCCATCACTTCGATCAGGCCTTCGGCGATTTCCGGCACTTCGATACGGAACAGCTCGATCAGCATTTCCGGCGCGGTACGCGACAGGATCAACTGCGGGCCGCGGTTCTCGGTGCGGATTTCCTTGAGCAGCGCACGCAGACGCACGCCGACACGGAAGGTTTCGCGAGAGATGATGTCTTCGCGGGCCAGCAACGCTTCGGCGTTGTTGCCCAGGTCGACGATCACGTTGTCGCGGGTAACTTTTTTCACGGTGCCAGAGATGATTTCACCCAGGCGTTCGCGATAGGCGTCAACGACTTGAGCGCGCTCGGCTTCGCGAACCTTCTGCACAATGACCTGCTTGGCGGTCTGTGCAGCAATACGGCCGAATTCGATCGACTCGATCTTTTCTTCGACAACATCGCCAACCTGAGCGCCCGGATGCGTTTGCGCAACCTTGCTTGGCCAGGTTTCGATGGCCGGATCATCAAGATCGTCCTCTTCGACCACCGTCCAGCGACGGAAAGTCTCATAGGCACCGGTGTGGCGGTTGATTTCCACACGCAGATCTACTTCGTCTTCAAAACGTTTCTTGGTAGCAGTGGCCAGGGCCAGCTCCAACGCTTCAAAAATCACGCTTGCCGGTACACCCTTTTCATTGGATACCGACTCAACAACCAGCAGTACTTCTTTGCTCATCGTACGCCTCGCCTTTCGCAAGCCATTGGATCCGCGGGATCCGCGTCTCAGTCAAAACTGGGAATAATGTTGGCCTTGTCGATCATATCGATCGGCAACAGGAACTCGTGGTCTTCTACCTGCACCACGACATCCTGCTCTTCTACACCGCGCAGAAGGCCCTGAAAGTTGCGTCGCCCTTCAAAGGGGGAGCGCAGCTTGATCTTCACTTGTTCACCGGCATATTTAGCAAACTGCTCGATAGTGAACAGTGGGCGTTCCATGCCTGGCGAGGAAACTTCAAGGGTGTATTCAACGGAGATTGGATCTTCAACATCCAGCACACCGCTGATCTGACGGCTGACAATGGCACAATCGTCCACCAGCACACCGCCCTCTTTATCGATATAAACGCGCAACATTGAGTGGCGACCTTGAGCCGAAAACTCAATACCCCAGCATTCATAGCCTAGGGCCACGACCACCGGGGCCAACAAGGCCTGCAACTCTTCTAGCTTGCTCGACACCTGAACCCCCTCGTGCATGTATGTGCATGCTGTGCAAAATAAAAAAATGGGCGAAACGCCCATCCTTGAAACGCCGTCGAACAGCGGCGTTGAAAGTGTCCAGCTAACAAAAAGCCCCTTAAAAGGGGCTCCGCTAAAACTGGTTGCGGGGGCCGGATTTGAACCGACGACCTTCGGGTTATGAGCCCGACGAGCTACCAGACTGCTCCACCCCGCGACAAAGCTGGGGCGGAAGTATACGACCGATCCCTTACAGGGTCAATGTAACCTTCCACCTACAAGAAAGCCCGCAACAGCGGGCTCTCCTGATAATTGGTACCGAGAAGGGGACTCGAACCCCTACACCCTATGGGCACAACCACCTCAAGGTTGCGTGTCTACCAATTCCACCACCTCGGCAATACAGCGCTTACAACCCTTCTTACTTCTGCTCTTGAGCTGGAGGTACGTCAGTCGCTGGAGTAGCCGACTTTTGCTCTTGAAGCACCGGGACATCATCAGAAGCCGGTTTTGCTTTTGGAACTTCCAACACTGCTGGGTTTGGCAAACCTACTTGAGTCAGCACATGAGCTTTCTCTTTAGCAAAGTAACCTAACCCTAAGCTGGTTATGAAGAAACCTGCGGCAAGTATAGCAGTAAACTTACTAAGAAAGGTAGAGGAACCTTGGCTTCCGAACACAGTATTTGAAGCACCTGCACCGAAAGACGCACCAGCATCCGCACCTTTACCCTGTTGCAACAAAACCAGAGCAACTACGCTCAGGGCAGCCAACAGATGAAAAACGACTACGACTGTTTCCAGCATTTTTTCAGTTTCCCGCGGCGCGACAGATCGCACCGAACTCATCTGCATTCAGGGAAGCTCCACCAATGAGCCCCCCATCGATATCCGGCATGCCGAACAGTTCGACCGCATTGGCCGCCTTCACGCTGCCGCCGTATAGAAGCCGCACACCTTGTGCGACTTCAGAATTCTCTGCCGCCAACTGCGCGCGGATGGCTGCGTGCACATCCTGCGCCTGTTGCGGTGTAGCAGTCAGCCCGGTGCCAATGGCCCAGACCGGCTCGTAAGCAATAACTGCCTTTGCAAATGCACCAACACCCAGCTCCTCGATGATGCTGCCCAGCTGACGCGAGACAACTTCAAGAGTCTTGCCCGATTCGCGCTGCTCAAGGGTCTCCCCTATGCACAACACCGGAATCAAGCCACAAGCCTGTGCTGCGGCGAACTTGCGGTTGAGCGTCCCATCCCGCTCGCCCATCATCTGGCGACGCTCGGAGTGCCCGACAAGCACATAGGAACAACCCGCATCAACCAGCTGACTCGGCGAAATCTCGCCGGTCAACGCACCTTGCATCGGCTCTACCGCAGAGTTCTGCGCGCCGACCTGAATCGACTTGCCCTTCAAGCCATCAACCACTTGGTTGATATGCAAGCAAGGCGGGAACACCGCGACGTCAACACCGCTAGGCAAGGCCAAGTGACGAAGGCCGTTGATCAGCTCAGCGACACTGGCGCGGGTACCGTGCATCTTCCAGTTACCAGCTACCATAGTGCGACGCATGCTGTACCCCGTCGGTCAAAGTGGGCGCAGATGTTACCCAACCACATCATCACTGGCAAGCCGAATTCAGGCGCAAACTTCAGTTACCAGTTTTGCCAGGTCTTCGGCATGGCCGCGAACCTGTGTTTCGTCCTCGCCTTCGACCATCACACGCACCAGCGGCTCTGTGCCGGACTTGCGCAGCAACACACGCCCGCGCCCCGCCATTGCCTGGGTCACGCGCTCGCAAGCCTCTTTGACAGCAGGGTGCTCGATGGGGTTTTCGCCACCGGCAAAACGCACATTGAGCAGCACTTGCGGGCACTTGCGCAGGGCTTGACGCGCCTGGGCCAGGCTCTCCTCGCGGCGACGCAGGGCCAACAGCACCTGTAGCGCGGCGATGATCGCGTCACCCGTGGTGGTGTGCTGGAAGCAGACCACGTGCCCGGAGTTCTCGCCGCCGACCAACCAGTTACGCTCCAGCAGTTCGGCGATCACGTAGCGGTCACCGACATTGGCGCGAATAAAGGGAATCCCCAGTTCTGCCAACGCCAATTCCAGCCCGAGATTACTCATCAGAGTGCCGACCACGCCACCTTGCAGCTTGTTACGCTCATGCAGGTCACGGGCAATGATGAACAACAGGTCATCACCATCCACGATCGTGCCAGTGTGATCCACCATCAGCACGCGGTCGCCATCGCCATCAAAAGCGATGCCCAGGTCCGCATGCTCAGCCAGCACAGCAGCCTGCAGCTGCTCCATGTGGGTGGAACCGCAGTTGTCGTTGATGTTCAAGCCGTTGGGCTGAGCCGACAGCACGGTAACCTGTGCACCCAGTTCCTTGAAGACGCTCGGCGCCACCTTGTAGGTCGCCCCATGGGCGCAATCGACAACAATCTTCAAGCCTGCAAAATTGGTGCTGCTCGGGACGCTGCTTTTACAGAATTCGATATAGCGGCCTGACGCGTCGTTAATGCGCGACACCTTGCCCAGCTTGCTGGACTCGACCACCGTCATCGGCGCATCCAGCAGCTCTTCGATCATCAACTCGATCTCGTCAGGCAGCTTGGTGCCCTGCCCCGAGAAAAACTTGATGCCGTTGTCATCATGAGGATTGTGGGAGGCGCTGATCACAATACCGGCTTCAGCGTGGAAGGTACGCGTCAGGTAAGCGATTGCCGGCGTGGGCATAGGCCCCAACAACATCACATCGGCCCCGGCGGCGGACAATCCGGCCTCCAGCGCAGACTCAAACATGTAGCCCGAAATACGGGTGTCCTTGCCTACCAGGATGCGACACGCGCCCATGCTGCGGAACGCCATGCCTGCCGCCCAACCCAGTTTGAGCATGAAATCAGGGGTGATCGGGAATTCGCCGACCCGACCACGAATGCCGTCGGTGCCAAAATATTTTTTAGTCATAAGTGCTCCATCATTCTTATTCGGCTGATTCTACAGCAGCGAGCATGCGCACCACATCGACCGTTTCGGCGACATCATGCACACGCAAAATACGTGCGCCCTTGGTCACGGCAAGCGCCGCAAGCGCCAGGCCGCCATACAGGCGTTCGCCGACGGGGCGATTCAAGGCGAGCCCTATCATGCTCTTGCGCGAAACGCCGACCAACAGCGGGCGACCAAGGGCGTGCAGCGCTTCCATGTGTTTGAACAGGCTTAGATTGTGCTGCAGGGTCTTGGCAAAGCCAAACCCCGGATCGAGGATGATCTGTTCGGGCGCAATACCCACAACCACACACTGGGCAACCCTCTCAGCAAGAAACCCACCCACCTCGCCAACCAGGTCGTCGTAATGCGGATTGTCCTGCATGTTGCCGGGCTCACCCAGCATATGCATGAGGCAGACAGGCAAGCCGGTTGCAGCGGCCGCATCAAGGGCGCCGTCGCGCTGAAGCGAGCGCACGTCGTTGATCAACCCAGCTCCCAGCCGCGCGGTTTCGCGCATCACTGCCGGGGTGGAGGTGTCTACCGAGATGATGACATCCAGCTCACGGGCAATACGCTCAACTACCGGCGCCACCCGCTCCAGCTCCTCCAATGGAGAAACAACGCGGGCGCCGGGGCGGGTCGATTCCCCACCCACATCAATCAGCGTCGCACCGGCAGCCACCATCGCCTCGGCATGGCGCAACGCGGCGTCCAACTGACTGAAGCGGCCACCATCGGAAAAGGAGTCAGGGGTTACATTGAGGATGCCCATGACATGCGTCCGGGCCAAATCAAGAACCCGGTTGCCGCAAGGCAACCGGGTAGAGGACAAAGCAGAAGTCATTTCAAACCTTAGTGATCAGCTGCCGGGCCGCCGATAGGCGTTTCAGGGCGCTCATTCTGCACCACAGGCGGAGTGCCCGAAGTACCCGAACCACCTTCCCAGTCGCGCGGCTCACGCGGCGTGCGGCCCGACATGATGTCGTCGATCTGGTCGGCATCGATGGTTTCGTACTTCATCAACGCATCAGCCATGGCGTCCAGCTTGTCACGGTTGTCAGTGAGGATCTGCTTGGCCGTGCCGTAGCACTGGTCAATGATGCTGCGAACCTCGGAGTCGATCAGCTTGGCTGTCTCACCCGAGAAGCTGGCGCTTTGCCCACCGCCGCCACGGCCCAGGAACACTTCGCCTTCTTCTTCGGCGTACATCAATGGGCCGAGTTTTTCCGACAAGCCCCACTTGGTCACCATGTTTCGCGCAATCTGGCTGGCACGCATGATGTCGTTGGAGGCGCCAGTGGTCACACCGTCGAAGCCAAGGGTCATTTCTTCAGCAATACGGCCACCATAAAGCGAGCAGATCTGGCTGATCAGCGCACGCTTGGAGAGGCTGTAGCGATCTTCTTCCGGCAGGAACATGGTCACACCCAGTGCCCGACCACGAGGAATGATCGACACTTTGTAGACGGGGTCATGCTCAGGCACAACGCGACCTACAATGGCGTGACCTGCCTCGTGATAAGCGGTGTTCTGCTTCTCTTTCTCGGACATGACCATGGATTTGCGCTCGGCGCCCATCATGATCTTGTCTTTCGCCAATTCGAACTCTTTCATCTCAACGATGCGCTTGCCAGTACGGGCAGCGAACAGCGAAGCCTCGTTGACCAGGTTCGCTAGATCAGCACCGGAGAAACCGGGAGTACCACGGGCGATCACAGCCGGAGCCACGTCGTCACCCATTGGCACCTTGCGCATGTGTACTTTCAGGATCTGCTCACGACCACGAATGTCCGGCAGGCCGACCACAACCTGACGGTCGAAACGGCCCGGACGCAGCAACGCAGGGTCGAGAACGTCGGGACGGTTGGTTGCGGCGATGACGATAATGCCGTCATTCATCTCGAAACCATCCATCTCTACCAGCAACTGGTTGAGGGTCTGCTCACGCTCATCGTGACCACCCCCCATGCCCGCGCCACGATGGCGACCAACGGCATCGATTTCGTCGATGAAGATGATGCATGGCGCGTGCTTCTTGGCCTGCTCGAACATATCGCGAACACGGCTGGCGCCGACGCCGACAAACATCTCGACGAAGTCAGAACCGGAAATCGTGAAGAAAGGCACCTTGGCTTCGCCGGCAATCGCCTTGGCCAGCAAGGTTTTACCGGTACCCGGAGGCCCCACCATCAGCACACCGCGAGGAATACGGCCACCCAGGCGCTGGAACTTGCCCGGATCACGCAGGAACTCGACCAACTCACCGACTTCTTCCTTGGCTTCGTCGCAACCTGCGACGTCAGCCAGGGTGGTCTTCACCTGGTCTTCGGAGAGCAGGCGCGCCTTGCTTTTGCCGAAGCTCATCGGCCCGCCCTTGCCTCCCGCACCGCCTTGCATCTGGCGCATGAAGAACATGAACACGGCGATAATCACCAGGATCGGGAAGCTGGCCACCAGGAGCTGGGTCCAGATGCTTTGCTGTTCAGGCTGCTTGCCTTCCACAACGACCTTGTTATCCACCAGGTCACCGATGAGACCGTTGTCCTGAATGGCAGGACGAATGGTCTTGAAGCTGTCGCCATCGTTGCGCTTACCGGTAATCACGTAGCCATCAACCGCTACGCGCTCGACCTTGCCATCCTTAACTTGCTGGATGAAGTCGGAATAGTTGAGGGTCTGCGGCTCGTTAGGGCTGGAGAAGTTGTTCATCACCGTCACCAGGACAGCCGCGATGATCAACCACAGGATCAGATTCTTTGCCATATCGTTCAATTAACTACCCTCTGAAGCAAGCTCCGCTACTGGCGCGCGCTTCGCATGATATTCACCGGCCTAACTTACTACATTACCTACAACTCTGGCAGGCGCCGTCTGTAACCCTTTGTGAAACTTTGACTACGCAATATTCGTAAAGCTTCGTGACGAAAGCGATATAAAAAAACCTATCGCCCTCCTCGAATTTCTCAAAAACGCTCTTCGCTCGCAGCGCCTTCGACACCGCGGAAGCCACGGCACAGCAGATACTGCTCCCTGGACCGGTCACGGGATGAGTCCGGCTTGCGTGTCTGTACCTTGTCGAACAACTTGCGAATGTTCTTGTGGTACTCGTCGAAACCTTCGCCCTGGAAGACCTTCACCAGGAAATCGCCACCCGGACGCAACACCCGACCTGCCAGATCCAGCGCCAGTTCACACAGGAACATGGCACGCGGCATATCAACAGCCGGTAATCCACTCATATTGGGGGCCATGTCGGAAATCACAAGGTCTACCTGCGAATTTCCCACAGCCTCCAGGATCTCGGCCAATACCTTGTCCTCGGTGAAATCGCCGTGAACAAAGGTCACGTCCGGGATGCTGTCCATCTCGAGGATGTCCGAAGCGATCAATCGACCTTGCCCACCAATCAGACGACTGGTCACCTGGGACCAGCCACCGGGGGCCGCGCCGAGATCGATAACGCTCATGCCTGGACGAATCAATTTGTCCTTGTCCTGGATCTCCAGCAACTTGTAGCTGGCCCGGGAACGGTAGCCGTCCTTTTGCGCCTTTTTGACGTAAGGATCATTGAAATGTTCTTGTAGCCACTTAAGGCTGGTTTTGGAACGGGCCACGGGCCACCTCGAAAAAATAAAACGGGTCGTGATTAACTGGGCGGTCCCGGACTCGCTCGGGTAAACTGGCCGCCGCTTTTTACAAGATCAGACGCAGGGGTCAGATTATGCCGCTCACTCAAGAGCAGAAGAAACAGTACAAATCCATTGGCCACCATCTGAAACCAGTTCTGATTGTGGCAGACAACGGTTTGACTGAGGGTGTGCTAGCCGAATTCGAGCGCGCACTGAACGATCACGAACTGATCAAGATCAAGGTCAACATCCTTGATCGCGAAGCGCGCCTGGCCGCCGTTGCAGAACTGTGCAAGGTCGGCAAAGCGGACCTGGTTCAGGTCATCGGCAAGATGGCGCTGCTGTATCGCAAGAACTTCAGCGTCAACAAGCAACTGTCGAACGTTCATCGCTTCAAATGATGAAAAGGGTCAAGGGCGTGCTTCGCGCGCCCCGCCACTCCATCCCGGCGCAGGTTGCATAACCAGCACCAGGCCAGAGAACCCTAGCACAAGATAGCTGAATAACTGCCAGCGCAACGCTTGCGGCAGCCACACATGCACCACGCAAAACATTGCGCATGCATACAGCGCCATCAACAGCAGTTGCCCGCGGATATCCCGCCACAAACTCTTCAGGCCTTCGGCCTTGATCAGCACCAACGCCTGAAGCATCACGCACGTCGCCGCAAAACCCACCAGCAGCGCACTCAGCAATCCGTCGATCTCATCGATCAGCAGCGGCGCCAGGCCAATCAGGCCCAACGCCGGCAATACACCAATATGTAACAGCCATAGGCCGCCCACCCAAAGCATCTGAGAGAGCTGCCAAAGCATGGCGCCCGCACGCAGCGGGCGCCGTCTTTCAGATGTGACGAACTTCGACAATCTCGTACTCAATGACGCCGCTCGGCGTTTTCACGGCAACCACGTCGCCTTCTTCCTTGGCAATCAGGGCGCGAGCAATCGGCGAGCCGACAGAGATCTTGCCTTGCTTGAAGTCAGCCTCATCCTCACCCACGATCTGGTAAGTCACGCTTTCGTCGGTCTCGACGTTGGCGATTTCCACGGTCGTGCCGAAAATTACCTTGCCGGTATGCGGGATGGTGGTGACATCGATGATCACCGCATTCTGCATACGGCCTTCGATGTCACGAATCCGCGCCTCGACCATACCCTGCTGCTCGCGAGCAGCGTGGTATTCGGCGTTTTCCTTCAAGTCACCCAGCTCGCGGGCCGTACCGATGTCCTGGCTCAGCTTTGGACGTACGACCTTGGTCAGATGGGCGTGCTCCTCTTCCAGGGCGCGCGCGCCCTGAACGGTCATCGGGTATTTGGTTATGCTCATGCCTTCAATCCTGCGTGTAGATCCTGCAAGCGACGCACGGTCTTTTCCGGACCGAACTTCAGCGCTTCACAGATAGCTTCGCCAGCAGCAATGGTAGTGGTGCAGTAAATCTTGTGCTGCAAGGCATTACGACGAATGGAATAGGAGTCCGCGATCGACTGGCGACCTTCGGTGGTGTTGATGATCAGAGTGACTTCGTCATTCTTGATCATGTCGACCACATGCGGACGGCCTTCCGTCACCTTGTTCACGCGACGTACTTTCAGGCCGGCAGCTTCGATCAGCTTGGCGGTCCCGGCGGTAGCCACGACTTCAAAGCCCAAGTTGATCAGATCGCGGGCGACCCCTGCAACCAGTGGTTTGTCATCATCACGTACGCTGATAAACGCAGTACCGCCGGTCGGCAGCACTTCACTGGCACCCATCTGGGCCTTGGCGAATGCTTCACCGAAGGTATCGCCCACACCCATCACTTCACCGGTGGACTTCATCTCTGGGCCCAGGATCGGGTCCACACCAGGGAATTTGGCGAACGGGAACACCGCCTCTTTCACACTGTAGAAGTTCGGAATGATTTCCTTGGTAAAGCCGATTTCCTTCAGGGTCTTACCAGCCATCACACGCGCAGCGATCATGGCCAGGGACACACCGATGCACTTGGACACGAACGGTACGGTACGCGAAGCACGCGGGTTGACTTCAATGACGTAGATGTCTTCGCCTTGCAGCGCCAACTGTACGTTCATCAGGCCGACCACACCCAGTTCCAGGGCCATCTTCTTGACCTGTTCGCGCATCTCGTCCTGGATATGCGCCGGCAGCGAGTACGGCGGCAGGGAGCACGCGGAGTCACCGGAGTGAACGCCGGCCTGCTCGATGTGCTGCATGATCGCGCCGATCACGACGTCAGTACCGTCGCAGACCGCGTCCACGTCCATTTCGATGGCGCAGTTGAGGAAGTGGTCCAGCAGCACCGGGCTGTCGTTGGAGACTTTCACCGCATCACGCAGGTAGCGCTTGAGTTCTTCTTCTTCGTAGACGATTTCCATCGCCCGGCCGCCCAGTACGTAGGACGGACGCACCACCAGCGGGTAGCCGATCTTGCTGGCCGCGCGAATGGCTTCGTCTTCGCTGCGCACGGTGGCGTTCGGCGGCTGACGCAGGTTCAGGCGCTCAACCATCTGCTGGAAACGCTCACGGTCTTCGGCACGGTCGATTGCATCCGGGCTGGTACCGATGATCGGCACGCCAGCGGCTTCGAGGGCACGCGCCAGTTTCAGCGGGGTCTGGCCGCCGTACTGGACGATCACGCCTTTAGGCTTCTCGACCCGGCAGATTTCCAATACGTCTTCCAGCGTTACCGGCTCGAAGTACAGACGGTCGGACGTGTCGTAGTCAGTGGAAACCGTTTCCGGGTTGCAGTTGACCATGATGGTCTCGTACCCGTCTTCGCGCAGGGCGAGGGCGGCGTGTACGCAGCAGTAGTCGAACTCGATGCCCTGGCCGATACGGTTCGGACCGCCACCCAGGATGATGATCTTGTCGCGGCCCGTCGGCGCGGCTTCGCACTCTTCCTCATAGGTGGAGTACATGTAGGCCGTGTCGGTGGCGAATTCTGCGGCGCAGGTGTCAACGCGCTTGTAGACCGGGAAGATATCCAGCTTGTGGCGATGAGTACGCAGGTTCTTCTCGGTCACACCCAGCAGCTTGGCCAGACGCTGGTCGGAGAAGCCTTTGCGCTTGAGGCGGAACATCAGGTCGCGGTCGATAGACGACAGACCCAGCGTCTTGACCTTCTCTTCTTCCTTGATCAGATCTTCGATCTGCACCAGGAACCACGGGTCGATCATGTTCATGCCGAAGATATCTTCGACGCTCAGGCCGGCACGGAAGGCGTCAGCCACGTACCAGATACGCTCGGCGCCCGGCACGGTCAGCTCGCGCTTGAGGATGCTCATGCTTTCCGGGTTGCTCAGGTCGAGCTTCTCGTCCAGGCCGCAAACACCGACTTCCAGGCCGCGCAGCGCTTTCTGCAGGGATTCCTGGAACGTGCGGCCGATGGCCATGACTTCACCGACCGACTTCATCTGGGTGGTCAGGCGCGCATCCGCCTTGGCGAATTTTTCGAAGGCAAAGCGCGGCAGCTTGGTCACGACGTAGTCGATAGACGGCTCGAAAGACGCCGGCATAGCGCCGCCGGTGATTTCGTTTTGCAGCTCGTCCAAGGTGTAGCCGATAGCCAGCTTGGCAGCGATACGCGCAATCGGGAAGCCGGTCGCTTTCGAGGCCAGCGCCGAAGAACGCGATACACGTGGGTTCATCTCGATCACGACCATGCGGCCGGTGTCCGGGCAGATGCCGAACTGGACGTTGGAACCGCCGGTTTCAACGCCGATCTCGCGCAATACCGCCAAGGAGGCGTTACGCAGGATCTGGTATTCCTTGTCGGTCAGGGTCTGTGCTGGTGCCACGGTGATCGAGTCACCGGTGTGCACGCCCATCGGGTCGAAGTTTTCGATGGAGCAGACGATGATGCAGTTGTCCTTCTTATCGCGGACAACCTCCATCTCATATTCTTTCCAGCCGATCAGCGATTCGTCGATCAGCAGCTCTTTGGTCGGCGACAGGTCCAGGCCACGCGCGCAGATTTCTTCGAACTCTTCACGGTTGTAAGCAATACCACCGCCGGTGCCGCCCATGGTGAAGGACGGACGGATGATGCACGGGAAGCCCAGGGTCTCGAGGACCGCATTGGCCTCTTCCATGCTGTGGGCGATACCGGAACGCGGGCACGCCAGGCCGATGGACTTCATGGCCTTGTCGAAACGCGAACGATCTTCAGCCTTGTCGATGGTGTCGGCATTGGCACCGATCATCTCTACGCCGAACTTTTCCAGGACGCCTTCGCGCTCCAGGTCCAAGGCGCAGTTCAGAGCGGTCTGGCCACCCATGGTTGGCAGCAGCGCGTCCGGACGCTCTTTTTCGATGATCTTGGCAACGGTCTGCCACTTGATCGGCTCGATGTAGGTGGCGTCGGCCATGGCCGGGTCGGTCATGATGGTGGCCGGGTTGGAGTTCACCAGGATGACGCGGTAGCCCTCCTCGCGCAGGGCTTTACAGGCCTGCGCGCCGGAGTAGTCGAATTCGCAGGCCTGGCCGATCACGATCGGGCCAGCGCCGAGAATCAGGATGCTTTTTATGTCTGTACGTTTTGGCATGGGTTTGTCACTCAAATCCGCAGGTCAGTCGGCAAGCCGTCTTGAACAATCTTTGAAGAGCCTGCGGGGGCCACCGCAATCCGGGGCCGCCCGCTGGCCACTCAGTCAGCGTCGCTTGGCCATCTCATTGATGAAACGGTCGAACAGCGGCGCTACGTCGTTCGGGCCCGGGCTGGCTTCAGGGTGGCCCTGGAAGCTGAACGCGCTCTTGTCGGTGCGCTCGATGCCTTGCAGGGAACCGTCGAACAGCGACTTGTGAATGGCGCGCACGTTGCTCGGCAGGGAGGCTTCATCCACCGCAAAACCGTGGTTCTGGCTGGTGATCATCACAACGCCGGTGTCCAGGTCTTGTACTGGGTGGTTGGCACCGTGGTGGCCGTGGCCCATTTTCAGGGTCTTGGCGCCGGAGGCCAAAGCCAGCAACTGGTGGCCAAGGCAGATGCCGAACACCGGAATCTCGGTCTCCAGTACGTCCTTGATGGCCTGGATAGCGTAGTCGCATGGCTCAGGGTCACCCGGGCCGTTGGACAGGAACACACCGTCCGGCTGCATCGCGAGCACATCGCTGGCAGGGGTTTGCGCGGGCACCACGGTCACACGGCAACCGCGCTCGACCAGCATGCGCAGGATGTTGTACTTGACGCCGTAGTCATAGGCGACCACGTGGTAAGGCAGATCGGCAGCCTCGATAGTCGCGTGGCTGTCGGTCTTCAGATCCCACACAGTGGAACGCCACTCGTACTTCTCTTTAACGCTGACGACTTTCGCCAGGTCCATGCCCTTCAGGCCAGGGAAACCTTGCGCCGCGGCAATCGCCGCCTCTTCGGAGATATTGTCACCGACCATGATGCAGCCGTTCTGCGAGCCTTTTTCACGCAGGATGCGCGTGAGGCGGCGCGTATCGATACCGGCGATCGCCACAACGTTGTTGGCTTTCAGGTAATCGGACAGCGACATCGTGTTACGCCAGTTGCTCGCAACCAGTGGCAGGTCACGAATCACCAGGCCCGCCGACCAGACACGATCAGACTCGACATCTTCCGGCGTAGTGCCGGTGTTGCCGATGTGCGGATAGGTCAGGGTAACGATCTGTTGGGCGTAGGAAGGATCGGTAAGGATTTCCTGATAGCCGGTCATGGCAGTGTTAAACACCACCTCTCCAACGGTCTGACCGTCGGCTCCAATGGCTTCGCCGCGAAAAATGCTGCCATCAGCAAGGGCGAGTATGGCTGGCTTAGTCAAGAAGACCTCCCGTAAATAAAGCCTGAAAGGGCGATCGCAGGTTGTAAAAAAGCGGAGTGACGTATGGACACGTCACCCCGCTTCTTCACTGAATTATTCTGCGCGCTTTTAGTGGACACACTAAAGCTGTAGCTTACAGAAAAAGGCTTTTTTGGTCCACCGCTAATGAGCCTTAAAGGCAGGGGAATGCGACAGGACGTCGCCTAGCGGGTAAAAACGGGGCCACAGGATAATCCTGAGCCCCCGTTTTAGCTACTGGTTAGTGCAAATCCAGCACGTCACGCATGTCGTACAGGCCCGGCTCGCGGCCGTCCAACCAAAGCGCAGCACGCACCGCGCCCTTGGCGAAAGTCATGCGGCTGGAGGCTTTGTGCGTGATCTCCAGGCGCTCGCCTTCGGTGGCGAACAGCACGGTGTGATCGCCAACCACATCACCACCGCGCACGGTTGCAAAACCGATGGTGTCGCGTGCGCGCTCCCCTGTGTGGCCTTCACGCCCGTATACCGCCACTTTCGACAAATCGCGGCCCAGCGCATCGGCAATAGCTTCACCCATGCGCAACGCAGTGCCCGACGGGGCGTCGATCTTGTGACGGTGATGAGTCTCGATAATCTCGATATCAGCCTCATCACCCAGCACGCGCGCCGCCAGGTCCAGCAATTTCAGCGACAGGTTTACGCCCACGCTGAAATTGGCAGCGAAGACGATCGGAATATCCTTGCCCGCCTCCACCAGCAACTGTTTCTGCTCGGCGCTCAAACCGGTGGTACCGATCACCATAGCCTTGCCCGCCTTACGGCAGAAGGCCAGATTTTTCAGCATCACTTCCGGCAGGGTGAAGTCGATCAGCACGTCGAACTCGTCAGCCACCTGCTCAAGGTTGCCAGACAACGAAACACCGATGCGGCCCAATGAGGCCAACTCACCTGCGTCCGCGCCGATCAACGTACTGCCTGGGCGAACAATCGCCGCCGTCAGCCCGGAGGCCGGCGAGCGTTGCTGCACCGCCTCGACCAGCGTCTTGCCCATGCGCCCGGCAGCGCCCATTACGGCTATACGTCGCATATTCAGATCCTTACAGGTCGCCGAAGAAGCGTTTTACACCGTCGAAGAAGCCCGTAGTCTTCGGCGAGTGGGAGTCATCGCCTTCCAACGAGCTGCGGAACTCTTCCAGCAGTTCACGCTGACGACGATTCAGGTTCACCGGGGTTTCCACCGCCACACGGCACATCAGGTCGCCAGCACCGCCACCACGCACGGGCGCAACGCCTTTGCCACGAATGCGGAACTGCTTGCCGGTTTGAGTCCCTTCGGGAATCTTGAGTTTGACCCGACCATCCAGCGTCGGAATCTCCAGCTCGCCACCCAGGGCCGCATCAACAAAGCTTATTGGCACTTCGCAGAACAAGTGCTTGCCGTCACGCTGGAAGATCGAGTGCTCGCGCACATTGATCACCACGTACAGGTCGCCCGTAGGGCCACCCTGGGCACCCGCCTCGCCTTCGCCCGACAGTCGAATACGATCACCGGTATCCACACCCGCCGGCACTTTCACCGACAGCGTCTTGTACTCTTCGACGCGGCCTTCGCCGTGGCAGGAGTCGCACGGATCGGAAATGATCTTGCCCTGGCCATGGCAACGCGGGCAGGTTTGCTGCACCGAGAAGAAGCCCTGCTGCATGCGTACCTGCCCGATACCGCCGCAGGTCGGGCACGTGATCGGCGAGGAGCCTTTCTTCGCACCCGAGCCGTCGCACGGCTTGCAGTTGACCAGCGTCGGCACACGGATATTGACACTGGTGCCGCGCACGGCTTCTTCCAGGTTCAGCTCCAGGGTGTAACGCAGGTCGCTGCCGCGCTGAGGGCCGCCACGCTGACCGCCACGGCCGCCGCCGAAGAAGTCGCTGAATACGTCGCCGAAAATATCGGAGAAGTTCTGGCCACCAAAACCGGCACCGCCGCCGCCCATGCTCGGGTCGACGCCAGCATGGCCATACTGGTCGTAGGCCGCACGCTTATTGGGATCACACAGGCATTCGTAGGCCTCGTTGGCCTCTTTGAACATCTCTTCGGATTCTTTGTTATCCGGATTACGGTCCGGGTGGTGCTTCATCGCCAGGCGACGGTAGGCTTTTTTCAGCTCCGCCTCGCTGGCGCCACGCTCCACACCCAATACTTCGTAATAGTCACGCTTTGCCATAAGTCTTTGCACTCTTAAGGACGTTCGACCTGGCCCTCCTGAACCCTGCCAAACTCGTTGAGCCCCAATACAGGCCCGGACCCAACTCACGTCAATTCAACGATCCTGGTCATTACTGTTTTCAGCCAGGGAGCCGGCCAAAAACGCGGTGACTGTCATTCGGAAAGCAGGAGCATTCCCGTTCACACCGCCAGCATCCGAGCGTTGTCGCATGCTGTAAAAATTCGCATACCCCAGACACGCCAACGCGGGAGCAAGCTCCCGCGCGGCGACATCCTACCAGTCACCGCTTGTGCGCGGTCAACCGGGCGACAACTTACTTGTTGTCTTTAACTTCTTCGAACTCAGCATCGACAACATCGTCGTGCTTGGCTTCAGGCTCTGCTTGTTGCGCAGCGCCGTCAGCCGGCTGGCCTTGCTCGGCGTACATTTTCTGAGCAACTGGCGCGGAGACTTTCGACAGCTCCTCAACCTTGGCTTCGATGGCAGCCTTGTCGTCGCCTTTAATGGCGGCTTCCAGGGCAACCACTGCCGCTTCGATTGCGGTTTTCTCTTCGTCTGTCACTTTGTCGCCAGCATCAGCGATCATTTTGCGCGTCGAGTGAACCAGCGCGTCACCCTGGTTACGGGCGCCTGCCAACTCTTCGAACTTCTTGTCGGCTTCAGCATTGGTTTCAGCATCACGGATCATCTGTTGAATTTCTTCATCAGACAGGCCGGAGTTGGCCTTGATGGTGATCTTCTGCTCTTTGCCGGTGGCCTTGTCTTTCGCGCCGACGTGCAGGATGCCGTTGGCGTCGATGTCGAAGGTCACTTCGATTTGTGGCACGCCACGTGGTGCTGGTGGAATCTCAGCCAGGTCGAACTTGCCCAGGGACTTGTTCTGTGCGGCTTGCTTACGCTCGCCCTGCAGCACGTGGATAGTCACGGCGCCCTGGTTGTCATCGGCAGTCGAGAACACCTGGGATTTCTTGGTAGGAATCGTGGTGTTTTTCTCGATCAGCGCAGTCATCACGCCACCCATGGTTTCGATACCCAGGGTCAGCGGGCTTACGTCCAGCAGCAGCACGTCTTTCACATCACCGGCCAGTACGGCACCCTGGATGGCAGCACCCATGGCAACGGCTTCGTCCGGGTTCACGTCTTTACGGGCTTCTTTGCCGAAGAACTCGGTAACCAGCTTCTGAACCAGTGGCATACGGGTCTGACCGCCTACCAGGATCACGTCGTTGATCGAGCCAACGTCGATACCGGAGTCTTTCAGCGCGATGCGGCAAGGTTCGATGGTGCGCTGAACCAGGTCTTCAACCAATGCTTCGAGCTTGGAACGCGAGATCTTCACGTTCAAGTGCTTAGGACCGGTAGCGTCTGCAGTGATGTACGGCAGGTTCACGTCAGTCGACTGAGCGGAAGACAGCTCGATCTTGGCTTTTTCAGCGGCTTCTTTCAGGCGCTGCATGGCCAGCGGGTCACCCTTGAGGTTCATGCCGCTTTCTTTCTTGAATTCGTCAACGAGGTAGTCGATCAGACGAATGTCAAAGTCTTCACCACCCAGGAAGGTGTCACCGTTGGTGGCCAACACTTCGAACTGGTGCTCGCCGTCAACTTCTGCGATCTCGATCACGGAGACGTCGAACGTACCGCCACCCAGGTCGTAAACGATCACGGTGTGGTCGCCCTTGGCCTTGTCCATACCGTAAGCCAGCGCGGCTGCGGTTGGTTCGTTGATGATACGTTTTACATCCAGGCCCGCGATGCGGCCGGCGTCTTTGGTAGCCTGGCGCTGGCTGTCGTTGAAGTAGGCCGGAACGGTGATCACCGCTTCAGTCACCGCTTCACCGAGGTAGTCTTCGGCGGTCTTTTTCATCTTTTTCAAGATTTCAGCCGAGATTTGCGGCGGCGACATTTTCTGGCCGTTCACTTCAACCCAGGCGTCACCGTTGTCGGCCTTGGCGATTTTGTAAGGCACCATCTTGATGTCTTTCTGTACGACTTCTTCGTCGAACTTACGACCAATCAGACGCTTTACCGCGTACAGGGTGTTGTGCGGGTTGGTCACCGCCTGACGCTTGGCCGATTGACCGACGAGGATTTCACCGTCGTTGGCGTAAGCGATGATCGACGGAGTGGTACGTGCGCCTTCGGCGTTTTCAATAACTTTTGCAACGCCGTTTTCCAGCACGGAGACGCAGGAGTTGGTGGTCCCCAGGTCGATACCGATAATTTTGCCCATGATTTACTCTCCCGAAACTTGAATTTGGTTGCCGCAGCAGTTTTGGCTAACTGCGGTAGCACTTAAACGCTTGACTTATAAATGGGGGCCTTGCGGCGAATTTCAAGCCTGCTCATCAATAGAAGGTGCAACGGGTGCAGGAGCCTTGCTCACCACCACCATTGCCGGACGCATCAGGCGACCGTTGAGCTGGTAACCCTTCTGGAACACCTTGATCACGCTATTAGGTTCCAGCTCATGGCTTTCCTGCATGGCCATGGCTTGGTGATGTTCAGCATTGAACGGCTCGCCGGCTTGCGGATCGATAGCTTCCAACTGATAACGCTTCAGGGTGTCCTGGAACATTTTCAGGGTCAGCTCGATGCCTTCGCGCATTGGGCGGATGTTTTCATCGTCCGGGTTGGACAACTCAAGACCACGCTCCAGGCTGTCGATGATCGGCAGCAGGTCACCGGCGAATTTTTCCAGCGCGAACTTGTGAGCCTTCTCTACATCCTGCTCGGCACGGCGGCGGACGTTCTGCAGATCGGCGGCAACACGCAACGATTGATCCTGCGCAGCGGCCAATTGCTCTTCGAGCACTTGCACACGTGTCGCCAGTTCATCACCGGCAGCCGAATTGGCGTCTGGAGTTTGCGTATCCTGCGTCTGTTCGTCAGCCATAGATTTCTCCTTTCAAAATCATGCGCGAACTCAACTCGCGCTTCTGCTCCGGTATATGGGGCCACAATTTTCAGGTTCAAGGGCGCAGGCGTTACCAAAAGTCTTTCGATTGACCTGGATCATTTCCTTCACGCTCATTCCACATCGCGCTAAAAAAATTAACGACTCAAGCAAATCGAGCTAAGTGCCAGGATTGTCAGGCCTGAACAAAACACTGTATAAATAACCAGACCTAAAGCCTGGGAGCGGCCGTCATGCTCGTGCACCTGTCTGTACATAACTACGCCATCGTTGAACATCTGGATCTTGAACTGGATCGCGGGATGAGCGTAATCACAGGCGAAACCGGCGCCGGCAAGTCGATCATGCTCGACGCCCTCGGCCTGACGCTTGGCGACCGCGCCGACAGTGGCGTGGTACGCCCTGGCTCCGACAAGGCCGACATCCTGGCCACCTTCGACCTGGCGGACATCCCCGAAGCCGAGGCATGGCTGGCCGAGCGCGACCTTAATAATGAAGGCCCCTGCATTCTGCGCCGGGTGATCACCGCCGAGGGGCGCTCGCGCGGCTATATCAACGGCACGCCTTGCCCTCTGGGCGACTTGAAAGCCCTGGGCGAATTGCTGATCGATATCCACAGTCAGCACGAACACCAATCCCTGTTGAAAACCGATACCCACCGTCGCCTGCTCGATGAGTACGCCGGCGCCACCGATCTTTCCCGGCAAGTTCAACTGGCCGCCCAACGCTGGCGCCAGACACGCCAGGAACTGGAACGCCTCTCCAACTCCGGCGACGAACAACGCGCCCGCCACCAGTTGCTCAGCTATCAACTGGAAGAGCTCGAGAGTCTGGGCCTGGGTGAGACAGAGCTGGAGCAACTTGAGCAGGAACACAAGAACCTGACCAACGCCGAGACCCTGCTGGGTATCTGCCGCCAGGTCGTCGAGCAATGTAGTGAGAGCGACTCCGGCAATGTCCTTAATGCACTGACCGCCAGCCTCAACCGCCTGTCCAGCGTGAACAATGCTTCCGGCTCACTGAGCGAAGCGACCACCCTGTTGACCAGCGCGCAGATCCAGGTTGAAGAGGCCGTGGGCGAACTCAATCGTTTCCTGGACCATTTCGACGCCGACCCAGCTCGCCTGCAGGAAATAGAAGAACGCCTGGACACTATTTATACACTGGCTCGCAAGCATCGAATCCAGCCGACAGAAGTCGCAACCATGCAGCAGAAACTGCTGGATGAAATCGAAACACTCAACGCGAACGACGAATCTATCGAACGACTGGGCGAAGAGCTCGCTTCGTTTGCCCGTCATTATCAGGAAAAAGCCCGGGAGCTGAGCGCTCTGCGCCAGCAGGCAGCTACTAGCCTGGCAAGCGCCGTTGAGCTGGAAATCCAACGCCTGGGCATGCCAGGCGGGCGCTTCACCATCGAGCTGCATCCCAACGCCAGTCAAGAATTGCAGCCCCATGGGCTGGAGCACGTCGAACTGCTGGTGAGTGCCAACCCCGGCCAACCGCTCAAGGCCCTGGCCAAAGTGGCCTCCGGCGGCGAACTCTCGCGGATCAGCCTGGCGATCCAAGTGATTACCGCCCAGACCTCACGGGTACCCACCCTGGTATTCGATGAGGTGGATGTGGGCATTGGCGGGCCGACCGCAGAAATTGTTGGCCAATTGCTGCGTCGCCTGGGGGATCGCGGCCAGGTGCTTACGGTGACCCACTTGCCGCAAGTGGCAGCCCAAGGGCATCAGCACCTGTTTGTGCATAAGGTGCGCGGCAGTGACGCGACACACACCGCCGTCTCCAAGCTGAACAAGTCGGAACGGGTGGAGGAAGTGGCGCGGATGCTCGGCGGTATCGACTTGACCAAGGAGTCCTTGGCTCACGCGAAAAAAATGGTGGTGGCCGCGAAGGCCTGAAGCGATATTTTCCACTCTATAGAAAGCACGAAGGCGACCCGAGGGTCGCCTTCAATCGTTTCGCAAAGCAAAACTGCGTCGATTTTTACTTTTTCTTACGGATGTACAACACGAGATTATGGTCGACCAAATCGAACCCATGCTCTTCAGCAATCTTGTGCTGCAGCGCTTCGATTTCAGGGCTGGTGAACTCGATAACCTCATTGGTATCCAGATCAACCATGTGGTCATGGTGACCACCGTCAGCCAATTCAAACACCGCATGACCGCCGTCGAAATTATGACGAACCACCAGCCCTGCGGCTTCAAACTGGGTCAGTACACGGTAGACCGTGGCCAGGCCGACGTCCTCGTTAGACTCCATCAGCGCCTTGTAAACATCTTCGGCACTCATGTGGCGCTGCTCAGCAGAATCGAGCATTTGTAGAATCTTGACTCGTGGCAGAGTCACTTTGAGACCGGCTTTGCGTAGTTCGCTATTTTCAACCATGGTTAGCTTTCTCGCGGATGCTGCTTCGCAGCTTCTCTTAATACGGGTATGATCGGCGTTTACGTTGTCCCAGCCAAGATAGTGGAAGTCGCCCACCGATGCAAAACACCAAGCTCTTGCTAACCAGTTTCACCTTTGTGGGACTGCTCGCACTCGCCGGTTGTTCATTCCCCGGGGTTTACAAAATCGACATCCAGCAGGGCAATGTCGTCACGCAGGACATGATAGACCAGTTACGCCCGGGAATGACCCGACGGCAAGTACGGTTTATCATGGGTAATCCCCTGCTGACCGACACTTTCCATGCCGATCGCTGGGATTATCTCTACAGCCTGCAGCCTGGTGGCGGTGAACGCCAGCAGGAGCGCGTCAGTGTCATCTTCAATGGCAATGACCAGCTCGTGAGCCTGTCCGGTGACTTCATGCCCGGCGTAAGCCGCGATGAAGCCTTGCTGGGCAAGGACAGCGGCACCAACGTGACCGCACCTGCGCAGGAAGCTGAAAAACCAAAATCCGAGGTACCGGCCAAGCCAGGTTCGTTGCTGGACACCATCCAGAAAGACATCGACAACGTGGAAACCGTGCCCGTCCCGACGCCTGAGCCTCTGGACACCAGCCCGCAATAATTTTGCGCTCGATAAAAAGCCCGGCATGCCGGGCTTTTTGTTGCCTGCCATTTACATAGGCATCTCTACATAACCTTGGTGCGACGCTGAACCTGTGGGAGCTGGCTTGCCTGCGAAAGCGATCTGACAGTCAACCAGGATCCTGGATCAGATCGAGAACATACCCGTTATCGGGACCGCCCCTTCCACATTTGGATCGCGGGTATCAGGTAGATATGCGCCGGCTATCAGGGCGTCATCGCAGGCAAGCCAGCTCCCACAGTTGGATCGCGGCGCTCCAGATAGCTAGGCTGCCATTTGGCAAGTTCAAGAATTCGCTTGCCTGGCCAATGCCGCCTTGGCCGCGCGTAGCCTGCGCACCTCTTTAGGGTCGGCCAGCAAAGGCCGGTAGATCTCAATACGGTCGCCTGCTTGTACGCAACGCGCCCCGGCATCCACGACAACCTTGCCAAATATACCCAGCGGGCAATCAGCCAGATCAACGTCAGGAAAATGCGCCGCTATTCCCGACGCCCGCACCGCCTCGCGCAAACTAGTGCCTTCAGCCACCTTTACCCCCAGCAACACCTGGCGATCCTCAGCGGCGAACACCACCTCAATCTCAACCATGCAGTTGCTTGGCGCGCTGACAGAACGCGTCCACCAGGGTATTGGCTGCCTGATTGAACAAAGGCCCCAACGTCGCACGAACAATCGGCCCGGCATAATCAAACGAAAGATCCAGGCTGATCTTGCAGGCCTTGTCCGTCAGCGCCTTGAACACCCACACACCGTGCAACTGGGTGAACGGCCCTTCCTGCAGGTTCATTTCGATGGACTGGCCCGGCACCAGCACATTACGCGTCACAAAATGCTGGCTGAGGCCGCCTTTGGCCACCCCCACGCTGGCAACCATGTGCTCGTCACTGCTCTCCAGAACCTCGGCCGTCGAGCACCAAGGCAGAAACTCCGGGTAACGCGCCACGTCGTTGACCAGGTCATAGAGCGCCTGCGCCGGGTAGGGCAACAGGGCCGAACGTTGAATATGCGTCGTCATGTGAGCGTTACTTCCACTGCTTAAGGCAAACATCGCGAAAGAACAGCCCAATCCGCGAGAGAAAAAAACCAAAGAACTGCCCGCATTGTCCGGGATTCGTCCAACTCGCTCAAGCACACAGGTTGACCGTAGCCGACACGCTCGCAACTCCCTATAATGCCGCCCCTATGGCTAAACAAAAGAAACACCCCACAGGGACCATCGCGCAAAATAAAAAAGCGCGACACGATTACTTCATCGAACATCGGTTCGAGGCTGGTCTGGTCCTGGCCGGCTGGGAAGTAAAAAGTCTGCGTGCCAGCAAACTGCAGCTGGTCGACAGTTATGTGCTGCTCAAGGATGGCGAGGCATGGCTGCTTGGCAGTCATATCACTCCGCTGACCACCGCGAGCACCCACGTGATTGCCGACCCGGTGCGTACGCGCAAGTTGTTGCTCAATGCCCGCGAGCTCGAAAAACTCGCCGCAGCCGTGCAGCAAAAAGGCTACGCGTGTGTCTGCTTGTCCTGGTACTGGAGCAAGCACCTGGTCAAATGCGAGATCGCATTGGGCAAGGGCAAGAAGGAATACGACAAGCGCGACACCGAACGCGAGCGCGATTCCAATCGCGAGCTGCATCGCGCCGTGCGCAACAAGGGCAAGGAAGAATAATCCTTGTGACGGTGTAGCCCACGCGGGCTACATCCCTTTGCGTCGCTCCGCCCGAGCCACGCGTTGAACCTCCTGACGCACCTCCTCCAACACCTCCTGCACATACAGCAGATGCCGTGTCGAGACTTCGCGCGCCTGCTCGGCCCGCCCCTCGATGATGGCCAGGTACAAGTCCCGATGCTGATTGATCAGCATGTCGCGGGTCTCGGTACGCTGCTGGTACATGCCACCAATATTCGTCACCACGTTACGCTTGAGCAGGTCGAACAGCCCGCGAATGGTGTGCAGCAACACGGCGTTATGACTGGCTTCGGCAATCGCCAAGTGAAACCTTGCATCCGCAGCACCCTCCTCCACTCGGCTCACTTCGTCGGCGCGCGCATAGCAATCCTGCAACGCTTCAAACGCTGCGGTCAGCCGTTCACGGTCGACTTCCGTGGCGCGTAACGCCGCGTAATAAGC
Organism: Pseudomonas sp. B16120; assembly: GCF_044218845.1. Classification (NCBI taxonomy): domain Bacteria; kingdom Pseudomonadati; phylum Pseudomonadota; class Gammaproteobacteria; order Pseudomonadales; family Pseudomonadaceae; genus Pseudomonas; species Pseudomonas sp. B16120. The sequence continues at coordinate 5,285,553 of NZ_CP162588.1, forward strand.
ACACGAAGCCTCAAGGGTCTGGCGAAACTCCAGCAGATCGCGCTGCGCTTCGGGATTGCTTTCCAACAAGTGCAACAGCGGATCGCTGAAGGTCGAACCCAGGGAGTCCACCACATAGTTGCCACCTCCCTGGCGGCTGACCAGCAACCCCTTGGCCGCCAGTTTCTGAATCGCCTCACGCAACGACGGGCGCGACACACCAAAGCGCTCGGCTAACGCGCGCTCGGCCGGCAAGCGCTCGCCCGACTTCAGCGTGCCCTCGAGAATCATCCCCTCAAGCTGCTCGACAATATCGTCAGACAAACGGCGCTGACGCACCTGATCAAACCCCATAACTCACTCTCCACCATCCCGACCACTCGCCGGGGCCCCTATTCTGGCCTATCGACGTGCCGGCAGCACCTATCAGAACGCCTTCAATTTCGCCGATCAGAACACCCCGCCTCCCGACCTACGACCAAAGTTTCGCAGGCGGCAAATTGACACACCCCTGCCCTGGCTCTTAATCTAGCCCACAGCGATTGTAAATTGGTATTACCAATTACCCAAGCTCACCAAACAACAACAATCAGGGGCCACCCCATATGCAAACCTGGCAACAGCTTTACAGCCCACTCGGCAGCCTCGGCCTGTCCGCACTGGCCGCCGTCATTCCTATCGTATTCTTCTTCCTGGCGCTGGCCGTGTTCCGCCTCAAAGGCCATGTGGCCGGCAGCATCACCCTGGCCCTGTCGATCCTGGTCGCCATTTTCGCCTTCCAGATGCCCGTAGACATGGCACTGGCTGCGGCCGGTTATGGTTTTGCCTACGGCCTGTGGCCCATCGCCTGGATCATCGTCGCGGCTGTATTCCTGTACAAATTGACGGTCAAGAGCGGCCAGTTCGAAATCATCCGCAGCTCCGTTTTGTCGATCACCGACGACCAGCGCTTGCAGGTGTTGCTGATCGGTTTTTGCTTTGGTGCCTTCCTGGAAGGTGCGGCCGGTTTTGGCGCGCCCGTGGCGATCACCGCCGCGCTGCTGGTAGGCCTGGGTTTCAACCCGCTGTACGCCGCCGGCCTGTGCCTGATCGCCAATACCGCGCCTGTGGCCTTCGGCGCATTAGGCATTCCGATCATTGTCGCAGGCCAGGTCACCGGTATTGATGCGTTCAAGATTGGCGCCATGACCGGCCGCCAACTGCCGCTGCTGTCGTTGTTCGTGCCGTTCTGGCTGGTGTTCATGATGGACGGCCTGCGCGGCGTTCGCGAAACCTGGCCGGCAGCCTCGGTGGCGGGCTTGAGCTTTGCCGTCACCCAATATTTCACCTCGAACTTCATTGGCCCAGAGCTGCCGGACATCACCTCGGCACTCGCCAGCCTGATTGCCCTGACGCTGTTCCTGAAAGTCTGGCAACCCAAGCGCACCGCAGGCGCACAAATTGCCGGCGCCACCTCCAGCGTAGCGGTCACTTCCAGCGCCGGCGGCTTCGGCTTGCCACGCAACACCGTGGTTTCGCCCTACAGCCTGGGGCAAATTTTCAAGGCATGGTCGCCGTTCCTGATCCTCACCGTACTGGTGACCATCTGGACTCTCAAACCCTTCAAGGCCCTGTTCGCCGCGGGCGGCTCGATGTACGGCTGGGTGTTCAATTTCGCGATCCCGCACCTGGATCAACTGGTGGTTAAAGTCGCGCCCATCGTGACCAACCCCACCGCCATCCCGGCCGTCTTCAAGCTGGACCCGATATCTGCCACCGGCACTGCAATCTTCTTCTCGGCACTGGTCTCCATGCTGGTGTTGAAAATCGACGTCAAAACTGGTCTTACCACTTTAAAAGAAACCTTCTTTGAGCTGCGCTGGCCGATCCTGTCCATCGGCATGGTGCTGGCATTCGCCTTCGTCACCAACTACTCCGGTATGTCCTCGACCATGGCCCTGGTTCTGGCTGGCACCGGTGCTGCCTTCCCGTTCTTCTCTCCATTCCTTGGCTGGCTGGGAGTTTTCCTGACAGGCTCCGATACCTCATCCAACGCCCTGTTCAGCTCACTGCAAGCCACTACCGCGCACCAGATCGGCGTCAACGACACCCTGCTGGTAGCCGCGAACACCAGCGGTGGCGTGACCGGCAAAATGATCTCGCCGCAATCAATCGCCGTGGCCTGCGCCGCCACCGGCCTGGTGGGCAAGGAATCCGACCTGTTCCGCTTTACCCTCAAGCACAGCCTGTTTTTTGCCACCATCGTCGGGCTGATCACCTTGGCGCAGGCGTACTGGTTCACCGGTATGCTGGTGCACTGAGACCTGCACGTAATAGGGTAAGAATCGACGCCGGGGCACCCTTCCGGCGTCTGCTATTTCTGGAGGACCGATGAGCCTGCCTGCTGCTTTCCTGAGCGACGTCGCACAACTGATCCCGCAAGATCGTCGCTTCGACGATCCACTTTCCACCCTCGCCTTCGGCACCGACGCCAGCTTCTACCGACTGATCCCACAGCTGGTGATCCGTGTGGAGTCAGAAGACGAAGTGGTAACCCTGCTGCAACTGGCCCAGCGCGACCGCGTGCCGGTGACCTTCCGTGCCGCAGGCACCAGCCTCTCGGGCCAGGCCATCAGCGACTCGGTGCTGATCGTGCTGGGTGATAACTGGAACCACCGCGAAATTCGCGGGCAAGGCACCCAGATACGCCTGCAACCGGGTGTGATCGGCGCCCAGGCCAACGCCTGGCTCGCACCGTTCGGGCGCAAGATCGGCCCGGACCCTGCGTCCATCAATGCTTGCAAGATCGGCGGTATCGTCGCCAACAACGCCAGTGGCATGTGCTGCGGCACGGCGCAAAACACCTACCACACCCTGGCGGGCATCCGTCTGGTGCTGGCCGATGGCAGCCGCCTGGACACCGAAGATGCCGCCAGCGTGCAAGCCTTCCGCCAGTCACATAGTGCACTGCTTGAACGCCTGGCCCTGCTGGGTCGCGAAACACGGGCAAATACTGAGCTGGCGGCAAAGATCCGCCACAAATACCGACTGAAGAACACCACCGGCCTGTCACTCAATGCCTTGGTGGATTTCGATGACCCGCTGGATATCCTCAGCCACCTGCTGGTCGGCTCCGAGGGCACCCTGGGGTTTATCAGTGCGGTCACCTACGACACCGTGATCGATCACCCCAACAAAGCCTCGGCGCTGATCGTCTTCCCGGATGTCGAAACCTGCTGCAACGCAGTCACCGTGCTGAAAACCCAGCCAGTCTCCGCCGTTGAACTGCTGGACCGACGCAGCATGCGCTCGGTGCAGGACAAACCAGGCATGCCTGCTTTCGTACAGCACCTATCGGAAAACGCCTGCGCACTGCTGATCGAATCCCGCGCCGCTTCGTCATCACTGCTGCACGAACAACTGACGCGCATCATGGCGTCCCTGGCGGCGTTTCCCGTGGAGAAACAAGTCGACTTCACCGAAGACCCATTGGAAAACGCCCGCCTGTGGGCAATCCGCAAAGACACCTTCCCCGCCGTAGGCGCCGTACGCAAAACCGGCACCACCGTGATCATCGAAGACGTGACCTTCCCGGTCGAACAACTGGCGATTGGCGTGAACCGCTTGATCGCACTGTTCGACAAACATCACTACGACGAAGCCATCCTTTTCGGACATGCCCTGGAAGGCAATCTGCACTTTGTGTTCACTCAAGGCTTCAACAGCAGCGAAGAAGTCGCACGCTATCAAGCGTTCATGGACGACGTCGCGCAACTGGTGGCCGTGGAGTTCGGTGGTTCGCTGAAGGCTGAACACGGCACCGGCCGCAATATGGCGCCGTTCGTTGAACTGGAATGGGGCAGCGACGCCTATCAACTGATGTGGCAACTCAAGCGCCTGCTCGACCCTAACGGCATCCTCAACCCCGACGTGGTACTCAGCGAAGACCCGCAGATCCACCTCAAACACCTCAAGCCCCTGCCCGCCGCCGATGAGCTTGTGGATAAGTGCATCGAGTGCGGGTTCTGCGAGCCGGTGTGCCCGTCAAAAGGCCTGACCCTGAGCCCGCGCCAGCGCATCGTGATCTGGCGCGATATCCAGGCGAAAAAACGCGCAGGCGTGGACACCACCGAACTGGAAGCGGCCTACCACTACCAGGGCATCGACACCTGCGCCGCTACTGGCTTATGCGCGCAACGTTGCCCTGTAGGCATCAATACCGGCGACCTGGTGAAAAAGCTGCGCAGCCGCGAAGCCGACCGTACGAAAACCGCCGACTGGCTCGCCAGCCATTTCGCCACCGCGCTGCAAGGTGCGCGCTTTACCCTGCACGTCGCCAATGGCGCACGCATGCTGCTGGGTGCTCCACGGCTGACTAGGCTCTCGAGCACGCTGACCAAGCTGTCCAAAGGGCAAATACCGCAGTGGACCAACGCCATGCCACAGCCCGAAAAAGCCATCCGCTTCAGCCCCGCAGTGACGGACGCTCGCCCGCGCGTGGTTTACCTGGCCGCCTGCGTCTCCCGCGCCATGGGCCCGGCAGCCGGCGATAAAGAGCAAATGTCGCTGTACGACAAAACCCGCCAACTGCTGAAAAAAGCCGGCTACCAGGTAGTCTTCCCCGACAACCAGGACAGCCTCTGCTGCGGCCAACCCTTCGCGTCCAAAGGCTACGCCGAGCAGGCCGAACACAAGCGCCAGGAACTGATCGGCGCCCTGCTCCACGCCAGCCGCGGCGGCCTCGACCCGATCTACTGCGACACCAGCCCCTGCACCCTGCGCCTGGTGCAAGAGTTGGGAGAAACGCGCCTAGACCTCTACGACCCGGTGCGCTTTATCCGCACCCACCTGATGGACCGCCTCGACTTCACACCCCAGGAAGCGCCCATCGCTGTACACGTCACCTGCAGCACCCAACACCTGGGCGAGAGCCAGGCACTGATCGAACTGGCGCGACGCTGCGCAAAAACCGTGGTGATCCCCGAAGGCATTCATTGCTGCGGCTTTGCCGGCGACAAAGGCTTCACCACGCCGGAGCTCAACGCCCACTCCCTGCGCTCCCTCAAGGACGCCGTGCAATATTGCAGCGAAGGCATCTCCACCAGCCGCACCTGCGAGATCGGCCTGAGCCAGCATGGCGGCATCGACTACCACGGCCTGGTCTACCTGGTAGACCGCGTCACCCGCGCCCGCGCCCACTGGCCCGGCAAAAAAACCGAACCCTGACGCACCGGCGCAGTCATCTGCATAGGCCTCGACAAACGAGGCCCATCAGTGATGTCGCTGGCAGCGGTTGCACGCCAGCAGCGTCGAGCCCTTTTGCGCAAGGAGACACCCTATGAAGCGTTCCGCTCTTGCTGGCTTGTTCATGACCGCTGCGATGCTCGCCTCCCCTGCTTTCGCCGCCAGTGACAAAGACCTGTGCCAGATCAACCTGGACAAAATCAACAACGGCAAAGCCCTGCTCGCCACCGACACCAGCGGTAAAAGTGGCGAAATAGACACCGCCGTCTCCCAGGCCAAGGCCGCCCACGCCGCAGGTGATGAGAAGAAGTGCATCGAAATCACCTCCAAGGCCCTGCAAGACCTGCAGAACAGCGAGAAAGGCGGCCAGTAAGCGAGAGGGCCAACCTTCGGGTTGGCCTTCGCTGACGTTTTGGCGTACACTGCACAGGCTTGTCACTCACTAAGAAACAACGAGTTACAAGCACGGGGCCGTTTAGGATTCGACGCCGGTCGCGAAACTTTAGGTGCATGCCGAGTTGGTAACAGAACTCGTAAATCCACTGTTGCAACTTCTTATAGTTGCCAATGACGAAAACTACGGCCAGGAATTCGCTCTCGCTGCGTAAGCAGCCTTAGCCCTGAGCTTCTGGTACCTTCGGGTCCAGCAATCACCAGGGGATGTCTGTAAACCCAAAGTGATTGTCATATAGAACAGAATCGCCGTGCAGTACGTTGTGGACGAAGCGGCTAAAACTTACACAACTCGCCCAAAGCACCCTGCCCTTCGGGTCGCTGAGGGTTAACTTAATAGAAACGGCTACGCATGTAGTACCGACAGCGGAGTACTGGCGGACGGGGGTTCAAATCCCCCCGGCTCCACCACTTCATCATCTAAAGACGTCCACGGACGTCTTTTTTTGTGCCTGAAACCCAGTAAATACGGGGCTTTCACCGCCATTGGCTTCCACAGAAGCTTTTAGAGTTCCAGGCGTTTTGGTATCCCAGTTGGTATCCCGAGCCCACTGGTGCTATTTTTGGGATACCAAAACGGTGTCAGAGGTAGCTCTCATGCCTACTAATGCAGCCCGCCTATCAGACCGCCAACTCAAGGCAGTCAAGGCAACAGGAAAAGACTTCGTTCTCACTGACGGCGACGGCCTTCAACTCAGGGTCAGAGCCAGTGGCTCGATGATCTGGAACTTCAATTACCGCGCGCCGGTAACCAAAAGCCGCCTCAACATGGCGCTCGGCCCTTACCCAGCCCTCTCGTTGGCAAATGCCAGAAAGAAAGCAGCTGAGGCACGCGAACTGCTGGCGCAAGGCATCGACCCCAAAGCGCACCGCGATGAGCTAAGGCAGGCCAAGCTGGCAAAAACCGAGCACATATTCGAGAAGGTGGCCACCGCTTGGTTCGAGTTGAAAAAACACTCCGTCACAACGGCCTACGCCGAAGACATCTGGCGCTCACTCACGCTGCATGTTTTCCCCAGCCTCAAAGCCACACCCCTCGCAGACATCACCGCCCCCATGATCATCAAGCTCCTACGCCCGATCGAGGCCAAAGGCAGCCTGGAGACGGTCAAGCGACTTTCCCAACGTCTCAACGAAATCATGGCCTACGGCGTCAACTGCGGACTGATCTTCGCGAACCCGCTCAGCGGCATACGGGCAGCCTTCAAAAAGCCGCAAAAAGAAAACATGCCGGCACTTCCCCCCGAAGAACTACCCGACCTCATGGTGGCGATTGCCAACGCTAGCATTAAACGCATCACCCGCTGCCTCATCGAATGGCAACTGCACACCATGACCCGCCCTGCCGAGGCTGCCGGAACGGCCTGGGCAGAAATTGATTTCGAGAAACGCATCTGGACCATCCCAAAGGAGCGCATGAAAAAACGCCGAGCGCACCCCATCCCCCTGAGCGACCAGACGCTCGCGTTGCTAGAGACACTCAAACCCTATAGCGGCCACCGGGAACATGTGTTTCCGGCAGACCGAAATCCGCGTACTCACGCCAACAGCCAAACCGCGAACATGGCGTTAAAACGTATGGGTTTTCAGGATCGGCTGGTCAGCCACGGCCTGCGATCAATGGCTAGTACCATCCTCAACGAACATGGATGGGACCCGGAGTTGATTGAAGTCGCACTCGCCCATGTCGACAAAGACGAAGTCCGAAGCGCGTACAACCGAGCGGACTACATCGAGCGAAGACGCCCGATGATGACTTGGTGGAGCGACTACATTCAAAAAGCCGCCACCGGCAATTTGTCGGTGACGGCCATTCATGAAAACAAAAACGGGAACGTCATCCCGTTTCGTTAATCAGTTCCTACTGGCGACAGCGGCGACACTGGCGACAACCCACTTATTTAGCGGTCCTGCGCATGGCGACAAAGCGGCGACCGTCGCCACCATCTGCATCGCCCACAAGCTTTTAAGGCCCAGCCCCTGAGGGCAGGAAGGCTTTGCCTTCCCGCCCTCAGGGGCTCACTTTAAAAACCGACGAACGGCCCACTGTCCATTCAAAGCCACCGTCTTCCATACACATCCATCGCCTAAAAACCCCACCCCATACACGGTTGACCACCCTCCGAGCACGCGCTACACCAGAGCCGTAGAGCGCTGTCATCGACAGCATTGCCCAGGTAGCCAGGGATCTTTAAGGCTACGCCCTACAGTGGTGGTCCCAGCCATGCGCGCTCGCTTCCAATTAGGCGCGCAGTCACGCCCAACGTGATCGAAGCCAACTTATCCACAGTGCAAATGCGGCAGCCCACGCCCGTCTCTTTCTCCAGGAAAGAGACGGGCGCCGAAACCACTGCCGCAGCCCTTGCCGGGCAACACATTGCAGCGTTTGTCAATGTGACAATCGGCGTGACAAACCCCGATGTCACACGCAGCAGCAATGCAGATGATGGTGCCGCAGCCCACGGAATGGACTGCACCTGACTGACAGTCAGGCACGCCCTGGTCATCGCATTACTGCCTGCAACAGACTCAGGATCTCGCGGCGCTGGTCTCGTCAGCCAACGCAGCCTCCACCCGCCCACCGTTATCGGTGCTCAGGAGGCAAGATCATGAGATGCCCAAGCTCCCGGTCGTAAAGAGCCGCCCGTCCCGCGTAAGTGGACACCCTCACAGGCTGCAGGGGCCTTGATCCCTGATAACACTCAACAACCGTGGCGGGGAGAGTGAGGGGGAAATTCGAAGCACCAGGAGAATGACGATGCAATTGTGCGAAGCGTTTGACCTGCCACAGCCGCTGCTGGAATACCGGCCCGAGCCGCTGGCGTATCCGGTCGAAGCGTTGGGACAGATATTAGGACCAGCCGTCGAACGCATGGCAGAGGTGATCGGCGTGCCCTGCGCCATGGCTGCGCAATCGGTGTTGGCCACTGCCGCCCTGGTGGCCCAGTCGCACGCCAATGTGCATCTCGATGGCCGTGTTTATCCGTTGTCCCTGTACATGCTGACGGTGGCATCGTCGGGTGATCGGAAAAGCGCAGTGGATCATCTGGCGCTGGCGGCTGCGCGTGAGTGGGAGCGGCGGCAGTGGGCGTTGTATTTGGAACAACTGAAATCCAATCGCGCCGCCATTCGAGGAAAGCACGAAGCTCGTGAGTTATCCGACCCCATACCGCCCAGGTTGATCATCGCCGAGCCCACCATTGAGGCGCTGATCAAAAACCTATGCCAGGGCTTGCCCAGCATGGGGTTATTCAACGATGAGGGCGGCCAGTTTCTGGGCAGCAGCACCATGAGCAAAGAGAACCAACTCAAGGCCATCACCACCCTGTCAGCACTCTGGGACGGCAGCCCCATCGACCGGGCGCGCTCCATGCCTGGCGAAAGCCTGCGAGCTTATGATCGTCGCCTCAGTCTGCATCTGATGCTGCAACCTTACCTGGCCACCCAGCTACTCACAGACCGGATGATCAACGGCCAAGGCATCCTTGGCCGTTGCCTGATCAGTTGGCCCGAACGCCTAGTGGGGCGACGCTTGTACAAGGCGGTCGACCTTACGCGAGATGCCAGGATCCAGCGCTACCAAGCGCGCATTACCGCTCTGCTGGATAAGCCGCTGTCGCTACACAACGACGGCTCACTTAACCCTGACAGGCTGGAACTGACACCCAGCGCTCGCGGTGCCTGGATCGATATTCACGACACCATCGAATGCCAATCTGGTGAGTTTGGCGAGCTGGCCGGCATTCAATCTGTCGCCGGGAAAGCAGCCGCCAATGTACTGCGTATCGCCGGGGTATTGGCGGTGATTGAAGACGCGCCCGTAGTGGACGAACCCCATATCCAGCGCGCCTCGACGCTGATGGATTACTACCTGGCCGAAATCCAGCGCCTGACGGAGCAAGAACCCATCAACAAGTTACGCGAGGAGGCGGATCGACTGCTGCGCTGGCTGACGCAAAAAGGCTGGACCCAATTTACCGTCCGCGACCTCAATCGCAATGGCCCCCGCTTTGCCCGCAAAAGCAGTCATCACACCATTACGCTGCTGGTCGAATTGATCTCACATAGCTGGCTGGACTCTTCTGACGGAAAGACCTTCGAGGTGCGCCATGTTCCGCCTCAATGACGCGGTGCGCCGTTACCAGGCGCAGCATCAGACACGACCTGCATTGCGGAGTGTCGCCACTTCCGTCGCCGCCTTGTCGCCATGCTTCAGAGCAGCAACTACAAGGGTTGTCGCCACTGGCGCCGTTGTCGCCACACCCGCCTTAGGGCCTGTCAACATCGGCCAACTGATCCACCAACTGCGCGAAGAGGGAGCAATGCTGCGGCATCAGCAAAACGCCCTGATTATTCGTCCCGCACATTGGCAACAAGTGAACAAGATCAGCGCCCACTGGAAAGCGGTGCTGCGCTTTCTGCAAGACAATGAAAACGGTGAAGCCGATGGCATTGGTCGGCCGACGTGACGGGCGCAACTTTGGCTACGGCCGTCAGCTCAGCTATGCCGGCCCACAAGCGCTGAAAGATCTGTTTGCCGGCGGCCACTTCGCTACGGTCAAAGCACACAGTGATCGCTGGCAGGCTTTCGTGAAGTGGTGTCGGTCAGCGGACGGCCCCGGTTACAACGACGCCCGCCAGATAGATCGCAGTACCTTGCACAGCTACGCCACACACCTGCGTCAGCAAATCCAACAAGGTGAAATCTGCATCGCCACCGCGCAGAACCGCCTGAGTAGCGTAAACCGTACCCTCGCAGCACTACGCGGCGACCAGTACGTGAAAATCGCCAGCCCGAGCAAGGCACTCGGCATGCAGCGATCAAGCGTACGCACCCGCGCACCGAATGGCCAAGATCACCAACAACTGAGTCGAGTGATTGAAGCGCTTCGCGAACAGCAACACCACCGCGTCGCTGCGATTGTCTGCTTGGCCCGCGCAACCGGCATGCGCTTGCGCGAAACGATCTTGGCTGACCTGCCACGTTTGCAACGTGAGGCTAAACACTTAGGCCGCATCAATATTCAGGATGGGACCAAAGGCGGCCGGGCTGGAGCTTCAGCAGCGCGCTGGATCATCGCAAATAACGAGGTTAAGGCAGCCTTGCAGATGGCTCGTCACGCCTCGCCACCCCACAGCCGCAATTTGCTGGCCGAAGGTGAAAGCTACGCCAAGTTCCAGCAACAGACGGTGAGGCCAGCCCGTGAATTGCTTCAGAAGCTGGGACTGAAGGGGGTTCATGAATTTCGAGCGGCTTATGCGTGCGAGCGCTACATACAGCTCACGGGCCACGCGGCCCCCGTCAATGGTGGCCGATGCTATCGCATCGACCACGCTCTGGACCAAAGCGCGCGACGGCAAATTAGTCTTGAGCTTGGGCACAATCGAATCGAGGTGGTTTCGGCTTACATTGGGGGTAGAGCGTGAGCAAGCCTTTCGATATGGCACTTTTCCTGGGTGGAGTACTGAACGGTTCGACAGCCACGCAGCAAAGACACATTCGACAAGCTCGTATCATGCAGGCAGCTATCCAACAGAGGTGGCAGCGCGATAACCCTTGGGGCTGGCACTTCAAGCATGTGCGTTGGTTTTTGGTACACCAGCTGAAGGACCGCTCAGAAGCCACCCGTTACTACTACAGGCTCACCGCACAACTTATCTCGAAAAGATTAGGCCGGAGCTGGCTTTGCCTTGATATCTAAGCGCCGACCGTCCCGGCCACATAAGTGGCCCTCCACGTTGACATTTCCCTTGACAAATGGTTATCTCGATAAAGACCATGGTACTTAGTGCCGTTAAGAGCCGTCTAGGTGCATGGGGCCGGTGAAACAGGCCCCATGCACCTAGACGGCACCCTAACCCATGCATTTCGTCGGCTAATCCCTTGCAACCACAGCCCTTCGCCTATAAATGCGCCAACTGAATGTGCTAACCTCAAATCCAAGTCTATTTCCACCCTTATGGGTACTTTCGCCATGATCAGCGGCCACCAGCATTCAAAAGACCTTAGCTTTGCGGAAATGATGAGCCTTAAAAGCAGCTCACGTGACCGCCAGGTTGATGCTGTCTATGCTGCAGACCCTGAGATGCTTGAAATGGCTGCTGCCCGTGCCAAAGCCGCCCTTCGTGGCAACTCTGCTTCAATCGCTCGCCCACTACGATTCTCTGCGCTAAGCAACTGATGCCCGAAGCGGCAAACGAAGACGCTCCGTTCGCCTTACTTGAACGTTCAGAGCTCTTCGCATTTCTGCTCGATCTAATTCAGCGCGTCTACCGCCCCTCAATTCAATCAGCTGTCACCGATTACGGCCTTGTGATCGTTGGCGGGCAATCGCTTACGCTTTGGGCCCGGCAATACCTCATCGACGAAATGACAGGCGAGGATGTCGGATTCGTCACTAGCGATGATTTGGACTTTATCGGTAAACCCAACTCTATTGATTATTGCGCCCGCGTGATGGGAGTCCCTTTTCGCAAGGCTAAGATGGACGACAACACTATAAACATTGCCGCCGCGTATATTGACTGGGTTGACGGTAAAGAGGTCATTGTCGATATCCTGGAAATGGACAGCGTCGGGGGCGCGCCTCAAAAAGAGATTTTCAAGTATTTATCTGTCCTGGATATCGAAGGTGTGCAGATCGCCGTCATCGACCCCATCACATGTCTGAAGTCTCGTTTATTCAATTTATTCTCTTACTGGCAGGATCGGCCACATCGGGAATCCGTGCGGGTGACGATTGCACTTCGCGCGTCGAACCATTATCTGCGCGACCTGCTGGTAAATGATGGGTATCGAGTCATATCAGAGCATATCCGCCGGATCAAGGCCTTAGCCCTGACACCGCTCGGCAAGCGTGTTTATGTCGAATATGGAATCGACGTGCTGGATGCCATCCCCTACGATCCGGCGCTATTCCCAACCGCCTACATGGATCGGGAACGACCGAACATGCTTCGCCAAATAGGTGATGCACGCCGACGGAAGTTAATTCAGTACCAACGATTCGCTTGTGGTCCTATTCACCTGAGCCATCTTCATCCCGCGGTAGAGAACGATCCAAGATAAGAGAATCTGGATAACGCAAAACACTCACGCGGTCATCTCATCGACTCTGCAACCAAGGATGGTGACGGAGACAAGGCCACAGCTATAATAGCTACCGATAGAGTATTAAATATTTTCAATATTTTGTACGTCGTAATACTCTCCAGAGAAACGGGAAAACAACCGATGATTGAGAAGAGCCAAAAAAATGTACTTACAACTTTCGGCGCTTGGCACTATTTTCCCGTTCAAATCAAAATCAATTAGCAGTTGCATTTCCACAGCATTATTACGAATATTTTGTATATAAACATCATTATTGTAGTGGGCCTTTTGCTTAATTGCGGAGGCTCTTCTTAACTGAATCTTATTGTTTCCCACATAGGCATCAATCTCATCCATACTGGAAAACAATGATGAAAATTTCGGCTCCAGCTTTAACAACCCAAAATCTTCTTTATGAGCCTCTTTATAGCTTAATATTGACTCCGTCTTATTTTTTTGCTTAGCAATTACATCGCCGTCAAAAATGAAAAAATCTATACTCTTAGAAATATTAAAAGTTGGCGTATTATCGATATCCAGAGCATTGTCTTTGAATACCGCCCTATATGCGCCAGCCAGCTTCTTTAACTTCCAAGAGTCATCGGTCGATTTTACTGCATAGAGAGAATTTTGATCATCAAGAGTAAGCCTTATTGCATAAAAATGGGCATTCTGTATATCTTTAAGTTTTTTCACCTTCTTTTCATCGCGAGCCACGCACTCTTGTATCAATTGTCCTGCATGTGTTTCATCTGCTGGAATCGACAAGACACTAGTTTCGTTATTTTCGGCGAGCAGCGAGTATTCTCGAATTTCTTCGACACTTTGGACTGCAGCATTGACATTTTCTTTTATTTTAGCATCCAAAAGTTCAGAAGTCTCAACCCAGCGCCCTGTGTAAACTATTTTACCCGCGCGAGTAGATCTCTTGAAAACCCACAGAGTAACAGTTGAATTGAGGACATCAAACGCTTTCAATGCTAAAAGATCGGCCATAATGTTAGTCTCGTTGTTTTAGAATTTTGACTTTATCAATACTGCTATAACGAAGAACATCACCAGTTAACGGTTGAAACTTAGCCAAACAACCTTCTGCATTCGATATAGAGTCGCCTTCATATCGATACTTTATTTCGTAATGTCCCCAACCAAACGCAACCAGCGCAGGATTTAAAATCACTTGCCCCGACTTGTAAGTCAGCCAAAATATCCAAGCCAGAAATATAAAAAAACCCAGAAATTTACCCGTCTCTTGATAATCCAAACTCATAAATGAAACCACATAAGGCAAAACGTAGTTCATTAGATCTGCTGGAACATGCTTGCACTCTTCCACAATGATTTTCCGCTTTGGTGTGGCGAGCCAAATTGTTCCTAATGATATTGAGAGCGAAATGAGACAGAGGGTAAAAAAACCAAGTGCTAATAAGGGATGCTTTAACGGCAGCTCACATTGACTGGCGAAATTTTTCCAGTCTGAGCACAGACTTTGAGCAGTCGAACCCATTGTAAAATCTTGGACGAGTAAGATCATGCTCAGGGGAAGGTAAGATCCTAAGTAGATCAATAATGCGACTAAAATCCTTGTCTGCATTTTGTAAATAGTCCTGAATCTGGTGATCTTTATTTAAAGGATTCTGGTGGCGGTCAGCCCCACAAAAACGCCACACAGCTCACTAAACTAGACAGAGCCAAGCTAGCATATTGCCATCTACAGGTCTAACCCTCCTGCGTTCTTTATCGGTTGGCGTTCAAGTTGCTGGCGGCTTCCTATCCGACAGCGGCGCGATCCTGGGTCACCAACAGACGCTCGTAGTAGAGCATGCCGATCTATCGATCCAGCACACGAGTACTCCAGTTTTGCGTGGCGGCCTCAGTCATATATCACCGGCGGCGCTACCAACCTTGAGCAAGGTGCGGTAATAGATCTAGCTCAATTCGGTACGCAATCCGTTCCAAATTGGTAAGGCCATCGTGACCTAATCCCTGAGCAAGAGCGCGGTTGAAGTAGCGTTTCAGGACATCGCAGCGGGTCACACTGCAAGCCCGTACTTCGTCCAGCCTATTGGTTATTGTCGTCTTTCTTTGCTGCCTGTGCGGAGGTTGGAGCTTTCGGCTGCGTAATATGTCAGGAATGACGCTGTGACTGTTACCGCTGACCGAAAACTGACCCGGTAAAGGCTGGTTGCCGACAAGGGCTATAACGCAGAGGCATTTCGTCAGCACTCTGACCGTTATCGAATGCAGCCAGTCATCCCGCTGCGCAAGATGATACGTAAGCCAAAGCCCGCGGCACCCCGCCGGCTCAACAAGCCCCAATACACGAGACGAGACATCATTGAGCGGATGTTCTGCTGGCTGAAAGACAACCACCTGATTGGTAACCGCTACGACAACCTCGCGGACAGCTTTTCTGCGATGCTCTCGCTGGACTGTTCGCTGCGGTGTTTACGACAGCTGGTTTCGTACAGAGTCCAGACCTCACCGAATGTTCGTATTCATGGGTCTCCTTTAATGGATTTGACAAGTAAAAAACACCACGGTGGCCGAGTCTGTAACGCTCATGGATAATGGTGGGTTTACGGCCGTTCAGCTACACGTCGCGCCCCTTTGACACCAGGACAATAGCCCCTTCCCCATGAACCATTACGCACATACCAAACTTGTCTCATTCATTTGGTCTATCGCGGATGACTGCCTTCGCGACGTTTACGTCCGGGGCAAATACCGTGACGTCATCCTGCCGATGGTTGTTCTGCGTCGCCTCGATACTCTCCTCGAGCCCACCAAGGCCGAAGTCCTGGAGGAGGTCCGCTTTCAGAAAGGCGAAATGAAGGCGACTGAGCTGGACGATGCACCGCTAAAGGCGGCCTCTGGCTACGTATTCTTCAACACGAGCAAATGGACACTGAAGCTGCTGCATGCAACCGCCACTAACAACCAACAGATACTGCTGGCCAACGTGGAAGACTACTTGAACGGGTTCAGCGACAACGTCAAAGAGATCATCTCGCGCTTCAAGCTACTGGAGCAGATGCGGCACATGGCAAACAAGCAGGTCTTACTGGACGTGCTAGAAAAGTTTATCTCGCCCTACATCAACCTCACGCCACATCAGGTCGAAGACCCTGACGGTAACACCCTGCCAGCCCTCAGCAACCTCGGCATGGGCTATGTCTTCGAAGAGCTGATCCGCAAGTTCAATGAAGATAACAACGAGGAGGCGGGCGAGCACTTTACTCCGCGTGAAGTGATCCACCTTATGACCCACCTGGTCTTCGACCCGATCAAGGATCGGCTGCCCCCCGTTATGACCATCTATGACCCCGCCTGTGGTAGCGGCGGCATGCTAACGGAGTCGCAGAACTACGTCATTGACCCCGATGGTTTGATCAAAGCTACCGGCGACGTCTATCTGTACGGTAAGGAAATCAACGACGAGACCTATGCCATCTGCAAATCCGACATGATGATTAAGGGCAACAACCCCGAAAACATCAAGGTCGGCTCCACCCTGTCCACCGATGAGTTCGCCGCCCAGCGCTTTGATTTCATGTTATCCAACCCGCCCTACGGCAAAAGCTGGAACAGTGAACTCAAATACATCAAGGACGGCAACGACGTCATCGACCCGCGCTTCAAGGTCGAGCTGAATAATTACTGGGGCACCAGGGAAACCAAAGACGCAACCCCCCGCTCCAATGACGGCCAACTGCTATTCCTGATGGATATGGTGGGCAAGATGAAGTCCACCAAGGACAGTTCCATAGGCTCGCGTATCGCCTCGGTCCACAACGGCTCCAGCCTGTTTGCAGGCGATGCTGGCAGCGGCGAGTCCAACATCCGCCGCCACATCATCGAAAACGACCTGCTCGACACCATCATCCAGTTGCCGAACAACTTGTTCTACAACACCGGCATCACCACCTATATCTGGCTGCTGACCAACGCCAAGCCCGCAGCACGACAGGGCAAGGTGCAACTGATCGACGCCAACCCGCTATTTCGTAAGCTACGCAAAAACCTTGGTGACAAGAACTGCGAATTCGCTCCTGAACATGTCGAAGAAATCACAAGCGCCTATCTTGCTTTCCAATCGGTCGAACGGAAGCTGGATGCCAACGGCGACCCCACCGGCATTGCCGTGCAGATCTACGACAACACCGATTTCGGCTATCACAAGGTCACTATCGAGCGCCCCGACCGCCGCCGCGCCCAGTTCAGCGCTGAACGGCTTGCTCCCCTGCGCTTCGATAAATCCCTGCGCGAACCGATGGAGTATCTGTGGGAAGCACACGGTGAGGCGGTCTATGAGCCGGGCTTCCTGAATGCGCATGCTAAGCCGGTCATGGAGTGGTGCGAAGAGCAGGGCATCACCCTGAACGCCAAGGCCCGCGCCAAGTTAATTGATACCGCCAACTGGAAGCGTCTGCGCGAATTGCTCGATCACGGACACCAGTTGATGCAGGCCATCGGTACGGATGAAACTGCCGACTACAACGAGTTTTGTGATCGCATTAGCAAGGTGCTGAAGACCCGAAAGATCAAGCTGTCAGCGACCGAGAAGAACGCCATCTTGAATGCGGTGAGCTGGTATGCCGAGGACGCAGAAAAGGTGATAGACAAATCTCTTCGCTTTACCGACCTGGAGCTCGCATCGGTAGCTGCGCAGCTAGGCTGCGACGTATCAGCGCTAGGCGATTTTGGCTTTTATGCACAGGCCGATGGCACCTGGCTGACCTACGCCTCAAACACCGACCTCCGCGACAGCGAGTCTGTGCCGCTGAAGGACAGCATTCACGGCTACTTCCTGGCCGAGGTGAGGCCCTATGTCGAAGAGGCCTGGATCAACCTCGACTCGGTCAAAATCGGATACGAGATCAGCTTCAACAAATACTTCCACTATCACAAGCCGCTGCGGAGTTTGGGCGAAGTTACGGCGGATATTCTGACGCTGGAGCAGCAGGCTGACGGACTGATCTCGGATATTTTGGGTGTCCCGATGGCGGCGTTGTCGGAGGTGGGATGATGGATAGGTTTGGGTTCGAGCAGTACGAAAGCTACGCAGAAAGTAATGTTAGATGGATTGGTAAATTACCATCGCATTGGAAAGTTGAGCGAAGCAAATGGCTTTTTTCTGACCGCAAAGAGCGCGCAAGACGGGGCGAGCCACAACTTGCAGCTACTCAAAAATACGGCGTGATTCCTCAATCGCAATTCATGGAGATTGAGGGACGCCGAGTGACCCAAGTCTTTCTTGATTTTGACATTCTAAAACATGTTGAATCTGGCGACTTCGTGATGAGCATGCGTAGCTTCCAGGGCGGAATTGAGTACTCTGAACACACGGGGTGCGTTAGTTCAGCATATGTCGCTTTGCGACCTGGACCGCGCGTAGAGCCAGCCTTTTTTCGCTATCTACTTAAAAGCACCAGATATATTGAGGCCCTACAAAGCACATCCAATCTAGTGCGTGATGGGCAGGCGCTTCGCTTTGACAACTTCTCGGCGGTCGACCTATTCATCGTTCCCATTGAGGAGCAGCGTTCGATCGCGACATTCTTGGACGAGAAGTGCGCCAAGATCGATGTAGCTGTGAAGATCAAGGAAGACCAGATCACGCTGCTACGCGAGCGGCGTCAGATCATCATTCAGGAAGCCGTAAACCGCGGCCTGAATTCCGCCACTCCATTGAAAGACAGCGGCATCGACTGGATTGGCCAAATCCCAGCGCATTGGGAGGTGCGGCGCAGCAAGTTTGTCTTCACGCAACGCAAAGAGTTGGCGCGAAAGGATGACATTCAGCTTTCTGCCACCCAATCCTATGGGGTTATTCCTCAAGAGAAGTTTGAGGAGCTGGTTGGTCGCAGGGTCGTGAAAATCCAGACGAACCTCGAAAAACGCAAGCACGTAGAGTTGGACGACTTCGTGATCAGCATGCGCAGCTTCCAAGGCGGCCTGGAGCGAGCTTGGGCGGCGGGCTGCATCAGGTCCTCCTACATTATTTTGCGACCGCACGAGGAGATTTGCCCGACCTTCTTCGGCTACCTTTTCAAAAGCCCTCGATATATTAAAGCCCTGCAAACAACTGCAAGCTTCATTCGCGACGGGCAAGACTTGACCTTCGAAAATTTCGCGATGGTCGACCTTTTCCTTCCACCCATCAATGAACAGCGTGAGATTGCGGACGAAATCAAAAGAAAATGCGAGAAGGTTGAGAATGGTATTGCCATCAAAGAACGCCAGATCGCCGCGCTCAAGGAATACAAAGCCAGCCTAATCAACGCGGCCGTCACCGGCAAGATCAAGGTTATTTAAGGGATAGTATATGGTCAGCAATACTAGGGAAGTTGCACTCGAGCAGGCGATTCAGAAATATCTGACCGGCTGGACGACCGAAGAGCTGGCAGGCAAGCCCGTGCCGGTTGGCGGCGGCCCCTATAGCATCGGCCTGCCCGGTGACTTCAACGCCCAGTATGCGCTAGACACTGCCATGTTCTGGCAGTTTTTGGAGTCGACACAGGGCAAGGAGCTGGCCAAGCTGCAATCGCGCAACCCATCAGATTGGCAAGCTAAGATCCTTGAGCGCTTTGATCGGATGATCAAAAGGCACGGCCTGCTGCATCTGCTGAAAAAGGGTCTATCGGTCGATGACGCGTTCTTCTCACTGATGTACCCCGCTCCGCTGGCCAGCTCTGCCCCCCGCATCCACGAAAACTTCGCTGCCAATATTTGGAGCATCACTCGACAGGTCCGCTATTCGCAGAGTAACCCTCTGGAAGAAATCGACATGGTACTGTTCCTGAACGGCATACCCTTGGTCACGGTCGAGTTAAAGAACGCCTGGACTGGGCAAACTGCCCGCTTTCATGGCCAGAAGCAGTACCACGAAAAACGCGACGCCACCCAGCCTCTGCTGCAATTTGGCCGCGCACTTGTGCATATGGCGGTGGACACCGACGAGGTGTTCATGACCACCAAGCTTACCGGGGCCTCGACTTTCTTTCTGCCGTTCAACAAGGGCCACAACAATGGCGAGGGCAACCCGCCGAACCCCAGCGGCCACAAGACCGCCTATCTGTGGGAAGAGGTGTTCCTGCCCGCCAGCCTTGCGGGCATCATCCAGCATTTCGTTCTGCTGGAGGGCAAAGCCACCGATCCGCTGGCGAAGAAATCGCTGATCTTCCCGCGCTATCAGCAGTTGGACGTGGTGCGCCGCTTGCTGGACCACGCGTCCACCAACGGTGTCGGCCACAGCTATCTGATCCAGCATTCGGCGGGATCAGGCAAATCGAACTCGATCACCTGGGCGGCCTATCAGCTGATCGACGCGTACCCCAATAGCGTCGGCCTCCCTGGCGCCAAGGGCCTAGACCAGCCCTTGTTTGACTCGGTTATTGTGGTGACGGACCGGCGCTTGCTCGATAAGCAGCTGCGCGACAACATCAAGGACTTCTCTGAGGTCAAGAACATCGTCGCCCCAGCGCTGCGTTCAGCCGACCTAAAATCCGCGCTGGAGAACGGCAAGAAGATCATCATCACGACAATTCAGAAGTTCCCCTTCATCATTGATGGCATTGCGGACCTAAGCGAAAAACGATTCGCCGTGATCATCGACGAGGCGCACAGCGGTCAAAGCGGCCAGGCCCATGACACCATGAACCGCGCGATGGGTGCCGGGGACACCGACCTGGACGAGGATGATCCGCAAGACCGAATCCTGGCGGCGATGCAGTCCCGCAAAATGCGCGGTAACGCGTCCTATCTGGCCTTTACCGCAACGCCTAAGGCGACCACGCTTGAGAAGTTTGGCGAACAGCAATCCGACAGGAGCTTCAAGCCATTCCATCTTTACAGCATGAAGCAGGCCATTGAAGAGGGTTTCATCCTCAATGTGCTGGCTAACTACACGACCTATAAAAGCTATTACGAAATCCAGAAGTCCGTGGAGGGAAACCCGCTTTTTGACACCCAGAAGGCTCAGAAGAAGCTGCGGGCCTATGTCGAACGCAGCCAGCACACGATCAACACCAAGGCCGAGATTATGCTGGACCATTTCATCCCACAGGTCGTGAATGCCAAGAAGCTTCGCGGCAAGGCCAAGGGGATGATCATTACCCAGAATATCGAATCCGCAATCCGTTATTACAAGGCTGTAAACAAGCTGCTCGACGCACAAGGAACCCCGTTTAAGGCGTTGATCGCTTTTTCGGGAGAGAAGACCGTCGATGGGTTGAAGCACACCGAAGCCGAAATGAACGGCTTTCCTGAAAGTGAGACGCGGGAAAAGTTCGACACTGACGACTATCGGCTGCTGATCGTGGCCAACAAGTATCTGACCGGGTTTGACCAGCCCAAGCTGGCTGCGATGTATGTGGACAAGAAGCTGCAGTTCGTCCTAGCCGTCCAAGCCCTGTCTCGCCTGAACCGTTCGGCCCCAAAGTTGGGCAAGCGAACGGAAGATCTGTTCATCCTCGACTTCTTCAACAGCGTCGATGACATCAAGACGGCCTTCGATCCCTTCTACACCGTGACAACGCTGTCCGAGGCGACCGACGTCAACGTGTTGCACGAGCTGAAGGACGCACTGGACCAAGTTGGAGTATACGAGTGGCAGGAGGTCGAAGACTTCGTCACACGTTATTTTGCCGGTGAAGATGCCCAGGCCCTCAGCCCGATCATCGATGTTGCAGCCAATCGCTTCAACACTGAGTTGGAGTTGCTGGACCCCGAGAAGATCGACTTCAAGATCAAGGCCAAGCAGTTCGTGAAGATCTACGGTCAGATGGCGTCGATCATCCCGTTTGAAGTGCTGGTGTGGGAAAAGCTGTTCTGGCTGCTGAAGTTTCTGATTCCCAAGCTCATGATCGAAGATCCCAATCAGGATATGCTCGACGAACTGCTTGAGGCCGTTGACCTGTCATCGTATGGCTTGGAGCGCACGAAGCTGAACCAGGAAATCGGCCTCGACGATTCCGACACGGAACTGACGCCGCAAAACCCGAACCCACGCGGCAACCGCGACGGCGATCCGGAAACTGATCCGCTGGATGAAATCATTCGCAGCTTCAACGAGCGGTGGTTTCATGGCTGGAGCGCGACGCCTGAGGAGCAACGTGTCAAGTTCGTCAACATCGTCAACAGCATCCGCGCACACCCGGACTACACAGCCAAGTACGAGGACAATGCTGACCCTTACAATCGCGGCCTCGCATTGGAAAAGATGCTCCAGGACGTGATGCTGAAAAGGCGAAAGGACGAGCTGGAGCTCTATAAGCTGTTTGCCTCTGATCCGGCGTTCAAAGCGGCATGGAGCCAGAACATCGAGCAGGTGCTCAAAAAGAACTTGGACAATCAGGCCAGCGCATAAAGCGAAAAAACTGGGGGAGTCTACCGGCTGCACAAGCACGCAGACGGCGACTATAGCCTCGACCCAGCCACCGCTGTAGTCAGAGGTAAGACCCATGATTCGGAGAAGACGCGGGTGTCGGAGATCATCAAGGCGCTGAGAGACAGCTTCGTTGTATGCGTACGGCCAAGTCATCTACCCAGCCCTGCAAAGCCAAGACATGGTGTGCACTTACATTTAAGTGGGCACCAGTTCTAGCCTTTTAAGCGGGTATTTCATGCAGCCAACACGCCGTTCCTATTCCAAATCCTTCAAAGCTCAGGTCATTCAAGAGTGTGCCCAGCCCGGTGCTTCGATTGCCAGCATCGCACTCAGCCATAACCTCAACGCAAACCTCGTCCACAAATGGATTCGCCTGCAAGCGCAGAAAAGCACAGCGCTGCAACCTGCATTTATTCCGTTACCCGTGCCGCTGGCAGGGGCGAAATCCCACACATCATCATCGAATATTTGCGTTGAAATACAGCACCCGCGTGGCACCGTCACAGTGAACTGGCCCACTGAAAATGCTGCTGCCTGCGCGACCTTTCTTCGAGACCTTCTGCGATGATTCGCATCGACTCCATCTGGCTCGCCACCGAGCCGATGGACATGCGCGCTGGTACCGAAACGGCATTAGCCAAGGTGATTGCGGTGTTCGGTGCGGCGCAGCCGCACTGTGCTTATCTTTTCGCCAACCGCCGCGCCAATCGCATGAAAGTGCTGGTGCATGACGGCTTCGGCATATGGCTGGCGGCGCGCCGGTTGAGCCAGGGCAAGTTCCACTGGCCAAGCATTCGTCATGGCTCTGAAATGCAGTTGGACACCGAGCAACTCCAAGCCTTGGTATTGGGCCTGCCATGGCAACGAGCAGGTTCCGGCGGCTCGATCACACTGCTTTAACGGCTGCCATTAGCCTATCGGTCTATCGCCGCGAAGCGCCTGCTCTGGCAAAATTCGGCGCATGACTTCTTCTCCCAATCTCGACCAAATGACTCCCGACCAACTGCGTGCCTTAGCTGCGCAATTGCTCTCGCAAGTCGAAACAATGGGTAAGACGGTCGAAACCATGGGCAAGAAGATCAACCGCGATCAGACGGTGATCGAGAAGCTGACCTTCGAAATTGCGCAGCTCAAGCGCTTGAAATTTGCCAAGCGCAGCGAGCAGATGAATCCTGAGCAGGCCAGTTTGCTCGATGACCTGATCGATACAGATATCGCAGCGATTGAAGCAGAGCTTCAGGCCTTGCAAACAGTGCCAGCGGCGACCGAGAAAAAGCAGAAGCCCAAGCGCACTGCATTGCCGGCTGAGTTTCCACGCACACTGATCCATCACGAACCTGACAACACTCACTGCCCATGCGGCTGCGCGCTGAAACGCATCGGTGAAGATGTCAGTGAGAAGTTGGATTACACACCGGGCGTGTTCACCGTCGAGCGTCATGTACGTGGCAAATGGGTCTGCGATGACTGCGAAACGCTTATCCAGGCACCGGTTCCGGCTCAGATCATCGACAAGGGCATCCCAACCGCTGGGCTGCTGGCCCACGTCATGATTGCCAAGTTTGCTGACCATTTACCGCTTTACCGTCAGGAATCGATCTTCGGTCGAGCGGGCCTGGCGATTCCACGCTCAACCTTGGCCGAATGGGTTGGCGTGACTGGGGTTCAGTTGCAGCCGCTGGTCGATGCGCTGCGCGAAGTGGTACTCGGGCAGCAGATTATTCATGCCGATGAAACACCCGTGCAAATGCTCATGCCGGGAACAAAGAAAACCCACCGTTCCTATGTTTGGGCCTACGCCACCAGCCAGTTCTCGGATGTGGCAGCGGTGGTTTATGACTTCAGCCCCAGCCGTGCCGGAGAGCATGCTCGCAACTTCCTGCAAGGCTGGAGGGGCAAGCTGGTCTGTGACGATTTTGGCGGTTACAAAGCCAGCTTCGAACTCGGCGTGACCGAAATCGGCTGCATGGCCCATGCACGGCGCAAATTCTTCGAGCTGCACGCTACGAATAAAAGCACGCTTGCTGAGCAAGCCCTGCGCTATATCCAGTTGTTGTACGAAATCGAGAGCGAAGTCCGCGATCTGGAGCCGGATTTACGGCGGCGAATACGGAAAGAAAAAGCCGTCCCGGTAATGGACATGCTACATGTCTGGATGAGCGCCCAGCGCGACCTTGTGCCCGAAGGCTCAGCCATCAGCAAAGCACTCGATTACAGCCTGAAACGCTGGGCAGCGCTGTCGCGCTACCTCGATGACGGGGCTGTACCCATAGACAACAATTGGGCAGAGAACCAGATCCGACCATGGGCTCTTGGACGCAAGAACTGGCTCTTCGCAGGGTCGCTACGCAGCGGAAAACGGGCGGCGGCGATCATGAGTTTGATCCAGTCTGCGCGGCTCAACGGTCATGATCCGTATGCCTATTTGAAGGACGTGCTCACACGCCTGCCGACGCAGCGGGCGAGTGAAATCGATCATTTGCTGCCGCATATTTGGCAACCGGTCTAATTGCGTAAGACGTGATGCTCGGATGCAAACGTTCAGTTGCGCCCAGTAAGCAGCGATGATGTCATATTGGACAAGCACGCTTATCGTGAGAAATTGGAACAGCCTTACGAGGTTGTGCCCGATACAGTTACATCAGAGCTCTTCCTTTGCCTCGGCGAACTGGCGCACGGCGTCGACTACTTGCCGTGCTCCGCTCTGAATTTCCTCTATCACAAAGCCGGCTTGGCTGACCAAATCGACGCCTTGATCGACCTTTTGGCGACTAGCCTGCATGCTCTCCACAGCATCCTGCGCTAGTTCATGGTTGCGCTTCACAACATCGACGATTTCCACGGTGGCCTGCGCCGTGCGGGCTGCAAGGTTTCGTACTTCATCGGCGACCACCGCAAAACCTCGGCCTTGTTCACCCGCCCTTGCAGCTTCGATAGCAGCATTTAGAGCAAGTAGGTTGGTCTGCTCGGCGATACCTCGGATGGTCTGCACGATGCTGCGGATCATCTCTGACTGCTGATTGACTGCAGTGATGCCTTCAGCCGCTCGTGAGAGCTCGGCTGCTATGCCTTGTACCACCTCGACCGTTTCACTAATGACCTTGGCACCATGGCGAGCGCTTCTGTCCGTCTGCTGGGATATATTGTAGGCGAGCGTGGCTGCATCGGATTCTGCCTGCTGCTGGCGCACTTGGGACGTAATATCACGGGCAAACTTAACTACTTTGTAAAGCCGGCCACTGGCATCGAATACCGGGTTGTAGGTTGCGCTCAGCCAGACGGTATCGCCATGCCGGTTGAGTCGCTGGAAGCGTCCAGAGAAGAACTCACCACGGTTCAGTCGCTCCCAGAAATCGCGGTATTCAGGAGAGTCCGCTTCACCTCGTGTGCAGAACATGCGGTGGTGCTTTCCCCGAATCTCATCCAGGCGATAGCCCATGGCCTGCTCGAAGTTTTCGTTGGCGTCGAGAACCTCACCTTTCAAGTTAAAGGAAATCGCAGCCATCGAGCGACTGATGGCCTGAACCATGCTGCTCTGCTCCTGCTCACGGATCACCTGAGTAGTAATGTCGGTGGCCAGCTTCAGCACGCCTTCGACGCGACCATCGGCGCCTCGGATAGGGTTGTAGCTGGCTTCGAGCCAGACCTCCAGGCCTTGCTTATTACGCCTCAGGAAACGTTCACGTATGTACTCGCCACCAGCCAGGCGCTGCCAGAACTTACGATAGTCGGCACTCGCCTGGTAATCAGGAAAACAGAAAATACGATGGTGCTGTCCGACGATCTCCTCCAGTCGGTAGCCCATGGTGGTAAGAAGGTTCTCATTGGCACCTATGATGGTGCCATCGGGTTTAAATTCAATTGTTGCCGTCGAACGGTCAACGGCCACGGCCCTTGCTTCTGCGGCCTGAAGCTTTTGCAGAGCCTCAGCCAAGGTCTGCTTGATTGCCTTGTTGAACATTGATTAGCCTTAGAGTGAATTTTACTATCGGACGAATGAGGAGAAGCCGTAAATCCCAATTCGAATGTTTAACTGATGCTTAAATCAGGTGATGTAGCGGGTCTGCAAATTGCACCAGCAAGCACCAACTTGAATCTATGGCTTGTGCAGTATCACGCTAGAGTCTTGGTCGCGCTTAAGCTTTCCAGCATCCTCTCTGCGCTCATCGGCTTGCCCAGCAGGTAACCTTGCAAAATGTCGCAACCCAACTCGGTAAGCATCTGTTGTTGTTCAGCGGTTTCCACACCCTCTGCAACGATCCTCAGCCCCAGCGTTTTACCGAGCGCTACTATGGCCGAAACGATAGCCGCGTCATCGTTACACTTAGCCAGCTCGGTGATAAAACCTCGGTCGATCTTCAGTTCGTTGGCTGGTAGGCGCTTAAGATAAAGCAGGCTGGAATAACCGGTACCAAAGTCGTCGATGGAGATATTCACGCCCAATGCTGCCAATTGATCAAGAGCAATCAAAGCAGCTTCAGCGTCCCGCATCGCCGTAGATTCGGTAACTTCCAGTGTCAGGAAACGGGGGGGCAGGCCACTGCTTTGCAGGGCATTGCGCACGACATCAACGAGCTTTGCATGGGCCAGTTGTACCGTCGAAATGTTGACCGCAATACTCCATTCGTCTTTACCTTCGCCTAACGCTTGCCATTCGGCCATCTGCCGGCACGCCTCATGGATTACCCAGCTACCGATTGGCACGATCAATCCAGTACGCTCTGCCAAGGGCAGGAAACGGACGGGCGGCACCAAGCCAAAACCTGGCTTGTTCCAACGCAGTAAAGCTTCAACGCCGATCATAGGGCCATTTGGGGCGAGCATCTTCGGCTGGAAGTGCAGGATAAATTCATTCCGATCCAGTGCGCACCGCAGATCCTGTTGCATTTCCAACTGCAGGTGAGCGTTAACGTTCATAGCTTTTTCAAAGAAGCAGTAGCCATCGCGGCCCTGCTCCTTGGCGTGGTACATAGCCGCATCGGCATTGACCATCAGCTCATGCTCGGTTAGGCCATTTTCTGGGAATATAGCGATACCGATGCTAGCGGACACATGCACTGTCTGCCGCCCAAGTACGTAAGGTAATCGAATATTTTCCACCAAGCGTTGCGCCAACATCGCAGCGTCTTCAGGTTCGCCGGGATCGATAAGCAGAACGAACTCGTCGCCTCCGAGGCGAGCCACCGTATCTTCGCCGCGTTTGGCGTCGTTGATTCGCTTTGCTACTTGCAGAAGCAACTGGTCGCCAGTGTGATGACCGTAAGTATCGTTAACAGCTTTGAAACCATCCAGATCCATGAAGAGTACGGCAAAGTGGCTCTTCTGCCTGATGGCTTTATGAATCGCTTGCTGAAGACGGTCGTTTAGGAGGATACGGTTAGGGAGGCGAGTAAGATTGTCGTGAAGAGCTAGCTGCACCAGTTCACTGTTTGCGAGGTCAAGGGAGCTGGCAAGTATGCTGGTGCGGACGTCAAGCATTGATACGATCAAGGCAATAGCGCAGACAGCCAGCGTGATCAGAATCACCAAAACCATTAGCCAGTTGCTATCAATGCCTGCATTGACCGCTCCGCACACGCTCCCGATAGGAAATTGGGCAGCCGCCATTCCGGTATAGTGCATTCCAACAATGGCACACCCCATAATTAACGAGGCGCCGATGCGTGTACGATTGATGTACTGACCTTCGCCACGCAGGCGGAAAGCGATCCACAAAGCCACGCCCGAAGCAAGGATAGCAATCAGCACCGATAGCGCGAACAAAGACGGAACGTATTCCACTACAGGATTCATCAGCAGCGCCGCCATTCCAACGTAGTGCATGGATGCAATTCCGATACCCATGAGCACCGCACCAAGCAGCAAACGCGGCAGTGGCATTTCCGTCTGGCATGCTAGCCACAAAGCAAAGGCGGAGGAGGCGATGGCGATCAACAACGATAAGCCAGTCAGCGTCGGGTCGTAACCCAGCTCGATGGGCAGTTGGAAGGCCAACATGCCAATAAAATGCATCGACCAGAGGCCCGTGCCCATGGCGGAAGATCCACCGGCAAGCCAAAGTGCCGATGCTTTGCCTTCGGTACGGGTGACTCGACCAGTCATGTCCAGCGCGGTATAAGACGCCAGGATCGCTACGGCGAAGGAAAACAGCACATACACGCTGTTATAGCTGCTTACTAGCATTGAAACCCCGAAGGTTGAATTTGGCTCCTCTGGGCCATCGGCGGCACGAGCAGTTTCTGAAGAGTACGCTTCATCCTATCGTCAAAAATTTTACAAAAAAAAGCGTCATGCCAGCCTTGCGACTTCCACGGGCACGCTTACGGCTGAATGCGATGCTGGAAATTGTAGTGCCGTGCTGGGCACCCATATTGAATGACCTGGGCTTTGAAGGCCTTGGAATAGGAACCGAGTGTTGGCTGCATGAAATACCCGTTTAAAAGGCTAGATCTGGTGCTCACTTAAATTTGAGTGCACACGATGTCTTGGCTTTGCGGGGCTGGGTAGATGACATGGCCGGACGGTTACGCTTCGTTGCTGAGGTAAGGGGTTCTTTACCGACATCGCTAATCACATCAGCCGGCAAAAGGATTTGATGGCTCATGGTCACGAAGCGTGCTGGTCAGATCGAATGCAAACGTGTGGGCAAGTGGAGTGCAGTATTCCAATTGGTATTCCAATTAAAAATTTGGAACTATATTGATCTTATAAATCAATATTTTACGCGACGGATTCAAATTACCCCGGCCCAAACGAACGAAAAAAGATGTCTATGGACGTCTTTTTCGTGCCTGAAGTCCAGTAAATACGGGAGGAAATAAATCCGCCTCCTTTCTCCAGTCCCATTTCCAATGGGATAAAAAGCGGCTACCTATACTGTACCGATCAGGAGACCGCGCAATACCTTGAGAGCCAACTTTCCGGGTACAGTAACGGCTAATGGGCCCACCGGTAGGATGTCACTATCCAGGGTTCAGCCTCACAAAAAAACCGTACGCTGAACACAGTAGAAAGCTAAGGCTCGATTACCCATCGCCCGCGCAACATTGCTTTCAGCTCATCAACGCTCAGCGTCATATTCCGCTTGCGATGGACCACGGCGTGACAGTTGGCGCACAACGTAACGAGGTCAGTCTCAGGATTCACGGCTTTCTCACCACCAAAGTCCGAAATCGGCACTATATGGTGAACGTGAATGAAGCCCTTCGCGTGCTCGCCGTATGCCTGTTCGAAATCAAAGCCACATGCCTTGCAGTCAAGCCCGTGGATAGCAATGGCCTTCACCCTTAGATCTTTCCGGCGTTCGTAACGGGTTCCAAAGTAACTTGATTTGCTGCCTTCATTGGCCGATTCAAAGGTCAATGGATCGCCTTCGATATTTGGTGTGCCCTGGTCAGCCTGGGAAGACAGGAGCTTCGCATGACTTAGGATTGCATCGTAATCCAGTTGGGAAATGGACCGAACTCCGTCACGCCAATAGTTGTTCACGCGAGTAGCGGGGATCGTCTCCAGGTACGCTCCGTTAATTTTCGAGGGGATAGCGCCTTCAAACGGAGTGAAGTTTTCGATCAAAGCAAAAAGGTCCCCCTTATCACTCCTCGGGTCTGCGTAGACCTTGCCGATGCGTGCCATACCAAAATAATGCGGATCGGCGCTGAGGCGGACAGAAGCAAAGGTTTTGTCCTGGATGCGTCCTTTGTAATAGATCACTTCGGTTCCTTCAGCAAGCCAGGCTTGGTACCGCTTGGGGAAGTGATAGACAGCACCGGTCTCGTCTTGCCATTGCGATGTGTCGTTTTCAACGATGACTGCGGGCATTCCATTTCCTCTCGACTGATGGCAAAAGCCTACCAAAAAAGAGGAAACTTCTTACAAAATATTCCAGCTCAACTTTTATAAATTAATAAGGTGAAAAAACTTTTCAGCTTCCCCCGGAATCAAAAAAAAAGACGTCCAAAGACGTCTTTTTTGTACCTGGCATTCCATCAACCACAATGCTAGTGTCGCCCCATGACTACCTATTGCCTCACCTCGACAACCACCACCACGACCGCATCAAGCGGAGCGTGCGAGGTGTCGTGAGCCAATAACCAACGAACTTCAAAGGCCCGCCAGCGATGGACAGGGCCTTTTTTATGCCTTGTGTCGCTGGTTCACACGCAAGGAGATGCACCCATGTACGCCCTGTTGATACTGGATATCCAAGTCGGACTCATCCACGGCCCGGAAAAACCCTGGCGCTGCGACGAGCTGTTGGAAACGCTCAACACCCTGATGGACAAGGCCCGCAGCGCAGGCGCGCCAATTTTTCTCGCGCGTCACATCGGCCCCGCTGGCTCGCCAATCGAGTCGGGCAGCCCGCTTACGCTGGTTGCACCGGAACTGAAGTTACTGGGCGGGGAAGTGGTGTTCGAAAAACGGCGGCCTAACGCTTTTGCAATGACTGACCTGGCGGACAATCTGCGCTCCAGCGGCGCCACCGGCGTGGTAGTCACTGGGATGAAAACGCAATACTGCGTCGACAGCACCTGCCGTGCCGCGCGTGATCTTGGCTTCGATGCGGTGCTTATCGCCGACGGTCATACCTGTTCTGACACGCCCTTGATGAAAGCCGAGGCCATCGTGGCTCATCACAATGCCACGCTCAACGGGCCGTTCTGCCAGTTGGTTCAGGCTGAGGACTGGAGTTTTTAACAGAGCCTGACGACGGGGGAGGTTAACAGGGCTGGGCTTCGGAATTTTCCCGCAAGATGCCGAGCTGTCGGTGAACTAGCGCACTCAGCCCAACAAGCCTAGCCTCCCCCTGTCGCTGCAAAATCAGCGACCGGGTTTAGCAGCTCGGTTAATATCAAGGCCTGCAAAGCCACCATCCGTTCGAGCGATGCTTTCAGCATCCGCTGGTTCGTATCATGGCGGCTGTGCGTGGGGCACTTTCGGGTGCGCCGGGTTCCTTGATTCCTGGTCTGCTAACCCGCGTACGGTCGCCACCCTTTTCGTTTAGCAGCGATGTCTGGCGACTCCATCAATCAAGGAGTTTCAGCCATGAAAAAGATCACCCCCAATCCCCCAACCACCCTCTTCACCCTCGCCGAAAACATCCACCCCGAAACCCTGCTAATCCAAGCCAGCGAAACCCTCGCCTCTCTCAACGCCATGACCACCGACCTGGCTTTCGAACTCGAAGGTGCGCACCGCCACAAGTTGCTGGCCGCTCAGCAATTGATCGTTTTGGGTGAGCTATTAGTAGAACGGGTCCTGAACACCCAACCATTCACTACCCATCCGCCACAACCCTAAACCACGAAAACGGGCGAGACGCCTCACCGCATCTCGCCCGCTGGCATCCCCTCACACTTCCCATTACCCTGACGGCCTTTATCAGACAACCGGAAGTCAGATACCCGTGTTCAAGCCCTTCGCCGTCATCGCCCTCGCCGTCATCCCTTCACTCGCCACCGCTGCCGAGTTGACCGGGGTTTGGCAAGGTACTTTGGGCAAGTCCGCTATCACCGCCTGTTTCAACGGCGCCGATGGTGAGCATGGCAGTTATTACTACCAGCGCATCCGTACCCCGATTCAGTTGACTCAGGCCAACGACAACGCGCCGTGGGTGGAGGAAGGAAACACCGGTTTCTGGGCCCTGCAAAAACCTCAGGGCGATACTCTTTCCGGTGCTTGGAGCAAAACCGATGGCGGTGCGCCGCTGCCACTGGCCCTGCGCCGCATTGGCACGGACGGCTGCGGCAGTGATGCCTATAACGCGCCCTTGGAAGCCGCGCCGCTGCCGATCAAGACTGAGAAGAAAACTTTCCAAAACCACACCTACCAGCTCAAGACCCAAGGCCCACGCGTCACGCTCAAGCTTGCGGGTGACGGCCCGGCGGTGCAGAAGATCAACCAGCAACTCGCCGCGTTGGCCGTCAATGACGAAGATCTAACCGACTATTTTTATGAACGGCGTGAATACCTGGGTCGAAACGGTTCGGTCTATACCAGTGAAATCGAGGTTGAGCCTGCCTATTGGTCATCGCAATTTCTCACCGTGCGGTTTTACCGCTGGGCCGCAGGCCAAGGCGCCATGGGCATCAGTTGGGGCCTGCACTCCTGGAACCTGCAAACCGGCGAGAGTGTGGACCCATGGGCCTGGCTCGGCGGCCATCAGCAATGGCATGACGCCTACTCCGGCCATTTGAAGCTGCCGGCCGCCTTCAGCACTTGGCTGGCCAAGCAAACCACCACCGACGAGGGCTGCCCCGCGATTACCGATTACTCCAACTTTCACCTCAGCTTCAACACCCAGGGCCTGCAACTCTCGACACCGGCCAATGGTGACGGTTGCGACAACGACTTGGCCTTCACCTGGGAGCAGTTGGAGCCGGTGCTGACCGAACAAGGCAAAGCGGCACTGCCCAGTTTGAAACTGCCTTGACGCGCCGGAGAAAAACCCCGCGGCCGTTCACCAAAGGTTAAGAATCGCGCTCGTATACTCCCTGACTACCCATGACCGGTCGCCCGATCGGTCTCATGCCTCGGTAGCCAGACTCCATGACGCGCCCCGCTCCCCTGCTGCTCTTGCTTGCTGCTCTGTTGTTCTTCTTCGCCCTCGGCAACCACGAGCTGCAAGGCTCTACCGAAGCCCGGGTGTCCGGGATCGCCATGGCGATGCACCTGGACAATGACTGGGTGGTGCCGCGCCTGTTTCGTGAACCCTTCTTGGAAAAACCGCCCCTGAGCCTATGGCTGGATGCCGGGGCGATTCGTTTGTTTGGCGCTAGCACCGGGGCGGTGCGCCTGGCCTCAGCGTTTGCCGGGTTGTTCAGTGTGATGCTGTTGTACGGGATGTTGCGTCGGTTCGGGCGGCCGCAGACGCTGGCGTTCAGCGCTGCGCTGATCCTGGCGACCATGGCCAGTTATTGGGGCAATGTGCGGGGTGTGGGTGAGGATTCGTTGCTCAGCCTCGGTGTCACCGCGGCCCTGCTGGGGTTTTACCAGGCGGTACGGCCCAAGCGTGAAGGTTCGAGTATCTGGGCTTGGGCGTTGTTTACCGCTGGGATGGTCATCGCCACGTTGAGCAAGGGCGTGTTGGGGCTGGCGATGCCGGGCATAGTGATCTTTGTGTACTTGTTCAGCACCAGCCTGATGGATAAACGCCTGCGGCTGGGCGATTGGCTCAAGCCAGCGCTGTTCACCTTGTTGGCCTTGGTGCCGTTGCTGATCTGGCTGGGGTTTCTGTTTCAGCGCGGCGGGATGCAGGCGGTGGGTGAGGTGTTATGGACCAATAGCGTCGGGCGCTTCAGTGGTTCGTTCGTAGAAGCCGGGCATTACGAGCCGTTTTACTATTACCTCGCGAAACTGCCCGAGGCCTTCCTGCCCTGGAACATCCTGGTGTACCTGGGCCTGTGGCACTTCCGCAAAAGCCTGGTGCGCAACCGCTATCGGTTGTTTTTCAGTGTGTGGCTGGTGGCGCAGTTCACCCTGCTGACCCTGGCTTCCAGCAAACGCACGGTGTACTTGATGGCGCTGACGCCAGCTGCCGCGGTACTGGCTGCCGAGTATGCGCGGGTGTTGCTGGAGTGGGCCAAGGACCATAAGCCGGGGCTGTACCGTTATCATCGGCGCATTATTGGCGGGGTTTTCGCCCTGGCCATCGCCTGCTACCTGAGCGCAGCGTTCTGGTTTGCACCCAAAGCCGATGTGCGCCATTCATTCGTACCCGTGATCAGTCAGATCCAGACCCTGCAAGACGAAGGCAGGACGGTAGCGATGTACCAACCCAACGAGCGCATCGACGGCGCCAGCGTGTTCTACCTGCAGGCCTACTTGCCGATCCTGAACACCGAAGCCGAACTGCGCGCCTTCCTCAGCGCCAAGCCCGGCAACGTGGCGTTGACGGACCACACCGACCGGCTGAAAGAGCCGGTCACGGTGATCAAGCAAATGGCAGTCAACCGCCAGCCTTACTACTTCGTGGAGCAGTAAGGCCGGCGCGGGGTATCAATGCTTGGTGAGTTTGTCCAGGTAGCCCATGGCAAACGCCGAGACCACGAACGTCATGTGGATGATCACGTACCACATCAGGTGCTGTGGATCGACGTTCTTGGCGTCCATGAAGATCCGCAGCAGGTGGATGGAGGAAATCGCCACGATGGAGGCCGCCACTTTCATCTTCAGCGACGAAGAGTCCATGGTGCCCAGCCAGTTGAGCTTTTCTTTGTTTTCGTCGATATCCAGCTGCGAGACGAAGTTCTCGTAGCCGGAAATCATCACCATCACCAGCAAGCCACCGACCAGGGCCATGTCGATCAACGACAGCAGCAGCAGGATCACTTCGGCTTCCAACATGGTGAAGATGTTGGGAATCACGTGAATGATTTCCTGGAAGAATTTCAGCGCCAGGACCAGCAAGCCCAGGGACAGGCCCAGGTAGATCGGCGCCAGCAGCCAACGCGAGGCGTACATTGTATTTTCGATAAAGCGTTCCATTGAATCTCACACAGCTTGGCTAAAAATGGCGCCGAGTATACCAGCCGCCACCCGGCCCCTGTCACCGCGAGAAAACTGACCCAAGTGGCATCTGTAAGAGAATTTTTCTGCTAGTGTCGAGGCCATTCACTCGGCTCGATGATGTCGGACAGGAAAACTCAGATGATGGATGTGCGATCCCCTTTGGCCACTTTCGGCCTGTGCGCGGCGTTGCTGATGGCCAGCGGCTGCTCCCCCAAAGAAGAGCAGAAGCAGGCGACCCTCGAAGAGAAAACCACGAAGTTCGAACAGTCCCTGGACAGCATCCAGGATCCCAAGCTGCGCGATGCCATTGCGGACCTGGGCGGCTCGCTGCTGTTGCTGGAGCGTGCGCGCGTCAAGCTCGCCAGCAAGCCCATCGAAGCCGAGTACGGCGAAGATAGCCTGGCCCTGCTCAAGCATTACCCTACGCCCCAAGCGCTGGTGGACACCTACATCAATGGCCTGTTCGTCCTGCGCAAAACCTCGCACTCCGACTACCTGACGGATTTGCAGCCGGTCTTCCCGTTCAACTTCAACGCCCCTGACCAGTTCCCCTTCCCCCATGGCCTGGAATGGCAGTCGGTCACCCTGAGCAACAATAAAGTCATTCCCTTCCAGCCGGAATGGTCAGAAACCGACCCCGGCATCCAACTGAGCCCCAGCAGTTCCAACCTGACCAACCCCGACGACCTGACGGTGACCTACCCGTTTATTGAAGGGATCGAGACGGAAAACAAGAGCCAGCCACAACCCATCAGCCTCAAGGGCGCGGTGGAAGTGATCACCCCGGGCAAGGTGCTGACGTTCGACCTGACCAAACAAGACGTGGGCCATAAACGCACCGACGGCAATATCACCCTCAACCTGCTGACGCTGGAAAAGAACTACGCCGAGATTGAACTGACCAACAGCCAGCCCCTGGCCGCCGAAGTGGGCGATGCGTCACCCAATCCGCTGCTGGTGCAGGCACGGGACACCACCGGGCAATTTCTGACCCGCTCAGGCTCGATCAACGAGAGTGCCGCGCAAGTGGCGTTCTATGAAAAACAACTGGCCGAGATGCAAAAACAGACCGCGTGGTCCGATGCCTTCGATAAACAGCTCACCGACGCGCAAAAAGCCTTCGAGCGCCAGCAGACCAGCCATTACGCCAAGGTGTATTTCAACGGGCTGATCGATAACCTGCAGGTGAATGTGCTGGATTTCTCCAAGGCCACGCTCACCCGTAAAGACCTGGACCTGCCGGTGATGCGCTTTGACAGGAACAGCCTGCAAAAGACCGTACAGCCCCTGCCAATGCCGGTCACGGTGTATGACGACGGCGCCGCCAGTTGGCTCAAGGATGCCTCGATGACGGAGGACCAACTGAAAAACAGCGTCACCATCAGCCAATCGACCGAAGACGCCAGTGCCGCAAAAATCGTGTTCGACCACCCGTTCACCTTCAATGACGACCTGGTCGGTGCCGAGCGCAACAACAGTGACGCGCCTATCACCTTCTTCACCGCCGACGACAAGGGCGAGCGCGGCGAGCCTATCGAGCTGCCGACCGAGGCGTTCGAGCTGAATGCCGTCAGCGGCACGCTCACGTACGACCTCAACCTGTTCCCGGAAACCCCGGCGTTTGTGGTGGGCTCGGTACCGTTGTTTTTGGCCACCATCGAGAAAGCCACGATTGACGCCGCCAAGCTGCCCAAGGGCCTGTCGCTCAAGGACAACGCGCTGATCGTCGACCAGAAGGACTTCCCCGCCGACAGCTGGCGCTTCTACGCCAAGGATGCCAGCGGCAATTACCTCAAGGAGATCCTCGGTGTCAGCCACCGCGCCGAGGAATATGGCACGGCGATGTTTGACGTGCATTACTTCTACGGCCAGCCGACCACGCTGGAAAGTTACCAGCGCACCGACCTCAGCACCGTGCAGTACGGCTTTGAGGTCAAGCTGGACAAGCCTGAGAGCAAATAGCCCTGGGTGGACGCGGAGCGTCCGGGGCGGCGTTACCACGCGGAGCGTGGGAACGATCCTCAGAGGGCCAGCCGCTCCTGGCCGCCATTGAGTTGGCGCAGATGAGCCTGCAGGTGCAGGCACCAGATCTGCGGCTCGTCCATTTGCTCGTAACCGTGCAAGGTCAGGCTATCAACGATGGTGCCCAGCATGCGTTCTGCCACGAAGGGCCCATGGAACGGGCCCTGGGATTTGACGGTGGAAGGCTGCTCGCCCGACATGCCGGCGGCAAACAACAGCGTCCACATCCCGTTATCCCCGGCGAGAGGGCGAATGGAGCATTCGATACGGGTGACCAGGCCCAGGCACTGGCGGGTAAGGCAAAGGTTGCGCGACATGGCGGCGCCCCTCGGTAGATCGGTGTTCAGCCCCAGCGCAAGGCAAGGCTGTTTCTATCCTGCGACTCCTGTGGATATCCCTGACTCTGAGAATAGAAGAAAAACACCACAAACCAAGGTTGTAGGGACCAACGGGCGTTGGTCCCCGAGAATGGAGTCAATTTTGTGGCACGCTAAACGCGCCCCAAAACACCACAGACCACTGTGGGAGCTGGCTTGCCTGCGATGACAGACTCACAGCCAACCTCCCAGCTGACTGATACACCGCTATCGCAGGCAAGCCTGCTCCCACCTTAACCAAGTGATGAAAGCAATCAGGTCGGCTTGGCTTCGGCCAACGCCTGCTGCGCCAGCTCCTTTTCCGCCTCCTTCAAATCCTCCTCACTGATCATCTCGGCAATTGCCCGCAAGCGCTCCACCACCCGCGCATTCACGGTGCCTTCCGGGAACTGCCCCTCGGCGTCCGGCTCACCGGCATCCTCGCCCACCAGCAGGCTCAAGGCCTCATCCGCCTGGCGCACCGCATAGATATGGAATTGCCCGGCACGCACGGCCTGCAACACCTTCTCGTCGAGCATCAGCGTGGCGACGTTGGCCTGAGGGATGATCGCACCCTGCTCACCAGTCAACCCACGGGCTTCGCAGAGGCGGAAGAAGCCTTCGATCTTCTCGTTGACCCCGCCCACCGCCTGCACTTCACCAAACTGGTTGATCGAGCCGGTGATGGCAAAACATTGCTTGAGCGGCGTCTTCGACAGAGCCGAGATCAAGGTGCACGCCTCGCCCAGGGACGCACTGTCGCCGTCCACATACCCGTAGGACTGCTCCAGGGCAATACTGGCGGAGATGGCCAACGGGAATTCCTGGGCATAGCGGCTGCCCAGGTAACCGGTGAGGATCATCACGCCCTTGGAGTGAATCGGCTGGCCGAGGTTAACTTCGCGCTCGATGTCGACAATACCGCTACCACCTGGGTACACCGTGGCGGAAATCCGCGCCGGCACGCCGAATGCCGAGTCGCCGACCTCCAGCACCGTCAAGCCGTTGCACTTGCCCACAGCGGCGCCGGCAGTGTCGATCAGGATGACGCCGGCGAGCATGTCGTCGAGAATCCGCGCCGACACGCGGCCGGTGCGCGTGGCCTTGGCCTTGAGGGCGCGCTCGATATGCCCGGCATCGGTCATCTCGTCACCGGCCAGGTGGCGAATAAAGTCCGCCTCGCTGACCAACTGGAACAGGTCGCCAATACGCGCCGACAAACGGCCCTGATGTTCGGCCAGGCGTGCGCTGTAAGTCGCCAGGCGCGCGACCGCATCCGAGGTCAGCGGCGCCATACCCTCTTCCGAAGTACGGGTTTTGAGCAACTGGGCGAACTGCTCCAGGCTCTCGTCGACCATGGGGATGTCTTCGTCGAAGTCCACCAGTACGCGGAACATCTCCTGGAAGTCCGGGTCGGCGTCCTGCAAGGCGTAATACAACTGGCGCGAGCCGATGATGATCACCTTGACCTGCAAGGGAATCATCTGCGGGTTGAGGGTCACGGTGGCCAGGCGGCCGAGTTCGCCCAGGGGCGATTCCATCTTCAGTTTGCGCGATTGCAGGGAGCGCTTGAGCGCATCCCACACAAACGGCTCGCTGAGCATTTTTTCGGCTTCCAGGATCAGGAAACCGCCGTTGGCGCGGTGCAACGCACCTGGACGCAACTGGCGATAGGTGGTGTAGAGCGCGCCCTGGTCGGTGCTGTATTCGATACGGCCGAACAGGTTGTCGTAGGTCGGGTGCGGTTCAAACACCACCGGCGCGCCGCCGTTGACCGAGTGGCCCACCACCAGGCTCGGGCAGTACTGCTCTTCGAGCAGCTTGCGCGCCTGGGCGTCGGTCTTGGCGTCGTCCACCAATTGCTCGACCACGGTTTTGAGCAGGTACACCTGCATGGCCTGCAGGTAGCCACAGACGCCGGCGTTTTCTGCGTATTTTTCCGACAACGGCGCCAGCAAAGGCTGCAGGGCCAGGGTGATGGTTTCTTCGTTGAACTGGCGCAGCTGGTTGTTGGACTCACGCTTCCACTGCGGCAGGCTGGCCAGCTCTTCGTTGAGGCGTTCTTCCAGCTCGGAGATATCGGTGTGGAAGCGCTCGCGATCGGCTTCCGGCAGTTGCGAAAACTCGGCTTCATCCAGCGCCTTGCCGTCGAGCATCGGCGTGAAGGCGATGTTGGAGCTGTCGCGGTACAGCGCCACGTCTTTTTCCAGGGCCAGGCGCTCGATCACGTCCAGCGCTTTGTCGTAGCGCTGGTTGAACGCCCGGTCGATGGCGCTTTTACGCTGTTGATAAGTCGGGTGCTCGAACACCGCCGGGAAGGTGGCGACCAGGTTGTCGACCAGGCCGTTGATATCGGCGATAAACGCCGCGGCGGCGCCACCCGGCAATTCCAGGGCACGAGGCTCGCGGGGCTCATCGAAATTATTCACATAAACCCAGTCCGCCGGGGTTTGCAGGCGCTTGCCTTCGGCTTTCAGGTAGCGTTTGACGAACGAAAAGCGGCCGGTGCCCGGCTCGCCCATGACAAACACGTTGTAACCGGGGCGTGGCATGGCCACGCCGAACTGCAAGGCTTCAACCGCACGTTCCTGGCCAAGCACACCGCGAAAGGGCTCCAAATCATTGGTGGTCGAGAAGCTGAACTGTTCAGCGGAGAAAGGGCGAGTCAGCGCTTCGGGCGCTAGACGCAAGCTGGCAGCAACAGGATCAGGCATCGGGCTTCCTTACATCAGGCGGGGCAGATGGGGCATTCTGGCTCCCGGTTGAGCGCTCTGGCAAGGCGCGCTTTCGGGAAAGCATAGCCACCGCACGCGTCCTGCAAAAAAATCACCCGCCACTGAATGTTTATAAAAAAACACGGAACCCTGGGAACGTGCCTAAACTCCAAACTGCGCGGGTTGGACTAATAACTGGCCCCTAGGGTGCGTTGAGCACCTGAACCCTTGTCCATTGGTTTGCACACAAAGAGAACAAAGCTATGAAACGGATCCTTCTTGGTACTCTCTTCACCGTCGTCTCCCTCAATGCAATGGCAGAAGCACCAGGTGGCCCGAACTGCGGTTGGGGCAACATGTTGTTCGAAGGCCAGCGCGGTACTCCGGCCCACTTCCTCGCCTCCACCACCAACGGTACTTCGGGTAACGCCACCTTCGGCATGACCTCGGGCACCAACGGTTGCAGCACCAACAGCGCCCTGACCTACGGCGGCAAGTCCTGGATTGCCATGAATGGCATGATGAACGAGCTGTCCGAAGACATGGCCAAAGGCAACGGCGAAGCGCTGACCACCTACGCGGTGGTACTGGGTGTTGCGCCGGAAGATCGCGATCACTTCGCGGCCGTGACCCACGAGCACTTCCAGCAGATCTTCAGCAAGGCTGACGTGACCGCTGACGACGTGCACAACAACACCATTGCTGTACTGAAAAGCGATGCCCGTCTGGCGAAATACGCAACCCAGGCTTAAGCTCGACCTGCCCGCGCCTTTCGAGGCGCGGGTTTTATTTTTTCGACCCGCCCACCTTGGGTCTTTTTTTCCGTCCGACTTAAGTAGCCTCCATGCTCAAACGCCTCGCTTGCCTGGCTCTCTTCGCCTGCGCCCCGCTGCATGCGGCACCGCACCTCGACGATCAACGTTTGCAGCAACTGGCCAATGATCCGTTCTGGCTGTCGCTGGGGCACTACGAAGCCGGCAAGATCAGTGGCTGGCGCAGCTATGTCAGCGACAAGAAATTCTTCATCGCTCCCGATGGCGCGCACCATCCGGACGCCGAACTCAAGGCCACCGTTGATGCGCTGTATGCACCGGCCAGCCTGGGTGAAAAGCACGCCCAATGCGTCTACCCCGCACGCACCCGCTGGCTCAAGGCCCAGTTGCAACTGAACGACCTGCCCGCCCTGGAGTGCAAAGAGTTCACCCAGTGGTTCAAGGATGTCGCGCCCCATAGTGCGGTGATGATCTTCCCGGCAGCCTACCTCAACAGCCCGTCGTCGATGTTCGGCCACACCCTGCTGCGCATCGACCAGGCTGACGTGCAAAGCAACAACACCGCCCTGCTCAGCTATGCGATCAACTTCGGCGCCTATATCGAAGGCTCCGACAACAGCATCCTCTATGCCTGGAAGGGCCTGATGGGCGGTTATCCGGGCCTGTTCGCCCTGGTGCCCTATCAGGAGAAACTCTCCGAATACCGCAGCCTCGAAAACCGCGATTTGTGGGAATACCGCTTGAATCTCACCGAGGTCGAGACCAAGCGTATGGTCGAGCACGTGTGGGAGCTCAAGCAGATCCAGTTCGATTACTTCTTCTTCGACGAAAACTGCTCCTACCGCCTGCTCGAACTGCTGCAAGTGGCCCGCCCTGGCCTGCGTTTGACTGAGCAATTCCCACTCACCGCGATCCCTACCGACACGGTCAAAGCGGTAAAAGACGCAGGGCTGGTGGAAAAGATCGACTATCGCCCCTCCCGTGAACGTGAACTGCTGGAACGCGCCAAGCCACTCGATAGCGATGAGCAACAGTGGGTGCTGAAAATCAGCGACGACCAAAAGCAACTGCAGGAACCGGCATTCAAAGCACTGCCCCGCGAGCGCCAGGCACTGATCGTGGATGCTGCTTACCGCCTGGGCCGCTACCGCGCCAACGGCCTGGAGCGCGACGCGACACGCTCCCAGCGCAGCTTCGAACTGCTGCGCGCGATCAACCAGAACCCGGCGCCAGACCTGAAGATCACCCCGCCTGGCCTGCCGGAAAACGGCCACGAGTCGCGCACCTGGCAAGCCGGCATCGGCACCCGTGGCGACAAAGCCTTCGGCGAATACGGCCTGCGCATGGCCTACCACGACCTCAACGACAACGCCGAAGGCTTCCCCCTGGGCGCGCAGATCGAAATCCTGCAAATGAAATTGCGCCAGTACGAGGGCAATCACTGGCAGCTCCAGCAACTGGACCTGGCCACCATTCGCTCGCTGACGCCACGCAATGCGCTGCTGCAACCTTGGTCGTGGCAAGTCACCGGCGGCCTGGAGCGGGTGCCGGGCAAACACGACGACGAAACCCTGGTCGCCCACGTCAACGGCGGCGCGGGCGGCACCTGGCAACTCTCCGACGACATGCTCGGCTTCGCCCTCGGCACCGTGCGCGTGGAGCACAACAACGACTTCAGCGAAGCCATCTCCCCGGCCGCCGGGTTCAACACCGGCGTGCTGTGGAAAAACCCGTTGGGCAACCTGAGCCTGGAAGCCAAGGGGGATTTCTTCACCAACGGCGAAGTGCGGCGCAGCATCAGCCTCAACCAGCAGTGGGAACTGTCGCGCAACCTGGGCCTGCGCCTGAGTGCCCAGCGTGAGTACAGCCACCTGTCCACGCCAGTGAATGAAGTGATGCTTGAGCTGAAGTGGTACCACTACTGATTAATGAGTGCGGGCTTGCTCGCGATATACGGTATATCAGCCAAGGTTTAAGTGACTGACGCACCGCCATCGCAGGCAAGCCAGCTCCCACAGGTTTTATACTCGGCCCACAACTTTCTGACCTGCCTTTCACACCGCCCCAACAAATCCCCTTCTAGACTTCCCTTATCAGCCGTAAAACGGCCAGGGAGTACGCCATGTGGCGGTATGCGGTCATGCTGTGCGCGGTGGTGGGGTTGTCGGGTTGCCAGTCAACCCATCAGGAATTGCTGGCCAAAGGTTATCCACCCGCCTTCGCCGATGGTTTTGATGACGGTTGCAGCAGCGGTCGCCAGGCCGCTGGGGTGATTACCGGGGCGTTTCGC
Organism: Pseudomonas sp. B16120; assembly: GCF_044218845.1. Lineage (NCBI taxonomy): Bacteria > Pseudomonadati > Pseudomonadota > Gammaproteobacteria > Pseudomonadales > Pseudomonadaceae > Pseudomonas > Pseudomonas sp. B16120. Next base: position 5,328,354 of record NZ_CP162588.1, read on the forward strand.
AAGAATGTGCCACGCTACCTCAAAGACCGGCCATACGCCGAAGGCTGGGAAGATGGGTTTCGTCAGTGCAAGGCCATGCGCGAGAGCCAGGAACTGCGCGATTACGAGGAAAACCGCAGGGACGACCGCGAACACGATTGGCAGCAGGAAAAAGATCGTGACGCCGCCAAAGCCTATCGCTCACGCTGATCGTTCCCACGCTCCGCGTGGGAATGCCGCCCTGGACGCTACGCGTCCGCTCGCGAGGTCGTGACGCGGAGCGTCACAGGATGCATTCCCACGCGGAGCGTGGGAACGATCAGCCCGCGAACGTGGCCCAACTTCCATAGGAAGGAGAACGCCATGAGCCGAGCTTTTGTAAATGAAGATAACGCGGCGGCCCAGGCTGATCAGCCGGTGGAGCGTCAGGTCAGCGCGCAACCTAACCGCCTGACCGCGCAAGGGTTGGCGCAATTGCAGGCCAAGGTGGCGCAGTTGCAAGGGGAGCACAGCGACGAAGCCGCCAAGGGTGAGCAGGCCGATAAACAGCGCCAGGCGGATCTTGAGCGGGACCTGCGCTACTTCAACCAACGAGTGCAGAGCGCCCAGGTAGTCGCGCCGGCCACGTCCACCGACAAGGTGCAGATCGGCAGTTGGGTCACGTTCGCCAACGAGCAGGACGAACAGCAGCGCATCCAGTTGGTCGGTGAAGACCAGGCCGATGCCAACGCAGGCTTGATCAACTGGGGCTCGCCCCTGGGCCGTGCTTTGTTGGGCGCCCAGGTGGGCGACGAGGTGCTGTGGCAGCGCCCCGTCGGCGATCAGTTGATCGAAGTGTTACGCGTCGAACCCGAGATTTAAACGATGCCTTGGGCCAGCATCGCGTCAGCCACTTTCACGAAGCCCGCGATGTTCGCGCCCTTGACGTAGTTGATACGGCCGTTTTCTTCACCGTAATGCACACAGGCATGGTGGATCGACTGCATGATGTTGTGCAGCTTGCTGTCCACCTCCCCGGCGGTCCAAAGCAGGCGCATGGCGTTCTGCGACATTTCCAGGCCGCTCACCGCCACGCCCCCTGCGTTGGACGCCTTGCCCGGCGCAAACAGGATGCCCGCGTCGATAAAGATATCCACAGCCTCCAACGTGGTCGGCATGTTCGCGCCTTCGGCCACGCAGAGGCAGCCGTTGCGCAGCAAGGTGCGCGCTGCTTCGGCATCAAGTTCGTTCTGGGTAGCGCAAGGCAGCGCGATATCGCAGGCCAGTTCCCACGGCGCCTGGCCTTTGCGGAACTCCAGGCCGAAACGTGTGGCCAGCTCACTGATACGCCCGCGCTGTACGTTTTTCAGCTCCAGCAGGGCCGACCATTGTTCTTCGGTCAACCCGCTTTCGGCGTACAGGGTGCCTTCGGAGTCCGACAGGGAAATCACCTTGCCGCCCAGGTCCATGACCTTGCGCGCCGCGTACTGCGCCACGTTACCGGAGCCGGACACGGCCACACGCTTGCCTTCGACGCGCTGGCCTTGGCGCTTGAGCATTTCCTCGGCGAAATACACACAGCCGAAACCGGTGGCTTCCGGGCGGATCAGGCTACCGCCATAGGTCATGCCCTTGCCGGTCAGCACTGAGGTGAATTGATTGCTCAGGCGTTTGTACTGGCCGAACAGGAAGCCGATTTCCCGTGCGCCCACGCCGATATCGCCGGCCGGTACGTCCACGTCCGCACCGATGTGGCGGTACAGCTCGCTCATGAACGCCTGGCAGAAGCGCATCACTTCGGCGTCGCTCTTGCCCTTGGGGTCGAAGTCCGAGCCGCCTTTGCCGCCGCCCATGGGCAGCGAGGTCAGGGAGTTCTTGAAGGTCTGTTCGAAGGCGAGGAATTTCAGCACACCCAGGTTGACCGAAGGGTGGAAGCGCAAGCCACCTTTGTAGGGCCCAATGGCGCTGTTCATCTGGATACGGAAACCGCGATTGACCTGGACCTTGCCGTGGTCATCCACCCACGACACCCGGAACGTGATCGCGCGCTCTGGCTCGCAGATGCGCTCCAGGATGCCCGAGTTCAGATAGTGCGGGTTGGCTTCAAGAAAGGGCCACAGGCTGCGCAGGACTTCTTCTACAGCCTGGTGGAATTCCGGTTGGTCCGGGTCGCGTTTCTTGAGGCGGGCAAGGAAGGAATCGACGGATTCGGTCATGAACAGTCTCGGCAAATTGATTGTTGTTAAACGGAGATTGAGCCGGACTTTATCAATTCGTTTCGCACCGCGACAGGGCAAAATGTCGCCTTTGTGAAATTAAATGGTGCAATAAGTATAAATAACTCCCGCTTACTGCCCTTAAATGGGGATTTCACTCTGAGTTTTGCACCAACAAGGAGGCCGTTATCGCAGGCAAGCCAGCTCCCACATTAGATCGAGTACACCGGTCATGTGGGAGCTGGCTTGCCTGCGAAAGCGGTGGTTCAGCTCAAGATTCAGTGGCTGACACACCGCCTTCGTGAGCAAGCCCGCTCCCACAGCATTTGCCCACAGACCCGCGCATGTCTCTAGCGCGTACCGGGCACCAGGTCGAGTATCTCGTCGATGCCCAGGCAACGTGGCTCCAGTTCCAGCGTCCTGCCATTGGCGAGTATGCCGACGGCAGTATCGCGCATGGCCAGGTAGGCACTGCGCAACATGTGATTGGCATAAATCACCGCGTTGAAACCTGCTCGCTCCAGCACCTCGAACTTCAGGTGAACATAGCTGGTCGGCACACAAATCAGCGGTACCCTGGGCCGCTGCAGGCGAAACTGCCGGGCGAATTCCAGAATTTCCAGGCCATCCTGCTTGCGGCTGTGGATCATGATGCCATCCGCCCCCGCCTCCACATACGCCAGGCACCGCGCCATCGCCTCTTCCATGGCGCGATTCAGAATCAAGCTTTCACACCGGGCAATCATCATCAGCCCTGAGCCGGTGCGACTCGTGCACCCGGCCTGGAGCTTGGCGCAAAAGGCCTCGATGGACTCCTGCGCCTGATCGACCTCGATGCCCAAGAGTGAATTCTTCTTCAGGCCGCATTTGTCTTCGATCACCACCGCCGAGACGCCTGCGCGCTCCAGCATCTTGATATGAATCGCGAAATGTTCGGCCTTACCGCCGGTATCGGCATCGAATATCAGCGGCAGCGAGCACACATCGAAGATTTCGCGAATCCCCGGCAATCGGTTACTGGGCGAAAGAATTTCGATGTCGGGTAACCCGCGCTGGGTCGAGTCGGTCAGCGAACTCGACCAGATGGCGTCGTACCCCACCGTATGCCCTGGGCTGATTTCCAGCCTGGCGCGCTGCGCGAGCAACGCCGATATCGGGCTATGGGCTTCGAGTACACGCAGGCAACGGTTGCTATCCAATAGCGCCGACAGAGGGCGTCGGCGCGCTTCGGTATCCATCATAGGGTTCAGGCTCCTTATCAGCGGCACAACAAGGGTTAGCGGACAGCCTCAATCCCAGGCGGGCTGTTCGCACTTGAGCACCGACGCCATCTTTTGCAGATGTTCGCAGGCCCTGGCCACGTACTCCCTGGAGAGCCGCGCGATACGCGCGTAATCCACGGCCTGCCCGGTGGCGCTGGCATACAGCCGCAACGCCTCAGCGGCATGCTTGAAGTGGCGTGCTTCCACGCTGCCGCAATGCACGCTGAGAAAACTTGCGACGCGGCTGGCCTCACCGGCGCTATAGCCCCGTACATCGCGCAACCACTGCTTCCATAGCGGGGTCATCAGGTTGTATTCGCCGGTATTGAACAACTCCGTCATGGCCATCATTTCCAGCGCTTCGATGAGTTGCGGCGCCAATGGGCGTTTTTCCCCCACCCAACCGGAGAACTCTTTGGTAATCGGGTTGAGGAATTTGTCTTGCAGGCGCCAATCATCGGAGCCGCAGATGGCCGAAGCCATGCGGTAATACAGCTTGGAATGGTGCGGATGCCCATGCATTTCACCCAGCCCGATGTCCTCGACAATGATCTCCCCACAATGGGCCGCCGCTTCGAGCATTTTCAACCGGGCGTCATCCGTCAACGATGCCGACTCCTGGAGGATGCGCACGATGACGCTCGAGACGGCATGGGCGGCGCCGTCCGGGCTACGCCAGCCACAGAAGAACGTACACAGTGACGACTCGCTCCAATTACTGGAGGTCATGTCGACATAGGTCTCGCAGTACGTGTCCAGCGCGGCGGTTTGACTGTTGAAACCGCTGAGCAGGGCCTGGACCAGATGTCCGTCCTCGACATCCACCAGCGCCTGGTTCACGTACCCGATCAATTGGCGGTTCAGATTTTCCACGGCTCATATCCTTTTAAGGTGGGGTTAATGCGCAACGATTTCTGACATGAAACGACTAAAGCGTGTGAGGCCCTCAATCAGCGCTTCACGCTCAACGGCGTAGGAGATGCGGATGCTGTTTTCGTCGCCACAGCCAGAGCCGGGCACTACCGCGATATGGGCCTCGGTCAATAACAGATCGGCCAAGTGGTCGACGTCACGAATAACGGTGCCCAGGTAGCGGCCCCCCAACTTGCGGGACACATCGATAAACAGATAGAACGCCCCTTCCGGCGGGGCGCACCGAATGCCGTCGACATGCCCCAGGCAGGTGCAGGCCACGAGCAATTGCTGGTCGAGGAAGGCATTGACCTGGCGGGTAAAGTGCGGCGCGTCCGCCATCAGGCTGCCGAGCGCGGCATATTGGGACAGGCTGCTGGGGTTGGACGTCGTATGCCCTTGCAGGTTGTGCATGGCGGCGATGACTGGGGCGGGCGCGCACGCATACCCTACCCGCCAGCCGGTGACCGCGTGGCTCTTGGAAAACGAATCGACCAGTACCGTCTGATGTTTGAGCGGCGCAAACAGCGACACGATGTTGTGATGTTCATGGGGCGCGCGCACCAGTTTGCGGTAACACTCGTCGAACACCACCCAAAGCCTGTGTGCGAAGGCGAGCCGGGCAATACCCAGCAGTTCTTCGCGCTGATAAACCGTGCCCGTCGGATTGTTCGGGGTGTTGATCACAATCATCCGGGTGCGCGGGGTCAGGGCCTTCTGGACCGCTGCGCAGGTGAGGCGATAGTCATCCGCAGCCGTGTCGACATAGACGGGAACGCCACCGGCCAGTTGGATCTGGGTGGGGAAGGTTTCCCAGTACGGCACCGCGACGATGACTTCATCCCCCGGATTGAGCAGCACCATTGCGGCGTTATACAGCGCCTGCTTGGCACCGGCGGTCACCGCTATTTCATCGGCGGCGTAATTCACCCCGCAGCGCTGAGTGACCTGCTGCGCCAGCGCGTGGCGAAGCTGGGGCAGGCCGATGGGCGGCGTGTAGCGGTTGCGGGCAGTGGCGAGCGCATCGGCCGCGGCGGCTTTCATGATCGGGCAGGCATCGAAGGACAATTCGCCCGCGGCAAAGTTGACCACGTTGACGCCGGCTTCTTTCAAGGCATTGGCTTTACTGCGCATGCTGGATGTGCCGGGTGCGCTAAGACGTTGCGCACGCTGGGACAACGGCAATGACACGGCAGACGGTTCACTGTTATTCATTGTTATACCTGCCAGAACACGTTGGAACGTTCGTTCGCCCTACCGGGCTTGGGCCTCCAGCCCTTGCTGAACCCGCCAGGACAGCGGCAAGGTCAGCAACAGGGTGGCGGCCAGCAACAGGACGGCCATGGGCACACCGGTGGCATCCCCAAGGCTGCCGAACAGCACCGGCGCCAAGGCGCCGCCACCGATGGTGCCGGTGTAGAACACGGCGAACGCCTGGTCGCGCCTGCCCGGCCCTGCCAGGTCCGGGACTGCGCCGTACAGCACCGACGACGTGCCGTTCAGCGCCAGCCCCAGCAGCGGCAACATCACCATCAAGCCGGCGTAGGGCAAGTACACCGCCATGACAATCAGCACAGCCGTGGTGAACTCCGTGGCCCATACCGTTTTCATCATGCCGATGCGCGCACCGAGGTAACCGCACAACAATTTGCCGAAGGCGCCCCCGACGAACAGCATCGTCAGCGCCAGGCCGATGCCCGCAGGCCCGGCGCCCTTGGCCTTGAGCAAAAACGGCAGGAAGGTGAGGAAACCCATGCGCACGGCGCTGTCCAGCGTGCCGGTCACGATCAGCGCACGCAGGCCGCTCGCGGAGCCGGCGCCGTCGCCCGTACGGGTGGCTTTCAGCGGCGCCGCCGTCGCCTCGGTGCGTGCCGGGATCAGCCACCACAACAGGCCTGCCGCCAGCAACCCGAGTACACCCAGCAGGGTGACACTGGCGCGCCAACTGATGACCGCCAGCAACAGGCCGATCAGCCCCGGGATCAGGGTCTTGCCGATATCGCCGCTGAAGTTGTACTGCGACAGCGCTTGTTTGACGCCCCCGCCGGCCTCGTGCGTATCGGTGATCAACGACGAGGCCAGCGGGTGCTGCGTACTCGCGCCGAGCCCGCCCAGCAGCAGCGCGAATAACAACACGCCCAGCCCACCGGCCTGGCCGGCCAGCAGGTAGGCCAGGCCCGCCAACGCCGTGCCACCTACCAGCAAGCGTTCACGCCCCCAGCGCGCGGCAGCCCGGCTGGCCAGTAACTGAAAACCGGCCATCATGCCCGCATAGGCACCGCGCAACAGGCCGATCTGGGCGTAGCTGAGGCCGAACTGCGCTTGCCAGATCGGCAACAGCACATAAATCACATCGGTCAGCCCGTCGTGCACGGCATGCGCGCCGCAGCCGGCCACCAGAGCGCGGCGACGCACGCTGACCGGGTCAGGCGGCGACAACGATGGCGTTGCGGTCTGCTTCAGGGTGTTCATCTGGGTCAGAGGCTCTCAGGCAAAACGCCGGGTTAACCCAGCAACTGCGCACAGTCGCTCATCACACTGGCTTTACGCTGCAGGTATTGGGCGAAAATGTCGCGTGCCGTGGCGGGGTCCACTTCAATCTGCATGGCAGTGGTGAACTCATTCACCGCCGCCACCGCATGGGCGAAATGGTTGCTCTCGGTACCGCCGGTGTGCACCGTGACCCAGGCCACCGTCGCACGGGATTTCTCCGGCGGCACGCCCATGTCCCGCACGAACCACTGCGAGTACAACGGGTGGATGAATTCCACTTCGCCATGGGTGTACACCTCGTGGATCAACGTGGTCAGCAACCCCTGCAGCAGGTCGCGATCACGCAGGCGGCGGGTGTCGGTCCAGTCCTTGAACGCCTGTGCCGAGGGCAGGCAATTGTCCTTCAATATCCACTGGTCATCACCGCACAGCGCGGTGGCCATGGTGTAGAACAGGTCTGCGTGCAAGGTGTTGCCCAACGCGCCCAGATCTTCATCGGTGATGCGTTGCAGGCTGCCGCAGGCGCGGTACAACTGCGCCGCGGCGGCGGAGCCTTCATCGGAGCGCGCCAGCAAGGTAATGCGGTTGGCCAGGCCGGACACACTGGCTGCCGAATTATTGGTCTTGGACCAACTGGCGAAGAACTTGCGCAGTACCGCCGGCGAATGCCGACGCGAGGTAAGTCGCGCAAAAGCGTCTTCGATATCCACCAGCGCGTCTTCCTGAGCCCAGAAGGCTTCGAACAGCGCGTGACGCAAGGCACCGGCCGGCATGTCGTTCAATACCGGTTCGATGAGCTTCAACAACTGGCTGCGCTTGATCACGGTGTTAGTCATGTTCACCTCTCATAGTCCTTTATTGGATGAAAAAATCAGGCTGGTTTGCCGCGCTGTCCGGCGATCAGAGCCTGGGGCTTTACCGGTTTCCAGCCCAGCAGGGCAATCGCCAGCGACAACAGCTGAAAACCTGCGACCAACGCCACGCAGCCCGGCCAGCCCCATTGATTCCAGAGCATGGCCGGGGCCACGGCGCCGGCGCTGCCGCCCAGGTAATAACCGGTCAGGTACAGCCCCACGGCGCCGGACTTGTCCGGGCCCGCCGTGGTGGCGATATACGCATTGGCGGATGCCTGTGCCAGGAATACGCCGGTGGAGCTCAGGGCCAGCCCCAGCACGATCAGCCACAGGGACGGCAACAATGTCAGCGCCGAGCCACAGATGCCGAGCGCCACAGCGCCGGTCAGTAACTGCGATTGTGGTCGCGATTTGCTCAAGCGCCCCGCAACAGGAATGACCACCAGCGCCAGCAGGAACACCGCATACAAAGTGCCCAAGGCTGCAGCGCCCAGGTTGAACGGGGCCTGGCTGAGATACAGCCCGGCATAGGTAAAGGTTGCGACTTGGGAGAACAGCACGCAGAAACCGACGCCATAGGCCGCCAGCAAGGGTTTGCGCAGGAGCCGGCGCACCCCGTGCATGCCCACGGCCGCAACGCCGGGCCGCGCCACCGGATTGGCCGGCAACAGCCACACAATCAGCAGGCCGACCAGCAGGCTGATCACCGCCAACAGTTCGAAGGCTTCGCGCCAGCCCACATATTGGGTCATGACACCCGAGACAAAGCGCCCGGCAAACCCACCGAGCACCGTCCCCGCGACGTACAAGCTGGTGATCTCGGTGACCGTGGCCGCACGCCAGCGATCACCGATATAAGCCACGCTGGTGGCGAACACCACTGGGATCAACATCCCTTCGACAAAACGCCACACCAGTAGCTCGGCAAAACTGTCCACATAGGCCGTCAGCAGCGTCGGTAGCGCCAGCAGCAATGCGGCCACGGCAATCACCGTGCGCTGCTCGAAACGGCCGGTCAGGCGCCCGACAAACGGCGCGGTCACCGCCACGGCCAACGTGGTCACCGTGATGCTCCAGCCTGCCTGTCGGGCACTCACCTGGAAGCTTTCGGCAAACGCAGGCAGGATGCTCTGTGTCGCATAAAGATTCAGAAACGCCGCACAGCCACACAGGAACACGGCGAAGCGGGCGTGATGCATGCGCGGGTTCATGTGGCCTCTCGTCTTATAGTCGAGGATGTTTATAGAATACCCAGCGCAGGGAACACCAATACCGAATTCGGACCGATCAATACCCAGGAAACAGCATGCTTGATCTACGCAAGTTACGGTACTTCCTGACGGTCGCCGAAGAGCTGCACTTCGGCCGCGCAGCCCAGCGCCTGCACCTTGCCCAGCCGCCCCTGACGCGGCAGATTTCGGCCCTGGAAACCGAGCTTGGCTTTCGCCTGTTCGACCGCACCAGTCGCACGGTCACACTGACCGCCCAAGGCCAGCACTTTTTGCCGTATGCCCGCGCAGCGCTGGAGCACGCCAGGCTTGCGCAAGACATCGCCGCCAAGCTGGCTGCCGGCTCGACCGGCCAACTGGTCGTAGGCTATGCCAGCTCAATCGCGTTGTCGGAACTCTTCAGCCAAACCCTGCAAGCCTTCGCCCAGCGTTTTCCCGATGTGCAACTGACCCTGGTGGAGAGCGCTTCCGGCAGCCTGCACACGCACGTGCTGGACGGGCGCATCGACATCGGCATGAGCCGCCTGCTGCCGGAGGCCGGGCAAACCGGCGTCGAGGCTTTGTCCTTGGGGCAAGAACCGCTGGTGGCGGCGCTTTGCAGCGACAACCCGCTGGCGGACCAGGACGAAGTCACCCTCGCCCAGCTCAGTGAGTACCCGTTGATTCTGTTCCCCAGCGACTACGGTTCGGGCCTCAACGGCTCCATCGAGCACCTGTATCAACGCCGCGGCCTGGCGCTGCGCCCGGGCCCTGCTGGGCGCCAGATCACCTCGATCATCGCCCTGGTGGCGGCAGGCCAAGGTGTCTCGCTCGTGCCCCAGTGCACCCGCACCCTGGCCAGGGAAGGCGTGGTCTACCGCCCCTTGGCAGACCCCGAAGCCTGGGTACACCTGCTGATACTCACGCGCTCACCGTCACGCTCATTGTTGGTCGAGGCGTTTATGGGGGTGGTCGAAGAATTGCTGCGCAGCCGCCCAACGCTGGCGCCCACGACGCTTCCGGCATAACGCGGGCAAAAAAATACCCCTGCGTGAGGGGTATTTTTTCAACAGGCTGTAGCGGCTATTGCAGCATCAGGCCAGCTTTTTGTGGCGTACGCGGTGCGGCTGGGCAGCGGCCTCACCCAAGCGCTTCTTGCGGTCGGCTTCGTACTCGGTGTAGTTGCCTTCGAAGAACACCGCCTGGGAGTCATCTTCGTACGCCAGGATGTGGGTCGCGACGCGGTCAAGGAACCACCGATCGTGAGAGATCACAATGGCGGCGCCCGGGAAGTCCAACAGGGCTTCTTCCAGGGAACGCAGGGTTTCAACGTCGAGGTCGTTGGACGGTTCGTCGAGCAGCAACACGTTGCCGCCCTCTTTCAGGGTCAGGGCCAGGTGCAAGCGACCGCGCTCACCACCGGACAGGTCCTTGACGAACTTCTGCTGGTCGCCGCCCTTGAAGTTGAAACGGCCGACGTAGGTGCGCGACGGGATTTCATAGTTGCCGATACGGATCTGGTCGGAACCGTCGGAGATCTGCTGGAACACAGTCTTGCTGCCGTCGAGGTCGTCGCGGCTCTGGTCCACACAGGCCAGTTGCACGGTGTCACCGATCTCGATGCTGCCGGAGTCCGGGGTTTCCTTGCCCATCAGCATGCGGAACAGTGTGGATTTACCCGCACCGTTACCACCAATAACGCCGACGATCGCGCCTTTTGGCATGGCGAACGACAGGTTGTCGATCAGCACGCGGTCGCCATAGCCTTTGGTCACGTTCTTGAACTCGATGACCTTGTCACCCAGGCGCGGACCGGCCGGGATGTAGATCTCGTTGGTTTCGCTGCGCTTCTGGAATTCCTGCGACTGCATTTCTTCAAAGCGTTGCAGACGGGCCTTGGATTTGGACTGGCGGGCCTTGGCGCCTTTGCGCACCCACTCCAGTTCTTCCTTCATGGCTTTTTCGTGGGCCGATTGCTGCTTGGATTCGGCGGCCAGACGGTCGGACTTGGCTTCCAGCCAACCGGAGTAGTTGCCCTCGTAAGGGATACCGGCGCCGCGGTCGAGTTCGAGGATCCAGCCGGCGACGTTGTCCAGGAAGTAACGGTCGTGCGTGATCGCAACTACGGTGCCCGGGAAATCGTGCAGGAAGTGCTCTAGCCAGGCGACGGAATCGGCGTCCAGGTGGTTGGTCGGTTCGTCGAGCAGCAGCATGTCAGGGGCCGACAGCAGCAGGCGGCACAGGGCCACACGACGCTTCTCACCACCGGACAGGTGCTCGACCTTGGCGTCCCAGGCTGGCAGGCGCAGCGCATCGGCGGCGACTTCCAGTTGGCGCTCCAGGTTGTGGCCATCGCCCGCCTGCAGGATCGCTTCGAGCTTGGCCTGTTCGGCAGCCAGCTTGTCGAAGTCGGCATCCGGTTCGGCGTAGGCGGCGTACACCTCATCAAGGCGGGCCTGGGCGTCCTTGATCACGCTGACGGCTTCTTCGACCACTTCGCGCACGGTCTTGGTCGGGTCCAGGATCGGCTCTTGCGGCAGGTAACCGATGTTCAGGTCCGGCATCGGACGCGCTTCGCCTTCGAACTCGGTGTCGACGCCCGCCATGATTTTCAGCAGGGTGGACTTACCCGAACCGTTGAGGCCGAGCACGCCGATCTTGGCGCCTGGGAAGAAGGACAGCGAAATGTTTTTCAGGATTTCCCGCTTCGGCGGAACAACTTTTCCCAGCCGATGCATGGTGAAGACGTATTGAGCCATGGTGAACCTAGCGTCAGTGACTGATGAATTAAGCGGACGAAGCCAGTGCCAGGCCATGCGCCGCGCGGGCCTTTGACTATCATCAATGCCAGCGAGCAAAAAAAGCCTGAATGTCTGGGGCTGGAACGCCCCCGCGTAACCGGCAAAGCTACCTGAATGCGCTGGGGCAGTCCAGCCAGGCAGGACTGGCACTTTGCCACAACTCAAGGCATGCTAGCCGCCCTTCGGGCGTCCGGCTTATAGTGCACGTCGCGCGCCAGTCCAGCCAAACCGCAGGATCACAGTTTGTCCAACGTCACGCCGCCCACGCCCTTGCGCGCCGCTCATATTGCGCCGGGAGCGCCCCTGCACGGCACCTTGAAAGGCGCGTTGGCGACGCTTGTCCTGCTGTTGCTCGCCCTGTTGTTCTGGCAACTGCTGGACCAATTGCAGCAAAACCAGAAAAACCAACAGCAATACACCATCGACTACAGCGCCGACCTGGCCGAGCAGATCAGCCAGAACATGGCCCTGAGTGCACAGATCGCCCTGAACCTGTTGCCGATTGTCGAGCCGCCGCGCAATGCCGAACAGCAGCAGGCCCTGATGCGCACGCTGCAGCGCTCATTACCGGACCTGCGCAGCTTCGCCCTGCTCGCCCCCAGCGGCGCACTGATCAGCGACACTGCCGAAGGCAGCCAAGACAGTGCCCTGCTCGAAGACCTGGTCAAGCGCAGTCACGCCCAGTCCTACTACCTGAGCAATGATAATGACGGCACGGTCATCTATCTGTTGCTGCACCAACCCAGCGGTGGCTCCAAGGTGTACTGGGCCTTGCGCCTGGCGCCCAATTATCTGGCCAACCTCACACGCCAGGATGTCCAGGGCCAGCGCCCGATGTGGGCAATCGAGAACAGCCTGAACCATCGTGTGGTCAGCCGTGACAGCGGCATGCTGGCGCAGTGGTCCGGCGCCCTGACACCGGAAGAATTGAACCGCAGCGTGCTGGTCACGCCGTTGAGCAAAAGCGATTGGCAACTGCGCGGCATGTTTGACCGCAGCGCGGTATTGGAACAACTACTGCCCGCCTTTATCGGCAAGTGCCTGCTGGGCCTGGCGTTCTCGCTGATCCCGGTGATCGTGCTGCTCAACATGCGCCGCCGCCAACGCCAGGTGAACGAAGGCCGGCGACGCTACCAGGACATCTTCGAAGGCACCGGCGTCGCGTTGTGCGTGTTGGACCTGTCGGGGCTCAAGGCGTTTTGCAACAAGACCCAGGTGCAAAGCCGTGAGCAGTTGCACGCCTGGTTGCAGGCCAACCCCACGGAGCGCAAACAACTGCTCAAGGAGTTGCGCGTCACCGAGGTCAACCAGATGGCCGTGCGCCTGCTCAACGTCGCGTCCTGCGAGCAGGCGTGGGAACGCCTGATCGATGACTGCCCGCGCAATGCCACGTCCATCGGCTATCAGGTGCTGGAAGCCGTACTGACCCGGCAAAAACAGCTGGAGCTGGAAATCCAGCTCAACGACGTGGCCGGCAACGAACAGTACCTGTGGCTGGTGATGCGTTTGCCGGAGCAGCAGGATGACGTCAAGGCCGTGATTCTCAGCATCAGCGACATCACCAGCCGCAAGCTGATCGAGTTGTCGCTGGTGGAGCGTGAAAGCTTCTGGTCGGATGTGGTGCGCACCGTGCCCGACCACCTGTATGTGCAAGACGTGATCAGCCAGCGCATGATTTTCAGCAACCATCATTTGGGTCACACCCTGGGCTACAACAAAGCCGAGTTGCAGCAAATGGGTGAGTACTTCTGGGAAATCCTGCTGCACCCCGAAGACGCCGAGCACTACCATGACGCGCGCCAACAACAACGCCAGGTCGGCTATACGACCCAATTGCACTGCCAACTGCGCTTTCGTCACCGCAATAACCAGTGGCGCCGCTTCGATATCCGCGAACAGGCCCTGGCCCGCGATACGTCTACGGTGGTCACCCGGATCATCGGCGTGGCCAAGGACATTACCGACCAGATCGAGGCCAGTGAATCGCTGCGCGACAGTGAACAGCGCTACCGGATGCTGGCCGAAAGCATCAGCGACGTGATCTGCTCCACCGACAGCCAACTGGCCCTCAACTACATCAGCCCCTCGGTCAACACCGTCCTGGGCTATGACGTGGACTGGGTGTTCAAGAACGGCTGGCAGTCGATCGTTGCCAACCCTCAGCAGTTGACCGGCATCTATAGCCTGATGGAACAGGTCAGCCGCGCCCTCGGCAACCCCGACGCCTTGAACACCTTGCGCGATGAACTGCAGACCCAACTGTTTCTGTTCGACTGCCTGCGCGCCGACGGGCGCAAGGTGCCGATAGAACTGCGCCTGGTGCTGGTGTGGGATGAACATGGCGCGTTTGAAGGCATCCTCGGCGTGGGCCGCGATATCAGCCAGCAACGCCGCGCCGAAAAAGACCTGCGCATGGCGGCCACGGTATTCGAGCATTCCACCTCGGCGATCCTGATCACCGACCCGGCCGGTTATATCGTGCAAGCCAACGAGGCGTTCAGCCGGGTCAGCGGCTATGCGGTGAGCGATGTGCTCGACCAGTTGCCCAATATGCTCACCGTCGATGAGCAGCAGGAAGCCCATCTGCGTTATGTGCTCAAGCAATTGCACCAGCACAGCACCTGGGAAGGCGAGGTGTGGCTCAAGCGTCTCAATGGCGAGCATTACCCGGCCTGGGTCGGCATTACCGCGGTGTTCGACGACGAAGGCGACCTGGCCAGTTACGTGTGTTTCTTCAGCGATATCAGCGAGCGCAAGGCCAGTGAGCAGCGCATCCACCGCCTGGCCTACTACGACGCCCTGACCCACCTGCCCAACCGCACCCTGTTCCAGGACCGCCTGCACACCGCGTTGCAGTCCGCCGAACGGCAGAAGTCGTGGGTGGTGCTGATGTTCCTCGACCTTGACCGCTTCAAGCCGATCAACGACTCCCTCGGCCACGCGGCCGGCGACCGCATGCTCAAGGAAATGGCCACGCGCCTGCTCGGCTGCGTGGCCGAGGACGACACCGTGGCGCGCATGGGCGGCGACGAATTCACCTTGCTCTTGCAACCACGGGTCAGCCGCGACATGGCGCTGAACCGCGCCATTCATGTGGCCGAGCAGATCCTCGCCAGCCTGGTCAAACCTTTTGTGCTGGAGGGCCGCGAATTCTTCGTGACCGCCAGCATCGGCATCGCCCTGAGCCCGCAAGACGGCAACGAGCTAAGCCAATTGATGAAAAACGCCGACACGGCGATGTATCACGCTAAAGAGCGCGGCAAGAACAACTTCCAGTTCTACCAGGCCGACATGAACGCCAGCGCCCTGGAGCGCCTGGAACTGGAAAGCGACCTGCGCCACGCCTTGGACCAGAACGAATTCGTGCTCTATTACCAGCCGCAATTCAGCGGCGACGGCAAACGCCTGACCGGCGCCGAAGCCCTGCTGCGCTGGCGCCACCCCCGCCGTGGCCTGGTACCGCCCGGGGACTTTATCCCGGTGCTGGAAGAGCTCGGGCTGGTGGTGGATGTGGGCGACTGGGTAATCGGCGAAGCCTGCCGCCAGCTCAAGACCTGGCACCAGAACAAGGTGCGCGTGCCGAAAGTCTCAGTGAACATCTCGGCGCGGCAGTTCTCCGACGGCCAGTTGGGCACGCGCATCGCCACCATCCTCAAGGACACCGGCCTGCCACCGGCGTGCCTGGAGCTGGAACTGACCGAAAGTATCCTGATGCGTGAAGTCAACGAAGCCCTGCAGATCCTCGCCAGCCTTAAAAACCTGGGCCTGAGCATCGCGGTGGATGACTTCGGCACCGGTTATTCGTCGCTCAACTACCTCAAGCAATTCCCCATCGATGTGCTGAAGATCGACCGCACCTTCGTCGACGGCCTGCCCTCGGGTGAGCAGGACGCACAGATTGCCCGGGCGATCATTGCCATGGCCCACAGCCTGAACCTGGCGGTGATTGCCGAAGGGGTGGAAACCCATGAGCAGTTGGACTTCCTGCGTGAGCATGGCTGTGATGAGGTGCAGGGTTACCTGTTCGGGCGGCCAATGCCGGCGAATCGGTTTGAAGTGCAGTTCAGTAATGATGCGCTGTTCATGTTTGACTGAAAGTGCCGTCCCTGATCGTTCCCACGCTCCGCGTGGGAACGCAATTCTGGACGCTCTGCGTCCGCTTTTAAATGTGACGCAGAGCGCCACGGGATGCATTCCCGCGCAGAGCGTGGGAACGATCAGGGGCTGAGTGAAAACCACTTGTCCGCGACATGATGTCCTTTCATATGCCATCTAAAACCCATTGGGTTAGAATGCCCTCCTTTTCTGCCCCCGATCCTTGAGGACCGCCATGTTCAGCCGTGATTTGACTATTGCCAAGTACGACGCCGATCTCTTCGCCGCCATGGAGCAAGAAGCCGTGCGCCAGGAAGAGCACATTGAGCTGATCGCTTCGGAAAACTACACCAGCCCTGCGGTGATGGAGGCTCAAGGTTCGGTTCTGACCAACAAGTACGCCGAAGGCTACCCAGGCAAGCGCTACTACGGTGGTTGCGAGTACGTCGACGTGGTTGAGCAGTTGGCCATCGACCGTGCAAAAGAGCTGTTCGGCGCCGATTACGCCAACGTCCAGCCACACGCCGGTTCCCAAGCCAACAGCGCCGTGTACCTGGCCCTGCTGCAAGGCGGCGACACCATCCTGGGCATGAGCCTGGCCCACGGCGGTCACCTGACCCACGGCGCCACGGTTTCGTCCTCCGGCAAGCTGTACAACGCCGTTCAGTACGGTATCGATGCCAACGGCCTGATCGACTACGACGAAGTCGAGCGCCTGGCGGTCGAGCACAAGCCAAAAATGATCGTGGCCGGTTTCTCTGCCTACTCGCAGATCCTCGACTTCCCACGCTTCCGTGAAATCGCCGACAAGGTCGGTGCCTACCTGTTCGTCGACATGGCCCACGTGGCCGGTCTGGTGGCTGCGGGCGTTTACCCCAACCCAGTGCCTTACGCCGACGTGGTCACCACCACGACCCACAAGACCCTGCGCGGTCCACGTGGCGGCCTGATCCTGGCGCGTGCCAACGCCGAGATCGAGAAGAAGCTCAACTCCGCCGTTTTCCCGGGCGCCCAAGGCGGCCCGCTGGAGCACGTGATCGCGGCCAAGGCGATCTGCTTCAAGGAAGCACTGCAGCCTGAGTTCAAGACCTACCAGCAACAAGTGGTCAAGAACGCCAAGACCATGGCCAGCGTGTTCATCGAGCGCGGCTTTGACGTGGTGTCCGGCGGTACTGAAAACCATCTGTTCCTGCTGTCGCTGATCAAGCAGGACATTTCCGGTAAAGATGCTGACGCTGCCCTGGGCAAAGCCTTCATCACCGTGAACAAGAACTCCGTGCCGAACGACCCACGTTCGCCGTTCGTCACCTCCGGCCTGCGCTTCGGCACCCCGGCAGTGACCACCCGTGGCTTCAAGGAAGCCGAGTGCAAGGAACTGGCGGGCTGGATCTGCGACATCCTGGCCGACCTGAACAACGAAGCCGTGATCGACGCGGTACGTGAGAAGGTCAAGGCCATCTGCAAGAAGCTGCCGGTATACGGCGCTTGATGGCAGTTGCGTGAATAAGAAGCCCGGCTCATGAGCCGGGCTTTTTTATGCCGATTTCAATTTGAAACAGGGTCAAGTGTGGGAGCTGGCTTGCCTGCGATGGCGGTGGGTCAGTCACTGATGGGCTGACTGAAAACCGCTATCGCAGGCAAGCCAGCTCCCACATTTGTTTGCATTACAAGCCCGGGTTATTGGTAGACCCGCTCAAAGCCTTGGCGAATCTTGTCTTCGGGCAGCTCATCGGCAATAAACACGATCACACTCTCCCGCGCCTCGCCCTCGGCCCATTCGGTATCCCAGTCGAAGCCATACAGCTTCAGCACGCCCTGGAACACCATGCGTCGATCCTCCCCGGCAATGTTCAACACGCCTTTGTAACGCAGCAGTTGCTTGCCATGGTCTTCCAGCAGTTCGTTCATGAACTCGCTGAGACGGTCGATATCCAGCGGCTGGTCGGTGCGTAGCACCAGGCTGGAAATACGGTCCACCGAAGGCGCTGCACTGACCGGGCGCAGGCTCATGCCGGCATTGAGGTTGAAGCCGCGTACGTCCAGCAGCTCGGCCAAATCAATCTTGCCGTGGTCCACTACGCGAATCGGCGCACGGCGGTTGATGCGGGTGAGGCGCTGGCTGAGGGCGTCGAAGCTGGCGTCGTCTACCAAGTCGCGTTTGCTCACCAGCAAGCGGTCGGCAAAGCCGATCTGGGCCTGGGCGATGGTCTGGGTCAGGTGATGCTCGGCGTGGGCCGCATCCACCAAGGTGATGATGCCGTCGAGGATATAACGCTCGCGCAGTTCTTCGTCGATGAAGAACGTCTGGGCCACCGGCGCCGGGTCGGCCAGGCCGGTGCATTCGATCACCAGCCGGTCGAAGGCGATCTCGCCGCTGTCCAGGCGTTCCAGCAGCAGGTACAGGGCTTTGGTCAGGTCGGTGTGGATGGTGCAGCACACGCAGCCGTTGGACAGGGTCATCACTTGCACCGGCTCGTCGCCCAGCAGTTGGGTGTCGATACCGGCGTCACTGAATTCGTTTTCGATCACGGCGATTTTCAAGCCGTGCTCGGCTTTGAGCAGGTGGCGCAGCAAGGTGGTCTTGCCGGCGCCGAGAAAGCCGCTGAGGATGGTGACGGGGATGGGAGAGGACAAAGAGATTCTCCTTGAGGAAACACAGAAACAAATGTGGGAGCAAAGGCCCCTGTGGGAGCTGGCTTGCCTGCGATGCAGACAACTCGGTGCTTGCGTCAGACCGAGGTGATGCTATCGCAGGCAAGCCAGTTCCCACAGAAAGCCCTGCTCCCACAGGGATATCGCATTGGCCCGCGTTACCGGGTCAGCAGCACTTGGGCCCACCCTTGCCGCCATAACGGGCTTCCTGGCGTTCCCGGAAGAACGCCTTGTAGTCCATCACCGGCTTGTCCGGGTGTTTGGTTTGCATATGCTCGACGTAGGTGTCGTAGTCGGGCATGCCGACCATCAGGCGGGCGGCCTGACCGAGGTATTTACCGAGGCGACTGATGTCATTGAACATGCTTGCAATCCTCGTTTACGCGTCCGGTACAGCCTGGAACGGGGCTTCTTTATCTGTACGTTCTTTGTTACCCCAGGCGGCGACGCCGACTTTGAGCGCATAGAACAGGATGCTGAACACCACGAACAGGAACAGCGCCGTCAGCGTTGCGTTGGTGTAAGCGTTCCAGATCACGTGCTGCATCTGGTCGATGCTCTTGGCCGGGGCGAGGATCTGGCCGTTAGCCAGGGCATCGCTGTATTTCTTGGCCAGCGACAGGAAGCCGATCGCCGGGTTGGCGTCGAACAGCTTGATGAAGCCTGCCGTGGTGGTGCAGATCAACAGCCACACCGCTGGCAACATGGTCACCCAGATGTAGCGCTGGCGCTTCATCTTGATCAGCACAACGGTCGCCAGCATCAGCGCGATACCGGCCAGCATCTGGTTGGAGATACCGAACAGCGGCCACAAGGTGTTGATGCCACCCAGCGGGTCGATCACGCCTTGGTACAGCAAGTAGCCCCACATGGCCACGCAACCGGCCGTGGCAATCAGGTTGGCGGTCCAGGACTCGGTGCGTTTGAGCGCAGGCACGAACGAACCCAGCAGGTCCTGCAGCATGAAGCGACCGGCACGGGTACCGGCGTCCACCGCCGTGAGGATAAACAGCGCTTCGAACAAGATCGCAAAGTGGTACCAGAACGCCATGGTGTTTTCACCCGGCAGCACGCTGTGCAGGATCTGCGCGATACCTACCGCCAGGGTCGGCGCACCGCCGGCACGCGCCAGGATGGTGGTTTCACCGATATCGTGGGCAACGGCCGACAACGCCTCAGGCGTAATGGCAAAGCCCCAGCTGCTGACGGTTTGCGCCACGGTGACCACGTCGGTGCCGACGATGGCAGCCGGGCTGTTCATGGCGAAGTACACGCCAGGCTCGATCACCGAAGCGGCAACCATTGCCATGATGGCCACGAACGATTCCATCAACATGCCGCCGTAACCGATGTAACGGGCATGGCTCTCACTGGCGAGCAACTTGGGCGTGGTGCCCGAGGAGATCAGCGCATGGAAGCCCGAGACCGCGCCACAGGCAATGGTGATGAACAGGAACGGGAACAGGCCGCCCTTCCACACCGGGCCGGTGCCGTCGATGAACTGGGTGAGTGCCGGCATTTTCAGATCAGGCATGGTGATCAGGATGCCAATCGCCAGGGCGATGATGGTGCCGATTTTCAGGAACGTCGACAGGTAGTCGCGGGGCGCCAGAATCAGCCACACCGGCAGCACAGCGGCCACGAAACCGTAGCCGATCAGCATCCAGGTGATCTGGATACCGGTGAAGGTGAACGCCTTGGCCCACACCGGATCAGCGGCAATCTGCCCGCCCAGCCAGATCGAACCGAGCAGCAACAGCACGCCGATGATCGAGATTTCACCGATGCGGCCCGGGCGGATGTAGCGCATGTAGATGCCCATGAACATCGCGATCGGGATGGTCGCCATCACCGTGAAGATGCCCCATGGGCTCTCGGCCAGGGCTTTGACCACGATCAGCGCCAGCACCGCGAGGATGATGATCATGATCAGGAAGCAGCCGAACAGCGCGATGGTCCCGGGAATGCGGCCCATCTCTTCGCGCACCATATCCCCCAGGGAACGGCCGTTGCGACGGGTGGACAGGAACAGGACCATGAAGTCTTGCACCGCACCGGCCAGCACCACCCCGGCAATCAGCCACAGGGTACCGGGCAGATAGCCCATTTGCGCCGCCAGCACCGGGCCCACCAACGGGCCTGCACCGGCAATCGCTGCAAAGTGGTGACCGAAAAGAATGTGTTTGTTGGTCGGCACGTAGTCCAGACCATCGTTGTTGACCACCGCAGGGGTTGCCCGCCGTGGATCGAGTTGCATCACGTTGTTGGCGATGAACAGACTGTAGTAACGGTACGCAACCAGGTAGATGGCCACCGCAGCGACCACAATCCACAAGGCGTTGATCGCCTCGCCGCGGCGCAAGGCCACTACGCCCAGGGCGCACGCGCCTACAATTGCCAGCACCAGCCAGGGTAAGTGGCGTAGCAGGCTATTATTATTTTTCATTTTTATATTCCAGCCAGGGTGGACAGAAAGGACAGCCAGCCCGAGTTTAGCGCTACTGGCCTTAAAGACCAGCCCCCTACGTTGGTCTAGAGCCTTCAACCGTTAAAAAAAGCCGAAATAAACGCCCCTTGATGGCCCCGGGCTACACTCCTCCCATTCACAGAGGGCTATACCATGACCGAACATGCGTCTGAACGTCGCCGTTTTCGCCGAATCGCCTTTGATGCCACGGCCGAACTTCGGCAAAACGGCAGCGAATGGCCGGTGAAACTGGTGGATCTGTCACTCAAGGGATTGCTGGTGGAACGGCCTGACGACTGGAAGGGGAATAAAGCGCTGCCCTTTGACGTCGACATACGCCTGGAACAGAAGACGCATATAAAGATGCAAGCGCGGCTGACCCATGAAGATCAGGGCCAATTGGGCTTTGTGTGCAAGCACATTGATCTGGACTCGATCAGCCATTTGCGTAGGTTCGTTGAGTTGAACCTGGGTGATGAGCAAGAACTGGAGCGCGAGTTGGGCGCCCTGCTGGAGCTCTAGCCGCCAACATGAATCAAGGGTGGGAGCTGGCTTGCCTGCGATGGCGGTGTATCAGACAAGGATGGGTAAGCTGACCCGCCGCTATCGCAGGCAAGCCAGCTCCCACAGGTGTTCAGCAGTGTTGCGGATTATTCGAACAGGGCATCCAACGCCTGCTCCAGCCGCGTCACAGCAATAATCTGCAACCCCGACGGCGCCTCCTTCGGCGCATTGCCCTTGGGCACAATCGCCCGTTTGAAGCCATGCTTGGCCGCTTCCTTCAACCGCTCCTGCCCACTCGGCACCGGGCGCACTTCGCCCGACAACCCCACCTCCCCAAACACCAGCAAGTCATGGGGCAACGGCCGATTACGCAGGCTGGACATCACCGCCGCCATCAACGCCAGGTCGGACGCGGTCTCCAACACCTTGACCCCGCCCACCACGTTGAGGAACACATCCTGGTCGTGGGTCGGAATGCCGCCATGCCGGTGCAGCACCGCCAGCAGCATCGCCAGGCGGTTCTGGTCCAGCCCCAGCGTGACCCGGCGGGGGTTGGCCAAATGGCTGTCATCCACCAACGCCTGGACTTCCACCAGCATCGGCCGGGTGCCTTCCCAGGTGGCCATCACCACACTGCCTGGGACTTCTTCCTGAGCGCGGGTGAGAAAAATCGCCGAGGGGTTCGAGACTTCTTTCAGCCCCCGGTCGGTCATGGCGAACACCCCCAGTTCGTTGACGGCGCCAAAACGGTTCTTCACCGCTCGCAGCAAGCGCAGGCGACCGTCGGATTCCCCTTCGAAATACAACACGGTGTCGACCATGTGTTCCAACACCCGTGGCCCGGCCAGTGCGCCTTCCTTGGTCACGTGGCCGACCAGGAAGATCGCCGTGCCGCTCTGCTTGGCGTAACGCACCAACAGCGCCGCGCTTTCGCGCACCTGGGACACACCGCCGGGTGCCGATTGCAGTTGTTCAGTGAAAATCGTCTGGATCGAGTCGATAACCATGACCTTGGGCTTTTCGATGCGCGCCGTGGCGATGATGCTTTCGATGCAGGTTTCGGTCATGACCCGCAGTTGGTCCTGGGGCAAGCCCAGGCGCCGGGCACGCATGGCCACTTGCTGCTGGGACTCTTCGCCGGTGACATACAACGCAGGCATGCGGCTGGCGATGCTGCACAGGGTTTGCAGCAGGATCGTGGACTTGCCGATGCCCGGGTCACCGCCAATCAATACCACCGAGCCGTCCACCAGGCCACCGCCCAGCACCCGGTCCAACTCGCCGGAGGCGGTGGAAAAGCGCGGGATCTCTTCGACGCTGACTTCGGCCAGGGTCTTGATCTGCGCCTGTTGCCCGGTCCAGCCGGCACGACCGGTGGGGGCCGCGGCACCGCCGCTCTCGATCATGGTTTCAGTCAGGGTGTTCCACGCGCCGCATTCGGAGCACTGGCCCGCCCATTTGGGAAAGGTCGCGCCGCACTCTGTGCAGCCGTACATGCGCTTGGCCTTTGCCATATGAGAACCTCCAACCGAAAAACCGCGATGATAGCTCAGCGCGACGCTGGGGTCCGGATTTCGCCATTAGCCAAACGTGAAGCGCTGTTACCTACGGGGTCTTCGGCGTTCAGGTCGGCGCCTTTGGCTTGCAGCGCGCCCAGCAACTCGACGCGCTTGAACAACCCGGCGTACATGGCGGCGGTCTGCCCTGCGCCGTTGCGTTGGTCGGGGTTGCAGTCGGTGGCCAACAGGCGCTGGGCGATTTTCAGCTCACCTTTGAAGATGGCGCCCATCAACGCTGTGTTACCGCGTTTATCCTGCACGCAGGCGTCGGCGCCGGCATCGAGCAGACGCTCCACATACGGGCCCTGGCCGTGATAAGCAGCCAGGATCAATGCGGTGTAGCCCTTGTCATCCTGGGCATTGAGGCCGTAGCCGGACTCTATGAAGGTGTTGAGCATGTCGAGGTCGCCACGACGGGCGGCGTCGAAATAGTAGTCCTGCAACTGTGCCTTGAGCGCCACCGGGTCGGGGGACTCGGCATGGGCAGCGAAGGCCAGCATGGCCATCAGTAAACCGATAGTGATGCGCATAGGGTGTTCTCCTGCCAAAGGTCGACGCCCGTGAAGGCGCCGACCATAACCAACGAATCAGTCAGTCAGTTTTTCCGCCAGCGCCTTTACGCGAGCCAGGTCGCCCTTGGCGACCTTGGCCACGCCAGTGCCGTACTCGGGATCGGCCTTGTAGAGGAACGACAGGATGATGTGCTTGCTCTCGTCATCGGTGGTGGCCAATGAGCCGCCGAAGTTGTTGATCAGGTCTTCGCGCTCTTTCTTGGTGTAGGAACGGTACAGGTCACCGGCCTGCTTGAAGTTCTGCTCACGCTGGATCTTGGCCTGCTGGGTGCTGCCCGACAGCGGCGCCTGGCTGTAGCGTGCGGCTTGCGGCTCTTCGCGCGGCAACAGGCGGCTTGGCTGGTAATTCACACCGGTGGTGGTCTTGCCAAAGTTCATCGCGCCATCCTGGTTGCCGTTGTTGACGGTGACCCGTGGAGCGTTGATCGGCAACTGCAGGGCGTTCGCGCCCAGGCGGTACATCTGCGTATCGGCGTAGGAGAACACCCGCCCCTGCAGCAAGCGGTCTTCCGACGGCTCGATACCCGGTACCAGGTTGGCCGGGGCCATCGCGACTTGCTCGGTTTCCTGGAACACATTGGCCGGGTTGCGGTTCAGCACCATTTGCCCGACTTTGCGCTCGGGCACATTCGGCCAGATCTTGGTGGCATCCAGTGGGTCGAAATCAAACTTGGCCAGGTCTTCAGGCTTGAGCACCTGCACATACAGGTCCCACTTAGGGAAGTCGCCTTTGTTGATGTGCGTGACCAGATCATTGGTCATATGGCTGTAGTCACGCCCTTGTACTTCGGTAACTTGCTTGGGATCAAGGTTCTTGATGCCCTGCAGGCTCTTCCAATGAAACTTGACGTAGTGCACTTCACCTTTAGTGTTAATCAACTTGTAGGCATGTACGCCATTGCCGTCCATTTCGCGGTAACTGGCGGGGGTGCCGGAGTCCGAGTACAACTCGGTCAGTGTACGAGTGGACTCTGGAACATGGGAGAAGAAGTCGAAACGGCGCGAGTCATCGTCCAGGTTAGTGCGCGGGTCCGGTTTAAAGGCATGGACCATGTCCGGGAACTTGATGGCATCGCGAATAAAGAACGTTGGGAAGTTATTACCGACCAGGTCCCAGTTACCTTCGGCGGTATAGAACTTGGTGGCGAAGCCCCGTGGGTCCCGCAGGGTTTCCGGGGAGTGGTTGCCATGCACCACCGCCGAGAAGCGCACGAACACCGGCGTGGTTTCACCGGCGGCGAACACTTTGGCCTTGGTCAGGTCGCTGAGGTTGTCGGTCACGGTGAAGGTGCCATGGGCGCCCGTGCCGCGTGCGTGCACCACGCGCTCCGGGATGCGTTCGCGGTCGAAGCGCTGCAGCTTCTGGATCAGTTGCACATCCTGCAGCAACACCGGGCCATTGGCGCCGGCGGTCTGGGAGTTCTGGTTATCACCGACGTTGGCCCCGTTATCGCGGGTCAGGTTGGCGGCTTGCACAGAGAGGGAAAGCAGGCTGGCGGTTACCAGTGCCAGCGCATGGCGCGCCGACACGGGCCTGCGGCTGATTGGAGTATTCATCGAGGTTTCCTCTGGTTTTTTTAATGCACATTCAGTTGTGCTTGCCAGAGGCTAGTGACCTGCGAGTCAGAAGATAAATAGAAAAACACCACAGACCCGATTAAGAAAAAAATCTGGTAACCCGCTGAAATAGCGGCTAATTCGCGCGCGATTGATGGCACTTTGCAAACTATTTGCGATTTGATGTGTCGATAAAAACCGACAGTGTTAACAGTTGTGTCGAGCAAGCGCTGTTCGACTGAATTACACTGACCTCCACCCTCCTCAACTGTAACAAGGAATAACCTATGGGCGTGATCAGTGAGTTCAAGGCCTTCGCGGTCAAAGGTAATGTGGTCGACATGGCCGTCGGTATCATCATCGGTGCTGCCTTCGGCAAGATTGTTTCCTCATTTGTAGGCGACGTGATAATGCCTCCCATCGGCCTGCTGATCGGTGGTGTGGACTTTGCCGATCTGGCCGTCACGCTCAAGGCAGCACAGGGCGATGTCCCCGCTGTTGTCCTGGCCTACGGCAAGTTCATCCAGAGCATCATCGACTTTGTGATCGTCGCGTTTGCAATCTTCATGGGCGTGAAGGCGATCAACCGTCTGAAGCGCGAAGAAGCCGTGGCCCCAAGCCTGCCGCCGACGCCGAGCAAGGAAGAAGTGCTGCTGGGCGAGATCCGCGATCTGCTCAAGGCACAGAACAACAAGCCGCTTTAACCGGCGGATGCAAAAAAGGCGCCTCGCAAGGCGCCTTTTTTCTACCAATAATTTTCTACCGCCACCTGGCCAGGCCGTCGGCTCAGGCTCAGTTGCATGTCCCGCTGCTTGAGCAACTGGCGCGTGTCATCGACCATCTGCGGGTTGCCGCAAATCAGTACGCGCGAATCCTGCGCCGTCAGCTCCACGCCGGCGGCCCGCTCCAATTCGCCATTTTCGATCAAGGCCGTAATACGCCCATTCAACGCGCCCGGATGCTGCTCGCGGGTGACGATAGGAATGTAGGTGAGCTTGTGGGCGTACTCGGCCAGGTACTCGCGCTCACCCAGTGTGTCGATCAGCGACTGGTAGGCCAGTTCCTTGGCTTCCCGGGCGCTGTACACCAGGATGATGCGCTCGAATTTTTCCCAGACTTCGAAGTCCTGCAGGATCGACAGGAACGGCGCGACGCCCGTACCGGTTCCCAGCAACCACAGGTCGCGCCCGTCGACAAAGCGGTTGAGAGTCAGAAAACCCGTAGCCTGGCGCTCTACCAGCAAGGTATCGCCCACCTTCAGACGGCTCAGTTCACTGGTGAACTCACCACCGGGGACCACGATGGAAAAGAAATCCAGATGCTCGTCAAACGGCGAAGACACGATGGAATAGGCACGCCAGACGGTGCTGCCATCCGCCTTGGTAACGCCCAGGCGCACGAACTGGCCGGCGGTAAAACGAAAACCGGCATCGCGGGTGGTGCGCAGGGTGAACAGGCTGGGGGTCAGCGATTGCACATCGAGCAGGGTCTGGCGGGTAAATTTCTCAGCACTGGCCGTCATGGGGGGCTCCGTTTTGCACAGGCCTTTAGTGTCCCTCAAAACAGCCCGCGCAAACACCGATGATTGGTACTGGCTTTGCAATCGCTCAAAGCACACTCAGCTGGGCTGCACGTTTTTTGCCCATCACGGGGTCAACCATGCACTCCACTCCGGAACTAACTATTTGGCTATTAACGTGCCCCGAATACCTCACTAGAAGCAACGGCACTTACAGCGACATCATTTTGATACCACCTTCAAAACATTGAAAAAAAAGCCCCTGCCAAGCGCTCCTATACAAAACTTCGAGTCTTGTACAAAACCGGCGAACTAAACGAGCCCTGTAGATAAAATTTTTTTTAAACTCAGTTGTAGGACTTACCCTACACTTCTTTTCGAGCTGCATTGGGAGATCAGGACGTACCCAGGTTACATAGACACCTATGGAGAGTCACCGATGGTCAATTGGCATAATACCCGGCTACCTAAGCTGGACGGCGAGAGTGAAATCACCAGTGTGTTTGAGATGGTGATAAACCACACCTATGAACTAGGCTTCGAATATTGCTCCTTTACCATGAGCACCCAATCACAATACCCCCCTACAAAACCAATTTTATTCAATAACTATCCAAATGAATGGCTCAGTATTTATAAAAAAGCACACTTCTTCGATGTAGACCCCGTTGTAACCCACTGTAAAACTTCGGTACTGCCCATTCTCTGGGAGCAAAAAACCTTTGCTGACGCCCCCCAGCTGTGGGAGTTGGCCCAGGCATGCGGAGTGCATTTCGGCTGGACCCAACCCGTGCATGATTTCCAGGGGGTGTTCAGCATGCTGACCCTGGTTCGCAGCAAGGGCAAGGTCACCCCTGCAGAGCTCTACGAAAAAACCGCCCAGGTGTTGTGGCTTTGCCATGTGATGCATGCGGTGGTCGCGCGCAAGTACGCCAACGCACCCGAGATCAAAGCGCCCAGCAAATTGACTGCCCGGGAAACAGAAATACTCAAGTGGTCCGCGATGGGCAAGACCGCCTCCGAGATTGCCGCGATTCTTTGCCTGTCCGAGCGCACCGTGGGCTTTCATATCAGCAGTACCTTCAAGAAGCTGGGCGTGCATAACAAGATCCAGGCGGTGCTGCGTGCCGCTAAAGCCGGGCTGTTTTAGCCCACGCAAAACACCGCATGTCATCGCGTTGAAAAAAACGTAATATTTACGGCCAATTCTGAGTGTTGAGGGTGCGCTTCGCGTGGCCCCCGCCGTTCACTCAGACGGTCCGTCTGATTACCCAGAGCCTTGCCCCGCCATGCCCCTGCTTGACAGCCCTTTCGCCCAGCTCGACCTGATTCGTCAGCCAGAGCAACACAATGATCCGCTGCAAGCCTTCGATGCCGCCGACGAATACCTGCTCAGCCACCTCGCCGCGCAACAGCCCACTGCCGCCACCCGCGTGCTGGTCCTCAATGACAGCTTCGGCGCCCTGGCGGCCAGCCTTCAGGGCCAGGTACAGGTAACCTCCAGCGGCGATTCGTTCCTCGCCGCCCAGGGCCTGGAAAAAAACCTGGTGCGCAACGGCAAGCCCTTCGATGCCGTGCCCTTCATACCGGCTAGCCAGCTCGCGACCGGGCCGTTCGATCGCGTGTTGATCCGCGTGCCGAAAACCCTGGCGTTGCTGGAAGAACAACTGATCCGCCTGCAAGGGCAACTGGCGCCCGGCGCCGAGGTGATCGCAGGTGCGATGGTCAAGCATTTGCCCCGGGCCGCAGGTGAATTGCTGGAGCGTTACATCGGGCCCATGCACGCCTCATTGGCGGTCAAAAAGGCACGGTTGCTGATCGCCAGCGTCGAGCAGCGCCCTGCCGCGGTCTCGCCCTACCCGACCCGCTATACCCTGGATGCGCCGGTCATCGAGTTGTGTAACCACGCCAACGTGTTTTGCCGCGAAGGCCTGGACATCGGCACCCGTGCCTTCCTGCCGCATCTGCCAAAAAGCCTGGGCAGCGCCCGCGTGGCGGACCTGGGCTGCGGCAACGGCGTACTGGCGATTGCCAGCGCCCTGCAAAACCCCGACGCGCACTACACCTTGGTGGATGAGTCGTATATGGCAGTGCAATCGGCCGCCGAAAACTGGCAAGCCGCCTTGGGTGAACGGGACGTCAGCGTACGTGCCGACGATGGCCTGGCCGGCCAGGAGGCGCAATCGCTGGACGTGGTGCTGTGCAACCCGCCGTTCCACCAACAACAAGTGGTCGGTGACTTCCTCGCCTGGCGTATGTTCCAGCAGGCACGCGAAGCACTGGTGGTCGGTGGCGCCTTGTACATCGTCGGGAATCGTCACCTGGGCTACCACAGCAAGCTGGCGCGGCTGTTCCGTGGTGTCGAGCAAGTAGCGGCCACGCCCAAGTTCGTGATCCTCAAGGCGCGTAAATAAAAAAGCCCTGCTTTTCGATCAAGAAAAGCAGGGCTTTTTCGTAGGAGTATCAGTGCGTGCTCAGGCCTGCCGCATTCATGAACATGCGCATCAGGCTGGCCACCACGAACAGGGCCAGCACGCTGCCGGTCCAGATCATCGCCAGCCATCCCAGGCGCCGCCACAATGGCTGCTTCTCGGCCTGTTCGATTTCGTGCAACGAAGGTTTGGACATGTTTCAATCCTCCTAGTGATAGCCGTCTTCGTGGGTGACCTTGCCGCGGAACACGTAGTAGCTCCAGAAGGTGTAGCCCAGGATGAACGGGATGATGAACAACGTGCCCACCAGCATGAAGCCCTGGCTTTGCGGCGGCGCGGCGGCATCCCAGATCGACACGGACGGCGGGATGATGTTCGGCCACAGGCTGATCCCCAGGCCACTGTAGCCGAGGAAAATCAGCACCAGCGTCAACAGGAACGGCGTGTAGTGCGCATTACGTGCCACGGCGCGGATCAGCCCGTACATGGTAACCAGCACCAGGATCGGCACCGGCAGGAACCAGAACAGGTTCGGCAAGGTGAACCAGCGCGACGCGATTTCCGGGTGGGTCAGCGGCGTCCAGATGCTGACGATGCCGATCACCGCCAACACCACGAAGGCCAATGGCCGCGCCAGGTTGTGCATCTGCTCCTGCAACTTGCCTTCGGTCTTCATGATCAGCCAGGTGCAGCCGAGCAAGGCATACGCCACGATCAGCGCCACGCCGCAGAACATCGTGAAGGGTGTGAGCCAGTCCAGTGAGCCGCCGGCGAACTGGCGATCCACCACCGGAATACCGTCGATAAAGGCGCCCAACGCCACCCCCTGGAAGAAAGTCGCCGCCAGCGAGCCGCCAATAAACGCCTTGTCCCACAGGTGACGCTTGTGGTCCTTGGCCTTGAAGCGGAACTCAAAGGCCACGCCGCGGAAGATCAGCCCGATCAGCATCAAGATCAGCGGCAGGTACAGCGCCGACAGCACCACCGAATAGGCCAGCGGGAACGCGCCGAACAACGCCGCGCCGCCGAGTACCAGCCAGGTTTCGTTGCCGTCCCATACGGGCGCCACGGTGTTCATCATCACGTCACGGTCGACTTTGCCCGGGATAAACGGAAAAAGAATGCCGATCCCCAGGTCGAAGCCGTCCATGACCACGTACATCATGATGCCGAAGATGATGATCACGGCCCAGATCAGCGGAAGATCAATACCCATCTCAATTCCCCTTGTGCTGGATGTGGTCGTGGTCGTTATCACTGCCGTCGTCGGCAGCAGACAACGGACGCGCCGGGGTGCGTTTCTGGCCAGGGCCACCGTGGGCCGGCTCGGTACTGTCGTGGGTCACGGGGCCTTTGCGCACCAGGCGCATCATGTAGCCCAGGCCCGCACCGAACAGCGCGAAGTACACCACCACGAACAACACCAGGGTAATGGTCATCTGCGTCAGGCTATGCCCGGAGGAGGCATCCGCCGTGCGCATCAACCCGTAGACCACCCAGGGCTGGCGACCGATTTCGGTGGTGAACCAGCCGGCAAGAATCGCAATCAGGCCAGACGGGCCCATCCACAACGCCAGGTACAGGAACGGTTTGGACGTGTACATCTTGTCGCCCCGGCGCAGCCACAGGCTGAACAGACCGGTGAAGATCATCAGGAACCCCAGGCCGACCATGACCCGGAACGACCAGAACACAACGGTGGAGTTGGGGCGGTCTTCAGGCGGGAACTCCTTGAGCGCCGGCACCTGCTTGTCCAGGGAGTGAGTCAGGATCAGGCTGCCCAGGTACGGAATCTCGACCGCGTACTTGGTTTTCTCGGCTTTCATGTCCGGCCAGCCGAACAGGATCAACGGCGTGGGCTCGTTGCCGATATTTTCCCAGTGGCCTTCAATCGCGGCGATTTTGGCCGGCTGATGCTTGAGGGTATTAAGGCCATGGAAGTCGCCGATCACCGCCTGGATGGGCGCAACGATCAGCGCCATCCACATCGCCATCGAAAGCATTTTGCGGATCGCCGGGTTGTCCTTGCCGCGCAGCAAATGCCAGGCCGCCGACGAGCCGACGAAGAACGCCGTGGCAACAAAAGCAGCCGTGGCCATGTGCATCAGGCGGTAGGGGAACGACGGGTTGAAGATCACTGCCAGCCAGTCGGTCGGGATCACGCGGCCATCGATGATTTCAAAACCCTGGGGCGTCTGCATCCAGCTGTTGGAGGCAAGAATCCAGAACGTGGAGATCAACGTACCCACGGCCACCATCACCGTGGCAAAAAAGTGCAGCTTGCGCCCCACTTTGTTCCAGCCAAACAACATCACGCCCAGGAAACCAGCCTCGAGGAAGAAGGCCGTGAGCACTTCGTACGTCAGCAACGGCCCGGTGACAGAGCCGGCGAAGTCCGAGAAGCGGCTCCAGTTGGTGCCGAACTGGTAGGCCATGACCAGGCCCGATACCACACCCATGCCGAAGTTGACGGCAAAGATCTTCGACCAGAAATGATAGAGGTCACGGTAGGTGTCGTTGTGGGTCTTGAGCCACAAGCCCTCCAGCACCGCAAGGTAACTGGCCAGGCCGATGGTGATCGCCGGGAACAGGATGTGGAATGAGATGGTGAACGCGAATTGAATTCGGGCGAGATCTAGCGCCTCCAAACCGAACATAAGTCTTCCTCTGTCAGGTAATACCGGCTGCTGGCTGGGAGCCTGCACCCACTGCCCCCACGGATATGGAGTGTGGCGAATTTCAATTCGTTTCTTTTATTACCCATCGCGTGGGGAATTTGGCCTTTCGGCCACCAGAACAATCCCGGGGCAGGTTTTGATCTGGATCAAGCATCGTTGAAAGAGTAGTCCCATTTTTGCCGTAGGACTGTGTGGTCTTTTGCCGCGTGACAGCTTGCCTCAGCTCAGTTCTTGCAACTATTTGTTACAGCTTGATGCTAATCTCGCCATTCTCCCGTTGCCGACCTGATTGCCGATGCCCAGTGAACCTGCGTTGCTGTTACGTCACCACCGCCCTTTCATCGCGTTCTGGCTGGCGCGGATCTTCACGGCCAGCGGCTTCCAGATGCTCACTGTGGCAATTGGCTGGAACCTCTACCAGCTGACCGGCAACGTCCTGGACCTGGGCCTGGTCGGCCTGGTGGAATTCATACCGCGCGTACTGTTCATGCTGCACACCGGTCACGTGGCTGACCGCTATGAACGGCGCCGGGTCGCCGCTATCTGCCAGACGTTACAGGCACTCATTGCCTTGTCCCTGGCCATCGGCGGCCTGACCGGCAACGTGACCCGCGAGATGATCTTTATCCTCGCCTTCCTGCTGGGCGCCGCACGTTCGTTTGAAATGCCTACCACCCAGGCGCTGTTGCCGAGCATCGTGCCCAGCGCGCTGTTCCCCCGCGCCGTGGCCGCCTCGCAATCGGCCCAGCAACTGGCAACCATCGTCGCACCGGCCCTGGGCGGCCTGCTTTATGCGTTTGGCAGTGTGTGGGTGTACGGTCCCACCGTGGCGTTGTACCTGATTGCCTGCGTGCTGACCCTGAACTTGCCCGCCCGCCAGACCCCACTGAACAAAGCCAAGGCCACGATGGACTCGCTGCTGGCCGGTATTCGCTTTATCCGCAGCCGCCCGGACATTCTCGGCGCCATCTCCCTGGACCTGTTTGCCGTGCTGCTGGGCGGCGCCACCGCGCTGTTGCCGGTGTTCGCCAAGGACATCCTGCTGACCGGTGCCTGGGGCCTGGGCCTGCTGCGGTCGGCCCCGGCCGTGGGCGCATTGCTGATGTCACTGTGGCTGGCGCGCTTTTCGGTAGACCGCCAGGTGGGCCGCGTAATGTTCACCGCCGTCGGCGTGTTCGGGGTGGCAACCATTGCCTTCGGCCTGTCGACTTCGTTCTGGTTTTCACTGGCGGTGCTGGTGGTACTGGGCGCGGCAGACATGATCAGCATGGTGATCCGTGCGTCGTTCGTGCAGTTGGAAACGCCAGATGAAATGCGCGGGCGGGTGAGTGCGGTCAATGGCCTGTTTATCGGTGCGTCCAATCAATTGGGCGAATTCGAATCCGGGATTACCGCCCACTGGTTTGGCACCGTGCCTGCGGTGGTGATGGGCGGGGTTGGCACTTTGGTGGTAACCGGGGTGTGGATCAAGCTGTTCCCGACGCTGGCCAACCGTGATCGTATGCACGTACCGGTCGAAGAAAAGAGTACTTGAGAACGTTCTGACCATTGCACGTTTACCGGGGAGGATAAGTAGGAACCAAGCCGATCCCAAAGGTTGCAAAGAGCTACACAGCCAATGGAACTTTACCTACAGCATCACCACTCAGGGGCTACCTAGTTCAGTCATAAAATCTGAGGTTTTTCATGCTAGTCGGCTCCCCTCGCCCTAACACCTACCCCGCACTGTCCGAGCCTGCTTCGGCAAACGTTGGTCAGCGCCAGAAACGCTCAATCGATTCCAGTCCACCTCAAAAACAGGAACTAGTGAAGGAGACCGTGCCAGACCCAGATTCAGGCAATGGATATACTCAAATCACTGTTAACCCTGATCCGGGCAAAAGCGTCGGGATGGAGCAGAAAGCCCCCGGGACCGTCGACCTTGGCCCAAACACTAGCGTCGACCCAGTCACACAAAAGATAAGCGACGACTTCAAAAGCGTTCAACAAGAAGCCTCGATTTACCTGAAGAACAAATTTGCCGAGATGGCGGCCAAAGCCAAGACCCCTGCCGAAAAAGAAAAGTGGGATATAGATCCCGATAACACCTACATAGTGACGTACGACTACAACACCCAGGGTGAAAGACCTTATCCCGCGAAAATCATCAAGCGCATCTCATTGACCGAGGCACTCATTACCAACGATCAGGACGTACCAAAGGGTAATGGTTACCCAGTCGCTTTCTACCCAGGCGGCCCTGAGGTCATCGTTAAGCCTGAATTAAAAACGCATACACCTGGCACCTTCAGCTTCAGCCGGTTCAACCCCTACACTGAAAAGGCTGACACTACCCATACCTTTCAAGGCATTTACCGAGAGTCCGCCGAAGAACCTGCACCGGTTTACAACGCAGGAAACCAGAGTGCGCTCACTCCCGATGAGTTCAGGAAAATGATTTGGAAGGCGGACTATAAAAAGCCTTACGATCAATTCCTGAATGAGTTCTGGAACCAGAACGAGAAAAACTATCCGTTACTCTCCAAAGCGTCTCTGATCAAGGCCGCCAAAACCCAGCATCAAGAGCACAGCCTCACTAAGGACGCCCACGACTTGGTCATGCGGGCCCTCGGTTTGTCAGGCGAAGAGACCGCCTGGCCGGACATCAAACTTGAAGACCTGCAAAAAAAACCTCCAAAAGATCCCAACATCGAAATGGGGATGCTGAAAGTCGGAAACTTTCAATCTACCGATCTTATGTACATCACGGACAAAAAGGTCAGATACGATGCCAACGGCAACAAGCTTCCACCCCTGACGCTTTTGTACATACCCGGAAACTCTTCCCCCATTCACACTTTCAACAGCCAGGCTGAAATGAAGGCATGGTTCGCCAAGCAGATGGCCGATCCCGTGAAGCGCGAAGCGATGGTCGCGCACTTCCCCCTCAAAGATAAACCTAACGGCTATGCGCAAGCAGGCACAGAAGAGACGCTGACCGGGCTCGGTACCTGGCCTGAAAAGCGCGAGACCCCGGGAGGGTTATTGTCCTATGACCATCGGGCGTTCAGCGGTTACTGGGACCCACAAAACTACATTAAGGCAGAACCCAGCCATTCGCCCTTCGACGAACTCACAAAGCGTCAGAAAGACCGATCTTATGCAGATGCTGCCGTGGATATCACCAGTGACAGCGACGTCACCAAGAAAAATATTCTCTCTGGTTTTGAAAAGGCTACAAAAGTAGCGATGTTCCTGACTCCACTGGCTTTCGCGATGCCTGAAGTGGGACTGGCATTGGATGCGTTCTATCTGGCCAGCGGAGCCACCAATACGGGTATTGGTATCGATGACAAAATACATGGCAAACCGACTGGCAACCAACGAATCATATTCGGCGTGTTCAATGCCGCAACTGTGGCGATACCGCGTATCGTAAAGGCTGGCAAAGCGGGGGAAGGTGCCGTTAACGAACTCAAGGCGCCTACGGTAAAACCCGGCGAGGCACCTTCGCCCCCCCACTACCCGCCAGATACCGCCCCCCCTGTAGGGGCCGGCGAATCGACAGTCAATCGTCTACGTCCATCTCAATGGAAGGACATCAGCAGCCATGTGGTACCAGAGGGTGAGCAACTGATCTCAGGCGTTACCCCAAACGCCAAAGGCATCTATCAAA
This sequence comes from Pseudomonas sp. B16120, assembly GCF_044218845.1. Lineage (NCBI taxonomy): Bacteria > Pseudomonadati > Pseudomonadota > Gammaproteobacteria > Pseudomonadales > Pseudomonadaceae > Pseudomonas > Pseudomonas sp. B16120. The sequence continues at coordinate 5,363,748 of NZ_CP162588.1, forward strand.
TCAAGGGGCCCAACGGCGAAGACCGATGGATGATCCGAATAACCGATGACGCAGGAAACAGCCAAGTACATGAGATCGACGGCCGGTTTAAGCTCAGTGATGGTTATGCCCAGATCATTGACCCATTGACCAAAAAACCTGTGATGACCGTGCAGGCCACTGCGCAGGGAGAGTGGACGCCGATCAATGGGCCTGGGGGGATAAAATTCCCTTGGCAATCAGGAAGCTCTCGAACGCAGCCATTTGATCCCGGCGCTTACGACTATCCCCGCGAGGGGGAAGCCTCTTCATCAGAAGCGTCCGGGAAAGTAGATAAACGGCTGAAGCAAGATGCAGATCACTACCTAAAAAAAGCAAAACCGAAAACGATGCCCATTCATTCGGACCTGCCATCCAACACACCGCCCAAAGAAGTCATCAATTCCGTACTCCAAAAATCACCCGGTATGATTTTTGGCGAAGACCATACGCAATCGGCGGTGTTGCGAGTGCTTATGGATGAAGCGCCTACATTCAAAGCCAATAATGTGAGCCTGCTGTATTCAGAGGGCTTTGAACACTCTTTGCAGCCAGACCTTGATAGGTTTTTCGAGACGGGTGAGTTTTCTCAAGCATTGAGGGAACGGTTGAGGTTAATTGACCGCGCGCATGTCGCCCATGAGCCCTACACCAATAAAAATCTTCTTCTGACGATGCGAAAATATGGCATTCGAGTTAAAGCAATTGACGTGCCCTCGGTGGAGCCCATCGCCAGGCGTATTAAAAACATGAACTATTATGCGGCCAACGTGATCGAGCAAGATCAAGCTGCCGCCCCCCGAACAAAATGGATTGCACGGGTCGGCAGCTACCATGTGTTTAAGTATAAAGATGTTCAAGGCCTCGATACACTGACAGGCGCAACAGGGGTTACTGTGGACAACGCGCCTGCGAATGTCTCAACCTCTGTCGTTCAATCCCGAGACAAAACGCAGATCTATATTGACCTCGCAGAGCGTTGAAAATGTGCAACCCCTTAAGGGGCTGTGTCAGAGCACCTTATCCAGCGTTACAGGAAACTCCCGCACCCGCTTGCCGGTGGCATGGTGAATCGCATTCGCCACCGCCGCCGCCACGCCGACGATACCGATCTCCCCTACGCCCTTGGAACCCAGCGCATTGACCACCTCGTCGTGTTCTTCGACAAACAGCACGTCAATCTCGCCGATATCGGCGTTAACCGGGATGTGGTATTCGGCCAGGCTGTGGTTCATGTAGCGTCCCAATTGGTGGTCGACCTGAGTCTCTTCATGCAGCGCCATGCCAATGCCCCATACCACGCCGCCGAGGATCTGGCTGCGGGCCATCTTCGGGTTGACCACGCGCCCGGCGGCTACCGCGCTGACCACACGGCTGACCTTGATGGTGCCCAGGTCTTCATCGACGCGCACTTCGACGAACACCGCCGAGTGGGTAGCGCTGGCATAGCTCTCGCGCTTCTTGTCGGGCTCGCTGTCGACCTGTACCTGCAAGGCTTCTTCACCGCTGTCCTTGACCAGTTGCGCCAACGACACACTCACGTCACCGCTCTGTAGCTGGCCGTCTTCAAACCGAATGGAATCGGCATCCTTAAATACCGGGTAAGTCTGCCGGGCGATCTCCAGCAACTTGGCATTGAGCGCTTCGCACGCTTGCTGCACGGCGGTGCCGACGGAAGACACGGTAAACGAACCGCCCTGCAACGGCGCCGTGGGCAATGACGAATCCCCCAGCAGAAAGCTGATATCGGCCATCGCCACGCCACTGGTTTGAGAGGCAATCTGGGTCATCACTGTGTAGGTGCCCGTGCCGATGTCCGTGGTGGCACTGCTCACGGTGAGTTTGCCGTTGCTATCGATGCGGGCCTTGGCGCTGGCTTTCATCTGCATGGCTTCCCACACCCCACCGGCCATGCCCCAGCCGATCAGTTGGCGGCCGTCACGCATGCTGCGCGGTTCCGGGTTGCGCTGGCTCCAGCCGAAACGTTCGGCGCCTTCGCTGTAGCACTCGCGCAGGGCCTTGCTCGACCAGGGTTTGTCTTCGTTCTGGTTGCGTTCGGCGTAGTTGATCAGGCGCAATTGCACCGGATCGATGGCCAAGGCGCAGGCCAGTTCGTCCATGGCGCACTCCAAGCCAAGCACGCCAAGTGCTGCACCGGGAGCACGCATATCCAGCGGAGTAAAGACGTCCAGCGGCACCAGCTTGTAGGTCAGTTGCACGTTGTCGCAGTGATAGAGCATGCCGCTCCACTCCACCACGTGCTCGCTGAAATCCTCAAAGCGCGAGGTCTGGCCAATCGCGGTATGCCCCAGCGCCAGCAAGCGACCATTGGCGGCGGCGCCCATCTGCAAACGCTGCAAGGTGCGCGGACGATAGCCGAAGGTGAACATCTGCTGGCGCGTCAGGGTGACCCGCACCGAACGCTTGAGCGCCATGGCCGCCATCACCGCGAGCGGCAATTGGTATTGCGGGCGCAGGCCCGAACCGAAGGCACCGCCGACGAAAGCGGCAAAGATGCGCACCTGGCTCTTATCCAGGCCGAAGACTTTTTGCACATAGGCCTGGCAGTTCTGCGGGCCCTGGGTCTTGTCGTGAATATGCAGGGTGCCGTCGGGCTGATACAGCACGGTGCTGGCGTGGGACTCCATCGGGTTGTGGTGCTCGATGGGCGTGCTGTAGTGCAAGTCCAGACTGATTGCGGCACCGGCCCATTCAGCCTCGAAGTTGCCGCGCGGTTTGGGTGGGGTCTGGGGCGACGGGTGCGCCGCCGCTTGCTGGGTGAGCAGGTCGGTTTCGAAGGCTTCAGGCGCGTAGTCGATCTGCACCAGCGAGCCAGCGTGCCGCGCCAGTTCGAGGTTATCGGCAATCACCAAGGCCAAGGGCTGGCCACTGTAGAGTACGCGGTCGTTATACAGCGGGCGAAAAGGCGAGCCATCGGCCGCATCGGCATCGGCGAACGCCTCATCATAGCTGGCGATTTTCGGCCGATTGAGGTGATGGATCACGTCCACCACACCCGGCAACGCCAACGCCTTGGACGCATCGATGCGCAGCACCCGGCCTTTGGCGATAGTGCTCGACACCACGCTGCCATGCAGCAGGCCGTCCTCGGGAAATTCACCGGCGTAGCGTGCTTGGCCGGTGACCTTGAGCAGACCGTCGACACGGTCCAGGGGTTTACCGATGGCGCTCATGGCTGTTCTCCTGCGACGGCGGCGTCGCTCAGGGCACGAATGATTGCGCGCCGGGCCAGCTTGATCTTGAAGCCGTTGTGTTCCAACGGTTCGGCGTCTTGCAGCAGGGCATCGGCGGCGGCGCTGAAGGTTTCGCGGCTGACCGTGCGGCCGATCAGCAAGGCTTCCACTGCGCGGTCACGCCAGGGTTTATGCGCCACACCGCCCAAGGCCAGGCGGGCGTCGATGATTTCATCACCGTCCAGCTCCAAGGCGGCAGCCACCGAAACCAAGGCGAAGGCATAGGAGGCACGGTCGCGGATCTTCAGGTAGTGGCTGTGGCGGGCCAAGTGATCGGCGGGCAGTTCAATCGCGGTGATCAGCTCATCGTCGGCCAACTGGTTGTCACGTTGCGGCGCATCGCCTGGCAAGCGATGGAAGTCGGCGAACTCGATCACCCGCGCGCCGCCGCGTCCTTCTACATGCACCCGCGCCGCAAGCGCCGCCAGGGCCACGCACATGTCCGAAGGATGGGTGGCCACGCACTGCTCACTGGCGCCGAGGATCGCATGGATACGGTTCAAACCGTCGCGCGCCGGGCAGCCGCTGCCGGGCTGGCGCTTGTTGCACGGCGCCGCGGCGTCGTAGAAGTAATAGCAACGGGTGCGCTGCAACAGATTGCCGCCGGTACTGGCCATGTTGCGTAACTGCGGGGACGCCCCGGCGAGGATGGCCTGGGACAGCAACGGGTAACGCTGCTCAATGAGTGGGTGCCAGGCCAGGTCGGCGTTGCTCACCAGCGCACCGATACGCAGGCCACCCTCGGCGGTCTCTTGAATGTCGTGCAGCGGCAAGCCGGTGATGTCGATCAGATGCTCGGGATGGCTGATGTTTTCCTTCATCAGATCCAGCAGGTTGGTGCCACCGGCGATAAAGCGCGAGGCGCCGCTGCTCATCTGAACGGCCTGCTGCACATCGGTCGGCCTGCTGTAGTGGAAGGGGTTCATGACTCACCTCCCTGGCGGCGGCAGGCCGGCAGCGCGTCTTCGATGGCATCGCGGATGTTGTTGTAGGCGCCGCAGCGGCACAGGTTGCCGCTCATCAACTCCTGGATCTGCGCACGGTCGTGGGCGCGGCCTTCATTGGCCAGGCCCACGGCAGAACAGATCTGGCCGGGGGTGCAATAGCCGCACTGGAACGCGTCGTGCTGGATAAAGGCCTGTTGCATGGGGTGCAGTTGGTCGCCGTCGGCCAGGCCTTCGATGGTGGTCAATTCGGCGCCGTCGCACATCACGGCCAGGGTCAGGCAGGCATTCACGCGTTTGCCGTCACGTAACACGGTGCAGGCGCCGCACTGGCCGTGGTCGCAGCCTTTTTTGCTGCCTACCAGGTCCAACTGCTCACGCAGCAAGTCCAGCAAGGTGGTCCAGGGCAACACGTTCAGTTGGCGAGCCTGGCCGTTGAGTGTCAGGCGTATCGGGTGGGCGACGAACGGCTGGGCCGCCGCGCCATGGGGGGTCGCGCTCATAAACACCTCACGGGTTGAAGTACATCCGCGGCGTTCAGGAAAATCGCCGTCTTAGGGGTACGACTTCCGGGTGTTTTGAGCGTTCAAGATGATTGATCAGCGGATATTGAGCTGGGCTTTCAGGGTGTTTTGCGGTGGGTTGATCGAGGTATTGGTGAATTCGAACCAGCCCTGGGCCTGGACGTTCAGGTCGAACACATAGATGTAGCCCATCAAGGTGCCCACGCCGTTGCACGCCTCACTGATGTTGCCGACCTGGCACACCGCTGTGCGTTGCCCATTCAACTCTGCGCCGTTAAAGCGGCCCATGGGGCTGTTGCCCAGGCCGACTTCCATCACCGAGACCTGGGTGGGCCCGCGGTGCTCGCACATCTGGGTGGTGTTGACCCGCTCCGGGATCGCTTCGCTGCAGTCGGCCGATTCCACCTTGAACACCCGTACCTCGCTCAAGGCCGGTGCAGTCGCGCCCCACGCCGGTGCTGCGCCCAGCCACAGGCTGATACTGGCGATCAGAGCTAGACTCCACGGGTTGGCTTTTTTCATGCTGTCGATGACCGGCTGTTGAACGTCGGCGCAGTATGCCTCAAGCCCATGCGCCACACAGCCTCGGCTGCTGGTATGATGCGCCGCTTTTTCCGATCCTCTCTGAAACCACAAGCGTTTGGCGCAGTTTGTGCTTTGACTTAGAGGTCAACAAATCACGACGCACACTAGCGTCACAGGGAGCCGGCATGCTGGAAAAGCTGTTTCAACTCAAAGCCCACAACACCAATGTGCGCACCGAGATTCTCGCGGGGATCACCACCTTCCTGGCCATGGCCTACATCCTGTTCGTGAACCCGAGCATCCTCGGCGAGACCGGCATGGACAAGGGCGCGGTGTTTGTCGCCACCTGCCTGGCGGCGGCCATCGGTTCGACCGTGATGGGCCTGATCGCCAACTACCCGATTGCCCTGGCACCGGGCATGGGCCTCAACGCCTTCTTCACCTACACCGTGGTCCTGCACATGGGCCACACCTGGCAGGTGGCGCTGGGCGCGGTATTCATTTCGGCGGTGCTGTTTTTCTTGCTGTCGATCTTCCGCATTCGTGAGTGGATCATCAACGCCATCCCCCTGCCGCTGCGCTCGGCGATTGCCGCCGGCATCGGCCTGTTCCTGGCGCTGATCGCCCTGCATAACGCCGGTATCGTGGTGAGCAACCCGGCCACCATGGTGGGCCTGGGCGACCTGAAACAACCGGCGCCGATCCTGGCGACCCTGGGTTTCGTGCTGATCGTCGCGCTGGAAGCCCTGGCCGTACGCGGCGCGGTGCTGATCGGCATCCTGGCGGTGACCGTCGCCTCCATCGTCCTGGGCTTCACGCCGTTCATCGGTGTGACCTCAGTACCGCCGTCCCTGGCGCCGACCTTCCTGCAGTTGGATATCAAGGGCGCGCTGGACATCGGCCTGGTCAGCGTGATCTTCGCCTTCCTGTTCGTTGACCTGTTCGACAACTCCGGCACCCTGATCGGCGTCGCCAAGCGCGCCGGCCTGATGGGCAAGGACGGCCATATGCCGAAAATGGGCCGTGCACTGATCGCCGACAGTACCGCTGCCATGGCCGGTTCCCTGCTGGGTACCTCGACCACCACCAGCTACATCGAATCGGCCGCAGGCGTGAGCGCCGGTGGCCGTACCGGCTTGACCGCCATCGTGGTCGCGATCCTGTTTTTGCTGGCGCTGTTCTTCTCGCCATTGGCCGCCAGCGTACCGGCCTATGCTACCGCGCCAGCCTTGCTGTTTGTGGCGGTGCTGATGAGCCAAGGCCTGGCCGAAATCGACTGGGACGACATTACGGTGGCAGCGCCGGTGGTGATCACCGCCCTGGCGATGCCCTTCACTTACTCCATCGCCAACGGCATCGCCTTCGGTTTCATCGCCTGGACCGCCATCAAGCTGCTTTCGGGCCGCTACCGTGAGCTGAACCCGGCACTGGTGATCCTGTCGATCCTGTTTGTGATCAAGCTGGGCTGGTTCAACGCATGACTTTCGACGCCGCAAGCTACACCGCTCAACTGCAAGACAAGGTCACGCGCCTGCGTGACCTGCTCGCACCGTTCGACGCGCCCGAGCCGCAGGTCTTCGACTCGCCGCTGCAGCACTTCCGCCTGCGCGCGGAGTTCCGCCTGTGGCGCGAAGGCGGCGAGCGCCACTACGCGATGTTCTCCCAGGAGGACAAGCGCACGCCGATCCTCATCGAAGAGTTCCCCATCGCCAGCCAGCGCATCAACCAGTTGATGCCGCAACTCAAGGCCGCCTGGCAAGCCAGCGCCGCCCTGAGCCACAAGCTGTTCCAGGTGGAGTTCCTCACCACCCTGGCCGGCGACGCGATGATCACCCTGTGTTATCACCGCCCGCTGGACGAACATTGGCACACCGCCGCAAACACATTGGCCGCTGAGCTGAATGTGAGCATCATCGGCCGTTCCAAGGGCAAGCGCGATGTGATCGGCCACGACTACGTGGTGGAGAAACTCGACGTCGGTGGGCGCACCTTCAGCTACCGCCAACCCGAAGGCGCGTTCACCCAGCCCAACGGCACGGTGAACCAGAAGATGCTCAACTGGGCCTACGAAGCGCTGGGCGATCGCCCGGACGATTTGCTGGAGCTGTATTGCGGCAACGGCAACTTCACCCTGCCGCTGGCGACCCGCGTGCGCAAGGTGCTGGCCACCGAGATCAGCAAGACCTCGGTGAATGCGGCCCTGAGCAACCTGGATGAAAATGGCGTGGATAACGTCACCCTGGTGCGCCTCTCCGCCGAAGAACTCACCCAAGCCCTGAATGACGTGCGCCCGTTCCGCCGCCTGCACGGCATCGACCTGAAAAGCTACGAATTCGGTAGCGTCTTCGTCGACCCGCCCCGCGCTGGCATGGACCCGGACACCTGCGAGCTGACCCGGCGCTTCGACAACATCCTGTACATCTCCTGCAACCCGGAGACGCTGGCGGCGAACATCGCGCAACTGCACGACACGCACCGGATCTCCCAGTGTGCAATGTTTGACCAGTTCCCGTGGACGCACCATATGGAGTCGGGTGTGTTGCTGACCCGCCGATAAATCTGCGGGTTGTAGCAGCGAGCTTGCTCGCTCCTACAGTTCCCCTGTTGGTTATTCAAGTGTCTGTTGTCTCTGGGGGCTGCGGTACTTCCTTGCGTGGCCGGCCCCCCTTCTTGCCATTGGCCCGGGCCGCTGCGGTCTTGGCCGCGCTGCTTTTGCGACCATTGCGCGATGCCACCAGGCTGGTTGCCAGGTCCATCAGCGGCTGGCTTGTAGCGATCAACCCTGTGATCGAAACATCCAGGTCCTGCGCTTCACAGCTAATCGCCTTGCCTCCGAAAGTCACTTCCAACTGCTGGAAATCCTTCTCTGAAAACCCTTCGAACTCCGGCAGGCCAGCCACCGGCAACACCACGCGGCTGCCATCGCTGAAGCCAATGGAGAGGCAATCGTTTTCATAACGTACGTTACTGGCGTTGGCGTACAGGCGTTTCAACCTGCGTCCTCGGGCGATTGCCTTGTCAACGTCGGCTTCAGTGAGAGGTACATAAGGTGTGACTTTGGCTTTTATGATCTTTCTCATAAATCGATCTCCACAAAACCTGGGGCTCTGACCAGATTCAAAATTGTTTTCTGCCCTACGACATCGTGTCGGGCACGTGCAATCACGTAAACACCACGCTGAATGACCAATCCAGGAATGAGTTCATCCGTTTCCCAATTCCAGGAATGATTCTCCAGGCAAACCGTCTGCAGTTTTTCCCACCAGATCCTGCGTGCCCGCGCCAAGTAGTGCCGCTGCATGATCGTCGCGCGTATTTCCTTCAGTACCGCCATGGGTGGCCGTCTGCGTTCAGGCTCTACATCCCACAACTCAACTTCCCCATCCAGGAAACTGAAACGAAACCGCGCATCCCATCCCTTGCCCCTGACATGCACATGGGGCGGGCAATGCTCATCCCTGATAAACACCGAAATGACATAGCCTTTGTAAGCACCTACTCTCATCGTAACCCATCCGTTAGGTTATTTTCCGTCAGGTAACAATTTCCCTCTGCCACCCGACAACCGGCTCCTATTCCCGAAGCTGTTTCACAGATTAGTAAGCACAAAAAACCCGGCGAATGCCGGGTTGTAACCAGGGATGCCAACGACTGGAACGACCCGGTCAATGCTCGAAAGTCCGCCTCGTTCAGCAACCTCGCGCAATACTTCAACCGAATGCCCATCAGCCGGTAATCCAGCAATTGCACTGATTAAACGTTCGATCACCGAACAGATCCGCAGCCATCCATTGACCAAATTAACCAACCAGTACATTTTGACTCCACAACCAATAAGAACTGTGGAGAAGCCTCTATGCCGCCCATCGTGCTGGTGCTCAACGGCCCCAATCTCAACCTGCTCGGCACCCGCGAGCCTGCCACTTATGGCCATGAAACCCTGGCCGACATTGCCACCCTGTGTGGTCGCAGCTCCGACAAGCTCGGGCTGAAGATCGAGTTTCGCCAGACCAACCACGAGGGCGAATTGCTTGACTGGATCCACGGCGCCCGCAACCGCTGCGCGGGTATTGTGATCAACCCGGCGGCCTGGACTCACACTTCGGTCGCGATCCGCGATGCCCTGGTGGCCAGTGAAGTGCCAGTGATCGAAGTGCATTTATCCAACGTGCATGCCCGTGAAGCCTTTCGTCATCACTCGTTTGTGTCACCGATCGCCCAGGCCGTGCTGGCCGGGTTTGGCAGCCATGGCTACCACCTAGCCCTGGAACATTTCAGCCTGACGCTGAAGGGACGCACGTAATGAAACCACGCATTCTCGCTGGCCTGATCGGCGCCGGCATCCAGGCCTCACGCACACCGGCACTGCATGAGCAGGAAGGCGACGCCCAAGGCTTGCGCTACCTGTATCGCCTGATCGACCTGGAGCCGCTGCACCTGGACCTCAAAGCCCTGCCGGAATTACTACGGGCCGCTGAGTTGATGCACTTCACCGGTTTGAACATTACTTACCCGTGCAAGCAGGCGATTCTGCCGTTGCTCGATGAACTTTCCGATGAGGCCCGGGGCATTGGTGCGGTCAACACCGTGGTGTTCAAGGACGGCAAGCGCATTGGCCATAACACCGACTGCCTGGGGTTCGCCGAAGGCTTTCGGCGCAACTTGCACAACGTGCCGCGCCAACGCGTGGTGCAGATGGGCGCCGGTGGTGCGGGCGCGGCAGTGGCCCATGCACTGTTGGCAGAAGGCGTGGAGTACTTGAGCATCTTCGATGTCGACCGCACTCGCGCCCAGGACCTTGTGGATAACCTTGCCCAGCAGTTCGGCGTCGGTCGCGCTCAGGTCGGCAGCCACTTGGAAAACGCCATGGCCGAGGCCGATGGCCTGGTGAACACCACGCCGATGGGCATGGCCAAGCTGCCCGGCACGCCTGTGCCTGCGGCGTTGTTGCGGGCTGAATTGTGGGTGGCGGAAATTGTGTACTTCCCGCTGGAAACCCAACTGCTGCGCGACGCGCGCGCCTTGGGTTGCCGTACCCTGGATGGCGGCAATATGGCGGTGTTTCAGGCGGTGAAGGCATTTGAGTTGTTCAGCGGCGAAGTGGCGGATGCAGACAGAATGCTGGCGCACTTCCAGAGCATGAATATCTAGGTATGCAACCCCATCATGATCGTTCCCTCACTCTGCGTGGGAACGATCAGTTCTCAGGCTTGCAGGTAGCGCAACACCGACTCGCAAATCATTTCCCGATGGCGCTGCTTGATCGTCTCATCCGACAGTTCGATCTGGAAAATCTCGCTGAAGGTGTGCCGGTTGGACACCCGGTAGAAACTGAACGAGTTGATCAGCAAGTGCACATCCAGCGGCTCCAGCCCTTCGCGAAACAGCCCCAACTCAGCCCCGCGGCGCAGGGTCTCCCCCAACCCTTCCAGGATTTTGCTGTTCATCGCCTTGATGGTCTCGGTGCGTTTGACGTACTCGGCGTTGTGGATGTTTTCGATGCTGACGATGCGCACGAAATCCACGTTCTGGTCGTGGTGATCAAAGGTGAATTCCACCAGCCGGCGAATCGCCTCACGCGGCTCCAGGGCGGTGAGGTTCATGCGCGTTTCGGTGTTGCGGATATCACCGTAGAGCTTTTCCAGCACCTCGACGTATAGCTGCTCCTTGCTGCCGAAGTAGTAATAGATCATGCGCTTGGAGGTGTGAATGCGCTCGGCGATGGCGTCTACGCGAGCGCCGGCCAGGCCCTGTTGAACAAACTCGACAATGGCTTCCTGGAGAATATTCTCCCGGGTCTTTTCCGGATTGTTCTTGCGACTCTTGCGCGGTGCGTCAGCTACCGCGGGGAGATCGGGACTCGAGGTCATGTTGCGCTCACGGCCATTGTTGTGCAGGCGCTGATTATGGGCCGCGGCGCTCCCCGAAGGAAGCACCTGCCTTGCGGTTATAGCCGAGCCTGGCGTACAGCCCCACTGCGCGACTTGGCCATCGCCGCCAGACGCACCGCCACGTTGGCAGCGCCGTAGCCGGCATAGCCATTCTTGCGCTGGATGATCTCGAAGAAAAACCGCCCCTCGAACGCCTCGGTGTACACATGAAACAACTCACCACCCTGGGCGTCGCGGTCGTACAGCACGTTGTAATACGCCAACTCACTGAGGAACTCCTCGTCGAAATCGAAGCGTGCCGCCAGGTCGTCGTAATAGTTGAGCGGGATATCCAGCAACGGCACACCGGCCTCTTTGGCCCGGCGTACCTCGGCGAAAATATCCGCGCAATCGAAGGCAATGTGGTGCACGCCCGAACCGCGATAGCTGGAGAGCGCGTGGGAAATCGCGGTGTTGCGGTTTTCGGAGATATTCAACGGCAGGCGAATCGAACTGCAACGGCTGCGCAATGCACGGCTTTTCACCAGGCCGTAGGGGTCGGGCAGGACCACTTCGTCATCGGCTTCGAAATCCAGCAGGCTTTTGTAGAACAACACCCAACTGTCGAGGCTGTCGGCCGGCAGCGCCATGGCCATATGGTCGATGCGCAGCAAGCCGCCACTGGCGGGCGCAGCCGTTTGCAGGTTGAAATCGGTGTCGTACAGCCCGCCTTCGCTGGGGTCGACCAGGTAAATCAGGCTGCCATCCGGTGCACGCACGGCGGCCAATTCCAGTTCGTTGGGGCCGACCAGGCCGCGATAAGGCTGGCCCTTGTAGGCCACCGCCCGCTCCAGGGCCTTGGCACTGTCCTTGACCCGAATTGCGGTGGCGCACAGCGACGGGCCATGGGCCTCGAAAAAGTTGTGGGCGAAGGAATAGGGTTCGCAGTTGAGGATCAGATTGATATCGCCCTGGCGCAACAGGCTCACATTCTTCGAGCGATGCTGGCCGGCCTTGGCAAACCCCAGGCGTTCCAGCCAATTGCTCAGTTTGGCGCCAAGGCTTTCATCCACGGCAAATTCGAGGAATTCGATCCCGTCGTACTCGCTGGCCGCCGGGGTTTCAAACAGGATGTCCACTGGCGCAGCGGGTGCCTCTTGCGCCAGGCGCTGGCGGGTTTTTTCCTCGAGGTACAGCAACGAGCGCAAGCCATCTGCCGCATTCGCACGAGTGGGCGCGGCGCGGAAGCCATCGTTGAAAATTTCCAGGGACAAGGGCCCGGTGTAGCCACTTTGGATGATCGGCGCGAGAAAGCCCGCCAGGTCAAATTCGCCCTGGCCGGGGAAGCAACGGAAATGCCGGCTCCACTCCAGCACATCCATGGCCAGGATCGGCGCGTCGGCCATTTGCACAAAGAAAATCTTGTCGCCGGGGATCTGGGCGATGCCACTCGGGTCGCCCTTGAGCGACAAGGTGTGGAAGCTGTCGAGCAACACGCCCAGGCTTGGGTGATCGACCTGGCGCACCAGGTTCCATACCTGCTGCCAGGTGTTCACATGCTTGCCCCAGGCCAACGCTTCATAGCCGATGCGCAGGCCGCGCTTGGCCGCGTGTTCGGCCAGCAGGCTCAGGTCATCGAGCAGAATGCGTTCGTCACCCACGCTGTCGGCCGAGGCGTTACTGCACACCAGCACCAGGTCGGTGCCTAGCTCTTGCATCAGATCGAATTTGCGTTCGGCGCGCTCCAGGTTGCGCGCCAGGCGATCACGGCGGCAGCCTTCGAAGTCGCGAAACGGCTGGAACAGGGTGATGGCGATGCCGAGGTCGGCACACATCTGCCTAACTTCCCGAGGGCTGCCGTCGTAATACAACAAGTCGTTCTCAAAGATCTCCACCCCATCAAACCCGGCGGCGGCGATGGCTTCGAGTTTTTCCGGCAGGGTGCCGCTCAAGGACACAGTGGCGATAGAACGTTGCATGGAAGACTCCCGGCAATTGTTGTTTGTGGCAAATTATTCGCCCCCAGCCTACAGGCAGCAATTAAAATGTACGAACCGGTTAGTTTTTGGTGCGATTATCGAACACTAAGCCCCTTTGGCGAATTGACGACTTTTTAACCACTGCGCACCATCGACCGGGCAATTCGCTCACGTAACAAAGACCCAGAACACACCATAAGAATTTCAAAAAACGGGTACAAACCTCATGCCTCTGCAAAATTCAGCCCTGGCCGCGCGCCCGGGCAACCCGCACGCCGGCATCGGCGACAAGATCCGCGGTGCCCTGGCCGTGGGTAAAACGCGCTGGGGCATGCTGGCCCTGGTGTTCTTTGCCACCACTTTGAACTACATCGACCGCGCCGCCCTGGGCGTGATGCAACCGATCCTCGCCAAGGAAATGAGCTGGACGGCGATGGACTACGCCAACATCAACTTCTGGTTCCAGGTCGGCTACGCCATCGGCTTTGTGCTGCAAGGCCGCCTGATTGACCGGGTTGGCGTCAAGCGCGTGTTCTTCTGCGCCGTGCTGCTGTGGAGCCTGGCCACCGGCGCCCATGGCCTGGCCACCTCGGCGGTCGGCTTTATGGTCTGCCGGTTTATCCTCGGGCTGACCGAAGCCGCCAACTACCCGGCCTGCGTCAAGACCACACGCTTGTGGTTCCCGGCGGGTGAACGGGCAGTGGCCACCGGCATCTTCAACGCCGGCACCAACGTCGGCGCGATGATGACGCCCATGCTGCTGCCGTTGATCCTGCACGTGTGGGGCTGGCAGGCAGCGTTCCTGTGCATGTCGGCACTGGGCGGTATCTGGCTGGTGCTCTGGGGCTTGAAGTATTACAACCCGGAAGACCACCCCACGGTTAAACAATCCGAATTGGACTACGTGCAACAGGAAGTCGAACCCGAACAACCCCGCGTGCCGTTCAGCCGCATCCTGCGCATGCGTGGCACCTGGGCCTTCGCCCTCGCCTACTCGCTGACCGCGCCGGTGTTCTGGTTCTACCTGTATTGGCTGCCGCCGTTCTTGAATCAGCAATACAACCTGGGCATCAACGTGACCCAGATGGGCATTCCGCTGATCATCATTTACCTCACCGCCGACTTTGGCAGCGTCGGGGGCGGGATCCTGTCGTCATTCCTGATTGGCCGTGGGATGAACTCGATCAAGGCGCGGCTGTTGTCGATGCTGCTGTTCGCCTGCTGCATCGTCGGCGTCATCATGGCGGCCGGCTCCAGCCAGCTGTGGGTCGCGGTGTTTGCCATCTCCCTGGCCATCGGCGCGCACCAGGCCTGGACCGCCAACATCTGGAGCCTGGTGATGGACTACACGCCCAAGCACATGATGAGCACGGTGTTCGGTTTCGGCGGCATGTGCGCGGCCATCGGCGGCATGTTCATGACCCAGATCGTCGGCCATATCCTCACGGTGACCAACAACAACTACACGGTGTTGTTCACCCTGATCCCGGCGATGTACTTCATCGCACTGGTGTGGATGTACTTCATGGCGCCGCGCAAGATCCCTACCGTAGACGTTTGATCTACCTGCGCCGCTGCTGCCAGGCAGCGGCTAACCCGCTCATACAGATCACCCCGATACCCACCACCGTGGTCATATCGGGGGTATGGCTGAATACCAGCCAGCCCAACAACCCCGCAAACACGATCTGGCAATAGCCAAACGGCGCCAGCAAGGCCGGCGCCGCGAAGCGGAACGCCTGGGTGAGCATCAGGTGCGCGGTCATCCCGCAGGTGCCCAGCGCCAGCATCATCACCGCGTGCCACAGCGTCGGCACTTGCCAGAAGAACGGCACCATTGCACTCATCACCAAGGTGTTGCACAGGCCGGCGAAGAAGTTGCTGGTGGTCGGGCTGTCGTATTGGCTGAGGATGCGCGTGAGCAACTGGTAGAAGCAGAAGAACAGCGCCGAACACAGCGGCAGCAACACCGCCGGGGTAAACAGCTCGCCGCCGGGGTGGATAATGATCACCACGCCGATAAACCCGCAGATCACCGCTAGCCACTGGCCTCGGGTCACGTGCTCACCGAGCAACGGCACCGACAGCGCCGTCACCAGGATCGGCGCCAGGAAGTTCACCGCAGTGGCTTCGGCCAACGGGATGTAATGCAGCGCTGTGGTGAAGAACAGGCTGGTGCCCAACAGGCATAACGCCCGCACCACCTGCATGCCCGGCCGCTTGCTGCGCAACACGCGCAGGCCCGATTGCGGCAGAAAGATCCCGGCCATCAGCAAGGTGTGCACCATGTACCGCGCCCACACCACCATCACGATCGGGTAAAACCCGGCCAGGTATTTGGACAAGGCGTCGTGGCTGGAGAACAGGAACGTCGCCAGCACAATCAGCAGGATGCCTTTGAACGGATGGTTGACGCCGGAGAGCGGGGTACTAACAGTCATTGAATTCTCTTGTGTGGCGAGCGGGACGCTGAGCGCTGAACCAAGTCGCGCTCAACCCGGTAATCTAGCAGCCGGGCCGGAGTCTGCCCCAAGAGCATAACCAAACACTGGGCGAACAGCGCACTAAATCGATGGATCCGAGTCCAACGCTGCACGCTCGCCCCGGCGTTGCACACTATTTAACCAAGGCCTTGCCGCTATGAAAAAAATCCTCTTTGCCCTGTCTGCCCTCGCCCTGCTCGCCGCCTGCGATAAAACCCCGAAAGAAGCCCCCAAGCCCGCGCCGGCTTCCGTGCAAGCGACCCTGGTGCCCGAGACTCCGCCGACCGATAAATGGGTAGGCAAGTGGGTCGGTGTCGAAGGCTTGCACCTGACCATCGCCAAGGACGACAGCATTGGCCGTGGCCACTACCTGCTGACCATGCAATACGGCCTCGACGCCGATGACGCCGGCACCTTCAAAGGTGAGGCCACCGAAGACGGCATCGCCTTCATCCGCCCCGACGGCCCGCAGTTGTTGCGCGCTGGCGACGGCGCCGCCACCGGCTTGAAATGGCTGGCAGATAAAAAAGACTGCCTGATCGTCGCCACTGGCGAAGGCTATTGCCGTTAATACCGACCATAATCAATCACGGTTTGCACACAGAGGATTGCTCCCATGCTATGGAAAAAAGGCCGACGCAGCGACAACGTGGTGGATGCCCGTAACGACAGTGGTGGCGGCGGCGGTATGCGCTTCGGCGGCGGCAAGGGCCTGAGCCTCACGGCCATCGTGCTGATCGTTGGCATTGGCTGGCTGACCGGCCAGGACCCGATGCAGATTCTTGGTCAATTGACCGGCCAGATGGAACAGGCGCCATCGGTCAGTACCCAGCCGCGTCAAGCGCCGCCAGCCAACGATGAGCAAGCCGACTTTGTGCGCGCTGTGCTGGGCGATACCGAAGACACCTGGGGCCAAGTGTTCCAGGAAAATGGGCTGGCCTATAAGAACCCGAAACTGATCCTGTTCCGTGGCCGGGTGAACTCAGCCTGTGGTGGCGCCACCTCGGCCAGCGGCCCGTTCTACTGCCCGGCTGACCAGCAGGTGTACTTGGACCTGGATTTCTTCCGGGAAATGTCGCAACGCTTCCAGGCCGCCGGTGATTTCGCCCAGGCCTACGTGATCGCCCACGAAATCGGGCACCACGTACAAACGTTACTGGGCATCTCGTCCAAGATCCAGGCGGCGCGCCAACAGGGCCGGCAGATGGAAGGCGACGGTGGCCTGCTGGTTCGCCAGGAGCTGCAAGCCGACTGCTTTGCCGGCGTGTGGGCCAACCATGCGCAAAAACGTCTGAACTGGCTGGAACCCGGCGATATCGAAGAAGCCCTGAACGCAGCCAATGCCATCGGCGATGACCGCTTGCAGCAACAAGGCCAGGGGCGCGTGGTACCAGACTCGTTCACCCACGGCACCTCGGCCCAGCGCGTGCGCTGGTTCAAGACCGGCTTCGCCCAGGGCCAGATCACTCAATGCGATACCTTCGCGGCCAAGAGTCTCTAAATGATCAAACGATGGGGGTTACTGCTGGGTGTGCTCGTGTCCTGTTGCACCTTCGCAGCCGAACACGGCGTCAAGGTGGTCAGCCCCGATCGCTTTCATCTGGAGGCCGGCGACCTCAGCCTGGGCCTGAGCCAGGATTGGCGCGAACCACTGCCCAAGGTCACACGCGCATTGATCATCGTGCATGGCCGCCTGCGCAATGCACAAACCTACCTGCAAAGCGGCATCGACGCCGCCGAGCATGCCGGGGTGGGCGGTACTACGCTGGTGATCGCGCCGCAGTTTCTCAATCAAGCCGACGTGAAGCGCAATCACCTGGGCCACGAGGTGGTGCGTTGGACGGGTAACGACTGGATGGCCGGCGAAGCGTCCACCGGCCCAGGGCAGATCAGCTCTTATGGCGCTCTGGACCAGATCATCAAGCACTTGGGCAACCACAAACTGTTCCCGGCGCTGAAAGAAATCGTGGTCGCCGGGCATTCCGGTGGCGGCCAAGTGGTGCAGCGCTTCGCCCTCACCGGCCACGACCACCCGTTGCTGAACTCCGAGGGCATCCGCCTGCGGTATGTGGTGGCTAACCCGTCGTCCTATGCGTACTTCAGCCCGCAGCGCCCGGTGACGTTCGACATCGCCAATTGCCCAGGCTTTAACGACTGGAAGTACGGCATGCAAAACCTGCCGGATTACGTGGGGGGCCGAGGTGCCCAGCAACTGGAACAAGACTACGTCTCACGCGACATCACTTACCTATTGGGCCAGCAGGACACCGACCCCAACCACCCGGCATTGGATAAAAGCTGCGAAGCCGAAACCCAGGGTGCGTATCGGCTGATGCGTGGCCACAACTACTTTGATTACCTCAAACAGCGGCATCCGCAGTTGGGCCACCGGCTGGTAGAAGTGCCGGGGGTGGGACATGACGGGGACAAAATGTTTACCTCGCCAGAGGGAGAAAAGGTACTGTTCGCCCAGTAGCACCTGAAGGAACCCCATCAAAATGTGGGAGCTGGCTTGCCTGCGATGACGGACTGTCAGTTGATAAAGTGTCAGCTGACCCACCGCTATCGCAGGCAAGCCAGCTCCCACATTTGCTCTCTGTCGCCCGGGTTAGATCATTCGGCGCAACGCCGCACAATCCTCGGCATGCCAATCCGCCAATTCCGGCCAAGGGTTCTCCGGCAAGTTCACCAACACCGTCTTGGTGCCCGCTGCCCGGCCACAATCCAGGTCAAAGCGGTAATCCCCGACCATCACCATGTCGCGGGGTGCTACGTCCCAAGCCGCCGCCAGTTTCAGCAACCCACCGGGATCCGGCTTGTGCGGCGCATCATCGCGCCCCAGCACATCCTCAATCGCAAAGCAGTCCGCCAGGCCTATCGCCTCCAGGGTGATATGGGCCAGCTCCCGCGCATTGCGGGTCAGGATCCCCAGGCGGTAACCGCGCCCGGCCAATTCCTGTACCAGCTCCACCGCGCCCTGCGCCGCCACCGAACCCAGGGCCAGCTCGCGCTCGTGCTCCAGCAACCAGGCGTGCTTGGCGGCTGCAACCGGCGCAGGCAAGGCCGCCAGGTGCGTGAGGATGTCGTCTTCAGGTGGAATGTCCAGCGCCACGCGGATAGCGGCAAAATCATGCACGGCCACCGTGAGGGTGCCGTCCATGTCGAACACCCAGTGCCTAACGTCGCCGAGGCTCATGCCCAATCCTTGCGATGGCGGATCAAACCTTCCTGGGTCACCGACGCCACCAGTTGCCCGGCGCGGTTGTACACGCTGCCCCGGGAGAACCCCCTGGAGTTGCCAGCCCACGGGCTGTCCATGGCGTACAACAACCAGTCATCGGCACGCAGGTCGGCGTGGAACCACAGCGCGTGATCGAGGCTGGCGACCTGCATGTCTTTCTGCCACACGGTCTTGCCATGGGGCAGCAGCGAGGTGGTCAGCAGGCCAAAGTCCGAGGCATAGGCCAACAGGTATTTATGCAACGCCGGTGTGTCCGCCAAGGCACCGTCGGCACGAAACCACACGTACTTGACCGGGTCGGACGGCTGCGGGTTGAACGGGTCTTTTTCGGTGACCGGGCGCACTTCGATGGGCTTGGGGCACAGCAGCTTGTCGCGCATGTGCTCGGGGATCAAGTGCGCACGTTGCTGGGTCAGCTCCAGCTCCGACGGCAGGTTTTCCGGGCCCACTACCACCGGCATGGTGGTCTGGTGCTCGAAGCCTTGTTCGTCGTACTGGAACGAGGTCGTGCAGGTGAAGATCGGATTGCCCTTTTGAATCGCGGTGACACGACGCGTGCTGAAACTGCCACCATCGCGCACGCGGTCCACCGAATACACCACCGGCAACGCGGCATCGCCAGGGCGCAGGAAATAACCGTGCAGGGAATGTACATGCCGCGCTTCTTCTACGGTCTGGCTGGCCGCCGACAGTGACTGGCCGAGCACTTGGCCGCCGAACAGCTGGCGAAAGCCCAGGTCCTGGCTGCGGCCGCGAAAGAGGTTCTCCTCGATCGGCTCCAGGGTCAGCAAGTCCACCAGATCTTCCAATACTTGGCTCATAGAGCAACTCCTACAATCAATAGGGCATTCCGGGCTGCTTATCCGTGCAGCGTGTCCAACCATTGGGCGCGGGTGATGCGGTACAAAACATGCGGTCGCAGCGGGTCACCGGCTGCGACTTTCGGGTGTTCAAAATCTGCCTGCGGATCGTAATGCATACCGATGGCCTGCATGACTTTTTGTGAGGGCAGATTGCTCTCGGTGGTGAAGGCCAGGATTTCGTCCAGTTGCAAGCGGTCAAAACCACAGCGCAACGCTGTCCAGGCGGCCTCACTGGCATAACCCAGGCCCCAATGTTCGCGGGCCAGGCGCCAGCCGATTTCCACCGCCGGGGTAAAGCCGGCTTCAAAGCTGACATTCGCAAGCCCGGTCAGGCCGATAAATTCGCCCGTGTCCTTGCGCTGCAAGGCCCAAAAACCAAAGCCATATTCAGCAAAATGCCCGCGAATCCGGCCGATAAGCGCGGCGCTTTCCAAGTGGCTCAATTGAGCCGGAAAGTAGCGCATCACCTGCGGGTCGGCGCACATGCGCGCAAAGTCCGGCAGGTCGCTGTCGCGCCATTGGCGCAGCACCAAGCGTGCACTTTCCAATTCCAGTATCGGCTCCATGGGTCCCCCCTGCCTTGCCATGTGCGTGAGTGTACAGCGCTGTTAAGATCCGTCGCAGGTTCCCGTCAGAAAATCCCATGCCCTTGCCATTGATCTACCACGAAGACTACAGCCCTGAGTTCCCGGCGGACCACCGGTTCCCAATGGACAAGTTTCGCCTGTTGCGTGACCACCTGGTGGACAGCGGCCTGACCGAAGACAGCCAATTGCTGCGCCCGCCGCTGTGCCCGGCAGACATTTTGGCCCTGGCCCATGAACCTGGGTATATCGAACGCTACATGAGCGGCGAACTGTCCCGCGAAGACCAACGCCGCCTCGGCCTGCCGTTGAGCGAAGCCCTGGCCCGGCGCACGGTGCGCGCGGTGGGCGGCTCGATCCTGGCCGCCGAACAAGCCCTCGAACATGGCCTGGCCTGCCATTTGGCGGGCGGCACCCACCATGCCCATTACGATTATCCGGCGGGTTTCTGCATTTTTAATGACCTGGCGGTGATCAGCCATTACCTGTTGGCCAGCGGCCGGGTCAATCGCGTGCTGATCTTCGATTGCGACGTGCACCAGGGCGACGGCACCGCACGCATCCTGCACGACACGCCGGACGCCATCACCGTGTCGCTGCACTGCGAAAAGAACTTCCCGGCACGCAAGGCCCAGAGCGACTGGGACATCCCGCTGCCCATGGGCATGGGCGATGCCGACTACCTCAAGGTGGTGGATGACGCGCTCAACTACCTGCTGCCGCTCTACCAGCCGGACCTGGTGCTGTACGACGCCGGCGTGGATGTGCACAAGGACGACGCCCTTGGTTACCTCAAGCTGACAGATGCAGGCGTCGCCGCCCGTGATGAAAGCGTGATGCGCCACTGCCTGGGCCGCGACATACCGGTGATGGGCGTGATCGGCGGCGGTTACAGCAAGGACCGCCCCGCCCTCGCCCGCCGCCACGGCATCCTGCACCACAGCGCGCAGCGGGTGTGGACGTCATCAGGCTGTCATTGAGCTGTGGGCGTTACCCACAATGCCTGTGGAACGGCCTGTGGATAACTTGAGCGTAAGCGGCTGCAAGCGAGTAGCCGCATGGCCTGTAGGAAAGTGTACGTTTTTTGATCAGGCAGCGGCGTCATGGTCGGGTAGAATGCTCGGCCTATTCACATCACCGTAGCCCTTCCCATGCCTCAGACTTCTGCCCACCACGTCTCCATTATCGGCGGCGGCCCCGCCGGGCTGATGGCCGCCGAAGTCTTGAGCCAGGCGGGCGTGCGCGTGGACCTGTACGACGGCATGCCTTCAGTGGGGCGCAAGTTCCTGCTGGCCGGCGTGGGCGGCATGAACATCACCCACTCCGAGGCGTACCCGGCGTTCCTGTCGCGCTACGCTGAACGCGCGCCGCACATGGCGCCGTTGCTGCGCAGCTTTGGTGCCGAGGCGTTGTGCGAATGGATCCATGGCCTGGGTATTCAAACCTTTGTTGGCACCTCCGGCCGGGTATTTCCTACCGATATGAAAGCCGCGCCACTGTTGCGCGCCTGGCTCAAGCGTCTGCGGGAGCAAGGTGTGGTTATCCACACCCGGCATCGGTGGACGGGTTGGAATGCCGAGGGCGATTTACTTATCCACAGCCCGGACGGCGAAAAAGTTGTCCACAGCGTCGCTGTGCTGCTGGCCCTGGGCGGCGGCAGCTGGTCGCGATTGGGCTCCGACGGTGCATGGCTCAACCTGTTTGAAGGCAAAGGCCTGCCCTATGTGCGACTGCAACCGAGCAACTGCGGGTTTGAAGTGTCGGCATGGAGCGCGTTGATGGTCAGCAAATTCGCGGGCGCACCGTTGAAAAACGTCGCCATTGGCCTGGGGGATGACAAGCCTCGGTTGGGCGAATGCGTGATCACTGCCACCGGCATTGAAGGCAGTTTGATTTACGCCTTGTCGGCGCCGATTCGCGAAGCGATCAACCGCGACGGTGCGGCCACGGTGCATATCGATTTACTGCCCAGCAAGCCGTTGGACAAGGTGCAGGCCGCATTGGCCAAGCCCCGTGGCTCGCGTTCGATGAGCAAGCATTTGCACAGTCAGTTGGGATTGGATGGCGTGAAAGCGGCGTTGTTGCGCGAGCTGACGCCCGCTGAACACTTCACCGATCCGGCGCAATTGGCGGTGGATATCAAGGCGTTGCCGCTGACATTGGTGAAAACGCGGCCGATGGATGAGGCGATCAGCACGGCGGGTGGTGTGCCGTTTGAAGCGCTGGATGAGCGGTTGATGCTCAAGCCGTTGCCTGGGGTGTTTTGTGCGGGGGAAATGCTCGATTGGGAAGCGCCGACCGGTGGGTATTTGCTGACCGGGTGTTTTGCCAGTGGCCGGGCGGCTGGGCTGGGGATGTTGGAGTGGCTCCAACGCTGATCGTTCCCACGCTCTGCGTGGGGATGCCGCCAGGGACGCTCTGCGTCCCGCTTTAGGTTCGTGACGCAGAGCGTCACAGGATGCGTTCCCACGCGGAGCGTGGGAACGATCAATCACTTCTTCTTACGCGGCCCAGTGTTAAAAACCGGCACCTTGCGCACCGGCTTGATCGAAGGCTCGGCCGGCGCCACTTCCCCACTGTCCACCCACTTGCCCAGGTTGCGCTTGCCGCCACCGCCGGACGTTTTAGGCTTCTTCGGCTTTTTCGGCTTCTTGACCACCTGCCCGCTGGCATCGGTGTCCGGCACGCGGTGCTCCGGCTCGAAATCCGGTTCCATCTTGCGGGTGAGGGTCTGACGGGTCAGCATCTCGATCGCCGAGAGCATGTTCACCTCGTCGGCACACACCAGGGAAATCGCCTCACCGGTGTTGCCCGCACGCCCGGTACGGCCGATACGGTGGATGTAGTCTTCGGCCACGATGGGCAGGTCGAAGTTGACCACCAGCGGCAGGTCTTCGATATCCAGGCCACGGGCCGCCACATCGGTGGCCACCAGGATTTGCACTTCGCTGGCCTTGAAGCGGTCCAGTGCGCGTTGGCGGGTGGCTTGGGGTTTGTCGCCATGGATGCCGTCGGCGTTGATGCCCAGGCCCTGCAACTTGTCCACCAGGGCGTCTACGCCGTTGCGGGTCTTGGCGAACACCAGCACTTGCTTCCAACGGCCTTTGCGCATCAGGTGCACAAACAGCTCCGGCTTGCGCTTCTTGTCCACCGGCACAACCCACTGCTTGACGGTGTTGGCGGCAACGTTGCGTGGGCTGACTTCGATGCTCAGCGGGTCGTTGAGCATTTGCCCGGCGAGCAGGCGGATGTCATCGGAGAAGGTCGCGGAGAACAGCAGGGTCTGGCGCTTTTTCGGCAGCATGCGATAAATGTTGGCAAGCTCTTCGGAGAAGCCCAGGTCGAGCATACGGTCGGCTTCATCCAGCACCAGGGTTTGCAGCTGGTTGAGCTTCAGCGCGTTCTGGCGGAACAGGTCGATCAGGCGGCCAGGGGTGGCGACCAAAATATCCACACCCTTGCGCAGCTTCATCATCTGCGGGTTGATACTCACGCCGCCGTACACCGCGTAAGTGGTCAGCGGCAGGTGCTGGGCGTACTCGGCAACGCTGGCGTGAACCTGCTCAGCCAGCTCGCGAGTGGGGCACAGGATCAGCGCACGCGCCGAGTTGGCGGCGACTTTCGGCCCTTCCAGGGTCAGCAGTTGCAGCAGCGGCAAGGCGAAACCTGCGGTCTTGCCGGTGCCGGTCTGGGCCGCGGCCATCAGGTCGCGACCGGCCAGCACGGCCGGAATGGCTTGCGCCTGCACCGGCGTCGGGGTCTGGTAGCCAAGCGTCTCAAGGGCGCGCAGCAAGGGTTCGATCAGGCCAAGGGTGGCGAAAGTCATGTAGTTACCGTAGGAAAAATTCAGCGCAAGGGCGTAATGCGCGGCAGTTTACCTTATTTCCGGTTTGGGCTTGCGCCATTGGGGCAGGCTGATCAGCAACACCGCGCTGATGATCACCAGCATTGCCAAGGCTTCTTCCAGGCCGATGCTCTCACCGACGAACACAATCCCCAGTAACACGGCCACGGCCGGGTTCACATAGGCGTAGCTGGTCGCCGCCGCCGGGCGTACGTGCTTGAGCAGGTACATATAAGCGTTGAAGGCGATGATCGAGCCGAACACCGTGAGGTACGCCAGGGCCAGCCAGCCTTCCAGCGGCGGCATGGCCTGCAGGTGCTCGCCGGACAGCGCGCTGACGATCAGCAGCGCCATACCGGCCACGAGCATTTCCGCGGCGCTGGCCATGGCGCCTTGGGGCAGCGGCAAGTGGCGGCTCCACACCGAGCCGAAGGCCCAGGACGCCGCCGCCATCAACAGCAACACCGCGCCCAGTGGGCTCGACTGCAAGGTACTGCCCATGTTGAGCATGGCAATGCCGATAATCCCCAGCAGCACCCCGGCCCATTCCAACCGTGTATTACGTGCGCCCCAGAAAAACCCACACAGCAAGGTAAACAGCGGCACCGTCGCCACCGCCAGCGCGGCCACGCCGGACGACACGCCCATATGTTCGGCCACACTCACGCCACCATTGCCCACGGTGAGCAACAAAATGCCGATCATCCCGGCCGCCTTCCACTGCGGCCAGGTCGGCGCCGGCACCCCGCGCCACCTCAGAAAGCCGTACATCAACGCGCCCGCCGTGCAAAACCGAATCCCCGCCAGCAACAGCGGCGGCCAGTACTCCACGCCAATGCGGATCACCAGATAGGTGGAACCCCAGATCACATACAACGCAAAAAAGGCGGCGATCAACGGTAAGGGAAAGCGACGTGGGCCAGGCATTGGGCGGCTCTATGGCAGGAAATGGGAGACTTATTCTAGAAACGAAGGTGGATAAACTTAAGTTACAAAACCTGTTTAAAACGCCAATACACTTCTCAAACCATGGTTATGAAGGCTATAAACCGTGCTTTCGAAAGCGATGCGCAACCGGAGCCTTATCATGGACAAATACGACCGCATGCTCCTCAGCGCCCTGCTTGAAGATGGCCGTGCTTCCTACGCGCAACTGGCGCGCACCGTGAACCTCTCCGCACCCGCCGTGGCCGAACGCGTGGCCAAGCTTGAGGCCAGCGGCGTGATCACCGGGTACCAGGCCAAGGTGGATTTATCCAAAGTGGGTTTGCCGATTCAATGCGTGATTGAACTGCGACTGACCAACCATGGCAGCCAAAAGGTTTACGACGCCCTGGCGGAAATACCCGAACTGACCGAATGCCACCGGGTCACCGGCGACCCGTGCGTGATCATGCAAGCGGCGGTGGGCTCGATGCCCGAGCTGGAAAACCTGATTAATCGGGTAGCGAAGTTCGGCTTCAGCAAGACCTCGATTATTTTGTCCAGCGCCATAGAGCGGCGGGTGCCGTTGGGGCAATTGGAAGCCAATGGCAAAAATGCTGGCTGATCTGCCCAAGCGACGCGGTCAACTGTGGGAGCTGGCTTGCCTGCGATGGCGCCAGTGGCCTCACCGGTTGCCCGCCGCGCCCCCTGTAGGAGCGAGCTTGCTCGCGAAAAACCCGAGGGCGCCGCGTGCATTCAGGACGCCAGCGTCACCGTTGGCGTTCTTCGCGAGCAAGCTCGCTCCTACAAAGGGCTCGATCTGCGCTGGACGATCAGATCGACTATCTGCTCGATGGTCGTGATGTGATCCCAATCCTCCTGCGTCGCTTGCAACTTGAACTGCCACTTGATCTGCATGACAAAGCACGTCAGATCGTCATCAATGATGTCGAAGTCATGGATGAAATCGGTTTGCTCCGTCACATCGCTTCGGTCGATAAAGCCGATGATATCGACGAATAGCTGGATCACTTTTTCGCTGATGTCGGCTCTGGTCAGGCTACCTTCCATTTCTCGCCTCATAGGCACACTTACCAATACTGACTAGGTCAAAGACTGCAAGCCCGGCAGCAACGAAGGGTATGCCTCGCCCGATGATGCCAAATACCCGAACCGTGCCAAACGTTGCCTTTGCCATTCTGGCCATGGTGGGTTGCCTGATCAATGTACGAGGGAAAAAGCGCATGCCGATCAGGCTAGCCAGGTTCGTGGTTTTGCTGGAGCCGACGTGAACCCAAGCACCCACCGCAATTTTGCTTATCGGTATGCCCGCCGCGCCAGTGATCACGGTGGCTGCCGTGAGGCCGTAGTGTTGCTGTGTACATTTCCAGAGTTCATCAAACGTCGTATCCGGCACAGCGGGGTCAGCGTGAATCGGCTTGAGTAACTGGTAATGAGGGCCATGACTCCAACCTGGCGAACTCGGCAACACCATGACTGCCGGGCAGCTTGTCATCGTGTTGCCCACATGAAACGCCATGCTTGAACTGGAGCCCAGATCAATGCCATTTGATTCAAGTTCCAACTTGCTTCGCATAATCGCTGTATGAAGATCGCTTTCCTGCATGACTGTAATCCCTGTGCATGAGTGACAGACGGGATGGTAGGTCGCAGTAAGACGCGATAGAGGAGTAAAGAGGAAAACCAGAAAGGTCCTAGGTCATAGCCGGATTTGGCCTACCGACCATTCAGCGCTCAGGTGAAAGAGACCTCAAAACCTCCGTGTTTCAGTGGCCAGCAAGACCGATCCCTTTCATTTGCGGGACGTTTCCGAGAGAATCCCACGGCCTTGTTTCCGTCGGATTCGGTAGCTAGTCTCGCTCTGTCATCGAATGTTCGGTGCCCGGACGTGCAAGTCCGATGGCAAGCAAGATCATAAATAAACCTACAGCCAATATGCCTGTTATGGCGGCTGTGCGTGGGAGGCCTTCGGGCCTGCTGGGTTTGGATCCTTGCCCCGGTCTTGCACACCTACGCACAGTTGCCACCCTAATTCGCGTGCAAGCGAACGGTGTCGACTTCTTCCAGCAAGGAGTTTCACCATGGTCAAAAAAGTCACCCCCGATCCACCCCAGCCCAAAACCGACTTCCTCAGCGAAGACGCCTTGCTCCACCGTCGTGCCATCGACTACTACCTCAAGGCATCCGCCCCGGATGCGCCGATCTTTATCCTCAATGACAACCTGAGCTTCGAAGACGCCCTGGCCCATGCGGCGGAGTTGTTGCACTGCGCGGTGGAGACAGCGAATGCGTCGGGTGAGGTGATGAAGGCGCCGCAGCGGGCGGTGATGCATTTGGTGGAGATGGCGAAGGGGGTGGTGGACCAGGCGCTGGAGTGCGCACAGCCTCGATAGTCGACGCATAACCCCCTGTGGGAGCGGGCTTGCCCGCGATAGCGGAGGGTCAGGCAATAAATGGCTGGCTGATACACCGCTATCGCAGGCAAGCCAGCTCCCACATTGGAACTTCAGTGTTCTTGAGAGGGGTGGCTGGATCAGAACCCGCGATGTTTTGCTCGCGAAGGCGGTGTGTCAGTCAACTTATTTAGCGACTTGCTGATCGTTCCCACGCTCTGCGTGGGAATGCCGCCCTGGACGCGCTGCGTCCGCACTTAAAGTCGTGACGCGGAGCGTCACCAGATGCATGCGCACGCGGAGCGTGGGGACGATCAGCGCCAGGCCTTAGAACCCGCGATGTTTCTTCAGGTGTTCATTGATCTTTGCGGCAGGCACTTTCTGCAACGTGCACAACAGGTCATGGGACAGCTCGCGCAAACCATGAGTCTGGCGCAGTTCCCGGGCCAGGTGCGCGGTGAGGTTGGCGGCCATTTCCGCATCCGCCAGCGCCCGGTGAGCCTGGCCGGTGTGGGGCAGTTTGGCGTAGGTGTTGAGGGTGCCGAGCTTGTGGTTGGGCGCCGCCGGCATCAGGCGGCGAGCCAGCAGCAGGGAGCAGGCAAATTTTTGCAGGCGGGTGCGGCGGATCAGGCCAAGCTCAAAGTCCCAGAACTTCTGGTCGAACGCGGCGTTGTGCGCCATCAAGGGCGTGGTGCCGACGAACTCATTGACTTCGTTCATCACCCGTTCAGCCGGTGGCGCGCTGCGCAGCATGGCGTTGCTGATGCCGGTGAGCTGTTCGATAAACGCCGGTATGCGCACGCCAGCATTCATCAGGCTCTGGTAGCGGTCCACGATTTGCCCGCGCTCAAGGATGACCACGCCAATCTCCGTGGCCCGACAGTGGCTGCTGGGGGTGATGCCGGTGGTTTCAAAGTCGATGACCGCTATACGTTCCAAACCTGTTCCAACTCCGTTCTACGATCTATTTGAGCAACAACGCGCCTTCGATCGGCACGTAGTGGCTGGCGGCGCGTATCAGTGAGTTGGCCGTCAGCCCCGGCACGCCGTAGGCCACGGCCCGCACGCCATGTTTGTGGATGATGCGCTCGAGCAACATGTCGAAATCGCCGTCACCGGAAGCCAGCACGACTTCGTCGACATGGTCGGCGGCGTCCATGATGTCCAGCGTGATGCCCACGTCCCAGTCGCCCTTGGCCGAGCCGTCGCTGCGCTGGATGTACGGCTTGAGTTTTACCGTGAACCCCAGGTTGCGCAGGATCTGCTGGAACTGCTGCTGCTTGCTGTCGCCGCGGTCGATGGCATAGGCGTACGCCTCGACAATCTGCCCGCGCGCGCTGATGTCAGCCCACAGGGCGGCGTAGTTGAAGTGGCAACCATAGGCCTGGCGCACGGTGTAGTAGAGGTTTTGCACATCGGCGAACACTGCAATTTTTTTCACCGCACTTCCTCATGGACAGCCAGGCGCCAGCGCCCGGAAAGGGCGCCAGTATGCCAGCCAAGGGAGCGTTTCCGGGAAAAAATCAGACCGGAGCGCCGCAGCGCCCCGGCGTGGTGTGTCAGACGAAGGAATCGTCGTCGCCAAAGGATGAAGAATCGTCGGAATAATCGCTGTCGGCGAAGTTGTCAGAGTTGCTGCCCCAGCTGTCATTGCCGGCAAACTTCTGGTCATCGTTGTCCCAGTTGCCTTGATCACTGGCCGGTGCCGGTTGTTCGATGATTTCTTCCACCACCTGCGGCTGCTGGTTGTGATGGAACAGGCTGCTGATGCCTTCGGCCAGCAACACGCCCCCTGCCACACCGGCGGCGGTTTTCATGGCGCCACCGAGGAAGCCGCTGCCGGCTGGTGCGGCGACCGGTGCTTGCGGCGGCTGGTAGTTCTGCTGCGGCGCCGGCTGGCCAAAAGCGGGCCGCGCCGGTTCACGCCAGCCGCCACCTGTGTTGCTCGGCGCAGGCTGTGGCTCACGGGAGCCGCCGCCAAAGATGCTCGACAGGAACCCACCACCGCTGGCCGGTGCCGGTTGCGTGGCCTTGGCCCGTTGCAGCTCGTCCTGCAATTGCTGGATCTGCTGGGCCTGTTGCTTGTTTTGCGCGTCGAGGCTCTGCAGCGCATGTTCCTGCACGAGAATCGACTGGGTCATGTAATAGCC
The DNA here is from genome assembly GCF_044218845.1 of Pseudomonas sp. B16120. NCBI lineage: Bacteria > Pseudomonadati > Pseudomonadota > Gammaproteobacteria > Pseudomonadales > Pseudomonadaceae > Pseudomonas > Pseudomonas sp. B16120. The sequence goes on from NZ_CP162588.1 coordinate 5,393,365, forward strand.
GACGGCGGGTTGGCGAGCCATATGCTCCTTGATCCGCGCTTCGGCCTGGGCGTCGCGGGGGGCTGAGTCCGTTTCGGCTTGCTGCAACCGTGAAAACAGTCCATCGATCAGGGTTTGCTCTTCGCTGTTCATGGCGACCTCGTTAGATTGCCGATAAAAAATTCCGGTCCCGCCTGTGATCAGGCTGGGGGCTTTCCAGTTATGGGGATGTTACGAGTTGTTTCAATGGTCTTTACTCAAGGTTTACGTTTGCGCCCCTTGGACCCTGATCGGTTAAAGTGTGGCCCTCTGCTTCCAGGCCTGTGATGACCCTGATGAATCCGTTAGACGTTTTGCGCGACTCCTTCCGCTTTACCCAGCGCAACCTGGGCGCCATCGTCCAGCTGTGCCTGCCATTGGTGATCCTCGAAGCCTTGTTGCAACAGGTGCTGGACCACACGCTGGGCCCGGATGCGTTTCCCGGCTACAGCGTGGTCGTGGGTTTGTTGGTGTACCCGCTGTACACCGGCGCCCTGATCCTGTTTCTCGATGCCCGCACCCGGGGCGAGTCGCCGCGCACCAAGGACGTGTGGGCCATGGCCTTGAGCCTGTGGCCGCGTTTTGCCCTGCTGACAGCCATGAGCACCTTGCTGATTCTGCTGGGGCTGTCGCTGTATTTCCTGCCGGGCTTGTGGCTGATGGTGGTGCTGGCGTTTGCCGAATACCTGCTGGTGCTGCGCGGTATGCCGGCGTTGGCGGCGATGAAGGAGAGCTTTCGCCTGACCCGCGGGCATTTCTGGCGCATCCTGGTGTGCCTGCTGTGCGTGATGACGCCGTTGTGGCTGCTCAAGGGCGCCAGCGTGGCGGCCTACCCTGAACCGGCGCCGTTGCTGGGGCTGCTGATGGACAGCGCCCACAGCTTCCTGCAACTGTTCACCAGCGTGGTGCTGTTCCGTTTATTCATGCTGATCGGTGGCGACGCCGACGTGCGGTGATATGCTCCGTGGCTCTTCTGACACGCATATAAGCCGAGCCGATGACCCGTTTATTGCGCATCACCCTGTTGAGCCTGTTAATCATCACCGGCCTGCTGGCCGCGCTGATCTACAGCCTGACCTGGCGCCCTGCCGACAAAGAGACCCTGCCCGTCAGCTGCGTGGCACCCCGTGCGCCGACACTGTTGCCGGGGCAGGCGCTCAAGGTCATGACCTGGAATGTGCAATACCTGGCCGGCAAGAACTACGTGTTCTGGTACGACACCCCGGACGGTAGCGGCCCGGACGATCGCCCCACCGTCGAAGACATGGCCTTCAGCCTCGACGAAGTGGCGCGGGTGATTCGCGACGAACAACCCGACATCCTGCTGTTGCAGGAAGTCGACGAAGGCGCCAAGCCTTCCCATTATCAGGACCAGCTTGCGCTGTTACAGGAGCGCCTGGTCGACCTCTACCCCTGCAGCGCCCAGGCGTTCGACTGGAAGGCCGACTTTGTGCCCAGCCTGCATATCTTCGGCAGTGTCGGGCGCAAGCTCGCTACGCTCAGCCGCTACCAGATCGAACACGCCGAGCGCCTGCAACTGCCGGCCGCCGAAACCAACTTCATCAGCCGGCAGTTCCAACCTAAACCTGCGTTGCTACTGACTTACCTGCCCTTGAGCGATGGCGGCCAACTGGCGGTGCTCAATACACGCCTGGACGGCGGCGCACCTGGCCGCTCGGCAGCGCAACAACAAGTGCAAGCCACGGCCAAGCTGCTGGACAAGTTCGAAGGCCGGGGCACGCCCTGGTTGATCGGCGGGGATTTCAATCTGCTGCCACTGGGCCAATACCTGCGCCTGGACGCGGCTAAGCGTGGGCAGTATGCGCCGGACAGCGAGTTGCACCTGCTGTGGGACAAGTACCCGATGATCCCGCGTAACGGCGAGTCCAGCGGGATTGATCGAGAAAAATGGCTGACGCACTTCCCCAATGACCCGAGCCTGGACGGGCCGGATCGCACCTTGGATTATCTGTTCTACAGCCCGCGCATCAAGCGGGTGGAGGCGAAGGTGAGGCAGGAGGACACATTGCGCATTTCCAACCATCTACCGGTTATCGCCCGCTTCCTGCTGCCTGCCGCGCAATAACCCACACCCTTAATCTTTTGTGGGAGCTGGCTTGCCTGCGATGCCGCCGATGCGGTCTTTCAGTGACACCGCAGCGATGCGATCGCAGGCAAGCCAGCTCCCACATTTGAACTGCATCGCGCCTACTTACGCGGCTTGATCCGGGCCGTCGCTTCGGCCACCAACGGGTCATCCGGCCAGTAATGCTTGGGGTAGCGCCCTTTCAAATCCTTCTTCACCTCGGCATAGGTACTGCGCCAAAAGTTCGCCAGGTCCTGCGTGACCTGCACCGGTCGCCGCGCCGGGGACAGCAGGTGCAGCTTCACGGCCAGGCGCCCACCGGCAATGCGCGGGGTGTCTGCCAACCCGAACAATTCCTGCAAGCGCACCGCCAGGATCGGCGGCTGTTCGCTGTAGTCCAGGCGTACCGATGACCCTGAAGGCACTTTCACATGCTGCGGCGCCAGCTCTTCCAGGCGTTGGGGCAAGGGCCATGGCAGCAGGTTGTGCAGGTAGCTGGAAATATCCAGGTTGGCGAAATGGCTGAGGCGCGAGACCTTGCCCAGGTAAGGCATCAGCCAGTGCTCCAGGCCCGCGAGCAGGGCCTTGTCACTGATGTCGGGCCACTCGCTGGTGTTGCCGGCATCCAGTTGGCGCAGCAGCATCACACGGGCTTGCCACTGACGCAGTTCCGGGGTCCAGGGCAGCAGTTCCAGGCCTTTGCGGCGCACCAGGTTGACCAGCGCCTGGCTGCGAGCGGATTCGTCGAGGCCGGTCAGGGGTTCGCGGCTGAGCACCAGTTCACCGACTTTGCGTTGGCGCTCGGCACGCAAGACGCCTTCGCGCTCGTCCCAGTCGAGTTGGTCGACGTTGCGCACTTGCTCGGCCAGCACCGTGTCGAACAGCGCCGGGGCAAAATCCGCCGCCAGGTAGATGCGCTCTTCACGCTGGCCCTGGCGGCTGCCCAGGTCGGCGATCACCAGCCAGGGTTGTTTCATCAGGCTGTCGGCTTCGGCAAACAGCGCTGCTCGGCCATTGGCCAGACGATATTCAGCGCCACCAGGGCGCCGTTGCTGGGCGACGCGGTCCGGGTAGGCCAATGCCAGCAAGGCGCCGAGCCAGCGCGGGTGGTCGGGGTTGTCCACCGGCTGGGTCGCCTTGCCGCGCAGGTAGCCACGGTATTGCCGGGCCAGTTGCTTGGCGCGCTGCACGCCCCCCTGGGTGCCGCGCGCACGTTCTTCACCGGACATCAGCGCCAGGCGGCTGTGCAAATCGGCACCGCCGCCGCGCAAGATGTCGCGTTCGCCCAACAAGGCTGCCACGTCGCAGCCGGTGGCGGCGAGGCCCAGGTCCTGGCCACGTAATAACAGATGGGCGATACGCGGGTGAGCCGGCAACTCGGCCATCTTCTGGCCATGGGCAGTGAGGTTTTCTTCGTCCAATGCACCGAGGCGTTGCAACAGATCCTGGGCCTGGGCATACGCGGCAGTCGGTGGTACGTCCAGCCACACCAACTGGTTGGGCTTCACACCCCAACGGGCCAGTTGCAAGGCCAGCCCTGCCAGGTCAGCGGCGAGGATTTCCGCGCTGCCATAAGCGGCCAGACCGTCGTGCTGGTCTTCGGACCACAACCGGTAACACACCCCCGGCTCCAACCGCCCTGCCCGGCCGGCGCGCTGGGTGGCGCTGGCGCGGGAGATGCGCTGGGTGTCGAGGCGGGTCATACCGCTGCCGGGGTCGAAACGCGGCACCCGCGCCAGCCCGGCGTCGATCACCACGCGTACGCCGTTGATGGTCAGGCTGGTCTCGGCGATGTTGGTGGCCAGCACCACTTTGCGCTTGCCGGCCGGCGCCGGGTCGATGGCGGCGCGCTGGGCGTTGAGGTCCAGCTCACCGTGCAACGGGCATAACAGTACATCAGGGCGATCACCCAAGGCCTCAGTCAGTTGCTGGTTGACCCGGCGAATCTCCGCCTGCCCCGGCAGAAATACCAGCACACTGCCGGGCTCGTCATGCAGGGCTTCAAGGACAGTTTGCACCACGCGCGGCTCGATAAACTCCCCGGCCTGGTACGGCCGGCCCCAGCGCATCTGCACCGGGAACATGCGCCCTTCGCTGCGCAGGATCGGCGCGTCATCCAGCAGGCCGGCCAAGCGCTCGCCTTCGAGGGTGGCGGACATCAGCAGGATCTTCAGCGGCTGCTCGTCGCGAAACAGCTCGCGACCGTTAAGGCTCAGGGCCAGCGCCAGGTCGGCATCGAGGCTGCGCTCGACGAGATTGCCACTTGCACTATCTTATCAAAGCTGTCAAAAATGTAGTTAATACAGTGGCTTGAATGGATTTATGTGAATGGAAAACACTTTGACAATCATCAAGGAAATGCAGTGTTTGCCTTTCTATCCGATCACAGCGATCCCTCGTGACGTCCTGGAGCTCATGCAGCGTTCTTTCGATGCTTTAGCCACACGTTCCAATACAAAGGCTGGCAACCTCATTCCCGTTTTCGATGCCTACTGTCATGTGACCGCTACGCCCATCACCTACCTGTCACTTTCGAACGCGGGATTCGAAAAAGTCATCCAAGGCTTTTTGGGGGCCCTCGATGGCGACTCGCTAGTTCCCGTGGGATATCAAGCCAGGAGGGAGTACCAGCGGAGCTTCGTCAAGCTAATGATCAAGATGCGCGAAGAGATTCCGATGCTGCCGGAACTCACCACCGCAGACTGGCAACCTAAGCTCTACCAGCACGTGTGGCAGGAGATGCAACATCACCTGGATCCTATTGCTGTGCGGTACTGGAATGGCTGGACGGTTCAAGGCCGTAATGGAAAAAACGGGTACGTGCCCATTGCTTATTTGTGGAACTCTCATGGCCATGAGTTCGCTGAAAGTGTGTACGAACACTACAGCAACAACATGTCGAAAAAGTTGAGCCCATCCCATTCTGACTTCAATACATTTGTCTATTATCTCGCGAACAACGAAGAACGCTGGCCAATCTCGACATTCCAAAATCCAGTGGAAATCAGGCGACTATTCGTTGACTTCATGTTCCACAGCTTCACACAGGCATTAGAAAACGGTACAGACTTAGATAACCGAAGCCGTTCCTACTCAAAATTTGTATTCTCAATGGATGAGGTTTTTCTGCAATCCGGAATTTGGGCTAAGCCATTCTCGGGCGCTCTACCCAGGCCAATTTCAAAGTCGACGTCAGGTACAAAGACAAATACCAAACAGAAAGCTGACGGAACAGTTGTAAAGGACAAATTGATTACAGAAGTTCCTATCCACCTTACCGATAGCGAAGCTATCGAAATTCTGTTCAAAAACATCCATGAAGACAACGCGCTCGTTTTGAAATGGGCGAGACATCGACTGCAAAAAGCCAAAGAAGCATACGAGGCCTGCGTAGAGCGTGGGCAACGAGGAACTGTTATCACCGGTGGTAACAGCAACGCAAAAACTATCGACGAAATTGGCGCAGAAAATATATGTGCGACCTTCCTAAAAAAAGGGATCACATATTTCAAGAACAACTTAAAGAGCATCCTGGGCAAAGCTCCCAAAGGCGAAGCCTATAAGCTTCTTGGCATTCCCAGCGTAGAGACCGTCTTCGCTCTACAGATGCTATTGATCCACGGACATCCAGATGTCACCGACGCGTTTTTCTTGGGCCTAGAACTTTATGATAAGCGAGGCGACCTAACAGCGCTCACAAAAACAGAGTCGGGCGCCTATCAATTGACCGGATATAAAGACAGGGCTGGCGGCCATAATAGTGAGAGAAAGATCCTGCTATCGGATGAAGAGACCGAGTGGGTACAGCTTACGCTTTCCATGAACCAAGTATTGCGAGACGAGCTTCGAGCAGCAGGTAACGACGAGTGGCGATATATGTTTCTTCACACCGCAGGACGATTTGCTACACCGTCTAAGCCAGAGTCCATTAAGCTGAATGATAAAACCATTAAGTTCAGACGCGAAATGGTTGAAGAGTTCATGGTTCTTGGAAATCGTAGCGAATTCGCGACCGTGCGCTTCATTTCTAGGCTGTCAGTCACAGCATTTCGCGCTTCCGCAGCCGTCGAGATCTTCCTGCGTGATCACGACGTTGAGGAGATGGCCAGGGCGTTGGGCCACAAGGGATACACCTCCACACTGCTTAGCAGCTACTTGCCAGAGCCCATCCTGGCCTTCTTCCAGACACGCTGGATCCGTCTGTTTCAGCGCGGGATTATCTGCCGCGCTATGAAAGACAGCCCGCGCCTGCTAGAAGTCGCCCACTTCGCAAGCATGGAGGAGCTCCATAAATTCCTGGAAAACCACGCATTGCGGGAAATCCCGGAGCACTTGCAGAACCCTGACTATCTCAAGACGCCCGCAGCCGCAGCCGCAGCAAACGATTCTGATGCTGACAAGCCTGGCCAGGTGATCGTTTCGATCGATACCGGCGTGCTCACGGCCCTGCTGTCGCTAAAAGCCGCCGTTGTCGAAGCAACCAAGACAAACCCAACAGGCAGGCAGCTCTGCTCGAAGGCCATCTACTGGGCGCGCTTCACTGATCTGGTGGTCAAAGATATTGAGGAAGGCCTGGACAGTGACTTGATTGATCACCTCGAAGCTGCTCAACACCACGTCAATGCCTCTCACATGGAAGACCTGATCTATGCAACTGCCTCCTGAGCTCGATTTCCTTGCCCCTTTCTTGGTTGAGCCCTCAGAGGCGTATCGATACGCGTCTTGGCTGCTGAATGACTTCGACGCTGATATCTGGGAATACAGCTTTGACTACAAAAAGCCCAAAAACCTGGATTGGAGGGTGCAGCTGGATGATGGAAGCCTGCTGACGGATGCCAAAAACCAAAATCTTCTGTTGGGCTTCAAGTACTACCTAACGTCCTGCACTCGTGACGATTCGGGCTATATTCAGGAGACCAATGAAGTCCAGGGCCAGCAGCTTCAGCGCTTCTGTCATGCATGCCACATCTTGGATTTCTTGTTAATTAATGGCAAACGCTACCGATTGGCGAAGTATGGCCTGGAAGGTCTTACTGCCGGTAACTTGACAGAGATTCTCGAAACGCTTGCTGACACTCCACTCATTGCAGAGTCGGTGTACAACTGGCGTGAACGGCTGAGAAATTACTGCTTAAAGCTTGTCGAAGCAACCAGTTCCATCGCCTTGGCCGAACTCATTCAAGCCATGCCCCAAATTGCCGAAGTTTCCGATGAGCAGCGTGTCGATAACAACCTCGGCATTGCTTGCGAGCTAATTCCTAAAGTTCGCGCCGCGCTCTATCTTAAAGGTTTCTACCACAAGCAGGTGGGTGGTAACAGACCAAACACCACTCAGCTATCGCAGGAGATCTATCTAGAGACCCTTTGGGGGAAAAACCAACCCAAAGTGATGTATGACATCCTCATTTATAATGATGACTCCTCACAGTTCGATCGTGAGTTCCCAGGTGCGCCTGTAACAAGCGGCGCCCGAGAAAAAATGCGTGATTCTACATACGTTACTTACCGGCGCGCAGTGTATCAGCTAGGCGTTCTCCATGAGTTGAAGTTGCCAGCCCCAAGGGAAGAAGCCCTCATAAAGGCGGAAAAATTCCAGCCTGATCTGTCGACCATCGGGCGCTTCCGCACCCTTCCGTCCGAAATCGTCTTCACGGGTCTGCGCCAGGCAATCGAGTTTCACCTCGACCATGGCCAGGAGCTTAGCAGGGCGTTTTGCCGTATCGCACTAGAGTGTCGTAAACGCAGCGTTTCCCCGAGCGCCCTGACCGCATCAGAGGTTCAACAACTGGTAGGGCCCAAGCTGGCAGCGTTTGGTGTAAGCAAGCTTTGCTTGGCTATGAACTCAGCGAACAACGGGGCATACCACAGCAATATCAAGGGCACCAAAGAATCCTATTTTGAGAGCCTGCGTGCCAATCATGGCCTCTATGAGCTTCTGGGCGTCTACATAGGCTGCGTACAGCTGACTGTGGGAATCCTGATGGCACGCAGGGTCAGCGAGCTGTACGACTTGAACGCCAAAGACTGCCTAGATGAGACCGAGGGTTGGCTGCTGTTCCGGAACGCAAAAAGCACTCGGCACTTGTTTGGCATGCGCCGCCGAGAAGCCAGGCCGATCGAGCCGATCGCGGCAGATATGATCAAAACACTCATTCGAATGCAGAAGGTGCTTCGTCGTATCGGCTACATCCCGAAGCTTCAGAAGCTCCTTTCTGTTCCGAACTTCAAGGGTGCAGCGAAACTGACAGAGTCCAGTGCCTACGTCTACAACCGCAACCTGGATCTCTACTGCGACTATTTTGAGACCCCGCTGACGGCTAAGGGGGAACGACACTACTTCCGCCAGCATCAGATGCGCCGGTTCTTCGCGATGCTGTTCTTCTACTGCGGCAGCTTCGCCAAGCTCGATACGCTGCAATGGATGCTCGGGCACACTGATCCGAAGCACGTATACCGCTACATCACGGAGTCGACTGATGGTGCAGTGCTGGCCAGCGCGAAAGCGCAGGCCGTGGCCGAGCAACTGCACCAAGGCAACTATGAGAACTTCATGGAGCTCACGCATCTGCTGAAGGAACGCTACGGTACTGAAAAATTCACGTTGATCAGCACCCACGACCTGGAAGATCAAATTGTGGAGTTGATGCAGGAGGGCTGGGTCGAGATCGAGCCCGAGTTTTTCAGCGATCACGAAGGCAAAAAATTCAAGATTGTGGCGCGCCTTAAGCGTGCTCCGGAGGCAGCATGAGCAAGGGCAAGGGTGTTTCACTGGCCGCACAGGCCGTGCCGTCGGTGCGTGGGCTGCACGCATTACTGGTTGAAGCTATCAAACGGCCTAAGCAGTACTATGCCGACCAGGAGCTTCTTAAAGCGCTGAAGAGCCAAGGTGGTATTGCGGCTCTAGAACGCATGGTAACCAGCGATCGTGGCGAATCCCTACAGATCATGGCCATGAGCCTGAACTCTCTGAAAACCTACGCCGAAGGTCACTTACCTGGCGGGTTCAAGGCCCTCAATGACCTAAGGCTCAAAGCGCTAGAAGCCCTTAAGATTGCGGAGAATCGTGGAGAGCGAGCCAACAAGCGCAGCCGCTCTGGCCTCACGCTGAAGGTTGCCGAACTGGAGCATGAGCTTCTGCTGCATCGCCAGACCAACATGCTCCTGCTTAAAGCGCTGGCAGAGTCCCACGATTGGTTTTTCAACATCCACAACGCCTCCTCCCACTTGCTGCGGGAAAAGGCGGCGCAGGATGCAACTGAGAACCTAAGAGCGATCCTCAGCATGGCGATGCCACCCTTCAATACCCTGCACACTGTCGAAGCGCCGGCACCCTCCGCCGACGTGTCCAACATTGCCGATTACAGGAAGGGGTAGTCATGCAAGCCGTGACCAAGAAAAAGCTTCATTCTCTACTCGGTGAGTTTACATTTTTCAGCCATTACTCTGTCGATCGATTCAGCACCAAAGAGGCGACGAACATGTCCTTCTTGTGTTGGCCGAACGGTTCGCCCTGCCTCATCGGCAACTTGTATCTTCAGACTTTGCTCAACAACCGAGGTCGCACACGCAATGGCCTTTCCCGGAGGGGGACGAAGGGGGGCTCGATGGCAGGCCATGCAGGGATGGTGGGACAGTTGCTGAAGCGGTGCTATCGGGATGGTATCGATCCGATCAACCTCACGGATCAAACCTTCACGGCTTACATTGTCGAAATCCGACTGGAGCCCGCTAAGTACAATCCAGCTCAGCCCAAGAAGACAGAAAATAGTGTGATTGCCACGGGCAAGGTGTGGCTCGATTTTTTGGTTTTTGTGGGCACCTTCTATCGTCACCCGAATTTCGTTTCAGAGAACGGAACCATCCGTGCGCGCGAGGAGACCTACTACATCAAAGTCCGGGGAGGCAGAAAAGTTCTAAAGTCCCATCTTTGGCACCACTCATTCGGCAAGCCTCACCGAGTACGGCGTCGTGACCCTGTTACCAGCGAGCAAGTACAGATGCTTAGGGCTGCCAATCGAAAGGACAAGGCCACCGACTTCGTGAAAATGCGGCGCCTCATAATGATCGAATTGTTCAATGACCTCGGCCCTCGGCGTGGCGAGCTGGCAAACCTGAAGGTGCAGGATGTGCGCGATGCGATTGCTCTTGGCCTCGACTCTCCGGTATTGCGCTTGGACACCCTGAAGCGTGAGGAAGATGCTAAGCGGTATGTACCGATTCTGATGCCAACGCTGCGAATGTTAGACCGGTTCATCGATGGCCCTCGGCGCAAGCTCATGCGCAATTTTTACAAAGGAAGCAAGGATCACGGCTACCTGTTTGTATGCTCCAGAACCGGAAAGCCCCTCAGCGACAAAAATTTTTCTAACGAAATCCTAAAGCTTCGAAAGCTCGCAGGTATCGAGTCTCAGATCTGCCCGCACATGTTCCGGCATGCCATGATCACTCGCCTCTTCACCCAGTTCATCGCACGGCATCAGCTGAACAACGCGGATGATTTTCGGCGTGCGCTTTTGGACACCGAAACCTTCAAAGCCGAGGTCGCCGAATGGACTGGTCACCTCGACCCAGACTCGGTGGAGAACTACATCCATCTCGCTTTCAGGGATCTGTCGGGCTACACCGAGACCCTTAGCTCAACGCACCTTACACTGGCTATGGACAAGTACTTCACACTCTCAAAAGACCTTGAGCAGCAGTTGGAAGAAGGTTTACCGGTAGCCGAATACCTCCGACTAAGGCAGGAGCTTAAGGAACTGTACAAGCAAGACGCTGAGATCGCAGAGAAGCGCATTACGTCGCTGAAAAAGTGATAAGGCTGAGGCAGATGAAGCGATCTGCCAATAAGCCGCTCAGCGGCCTCCTGCTTGACCTAAAGCGCCAGATCCGTAGCAATACCAATACCAGGAGGCGGCTCTCACAACCTCATAACGCCTCACCAGCGGTCTAGTATTGATTCATCCTGGCAATATGCTATCCATGAGATCGGGGGAATCTATCTCCCCTAGGATTAGCTCCAGCGCTCCACGGGCGTTAGAACGCAAAAAGCAGGGAGAATCGATGCGCCTAGATCAGATGCCATACAACTCAATGCCCACCCTGGCCGTCCTTCCGTTCCGGCAATTCAGCATCGGATGGACATGGCAGTTGCGGGCACTCAAGCTCTTCCCCGACTCCCAATTGTCCTGGAAGCGTTACTTCTACGATAACGGCAGTGGCCATGCGAGGGCGGCTGTTTTCACCTCCTACGAGGAGGCCATAGGAGCTGCGGACGAATTCAACAGCCGAACCAGTGAACTGGTAGCTCAGGCGGTGCCGGATCCTGTGCTTCAGAACTCGACCGCCCTGAAGGTCGAGAAAGCACTGACGGCGGCGCGCCGTATCCGGGGAGAAGAAGAGCTCATGGAGCGCGAAGCAATCAAGCGAAACGCCCATTTGCCCCGTCCCAACATGCAGGAGCTGGAACTGCACAATACGATGGAAAGCTTGCGACAACCCCTCTACCAGGAGCTTGAGCGCGCTCCTTACCTGGAGATAGTTGCCATCCCGAGATTCAACATGTGCCTTCGTCGTACCGAAGACCAGACGTGGGAACAGATCGGAGCCTTGTCTCCCAAACGCTCGCAGATTTGCCTGCGAGAGGTGACAGCCAAAGGATTCGGTCTTTCGGGAGCAGATCACTGGGGGAGAACGAAAGCACAGATTCGGGCACTGCTTCTTCCCAGAGCCAATCAGCTGCTGCAGTTAGCGAGCGTCAAGCAGATGCTTGCCGAGGCGAGGATGCGCGGCCAGAGAGTAGTGGTCTGCGGTGGCTTCGTGTTCTGGTATGAGGACGACGGGGTGCCACGGTGGGTGCTGAAAAACACGGGTGGCGAGTCCAGCAGCGATGAAGGAAACACCTTGTGGTACGAGGGAACGATCTTATCCAAGAACCATGGCCGGATCGTCGTGCTTCCCTATATCAAGGAGAACGGGGAAAAGGTTCAAGGGCACACGAAGAACGCACCGCACGATGGAAAGGCGCTACCTCGCCATCGAGATCAGTACGTCACCCTACCTTTTGAGATCCTGGACGGCGACCTCATGATCGGACTATTTGGTGAGCTCCACTATGAGTAATGCACCGACTAATCGGACATCCCTTCCATGTAAGGACAGCAGATGATCACGAAGATCAAAATCCAGGGCTATCGGATCTACGGCGACTTCACGCTGCTGCCCAACAGGGATCTCAATATCCTTGTGGGCGGTAATGACGCGGGGAAGTCGACCCTGATGGAGGCAATTGGTCTCGCGCTCAACGGGCGTACCGGTGGTCGCTCCGCTCAGGAGGAGCTGAACCCGTACTGGTTCAACAAAGACCTGGTTAATCAATTTCTGGAAGACTGCGCCCGGGATGAAAAATCGGCGCTACCAGAGATCCTGATTGAGCTATTTCTAGAAAATCGGCCAGAGTTGCAGTTTCTCTGCGGGGCGATCAACAGCGATAGGAAGACGAATGCCTGCCCTGGTATCTCGTTCAAGGTCATTCCTAACCCCGAGTATGACGAGGAACTTGCCCAGTGGCGTATCAACCCCAGCGCGCTGATACCCGTTGAGTACTACAAGATTGAATGGCGTACCTTTGGGGATGAGGTACTGACTCGGCGCCCCCGGCAGCTCGCCGTTGCGACTATCGATTCCCGTACCGTCCGCTCAACCTCAGGCGTCGACTATCACCTACGCCAGATCCTCAGTGACCATTTGGAGCCGAGCGAGAAAGCCAAGATCTCCCAGCATTACCGCGAGATCAAAGAGTCCATGACCTCTAACTCCCTGGGAGGAGTGAATGATCGCCTCAAGGATATTCGAGCGCCACTGGATAACCAGGTGATGGCCTTAGCCATGGATCAAAGCGCTCAATCCTCCTGGGAGGGGTCGGTCACACCACACGTAGATCATGTGCCGTTCGCCTTGGCAGGCCAAGGGCAGCAGGCTTCGATCAAGATTTCGCTGGCCATGCAGCGCCTGTCCGAGCACACCAGCATCGTGATGATTGAAGAGCCAGAGAATCACCTGTCACATACCAGCTTGACCACGCTGCTGTCGCGCATCGAGGAGGCTGCAGGTGAGCGTCAACTGTTCATCTCGACCCACAGTGCCTATGTGCTGAATCGCCTCGGCCTGAGCTCCTTGCTCCTCCTGCATCGCGGCAAGGCATCTCACATCGAGACGCTTGATCCGGACACGGTCGGCTATTTCCAAAAGCTCCCAGGCTTCGACACGTTGCGGATGGTGCTGGCTCACAAGCTCGTCCTAGTGGAGGGCCCTTCGGACGAGATTCTGTTCGAGCGATTCTTCAAAGACCTCTACGGTAAGCACCCGATGGAGCTGGGGATTGATGTGATGAGCATGCACGGGCTGACGTTGAGGCGCTGCCTTGAACTGTGTACTGCCATCGATCGACCAATTGCAGTTCTTCGAGACAACGACGGAGAAGACCCAGAAACCCTTAAGGAAACTGTCAGCGAACTGCTCGAAACAGGAAAGCGCGAACTCTTTATTGGTGCAAAGGAAGCGGGCAGGACATTGGAGCCACAATTGAGGGCGTGCAACAGCGAAGAGTCTCTGCGCAAGATTCTTGGGGCCACTGATAGGGCCAAGCTTGAGAAATGGATGTCGAGAGAGAAAACGGAAGCAGCACTTCTCATCGCCAAATCCAAGGAGACGGTCACACCGCCACCATATATGGCTGCGGCTGCGGCGTTCATTCATGGCTAAAAACTACCTGACCCTGGCAGTTGCGGGTGCTCGCAAGACTCAAGGCCTGGTGGAGCATTGCAAAGCATTAGCAGCCGATCGCAAAGTTCTGCTCATCACCTTCGCCCAGGCCAATCAGATCGAGTTGCGCGAGCGCGTAAGGCGGTATGCCGGAGACCGACCCGGCTTGGAAGTCTCTGGCTGGTTCAGCTTTTTGCTGCGTCATTTCGTCAAACCCTTCGTCCCATTCGCATTCCCCGGCAAGCGCTGCAGGGGCTTCAATTTCGAAGGTGATCCAGGACGATATGCCAGCGGTGAGAATCGATTTTTCGATTCGTCGGACAGTGTGTATGCGAAGGAATTAGCACGCTTGGCCCACCAACTGATTGGCCAAAGCGGCGGGGCCTTGATTCAACGCCTCGAATGCCTTTACGACGAAATACTCATCGACGAGGTTCAGGATCTTTCAGGTTACGACTGGGACATCCTGGAGGCGCTGTTCGGCACACGCATTGAGATACGGCTCGTCGGGGACGTCCGGCAGGCAGTCTTGTCCACCAATCCTCGTGGTCAAATGAAGAAGGCCTTTGCCTACTCGAAATCCATTGCATGGTTCAAAAAACAGCAGAAAGCAGGCCGCCTGGAAATCAACTACAGCTCTGTCACGTGGAGGTGCTGCCAGACAATAGCTACCTTTTCCGACACCATCTTCGAGGCAATCTGGGAGTTTCCGGAAACGACCTCACAGAATCACTCGATCACACCCCACGACGGCGTTTTCCTCGTGAAGAAGACTCACGTCCGTCAGTACGTTGAGACATTCCAACCCCAGTGCCTGCGCAACAGCATTCGCTCGGGGACGGAGTTCGACCTCAACTACATGAACTTTGGGGTATCCAAAGGGCAAACCTTCAACCGCGTGCTGATTTATCCAACCGAACCTATCGGCAAGTTCATCAGCAAAGGGGAGTATCTCTTGCCCCTATCCGCAGCCGATTTTTATGTAGCGGTCACACGGGCCGAGCAAAGTGTGGCGATTGTCTTGGATAAGCCAGGGGCCTCACAGATCCCCTATTGGCATCCAACTGTCGCCGCTGAGTAATTGCATGGACTTGACCACCCATTTGAATTCGACTTGACCAGTCGTTTGCGTCGGATTTGACCAGCCCGCTGGCCGACCCTGATCGGCCAAAAGCAGCCGCTCGACGACTTAATGGCGAAATGCTAACTTCAGGCTAATGTTTGGCTGTCTCCTCTGTTTCGGGCGCTCCGTCGAGCGACACTGGCCCAGGTTAGATATGCAAGCAATTGCAATCGACGCATAGCATTTGTCGGCCGGCGTCGCGATCTAGCAACCATAAGGAGGCAGTAATGTCCAGCTGGTATGACATTAAAATTCAAGGATTCGAAGTATTTAGCAACTCTAGTCAGTGTTTCTCGGAGTGGTATTTCCAAAAATCCGATCGTATAACTAGGGAAGGGAATGAAGCTAACATTGATACTAAGCGGTATTTATACGTGACCGACGCAGCGACGGCCCGTCGTCGACTAGCGCTCCAAGGGTGCGACAGACGTCTCCTAGAATCGGAGTATGAGCGAGCCATTATAGATATTGAGAAAGAATTTGAATTTGCAACAGAATACTACCCGGACGACGTAGCCACTCTTCGCAACGCAATTACCGGAATGACGTTAGACGACTGGTTATCCAAATTAAAAGTCATCGTAAATGAGGAGCTAGATCGACGCGCTCTACATGATAACTATCAGCACACGGATGCGGTAATAAACTATTTGACTAGTGTTGGCAAATGGAACAGCGATAATCGATATACTTCTTTCCCTTGCATTACTCCCGACTGCTACACGCTCGCAGTGTTAGAAGTTACTCCTGACGACGCCGAAGTGATAATGGACTGCACAGACTGCGTCAAGGCAGGATCTATAGCTGCGTTCGATACGTATATCGAGTACCTTCAGCCGCGCACATACCTTTATGAAATTTTTAAAACTTCGATACATGAAATAGAAAACATTGTGCACACGGTCGAAGTAAATAATACACTTGCAAAGCTTCTGTTTGCAGGTGTTATCACCGCGCTTGAAACATATCTATCAGATACAATGAGAAAATTAATATTTAATAATCAAGCAGTAATCCGAAGGTATGTTGAATTTGAAGATTCGTTTCAGAAAAAAATCAAGATTAGTGAGATATACCTGACGCTTGAAAAGCTTGAAAAAGATGTGTCGGCATTACTCGACAAGACCAGCTTTCACAACATCGAAGAAACATCAAAACTATATCAAAACGTTTTGATTGTAAACTTCCCTAGAGAAGAAACACTAGAACTAAAGAAAGCTGTTGAGATCCGGCACGATATCGTCCACAGAAATGGCAAAACTTTTAAAGGCGAGTATCGCAATATAACAGAGCAAAACGTTATTGCTCTTATATCGTCGATTGTTTCATTCCTGGAAAAAATTGACGATCAAATCCGAAACAACTTGCTTTTCTACGAAAATGATAATGAAAGCGACTGGAGCCCAAACCCGAGATTCCAAATTATTGTGATGTGACTGCTTTTAGCTTCGCAGCAATCACCCACGTAAGGGCCACAGTCACTGAACCCAAGGCCATAAATCGGCCCTATACGCTCTTCATCCAGGCACTTGCGCACTGCTGCCCGAAGCACCGTCTCGTCACCCATGGAGTTCGCGGAGATGATGCCAGACTTCAGCGAAGCGGGTGTATCGATCAAACAGCTGCGATCGAAATCGGACAAAGGGACTGCCACAACTGATGACGACCAGCACCGCCGTGACCCAATGCGCGACTAGTCGCGTCACCGGGATAAACTCAAAGCCACAGGTCTGCCGCAAAACGCTGGTCGCGGATTGAAGCAGGGGCATGCCCATCGATGATCAGCTTCTGCTGCAGATGGCGTACGAGATGCCAAGCCAGAGGTTCGCGGATCTCCAAGCAACCTTGGATCTGATGGAAACTATTGGAGCGCTGTGTAACAAGGGCCTCTCGAAGCGCTATAAAGCCATCAACGCCGATGACCGACCTGTGAACACGGATAGGATTATTCAGCCCAGGACGACGCTCGTAGACGCTTAAAAGCGATCGAAGGATTACAGGGAGATCATCCCCATAGGCTTCGCAGGCAAGAGACCAGAGCTGACCATCAGACAGTGGGGTCATAGAATCCGATGTCGGGCTCGCATTATCCATAAATTGGCAACATGCCCCAAGCGCGGCCAGAATTCAGATGCACCCTGTAAACCAATTTTTTAACGTGTTAACCGCCGAGGTTTACAGATCAAAAATTTAGTTTACAGATCCGAATTTTCGAAGCGCGCAGTAGGTCGCCAAGTGCGAATTGTGATCGCCTACGACCTCGCCCAGCAGGTACATTGGCCATGTCGATCGTTTCTGCCTCTAAGCCATACCAGTCACCGGTTTCAGTCAGAAATGCATCGCTGCGGGGAGCGTAGTTAAATTCCGAGCGCCGAACGACGGCAATTCAACGAAGAGATTATTCAAGATGGCTGTAAAGGGTTTGAAAATTCGTACGGCAGTAATCACCGACGCAGAAGCCATCCAGCGCATTTATGCTCCCATTGTTCTAAATACAGCGATCTCATTCGAAGAGACCCCGCCAAGCGTTGAGGAAATTGCTCAGCGGATAACGACGACACTTCAGACATATCCCTACCTAGTGGCTGAAGAGGATGGCGAGATCAAGGGCTACGCCTACGCAAGCCAGCACAGGGCTCGTCCGGCCTACCGATGGGCTGTTGACGTGACGGTTTATGTAGCTGAATCGGCTCGCCGGCAGGGCGTTGGCCGTGAGCTCTATGAGACCTTGCTTCCGATCCTTGAAAAACAGAGATTTCGCGCAGCTTACGCCGGAGTTGCGCAACCCAATGAGGGCAGTGTGGGCCTGCACGAGTCGCTAGGCTTCGTCCATATCGGGACATATCCGGAGGTGGGCTTCAAGCTTGGGAAATGGCACGACGTCGGTTACTGGCGGCTCGGACTGTGCCAGGCGACTCCGCCACTGGAGCCAATTATTTTTCCCGAGCTTAAAGCGGCATCATAGTAGTCCACTCGAATTCTGGACGTGAGCTACCGTGCTGCATCTGTGAGATAGCTTTGCACTTGCTTGACTACATCCCGAGCGGTGCGGGTTACTCCGATCAATGTCGCAGAGGCGAGCCCCGTCCAATCGCCGTAACCCACCAGCCACAGATTGGGTGACGCAACACTTCGATTTTCGTCCACAGCCACTTTACCGTCCAGGCCTACAACGCCCAGGCTGCTCAGGTGGTCGAGCGCGGGAGAAAATCCCGTGCACCAGACGACATCCACCGCTGTTTCGTCTCCTGACGACCACACAACGCCTGTTGAAGTGAAGCGCTTGAATGGTCGTACGGCATTCAGCACGCCGCGTTCACGAGCCTCCCTGACCGACGGAACCATCACGATGTCTCCGAGCCCTCCTGGCGGCTGCTGAGGTTCCAGGCCCTCCTGCTGCGCCTTCAATCGAGCAGTAGCTCGCTCGAACAGGACGCGACCATCGACCTCATCAGGTAGAAACTTCGGGGCCTCTTGAGTTACCCAGGTTGCCTGAGCCACTTTGGAAACCTCGGCGTAAATCTGAGCTCCCGAGTTGCCACCACCGACGACAAGGACAGTTTTCCCCTCAAACTCATCCGGCCCAACGTAATGAGCGGAATGAAGCTGCTGCCCTAAAAACAACTCCTGTCCGGGATAGCTTGGGATAAATGGGCGGCTCCAGGTGCCTGTTGCACTGATAACCGCTTTGGCCTCCCAGGCTCTTCCCTCGGAGACAACCCGTAATCCGTCTTCGATTTTCTCGACACGGTTTACCCGCGTGGATCGGATGATGGGAAAGTCATATCGGCGTTCGTACTGAGTTAGATAGTCGACAACATCGTCCCGCCCAGGAGTCCCCTCGGATACTGCTGGCATGGGCCAGCCGGCAATAGAGCTCCAAGCAGACGGCGAGAATAGTCGGAGAGAATCCCACCCATGCCGCCAGGCCCCTCCCGGTGCTGACTCGGCGTCGAGTAATACATAGGAAAGGCCGGTACGCCTCAAGAAATAGGCTACGGTGAGCGCGGATTGGCCACCGCCAATGACCACTACATCAAATTTCGAGTTTTGATTCACCAACATCCCCCCAGGCCCATCTGCTTTACATCGGTTTAAACCCTGCGGCCATTCTCATCAATGACGACTTGTCCGTCTTCTTTGACGAAGCTGCCGCGCTGCTCTTGCGGTAGAAGGTCGAGGACTGCCTCTGACGGACGACACAAGCGTGTGCCCAAGGGCGTCACGACGATGGGGCGATTGATCAGGATGGGGTGAGCCATCATGGCATCGATGAGCTGATCATCAGTAAGTGACGTATCGACCAGTCCCAACTCCTCGTAAGGAGTGCCTTTGATGCGAAGCAGGGCCCGCACCTCAATACCCATATCCTTGATCAACCTGACAAGCGTGGTGCGGTCAGGTGGGGTCTGTAGGTACTCGATAACAGTCGGCTCTTCTCCGCTGTTGCGGATCAGCTCCAAGGTGTTGCGAGAGGTGCCACATTGCGGGTTGTGATAGATCGTGATCTGGCTCATACAGTTTCCTCGCACTGACGTTAGATGGAGCGCTGGTTGACGCGTTTGGACAGCTCTTCGGCGGACTCTTTACGCTCGGAGTAGCGATCAACCAAGTAGTCCTGGCGACCCCGCAACAGCAGCGTGAACTTCATCAGCTCTTCCATCACGTCCACCAGTCGGTCGTAGTACGAGGACGGCTTCATACGGCCTGCCTCGTCGAACTCGGTGAACGCCTTGGCCACCGAAGATTGATTTGGGATGGTGAACATCCGCATCCATCGACCCAGTACGCGCAGCTGATTCACCACGTTGAAAGATTGCGAGCCGCCGCAGACCTGCATCACAGCAAGGGTTTTGCCTTGCGTAGGTCGTACAGCGCCAATCGCCAGCGGAACCCAGTCAATTTGGGCTTTGAATACTGCACTCATGGAGCCGTGCCGTTCAGGCGAACACCACACCTGTCCTTCAGACCATTGCATGAGTTCGCGCAATTCCGCGACTTTGGGATGTGTATCCGGAGCATCGTCCGGCAGCGGCAAACCCGAGGGATCGAAGATTTTGGTTTCGGCGCCAAACTCCTCCAACAAACGGGCTGCTTCCTGAGTCACCAATCGGCTGAAAGAGCGCTCTCGCGTCGATCCATACAGAAGCAAGATTCGAGGCTTATGGAGTGACGGTGTACGCGGCTCCAGTTGCTCCAACGACGGAATGTCGATCAGGTCGGCGTGTACGTTCGGCAATGTATCTTGCATAAAAACTCCTACGGCGGCGCCAGGTTGGGCACCGCCTCGGTTGATCTTTAAAGCGAACCGATGCGATTCAGTTCAGCTTTCAACTGTTCAGCGCTGATGGTCTTCAGTGGCAGCGCAAGAAATGCGCTCACGCGCTCGTGAATTTTGGCGAGTGTGGTTTCAAACGCTGCGGTGATCTCGGCTTCCGACCCGCTAGCGTCAGACGGGTCGGCCAGACCCCAATGCGCCTTCAAAGCTGGCCCAAAGAAGATTGGGCATGCCTCACCCGCTGCCCGGTCACAGACAGTGATCACGATGTCTGGAGGCGAACCTTCAAAAGCATCCGAAGCCTTGCTGCTCAAGCCCGCAGTGGAGATACCCGCCGCCTCCAGCGTTTGCAATGCCCGTTGATTCACCCGGCCACTGGGAAAGCTTCCTGAGCTGACGGCTTCTACACCCTCGGGCGCCAAGTGGTTGAATAGCGCCTCGGACAGAATGCTGCGGCAGCTGTTGTGAGTGCACATGAACAAGACTTTCATCAGACGATTCCTTGATTCAGAAACTGAGGCGCAGTGCCAGGGCGGACAATGTGGCGACGAGGATGGGCACGGTCAGCACGATCCCGGTCTTGAAGTAGTAACCCCAGCTGATCGTTATGTTTTTCCGGGCGAGCACGTGCAGCCACAACAGAGTTGCCAGACTGCCAATTGGCGTGATCTTTGGGCCTAGGTCGCAGCCAATGATGTTGGCGTACACCATCGCTTGCTGAACGACGCCATCAACTTCGGCGGCATGAATGGATAAGGCACCAACCAGAACCGTAGGCATGTTATTCATGATCGAAGACAGCACCGCTGTTAGCAGCCCTGTACCTAGGGACGCGCCCCAAACGCCATAACCGGCGAACACGTTCAGGATCTGCGCGATGTGGTCGGTCAGACCGGCGTTTTTCAGGCCATAAACAACCAGGTACATACCCAAAGAAAAAATCACCACCTGCCATGGCGCCTCTTTGAGCACCTTGCTTGTGTTGATGGCGTGACCACGAGCCGCGATGACGTAAAGAATGAATGCACAGACCGCTGCAATGGCGCTGATTGGCACCCCCAATGGCTCAATGACAAAGAAGCCGATCAGGAGTAGTGCCAACACCCACCAGCCGGCTAAAAAAGTGGCCCGGTCGTGGATTGCCTCGTCCGGATTGTCCAGTTGGTTGAGGTCATAGGTCTTTGGTAAATCTTTGCGGAAAAACCACAGCAACATGACTAATGTCGCCGCCACGCTGACGAAGTTTACCGGCACCATGATCGAAGCATATTCGTTGAAGCCGATATCGAAGTAGTCGGCAGAAACGATGTTGACCAGGTTGGAAACCACCAGCGGTAAGCTCGCCGTATCGGCGATAAAACCGGCTGCCATAACGAATGCCAACGTAGCAGCAGGAGAAAAACGCAGCGCCAGCAACATCGCGATCACAATGGGTGTGAGGATCAATGCTGCTCCGTCATTAGCGAACAGGGCAGACACCGCTGCGCCCAGCAGGACGATAAATGCGAACAGCTTGCGGGTGCTCCCGCCTCCCCATCGGGCCACATGCAGCGCAGCCCATTTGAAAAAGCCTGCCTCATCAAGCAGCAAACTGATGATGATGACCGCGATGAAAGTTCCGGTAGCATTCCAGACGATGCGCCAGACCTCGGGTATGTCTGCAAGAGTAACGACGCCTGCCAGCAACGCCACGATGGCACCCAACGTGGCACTCCAACCAACTCCGAGCCCTTTGGGCTGCCAGATGACGAGCACGATGGTGGCGATAAATATCAATACGGCAATCAGCATTTCGTTAATCCGGTTGGGCGTGAATCAGCTGCACACGGCCTGATTGATAGGACGGTCGTTCATACCGCACAGGCGTTTAGCCTCGGTTTCCAGCCAATGCTGATTGGCGTCTACGACTTCTTTCAAAACCGCAGTTACCCACGCAGGCAAATCGGGGTTCAGGCGGTAGTACACCCACTGACCTTGCCGGCGATCCATCAACAAACCAGCAGAACGCAGCAGGGCCAAATGACGAGAAATCTTCGGCTGGCTTAGGTCGAGTGCCGCCGTCAGCTCGCAGACACACAGCTCGCCTTCGCTCACGACAAGCAGGGAAATTTTGGCTCGGGTGTCATCCGCCAAGCACTTGAATAACGTGGTGGGGTTCATGGGTTCTGTCATAGATCCTCCAGGTGTTTGGTCTTGACCAAAACGAAGAGCTTGAAGCGCTCGTGGATGTCGTGGAGCGTATGGCGAAATGCGCCGGGATCATCGCTCGTTACTGGGTCAGGAAAGTCCCAGGCAATGACTTCACCTGCACTGGGCATTGGTAGGCACTCGCTGGCGGATTTATCGCAAAGAGTGATTACGTAATCGAATCGATCAGCTTGAAATTCGCTGATGGACTTGCTTCGCAGGCCCGTTGCATCGACTCCAACCACTTCCAACGCCTGAATCGTGCGCGGATCAACCTCAGAGGGTTGGGATCCTCCGCTGAAGGCCTCGAAGCGCGGGTCGGTGTGACGCAGCAAAGCCTCTGCAAGCTGGGAGCGGGCTGAGTTGGCAACGCACACGAAAAGCACTTTGATAGCAGGGGTCATGACTAGACTCGATGCATATGGATAATCGAATATACGCTTTGTCAGATATACGGTAAAGCGAATATGATGATTGCTGCTTAGGCTTGACCCATAGCAGTTCACGCAAAGCAGCACAAAGGAGATGAAAGGATGGAGGCGGAGATGATGATCCAGGCAATGGAAATAGCCGGAGGGCAATGGCAGCGCTTTCGCGACGCCCTGGAATATGCTGACCTTCCATCAGACGATATTGATCTTCCTGGCCGAACCTTTTTTGAGTTCACGCTGGACAGTGAGACGGTCGCATGGGGAGGATTCGAAACGCATGGTACGGACGGGTTGCTGCGCTCTCTGGTCGTAGTGCCGACATACAGATCGAAAGGGGTCGGTGTCGCGGTGCTTCGGATCATTGAAGCAATAGCTGTCGAGCAGGGAATATCTCGATTCCATTTGCTGACAACAACAGCACCAAGATTTTTTGAGCAGCAGGGCTACGCGCTACACCAGCGAGGCTCTGCGCCGCCTCTGATCTCACAGACGGAGCAGTTCAGGGGGCTTTGCCCTGGCTCGGCTTGCTACATGTGTAAGGCGTTACCATTCGTCAATGGCTGATAGTCTGCCCAACGATAGCCTGAGAGGCCAGATCGGAAAAATGTGGCAGTGAGGCTCGGCGCACAAGACCACGAATCGCACAGCCTCTGGTATGGCGCCCCCACTCGATAGAACGCAACGACAGCCTAGATGGGATTAGGCTCTTATGCCGTGGTCAAGCCGCATAAGCTCGTCATGGATAATTGTGAATCCCATAGGTGTGCACAGCACCCTGCAGGGTGCCTGACGGCCTACACCTACCGCAGATCTTACAAGCCATCGCTGCGCCTTCTTCCGACTTCCAAATACTTCAAGCGCGATAGAGAAAACATGTTCGTAACGCGCATGAAAACAGCGAGACTTAGCACTCCAGCAGCCAATTTGGGAACCAACGCTTCGTCCGACAACCTTAAGCTCATCCATGCTTCAGCCTCTTGTGATACTGGTCTGGTCGTCTCGTAGCTATGCAGGGGGCATCCCGCCACCCCACACAATGCCTTTAACCTTTCAACGATTGTGCCGGACGGCCATGAGCTGCACGCATGCCTTCGAGGCACACTCACCGTCCTGGCTTGGCTGCCCTGATCGACGCCTGGGTCTGCAGGCGCGCTTTCAAGCATCGTTCTGGGCAGTAAGCCTCTCCACCTACTGACCCGTTCGCATGTGTGGACAGGCCCAGCTCGTGGCGCGGCCGTTTAGCTCAGACGCAACGCTTACCATCGAATTGAAGATCTGCTCGCAGCTACCTATCACTCAGCACTGATCGTGCAAAATGGGAAAGATTGGAAGCCCCGTCTCCATTCCTGCGCAATAGGTAACCCTTGATACCGACCTGGCCAGGCCCATCCCGATCACACCTTTCTGAGTCGCCAATCATGACGATCTGTCTCTGACCACTGAGCTCATTTTCTGGCCGGACATTAAGCAGATCGCAGGTGTGCTGATAGATGCCGGCTTGCGGTTTCATAACACCAATGCGATAGCTGAAAACATAGGCCCCAAGGTGCGGGAAAATCCTTTCCACTACGGGGCCGTAGGCCATTGCCAGGTTTGAACATACGGCCAGTCTCACCCCCGCAGCTTGCAGTAGCCCAACGGCCTCAACCGCGTCTGGATAAGGCTGAATGCTTGCCAGCTCTTCCTCCAAGTATTGATCAAGAAATGCGAGTTGGGAGGGCGAGATCTTGATACCAAAGGCCAGCGCAGCCTCGCTTAGAGAAAGGCAACGGGTCATGATCGTTCGAATGTCATCAGCGCGAGGCAAGCGGCCTTGGCGTCGCCCCTCTCGAAGCAACTGTCGAAACGGATGTGTCGGCTGCTGTATCTCGACCAGCGTTCCGAAGGCGTCAAAGATAACGGCATTGGTCTTCATCTGAGTTTCCTTCGCTGTTCAGCGTCCGCAAGACAGCCAGCCACTCTAACGAGAATCAAGTTCAACAACCAAAAAACCAAGCTACCGAAGAGTAACGTCAAATTTTGAAAATTCATCCACCAGCGTTTTTCGACCCAGCATTTTCGGAAGCTTGAAGACGTTCCTGTACCCATACCACAAAAACATAGGAATAATGACAAGCCCAACTCCAAAGGTTGCCGTTGCAGCAATAATCCCAGCTGGAACCGCTGCTAGCGAAATAACCACACCCTTTACCAAAGTCGACCTTGCAATAATTCGCAGATCATCCAAGTCGCACTCAACTTTCCCACCAGCCTTCTCAAAAGCGACAACAATTATCGATTTCTTTGAGGCATGCTTATAGTACCAAGTTCGCGGAACATCAGTCGCCAAAGCACCATGCTTCACAAGGTACTTCAGCATCACAACCTCTTTGAAATAGAGAGTAGCGCCGTGCTCATCTTCATATCTAACACGTCGATAGAGAGCGTCTAGATCACCGCTCCCTTGAGCATCATAGTTCTTAACAGTCAATGTCAGTTTCTTTAACTCGGACATGCTTCTTCCCTTAAACACACATTAACTATTAATGGATTAGATGACGGTGGGGCCTAATTAAGCAGGCTGAGACAGCGGCCTCGACAACGCGGGGGCACTCAAGCGGCGGCAGGCAATCGGCTGACCATGACGTAATGATCGTTGCCTGACACTGTCCGCAATAACGCCATGCCTTCGACCTCCGCTATCACCTCACTAGGGGGTGTGACAATTGTCATCCCATCAACCAGTTGCCCTGAAAGATCGCCATACACATACGCAACGAAACGATCGCCAACTTCAGCTGCATCTACCAAGTACGCGTCCACTAGTGCACCCCAATCATGGGCCTGCGCAATCGCCAACTTAGCTGACACAGGACTGGGCAGTCGTATTCCGCCCTCAGCCGTCCAGTCCTGGGAATTCAGACAACTCATGGATTCTCCATCACGTTCGAATTTGAAACCTACTCACTTACTGAAAAAGCTAAACGACGGCAGCCCAATCAGTCTTCATACACTGACAACTAGGTCTGGCCGAAAGCCAGTTTCTTCGGTGGGATAACCACGAGGATTACTCACAAACCGGACGCCATTAACAACCTCATCCACAGCTTCGTGGGTATGGCCAAAGATCCATAGATCGATCTTGAAATCCATCAGGCCATCCCAATTGTTGCCATAGGCTGCTCGCAAGTGAGGATCGGCTCCTTGGTCACTCACGAACTTCATAAGGGGCGGATGGTGAGTCACAACTACACGCTTACCGTTGAATGGCAGCGACAGCTGAGCCTCTAACCACTCCTTCGTCTCTCGATTTCTCGCGATCAGGTCATCAGGGCGCAAACGCCGATACTGTTCACCGACACGGATAGCGCGAAAGTCATTCAGTGAGTCACGAGCACACCAAGAAGCAGCTACTGGGTCTCCGGTCGCGGCCAGGCTTGTCCAAGCCGTAGCACAGAGAAACTGCACATCACCGTACTCTAAAACCTGATTTTCCAAGACGTGGACGTGCGCCTCAGCAGCGTCAAGCAGCTTGCTGTGAGTTCGATCTATATTCCCGCTGTAGTGCTCATGATTGCCCATGGCGTAAACGACAGGCGTGCTGAAGGCCAGGCTGGCCCATCTGGCCCCCCTGGACTTCACATGGATGTCGCCGGCTAATACGACCACGTCACAGTCCACCACAGGGGGGACGAAATCGGCGAACTCACAATGTAAATCAGACAGTATGTGAAGCTTCATCCCTAGCCTGCTGACGTCGACTTTCTAATAAATTGATCACTCCCTGGCCGGTCGCCCGGACGCGGCGAGGCTGTCATCTGTAGGCCCACGATAAACGATGAGCGCCATTATTGCCAGCTTTCGATATTTATCGACGGATGGCGCTGTGGCCCTATTCTTCGTTTTGAGCGCTCAGCATGCAGAACGAGATAGCAGCAATAGTCCGAGCTCTGCGCGACCTTAGAGGATCGGCCCAGGAGGAGCTCGCCGAGATCAGTTCCCAAGCCAATCTGTCGCGATTGGAGCAAGGGAAAACGCAGGTCTCTTTGGTCAAGCTGAGCAAGATCGCGCTGACCCTAGATTTCGACCTCGTGGCTCTGGTCGCACTGTGTCAGGCCCTCCAAGATGGGTCATCACCTATCGATGTCATGGCGAAGGCTTCGCAGGATTTGGAGGGCTTCATAGCCCTGGGAGGCTTGCAGGGCCTGAAGAAGCACTGGGACGCTGGTGAAGGGCTGGTAAAGCGCACGCGAGGCAAACCCAGTAGCCCAGATCGAATCCGAGCTGTGCTAGAGCTCAAGGCCAGTGGCATGTCGAAGGCGGAGGTGAGTCGAGCGCTGGGTTTGCCTGAAGCGACTGTCAGGCGTTACTGGCTCAAAGAACTGCCTGGCTAGAAAGGGAGTTGTGGGGTACCCATGCCCATTCGATGCCGCACAACCCTACATAGCCAATGCCTCAGCCTCCAATAGAGCTCAAGGCGATATTGAAAGTCAGCTCGTGCTTGTCAGCATCTAAGGCCCGGATGGTGAAGGCGCGCCCAACCTGGTGATGTGTTTTGGACGGCAGGAACACTTTGACCCACTGTGCCGGGAGGAGAGGCCTGAGGCCGAAGAGCCCATCCCCGCTCACCACCACCCTGCGCATCAAGGGCGTCGGCGCACTGATCGACTTGACCTTTATGGGAATGGATGGGCTGCTCGTCAGCGGCAAAATTTTCATTGTGACCTACCACCAGGACACGCTGAACGAAACAGCCGAGGACTTCAGAACACGCGGTATCTGGTTCAGGAAGAACAGGGCCAGGCTGGCCGGGCGTTGCGCCGCAATGGTTGCCATCGTGCCGTCGGAAGACCAGCGCCAGGCCTTTGCCGTAGACATGGAGAAGCAATCGCGTGGTTTGGGGGTGCGCTAGTGTGCGCTGGAGAGTTTCGATGCAGCCTGGGCGGCGACAGCCCGTTTTGTCTAGGATGTCGCCGACAAGCCCGGCACTCTCGCTCGCCTTCCGGAGAAGAACGTGGCCTTTAATTGATGGCCGGGGAGTATGTGTAGGAGATGCCGTTAAACTTGAAAAGGTCGTACGGGCGGATGTTATCGTGGTAGTCGGCCACCATATGCTTCAACTCTTCCCGCCCATCGAGGAATACAAAGTTCGTGGAGCCCTCATCGGGCTTGCGCCGGACTTCAAGATCGCGCAACGCCTCGCCATTGTCTTTGAAGGTGAGCTCGCTCGACCACCCGTTACCGTCCGCATCGCTTTGTGCCGTTATTATGAAGAGCAGGCGAGTGAAGGTGTCGCCCAGCTTCGCAAGAATAGTTGATGCTTCAACACACCAACCTTGGTGCATGTCCCCATCTCGGAAAATCACGGCGTACCGCTCACCCGAGATGAGCTGAACGCTAGCCTGAGGCGGCTCACCCCAAACGCCTCCCCGGAAGACGGCGATGTCTTCTGTAATCAGGTTCCACCCTTTTGCAACTTTCTCGAATTCGAAAATGCTCACGTGCGGGGCACATGCGTGGTAGTCATGCCCCTCCGTCTTCGTGTAAAACAAAACGACCATCCCTTCCCCACGATTGCTGTAAGGCAAGGAATACTGATCAATGACGTTGTGCTCCAGCGGCAATTCCAGGTCAGGATCGTAGCCATTCCAATCCGCCGCGTTCAGATGCTGCATGCACAGTTCAATCGCCCGCTGGCGATTCCAACGCCCTGGAATGTCACACTCTGGCTCAGAGTTAGGCGGCGCCGACTCTACTGGCGGGTGATTATGGTAGGTGGTGTTGTAGCTGACGTTGACGTTGCCCGTGTTATTCGCCACTACCGGGCTTTGATTGCCAGAAGTCGAGTGAGACGCAGCCTCTTCACGTGCTCCCGTCGCCTCACTACCGGCTTTGGCCCCAGCCCTCTTGACGAATTTCTTCACTCCCAGCAGAGCTCCGCCTAGCGCGAGCACGCCGCTCGTAATACCAGCAATATTGTCCCAATCTGGCAGGCTTCCTATCTCAAACATCGCGTGCTTCCCATAGCTGTAATCGGTGGGGAGGAAACACGACATGACCTAGCGTCAGCCGGGGTGACCCAAGTGCCCTCATCGGAGCTGCATATATAGCATTGACGCGCCTAGTTCAACCTTTTCGCCGCATCTGCTACTGGATCGGCAGCGAAGCGGTCAGCCGCCAATAAGGCTGGGGATTACTTGAACACTCATGACCTTCGGGGCTTGGCTTTAGCTGTCGCTTCTGCGATTAAAGGATTGTCGGGCCAAAAGTGCTTTGGATATCTACCTTTGAGGTCTTTCTTGACTTCCACATAGGTACTCCGCCAGAAGTTGGCAAGATCTTGGGTGACCTGTACAGGCCTCCGAGCCGGCGACAACAAATGCAGTGTCAGGGCCTGTTTCCCCCGAGCAATCCGAGGCGTTTCGGTCAGCCCGAACAACTCCTGTAGTCGCACAGCAAGGATTGGCGGGTACTCTGAATAATCAATGCGGATGTTCGAACCAGAAGGTACTTGAATCGTCTGCGGCGCTTGAACCTCTAAATCCTGTGGGAGCGGCCAAGGCAGGAGGTTTCTAACTATCGAAGACAGATCCAGCTGGCTGAACTGGCTGAGCCTCGTGATTTTTCTCAGATACGGCGTGAGCCACTCCTCCAGCGTGTCCAGGAGGTTGTTATCGCTTAGATCAGGCCACTTGGTTTCTGCCTGCCCATTTTGAAGATCGAGCTGACGCAGCAGATCGACCCGCGCTTGCCACTGCCGCAGCTCAGGGTTCCAAGGCAGGAGCTCAATGCCTTTCCGCCTCACCAGGTTGACCAAGGCAAGCGAACGGGTTTGCTCATCAAGATTTAGCAGAGGTGTTGTGGACAGCACCAACTGACCCACCTTCAACTGCCGCTCAGCCTTGAGTACTCCTTCCCTCTCGTCCCAGTCGACCTCATCGACAGACCTCACAAGGTAAGCCAGCTCGTCATCGAACAGGGCCGGATCAAGGTCACTTGCCAGGTAGATTCGCTCCTCACGCTGCCCTTGCCGGCTACCCAGGTCGGCCACTACCAGCCACTCGTGCTTGGTGAGAGCATCAGGCTCTGAGAACACGGCAGCCCGCCCGTTGGAGAGACGGTACTCGGATGCACTTGCACGCCTCTGGAGGCCAATTCGGTCAGGGTACGCGAACGCCAGTAGGCATCCCACCCATCGCGGGTGATCGAGCTCGCAAACCGGGATGGAGGCCTTCCCACGCAGGTGGGATCGGTACTGCCGAGCAGACTGCTTCACTCTCTGGAATGAGCCACCACCTCGACGTAAGTGCTGCTCGCCAGACAAAGCACTCAGCCTGGTGTGAAGGTCGGCACCTGCTCCACGCAGGATGTCCTTCTCACCAAGCAGCGCTGCGATATTGCACGCAAGGTCATCCAGCCCCATCGCGCTGCCTTTGATGAGCATGTGAGCGATCCGTGGATGCGCTGAGAACTCACTCATGGCCGAACCATGCGGTGTTATCTGACCAGCATCGTCGAGTGCGCCCAGGCGCTTCAGCAGATCTCTGGCTTGCCCAAAAGGGGCGGATGGAGGTTGATCTAGCCAAGTCATATCTTCCGGCTTCATTCCCCACCGGGCCAGCTGGAGTGCTAGGGCTGCGAGATCTGCCTGCAGGATCTCAGGGGTGCTGTAGCCCGCCATTTGCTCGTGCTGCGACTCCGACCAGAGGCGATAGCAAACACCTGGCTCCAAACGCCCCGCCCTCCCCGCTCGCTGAGTAGCGCTGGCCTTCGAAATACGCTGCGTGTCGAGTCGGGTCATCCCGCTGCGAGGATCAAACTTCGGCACTCGCTCAAGACCACTGTCCACAACCACCCTGACGCCTTCGATGGTCAAGCTGGTCTCAGCGATGTTGGTGGCCAGTACAATCTTTCGAGAGCCCTTCGGTGCGGGGTCTATGGCAGCTCGCTGCGCGTTCAGATCGAGGTCACCGTACAGCGGGCATACGATCACCTCGCAACGGCTGCTCAACTGCTCTTTGAGGGTCTCTGCCACCCGCCGAATTTCTGCTTGCCCAGGAAGAAAAACCAGAACGCTTCCGGACTGTTCGTTGATGGCGGCCAAGCAGGTGTCCGTGACTCGTGCATCGATTCGCTCGCCCGGCTGATAGGGGCTACCCCAAACCGTCGAGACCGGATACATCCGCCCTTCGCTGGTGACCACAGGCGCATCATTCAGCACCTTTGAAAGGCGAGCGCCTTCCAGGGTGGCGGACATCAGGAGCAGTTTCAGCGGAGACTCATCGCGCAGCAATTCGCGGCCACTCAGGCACAGAGCCAGTGCAAGGTCTGAGTCGAGGTTACGCAGGTGGTACTCATCGAAGATGACTATACCCACACCATCCAAGGCAGGATCATCTTGTAGCCGGCGAGCAAGGATCCCCTCCGTGACGACCTCGATCTTGGTGCGCGGGCCCACCCTACTCTCTAGGCGAATCCGATACCCAACCGTCTCACCTACTTTCTCACCCAGCTCGTTCGCCATACGCTCGGCTGCAGCTCGCGCAGCAAGCCGGCGAGGCTCAAGCATGATGATGGTTTGACCCTGAAGCCAAGGCTCATCTAACAAGGCGAGCGGTACGCGGGTGGTTTTACCCGCGCCGGGTGGTGCCTGGAGCACCACTTCATCACGCTCGCTCAGAGCTTTCAGAAGGGCCGGCAAAGCGGAATTGATTGGCAACGAACTCATGTGTACTCCTGCAACATGAGCGGCAGTATACGCTCACTCAGTTGCAGGATCGCAGGCCGACTAAGTCAGCTGAGAAACTGTGGTGAAGCTACCCAAGCTCTTCCAAACCTCGGGCAAGCATTGCCCTATACCCTGCACGGTCCTGAATGAACGGAGAAAAGGCTATGGCCCAACCATTCCTCGAAACCATTTTCTGACACATTAGCCAAGGCCATACCAACCGAGCGCACATCATCAAACCAGGCTTTGCTTGTCCCTGAACCCAGATTTTCATGCACGTAAGGCGTGTCATCTTTTACCGCCGTCCACCGCTTGAACGAAGCACGTCTCACTTGGCATGGGACGCATCGACCGCAGTATTTTTACCCAAAACGCTGGAATCGTCCCAACTGTTGGATGCAATGGCATGCAGCTTCAGCAGATCCTGGTTACGACACTCGGCCAACATTTCTACTTTCGTCTTCAAAGCATAAGGGTTTTGGATGCGTACATTGATGTCGGCAACGTTGAAAATCTCTTGCAGCCGCCCGAGATGGCGTCAACGGCGGATTGATCGCGATGAAACCGTTCTCGCAAATATACAGCGGCACCGTTTCGCCACGATGGTAACTATCAAGTGAAGTTGCTACTGCCAGTCCGAACGCGAGGAAGATGATCGAGCGTGCCCTCTGGGAGGGCTCTTGCGCACCGGGAGATCGGGTGACGTGGTTAAGTCCGATCCTGGATAGCCCGAGGCTCTGGGCAAAGTGATCCTGTTTTTCCCCACCCCCCGAACAGTCTGGCTGACGGCGTAGGGCTTCACGCCTTGTGCAACTAGATCAATGGAACCTATCAGGCTATCGAGGCCAAGCCCCTGAGACCCCGATGGAAATGGGACGGCCATTTGCGGAGTATATGATCTCGGCAACCGCATCGGCCACACCAGAGAAATTGAGGAAATCTGTTTCTGTCTCGTTATCTATCCACATAGCAACCCTCCCTGAAAGTCATGGCGTCAAGCGGTGGCAGTG
The DNA here is from genome assembly GCF_044218845.1 of Pseudomonas sp. B16120. Lineage (NCBI taxonomy): Bacteria > Pseudomonadati > Pseudomonadota > Gammaproteobacteria > Pseudomonadales > Pseudomonadaceae > Pseudomonas > Pseudomonas sp. B16120. The sequence continues at coordinate 5,425,965 of NZ_CP162588.1, forward strand.
ACGCGCCATAGTAGCCCTCCAGCAGGGCAAAGGGCCACCATATCAAGGAGGGCCCCGCGCCTCTGCATTGATGGGGAGCATCGCTCAGTTGCTTTCAGCGGGCGAGCGTCAACCAAGAGCAGTAGTTTGAGATCGAAAGGAGCTGCGAAAATGATTTTCTCTGCTAAACCTCATGGTGAGATTTTCCTGAACGGACAACGACGGACAAGCGACTGTAACCGCCACTTGCACTAAAGGCTGTTCATGCATACAGTGTAAGTGTGCTGGCGAATTCAAACGAGATTGACCTTTCGGCAATTCTGAAGGCCAAAGTAAAAGAACTCGTATAAGCTTTGCCGCCCACAAACACTCGTTCGTCCATGCCCGATATACGTCGCCTTCGCGACAGGTAGGATTCACATGAGCAAGCGCCATCCCAATCTGAGGCTCACGTCGCCTCGATGCACCTACTGCGGCGCCATATGGCACCCGGCAGAAGGTATCGATGCACTCGCAACATATTGCCCTAATTGCTCGGATCAGCGTCGAGCCGCCGCTCAGGATCATTTCCAACTCAAGCCATTGAGCGCTGCCGACTTTGTCAACGGTTATCTGCTGCCCCGGCGTCTGCGCAGCGCAGCTGGCTAAGAGCACTCGTTAGCGGGAGAAGTAGGTTTCCAGCTCCCGGTCAACCTTCTTGCGAGGTATGACGCCTTGCGATTGGCCGAGTGTCATTTTGCGTCCCGTCCCTACAGGCTCGCTCCAGGCCTTCCACTCATGACGCCGCTCAGAATGCAGATTCCACTCCACGAAGTTCAGGCGCTTGGGGGACTGTAGCTCCCATCGCACCAATTCCGGGGTTACATTTGTTTCCCAGGGTTGGTCGATCGGGAGACCCGAAATGGCATTCAGGACGTCGCCGGTAGTGGCGTAGCGGGCAGCAGAGTCATCTGCAAGCATCTTACGGATTACGCGGCGCCATGGTTTGGGGATGTGTGGTAACCAACGCAGGCGATCTGCGAGCCCGCCATTGCGCACAATGTCTACAGGCGCCTCGTTCTGAAGGATGTACCAGGTCTCCCCATGAAGCAGCCGGAAAAGCGTCATACCCAGAGCCCAAATGTCGCTCTTGACGCTGGTTCCGCCCCCCTGCCAAACCTCGAACGCGATGTGATCCGCATAACCCGCAGCGGAGCCATAGCCCAGCAGCAAATCATCTGTCACTAGCCCGAAGTCACCGAGCTTCGCCAAGCCCGTGTGATCGAGCAAGATGTTGCCCGGTTTGATGTCCCGGTGAAGCATGCCACGCCCATGCAACGCGTCCAGGCCGATCAGGACATCGGTCGCAATCTTATGCACACGAGCCAAAGGTAGTGGGCTTTGCTCGTAAAGGGGCTGCAACGATCCGCCAGGGCAGTAAGCCATCGTGAATCGGATGCTGTCTTGCAGCTCCTCAATTCCGTACACCTGAACTACGTTTCGATGAGAGGCGCTCGAAAGGTGCTTGGCCTCAACCAAAAAACCCTCCCTAATCGCCTTCCACTCAGCATCATCATGCTCGGGCTTTCGGGCCAGCACTTTAACCGCGACATCTCCGTGGACGCCGCACTTGCCCAGGAACACCTCGCCGAAGTGACCGTTGCCCAGCTTCTTGATGATTTCGAGTTCCGGTACGACGCTGCTCATGGCCGGTTCCTGTGGGCGACTACCAACATGGCGGCCTCGCGGCTTCCCTTGCGAAGCTTGGCCCCGTTGAGCTGCTGCTCCCAGAAAGGATCGTCCTTGAGGATCTCGTCAACCTTGCGCTTGTAAGTTCTGGATATCCAGGCCTTGTCCATGACACGGATCTCACAGGCAGACGCAGCGGCGCACATGATCACACCCCTCAGCTCAGCTCCATCCAAGAGACCACCCTTTGCTGCGCTGCCCTGCGGCAATGCACTAGCTTTGATGACGACCTGATTCACGCCGTTCTGCTGGATGTATGACACGCAGCGATGGAACAGCGTTTCATACGCCTTCGGGCGATCTCCTGCCGCTAGTTTCCAGGTGTCGTCCTTGATCAGGACGAGCGGTTCATCCGAGTCGTCCGGGATCGTGGTATCCACTACGGTTACATCACTCGCACTGACTACCAGTCCTACGCAGCGTAAGGCCATATACTTTTCCTTGTGGAGGCAATTAAATATCACCCCATGGTATTACAGCGTTCGGCTTCGTCAATCACCCCTTCTCGGGGAAAAAACCCAGCCTAAGCTCGGATAAGTCGAAAATTGCCAGGTCGGACAGGAAGGGAGTCGCAGACGAGCTATGCGTCAGCACCTGCTGGTAAGGCTCTGGACGGTCGAGCAGCCGCGCCCGGTGAGGGTGTGAGAGAACGGTAGCCGGACTGGCTACACGGAAAACAATTACGGAACTGAATCTTGAACAACAGCACGCCAAGTTATCAAACCCTGCAAGCTGGGCTTGCTTCCATCGCTCGATCCATCGGCTCTTGGGTCAAAAAAGTGTTCCTGGGCACCTGCCTGCTCGTTGGCACCAGTTACGGATCCATGATCATCGCGCTGCTGAGCATTGGGAGCGCAGCCATGATTTCCGTTATGAGCGGCAACATTAAAGACGAGTACACCTCCACTCACACACTGGAGCAGTTTTTCGAGACAGAGTACCTATGGCCATCGATCATGTTGTCGATCTTCGCCGTGATCGCCGTTTTCTTGCGTGAAGTAGGGGTTGTCACCTCCACCCGAAAAAAAGAAAAGGAACTGCAAGATCGCCTGACGACCATGCCGCCCAAGCAGTTTCTGGCGGCCTACAGCGATGCTGTAATCGACATTCGGTTCTTATTTGAGAGCCAAGCGCAGGATGACTCCCAGCCGATGACCAAACAGAGCTTGGCGAGTGATATCCGCGTGGTGCTCACTAAGATACTCGTGTTGGCACAAAACTGGGACAGCGCTCCTACCGAGACATATCGGGCCAACGTAATGATGGTGGAGCTGGACAAAGATGCCATTCGTAGGAACTTCTCGCAGCAAGTCAACGAAAGCCCGTTCTTCTTGTTCAGCTCAAACATTGATGCTCGCCTGGATAACGCCGACGGCATACTTCACATCACCGACCTAGAACTGTCCACCTCCGTAGGTAACCAGGATCTTGCCGCTCCAGATAACGACATCCGTCCGATCTGCTTCCCCTTCAAAGTCGACGCGAATGATCATGCAAAGTCGCAACCTAATCTGCCAGGCGGGCCGGTAGCTGTCTCCACCAATGAGTCACAGTATATTCAAGACTCCCGCACGCATTTCAAAGACTGGCTGGAAGACGAGGCGCGGCAAAACCCTCACGTGACCGAACACTACAAAACGACGATTGGCAAGTACTACACCACGCACCGTTATGCAACGTCGATACTTTCCATTCCGCTAGCGCTAGGCGACGACACCAAAACCCCAATTGGATGCCTAAACATCTATAACAACAAGGCAAATATTTTAATGGGCGACAGCCGCAATGCACAATTTGTCCAGCTATTGCAACCGATTTGCGCGTATTTGCATGATATGATATTATTATACCGTGCATTTATTGACATGGAGGCTAGTGAAAATGACTGAACTTGCCGTAGCTAAAGTTGCCGCCGAAGAGACCGGTGACGCTAAAGTGAGCGCCTCCGCTGCTTTGAAGCACAAAGCATTCGCAAAGATTTACAGTGGCCGGATGTCTCGCGATGAGCTCAGGGCTTCTATGTTGGCCAAGGCTAAAGATGTAGTTGAAAAGGGCATTGGAACCCTTGATCTCGTTACAGTAGTCGAGCACCGCTAGGGGCTCAGCCGCTACCACTTGAAAGCCACCGCAAGGTGGCTTTATTGTTTCTGCAATGCACTGCATCTGAGCCGTACTTCCAGGCGGAATCTAGGCTACAGACATCAGGTTAGGCCGCTCTGCAATTTGAGTTCTCGCATGTGCTCGAAAACTTGAGCAGTGACAAGCTCCCTGAAGTCATCCATGTAGATGATTTGCACACCGTAATGACCTACCGTGGCGGCAAAAGCCTCACCCAAAAAGAAAATTTTACTTCTATACTTTCTTACAATAGGAATAATGAAACTTTCACCCTGATGCTTTACCTTAATCAAAAAGCAAAGAAACTCCCCTACAAACTTTATTGCATTGCAATTGCTCCGCACCGCCAATTCATGATAGCGCGTAATCGGAGCGATAATGAAAGTCTGGTCATTGCAAGCTAGGTGCTCATCCTCGTCTTCGTCATATTTAATTTCCACGCTTCGGATCATCAGTTCATCTTCATCATACGCAGATTTCATCAAAAATTTGGGGAAGTCGATTTGAAGAATTCCTTCAGCGTCAATCTCAGCATCTGCGAAGGCGTAAACTACATCTGAAATCTTCTGGAACTGACCGCCGTAGTAAGCCAGTACCTCATAACCACCACCGCAGAGCATTTTGATAGTTTCAGACTCAAAGCGCCCCTCAAACTCACTGATCAAATGAAGGGCGAACTGCCGAAGAGCCATGCAGGTTCCGAGAGCGACTACATCCCCTTCAGGAACATCAAAATTATCAGGAGAAAACTGCTCGAAGTACTCGACAATATACTTTCCACCACTTCCTCCAGCCCACAGTTCAAAATGGTCATTCCCACCCCCAAATTCGGCATCAACATTTGAAATGCTAATTTCATCGCCCTCAATACTGAGTGCAATAATGCTGACCTCAGCTTTTCTCAGTAGCTTGTCTGCGAGAAACGCCTCGATGAAACGTTTACCTGAGAGTTGAGGATCCACCTTGATAAGTTGATCAATCAATCGTCCAACAGCCTGGATATCATTGACATTGCCAGCAAAAGCTACAGCAAAGCGCTCATTCACCAGCAAAATCTTCTGGCATAGCCCCATCACTACACGGTCATTTAATCCAGGCTCACCATCTTTGGCGTGGAACGACGGGATTGGAGAAGAGTTCATCCACATATCGGGGCTAGTGAGGAGAATATCCGCTTGCAGGAACGCACCGACTTTCAGCTTGTAACCCGCGATCATAGTCATGTTCGAATCCTTAGGAGTGAGAAGCGGGCTACGGTACATCTCCCTCTGCCTGGGACAAAACCGTTTTAACGGCAGAACACTGCACTCTCGGGGCTGCCGACGATCAGGTGGTTCTCCGATCAATTGCATCGTTCGAGGGTGCTGCAGGGGTATTGGGGACTGGCGTGCGTAGCTGTGGGGAAATGACGTTCAGTCGCCTTGAGGGCGAGCATAGCGGCAGGATATGAGCCGGTTTCGAGACCGTGGCGACTGCGGTAGGTGACATTGAGATCACGCCGAGGTTCGTCATAGGGTGAAACTTCAACGAGGGGCCAGGGACTTGCCTGGAAGGAGCTCACTTTTGGCAGGAGAATGCCCTGAGCTTTGACAAGATTTCAGGGTATTTCGGTGAATGTGGCAAAACGTGGAATTCGTCGAAGATCAACAAGCCCACGCCGTCCAGCGCCGGGTCGTCCTGCAGGCGGCGGGTGAGGATACCTTCGGTGACCACCTCGATACGCGTATTGGGGCCGACTTTGCTGTCCAGCCGAATGCGGTAGCCCACGGTCTCACCGACCTTTTCACCCAGTTCACTGGCCAGCCGCTCGGCAGCAGCACGGGCAGCCAGGCGCCGGGGTTCGAGCATCAGGATGGTTTGCCCGGCGAGCCACGGCTCATGCAACAAGGCCAACGGCACGCGGGTGGTTTTACCGGCGCCGGGGGGCGCTTCCAGCACGGCTTCATGGCGATGCGCCAAGGCGTCACGCAGGGCGGGTAAAACATCATCGATCGGCAACGAATTCATACTGGCTCCAAAGCAGAGCGGCGAGTATAACGGCGAACTGCCGAGTGCCGATGCGGGTCTTAAAAACACCCACGCTTTGGGCTGTGAATGCAGTCGGAGGTGGGAGCTGGCTTGCCTGCGATAGCGGTGTGACAGTTGCCGCTGTATTTCCTGAACCGTCGCAATCGCAGGCAAGCCAGCTCCCACATTGGTTCATCGGCGCCTGGCCGATCTGGCTTATAGTCACCCTTAAATATGTTCAGGAGACTTTTTCATGCGTATCGCTTCCCGTGTCATCGGCGGTGTCCTCGCCGTTACCCTGCTGAGCCAACTTACCGCCTGCGGGTCGATTTTCTACCCCGACCGTCGTGGCCAGATCGATGGCAAGATCGACCCGACCATCGCGGTACTCGATGCCCTCGGCCTGTTGTTTTATGTGATCCCCGGCCTGATCGCCTTCGGTGTCGACTTCGCCACGGGCGCCATTTACTTCGAACCGGGCAAGACCGCCCAGGTCGCCCCCGAGAAACTGCACGAAGCCATCGGCGCTGACGGCACGGTCGATAACGCCAAGCTGCAGAGCATCATCCAGAAAGAAACCGGCCGCACCTTGCCGCTGGACGACCCACGCCTGATCCAGTTCAAGGGCAGCGTGCAGCAGCTGGCGGCCCTGGGCCTGCAGCCTGCCGCGTAAGGACAGCTCATGACCAGCAGCCCCGAACACGCAAGGCTCTTGCGCCTGGCCACCCGCGCCTCGGTGGGCGTGGCCTGTGTGTTGATTGTGACCAAGGCCATCGCCTGGTGGCTCAGCGGCTCGGTGAGCATGCTCGCCGGGTTGACCGACTCGCTGCTCGACGGCGTGACCTCGCTGCTGAACTTGCTGGCGGTGCATTACGCCCTGCGCCCCGCCGATGACGATCATCGTTATGGGCATGGCAAGGCAGAGTCGCTGGCGGGTATGGCGCAAGCCTTGTTTATCGCCGGCAGTGCGGTACTGATTGCGCTCCAGGCCTATGAACGGCTCAAGCATCCGGAGCCGGTCGGCGCACCGTGGCTGAGTATCGGCGTGATTATCTTGTCGCTGGGGCTGACCATGGCCCTGCTGATGCTGCAACACCGCGTGGTGCGCGAGACCGGCTCCAACGCGGTGCGTGCCGACTCGCTGCATTACCGCTCAGACTTGCTGCTCAATGGCAGCATCCTGATTGCGCTGGTGTTGGCAGGCTTTGGCTTTCATCAGGTCGACGCCTGGTTCGGCCTGGGAATCGCCGCTTACATTCTGTGGAGCGCGATCCAGATCGCCCGGGAAAGCTTTGCGGTGTTGATGGATGAAGAGCTACCGCCGGATGTCAGCCAGCACATGCTGGAGCTGGCCCGTGGCGTGCCCGGCGTACTGGGTGCCCACGACTTGCGTACGCGGGTTTCCGGCAACCACTGGTTTGTGCAGTTGCACCTGGAGTTGCCGGGGGAATTGACGCTGTCGGTGGCCCACGGCATCAGCGACCAGGCCGCCGATGCCATCCACCGGGAATACCCGAAAGCCGAAGTGCTGGTGCACGCCGACCCACGGGAAGTGGTCACCGGTAACAAGGCCTAGTACTGCACCTGATACCCCCGACTGCCCAGGCAGTTGCCCTGAGCCTGGCGGTAGGTTTGCACCACCGCAGGGTCCGGGGCGTAGGTGACGGTGCGCGGGTCGAAGCCACTTTGTTGCACCGCCCAGCGATAACAGTCGTAGCCGTCCTGCTGTACCTGGGCTGGCGACTGGCCGTTGGCCGGGTAAGCCACCACGTCATAACCGTTGCCTTGAGGCGTCGGCGGAGGTGATGGCACCTGCGTCGGTGGTTGTACCACCACGTATTGTTGGGTGCTTTGCTCGTAGGCGTAATAGGCGCCTGCGGCGAGGAACAACAGCGAGCCGCCTACCCACACTTCACGTGCGTAGTCCGGCAGGTAATGCACGCGGATGCCGTAGGGCGGCGTCACCACCACGTAGCGCGGGCCTTGGGGGCGATACCAGTAGCCACCGGAGAAAAAGTAGTCCTGGCCACGGTAAGGCACGCGGTAATTGCGGTCGGGGAAACGGTCGATGACATATCCAGGGCGATGCTGCGGGCCTGGGCCCCAGCCATTGCCATGCCCGTCGGGGCGGCCTGGCCAGCGGTTATCACCGGGGCGATCGTTACTCGGACGCGAACCGGGGCCGCCGGCCTCCCAATGCCGGTTGTCATCGGGGCGTCTGGGAATATCACGGTAATAACCCTGGCGCGGCTCCTGGGTCTGGCGCACGGTATCGGGCCGGCCCTGGATCGGCAGGTTATTGGAGGGTTGCGGTTGCGGTGCTGGTCGCCCCGGCTCATGACCTTGAGGCCGACCCTGCCATTGGCCACCCTCGTGCTGGCCGCCACGATCACCCTGCGGGTTTTGTGGGCGTGGCTGATTGTGCTCAGGCCGTTGCCCCTGGCCCGGTGAGTTATCGCGTTCGTCGGCCATCGCCTGGGAGCCGACGCTGACCACCAGCAAACCAACACCTGCCATACGCCAGATGCGCTTCATGCTTTTCCTCACTGCGGATTGGGGCTTGATCATGAGACTGGAAAAGCCTCGCCCGGTTCTGAGACAGGTTATCAGTCACGAGAACTATTTTCTGAAGGCAAAACGCGCACAAAGAAAAAGGGGTGACCCGTCGGCCACCCCTTGAGAATTTCGTCCTGGCTCAACGCTTTTGACGTTGGCTCACCTCACGCCGTCTTGTGGACAGTGTGCAGCCTGGAGGCCGGCTCAACCCTGCTGGGGCGGCGGCCGCAACGGGCCTGATTGGGCGCGTTGCTGTGGACTGTTGTCCAGGCGGTGATTCTGTTGGTAATCATAGGCGTGCCGGGCGGGCAGAGGATTGCGAAGATTGCGTCAATAAACAGTGCTTGCGCAATTTTTAACCCTTCATGGATAATTAACCGCAATAGTTACGACAAAGGCCAACCCAATGAGCAAGCTTGACCGATACGACCTGAGTATTCTGGCGGAATTGCAGCGCGACGCGAGGATCTCCAACCAGGAGCTGGCCGAACGCATCGGCCTGTCGCCTTCGCCCTGCTCACGCCGGGTCAAGCAATTGGAGGACGACGGCTACATCGCCCGCCAGGTCGCCCTGCTCGACCGCAAGATGCTCGGCCTGAGCCTCACCGCTTATGTATTGATCGGCATGGACCGTCACACGCCGGAACGCTTCGAGAATTTCGAGGCCGCCATCCGCACCCTGCCGCAAGTGCTGGAGTGCAGCCTCGTGACCGGGATGGATGCGGACTACCAGTTGAAGGTGGTAGTGCCGGACATGGATCACTATCAAAAATTGCTGCTGGGGCATCTGACCCGGATCGAAGGGGTGACCAGCGTGCGTTCCAGCTTTGTGCTGAACCAAGTGCTCAACAGCACCGAACTGCCCCTGACCCACCTGCGCACCTGAGAACAACGGTGGGAGCTGGCTTGCCTGCGATGGCGGCGGGCCAGTTTGCATCACGGTACCTGACAGACCGCTATCGCAGGCAAGCCAGCTCCCACAGTTCGATGGTGTAGGACTCAGGTCAATGTTGCGTTTGTGACGCTGCCGTATACTGCTCGCTTGTCTTGTCGGAAGAGTCCCATGAACAACATCGACCCCGCCCTGTTTGAAGAATGGATGATGACCGGCCTGGTCACTATCCTGATCATTTTCATGGGCTTTATCGTCTGGGACCTGGCGAAAAAATCCAAGGCCGGGCGCTTTGGTTCGTTCATCCTGTTTTTCGTGTTGGGCCTTGGTGTGGCAGCGTTCATCATCAAGAGCGTGGTGATCGGCCTGATTGAATCCGGCGCCTTATAAGCGCGCCGGCACTGCCTTCCATTGGCCTTGATCCAGGCCGTCGATAGACCAGTCGCCAATGCGCACGCGCACCAGGCGCAGCGTCGGCAGGCCCACTGCTGCGGTCATGCGCCGTACCTGACGGTTGCGCCCTTCACGTATCACCAACTCCAGCCAATGCGTCGGCACGCTTTTGCGAAAGCGTACCGGCGGGTTGCGCGGCCATAACGCCGGTTCATCCAGTTGCCGAGCCTCGGCAGGCAAGGTCATGCCATCGTTCAGCTCGACACCATCGCGCAGACGTTGCAGCTGTTCTTCAGTCGGCTCACCTTCCACTTGCACCCAGTAGGTTTTCGCCAATTTGTGCTTGGGATCGGCGATGCGCGCCTGAAGCTGGCCATCGTTGGTCAACAGCAGCAAGCCTTCGCTGTCACGGTCCAGGCGCCCCGCCGGGTAAATACCGGGAATATCGATAAAATCCTTGAGCGTCGCGCGCCCGCCTTCGTCGCTGAACTGGGTCAGCACATCGAACGGTTTGTTGAACAGGATCAGCTTCGGCTCGGCCGGTGGCGCCTTGGCGACACGTCGAACAGGCTGCGAAGGTTTCACGCCTGGGCGGCGCGAATCGGGACGGGTAGGACGGGACATGGCAAAGGAACATCTAACGGTCAGGACCGACAATGCTAGTGGCCTGACCGCTAAATGACCATCCCAACCGCTTAGCGGAACGGCGGTTCGTCGAAGCTGCGCAGTTTGCGCGAGTGCAACGAGTTGAGTTCGGTGCGCAACAGGTCGACCGCCTCGATGCCGATCTTCAAGTGCTGGCTGACCGCACGCTCGTAGAACGCGTTGGCCGAACCCGGCAGCTTGATCTCGCTGTGCAGCGGCTTGTCGGATACGCATAACAAGGTGCCGTAAGGCACGCGCAAACGGTAACCCTGGGCGGCGATGGTGCCGCTTTCCATGTCCACGGCCACGGCGCGAGACAGGTTGATCAGCGGCCGCTCCTGGGCCCAGCGCAGTTCCCAGTTACGGTCGTCGTAGGTCAGCACGGTACCGGTGCGCAGGCGTTTTTTCAGCTCTTCGCCTTTTTCGCCGGTGACTTTCGCCGCCGCTTGCTGAAGCGCCAGCTGCACTTCGGCCAGGGCCGGGATCGGGATGTTCGGCGGTACTACACGGTCCAGAATCCCGTCGCGGCGCATATAGGCGTGGGCCAGTACGTAGTCGCCGATGGTCTGGGATTGGCGCAAGCCGCCGCAGTGGCCGATCATCAGCCAGCAATGCGGGCGCAATACGGCCAGGTGGTCGGTGATGTTCTTGGCGTTGGACGGGCCCACGCCGATGTTCACCAGGGTCACGCCGTGGCCGTCAGTGGCCTGCAGGTGATACGCCGGCATCTGGTAGCGGTGCCAGACCACGCCGGCGGCAATGGCCGAGGCTTCGCCGTGGTCCATGCTCTTGTCGATGACCACGTTGCCCGGCAGCACCATGCGGATAAAACGCGGGTCACTGCGCAGTTGCTCCAGGCCATGCAGGATGAACTGGTCCACGTAGCGGTGGTAGTTGGTCAGCAGGATCCACGGCTGTACATGGCGCCAGTCGCTGCCGGTGTAATGCACCAGGCGGCGCAGGGAAAAGTCCACACGGGCGGCATCGAACAGGGCCAGGGGCAGCGGGTCGGTGTTTTCCCAGTCGTACAGGCCATCGGCAATGCCGTCGGTGGCGGCGGACAAGTCGGTACTGGGGAATACACGGGCCAGGGTCGCGGCGGTGACGCCGGAGCCGGCCAGTTCATCGCCCTGCTCCACCACGTACGGATATGGAATGTTCTGCTGGCTGACGCCTACTTCCACCGTGACGGTGAAGTCGTGCATCAGCGGCACCAGTTGCTCCAGCAGGTACTTACGGAACGCGGCCGGGTGGGTCACGGTGACGCTGTAGGTACCCGGCAGTTGCACCTTGGCATACGCCCGAGTGGTTTGGGGGACTTCACCGTGGCAGTGGTAGGTCAAGCGCAGTTCCGGGTAGCGAAACAATGCGCGCTGCTCGGCGTCGGGCTCGACGCGGTCCTTGAGGTATTGCTTGAGCGCCTGGTTGAGCGCGCCAGTGGCACGCTCATGCAGCGCCGCCAGCCGGTCCACGGCTTCTTCGGCGGTTTTAACGACAACAAAAGCTTCGGTCACGGTAAGCATCCTGTGTTCTGACTTGCAGGCCTTTATCTTGCCTGTATCCAGGCCTCACCGAAACACCAGAAGTGGAATGCGTTGATAGGTGGGAGCTGGCTTGCCTGCGATAGCGGTCTATCAGCTACATAATTGCTGGCTGGACCACCGCTATCGCAGGCAAGCCAGCTCCCACATTTGGATTGTGTTTATTCAGAGCGATTGCGGGGTTGAGCGGGCGACAATTGCTTCCACGTCGACGCCACGCGGCAAGGTGCCATATACCCGCCCCGACGATTCACCCAGCCGGCTGGCGATAAACCCATCACTCACCGCCGCATTACCCGCCTCCAGCAACAACTTGGCCTGTAACGCCAGGGCGATGTCCTCGGTCAGTTGCCGCGCCCGATACTGGATGTCCTGGGTGTCCATGAATGCCGCCTTCAACTGCTCGATATGCCGCGCCAACTGCTTGTCGCCGTGGCCATCGCCCAGCTCCACAAACAACGCCTCCAGTACCCCCGGCTCTTTGGACAGGGCACGCAATACGTCCAGGCACTGCACATTGCCGGAACCTTCCCACGTCGAATTCACCGGTGCCTCGCGGTAAAGGCGCGGCAGGATGCTGTCCTCCACATACCCGGCACCGCCCATGCATTCGGCGGCTTCGTTGATCATCGCGGGCGCGCGTTTGCAGATCCAGTACTTGCCCACGGCCGTGACCAGCCGGGCGAACTTGGCTTCATGTTCATCATCAAGATGATCCAGGGCGCGCCCCATGCGCAGGCTCAAGGCCAGGGCCGCTTCGCTTTCCAGGGCCAGGTCGGCCAGCACGTTCTGCATCAGCGGCTGCTCGCTGAGCACGCGGCCACCCACCTGCCGATGAGCGCAGTGATGGCTGGCCTGGGTCAGCGCCTGACGCATCAAGGCGCTGGAGCCGACCATGCAATCGAAGCGGGTCATGGCAACCATTTCGATGATGGTCGGAACGCCGCGGCCTTCTTCACCGACCATCCACGCCAGGGCGCCGCGAAATTCCACTTCGCTGGAGGCGTTGGAGCAGTTGCCGAGTTTGTTCTTCAAGCGCTGGATGTAGAACTCGTTGCGCGTGTCATCCGGGCGGTGCCGGGGCAGCAGGAAACAGGTCAGGCCCTTGTCGGTCTGGGCCAGGGTCAGAAAGCCATCGCACATCGGTGCCGAGCAGAACCACTTATGCCCCACCAACTCGTAGGCTTGGCCAGGGCCACTCGCGCCCACGGGGTAAGCGCGGGTGGTGTTGGCGCGCACGTCGGTGCCGCCCTGCTTCTCGGTCATGGCCATGCCGATAGTAGCGCCGGCCTTGTGGGCGATGCCGACATTGCGGGGGTCGTATTGGGTACTGAGGACTTTAGGCAGCCAGAGGTCCGCCAGCTCCGGTTGCAGGCGCAGGGCCGGGACGCAGGCGAAGGTCATGGTCAGCGGGCAGCCGCTGCCGGCTTCGGCCTGGCTGTGCAGGTAGGTCATCGCCGCACGCGCCACATGGGCGCCCGCCTGGGGATGGGCCCACGGCAACGACGGCAGGCCATGCTCGACGGCGGTGCGCATCAGCTCGTGATAAGCCGGGTGAAACTCAACCAGGTCAATGCGATGGCCATAACGGTCATGGCTGCTGAACACCGGTTTGTTCTGGTTGGCCAGGAAGCCGGCTGCCATCAACGGCCCACCCGCCAGCGCGCCGTAGGCATCAATGCGCGCTTGGGCCCAGCCGGCGCCAAAGCGGCGTGACCATTCCTGCAAAGGCAAGTCGATGCGATACAGGTTGGTGCCGTCCAGGGACGGTGGCTGGTTGGTGACGTCGTGGGTTTCGGCAAACTGATGCAGGTTCATGACGGGCCTCCTGGAAAAAAGGCCGCATGAACAGTGGCCCGGAATTCAGTTAAGCACCGTGCAAGACCTTAAAAAAGTGGCATACGCGCCGAATGTTCGGCGCTTTCACCCTCATCCGCGCACAGCACGCTACGTTCAAGTGCCGCCTGCAAAGCATCGAAACGCACCGGCTTGGCCAGCCGATCCGTCATGCCAATGCCATGGCAGCGCTCACGCTCCGGCCCATTGGGCGAAGAGCTCAGGGCGATCACCGGCAATTCACCGCAGCCAGGCAATGCGCGAATCTGACAGCACAACGAAAAGCCACCCTCTGGCACATCCAGCAGCACGGCGTCGAAGCTGTGCGCTTGCAACGCAGCGAGTGCCGCCGGGCCGCTGTCCACGGTTTTGACCCGGTAACCGAGCTTGAGCAACATGCCACGCACCGCCAGTTGGCCCACGCTGTTGTCGTCCACCAACAGCACCGTGCACTCCTGAGGCGCACGCTGTGCAGGCAGCGTTTGCGTGGCGGGCGTCACCTGCTGCGGCACGGCGCTGACGTCCACTTCCAACTGGAAGCGACTGCCTTTACGGGGCTCAGAATGATGGGTCAGGCGCCCGCCCAGCAGTTCGATCAACTGCCGGCAGATCGCCAGGCCAATGCCCAGGCCGCCGTATTCACGCGTCATCGAGCCGTCCAACTGAAAGAAACGCTGATACAGCGTGGCCTCATCGAGAAAGGCGAAGCCGATACCGGTGTCGGTGACGATAAAGCTCAGGTGCAAGGCGCCATCCCCTTGGGGCACGCCCACCACTCGCAAGCGCACCGCGCCGACGTGGGTGAATTTGAAGGCGTTATCGAGCAGGCAATCCAGGCACTGGAGCAGTTTGTCGGCATCGCCGATCAGCCGGTCCGGCACCTCATCGGCCACATCAATGGAGAACGCCAGGCCTTTGCTCTGGGCGCTGCCGGTGAATTGCTGGCGCAAGGTATCGAGCGTGCCGCGCAGGCTGAACACTTGCGGCTGGGCCACCAGGCGACCGGCCTGCAATTCGGTGAGGGTGAGGATGCCGTTGACCATGCGCATCATGTCCCGCGCCGAGCCGGCGGCGGTTTGCTGGTACTGCGTCAGGTCATCGTCCAATGACACGGTTTGCATCAGCTCCAGCGAGCCGATCACACCGTTCATCGGCGTGCGCAATTCGTGGGTCAGGGTGGCGAGAAATTCGTCTTTGAGGCGATTACTGCGGGCCAGTTGCTGGTTGAGCGCTTCCAGCTTCTGGCTGGCATCGAGGAGAATCTGCGCCTGCTGTTCGCGCATGCCGTTGATGCGGTCGGCCAGGGCCAGGGACAACAGCGCCACTTCAATGGCTGAGCCGAGCTGGCTGGCGTACATGGTCAGGAACACGTTAGGCAGGTAACCCAGCACCATCAGGGTGTTGACCACCCCGCCGAGCAGGAAGGCCGACCAGGCGATGATGAAATAACGCGCCATGCGCTGCCCGCAATACCAGGCCTTGATGGCCGCCACGAAGATGGTCACGGTAAACACCAGCGCCAGCGCAGTGGCCAGGCGCAGGGCCACGGCGTAACTGGTCAACAACGCCAGTGCCATCACCAACCCTCCACAGGCCGCGAGCGCCAGCAGGATACGGTTGAGCCAGCGGCTGTGCTGCGCGGTGTGCAGGAAACTGCGCGCGAACAGGCTGCCGAACAAGGCCGCCGAGCCGATCAGGAAGGGCACCGCCGCATTCGCCCACCACGGGTTGTTCGGCCAGAAGTACTCCACCGCGACGCCATTGACCGACAGCTGATACAAGCCGAACGAGGCGATATAGAGGATGTAATACAGGTAGCTGGTGTCGCGCACGCTCAGGTAGATGAACAGGTTGTAGATCAGCATGCCCAGCAACACACCGTAGATGGCCCCCAGCACGTACAAGCGCAGCGGCTGCTCCTCCATGTAGGCGGTGCCGGCCCATAATGTCAGCGGTGCCTGGATCGAGCCTTGGCTTTGCAAACGCAGGTAGACGGTTTGTTGCTGGTCGGGCAAGAAGCTGAGCTTGAACAGGTAGTTGCTCTGGCTCACCTCACGGCTGGAAAACGGCAACGCGCTGCCGGTGCGGGTGGTGAGGCGGAAGTGACCAGTGCCGTCGTCCTGGTAAAGGTCCAGGCGATTGAGCGGCGGGTAGGCCAGTTCCAGAAACCAGGTGCGCGGTGCCCGGGGATCTTTGGCGGTGTAGTGCAGGTTGACCTTCAGCCAGAACACCGAGCGTGAATAGCCGGCATTGAGCGTGTCTTTGTCGTGGGTCTTGAATTGGGCGGCATAGGCGGGGGAACTGACATCGGCGATGGTGAGGGCATCGGTTGGGTCTTCGAGCACTTGCATGACCCGGCCCAACGGGAGGCTTCGCGTGTCCTGGTTGAACTCGACGGCGCTGGCGAGCATCGGCAGCCCGCACAATAAAAAAATCAGCAAATAGCGCATAGAGCCCCAGCGTAGCCTGGTCCGGTTGTGTCAAAAGCCCCCCATTCCTTTTGAGAAGACGTACACCGGCGATACAGTAAGTTGTTTGGATGCACTTTAGCATAGCCAGTAAAAGCCATTAGCCACCGTGGGAACTTTTTTTAGGACAGCTCTAGGGCAATGCTTTCAGCTCATCTCAGTGCAGCGCTCAGCCACGGCAAATCGCGCCGCAGCGGCAAACTCCTGCCATCGCCAGGCAGCCACGCAAAAAGCGTTTGGTGGTAAGCTCGCGCACCATGAATATCTACAGCTCTCGCCCCGTTGTCCTCTGTCTCTCCGGCCACGACCCCAGTGGTGGCGCCGGCCTGCAGGCAGATATCGAAGCCCTGCTCGCCCAGGGTTGCCACGCGGCCCCGGCCGTCACCGCGTTGACCGTGCAAAATACTGTCAATGTCAGTGATTTCCGCGTGCTTGACCGTGAGTGGGTACTGGCCCAGGCCAATGCCGTGCTCGGCGACTCTGAAGTTGCGGCAGTCAAGCTGGGCATGCTCGGCTCCACCGCGATGGTCGACACCGTGGTCGAACTGCTGCAGGCGCACCCGCATTTGCCGGTGGTCTGCGACCCGGTGCTGCGCGCCGGCGGCGGCGGTAGCCTGGGCAAGGACGAGGTCGGTTATGCAATGCGCGAGCGGCTGCTGCCCTTGTCATTGATCGCCACCCCCAACCTGCCCGAAGCGCGCATCCTCGCGGAACTGCCCGACGGCAGCGCCGACGACTGCGCCGAGAAGCTGTTGCCGTACATCAAGCACCTGCTGATCACCGGTGGCCATGGCGACGAGCACGAAGTGCACAACCGCCTGTACAGCCGCGACGGCACGCGCCAGACCTTTACCTGCCAGCGCTTGCCCGGCAGTTATCACGGCTCGGGTTGCACCTTGGCCAGTGCGCTGGCCGGGCGCATTGCCCAAGGCGAAGGTTTGGCCAGCGCCGTGCAAACGGCTCTCAACTACACGTGGCGTACCCTGCGTGATGCCGAACAACTCGGCCAGGGCCAGTTCGTGCCGCGTCGATTGCCGCTGGATTTCTGCTCGTAACTTATCGCTCGTCAGCAAGGGGTTTGCCCGATGAAACTACGCGGCCTTTACGCCATTACCGACAGCCAACTGTTGGCCGGCAAATTCCTCGCCTACGTCGAGGCGGCGCTGGACGGTGGCGTCACCCTGTTGCAGTACCGCGACAAAAGCAGCGACGAGGCACGGCGCCTGCGTGAAGCCGAAAAGCTCTATGAACTGTGCTCGCGCTACAAGACTCAATTGATCATCAACGACGATGCCGAACTGGCCGCGCGACTGGGCGTCGGCGTACATCTGGGCCAGACCGACGGCCCGCTGACCTCGGCCCGGGCACTGCTCGGCGCCAAGGCGATCATCGGCGCCACCTGCCACAGCCAGATCGAACTGGCCGAACAGGCCGCCAAAGAAGGCGCCAGCTACGTCGCCTTCGGCCGCTTCTTCAATTCCACGACCAAACCCGGCGCACCCGCCGCCACCGTTGACATGCTGGCCCAGGCCCGCAAGCGCCTGCACCTGCCGATCTGCGTAATCGGCGGCGTCACCCTGGAAAACGCCGAGCCGCTGGTGGCCCACGGGGCTGACCTGCTCGCCGTGGTCCATGGCCTGTTCGGTGCCGACAGCACCCAGGAAGTCACGCGCCGCGCCCGTGCATTCAACGACCTTCTTAAATCTTCAGTTTAGAGAGCCCGATCATGTCCCGTTCCGAAACCCTGTTTGCCAACGCCCAGAAACACATCCCCGGCGGTGTGAACTCCCCCGTGCGTGCGTTCAAGAGCGTGGGCGGCACGCCGTTGTTCTTCAAGCATGCCGAAGGCGCCTACGTCACCGATGAAGACGACAAGCGCTATGTCGACTACGTCGGCTCCTGGGGCCCGATGATCCTCGGCCACAGCCATCCGGATGTGCTGGAGGCGGTGCGCCAGCAACTGCAACACGGCTTGTCCTACGGCGCCCCGACCGCGATGGAAACCGAGATGGCCGACCTGGTCTGCTCGATCGTGCCGTCGATGGAAATGGTGCGCATGGTCAGCTCCGGCACCGAAGCCACCATGAGCGCGATCCGCCTGGCCCGTGGTTTCACCGGCCGCGACAACATCATCAAGTTCGAAGGCTGCTACCACGGCCACTCCGACAGCCTGCTGGTGAAAGCCGGCTCCGGCGCGCTGACCCAGGGCGTCCCCAATTCCGCTGGCGTACCTGCGGCATTCGCCAAGCACACCCTGACCTTGCCGTTCAACGACATCGCAGCCGTCGAGCAGATGCTCAGCGAAGTCGGCCAGGACGTTGCCTGCATCATCGTCGAGCCGGTTGCCGGCAACATGAACTGCGTTCCACCGGCCCCGGGTTTTCTTGAGGGCTTGCGCGAGCAGTGCGACAAGCATGGCGTGGTGCTGATTTTTGACGAAGTGATGACCGGTTTCCGGGTCGCCCTCGGTGGCGCCCAGGCTTACTACGGCGTTACGCCAGACCTGAGCACCTTCGGCAAGATCATCGGCGGCGGCATGCCGGTAGGCTGCTTCGGCGGCAAGCGCGAGATCATGCAACACATCGCCCCGCTCGGCCCGGTATACCAGGCAGGCACCTTGTCGGGTAACCCACTGGCCATGGCCGCCGGCCTGACCACCCTGCGCCTGATCAGCCGCCCGGGCTTCCACGCCGAGCTGACCGACTACACCACGCGCCTGCTCGACGGCCTGCAACAACGCGCCGACGCCGCCGGCATCCCGTTTGTGACCACCCAGGCCGGTGGCATGTTCGGCCTGTACTTCAGCGGCGCCGACGATATCGTCACCTTCGATGACGTGATGGGCAGCGATGCCGAGCTGTTCAAGCGCTTCTTCCACCTGATGCTCGAAGGCGGCGTGTACCTGGCACCGAGCGCCTTTGAAGCCGGCTTCACCTCGATTGCCCATGGCGAAGCCGAACTGAAGTTGACCCTGGATGCTGCCGAGCGCGCCTTCGCGGCCCTGAAATAAGTGACGGCAACCTCTGACGTTGCCCCTGGCAGCGTCAGATTTGCTACTTTGCTTACAGAGAATTCCTGGTTTTTTCGAGAATTGCACTGCAATCCGGCAGATAACTTGCCCAAGCAGCAGAAAAACGAGTAAAGACTTTGTAAGCAGAGGCCTGCTTATTTCATAATGCGCGCTTATTGGACTCCCTCGAGGGTCCGCGCGCCCCGTCAGAGGTAAGTCGATTCCCATGAAACGCACCGGCCGCACCCTGGTTCTGGGCTGCCTGTTGCTCCTTCAACCGCTACTGGCACATGCCCAGGCCGGCGGCAACTCGTTGTTAATTCCAGCGATGGGTCGTTGCACCCTCAATACCCAGCCAGAGAGCCAGGCCGAAGCCCTGAGCGCGTGCCAGAAACAGGCCGAGGACGGGGATGCGCAGGCGCAATACGAGTTGGGCGAGTACTACCACGACAGCAAGAACCCGGCCGTTGACCTCAACAAAGCGTTGAGCTACTTCGAGAAAGCCTCGTTGCAGGGCCACGCCCAGGCGCAATACCAGTTGGGCAACATGTTCTTCAAAGGCGAAGGCGTGCCGGCCAACAACATTCAGGCGTACATCGTGCTGAAAATGGCCGCGGTCAATGGCGCCGAAGACGCGCTGGACACCGCCGACGAAGTCGCCGAGCACATGCAGCGCGATGAACTGGAAGTGGCGACCCAGGTGCTGGGGCAGATTTTCCGCAACTACCTGCAGGAGTTGCAGAGCGCCGATGGGCGTTCGCCTTTCTCTCCCCTGCCTTGATCACGGCGATAACAGGTAGCCCTGTCGATACGCCGTGGCCCCTGCGACGTGGGCAATCGCCATACCGGCGCTTGCCATTCGGCGTATTGATCGTACATACAAAAGCCCTGCACGCTCACACGCTACCTCGGTCACACGGTCTGTAATCGGATCGATGACGTGCGCCACGATTTGTCCTGCTTCCAGGTAATCCCCCACCTGCGCGCAAAACACAATCAAGCCTCCCACCGCACTCACCACCGGCTCGACCCCCGCCAAGGGTGTTGGCGGACTCAATAACGCCGGTAGTGGAGGCGCTTGCCCCTCAACGCCTCCCTGCAAAGTCAGATAGTTGATCAACGCCTGACAATCCTGTCGCGCCAGCCCGTGGCTCACATCAGCCACGCCGCGCAACTCCACGGTCACGGCAAAACCCGGCGCCGCAAAGACCCCAGGGAAACGCGCCTGCATCCGTGCCCAGAACAAGGTGTAGCAATCGTCGAACGAATGCCCGCCCGCGTCCGGGCTCATAAAGCAGGCCCGGGCGCCCAGGTACCGCGCCAGCGGTTCCACCTGGGGCCAGGCGTCCGGTGCCAGGTACAGGTGCTGCACCGCCTCGAAATCACAATGCAGGTCCAGCACTCTGTCGGCGTCACAGGCCAGCGTTTGCAGGGCCAGGCGCAGGGAATGCAGCTGGGTCGCCGGCACCTGGCTGACAAGGGTTTGCCGCAAGGTCGCGCGGATCAGGTGCAGGTTATGCGCAGGATCATCAGTCAGAACATCCTGGACCTGATCCCCGACCTGCTGGCTGACGTCGACGAAGAAGCGATTGAAGTTCTCTCGACTGTCGTTATCGAAGCGTCCCTGCGGCACGTCCATCAGCACCTGCTCCAACCCCAGCGGATTGGCCACCGGCACCAGCACCACCTGCCAACGCAGCGCACCTTTGGCCTCCAGATCTGCCAGCCGTTGTTTGAGATGCCACAACACCAACATCCCCGGCAGCTCATCGGCGTGCAGGGACGCCTGGATGTAAACCTTGCTCGGCGCATCGGCTGGGCCGTAATGAAAACTATGAATATGCCGCGTGGTACCTGGCACAGCCGTCAACAGTTCATGTCTGCAAGTCTGCATATCGCCTCCTATCGATTCGAATCAAGAAAGCTCAGCCAGCGTCGTTCTGCCAGACGGAACAGGCAGATCAACGCGAACGTAATGCACAAGTAGAGCGCCGCGGCCAGGCCAAAGGATTGGAAGGTGAGGAAGGTTGCAGCGTTGGCATCCCGTGCGACTTTCAGGATATCCGGCACCGTTGCCGTGAACGCCAGGGTGGTGGAATGCAACATGAAGATCACTTCATTGCTGTAGTAGGGCAACGACCGGCGCAGGGCCGAGGGCATGATCAAGTGCACGTACAGCTTCCAACCGTCGAAACCCAACGACCGTGCAGCCTCGATTTCACCGCGCGGCATCGCCCGGATCGCGCCCGCGAGTATTTCCGTGGTGTAGGCCGCGGTATTGAGGGCAAACGCCAGAAGGGTGCAATTGAGCGCTTCGCGAAAAAAAGCATCCAGCAACGGTTGCTCGCGAACGGCGCCAATGCTGTAGATGCCGGTGTAGAAGATCAGCAACTGGATATACAGCGGTGTGCCGCGAAACACGTAGGTAAAGCTTTGCACCGGCCAACGCAGCCAGCGTCGGCTGGACGTCCTGGCAATGGACAGTGGCAACGCCAACAGCAGGCCCAGGCACGAAGAGACGCTAGTCAGCCACAAGGTCATGGCCAGGCCGGTGATTTGTTGGCCGTCAGAATAGATAAACGGCCGCCAATACTCCTGGATAAGCTCGATCATGATGATGATTCCTGCACACCGTCACCATACCGACGCTCCAGCCAGCGCAACGCCGCGTTTGAAACACTGCTGAGCAACAGGTAAACCAGCGCCGCCAGCAGCAGAAAAGCCAGTAATTGCTGACTGCTCTTGCCCGCCATCTGCGCCACTTTCACCAAGTCTGCCAAGCCGATGATCGACACCAACGCCGTGGCCTTGAGCAAGACCATCCAGTTATTGCCCAGCCCCGGCAGGGCAAACCGCATCATTTGCGGGAATATCACATGCACAAAACTCTGCCTGAAGGTCAGGCCAAGGGCTTTGGCAGCCTGGAACTGGCCCCGGGGCACAGCCAGCAACGCGCCGCGAAAGGTTTCGGTGAAATAGGCGCCGTAGATAAACCCCAGAGTGATCACGCCGGCGCTGAAAGGGTCGACATCGATGTAGGCCCAGCCCAATTCGCTGGTCAGACGACTCAGGCCTGTCTGCAACCCGTAGAAAATCAACAGCATCAACAACAGGTCCGGAACCCCGCGAATCAAGGTGGTATACACCTGCGCGCACAGGCGCCATGCCCTGACCCTGGACAGCTTGGCGCCTGCCCCCAGCAGGCCCAGGATCAGCCCCAGCAGCAATGACAACAGTGCCAGTTGCAGGGTGACCCAGACCCCGTGCAGTAACATCGGCAAAAAACCGCCCAGGGACGCGGCGAATTGAGTGAAGGCAGGTAGCATGATTGTGTCCTCGCTGGCCGTTGAGGGCGGTTATTGGCCGCTGAACATGTTCACTCCGGGGAAGTACTGCTCTTGCAGGCGAGCGTAGGTGCCATCGGCGTGCAGGGCAGCCAGCCCCTTATCCAACAGCGCTTTCAACGTGTGGTTGCCCTTGGCAATGCCAATGCCGCTTTTGGACGGCATCAACTCGCTGTCAATCAACGGGCCCAGCACGAACCCGACGCCTTGGGGTGAACGTAAAAATCCGCTCTGTGCTTGCTGAGCATCCTGCAGCGATGCCTGCAAACGCCCTGTCAGCAGGTCCGCGTACACTTGCTCCTGATCGGCATAAGCCACCACCTTCATACCCTGCCCGGCGAGCACTTGCCGGGCATACACTTCTTGAGTACTGCCCTGCAAATAGCCGACGGCCATGCCTGTGGAAAGCTCAGTGCCAGGGCGCATCACCATGGCGGTGGGACTGGAAAACACCTCCGAGGAAAAGTCGATGACCTTTTGCCGAGCGGCAGTGATGGTCATTGAAGCAAGGATGGCGTCGATCTTGCCGGCGTTGAGGCTGGGAATCATGCCGTCAAAGTCACTCTCGACCCATTGGCAGCGAACATTCAAATGTGCACAAATTGCATTGCCAATATCTATTTCAAAACCGGTCAAAGTGCCCGTACTGTCTTTATAAGCAAAGGGCGCATAGTTGGGATCGGCAGCGAAACGGATCACTTTATAATCGCTGGCAAACAACGATGAATTAATAAGGAGTGTGGTGAATAACATCAGGAGTATTTTTTTCATTATTGTATTCCTCGTTATTGCTTGAACAGTCGGACTGACTACACCTCGATAAATGGAATTTCCCGCCGCACTATCAGCGAGCCTTCGGGCGCATCGAACTCACGTGCGATGCGATGACCTGAATACACCGCCGCCGCAATGGTGCCCGGCGCCACACAGTCGCCGATCAGCGTCAGCGTTCGGATGCCTGCCGCCTGTAACTGTTCGGGTGAGTTGTTCAAGGCCTGATACAGCGCCTGCTCAGGCTCCCGGGAAGTGACCAGCAGCAAGGCTGCAGCTGGGATCAACCGCGTACGTTCGGTGTAGATGCAACCCGCTACCACACCCTCTGGCTTAACGCTGACCAGCGTATGGGACGGTATGATCGTGACATTCAACTGCATCAGACGACGCTGAATGCGGTGCTGCTCGAGAGTGTTATGGGTCCAGGCCGCCACGTCCGCCGCAGGGGTGACGAATATCACCTCCACACCCCGCGCCACCAGGTGTTCGGCCAGCACGCTGCCCATGTAATAGTGATCGTCATCGAACAGCAGCACCGGCGAAGTGGGCAACACCCCCGCCATCAGGTCATCAGGCGTCAGCACGGGCAGGCTCTCCAGGCCCGTTAAGGGGCAGCGCAAGGCGCGTCCCAAGCCATCCCGCCGCCAATGGGAACCCGTAGCGATGAACACATGCTCGGCGGCGAAATCCAGCACATCCTGGGCCTGCAAGGGGCTTTCCCGATAGATCTCGACTGACGGCATGCGGCTCAACGCATCCAGTCGATAGTCAATCACCCGTGCCCAACTCGCCAGCCCCGGCAGCCGGGCTTCCAACGCTACACGCCCGCCTAGGGTGCGCAGGCTGTCGACCAGGGCCACTTCCATCCCTCGCGCACCTAGGATCCGTGCACACTCAAGCCCGGATGGCCCGGCGCCGACCACCAGCGCCCGGCCGGGTTGCTGCGTACGCTTGACCGACTCGGGGTGCCAGCCACGCCGCCACTCCTCGCCCATGGTCGGGTTCTGTGTACAGCGCAGGGGCGTGCTGGTGTGGTCGCCACTGACACATACATTGCAGCCGATGCATTCGCGAATTTCCTCGGCGCGCCCCTCTTCAATCTTCTTGGGCAAGAACGGATCGGCAATCGAAGGGCGGGCCGCCCCGATCAGGTCCAGTACGCCACGGCGAACCAAAGACACCATGGTGTCCGGCGAAGTGAAGCGGCCGACGCCCACCACGGGCTTGCTGGTCAGCGCCTTGAGCCCCAGCAGGAAGGCCTCTTGGTAACCCTCCCCGGCAAAGCGCGCCGTCACGCTGTCATTGGACCAATCGGCGACATTGACGTCCCACATGTCCGGCAGGTCCGCCAGCATCGAGAAGATTTCGGCACCTTCGCCCTCGCGGCTGAGGCCGTCGGCCATTTGCTCATCCACCGCCAGGCGGACCGCTACGGCACACCGATCACCCACTGCGTCGCGAGTGTCTTCAATCAACTCGCGCAACAGGCGCACACGGTTTTTCAGCGTACCGCCGTATTCGTCGGTACGCCGGTTATTGCGTGGCGTGAGGAAATGGAACGGCACGCTCAGGTCGTGGCCGGCGTACACATAGATGATGTCGAAACCCGCCTCCCGGGCGCGCAATGCGGCGGCTCGATGCAGGGCGCGCAATTGCCGGATATCGGCATGGCTCATGGCCCGAGCCTGCACCGGGTCGTAACTGCGCACCGGGGTATTGGAAGGCGCCCAGGGAATTTCGCGACTGTAGCGGTTGGGCGCCGAGTAACCATTGAATGCCAGCTCTACCCCGGCCAACGCCCCGTGACGGTGTACCCCCTCACACATGCGCGCCAGTGCAGGAATATCGCGTTCATCCCAAAGACGCGCTTCTATATAAGGGGAGAACTCGCTCAGCGGGCTGATTTCGCATTCTTCCGTGCACACCACGCCCCAGCCGCCCTCGGCTTTCACTGCGCGCATGCGCGCCATCGCCGAGGGGTGCACGTGGCCCATGCCATTACAGTGCGGAACTTGATAAAAGCGATTGCGGGTACGCACCGGGCCAATTTGCACCGGTTCAAACAGAATGTCATAGCGAGGATCGCGCACAGGGCTACTCCCGAACAGGTCAGTTCGTTAATGACGACGTGATGGAACTTGGCGCTAATGAGTGGCGTGATTAAACGCAGTCGAACGGGGGAAACTTCGAGGTTTTCTTATTATTGGTATATTCATGATGCCCTCTCTGAATAAACAAAATTTGCTATCTTTCAAACAAAATGTCTATCCATTGAGAGGCAGTTTCGGAAACGCCCTACAAATTAATTGCAGATCACTTCTCAGGCATCGGCATCGGAAACGGCATCACATTGCTCATGCCCCGAGCCTCACTGATCTTCGGCGTCCCCAGGCGCTCGACTTCATCGATGCGCACAATCGAATGCATCGGCACAAAGCTGCGCACCACACCTTCGAACTGGGCCTTGAGCTTTTCTTCGCCCGGATCGACCACCAACTGGGTGCGCTCGCCAAAGACGAACTCTTCCACCTCCAGGAAGCCCCACAGATCACTTTGATAGATCTGCTTGGCGTACATTTCGAACACCTGGCCCTGGTTGAGGAAAATCACCTTATAGATTGGAGCTTCACGTTTGGTCATGGTGGGCGAACAACACATGGGGATATAAAAGAGGGCGCGAACTATAGCATGGCACCCGATGCACAGCGCTAGGAACCAATGGGCATGCCCCCTATAATGCGCGGTTCTTTACCACCAGTTGACGATTCCCATGGCCAAGAAGCTTTACATCGAAACCCACGGTTGCCAGATGAACGAGTACGACAGCTCGCGCATGGTCGACTTGCTGGGCGAACACCAGGCCCTGGAAGTCACTGCCCGCGCCGAAGATGCCGACGTGATCCTGCTCAATACCTGCTCGATCCGCGAGCGGGCCCAGGACCGTGTGTATTCGCAGCTGGGCCGCTGGCGCGAATTGAAACTGGCCAACCCGGACATGGTGATCGCCGTCGGCGGGTGCGTGGCCAGCCAGGAAGGCGCTGCGATCCGCGACCGCGCGCCCTATGTCGATGTGGTGTTCGGCCCGCAAACCCTGCACCGCTTGCCCGAGATGATCGACGCCGCACGCATCACCAAGCTGCCGCAGGTTGACGTGTCGTTCCCCGAAATCGAAAAATTTGATCATCTGCCCGAACCGCGCATCGATGGGCCGAGCGCCTATGTGTCGGTGATGGAAGGCTGCAGCAAGTACTGCACCTTCTGCGTGGTGCCTTACACCCGCGGCGAAGAAGTCAGCCGGCCGTTTGACGATGTGCTATCGGAAATCATCCACCTGGCTGAAAACGGCGTGCGCGAAGTGACCCTGCTGGGCCAGAACGTCAACGGCTACCGTGGCCAGACCGATGATGGCCGCCTGGCCGACCTGGCGGAATTGATCCGCGTGGTCGCCGCTGTCGATGGCATCGAGCGTATCCGCTACACCACCTCCCACCCGCTGGAGTTCTCCGACAGCCTGATCCAGGCCCACGCCGAAGTGCCAGAGCTGGTCAAGCACCTGCACTTGCCGGTGCAATCGGGTTCGGACCGCATTCTGTCGGCGATGAAGCGCAACCACACCGCGCTGGAATACAAATCCAAATTGCGCAAACTGCGCGCTGCCGTGCCGGGCATCTGCATCAGTTCGGACTTTATCGTCGGCTTCCCGGGCGAAACCGAGAAAGACTTCCAGCAGACCATGAAGCTGATCGAGGACGTCGGTTTCGACTTCTCCTACTCGTTCGTCTACAGCCAGCGCCCGGGCACCCCGGCTGCCGACCTGCTGGATGAAACCCCGGAAGCGTTGAAAAAAGAGCGTTTGAACGCGCTGCAACATCGCCTCAATCAGCAGGGCTTTGAAATCAGCCGACAAATGGTCGGTTCGATCCAGCGCATTCTGGTCACCGATTATTCGAAGAAAGACCCGGGTGAATTGCAGGGGCGTACCGAGAACAACCGAATCGTCAACTTCCGCTGCGACAATCCCACGCTGATCGGCCAGTTTGCCGATGTGCACATTGATGCGGCGCAGCCACACTCGTTGCGTGGCTCGTTGATCAACTGATCTCGCTGACCGGATGAAGATCAAAATGTGGAAGCTGGCTTGCCTGCGATAGCGATGTATCAGTGCCCTATGTGCCAACTGACCCACCGCTATCGCAGGCAAGCCAGCTCCCACAGGGGTTCTTCAGGGTTATCGAGAGTGGGGCCAAGCTATTTAAGTGCTTTCGCACACCGGCGCCTGGCGTTATTCTCTCTCTCACCTCATCAGCCAAAGGGCGGCTAAAAGCAACCTTGAACGCACCCATAGCAGAACCCCATCGCTTTATCCTCGAGCCGTTTGAGGCTCGCCGTTTCGCCAACCTGTGCGGACAGTTCGACGAGCACCTGCGCCTGATCGAACAACGCCTGAGCATCGAGATCCGCAACCGCGGCAATCAGTTCGAGCTCATTGGTGAACCTCAACACACCACGTCTGCAGAAAACCTGTTGCGCCGCCTCTACCGCGAAACCAAGGGTAGCGAGCTGTCGCCGGAGACCGTGCACCTGTACCTGCAGGAATCGGCTGTGGAAGACCTGGCCAATAACCCGGTGGCCGAAGCCAGCGTGGCCTTGCGTACCAAAAAAGGCATGATTCGCCCCCGCGGCTTGAATCAGCAGAAGTACGTCAAGGAAATCCTCGGCAACGACATCAACTTCGGCATCGGCCCGGCCGGTACCGGCAAGACCTACCTGGCGGTGGCCTGCGCTGTCGATGCCCTGGAGCGCGAGCAAGTGCGGCGCATCCTGCTGGTGCGCCCAGCGGTCGAGGCCGGCGAAAAGCTCGGTTTCCTGCCCGGCGACCTGGCCCAGAAGATCGACCCGTACCTGCGCCCGCTCTACGACGCGCTGTACGAAATGCTCGGCTTTGAATACGTGGCCAAGCTGATCGAGCGCCAGGTGATCGAGATCGCACCACTGGCCTACATGCGTGGCCGCACCTTGAACAACAGCTTCATCATCCTCGACGAAAGCCAGAACACCACCGTCGAGCAGATGAAGATGTTCCTCACCCGTATCGGTTTCGGCTCCACTGCCGTGATCACGGGCGACATCACCCAGGTCGACCTGCCCAAGGGCACCAAGTCGGGCCTGGGCCAGGTGATCGAGGTGCTCAAGGACGTGCCGGGTATCAGCTTCACGCACTTCATGCCCAAGGACGTGGTGCGCCATCCGCTGGTGCAGCGCATTGTCGAAGCCTATGAGCGTTTCGAACACCGCGACGACGCGCCCGCCAAGGACGCTCGCCACGATGCTTGAGCTCGACCTGCAGCTGGCCACCGACGCGCCCGCCCCCAGCGAAGCCCAGTTCCGCCAATGGTGTGAACTGGCTTTGCGCCAGCGCACCGCTGACTCGGAGCTGACCATTCGTCTGGTGGACGAGGCCGAAGGCCGTGAGCTGAACCGCACCTGGCGCCAGAAAGACTACGCGACCAACGTGCTGTCCTTCCCCGCCGACGTGCCCGACGAATTGCTGGATATCCCGCTGCTGGGCGACCTGGTGATCTGCGTCGCGGTGGTCGAACGCGAAGCGGCCGAACAAGGCAAGGAACTTGAGGCCCATTGGGCCCATCTAGTCATCCACGGCTGCTTGCATCTCTTGGGTTACGACCATATAGACGATGACGAAGCCGAGGAAATGGAAGCGCTGGAACGAACGTTGCTTGCAGAGCTGGGTCACCGCGACCCGTACGCAGACGACGAAAACTGATCAACACTCAACTGTCATATCAAAGGATTTAGAGTAATCGCTATGAGCGAAGACCGATCGAGCAACGGGCAGAAGTCATGGCTGGGTAAACTGACCCAGGCTTTTGCCCACGAGCCGAAAAACCGCCAGGAGCTCTTGGAGCTGCTGCGCGATGCACACCAAAACAAATTGCTGGACAGCGAAGCGCTGGCCATCGTCGAGGGCGCCATCCAGGTGGCTGACCTGCAAGTACGCGACATCATGGTCCCGCGCTCGCAGATGATCAGCATCAAGGCGACCCAGACCCCACGGGAATTCCTCCCGGCCGTGATCGACTCGGCGCATTCGCGCTACCCGGTGATCGGTGAAAGCCATGACGACGTCATGGGCGTCCTGCTGGCCAAGGACTTGCTGCCGTTGATCCTCAAGGAGAACGGCGACAGCTTCAACATCAAGGACCTGCTGCGCCCGGCCACCTTCGTGCCCGAGTCCAAGCGCCTGAATGTGCTGCTGCGCGAGTTCCGCGCCAACCACAATCACATGGCCATTGTGATTGACGAATACGGCGGCGTGGCCGGCCTGGTCACCATCGAAGACGTGCTGGAGCAGATCGTCGGCGACATCGAAGACGAGCACGACGTCGAAGAAGACAGCTACATCAAGCCGCTGCCCAGCGGTGATTTCCTGATCAAGGCGCTGACGCCGATCGAGAACTTCAACGAGTTTTTCGACAGCGAGTTCTCGGACGATGAGTTCGACACCGTCGGCGGCCTGGTGATGAGTGCGTTCGGGCATTTGCCCAAGCGTAATGAAACCACCGAGATCGGTGCGTATCGCTTCCGCATCCTCAATGCCGATAGCCGTCGTATCCATCTGATCCGTTTGACACCTATCGCCCGCTAAGGACTGACATGCGCCGTATGATCGCACCCGGCTGGCCCGGTAACTTGCTGGCCGTGGTGGCCGGCGCCATCACAACCCTGGCGCTGGCGCCGTTCGATATCTGGCCGTTGGCGCTGGTAGCGGTCGGCCTGTTCTATATCGGCCTGCGGGAGCTGACACCCCGCCAAGCCCTGGCCCGTGGCTGGTGTTTCGGCTTCGGCCTGTTTGGCGCCGGCACCAGTTGGATCTACTACAGCATCCACCACTTCGGCGGCGCTTCGGTGCTGCTGGCGGGGTTCCTGATGCTGCTGTTCACCGCCGCCATCGCCTGGTTCTTTGCCCTGCCCGCCTGGTTATGGGCACGCTGGTTGCGCCGTAACGAAGCACCACTGGCGGATGCATTGACGTTCGCCGCGTTGTGGGTCGGCCAGGAAGCCTTTCGTGGCTGGTTCCTTACCGGTTTCCCGTGGTTGTACTCCGGTTACAGTCAACTCGATGGGCCTTTGACCGGCCTCGCGCCATTGGGTGGGATGTGGCTGATTTCCTTCGCCCTCGCACTCACCGCCGCATTGCTGTGCAACCTGCCGCGTCTGCTGGCCAGCAAGCGCAATGCCTTCATCGGCGCGGGCCTGTTATTGCTGGTTGCACCTTGGGCCATTGGCCTGGCGCTCAAGCATCACGCCTGGACGTCGCCGTCTGGCGCGCCCCTGAGCGTGGCCGCGATTCAGGGCAACGTCGAGCAAAGCATGAAGTGGGACCCCGACCAGCTCAATGCACAGTTGGCGCTGTACCGCGACATGAGCCTGAGTTCCCAGCGCGTCGACCTGCTGGTCTGGCCGGAAACTGCCGTGCCGGTGCTCAAGGAGTCCGTGGAGGGCTACCTGGGCATGATGGGCAAGTTTGCCGCCGACCGGGACAGTGCGTTGATCACCGGGGTACCGATTCGCCAGGAAGTGCACCACCAGAAGCGCTATTTCAACGGCATCACCGTGGTGGGTGAAGGTGACGGCACCTACCTCAAGCAGAAACTGGTGCCGTTTGGCGAGTACGTGCCGTTGCAGGACTTGTTGCGCGGGCTGATCGCCTTTTTCGACCTGCCCATGTCCGACTTCGCCCGCGGCCCTTCTGACCAGGCCATGCTGCAGGCCAAGGGTTATCAGATTGCGCCGTTCATTTGCTATGAAGTGGTGTACCCCGAATTCGCCGCCGGCCTGTCGGCCCAGAGCGACCTGCTGCTGACCATCAGCAACGACACCTGGTTTGGCCGCTCCATCGGCCCGCTGCAGCACCTGCAAATGGCGCAGATGCGTGCCCTGGAAGCTGGCCGCTGGATGATCCGCGCCACCAACAACGGCGTGACCGGGCTGATCAATCCGTTTGGGCAGATCACCGCGCAGATCCCGCAATTCGAGCGTGGCATTCTCTATGGAGAGGTGGTGCCGATGCATAACCTCACGCCGTACCTGCAATGGCGTTCGTGGCCGTTGATCATTGTGTGCCTGGCATTGTTTGGCTGGGCTCTGCTGGCTGCACGAATGTCCAAAACGCTCTGACCTGTGGGAGCTGGCTTGCCTGCGATGGCGGTGTATCAGTGCCCTAAGTGCTCACTGACCCACCGCCATCGCAGGCAAGCCAGCTCCCACATTTTGATCTCCTGTGTTGCGCCTACCGGTAAAACAACCGATACCCCACCTGCCCCACCGCTTCATTGATCAACTGCCCGCTTTGCCACACCGCCTTGACCTCCGGCATCCA
This sequence comes from Pseudomonas sp. B16120, assembly GCF_044218845.1. Taxonomy (NCBI): domain Bacteria; kingdom Pseudomonadati; phylum Pseudomonadota; class Gammaproteobacteria; order Pseudomonadales; family Pseudomonadaceae; genus Pseudomonas; species Pseudomonas sp. B16120. The sequence goes on from NZ_CP162588.1 coordinate 5,457,657, forward strand.
GCCACCCAGCGGTCGGCCATGGTCCACACCCAAAAAGCCCACCGGCCCCGGCACCACGGTGAAGCCGGCCTTTTCAAAACTCCACACCGAACGCGGCATGTGCCAGGCCTGGGTCACCACTACCACACGCTTGATGCCTTGAGGCAAGAGTATCTCGGCGCTCATCTGGGCGTTTTCCCAGGTAGTGCGGCTTCGCTCTTCTTTCCAGCGTACGGTGACACCGAAGTCATCCTGCATCGACACGGCCATCAGCTCGGCCTCACTGGGCGGCGTGCCGTAGTGCAAGCCACCGCTGGTCAGCACTGGCAAACCGGATGCCTTGGCCAGCCGCGCGGCAAAACGCTCACGCTCCAGGCCAATACCGGTGGGCTGGTCGCTGCCCCAGGCAATGTCACCGCGCTCGCGCCCCGAGCCCAGCACCACAATCGCGTCGGCACGCTGGGCCAAGGTGGCCCAGTCTTCCCGGGCCAAAGGTGGTTCTGTCTCCAGGACACGGGCGCCCCACTGCACCATCACTGGCAGGCTGATCAACCACATCCCGCCCAGCCCGAGGGCAAAGCACAAGCCCGCCAGGCGTGGACGGCTGCGGCGAAACCACCAGGCACACGCCAGCAACAGCAGAAAAATACCGGGCGGCAACAACAGTTGTTTAATGAAATAACGAAAAGGCATCGGGCATCTCCAAAGATGCCCGCAGCCTAGATGCATCGGGGTTTTGCAACAATCCTTACCGACAACATTTTGATAACGCTAACGGATAACGCGTGGCTCACTTGCACCGCACGGACCGGAAGTTCTCTGGCCCGCGGCCGGTCGCCAGGTCTTTGAGCCAGATGACCTTGGCCGAATGAGCGGGCGGGGAAGCCTGCCCATGGGAGGCGCGGTCGTGATTCAACGCCAGGTAGTTCTTGATCAATTCAAGTTCCGCCTGGCTCAAGCCTCGCAACTCCAGCTCCAGAGGCCGCTCATCACGCAATCGGCCTGCGGTTCTTGCGGCATCCAATGCCCGACCCAAACGGTCGATCAATCCTTCATACAACTGCGGTTTCGTTAAAGTTCGCTGCGATTCAACCATCCCCTCACCTCATTGAAGAAATACTTGCTCCCCACTAAACAGCGTAGCCCCCGTGGCTGCGCCTGCCCGGTGCCGCGACAGACGGCCCTTGCCGCGCAATCAGGGTTTCCCTCGATAGAGTGGGGTCATGTATGCTACGGCGCTTCCTGTAACTCCACTTCCCGCAGGGTTTGGGCACGGACGCGCCGCTTCTTGGTGTCGAACAACCCGGACAGTGCACCGAAGAGGATTAGGCCACCCCTATCCAGTTCAAAAGTAGCCATGCACGAACAATATCAGCCCCGTGAAATAGAAAATGCCGCCCAAACCTTCTGGGACGAGCAAAAGTCCTTTGAAGTCAGTGAACAGCCAGGCAAGGAGACTTACTACTGCCTATCGATGTTCCCTTACCCCAGCGGCAAGCTACACATGGGGCACGTGCGCAACTACACCATCGGCGACGTGATTTCGCGCTACCAGCGCATGCTCGGCAAGAACGTGTTGCAACCTATGGGTTGGGACGCCTTCGGCATGCCGGCAGAAAACGCCGCGATGAAAAACAACGTGGCGCCCGCCAAGTGGACCTACGAAAACATCGCCTACATGAAGACCCAGCTGCGCAGCCTGGGCCTGGCGGTGGACTGGTCCCGCGAGGTCACCACCTGCAAGCCGGATTACTACCGTTGGGAACAATGGCTGTTCACGCGCCTGTTCGAAAAAGGTGTGATCTACAAAAAAAGCGGCACCGTGAACTGGGACCCGATCGACCAGACCGTACTGGCCAACGAACAGGTTATCGACGGTCGCGGCTGGCGTTCCGGCGCGCTGATCGAAAAGCGCGAAATCCCGATGTACTACTTCAAGATCACCGCCTACGCGGATGAACTGTTGTCGAGCCTCGACGATCTGCCGGGCTGGCCTGAACAGGTCAAGACCATGCAGCGCAACTGGATCGGCAAATCCAAGGGCATGGAAGTGCAGTTCCCATACAACGTCGACTCCATCGGCGAAGCGGGCGCACTCAAGGTCTTCACCACCCGCCCAGACACCCTGATGGGCGCGACCTACGTCGCCGTGGCCGCCGAACACCCGCTGGCCACCCAGGCCGCACAGAACAACCCTGAGCTGCAGGCGTTCATCGCTGAATGCAAAGGCGGCAGCGTGGCCGAAGCCGACGTCGCCACCCAGGAGAAAAAAGGCCTGCCAACCGGCCTGTTCGTCGAGCACCCGCTGACCGGCGAGAAACTGCCGGTTTGGGTCGCCAACTACGTATTGATGCACTACGGCGATGGCGCCGTCATGGCCGTGCCGGCCCACGACGAGCGCGATTTCGAATTCGCTACCAAGTATAGCCTGCCGATCAAGTCGGTCGTGCGCACCAGCTCGGGCGACACCAACCCCGCTCCGTGGCAAGACGCCTACGGCGAGCACGGCACGCTGATCAACTCCGGCGAATTCGACGGCCTGGACTTCCAGGGCGCCTTCGATGCCATGGAAGTTGCCCTGATCCAGAAAAACCTCGGTGCCTCGCGCACCCAGTTCCGCCTGCGCGACTGGGGCATCAGCCGCCAGCGCTACTGGGGCTGCCCGATCCCGATCATCCACTGCCAAACCTGCGGCGACGTGCCGGTACCGGAAGACCAACTGCCGGTCGTGTTGCCAGAAGACGTGGTGCCGGATGGCGCTGGCTCGCCGTTGGCACGCATGCCTGAGTTCTACGAGTGCAGTTGCCCTAAGTGCGGCGCACCGGCCAAGCGTGAAACCGACACCATGGACACCTTCGTGGAGTCCTCGTGGTACTACGCTCGTTATGCCTCGCCGCATTATGAAGGTGGCCTGGTGGAGAAATCCGCAGCCGACCATTGGTTGCCGGTGGATCAGTACATCGGTGGCATCGAACACGCCATCCTCCACCTGCTGTATGCGCGCTTCTTCCATAAGCTGATGCGTGACGAAGGCCTGGTGAGCTCCGATGAGCCGTTCAAGAACCTGCTGACCCAGGGCATGGTGATCGCCGACACTTACTATCGTCGCGAAGCCAATGGCGCCTACACCTGGTTCAACCCGGCGGATGTCGAGCTTGAGCGTGACAGCAAGGCCAAGGTCATCAGCGCCAAATTGAAGGCCGACGGCCTGCCGGTGGAAATCGGCGGCACCGAGAAGATGGCCAAGTCCAAGAACAACGGCGTCGACCCACAATCGATGATCGATCAGTTCGGCGCCGACACCTGCCGCCTGTTCATGATGTTCGCCTCGCCGCCTGACATGAGCGCCGAATGGTCCGACTCTGGCGTTGAAGGTTCGCACCGTTTCCTCAAGCGCGTCTGGCGCCTGGCCCACGCCCATGTCAGCCAGGGCCTGCCGGGCAAGCTGGACATCGGCGCCTTGAACGACGAGCAGAAAGCCGTGCGCCGCAGCATCCACCTGGCTATCCGCCAGGCCAGCCAGGACGTCGGGCAGAACCACAAGTTCAACACCGCCATCGCCCAGGTGATGACGCTGATGAACGTGCTGGAAAAAGCCTCGCAGGCGACCGAACAAGACCGTGCGCTGATCCAGGAAGGCCTGGAAACAGTTACCCTGTTGCTCGCGCCGATCACGCCGCACATCAGCCATGAACTGTGGAGCCGCCTGGGCCACAGCGGTGCCGTCATCGATGCCGCCTGGCCGGTGCAGGATGACAGCGCCCTGGTACAGGACACGCTGCAACTGGTCATCCAGGTTAACGGTAAACTGCGTGGCCAGATCGACATGCCGGCCAGCGCCAGCCGTGAAGAGGTTGAAGCAGCTGCACGTATCAATGAGAACGTGCTGCGCTTTACCGAAGGCCTGACCATCCGCAAGGTGATCGTGGTGCCTGGCAAACTGGTCAATATCGTCGCCAGCTAAATCGGATCAGGCGCGGGGCTTGGGCCCCACGCCGAACTAAACCTTTAGGGCCCGAGAAGGCCCACCTGGTTTCAAGGGGAGCAACAAAATGATCAAACGCAATCTGCTGGTTATGGGCCTTGCCGTGCTGTTGAGCGCTTGCGGCTTCCAGCTGCGCGGCACCGGCACCAATGAGCTGTCGCTCAAGGAACTCGACGTCAGCGCCCGCAACGCCTACGGCGAAACCGTCACCCAGCTGCGCCAGACCCTGGAAAACAGCGGTGTGCACGTGTACAACGGCGCGACCTACAAACTGATCCTGACGGATGAGCGCGAAACCCAGCGCAATATCAGCTACGCGAGTGCTGGCCGTGCGTCCGACGTCGAGTTGAACACGGCGCTGATGTTCGAAATACAAGGCCGTGATCAGTTGCCGTTGATGGGTGACAAGATCCAGGTGCAGAAAGTGGTGAGCCACGATGGCAACAACCTGGTGGGTTCGGACTCCGAGACCATCCAGGTGCGCAAGGAAATGCGTCGTGAGCTGATCCAGCGCATGATGACTCGCCTGCAAATGCTCACTCCGGAAAAACTGGCTGAGCTGCAGCAAGTGGCCGACAACAAGGCCAAGGCTGATGCCGACGCCCTGAAAGCCGCGCAGGAATATGAAGACAACACGCCGAAACAGTCGCCTGTTGAAGTCCCTGTCGAGTAAGCCAGACGGGGCGCCCCTGGCGCCCCGTTCGCCCTGCCTATGAAACTTGCCCCCGCCCAACTCGCCAAACACCTGCAAGGTGGCCTTGCGCCTGTGTACATCGTCAGCGGCGACGACCCGCTACTGTGCCAGGAAGCGGCCGACGCTATCCGCACCGCCGCACGCCAGCAAGGTTTCGATGAACGCCAGGTGTTCAGTGCTGACGCCAGTTTCGACTGGGGCACGCTGCTGCAAGCTGGCGCGAGCATGTCGTTGTTTGCCGAAAAACGCCTGCTCGAACTGCGCCTGCCCTCGGGCAAGCCGGGCGATAAAGGCGCGGCGGCCCTGATGGAATACTGCTCGCGCCCCGCCGAAGACACTGTGCTGCTGGTCAGCCTGCCCAAGCTCGACGGCAGCGCGCAGAAAACCAAGTGGGGCAAGGCCCTGGTTGAAGGTCCACAGACTCAGTTCATCCAGATCTGGCCGGTGGACAGCAACCAGTTGCCGCAGTGGATTCGTCAGCGCCTGTCGCAATCAGGGCTGGCGGCGACACAGGATGCCGTGGAACTGATCGCCGCTCGGGTCGAGGGCAACCTGCTTGCCGCCGCCCAGGAGATCGAAAAGCTCAAGTTGATGGCTGAAGACGGGCAGATCACCGTCGAAACCGTGCAAGGCGCAGTGGCCGATAGCGCACGCTTTGATGTGTTCGGCCTGGTGGACGCCATCCTCAACGGCGAGCCCGCCCACGCCCTGCGCATGCTCGAAGGCCTGCGTGGCGAAGGAGTGGAACCGCCGGTGATTCTGTGGGCACTGGCCCGTGAGCTGCGGGTGCTGGCGAACATTGCCCTGCAATACAGCCAAGGCACACCGCTGGACAAATGCTTCAGCCAGGCCAGGCCGCCGGTGTGGGACAAACGCAAACCCCTGATGAGCAAAGCCCTGCAACGGCACTCGGCGCAACGCTGGGCGCAACTGTTACTGGAAGCGCAGCGCATCGACGCACAGATCAAAGGCCAGGCGGCCGGCTCGCCGTGGATGAGCCTGAGCCGCTTGTCGCTGTTGATGGCTGGCCAGCGCCTGGCGTTGCCTGCCGAATAACCACCTCTGTACAACGGCACAAAACCCTGTGGGAGCTGGCTTGCCTGCTCCCACATTGACTCTGCCCACTGCCTATTTGCGACATTTCCCACCTATCGACGGGCTTTACAGCCGGCCCACTTCGGCAGATGATTTGCACCGCTGCATTCCACCCTCAAGCGAGAGAATCCACCATGAGCAAAAAACCATCCAAGCATGGCCCCAACAAGGCCAAATCCATCATCGCCCAGCCCTTGTTCCGCAGCCGCCAGGAACGCGCCGGCAAAGGCAAAGGCAGCTACCGCCGCGAAGCCTTCCAGTCTAATAGCTGGGAGGCTTCTTACTTTCTGGCTGCCTGAAGGCAAGCGCCCCTCTGGCATGATAAGGTCTGTACCTGATTTGTAACCCCTGGACCTGTGCATGCCCTCTCGTCTTTCTCGTCATTGGCACCTGCGCCAATTGATCGCTGCCTCCAGCCTCATTCTGCTTGTCGCCTGCGCCGAAAAACCTACCGCTGCGGACGCTCAACCCCTGCCCAAGCTCCAGACGGCCCCGGCTATCGCGCCTGCCGTGGTGGCCCCGTTGGCGGTGGACAATCTCGATATCCAGCCGACCCAGACCTTTGCCGAATGGCAAGCTGGCTTCCGTGCGCAAGCGCTGCAGGCCGGGATCACTGCGGCCGTGTTCGATAACGCTTTTGCCGGCGTCACACCTGATATGGCGGTGATTCGCGCCGACCGCAGCCAACCGGAATTTTCCCGCCCAGTGTGGGAATACCTCGACGGAGCACTGTCGCCGGTGCGCGTGCGCAATGGCCAGGCACTGCTGGTCAAGTACGCCGATATTCTGCAAAGCATCGAGCAACGCTATGGCGTCGACCGCCAGGCGCTGGTCTCGGTGTGGGGCATGGAGAGCAACTTCGGCGCTTTCCAGGGCAATAACTCGGTGATCCGCTCCTTGGCCACCCTCGCCTATGAAGGACGTCGTCCGGCCTTTGCGCAAGCGCAGTTGCTGGCCGCGCTGCAGATCATCCAGCATGGCGATATTCAGGCCGACCAGATGAAAGGTTCCTGGGCCGGGGCGATGGGCCAGACCCAGTTCATCCCGACCACCTACAACACCCATGCCGTGGACTTCGACGGTGACGGTCGCCGCGATATCTGGAACAGCCCGTCCGACGCCCTCGCCTCCACCGCGCATTACCTGCAAAGCTCCGGTTGGCAGAAAGGCCAGCCGTGGGGCGTTGAAGTACAGCCGCTGCCGTCGGGCTTCGACTACAGCCTGGCCGATGGCGGCGTGCGCAAGACCGTGGCGCAATGGCTGCAACTGGGCATCCAACTGCCGCCTGGCGTGAGCCTGCCGGCCAATGTCGACCAGCTGTCCGCCGCCCTGCTGCTGCCGGCCGGCTACCGTGGCCCGGCGTTCCTGGTGCTGGATAACTTCCGCGCGATCCTCAAGTACAACAATTCGTCGTCCTATGCACTGGCGGTTGGCTTGCTGTCGGAGCGGTTTGGCGGTGGCGGTGTGATTCGGGGCAGTTGGCCAAAGGATGAGCTGCCGCTGAGCCGTTCGCAACGCATAGACCTGCAGACGGCGCTCAGCGCCAAAGGCTATGACGCGGGTAATGCCGACGGGATTATTGGCGCCAACACGCGCAAGGCGATTCGGGCTGCGCAGCAGGCACTGGGCTGGCCGGCGGATGGGTATCCGACGGTGAAGTTGCTGGAGTCGCTGCAGAACCGCTGAAGTGATCGCTCCCACGCTCTGCGTGGGAGCGCTGCCTTGGACGCTCCGCGTCCGCGGCTGAAGAGGGTGACGCAGAGCGTCACTGAAGGAATTCCCACGCAGAGCGTGGGAACGATCAGGCCTTGAACACTACATCCTGCTCCAACACCACACGCTGCTCCCCCGCATCCAGGCGCACCAAGGCGCCCATCGGCAATGTCAGGTTCGGGTCGCAATGCCCACTGCGCCAGCCTGCCAGCACTGGAATGCACAGCGGCTCAAAGGACTGCTTCAGCAGACGTGCCAACGCCCCGCTATCCACACCAGCCACATCCCCTACCAGCACACCGGCGACCTGGGCCAGCTTGCCAGCCAGGCGCAGGTGGGTCAGCAGACGGTCAATGCGATAGAGCGGTTCGTTGACGTCTTCGATAAACAGGATGATGCCGTCAGCGTCTATTTCGTAAGGCGTGCCCATGACCGCGGCGATCATCGACAAGTTACCCCCCAGCAAGCGCCCACAGGCCACACCTGGCTCGATTGTGGTCAACGGGTAGGGCATCGGGTGCGGCAGCACACTGCCGGCGCCCCGCTGGCCACGCAGCAGGCTGAACAAGGAGGATTCGGTGGGTGGCTGTTTGCCGCCGAGCAGGTCGGCGTTGAGCATCGGGCCATGGAACGTCACAAAGCCCGCATAGCGGTTGATGGCCAGATGCAAGGCGGTGATATCGCTGTAGCCCACGAACGGCTTCGGGTTGGCGCGCAGCAGGTCGAAGTCTAGGGCGTCGAGCAAACGGGGCGTGCCGTAACCGCCACGCAGGCAAAGGATGGCATCGATATCGGGGTTGGCGAAGGCGGCATGCAAATCACGCACGCGCACTTCATCGCTGCCGGCCAGGTAGCCGTCGTGCTCGTACACCCCGGGGAAAATGTGCAATTGGTAGCCACGGGCACGCATCCATTGCCCGGCTTTTTCAACATCCAGCGCGGCGGGGCCGGCGGGGGCGATCAGGCCGAAGGTGCCTTCGGGGCGCAGTGCAGGTACGGCGGCGGTCATCCATGGTTCTCCCTATATGACGCAGAACGAAATGTGGGAGCTGGCTTGCCTGCGATGCAAGCGCCTCGGTGTATCAGTGACACCGAGGTGATGCTATCGCAGGCAAGCCAGCTCCCACACAAGCCAGCATTTCACATTGATTCTGGGGGCGGCTTACGAAACCAGGCTCGCCTTGACCAGCTTGGCCTGCTCGTCGGCGTGGTACGAAGACCGCACCAACGGGCCCGAGGCCACGTTCTTGAAGCCCATCTTGTAGCCTTCCTCGGCGAACCAGGCGAAGGTGTCCGGGTGCACGAAGCGCTGCACCGGCAAGTGGCTGCGGGACGGTTGCAGGTACTGGCCCAGGGTCAGCATGTCGATGTCGTGTTCGCGCATGCGCTTCATGACTTCGATGACTTCTTCGTCGGTTTCACCCAGGCCCAGCATCAAGCCGGACTTGGTCGGGATGTGCGGCATCATCTGCTTGAATTTCTGCAGCAGGGTCAGCGACCACTGGTAGTCCGAACCCGGGCGTGCAGCCTTGTACAGGCGCGGCACGGTTTCCAGGTTGTGGTTGAACACATCCGGCGGCTCGGCAGCGGTGATGTCCAGGGCGACGTCCATCCGGCCACGGTAGTCCGGCACCAGGGTTTCGAGCATCACGTTCGGCGACAGCTTGCGGATCTCGCGGATGCAGTCGGCAAAATGCTGGGCACCACCGTCACGCAGGTCGTCGCGGTCTACCGAGGTGATCACCACATACTTGAGCTTCAGGTCGGCGATGGCGATGGCCAGGCTTTCTGGCTCGTTGACGTCCAACGGCTTCGGACGGCCGTGGCCGACGTCGCAGAACGGGCAGCGACGGGTGCAGATGTCACCCATGATCATGAACGTGGCGGTGCCGCCAGAGAAGCACTCGCCCAGGTTCGGGCAGGAGGCTTCTTCGCATACGCTGTGCAACTTGTGTTTGCGCAGCAGCGACTTGATACGGTCGACTTCCGGCGAAACCGGGATGCGCACGCGAATCCAGTCAGGTTTCTTCGGCAGTTCGGTGGTCGGGATGATCTTGACCGGGATGCGTGCAACCTTCTCGGCGCCGCGCAGCTTGACGCCGGCTTCCACCTTGGCACGCGGGGCCGGGGCTGGACGCTCAGTGATGTCCAGCGTCGGGATCATGGTTTGCACAACATCAGTAGTCATATCAATCGATTCCGCCCGTCAGGGTCGTCTGCTCTGCATAGTCGAGGTGTTTGACGAGCTGCGCGCGCAGCCGGGCACTTACCTCGGCAAATTCTATGGATGTTGCATGCTCACTCAACTGGGTCATCGCAAGCCCGGCGTAACCGCACGGGTTGATGCGCCGGAACGGCGCCAGGTCCATGTCCACATTCAAGGCCAGGCCATGAAAGGAACAACCGTGGCGAATGCGCAGCCCCAGGGAGGCGATTTTCGCGCCATCCACGTACACACCCGGTGCATCGGGCTTGGCCACGGCGGTCACGCCGTAACTGGCCAATAGCTCGATCAGGCACGTTTCCATGCGGCTGACCAGGTCGCGCACGCCAAACCCCAGCTTGCGCACGTCCAGTAGCAGGTAAGCCACCAGTTGACCGGGCCCATGGTAAGTCACTTGCCCCCCTCGGTCGACCTGCACCACCGGAATATCACCCGGCAGCAGCAAGTGCTCGGCCTTGCCGGCCTGACCCTGGGTGAAGACCGGCGGGTGTTCCACCAGCCAGATTTCATCCGGGGCCGAGGTGCCGCGCTCATTGGTAAAGCGCTGCATGGCATGCCAGACCGGCTCGTATGCCATCCGGCCGAGCTCGCGAAAGCCCAGGACTTGCGACATCACAGCACCATATGCACGAAGCCGGTGGCTCGCAGTTCGCTGTTGATGTTGTAGAGTTGGTCTTGATCGGTCGCAACGATGTGCAACTGGATCGTGGTGTACTTGCCGGTGGAGCTTTGGCGCTCGTCCACGCGGTTGTCGTTGATCGTCGCGTGCTTGCGCACGATTTCGAGAATCTTGTCCTTGCGGCCGACACCGGTATCGCTGATCACCTTGACGGGATAATCCGTCACAGGAAATTCGATCTTTGGCGCCTTTACTTCTACGTCTTTATCGGTCATGGCAGAACAGCCTCGTAAGCGCTAAGCCGTGGCGACGGGCAAAGCCCCGCGTTGGATCAACGCGGGGCTTTGCAGGTGCACACAATCAGTTGAACAAGCCGTAGAAGAATAGACGGATGCTATCCCATACGCGGCGGAAGATACCACCTTCCTCGACAGCGTCCAGCGCGATCAGGTCGGCGCTGTGCACCACCTTGTCGTCCAGCTTCACTTCGACCTTACCGATCACATCACCCTTGGCGATTGGCGCAACCAATTGCGGGTTCAGGGTCATGCTGGCGGCGAGCTTTTTCAGCTGGCCTTTAGGCATGGTCAGGGTCAGGTCGTCGGCCAGGCCGGCCTTGACTTGCGAAGTCGAGCCCTTCCACACCGGCGCGGTCGCCAGTTCAGCACCCTTCTGGTAGAAGGTCTGGGTTTCGAAGAAGCGGAAGCCGTAAGTCAGCAGTTTTTGCGTCTCGGCCGCACGGGCCTGCTCGCTGTTGGTGCCGAATACTACGGCGATCAGGCGCTGGCCATCACGTACGGCGGACGACACCATGCAGTAGCCGGCTTCGTCGGTGTGGCCGGTCTTCAGGCCATCGACGGTCTTGTCGCGCCACAGCAACAGGTTGCGGTTAGGCTGCTTGATGTTGTTCCAGAAGAATTCCTTCTGGGAGTAGATCGCGTAGTGCACCGGGTCAACGCGGATGATGGCGCGCGCCAGGATCGCCATGTCATGAGCCGACGAGTAGTGCTCCGGGTTCGGCAGGCCGGTCGGGTTCATGAAGTGGCTGTTGGTCATGCCCAACTCACCGGCGGTTTTGTTCATCATGTCGGCGAAGGCGTCTTCGCTGCCGGCGATGTGCTCGGCCAGGGCGACGCTGGCGTCGTTACCGGACTGGATGATGATGCCGTGCAGCAGGTCGCTCACGGTCACTTGCGAACCCACCTTGATGAACATCCGCGAACCACCGGTACGCCAGGCGTTTTCGCTGACAGTAACCGGGTCGTTTTCGCCGATCTGGCCGCGACGGATTTCCAGGGTCGCGATGTAGGCGGTCATCAGCTTGGTCAGGCTGGCAGGCGGCAGGCGTACATCACCGCCGTTTTCGACCAGCACGTTGCCACTGGCGGCGTCCATGAGGACCCACGACTTGGCGGCCAGTTGCGGGGAGGCCGGCACCATTTCAACCGCCCAGGCGGCCGGGGTGATGATCAGCGAGATAAGCAGGCACGTGCGTTTGGCTAAGGTGGTGATGTTCATCCGTCTCTCGAAATTGCTTATGGAAACTTGCCCTCGCGGGCAAAACTATTCAGACAGCCCGCTTCCAGACTGTCACGTGTTCGGTTGCCCGCTCACCCCTTGCCCCTGGGTTTTTATTGTTCAACGAGCCAACAACCAGGGCTCGGGCACGCAGACGCCCCCGAGCCATCAATGCGTTACTTATTCTGCGGTGACCACGCTAGGTTGCCCCAGGTTGGCCAGGCGTACGCTGTTCTGCACTTGCGCCACTTCGCTCGGCGAGCCGATCGGGCCCATGCGCACACGGTGCAACGTTTGCTGGTTACGCACGATGGAGCTGATGAAGACTGGCGCACTGACCATACCGCTGAGCTTGGACCTTAACAGTTCTGCCGCATCCGGGTTGGCGAAAGCGCCGACCTGCAGGTATTGCCCGCCCGCCATCGAGGCGCCCGGTGCCGCGTGAGGGACGACGACGGTATCCGGAGCATGTTGCGCCGGCGGCGGCGTCCACTGCTCGATCTTGCCGGTCGAGGCCGTCACTTGCGGTTGCGGGGTAGCCGGTTCGTTGAGCATCAACGGCGCCGGCTTGCCGCGCTGGGCCCAGTACTGCGCCGGGTCGATGCCTTCGACTTTCACCCGGGCGGTGCCGGTTTCGGCGTAGCCAAGCTTCTTGGCGGCGGCGTAGGACAGGTCGATGATCCGGTCCGAATAGAACGGCCCGCGGTCATTGACCCGCAGGATCACCGTGCGGTTGTTGTCCAGGTTGGTGACGCGAACATAGCTGGGCAGCGGCAGGGTCTTGTGGGCCGCGCTCATGCCATACAGGTCATACACTTCGCCGTTGGCGGTGTTCTGGCCATGGAACTTGGTGCCGTACCAGGACGCGGTGCCCGACTGCACGTAAGTCTTGGATTCCTGCAGCGGGAAGTAATTCTTGCCCAGCACGGTATAGGGGTTGGCCTTGTAGGGGCCGGTGTGCAGGGTCGGCGTGGCGTCCGGGATTTTCGACACATCCACATCCCACCACGGCGCGCCGTCTTTGTGCGCGCGGTTGATGTCCAGGCCCGGCTGGGCGCGCACGACCGCGCCGCCGGCCTTCTTGGCCGGCGCACGGTTAGGCGTGGTGGAGCAACTGGCTACCAACAAGGACAACGCGGCGAACGCCACCAGCTTGAGCGGTTTTTTGAACGGCGATACCCGCATTACTTGTTGCCCCGTGCTTGAACCAGCTCATCTGACAGCTGATGCACGGCCATGGCGTACATCACACTGCGGTTATAACGCGTGATTGCGTAGAAATTCTTCAGGCCCATCCAGTATTCAGGGCCATTTGCGCCTTCCAGGCGGAATGCCGTCACCGGCATGTCGTCGCGTGGCGCATTCTGACTCGACCAGCCCAGCGCTCGCAACTCCCCGACGGTCTTGACCGGTTCGATACCTTGGGTCAGGCCCTCGTCGGCGTGCTCGCCCGCGACATCGGCGCGGATAACCACCGGCTCGCCGCCCACCCAGCCGTGGCGCTTGAAGTAGCTGGCCACGCTGCCGATGGCATCGTCGGGGTTGCTCCAGATATTGATGTGCCCGTCACCGTCGAAATCCACCGCGTAGGCCCGAAAGCTGCTCGGCATGAACTGCGGCAAGCCCATCGCCCCGGCGTAGGAGCCCTTGAGGCTCAGCGGGTCGACCTGCTCTTCGCGGGCCAGCAACAGGAATTCGCGCAGTTCCTTGCGGAAGAATTCGGCACGGGGCGGGTAATCGAAGCCCAGGGTCGACAAGGCGTCGATCACCCGGTAGCTGCCGGTATTGCGCCCGTAAAAGGTTTCGATGCCGATGATCGAGACGATCACCTGCGCCGGCACGCCGTACTCTTGCTCGGCGCGGGCCAGTACCGCCTCGTGCTGGCGCCAGAAATCCACGCCGCGGGCGATGCGTGCATCAGTGAGGAACATCGGGCGATAGTCCTTCCACTGCTTGACGCGTTCGGCGGGCCGGGAAATGGCGTCGAGGATCGCCTGCTTTTTCTGGGCTTCGCGGAACACGCCCATCAGTTGCTCACCGGCAAAACCGTAGTCGCGGGTCAGCTCACCGACAAATTCGGCAACCTGGGGAGAGCCATCGTAGTCACCGGCCTGCGCCTCTTGCGTTGCCCCCAGCAGCCCGATCAGGCCCATCCAGGTCGCATGCCGAGTCGCCCAGCCGCGCATTACTTGCATTGACATCTTCACCTTATTCAAACCTGTGCGATCCACTTGCGATGCGTATGAATCGACATCAAAACCCCAAACGCTGACAGCAATGTCACCAGCGAAGTTCCGCCGTAGCTAATGAATGGCAACGGCACCCCAACCACCGGCAGCAGGCCACTGACCATACCGATGTTGACGAAAACGTAAACAAAAAAAGTCATGGTCAGGCTGCCGGCGAGCAATTTGCCGAACAGCGTCTGCGCCTGGGCCGTGATCACCAGGCCGCGACCAATCAACAGCAGATAGATCAGCAACAATGCGCAAATGCCCACCAGGCCGAACTCTTCGCCCATCACCGCGATGATGAAGTCGGTATGGCTCTCGGGCAAGAAGTCCAGGTGAGACTGGGTGCCCAGCAACCACCCCTTGCCAAATACCCCGCCGGAACCGATGGCCGCCTTGGATTGGATGATGTTCCAGCCGGTGCCCAGCGGGTCGCTCTCCGGGTCGAGGAACGTCAGGATCCGTTGCTTCTGGTAGTCGTGCATAAAGAAGAACCACATGGCCACCGCCACGGGCACGGCGGCGGCCAGCACGCTGAGGATCCAGCGCCAGCGCAATCCGCCCATGAACAGTACGAACGCGCCACCGGCGAGGATCAGCAACGAGGTGCCAAGGTCCGGCTGGCGCACGATCAGCACAAAGGGTACGCCAATCAGGATCAGGCTGATCGCCACGTGCTTGAGCTGCGGCGGCAAGGTGCGCTTGGACAGGTACCAGGCAATAGTGGCCGGCATCAGGATCTTCATGAATTCCGACGGCTGGAAGCGAATCACCCCGGGGATGTTGATCCAGCGTGTGGCCCCCATGGCGTTGTGGCCCATGACGTCCACCACCACCAGCAGCAACACGCCGGCGACATACCCCAAGGGCACCCAGCGTGCCATGAAGCGCGGCTCCAACTGGGCGATCACCACCATCGACAGCAGGCCCAGGCCAAACGAGGACGCCTGCTTGATCAGCAAGTCCCAGTTCTTGCCGCTGGCCGAATACAGTACAAAAAGGCTGCCGGCCGCCAGGGTCAGCAGCAGGATCAGCAAGGGGCCATCAATGTGCATGCGTTGCAGCAACGTCGCACGGCGACGCATCACATCTTCGCTGGAGAGGATGCGGTCAAAATTACTCTTCACGGGCCGTAACCTCGGGGCTTGAAGGGGGGCCGCCATACTCGGGCTTGAGCCGGCCATCGTCGGCCAGCAGCCAGGCGTCCATCACCTGGCGTACCACTGGGGCCGCGACGCCGGAGCCGGACTCGCCGTTCTCGACCATCACTGCCACCACGATTTTCGGGTCTTCCGCCGGCGCAAAGCCGACAAACAAGGCGTGGTCGCGGTGGCGCTCCTGCACCTTGGAGCGGTCATACTTTTCGCCCTGCTTGATTGCGACCACCTGGGCCGTACCACTCTTGCCGGCAATGCGGTACTGCGCGCCGACCGCCGCCTTGCGCGCGGTGCCGCGAGCGCCGTGCATCACCTGCTGCATGCCGTGGTTGACCTTGGTCCAGTCGGACGGGTCACGCAGCACGATGTCCGGAATCGGGTTGTCGTCCACCGGCTTTTCGCCTTCGATGGTCCTGGCCAGATGCGGTCGGTTCCACACGCCTTTGTTCGCCACCAGCGCCGTGGCCTGGGCCAGTTGCAGCGGAGTGGCTTGCATATAGCCCTGGCCGATACCGAGGATCAGGGTTTCGCCAGGGAACCACGCCTGGCGGCGGGTCGCACGCTTCCACTCCCGCGATGGCATCAGGCCAGGGGATTCTTCGAACATGTCCAAGGAGACTTTCTGACCGAGGCCGAACTTGCCCATGTAGGCAGATAGCCGATCAATCCCCAGCTTGTGGGCCAGGTCGTAAAAATAGGTGTCGTTGGAGCGCATAATCGCGGTGTCCAAATCGACATAGCCGTCACCGGAGCGGTTCCAGTTACGATACTTGTGGTCGTAGTTGGGCAGCATGTAGTAGCCAGGGTCGTACACCCGGCTTGAGGCCGTGACCACGCCAGCATCCAGGCCGGCAATCGCCACCGCCGGCTTGATGGTCGAGCCCGGTGGGTACAGGCCGCGCAACACACGGTTGAACAGTGGCCGGTCGATGGAGTCACGCAGCTCGGCGTAGGCCTTGAAGCTGATGCCCGTCACAAACGGGTTGGGGTCGAAGCTGGGCTGGCTGACCATCGCCAGCACTTCGCCAGTCTTCGGGTCCAGCGCCACTACGGCACCTCGCCGACCGCCCAAGGCCATCTCGGCAGCTTCCTGCAACTTGATGTCCAGGCTCAGGACAATATCCTTGCCCGGTACCGGATCGGTGCGCTTGAGCACGCGCAATACGCGGCCACGCGCATTGGTCTCGACTTCCTCGTTACCTACCTGGCCATGCAACTCGGCCTCGTAGAAACGCTCGATGCCGGTTTTGCCGATATGGTGGGTGCCGCTGTAGTTGATCGGGTCGAGGGTTTTCAGCTCTTTCTCGTTGATCCGCCCCATGTAGCCAACGGAGTGGGCAAAGTGCGGCCCTTGCGGGTAATGCCGCACCAACTGCGCCACCACTTCCACACCCGGCAGGCGGAACTGGTTCACCGCAATCCGGGCGATCTGCTCTTCGGTCAGCTCGAACAGGATCGGCACCGGCTCGAACGGCCGGCGCCCCTGCCGCATGCGCTTCTCGAAGACGGCCCGGTCTTCCGGCGTCAGTTGCAGCACCTCGACGATGACATCAAGGACCTGCTTCCAATCGCCGGAGCGTTCACGGGTCATGCTCAGGCTGAAGCTGGGCCGGTTATCGGCAACCACTACGCCATTGCGGTCGAAGATCAGCCCACGGGTCGGCGGAATCGGCTGCACATGCACCCGGTTGTTTTCCGACAGTGTGGAGTGATAGTCGTACTGGATCACCTGGAGGAAATACAGCCGCGCAATCAGCACGCACATCAGCACCACCACCAAGACAGCACCGAACACCACCCGCGCGCGTACCAGACGTGCGTCTTTCTCGTGGTCCTTGATGCGGATCGGTTGGGTCATCGGGGGCGGCGCAGACTATTTGTGGTAAGGGTGCCCGGACAGGACTGTCCAGGCGCGATACAGCTGTTCACCGATCAGAATCCTTACCAACGGGTGCGGCAACGTCAGCGCCGACAGCGACCAGCGCTGATCGGCCCGCGCACAGACTTCCGGCGCCAGCCCTTCCGGGCCGCCGACCATGAAATTGACCGTGCGCGAATCCAGGCGCCAGCGATCCAGTTCCACCGCCAGTTGCTCGGTGCTCCAGGGCTTGCCGTGCACTTCAAGGGTGACGATGCGCTCATTGGGGCCGACCTTGGCCAGCATGGCTTCGCCTTCCTGACGGATAAAGCGCGCCACGTCGGCGTTCTTGCCCCGGGTATTGAGCGGTATTTCCACCAGCTCAAGCGACAGCTCAGCGGGCAGACGCTTGGCATATTCGTGCCAGCCTTCTTCCACCCACTTGGGCATGCGTGAACCGACAGCGATCAGACGCAGGCGCACAGCCGTTCCTTATTCCTGGTCTTTGTTGAGCTTGTCGAAGTGCGCGTGGCCCACTTCCGGGCTGTGGTGCTTGCCATCGGCAGCACGGCTCTGCTCGGCGCCTTTCCACAGACGCTCCAGGTCGTAGAACTGGCGAGCGTTGGAGGTCATCATGTGAACGATCACATCGTCCATGTCCAGCAGCACCCAGTCGCTGTCGCCCTTGCCTTCTTCACCCAGTGGCTTGACGCCCTGGGCTTTGACGGCTTCGCGAACCTTGTCCAGCATCGCGCCGATCTGGCGGTTGGAGGTACCGGTAGCGATGATCATGAAGTCGGTGATGCTCTGCTTGTCGCGCACGTCCAGCACCTGGATGTCCTGGGCTTTAACGTCTTCCAGGGCAGCCACGGCGACTTTCACCAGCTCTTCGCCAGCCAGTTCCGGGCCAACATGGGCTTCAACCGGCAGCGGCGCGCTTTTGAAGGTGCCTTTGCGCTTAACTTTGCTTACGTCTTTGTTCGTCATATAAAACTCGTTTTGCTCGTATGTTCGGGCGCTTGCTGCACGGTTCGTGCGTTCAAGCGCGCCTTTTCAGTTCGACGCACGGTAAAGCCCGTGCGCATCGATGTAGGCCAGGACCGCGTCAGGCACCAGGAAACGTACCGACTTCCCGCTGGCCAGCAGTTGACGGATCTGGGTGGCGGACACCGCAAGCGGGGTCTGCCAGACGAATGCAATATTCCCGTTCGGCCCGGTCAGGGCCAAGGGGTCACTTACCGACCGCGCGGCCAGCAGGTTGCGCAAGGCATCCGGCGGTTCGCTGTCGGCATCCGGGCGTTGCAAAACCAGGATGTGGCAATGCTGGAGGAGTTCCTCCCAGCGGTGCCAAGAGGGCAGGCCGCAAAATGCGTCCCAGCCCAAAAGCAGAAACAGTGGGTCATCTGCGGCCAATTCGGCGCGCATCAGCTCCAGGGTGTCGATAGTGTAGGACGGTTTATCGCGCTTGAGTTCGCGATCGTCCACCACCAGCGGCGATATACCTTCTACGGCAACACGCACCATTTCCAGGCGTTGTTCTGCGGCCACCTGCGGCGTGTCGCGATGGGGCGGCCGAAAATTGGGCAGCAGGCGCAGCTCATCCAGCGCAAGGGCATCCGCAACTTCCAGGGCACTGCGCAAATGGCCGATGTGCACGGGGTCGAAAGTACCGCCGAGCAGCCCGATGCGTTTAGTCATCAAGTGCGCACATGACCGTCGCCAAACACCACGTACTTCTCGCTGGTCAGCCCTTCGAGGCCCACCGGGCCGCGTGCGTGGAGCTTGTCGGTGGAAATACCGATCTCCGCCCCCAGGCCGTACTCGAAGCCGTCGGCAAAACGCGTCGAGGCGTTGACCATCACCGAAGCGGAATCCACTTCGTTGAGGAAACGCCGGGCATCGCTGAAATGCTCTGAAACGATGGCGTCGGTGTGCTTGGAGCCATAGGTATTGATGTGTTCGATGGCCTGGTCCAGGTCGTCGACGATGCGGATCGACAGGATCGGGGCCGTGTACTCGGTGTACCAGTCCTGCTCGGTCGCCTCGATGACGTCCGCGCCCAGCAGCGCACGGGTGCGCTCGCAACCGCGCAGTTCTACCGACTTGTCACGGTAGATGGCGGCCAGCGGCGGCAGCACGCGCTCGGCAATGCCGACGTGCACCAGCAGGGTTTCCATGGTGTTGCACGGCGCGTAGCGGTGAGTCTTGGCGTTGTCGGCAATGCGGATCGCCTTGTCGAGGTCGGCGGCGATGTCGATGAACACATGGCAGACGCCGTCCAGGTGCTTGATAACTGGCACCTTGGCATCGCGGCTGACGCGCTCGATCAGGCTCTTGCCACCACGAGGCACAATCACGTCGACGAATTCCGGCATGGTAATCAGCGCGCCCACGGCAGCACGGTCGGTGGTTTCCACCACTTGCACCACTTCGGCTGGCAACTCGGCCACGGCCAAGCCCTGCTGGATGCAGGCGGCGATGGCGCGGTTGGAGTTGATCGCCTCGGAACCGCCACGCAGGATGGTAGCGTTGCCTGACTTGAGGCACAGGCTCGCGGCGTCGATGGTCACGTTCGGGCGCGACTCATAGATAATGCCGATCACGCCCAGGGGCACGCGCATCTTGCCCACCTGGATGCCGGACGGCAGGTAACGCATGTCGCGAATTTCACCGATGGGGTCAGGCAGCTTGGCCACCTGACGCAGGCCTTCGATCATGTCGTCGATACGTACCGGGGTCAGCGCCAGGCGGTCCAGCAAGGCTGGCTCCAGGCCATTAGCGCGCCCATTGGCCAGGTCCAGTTCGTTGGCGGCGGTCAGCTCGGAGCGCGAAGCATCCAGAGCATCGGCAGCCGCCAGCAGCGCACGGTTCTTCTGCGCGGTGCTCGCACGGGCGATCAACCGCGAGGCCTGCCGGGCAGCGCGACCCAGGCGGGTCATGTAGTCAAGAACGGACTCAGTCATGGTCAGGGAGTCTTGGCAAAGAGGAAAGCGGCAGATTATAGCTGTGACGCCGCCCGACTGACAGCGGTGAGGGGCGGATGGTCGAAATGAACTGTAAAAACCCCAGGTTCAGGCGTAATTAAGCTGAGAGTTGTTATGATTCGGTCACATTTAGCCGTATCAACCCTTGACCGCCATGCCCGATTTTTCGCCCCAACTTCCCGCCAGCCCCCTGCCCGATAGCTTCTTCGACCGCGATGCCCAACTGCTTGCGCGCGAATTACTCGGAAAAGTCATTCGTCATCGTGTGGGCGATCTCTGGCTTTCGGCGCGAATTATTGAAACCGAAGCCTATTACGTGGCCGAAAAAGGCAGCCACGCCTCACTCGGCTACACAGAAAAGCGTAAGGCTTTGTTTCTGGATGGTGGCCATATCTACATGTACTACGCCCGTGGCGGTGATTCGTTGAACTTCAGCGCTCACGGCCCGGGCAATGCCGTGCTGATCAAATCGGCCTATCCCTGGGTCGACGACATTTCCGGCGCGGCGAGCCTGGCGCAGATGCTGTTGAACAACCCCAACCCCGATGGCAGCCCACGCCCCTCGCAGAAACTCTGTGCGGGCCAGACGCTGCTGTGCAAGGCCCTGGGCCTGAAAGTGCCGATGTGGGACGCCAAGCGCTTCGATCAGGAACTGCTGTATGTCGAAGACGTGGGCCAGGTGCCCACGCAGATTATCCAGACCACACGCCTGGGCATCCCCAGTGGGCGCGATGAACACTTGATGTACCGCTTCGTCGATGCTGGCTATGCGCCTTATTGCACGCGGAACCCGCTGCGTCGGGGCCAGGTCGAAGGCCGAGATTATTTTTTGATTTAACGCGCGACACATCCCATGTGGGAGCTGGCTTGCCTGCGATAGCAGTGGGCCAGGCAACTTCAATGCTGGCCATGCCGCAGCCATCGCAGGCAAGCCAGCTCCCACAGTTGAATTTCACCGCCTCAAATTCTGTTTTGTATGCATGGAGTGGATTGTATGGGCCAATGGCTCGATAGCATCACCGGCTGGTTGACCCTCAACCCACAATGGCTGGCAGCGGCGGTGTTTATTGTCGCGTGTGTGGAGTGTCTGGCGATTGCCGGGTTGATCGTGCCAGGCACGGTATTGCTGTTTGCAATCGCTGCGCTGGCTGGCAGCGGTGCGCTGTCGCTGAGTGAAACCCTGCTGCTGGGCTTCCTCGGTGGCTTATTGGGCGACGGCGTTTCCTATTACCTGGGCCGCCATTTCCATCAGAACATCCGGCGCCTGCCCGGCCTGCGCCAGCATCCTGAATGGATGAACGGCGCAGAAACCTACTTCCACAAGTACGGAATCGCCAGCCTGTTGGTCGGGCGTTTCATCGGCCCATTGCGTCCCATGCTGCCCATGGTCGCCGGCATGTGCGACATGCCCTTCCCGCGCTTTGCCGTTGTGAGCATCATTGCCGCAGCGGGTTGGACCGTGGCCTATCTGCTGCCGGGCTGGGCTGCCGGCGCCGCGTTCCGCCTGCCGTTGCCGGAAGGCTTCTGGCCGGAAGCGGCGATTATCGCGGCGTGCCTGGCGGTGCTGCTGGGGCTGAGTTTGAACAGCAGTTGGCGCGGGCATCGGCGCGCCACCTTGTGGATCGGTTGCGCCAGCCTGGTGTTGTTGATCGCGTTGTTTATCGGCTACCCCCATCTCAATGACTTCGACCAGGGCCTGAGCGCACTGGTGCAGGAACATCGCAGCCCGTGGCTGGACGAAGTGATGGTACGGGTCACCCAACTGGGCGAGTTCAAGAAGATGTTTTTCGCCAGCGCGGTGTTCACTGGCCTGTTGCTGTTGGCACGGCAGTGGCGCCACGCGGTGTTTGTCGGCGCCACTCTCGCTGGCGCGGCAGTGATCAACACTGGCACCAAGCTGTTTTTCGCCCGTGGCCGCCCGGAAATCCTCACAGACCCGCTGACCAGCTTCAGCATGCCCAGTGGCCATGCCTCCGGTGCCTTTGCCTTCTTCCTGGCGCTCGCGGTATTGGCCGGTCGCGGTCAACCCACGCGGCTGCGCCTGACCTGGATGCTGCTGGGCTGCATTCCGGCGGCGTTCATTGCTTTGTCACGGGTGTACCTGGGCGCCCACTGGCCGACGGACATCCTGGCCGGCACGTTGCTGGCGATGACCGTGTGTGCGTTCAGCCTGACGGCCATCCAGTACCGCAGCCCATTGCCAGCCATGTCGCAAAAAGCCTGGTGGCTGGTGCTGCCCGCCGTGGTGGCCGTGCTCGGTTTTATCGCCTTTACCGGCACGCCCCACGCCCTGCTCAGGTACGCCTACTGACCCTTGGCCGGGCCGATCCAGTCCACGGAGGCGCTGCGCCGTTCAACGCAACGTTCGCGGCGCTCCAGTAACATCTCATCAGCCACTTCGGCGGCGCGCTCGGCAATGTACTCCGCGCCCCGCGTGGCTTGCTGCTGGAGTAATTGCGTGGTCACGCTGACAAAATAAGCGTCCCACGCCACTTGTTCCGAGGGTGTCAGCCGAATCATGGTTCTCTCCGATCATTGTTGTGTGATCGGAAAATAGTGCAGGCGACACCGTGGAGACGACCGAGCAAAGTCTGAAAGCGCTGTCAGGCAAATCCGAACCTCAGGTGAACAGCTCGCCCTGCAGTTCATCGAGCAACATCTGGATCGCATCCAGCCGTTGCTGTGGGTCGTCCAGTTGCAGCAAGTCGATCTTGTCGGCTTCGGTAAACGGCAACAGATAGGCCAATTGATTGCCCAGGGCTTGCTGGCCTTCGGCGTGGCCGCCCATGTCCAGCGAGGCCACCATCGGGTGCTCGGCCAGGGCCTCAAGCAACGCCAGCAAGTCGGCGTCCTCTTCGCCCAGCGGCGCGTCGGGCAACTCTTGCAACCATTGCACTTGGGCCACCAGCAATTGGTCCTTCTGCACGTCGGCCTCACGCACGCGGAATCGACGGCCACCTTCGACGCGAATGCCCAGCAGGCCGTTATCCTGCTGCTTGAAGTCACGAATCAGCGCTTCACAACCGACAAGCGCATAGCCGTCAGGGGCCGCGCCCACCTCTGAGCCATCCAGGATGCACACCACACCAAAGCCTTCGCCCTTTTTCATGCAACGGCCGATCATGTCCAGGTAGCGCGCCTCAAATATCTGCAAGTCGAGGATGCAGCCCGGGAACAGCACAGTGTTGAGGGGGAATAGCGCCAGACTCATAACGGCTTCCTTAAACCTGGGTTAAACAATGACCGACACCGCCAACGGTAGGAACACCGCCGTGGCCACGCCCATCAAACTCATGGCCAGCGCCGCGAAGGCGCCGCATTCTTCGCTTTCCTGCAGGGCCACCGAAGTGCCGACGGCGTGGGCGGTCATGCCCAAAGCCATGCCGCGCGCTTCGGGGCTGCGCACTCCCAGCCGTGACAAGAGCGCTGGGCCGATCATCGCGCCGACCACCCCAGTGATCAACACGAACACCGCCGCCAAGGCCGCTACGCCGCCGATCTGCTCGGCCACCAGCATGGCAATCGGCGAGGTCACCGACTTGGGCGCCATGGTCATCAGCACCCGGTGTTCAGCCCCGAACCACCACCCCAACGCCACACAAAGACCAGTGGCCAATACCCCGCCTACCACCAGCGTAGTAAAAATCGGCCAGAACAATTGGCGAATCCGTCGCAGGTTCAGATAAAGCGGCACCGCCAGGGCCACGGTCGCAGGCCCCAGCAGGATGCCCATGATCTCGGTGCTCTCGCGGTATTCGGCGTAGCTCAGCCCGCAGGTGAGCAGCACGCCGATCACCAGCAACATCGACACCAGCACCGGCTGCAGGAAGATCCAGCGGGTTTTCTCGAACCCCGCCAGCACCAGCTGATAGGCGCCCAGGGTGATACCGATACCGAACAACGGGTGATGAATGACCGCCGTCCAGGCGCCCTGCCAGTCGAGGATCATTGGTCCTTCTCCTTGCGCTTGACCATCTGCTGCATCAGCACGCCGACAAAGCCCATGGCAACCACCAGCGACAGCACCAACGCCCCGACGATGGCCCAAAAATCCGCCACAATGTCCTTGGCGTACACCATTACCCCCACGGCCGGCGGCACCAGCAGCAGCGGCAGGTAACGCAACAGGCTGCCGGCAGCCAGGCTCAGGGGCTCGCCGACTTCACCGCGCCAGACCAGAAAGCCCAGCATCAGCAACAAGCCGATGATTGGCCCAGGCAGCACCGGCACCAGCAAATGATTGATCGCGGTGCCGATCAGTTGAAACAGCACCAGCCAGGTCAGGCCACGTAACAGCATCCCGCTCTCTCCCCCTCAAATCCCGCGCGCATTATAAGCACGCCCGCCCTATGCTCCGGCATTCGCCAAAAGCATGTTGGGTTGACCGGGCTGATTGCCCGTGATGATCTACAGTGGTTCTCTGCAACCAAAAAAAACGCCCCTTATCAACGGGCACATAAGTGATGAACCAAGGAGAGACGCAATGCCCTATGTACCCGTAGCGCAGCTCAAAGATTACGTCGGCAAGGAACTGGGACGTTCCGAATGGCTCACCATCGACCAGGCACGTATCAACCTCTTCGCGGAAGCCACCGGCGATCATCAGTTCATCCACGTCGACCCGATCAAGGCGGCGCAAACCCCGTTCGGCAGCACCATTGCCCATGGGTTCCTGTCGCTGTCGCTGATGCCCAAGTTGATGGAAGACATCCTGATCATGCCCGAAGGCTTGAAAATGGCCGTCAACTACGGCCTGGACAGCGTGCGCTTTATCCAGCCGGTGAAGGTGAACTCCAAGGTGCGCCTGAACGTCACCCTCACTGACGTCACCGAGAAAAAGCCGGGCCAATGGCTGTTCAAGGCGACGGCCACCCTGGAAATCGAAGGCCAGGAGAAGCCGGCCTACATTGCCGAGTCGCTGTCACTCTGCTTCGTATAATCACCACACCTTCCTCTGTAGGAGCGAGCTTGCTGAATAAATGCGGTGCCTGTGAGTTTTTCGCGGGCAAGCCCGCTCCTACAGGTGGTAGATCCTGCGCATAGACCACTAGGTTCGGCACCCCGGCTACGGCATACTCGGCGCTCAATTATCCGGATCCCGCTATGCGCCCACTCGCTCCCCTTGCCCTTGCCCTGTTGCTCACCGCTTGCGGAGACGGCGAATCGCTGTTGCCGCCCGATGCGCGCCTGCCCGATGGCGGCCGCTACCGTGGCGATGTGGTCAACGGTTTGCTGCAAGGCCAAGGCCGTGTGGACTACCCCAATGGCAGTTGGTACGCCGGCCAGTTCGACAAAGGCCAGTGGCACGGCCAGGGCGAATGGCATGGCAGCAATGGCGAAGTCTATAAAGGCGAATTCAAGCAGGGCCTGTTTGATGGCCAGGGCAGCCTGACCACGTCGGGCAGCAGCTACGTGGGCGGCTTCAAGAATGGTCGACGCAACGGCGAAGGCACCCTCAAAGAGGGGCAGATGACCTATCGCGGCGAATTCCAGGACGACCAGTATTCAGGCCTCGGCCGCCTGGAACTGGCCGACGGCAGCCAGTATCAGGGCCAGTTCGCCCACGGCAAGCCCAATGGCGAAGGCCAGCGCAATGACGACAGCGGCAACCAGTTCAGCGGCCGCTTTGTCGATGGCCAACTGGAAGGCAATGGCACCTTTAATAGCGCCGAGGGCGATATCTATGTCGGCCAATTCAAGCAGAACCAGCTCAACGGTAAAGGCCGCTACGAGAACGCCGACGGCGATGTATGGATCGGCCAGTTCAAGGAGGGCGCGCTGACCGGCAAAGGCGAACTGATCGGGGTTGATGGCAGCCACTACGTCGGCCAGTTCAGTGACTGGCGCTTTACCGGCGAAGGGCGTCTGAACCTCACTGATGGCAGTTTCTATATCGGTGGCTTTGACAGTGACAACTATCAAGGCCGTGGCACCCTGGTCCTCACCGACGGCACCGTGCAGTCCGGCACCTGGGTCAATGGCCTGCGCGTACGCGACGCCGAGGGCAAGCTGCTGCCCGACCCACTGGAGACCGGCATACTGGCCCAAGGCCGCTTGCTTGATGACGCCCTGGCGACCGTGCCCGCGTCCACCCCGGCGGTGGAGCTGTACACCCTGGTGCTGGCCGGTGACGGCAAACAAAGCGTGTTCCTGCGCGAAGCCGATTACGTCAGCAACCTGCTCGCCACCCGCTTCGGCGCGCGCGGGCAAGTGCGCCTGGTCAACCACCGCGACCATATCGCCGACCGCCCCCTGGCCACCCGCGAAAGCCTGCGCCGCTCGGTACAAACCCTGGCCGAACGGACCGGGCCGGAAGACCTGGTGTTCATTTACCTGACCAGCCATGGCACCCATGAGCATGAGCTGGTGCTTGACCAACCGCGCATGGAACTGGCCGACCTGCCCGCCGACGAGCTGGCCGCCGTGCTCGCACCGCTGAAAAACCGCGACAAGGTCATCGTGATCTCCGCATGTTATTCCGGCGGCTTCATACCGGCGCTCAAAGATGAGCGCACCCTGATCATGACCGCCTCCCGCGCGGACCGCGTGTCGTTCGGCTGCTCGGAAGAAGCAGACTTCACCTACTTCGGTGATGCGCTTTTCGCACAGGCTTTCAACCAAACGGATGATTTGCAACACGCCTTCAAACTGGCACAACTGCACGTGGCCGAACGCGAACAGGCGGACAATTTCGAAGCCTCCGAACCGCAGATCTGGGCGCCTAAGGGCGTGATCGCCCATTGGCAATTATTACGTAAACAGCAGGCACGAAAGGCGCTCGAAAGCGTCTCAATGAATAGCAAGGAAGCCAAAGGCAACTAAGCTGTAACGTGTAACAAGGGGGAAACACCATGTACCTGACACCGCAGCATATCTTGCTGGCCGGGGCCTCCGGCCTCACTGGCGAACACCTGCTCGACCGCCTGCTCAACGAACCTACCGTGACCCGCGTGCTGGCACCCAGCCGCAAACCATTGGCTGAACATCCACGCCTGGAAAACCCGGTAGGCGACCCGGCGGTGTTCCTGCCGCAACTGAGCGGCCGCGTGGATATTGCCTTCTGCTGCCTGGGCACCACGATTAAAAAGGCCGGCTCGGAAGCGGCGTTCCGTGCGGTCGACCTGGACATGGTAGTGGCCTTCGCCAAACGCGCACGGGAACTGGGCGCGCGGCATCTGATCGTGATCAGTGCGATTGGCGCCGACCCGAAATCCTCGGTGTTCTACAACCGGGTCAAAGGGGAAATGGAACTGGCGCTCCGAGCGCAAGACTGGCCGCAGTTGACCATCGTACGTCCCTCGCTGCTGCTGGGTGAGCGACTGGAACCGCGCCTTGCCGAACAGTTGGCCGGCCCGCTGTCACGGCTTATCCCGGGCAAGTACCACGGTATTGAAGTCTGCGAACTGGCCCGCGCCATGTGGCGCCTGGCGCTGGAAGAACAGGATGGCGTGCGGGTGGTGGAGTCGGACGAGTTGCGCAAACTCGGCAAGTGATGATGCAGGGCTGGTACTGATCGTTCCCACGCTCTGCGTGGTAACGCCGGTTATGACGCTCTGCGTCATGCTTGGGACGCGGAGCGTCCCCGACTGCATTCCCACGCGGAGCGTGGGAACGATCCACCCAGGTAGCCCTTATCTTACAGCCCGCCCGTGGCGTTGAAGCCAACCCCCAGCACCGTCAGCACCGACAGTGGCAACAACAAGGTATCGAGCAACGCACTGGCCGGCAGGTCGAGATGGGGAGAGCTCGGGGCCTCGGCACCAAAGCGATCCTTGGCGCAACAACCGCCATTGATCGCATACAGGTCCAGGCGCGTGCCCGCATACACCACCGGGGCGCCCGGTTGCGCCGCGTCCAGCGTGCGCGCGGTGGCACAGCCGGTGAGTTGCAGCGCCATCAAGAGCAGCAGTGCTTTATTCATCGCCGCCCAAGTGGTGCTCACCCCAACGTGGCAGCATGTCCTGGGGAATGTTCAACAGGTTGAGAATGCGCGCCACCACAAAGTCCACCAGGTCATCGATGGTCTGTGGCTGGTGATAGAAGCCTGGCGACGCGGGCAGGATGGTCACGCCCATGTTCGACAACTTGAGCATGTGCTCCAGGTGAATGCTCGAATACGGCGCTTCGCGCGGCACCAGGATCAATTGGCGGCGCTCCTTTAAGGTCACGTCCGCCGCCCGTTCGATCAGGTTGTTGCAGGCGCCCGTGGCAATCGCCGACAAGGTGCCGGTGGAACAAGGCACCACCACCATCGCCGCTGGCGCACCGGAGCCTGAAGCCACCGGCGACATCCAGTCCTCTTTGCCATAGACCTTGATCTGCCCCGCCGCCGCACCGGTGTACTCGGTAAGGAACGCCTGCATCGTCTGCACCTTGGACGGCAGCGCGACATCGGTCTCGGTCGCCAGCACCAACTGCGCCGCCTTGGAGATCAGAAAATGCACCTCACGGTCTTCACGTACCAGGCAATCGAGCAGGCGCAGGCCATAGGGCGCACCGGATGCGCCGGTCATCGCCAGGGTAATGCGTTCCGGCCCGCTCATTTCAGTGCCTCGGCCAGCTTGCCGTGCAGGCCGCCGAAGCCGCCGTTGCTCATGACCACCACGTGGGTGCCGGCCTGGGCCAAGGACTTCACATGCTCAATGATGCCTTCCAACGAATCGCAGACTGTGGAGGGCACGGTGCATAGCGCAGCAATCGCGGGCAAATCCCAGCCAAGGTTGGCCGGTGCATACCACACCACCTGGTCGGCATCGTTGACGCTCTCGGGCAGGCCATCACGGTGCGCGCCCAGCTTCATGGAGTTGGAACGCGGCTCGACGATGGCAATGATCTGCGCATCGCCGACGCGCTTGCGCAGACCATCCAGGGTGGTGGCAATTGCGGTCGGGTGGTGGGCAAAGTCGTCGTAGATGGTAATTCCATTTACTTCAGCGACTTTCTCCATGCGCCGCTTCACACTCTTGAACGCGCTCAAGGCGGCAATGCCCATGGCTGGTACCACGCCAACATGCCGAGCGGCAGCCAGGCTCACCAAAGCGTTGGCCACGTTGTGTTGGCCGGTCATGCCCCAATCGACGATGCCTTGGGGTTGGCCTTCGAACAGCACTTCAAACCGTGAACCATCTTCGCTGAGCAACCTGGCCTGCCACTGCCCACCCGCGCCGGTGGTTTGCACCGGGGTCCAGCAGCCCATGTCGATCACACGCTGCAACGCAGGCTCGGTGGTGGGATGAATGACCAGGCCTTCGCTGGGAATGGTGCGCACTAAGTGGTGGAACTGCCGCTCAATCGCCGGCAGATCGGGGAAGATATCCGCGTGATCAAACTCAAGGTTATTCAGGATCGCCGTGCGTGGGCGGTAATGGACGAACTTGGAGCGCTTGTCGAAAAAGGCGCTGTCGTACTCATCGGCCTCGATCACAAAAAACGGTGTCTCACCCAGGCGCGCCGATACCGAGAAGTTCTGCGGCACGCCGCCAATCAGGAACCCCGGGCTCATGCCCGCATGCTCCAGCACCCAGGCGAGCATGCTGCTGGTGGTGGTCTTGCCGTGAGTGCCTGCCACTGCCAGGACCCAACGGCCTTGCAGCACATGGTCGGCCAGCCACTGGGGGCCGGAGACGTAAGGCAAGCCTTTGTTCAGTACGTATTCCACCGCCGGATTGCCGCGCGACATGGCGTTGCCGATCACGACCAGGTCCGGCACCGGGTCGAATTGCGCGGGGTCGTAACCTTGGGTCAGCTCAATCCCTTGCGCCTGTAGCTGCGTGCTCATGGGGGGATAAACATTGGCATCGGAGCCAGTTACATGATGGCCCAGCTCCTTGGCCAGAACCGCCATCGAACCCATGAACGTACCGCAGATACCCAGAATATGAATGTGCATAGTCGACCTCGTAAACATCGAGGCAGGTTAGCGTAGGGTGGGAAAGTTCGCACGCTTTAGCTGAGCGCGAAACGCCCGCCGGTAGGATCCGGCGGGCAAAAAGGCTGCCTTAAACGGAGGCCTCGGTTTTTTTGGCTTCCGCGTCTTTCAGGGTAATGATCCGGTCAGCCGCCTTTTCCAAGGCGCGATAACGGCGCTCTATCACGCCTAAGCGGCCCCCCGTGCCTGGGCCGGTTTCTGGTTCGAGGTGAGGTTTGAAAATAATGCCGTTATCCTCGGCCACTTGCTTCATATGGGTTTCCGAAATGCTCAGTAACTGCTCAAGGTTATCCAAGCGTGCCCCCCGCTCCTTTGGCCAGGCGTCGCCCATGGCAAGCCGGTCTTCAGTATTTCCCGACGCCAGCGTGATGATGACATTGGCAAATTCCAGCACCACTTTTTCTACCCGGTCCAGATGGCGCGTGGCCGAAGGCGTTGGCGTATCCGATGTGGTTGGCGCGGCTACTTGCGGTGTAGACGCGGGATCGGGCTTTGCAGTACCAGGCAAATGCGGCGGCGGCAATGGCGACGGTACATACTGGCCCTTGATCGCCTCTCCCGCGGCCACGGACCCGGCGTATGCGCCCACATTGATCGGCGCGCTGACGATGCCATTGACGCCCGCGTTGATGAACGCGTCCTTGATCGTCTTGCCTGTTGAAGGTGAGGTGGAAATAACCCCTGCCTTGACCAGCCTGTCGGCATCCAAAAGCCGCTGGGTGACATCGGCCACACTGATCTTGGGCGGTTCCACCGGCTTTACGGAGACAACCCCGCCACTGGTGGGCGTTTGAGGCCCCCTGGTCACTACGCCCTTGAGTTTATCCAAGGCCGACTGGCTTGAACTGGCTGCGGTCGAGCTGGTACCAGGGTTATTTCCACCCAGTGCGTTCTGCAGCCTGGTGGCAGTGGGATTGACCGGGGCGGGCGGCACCCTGGTCGATGGACCGGGGGACACGGACGCAGGCGACGGCACCTTGATCGATGGCGTGGGAGACACGGGCGCCGTGGGCCGGGTTGCGCCTCCAAATGGGAACCGCCGTCCGAAGAAGGAGATTCCACGCTTGTTGCGTACCTTCGGCGCTTGGTCGGCCTCCTGAGCAGAAGGCGGCGTGTCATGGTCAGGCTGAGGGGGGTCCATCGGTTCGCCCCAGCCCGTTATCGAGTGTTGCGGTGGGGAGGTGGGCGTAACATCAAGTTGAACAGGGAGTTGTGGCACAGGAGTCGTTATTGGACTTGTAATATTCATGTGTTGTCACCCTAGAAGTTTCAAACAGCGGTGTTTAAGGGCAATTAATGCTCTGCCCTTATTCCATCAGTGCTTAAAACAACGTGCCACGTTCCGGGACGACGTGAACGGGTAGAGCGATAAAAAACCTTAAATGACGTGGGACAAAAACGAGTCGTCCGCAATAACGGAGTTATTCCGACAACTGTCGCGCGCCCTAATGCATGGCGCCCCGTGAAATACCATGTTTGCGTAACTTGCGATACAGCGTATTGCGACTGACGCCCAACTGTTCCGCCACATGGCTCATATGCCAGCGCTGCTGCGCCAACGCATCGAGTAATGCCTGGCGCTCGGCGCTCTCCAGTGGCAAAGCGTACGGCGCATCCGCCCTTGCCCCTTGCGGCCGCGCCTGGCGAATCAGCGCCGGCAAGTCTTCAAGACCGACTCGCCCGCCCTCACAGAGTGCCACCACCGTGCGCAACACAGTACGCATCTGCCGCAGGTTGCCGGGCCAGTGGAATGCCAACAAGGCCTGGCGCGTCGACTCGTCGAGCATCACCTGCTCGGTGCCTGCTTCCTGCGCCAAGAGGAAATCCAACAGTTGCGACTTGTCACTGCGCTCGCGCAACGGCGGGAGGGCGACTTCCAAGCCGTTCAAGCGGTAATACAGGTCTTCACGAAAGCTGCCATCGGCCACCCGTTCCAGCAAATTGCGGTGCGTGGCGCTGATGATGCGCACGTTCACGGCTTGGGGTTCGCCGCCGATAGGCACCACCAGGCGATCCTCCAGCACCCTTAACAGGCGGGTTTGTAACGCCAGGGGCATGTCGCCGATTTCGTCGAGAAACAGCGTGCCACCATCGGCCTGTTGCAGCTTGCCGCGCATGCCTTCTTTAAGGGCGCCGGTGAAACTGCCGGCGCGATAGCCAAACAGTTCGCTCTCGATCAGGTTTTCTGGAATCGCCGCACAGTTCAGCGCGATAAAGGCCTTGTCGCCCCGCTGGCTGCCCTGATGCACGGCCTTGGCGAAGGCTTCTTTACCGCAGCCGGTTTCGCCGTTGATCAGCAAGGGCACATCGCGCTCGAACACTCGCGAGGCCTTGCGCAGCTCATTTTGCAACGCCGGGTCGCCCAGGCAGATACCCAATGGGCGTGACGCCTGTGGCTTGATGATAGGGGCCGGCGCACTGCGCGGCTGGCCTCGCAGCGCTGCGAATAAAGGCCGACCATCGCGGGTGCGCAGCGGCCAACTGGCCGTGGCATTTGCGCTGGCCCGCCCCAGCAACTGATCCAGGGAGCAGTCGAAAAACGCTTCCACCGGCTGGCCCACCAAGCCGCCGCGCAACTGCCCCAACAGGTTCAGGGCGCTCTGGTTGACCGCACAAATGTGCCCTTCGCCATCAAACGCCAGCAAGCCTTCGCTGAATAACCCGACCGACTCGGCCTGCAGGTGAAAACGCAACAGCCAGTGGTGTTCGAAGTGGCGCAGGAAGTAGCAACTTTCGATCATCTTGGCCGACAGGTTCACCAGCGCCATGGTGTGGAACTGGCTTTGGCGCGACACGGCTTCGCGGGCCGAGGACACATCCAGCACCGCCAGCAATTCACCATGAGGATCGAACACCGGGCTGGCCGAACAGGTCAGCCCGGTATGACGGCCGCGAAAATGCTCGTCACGGTGGATCGTCAACGACTGCCGCTCTACCAGGCAGGTGCCGATGCCGTTAGTGCCTTCGCAGGCTTCGCTCCAGTCAGCGCCCAACCATAAGCCGGCGCGCTCGAAAATCTTGCGCTCCGACGGCGCGGTGACACAGTTGAGGATCACCCCGCGCGCATCGGTGAGCAGCACCGCATGGCCGGCGCCGGAAAGTTGCTGGTGCAGGCTATTCATCTCGCTGCCGGCGATGTGCAGCACCTGGCGCAGGCGTTCGCGACTTTCCAGCAGGCGCCCGTGTTCAAGCACGGTAGGCGCGATGGTCAGCGCCGGGTCGAGGTGGTAGTCCTCCACGCAGCGCAGCCAGGAGCGGGCGATGGACGGGTCGCTGCCCGGCCCCTGGGAAAGCTCTTGGCCACGGGTGACGGTCAGGACTTGCTGGGCATGGCGGCTGAAATGATCGTTATGCATGTTCTTATTATTCTCCCTGCGTGAGAACGCCCAGCATCCCCCAGCCATTGGGCCTTTGCAATCCCGGCCCGACCCACCGGTCACAGGCTGTACCGCTTATGGCACAAACTGTCACCACGCCTGTACCACACCTGTCACGGCACCGCCTTGCGACAAAGCCCAACCCATTGATTTTGCTGGCCCGCACAGCAGTGGCCCAACCTTTGCTCTACGCTTTATAACGCGCTTGCCGCGCTGTACTCCAATAAACATAAAAGCAGGAGATGCTCACCATGCGTTATGCACACCCCGGTACTGAAGGCGCCATCGTTTCGTTCAAGGCCAAATACGGCAACTACATCGGCGGCGAATTCGTGGCGCCAGTCGATGGCAACTATTTCTCCAACACCTCGCCGGTCAACGGCAAGCCGATAGCCGACTTCCCGCGTTCCACCGCCAAAGACATCGACAAGGCGCTGGACGCCGCCCACGCCGCCGCGGACGCCTGGGGCAAAACCTCGGCCCAGGACCGTTCGCTGGTGCTGCTGAAAATCGCCGACCGCATCGAGCAAAACCTCGAACTGCTGGCCATCACCGAAACCTGGGACAACGGCAAGGCCGTGCGTGAAACCCTTAACGCCGACATCCCCCTGGCTGCCGACCACTTCCGCTACTTCGCCGGCTGCATCCGCGCCCAGGAAGGCAGCAGCGCCGAAATCAATGAACTCACCGCCGCCTACCACTTCCACGAGCCGCTGGGCGTGGTCGGCCAGATCATCCCGTGGAACTTCCCGCTGCTGATGGCGGCCTGGAAACTCGCCCCAGCCCTGGCCGCCGGTAACTGCGTGGTGCTCAAGCCCGCCGAGCAAACGCCGCTGGGCATCAGCGTGCTGATGGAGCTGATCGGCGACCTGCTGCCACCGGGCGTGCTGAACGTGGTGCACGGTTTCGGCAAGGAAGCCGGCGAAGCCCTTGCCACCAGCAAGCGCATCGCCAAGATCGCCTTCACCGGCTCAACGCCTGTGGGCTCGCACATCATGCATGCGGCGGCCGAGAACATCATTCCGTCTACGGTGGAGTTGGGCGGCAAGTCGCCGAACATCTTCTTCGCCGACATCATGAAAGCGGAACCTGCATTTATCGAAAAAGCCGCCGAAGGCCTGGTGCTGGCGTTCTTCAACCAGGGCGAAGTGTGCACCTGCCCTTCCCGTGCTCTGGTGGAAGAGTCGATCTACGACGACTTCATGAAAGTGGTGATGAAAAAGGTCGAGTCGATCAAGCGTGGCGACCCGCTGGATACCGACACCATGGTCGGCGCCCAAGCGTCCGAGCAGCAGTTCGACAAGATCCTGTCTTACCTGGAAATCGCCAAGGGCGAAGGCGCGCAATTGCTCACGGGCGGCAAGGTGGAGAAGCTCACCGGCGACCTGGCCACCGGTTATTACATCCAGCCGACCCTGCTCAAGGGCACCAACGACATGCGCGTATTCCAGGAAGAAATCTTCGGCCCGGTGGTGAGCATCACCACTTTCAAGGATGAAGCCGAAGCCCTGGCGATTGCCAACGACACCGAGTTCGGCCTGGGCGCTGGCCTGTGGACCCGCGATATCAACCGCGCCTACCGCATGGGCCGGGCGATCAAGGCTGGCCGCGTGTGGACCAACTGCTACCACCTGTACCCGGCGCATGCCGCGTTTGGCGGTTACAAGAAGTCTGGCGTGGGCCGTGAAACCCACAAAATGATGTTGGATCACTACCAGCAGACCAAGAACTTGCTGGTGAGCTACGACATTAATCCGTTGGGCTTTTTCTAACTCAGCCTTATAGCAAGCAACCAGTTCCCAACTTGAAATGCAATCAAGTGTGGGAGCTGGCTTGCCTGCGATAACGATGTATCAGCCAAATAAGGGGTAGCAGACAGGCCGCTATCGCAGGCAAGCCAGCTCCCACATTTGATATCACACGCAATTGCTACCTCGTTCGGCACACAGACGCCGAGTCAAAAACAATAAGAATGGAAGGTACTTCCCATGCCTAGCGAACCCACTGGTTCTTCTGTCGACTTCGAAAAAGTCGGCACCGATTATTTTCAACAACGCGAACTGAAAAAAGGCGCCGCCGGCTGGGTACTACTGGTTGGCCTTGGCGTCGCTTAT
The DNA here is from genome assembly GCF_044218845.1 of Pseudomonas sp. B16120. NCBI lineage: Bacteria > Pseudomonadati > Pseudomonadota > Gammaproteobacteria > Pseudomonadales > Pseudomonadaceae > Pseudomonas > Pseudomonas sp. B16120. Next base: position 5,493,133 of record NZ_CP162588.1, read on the forward strand.
GTTATTTCCGGCGATTACGCCGGCTGGAACTTCGGCCTGGCCCAGGGCGGCTGGGGTGGCATGTTCCTCGCCACCTTGCTGATGGCCACCATGTACCTGTGCATGTGCTTTTCCCTGGCCGAGTTGTCGTCCATGATCCCCACTGCTGGCGGTGGCTACGGTTTTGCCCGCAGCGCTTTTGGCCCTTGGGGCGGGTTCCTCACCGGTACTGCCATCCTTATCGAATACGCCATCGCGCCCGCCGCCATCGCGGTGTTTATCGGCGCCTATTGCGAGTCGTTGTTCGGCATTGGCGGCTGGATGATCTACCTGGCGTTCTACATCATCTTTATCGGCATCCACATCTTTGGTGTGGGCGAAGCCTTGAAGCTGATGTTCGTGATCACCGCCGTCGCCGCGATTGCCCTGGGCGTGTTCCTGGTGTCGATGGTGCCGCACTTCAACGTCGCCAACCTGCTGGATATACCCGTGACCGAGGCCAAGGGCGCCAGCAGCTTCCTGCCGTTCGGCTACGTCGGCGTGTGGGCCGCGATCCCTTATGCCATCTGGTTTTTCCTGGCGGTGGAAGGCGTGCCGCTGGCCGCTGAAGAAACCAAGAACCCCAAGCGCGACCTGCCGCGCGGGCTGATCGGCGCGATTGTGGTGCTGACCAGTTTTGCCCTGTTGATCCTGGTGATCGCGCCGGGCGGTGCGGGCACTTATGCGCTGATCAAATCCGGCAACCCGCTGGTTGAAGCCTTGGCGTTGTCTTACGGCGGTTCCACCTGGATGGGGAGCTTCGTCAACCTGGTCGGCCTGGCCGGTTTGATCGCGAGCTTTTTCTCGATTATCTACGCCTATTCGCGGCAGATCTTTGCCTTGTCCCGTGCCGGTTACCTGCCGCGCAAATTGTCCGAGACCAACAAGAGCAAGGCGCCAGTATTGGCGCTGGTGATCCCCGGGATTATCGGTTTTGGCCTGTCGCTGACCGGCCAGGGTGACTTGCTGATCCTGGTGGCGGTGTTTGGCGCCACGATTTCCTACGTGTTGATGATGGCCGCCCACATCACCCTGCGCATCCGTCGCCCTAAAATGGAGCGGCCATACCGCACACCCGGTGGCATCTTCACCTCAGGCGTGGCACTGGTGCTGGCTTGCGTGGCCGTGGTGGCGGGCTTTCTGGTGGACCCGCGCGTGGTGATTGGCGCGGCGACCATCTATGGAGTATTAATTGCTTACTTTGCTTTCTACAGCCGGCATCACTTGGTAGCAGGCACGCCGGAAGAGGAATTCGCGGCGATCCAGGCCGCAGAGGCCGCCCTGCACTAACTGCCGAAAACCTCGACGCGGCGCCTTGCCCACAGCAGGCGCGCGTCATCAAGGAGACACTGTATGGCAAGCTTTTCCCACGCGGTGGGTGCTCAAACCTACCGCTTCGACAGCCTCAAGGACGTGATGGCCAAGGCCAGCCCGGCACGCTCCGGGGACTTCCTCGCCGGTGTCGCCGCGCAGAATGACGGCGAACGTGTGGCGGCGCAGATGGCGCTGGCAAATATCCCGCTCAAGCACTTCCTGCAGGAAGCATTGATTCCTTATGAAAGCGATGAAGTCACCCGGCTGATCATCGACACCCACGATAAACAGGCGTTTGCAGCGGTCAGCCACCTCACTGTCGGCGGCCTGCGCGACTGGCTGCTCAGCGATGCGGCCGATGAACATACCCTACGCGCCTTGGCGCCAGGGCTGACACCGGAAATGGCCGCGGCTGTGTCCAAGATCATGCGCGTGCAAGACCTGGTGCTGGTGGCGCAGAAGATCCGCGTGGTCACCCAGTTTCGCGGCACCCTGGGCCTGCGCGGGCGCTTGTCCACGCGCTTGCAGCCCAACCACCCCACCGATGAACCGGCCGGCATCGCGGCGAGCATCCTCGACGGCCTGCTGTACGGCAACGGCGACGCCATGATCGGCATTAACCCGGCCACCGACAGCATCGCCTCGATCTGCGCCATGCTTGAAATGCTCGACGCGATCATTCAGCGCTACGACATCCCCACCCAGGCCTGTGTGCTGACCCACGTCACCACCTCCATCGAAGCGATCAACCGCGGCGTACCGCTGGACCTGGTGTTTCAGTCAATTGCCGGTACCGAAGCGGCCAATGCCAGTTTCGGGATCAACCTGAACGTGCTGCAGGAAGGTTACGACGCGGGCTTGAGCCTCAAGCGCGGCACCCTGGGCCAGAACCTGATGTACTTCGAAACCGGCCAGGGCAGCGCTTTGTCGGCCAATGCGCACTTTGGCGTCGATCAGCAAACCTGTGAAACCCGTGCCTACGCCGTGGCCCGGCACTTCAAGCCGTTTCTGGTGAACACGGTGGTCGGTTTTATCGGCCCGGAGTACCTCTACAACGGCAAGCAGATTATCCGCGCCGGCCTGGAAGACCACTTCTGCGGCAAACTGCTCGGCGTGCCCATGGGTTGCGACATCTGCTACACCAACCACGCCGAAGCCGACCAGGACGACATGGACACCCTGCTGACCCTGCTCGGCGTGGCCGGCATCAACTTCATCATGGGCATCCCCGGCTCCGACGACATCATGCTCAACTACCAGACCACCTCGTTTCACGACGCCCTGTACGCCCGGCAAACATTGGGTTTAAAACCGGCGCCGGAGTTCGAGCAGTGGCTGGCGAAAATGGGCATCTTCACGCAGGCTGATGGCAAGGTGCATTTTGGCAATAGCTTGCCACCGGCCTTTCGTCACGCCTTGGCGCAATTGGGATGAAGGAGCCGACTGTGCAACCAGAATTGCCTGACAACCCGTGGCTGGAACTGCGCCGCCTCACCCCGGCGCGTATTGCCCTGGGCCGCACCGGCACCAGCCTTCCCACCAGCGCCCAACTGGACTTCCAGTTTGCCCACGCCCAGGCGCGGGACGCGGTGCATTTGCCGTTCGATCACACCGGCCTCAGCCGCCAATTGGCCGAACGTGGCCGAGACAGCCTGTTGCTGCACAGCGCCGCCACAGACCGGCACATGTACCTGCAACGCCCGGACCTGGGGCGACGCTTGAGCGATGAGTCGGCGCAAACATTGCGCGACTATGCTTCGGCCCAGCCCGGCGGGGTGGACTTGGCCATCGTAGTAGCCGATGGCCTGTCGGCATTGGCGGTGCATAAACACACAGCGCCGTTTCTGGCGCGCCTGGAAGAACAGCCCCACGCCGAAGGCTGGTCCTTGTCACCGGTGATCCTGGTAGAGCAAGGCCGCGTGGCGGTAGCCGATGAAATCGGGCAGCTACTGGGCGCCAAGATGGTGGTGATCCTGATCGGCGAACGGCCGGGGCTCAGCTCGCCGGACAGCCTGGGCCTGTATTTCACCTACAACCCCAAGGTCGGCCTCACCGATGCCTATCGCAACTGCATCTCCAACGTGCGGCTGGAAGGCCTGAGTTATGGCATGGCGGCCCATCGCCTGCTGTACTTGATGCGCGAGGCGTGTCGCCGGCAGTTGTCGGGGGTTAATCTCAAGGATGAGGCACAGGTTCAGACCCTCGAATCGGACGACCCGGACCTGATGAAGGGCAATTTCCTGCTCAGCCCGCCCGATGACTGATAGCGGCAAGATTGCGCTTTTTGGCGTCATTAGGCAGCATCGAGTCACGGCCGCTCGTGTGGTCATACCCCATTTGGAAGTTGAGGCCTGGCATGCGGATTACTCAAGCGACCCTGGAACACCTGGACCTGTTGACCCCGTTGTTCGTCAAATACCGCGAGTTCTACGGGGCCCTGCCGTTCCCGGACTCGTCACGGGCCTTTTTGGAAAAGCGCCTGCGGCGCAAGGAGTCGGTGATCTACCTGGCCCTGGCCGACGATGATGACAAGCGGCTGCTGGGGTTTTGCCAGCTCTATCCGAGCTTTTCCTCACTGTCTCTCAAGCGGGTATGGATCCTCAACGACATCTATGTGGCCGAGGATGCGCGCCGGCAACTGGTGGCCGACAACCTGATGCGCACGGCCAAGAAAATGGCCAAGGACACCCACGCGGTACGGTTGCGGGTATCGACCAGCAGCGATAACGACGTGGCGCAGAAGACTTATGAGTCGATTGGGTTTCGCGAAGACACCGAATTCAAAAACTACGTGTTGCCGATCAACGAAGACTGAAAACCGGTAAGCCAAACACCGCAATATCCTTGTGGGAGCTGGCTTGCCTGCGATGGCGGAGTGTCAGCGAGCACTTCTCATACTGACCCACCGCTATCGCAGACAAGCCAGCTCCCACATTGGGTCCGGCGACTGGCTTGAAGCCCAACCCCTTCACAATTTCGCGACACTCCCCGCTACAAAAGCCACACGCTTTTCACCTCTCAATCCGTATAATGCCGACCTTTCAGGGTTGTAAGAACCGCGACAATTACTTGTAGCCTTATTGCCTGAGCTTCCGCACAAGCCCGCTGAGCCGGGCTATTCACACAGGTGCCATCCATGGATTTCAACCCGCTCGACCTTATCCTGCATCTCGACGTTTACCTCGACATGCTGGTAACCAACTACGGTCCGTGGATCTACGCCATTCTGTTCCTGGTGATTTTTTGCGAAACCGGCCTGGTGGTCATGCCCTTCCTGCCAGGCGACTCCTTGCTGTTTATCGCCGGTGCCGTCGCGGCCGGCGGCGGTATGGACCCAGTCCTGCTGGCCGGCCTGCTGATGCTGGCGGCCATCCTCGGCGACAGCACCAACTATGTGATCGGACGAACGGCGGGCGAGCGCTTGTTCAGCAACCCGAACTCCAAGATCTTCCGCCGCGACTACCTGCAAAAGACCCACGACTTCTACGACAAGCACGGCGGCAAGACCGTGACGCTGGCGCGCTTCCTGCCGATCCTGCGTACCTTCGCGCCGTTCGTCGCGGGCGTGGCCAAGATGCCGTATCCACGCTTCTTCGGCTTCAGCGTACTGGGCACCATCCTGTGGGTCGGCGGCCTGGTGACCTTGGGTTACTTCTTCGGCAACGTGCCTTTTATCAAGAAGAACCTGTCGCTGCTGGTGGTGTTCATCATTCTGCTGTCCCTGGTGCCGATGATTATTGGCGTAGTGCGCAGCCGCTTTGGCCGCACGTCCTCCGAAGCCAACCCGCACTGATTGCCCGTGTGGTCCTTCAGCGCCTGGCGTCGCCGGCGCCTGCTGGCCAAGCACCCGATTGCCGATGACATCTGGCAACGGGTGCGCCACCACCTGACCTTCCTCGACGGCATCACGCCGGAGCAAGATCAGTGGCTACGCGAAGCCTGCGTGGTGTTCCTCAGCGAAAAACACCTCACCGCCCTGCCTGGCGTCGAACTGCACCAGGAACAACGCCTGCTGCTCGCCGCCCAGGCGCAACTGCCGCTGATGAACCTGGGCGACCTCGACTGGTACCAAGGCTTTCATGAGATCGTGCTGTACCCCGACGACTTCCTCAGCCCACAACGCCATCGCGATGCCAGCGGCGTCGAACACGAGTGGGACGGCGAACACAGCGGCGAAGCCTGGCAACAGGGCCCGGTGATCCTCGCCTGGCCCGGCGTGCTCGCCAGCGGCCAATGGGAAGGCTACAACCTGGTCATCCACGAACTGGCGCACAAGCTGGACATGCTCAACGGCGACGCCAACGGCCTGCCACCGCTGCACCACGACATGCGCGTGCAAGACTGGGCCAGCGTCATGCAAGGCGCCTTCGATGACCTCAATCGCCAGCTGGACGCCAACCCGGACGCCGAGACCGAGATAGACCCTTACGCGGCGGAAAACCCGGCGGAATTCTTTGCCGTCACCAGTGAATATTTCTTCAGCGCCCCGGATTTACTGGTCAATAGTTATCCAGAGGTGTACGCCCAACTCAGCCGCTTTTATCGCCAGGATCCCCTGGCCCGCCTGACCCAACTGCAAGCCAGCGACCCGCGCTACTCACCACAGGGCGAATGACCGTACGACGCTTGGCGCATGGCATCGGCGTCAGAATATGCCTATAATCGCCGCCACTTTTAGGCCAATCCGGCCATGTCATATGGCCAACTAACGGGGGCAACGCCCAATGAGCTACAGCAAGATTCCGGCTGGCAAAGACCTGCCGAACGACATCTACGTCGCCATCGAAATTCCGGCCAACCACGCGCCGATCAAATACGAAATCGACAAAGACAGCGACTGCCTGTTCGTTGACCGTTTCATGGCCACCCCGATGTTCTACCCGGCCAACTACGGTTTTATCCCTAACACCCTGGCTGACGACGGTGACCCCCTCGACGTGCTGGTCGTGACCCCTTACCCGGTTACCCCAGGCTCGGTTATCCGCGCCCGTCCAGTCGGCATCCTGAACATGACCGACGACGGCGGCGGCGATGCCAAAGTCATCGCCGTGCCACACGACAAGCTGTCCCAGCTGTACGTGGACGTGAAGGAATACACCGACCTGCCGCCACTGCTGCTGGAACAGATCAAGCACTTCTTCGAGAACTACAAAGACCTCGAAAAGGGCAAATGGGTGAAAATCGACGGTTGGGGCAACGCAGACGCCGCCCGCGCCGAGATCATGAAGTCGGTTGCCGCCTACAAAGGCTGAGACCCGCGCCTCAGTGCCACGGCAACTAAAAAGCCCCGTTAATTCGGGGCTTTTTTATGGGCCGGATTAAACATCAAGTTCAATGTTTATCTGCAGCGTTTAACTAAGTTGCACACCTGAAAGATCCAGCCACAACTAAGCCAAATCCTACAACTGCAAATCAACGCATGGTTTATTTGATTAGACTTTCCGGCCAGTAAACTCTGCGTTTATGAATACATCAGGTGATCGTTTAAAAGCGCTACTACGGGAAGTTCATCTTTCCGCCTCCGACTTCGCCAAGAACCGCGGCGTCACGCCTCAGCACGTGAACAACTGGTTCAAACGCGGCGTCCCCATGGGCCGACTCAACGAGATCGCAGAATTGCTGTGCGTCTCAAGTCGCTGGTTAAGCGACGGCAAAGGCCCCAAACACCCGCCCGCCAACTACCTGTTGGAAGGCCCCACCGCAAGGATTGCAACCACCCGCGAAGACATAGGCAAATACCTCACAGGCCCCGCCTGCCGCCCGGAAAAAACCGACGTGGAGATCCCTCTCCACCCCACCTTCACCTCAACCGAACGCATCCGCGTCTCCCTGCACTGCCTGGAAGCCCTGAGCGTCAACCCCGACCGCGCGATAGGCGCCTACATGGTCGACAACAGCATGATCGACATCATCCAACAAGGCGCCACCCTCGCTATCGACCGAGGCCGCACCCAAATCATCGACGGTGAAATCTACGCCGTCGAACACGACGGCATGCTGCGCATCAAATACCTCTACAACCGCCCTGGCGGCGGCCTGCGCATGCGCAGCCACAACGCCAGCGAACACCCAGACGAATACCTCAACCACGAGGAACGCTTCGAACAAAGCTTCAAGATCGTCGGCTGGGTATTCTGGTGGTCCACCCTCAACAACCGCCGCCCACCGGTCCCCCTGGATGAACACCTACTGGGCTGGGAAGGCTCTAAATCGGAACCGGAGGTGGGCAACTGAAGTGAATGTGGGTATCATGCGCCGCACATTTGACAGGGGTCGCTTTTAGCTGATTCCCTGCCGGCGAAGCGGAGGAGTTCCCGCGGATGCCCCTACTATTCAGCCTGACGCAATGTGGGCTGAGCGATTTGAAGGCTGGTGAGGTTTGTCAAAAACAAGCTGAGGCAGTCCCCGAGAAGCCGGCCACAAGCCGGCTTTTTAATTGTCCGAAATAATCCTACCCCATCCAAGAATCTTACTGATAGCGTAGCTATTCCGGGAGTTTCAAGCATTCCCCTGTCCGATGGCGTTCAAAGCCATTCGACCTCATCCGACGATGAAGTGGGGGGACAGGTGGGGGGACAAAACGGGCGACAGGGGAAATCCAATGGGTAAACTGAATCCGAAACAAGTCGAAAATCTGACCGAACCCGGCACCTATGAAGATGGTGATGGGCTTCGCTTGGTCGTCAAATCTACCGGGCGTAAATCCTGGCTGCTTCGCTTCCAGCTGGCGGGCCGTCGCAGAGAGATGGGCCTAGGCTCATTCCCTGAGGTGAGTCTCAAGAAAGCCAGACAAGACGCCAGCGCTAAACGCAGCCAACTAAGTGATGGCATTGATCCCCTGATAGCCAGAGATATAGAGCGCGCCGCTCAACGGGAAGCCCAGCGTGCAAGTGAAGCCAAGCAACTAAAATTCGAGACGCTCGCAAAGCAATACCGTGATGCTCACGGCGCGGCGTGGTCGGAAAAGTGGCGTAAAGGGTGGCTGCGGAAGCTGGAGCTGTATGCGTTTGATCACATAGGCAAGCTTTCAGCCGAAGACATAGGTACTCCCGAAGTACTTAAGATATTGCAACCCATCTGGGCCACCAAGACCAGAACGGCTGACGAGGTACGTGGACAAATAGAACAAGTCCTGGACGCAGCCAAGGCACGTAACCTGCGACAAGGTGAGAACCCTGCTCGCTGGCGCGGGCACTTAGACAATCTGTTGAGCCGCTCTGAAAAGAGGAAGGCTCGGAAGCGTGAGCACTTCGAAGCAATGCGCTGGCAGGAAGTGCCGGAACTGATGGTAAAGCTTAGGGTAAACGCCACACCTCCGTCTTGGGCCGCTCAACTGCTGATCATGACCAGCGCACGCGCCCACATGATTAGGTTCGCTCGTTGGGATGAGTTTGATTTGGAAGCATGCACTTGGTCACTGCCAGATGAGCGAATGAAGATGCGAGTAGCTTTCGTAATCCCGCTTGCCGAAGAAGTGGTAAAGCTTGTGAAGAGTATTCTGCGAGACGAAGGAAGTCCCTTTCTGTTCCCAGGCCAAGGCAAGACAGGGGTGATGCATGCAAATGCTATCAGAACCCTCCTGCACGACATGGGGTACGAGCACATCACTCGCCATGGCTTTCGATCTTCATTTCGTGATTGGGCTGGCGAATGCACACACTACCCACGTGAAGTCTGTGAAATGGCGCTGGCTCACGATGAGAGGGATCAAACAGAAGGGGCTTACTCGCGTTCAGACTTTCTAGAAAAACGCCGTGCTCTAATGGCGGACTGGGCTGTTTTTTTATCCTTACCATAGCCTACAATTCATAAATGAGCCTCCACACAATGAAAGACAATAAAACTCTCACCGAACTTCTAAATTCTCTATATTCGAAAAATAAACCTTTAAAGAAAAAAAGTAAAAATCTTCTCCCTCACCCAATAGAGGCAAAAGAAGAAAAACTAAACAACTTACTAAATCACACACACCTAATACTCAGAGCGACCCTGAAAAAAAACTGGCCAAAGGAATTAAACAGCCACATAGACCAGAGCATATCAAGGTTTTTAGAAACCCCAAAAATCACATGGAAGGACATTCTAAGCTGCTGGACAAACACATACGACGAAGAAAAAAGAAGCAAAATTAAATTGTATTTTTTCTACGCAAAAGTTTATTATCTAAGCGCAAAACTACAAGTAGAACAAAATAATACAGAGAAAGCATTTATCTATATATCGCATGCATCCTACTTACTAGGATTCCTTGATGGTTACAAGAATCATATTGACGAAGAAAAGTTTAGGCGCGAACGCGCAACTGAAGGCGGAAACCGGAAGGAATCAAAAATATCAAAAATAAGAGATCACTTCTCTCTACTGCTGAAAAACCCACCGAAAAATGGATGGGGCACCGAATCTGAAACCATTGAAGCAATTTATACCAGCATGAAATTTCAAAGTTACCTCTCAGAAATCCAAGCACAAGAAACGATTAAAGACCTAAAGAACTTCATAACCGAAGAGCTCATTCACAACACCTGCAATCAGGAAACATACAAGGCACTACGTAAAAAGCGACGCTAAATTAGGGGCATATAAAAAAGCCAGAGTACTACGACCCTGGCCTTATAAATTTTATTTGAAAAATACAGTCTCAAAGCTTTCTCGGCAGAAGAGAAAAGACCACTAGCTAAAATAAGTACCCCCTCCTTGAAAAATCCACCACCAACGTACTTCCTTGTTCAGAATAAGAAATTTCGCCTAGAGAAATAAGCTCGTCCAGCGCTGCATCAAGACGTATCTTACTTCTCAATCTTCGCGGCCCATACTGAAGAATACTATTCTTCCTCACATTTTCAAAGCCATCCTCACGATATTTGTCAAACCACGCGCGCAATTCATAAACATCTAAATCTATTTCCCTCGGAGGGACAAATAACCGATAAAACTCATCGGAACACCAAAGACAAAAGTCGATTGCGAAATTCAACGTCTCAATCGATATATCACTATCAAACCCCTCAAAGACATGTAACAACGCCGCTACCCGTGCAATATTATCCGCCAATTTTGAGGCATGATCCCCCGCGGCATAAAATCTGCCACCTTCCCTGATCTCTGACTCGATATCATTAAACACCTGAAGCCATCTCTCGCAAGCCGCAGGAGCAAATGAAATTATCTTACGTTTTTGATTAGGGGAATGCAAAAGCCCTAAATTATAAGAAAGTAATTCCTTTAATCGACCTGCATAATTGTTAATATGATCCCATGAAATTGTTGCACCGCTCAAAACCCTTGTCCCCTGAGTTGACTCAGGAAAACACACCAAAAAGCGCGCCCACAGCCCAGACCCACGAGACTTCTCACCATGGGAATCAATATACGACTTAAAAGCGCTAGGCTGCGTCATAAATGAAACAGTCAATCTAGCCCCATGAAGCTCATAGCTTTCCGCCGTTTTACGATCCACCACCACTGGATCACCGCTCCACATTGCGTTCTGCTTAGATAAATCGTTAAACGCCCGCCCCTTCAAACCACCTTCACTTGAAATAATACCTGCCGTTGGAATGTTTTGATAAAGCCCGCAAAACAGCGCCTCCGAAGTTGAGTCCTCATAAATCATTTTGCACTGCCTTGGTCTAACCGGACGAACCAAAGCATTCGCTATTAACTCTTGCTCAACTAGCTCAGTACACTCACCTCTACTTGATGCCTTTTCAACTCGTTTTAACAGCTCTTTGTTTTTAGCGAGCCAAATCTTATCCCTCACTTCCCACTCTCCTAGCTGCGCCCTCCACACAACATCTTGTGTTTTTTGAAACTCACGAACAGGCTCTAAGAAAACGTTTTCTGAAGACGACTTACGCTCACCTGAACTAGCTATCGCCAGCATCAATAATGACAGCGGTACACACTGCCCAATAGGCTTGCGCACATCAAACCTCCCCTGAGCCGCTACTGAGATAGCAGTCAAAGCCCCAAAAAATATTAACGGCCTTGGAGACTGTATATTTCTTTCAACCTCGTCAATTGCTGAATTAAGGAGGGGAAACTGCAAACTTGCTGGAAACTTGCTATTAATTGGGGGAAGGCCTTTACCCTTTGACTCAAACATTTCGCCCCCCTCCGCCCCCTGGGACAACTGAAAGCCTCGATTCAATCCATCGGCATATATCAGACTCCAACCAACCAATTGCCCCCCTGCCAGTTACACTCGAAAGTCTTATTGGCAAAGGAAATTCCTGATCATGCCTTGGAGACCTGGGATTCATCCAATCATATATCGTAGAGCGCGCCACTCCCAAACGACCAATTACCTGCTTAATTCGCAGTACCGCCTCCCTCGCATCAGACGTAGCAATCGCTGTTCTTTCATCTTCCCTTTCCATTTCACCCTCTCGTTACGCTCTGAATACACAGGGGAAATGTTATTAGGCCGCGCTCACAACCGAACCGCCCGCGCTTATAAAATTTAATAAAATTGTTAGCGCCAATATTGACTTTTACGAAAACAACTTAAATAGACCCACAACCTACCGCAAAAGGCTCCACGTGGATGATTCCTGGGCGAGGATGCAGTGACCGGAAGTCAGCGAGAAATTTCCAAGCACACATCTTGACTTATCGTAATAACGATTTTTAGAAATCGTGAGTTTGGCGCATACATTGGTAAAATAGCGGCTATTTTGGCTACGGATAGCCAAAATAGCCGCTATTTAGAGTAGATAGCTTGGAGAGATGGGGCGTCGCGCGCTCTAAGGCTTCAATTCGTATGCCGATGCTTGGTCTAACCTGAGCACTTCAATTCGAAAAGAATTCAGCCACACATAATCGCAGTGACATCACCCCCAAGGAGGTTCGCCCCATGTCATTGCAGTGCCCTCGCTGTCATTCCCCCAAAGTCGCTTCTTTTCATCACGCCATGAAAGTCGGCGCGGCCATCGGCACCGTGGGTGGTGCTGTGCGCGGCGTTAGTGCTGCGCTTGCTGGAGGCCAAGCAGGCGCGCTTATTGGCGCCATCGCCGGCCCTGTAGGTATCACCCTCGGTTCGGTATCGGGTGCCATCCTCGGCGGGTTGGCCGGTGGTGTCGCCGGCTGTGCTCTCGGCGCCCAACTGGGTGAGTCGCTCGATCGCCACGTCCTGGCCCACAACCTCTGCTTGCTATGTGGCCACCACTTCAACCTCCCGACCTAACCAAGTCAACCTCCCCTCTATTTATTTCGTCCGGACGGTGCTGCGCTCTGCGTGGCGCTTTATGCCGGCTTGCACCTAAAGGAATTAAAACAATGGCTCATCTCGTCGAAACTATGGCCTACGCTGGCGAAACTCCCTGGCATGGCCTGGGCAATCAGCTCACTCAGAAGCAACCCATCGAAGTTTGGCAACGCGAAGCTGGGATGGACTGGGCGATCCAAGAAAGCCCCGTACACTTCAAATCGGGTGCCGTCGGCCACATCGGCGCTATACATTCTTTTCCGGAGCAGAAGGTGCTCTACCGCTCCGATACTAAAGCACCGCTGTCGGTGGTCTCCCAGCGTTACCACACCGTGCAGCCGCGTGAGGTGCTGGAGTTTTATCGTGACCTCACCGAGGTCTCCGGCTACGAGCTGGAGACTGCGGGGGTACTCAAAGGCGGGCGCAAGTTCTGGGCACTTGCGCGCACCGGACAAGGCGCTGCACTGAAAGGAAACGATCAGGTCAACGGCTACCTGCTGCTGGCCACGTCCTGCGACGGCACCCTGGCCACCACGGCAACACCCACCACCGTGCGCGTGGTCTGCAACAACACCCTGACGATAGCCCTGGACGGCTCATCTCGTGCAATCAAGGTGCCGCACAGTACCCGCTTCGATCCGAAGGCAGTGAAGAAGCAACTCGGCATAGCCGTCTCCGGCTGGGACGAGTTCATGTATCGCATGCGCCATCTCGCTGAACGCAAGGTCCAGTGGCATGAGGCTCTTGGATATTTCATGTCGGTGTTGTGTGAGGTAAATCCGAGCAATCAACTACCAGAGCAACTACCCAACGAACGCGCCCTACGAAAGGTGCAAGAGCTGTATGAAGGCCGTGGTCGGGGCAGCCAGCTCGAATCGGCACGCGGAACCGCCTGGGGCTTGCTCAATGCGGTGACCGAGTACGTCGATCACGAGCGCCGCGCACGTAGCAATGAGTACCGCATGGACTCAGCGTGGTTTGGTCAGGGTTCGCAAATCAAGCAACGCGCCCTGGATGCAGCGCTGCGTCTCGCAGCTTAACCCTTCTCGTCAATCGCCACGCCCGGTCAGCCTTGTGCTGGTCGGGCGTATTTATGCCTGCAAGGTGAACACGATGAAAGCAACCTCATTGAATAGTAGTACCCCGAAGCTCCGCCCTGCCCTTCGCCTGGTCAGCACCAAGGAACTGCCGCGCGAGGACTGGCTTGAAGTGCGTAAACAAGGCATCGGTAGTTCCGACGCAGGCGCTGCGGTTGGGCTCAACCCGTACAAGTCGCAGTTGGAGCTGTGGCTTGAAAAGACTGGTCGCGATGCCACGCTACCGAAAATAGATCCTCATGATGAAGAGAGTCCAGCCTATTGGGGCAATGTGCTGGAACCCATCGTCGCTTGGCACTACAGCAAGCGCACCGGTAAAAAAGTGCGGCGGATTAACGCCGTGCTGCAGCATCCGAACCCCGAACTGCCCTGGATGCTGGCCAACATCGACCGCGAGGTAATTGGCGGAGACGACGTGCAGATCCTCGAATGCAAGACCGCCGGCATAAACGGGGCACGTCTCTGGAAGGAAGGCGTGCCCGAGTATGTCCAACTTCAAGTGATGCACCAGCTCGCCGTCACTGGCAAGCAAGCCGCGGATGTGGCGGTACTGCTGGGCGGTCAGCACCTGGAGATTCATCGCATCGAGCGTGACGAGCAAATGATCGCTCGCCTGATCGAACTGGAGCGCAAGTTCTGGACCTACGTGGAAACCGATACCCCGCCACCGGCCGACGGTAGCGCATCGGCTGAAGCAGCTTTGCGCTGCTTGTACCCAGAAGACAACGGCCAGACCGTCGACTTCAGCAGTCGCGCCGGTTTAGCAGAGGCCTACCTGGAACTTAAGGCCGTTCGCCAGTCCATTGGCGAGAAGGAAACGCGCGAGGCCCAGCTCAAGCAGATACTACTGCAGGCCATGGGCGAGGCCACCCGAGCGGAGTTTTCCAGCGGTTACATCAGCTGGAAAAAATCCAAGGACAGTGCCGTACTCGATGTCCAACGCCTATTGCAAGAGAAACCCTACCTACAAGTTCGCTACACCAAAACCAAGGAAGGCAGTCGCCGCTTCCTGATCAACTGACTCCGCTATTACCTCCCCTTGGCCAGTCCATGCAGTTCGCGCTGCGTGGCCGGCCTTTTTTCATTTCCAGGAGAACCATCATGTTGAAAGGCTTAGCCCTGACACCCCCTGCGCTCGGACGCATCTCCATCGGCAAAGTCATCGAGAAAAACGGTAAACGCCTGCCGGAGAAAGATGATCAATTCACCATCACGTCCCAGGTGCAAAGCCGGGACGGCTGGCTACTACACCCACTCAATGACGAACTACGCCAGAGCAAGGAAGACAAGCTGCGCAGCATCCCGGTGCGCCTGCTGTTCAACGAACCAGATCTGAACTTCCGTGCCGACTACACCCTGTTCGATCGCCAGTCTGGACGACCGCTGTGTGTCGGCAATGGCGAGGCCTGTAAACGTGTCACGCAGGACGGTATGCAATCACTCCCCTGCCCCTCGCCGGATGCTTGTTCATTAGCCAAAGGCGGAGCTTGCAAGCCCTATGGCAGGTTGAATGTGCTGATCGGTGATGACGATCCGCTAGGCAGTTTCGTGTTCCGCACTACTGGTTTCAACAGCATCCGCACCCTGGCCGCTCGGCTGCATTACTTCCAGGCCATCTCGGGTAACCGGTTGGCCTGCCTACCGCTGGAATTGCGTCTGCGTGGCAAGTCGACACGACAGAGCCATGGCACACCGATTTTCTACGTCGACCTGACCGTGCGCGGCGGCATGAACATCGCAGAGATGCTGCAGTCTGCCAACGAACTTGAGACCCAACGGCAATCAGCGGGATTTGATCAGGTAGCGCTGGATGAGGCGGCTCGACGAGGCTTTAGCAACGGCGCTTTTGAGGACAGCGAGGAAGACAGCAGTGCTGTGATTGAAGAGTTCTTTTCGAGCCCGGATGCAATTGCCACCACGGAACGATGCAAAGCACTACAAACCAACTCCAACGCTCTGGCCGACAAGCTCGAAGCGCTCGCCACGCAAACCCATTGACCTGACACCTGCCTGACTTCAGGAAGACTTTGGAGACCCGAAATGGCCCTACTACGATTTCTGCTTTGCCTGTTTGCGTTCGTTGGCGCGTTGGCGGCAGCCGGCACGTTGGTCGTAAGCATTATGTTGATGTTGCGCTTCCCGCCACTGCTGGTCGCCGTGCTGTTGGCGTGCTGGATTCTGAATCGCCCGCTCAAGGTGTTGAGCGCATCGATCCAGAGCAATCCCAGCAAAAACACTGCCACCTAACGGTGGCCAAACAGCGCATAGCCACACTCACCCATTAGGAGAATGAACGATGATCAGCCAGTGTTTGATCTGCGACTGCCAAGCCGTCCTCACCCTGGAGGCCGCAAGGGGCATCGCCTTGCTGATCGGCCTCGCCGATGGAGCAGTACGGGGAGCTCAGAACACGCATGAGAGCCTTCAGGATCGTCCCGGATACTACTCACTACTGAATGGGCTGGCCGCTATTGTTCCCGCCTACCCATCAGCGCTGCGAGTTGCTGACGATGTCGGAAAGTATCAGTTCGCGGGGTTCGATTGCTTATGCCCGCGTTGCGGCGCGCTCTTCGACAAGGAGGCAGCGGAGCTAGTGCCTCCGCCGCCGTGAAACAGCTACTCAGCTACGAACGAGACGCTTAACAAGCCCTTCCACCATGCCCATGACGAGCGTACGGTCGCTCATGTCCAGCGTCGACAGCAGATCGTAAAGCCGGCACGCCTGATCTTCCGGACGTGAACTTCCCTCGGTCAGCCAGTCGGCTGTCTCACAGCCAAAAATGCCCGCTAACTCCACCAATCGCTCGACGTTGGGCATCACGATCCCGCGCTCGATACGCGACACCGCCTCACTGCCAATCCCAAGCCTCTCGGCGACCTGCTCCTGACTCAGCTTGCAACGAACACGCTGGCGAGCAATTGCTTGGCCCACCAGCTTCGCCAATTGCTTCGATTCGGTTTTTGACATGCCACCCTCCACTTCAACCTGGATAGTTGGCGATCAACCTAGTGACATGAAGGACCTCTCAAACCGAGACTCACCCCTAAAGGTTGATATGCGACTTTTTTCTCTAATCGACAACCTCTTGCAGGGAGCTCAGAAAAACCATGATCGTCGTAACCGGCCTGAATGAAGCGCAGATTGAAGGCCTCGTGAAAAGCAATGCGTCTTTCGAGATCAATGGCCTCAGGGGCAATTTCATGGCAAGTATCAAACTTGTCGAAACCAAGATTGAAAGCCAGGGACTGAAGTGTCGAGTCAGAAGCGACGTAAAAAGTGCTGCGGTAAAAGGCGGCGCACTCGGTGCTGTATTCAGCGTCCTATCCATACCTGCAACGCTGACCGTGGTAACGCTCGGGGCCGTCGCAAGCGTGGGGCACAGTCTAGTTACCTACAACCCTGATTACGAAATCCTCAAGGACTACGTAAATCAGCGGCTCAAGGTCACCTACAAGAAATAATCTCACTCATTCCCACAATTACCAACAGCGTAACCCTATTGTTTTGCAGGGCTCGTTTGCCTCTTCACCGGTCGTTAATTTCGCACGAAGCAACAAACTGGAGAGAACCCATGAAACGGATAATCAGCATCCTGCTGCTCATCTTTTGCGCCAACGCCAACGCCGTGGTGGACCATTACGCCTGGGGTGCTATCGCCTTCCCAGACGAGACTTCAACCAATGGCCTCCCCGAAGCGATCCCATGTATTGCAAAGAAAGCTTTCAATGGTCAACCCATGCTGAAATGCACGTGGATGGAAACCACCCGCGATGTGCTCATCTGGGATGCCCAGCGCAAACAGGACGTGCGCTATGTCAACCAGGTAAGTGGCCAGTGCCTGCGCGGCAAGTGCCGTATAAGCAATGCGATGGTGGGTGAATGGAACCAAGATGTTTTGTTCACATTATCAATCTGGTACCGCATCGGCACCAGCACCGACGGCAAGCCGGTGGCCTACCGTGTCGATACCTCTCATCAGGTGTCGTATGCCGAAGCCGGTTCTATCCTGTACCAGTTCTACCTAGATATTAGCGTCCCTGATAACCAACTTGCTTCCACTTTCGACAAGCGCTATGAGGGTGGTTATGCCGCCTGGCAAGCTCAAAAGGGAAATGCCCAGGAAGCAGCTCAGTCACCTTCCAGCTCGGCCCAGTCCGAATGGCCCGACGTCAAGACCGCCTGGTGCAACCCACGTATGGATGACGATTGCTACATCAACAGCAAAAAAGTCCCTATTGCCGAACTGGGCAAATGGTTGCCGGACATCAGCGAATCGAATGCCGACCAGCTAGGCGGCCACTGTGAAACCATCCTCTGCTTCGACAATGATGACCATCCGATGGGCTACCTGTTGCAATAACAGTCCTGAGCACAGCAGCACGGTCGATGTAATAGGGGGCGCAGGCCCCCTATTGATTCTCGTTCTATCTTTTTTCGACCTCAGCCGATTCCAATAGGTAGGTACTCGACCAAGTCCGCCTAGCAGCTACAAAATATTGCGCCGTTGCCCTTCGGTAAACGGGGCCAGGCTCCAGTCGCCCATTGGCGTAATTACCGCCAGTGTGTTGAGACTCTGTATTGCCAAACTGTTTTGGCGCTGATGCGTCGTTGATCCGGACTGCCGGAACTCATTGTCCCGCCCGAATACCCAGCAAACGATAGTCCTGGGAGTGGAGAAGCTGCAGTTGGATCAATCAAAATCAGCCGCCCGGTCAAAAATGCATCACCGCCAACAGTTCGGTGAAGAACTAGCAAAAATCTCCCAGTCCTCGGCGCGCTATCAGTGGTTCAAAGTTGACTAGAAAGTGCTGGTCGAAGTCGACTGGTCGGCCGAATCGATCAGCGACGGGCCGTTCGACTATCCTTGCCAGAGCCTTGTCAGGGAACAGTTTGTTCACCTCGGTTTGATCAAGATGACGTTCAAGGTTCTGGTCGTATCTGCTGCCCCAGACATAACCATCAGCCTGCGGCCGCACGAACGGTACAGCCACTCACGGCCGCGCCGACCACACTGCTGAAAATCCGCGGATTGGCGAACAGCTGAAAAAATTTGAGCCCCCGGATGTGCGCCGAATACAGATCGGCCACGACGAGATGCGTTACGAGATAGTGAAATCCACTATCTACCTACTGCGCCTGTGGCAAACCCGCGAGGATCGATAGGTTTGCGCTGGGCCAGGCGGAACACGTCAACCTGGCGGGCTTAGCCTCCAGGACGCGGAGGGCTTTTCAGCGTTTTTTCCGTCGGCTACGTCCGTTACTCACCAGATCGGCAACGTATAACTGATGATCAATCGATTTTCATCTTGATCGTTGCCAAAGTTGGTCGAGCGTACGGTCGCATTACGCCATTTCACCCCAACGTTCTTCAGCGGTCCTCCCTGCACGACATAACCAATGTCGGTATCGCGTTCCCATTCCTTGCCCTCGGGACGGTTGCTGCCCAAGTCAACGTTGGAGCCGTTGAGGTAGCGGGTCATGAAGGTTAGACCGGGTATGCCAATGGCCGCGAAGTTGTAGTCGTAGCGCGCTTGCCAGGACCGCTCATCCTTGCTGGCGAAGTCGCTGATCTGCACAAAGTTCAACAGGAACGGGTCGGTACCATTGATGTAGGCGAAACCTGTGTTGCCGCGCATAGCTTGATAACCAAGGCCGAAGGCGTGACTGCCAAGGCTGTAGGTGAACATCGCGCCAAACGCATTGTTATCGACGTTACTGCCGCCATCGTCTTTAGAACGGGCGAAGCGCAGATCCGACTTCAATGACTGGCCGGTGGTCACCGGCAATATGTAGGTTAGGTTGACCATGTGCTGGTCGTAGAAATTGTCGAGATGGCCGTAAGCGTAGCCGGTGGTGAGGTTGCCGGTCCACTTGTAGTTCAGGCTGGCGAAATCGAAGCTGTCGCTGTCCACCCGCCGACTGATGATGCCCTTGGCGCCGGTGCGGGTGATGCTCATGTCTTCATAGTCTGAGGAGTCGCGCTGGTTAACCTGCGTCAGCCGCCCGGCATCCACGGTCAAGCCATCGATTTCCAGCGAGGTCAATTGAACGCCTTCGAAGGTTTGTGGCAGCAGCCGTGAATCGTTGGCCAATACCGTCGGCAGTTTGGGCAGCAGCGTGCCGAGCTTAAGCGTGCTTTTCGAGGTGCGCAGTTTCGCCGTCAAACCCATTTCACCATATTCGTCCTGGGCTCCTTTGCGTGTGTCGCTGTGGCGTTTGAGCAGGCCAGAGCCGGCGCGATCAGGACTGGAGTCGAGCTTGACCCCCAGCAGGCCGATGGCATCGAAACCGACACCGATCAAACCCTCGGTATAGCCCGACTCATAACGCAGCAGGAAACCTTGCGCCCATTCTTCTTGTTTGGATTGCGCTGCGTTGTACTGGCGAAAATCCCGGTTGAAATAAAAGTTACGCAGTTCCAGGCTGGCTTTGCTGTCCTTGATAAAGTCAGCAGCGGCGGGAGTCGAGAGGCTGATGACACCACCCGCGAGCAATAGTCGGGCGGCGAGTATTCGAGTGTTGCATTCCATGTTGGAGCCCTCAGTTTTTATTTTTTTAGTTGTGGATCTCACACAGGGCGATGAGGCCCTGGGGTCGGTTGATGAAACAGATGCGAAGTTTTCCGAATAGCCGCGACTAAAGAAGCCAGCTCGCGCGGGCATGTATGTATGTCGTCGGTCCTTCAATGGATTGGATACCGTAACGGTATTCTTCTACGGCCTCGTGGGCGCTCGACTCGGACTCACGCTGCGCTCATGCACACGGATCTGGCTGATGTCATAGCGCCTGGACTGGTCATCACGACGTTTCAGATCAATTGATGTAGTTTTGGTACGGTTTCGAACAAGTCCGCCACCAGGCCGTAATCAGCCACCTGGAAGATCGGCGCTTCTTCGTCCTTATTGATCGCAACGATCACTTTGGAGTCTTTCATGCCGGCCAGGTGCTGGATTGCGCCGGAGATACCGACCGCGATGTACAGCTGTGGAGCAACGATCTTGCCGGTCTGACCGACCTGCATGTCGTTGGGAACAAAACCTGCGTCGACCGCAGCGCGGGAAGCGCCAACAGCCGCGCCCAGCTTGTCGGCCAGGGCGTACAAGTGTTTGAAGTTGTCGCCGTTCTGCATGCCGCGACCGCCGGAAACGACGATCTTGGCCGCGGTCAGCTCAGGACGATCGGACTCGGCCAGCTGTTCGCCAACAAAGGAAGAAATGCCCGCATTGTGAGCAGCTGCAATTGCTTCGACAGCAGCCGAACCACCTTCAGCTGCGACGGCGTCAAAGCCGGTGCTACGTACGGTGATTACTTTGACGGCAGCGTTCGATTGCACGGTGGCGATGGAGTTACCGGCGTAGATTGGACGTTTGAAGATGTCAGCCGATTCAACCGAAATGATTTCGGAGATCTGGTCGACGTCCAGCAGCGCAGCAACGCGCGGCAGGATGTTTTTGCCGTTGGAAGTCGCGGCAGCCAGGATGTGGCTGTAACCAGCGCCCAACTCTGCAACCAGAGGAGCGACGTTTTCCGGCAGTTGGTGCGCGTAGGCGCCGTTGTCGGCCACCAGCACTTTAGCTACGCCTGCGATTTTCGCGGCGGCTTCAGGCACGGCGCCAACGTTCTGGCCAGTGACCAGGACGTGGATGTCGCCACCAATTTTCGCAGCGGCAGCCACGGTGTTCAGGGTGGCCGGGGCCACTACCTTGTTGTCGTGTTCTGCGATTACCAAGATAGTCATGATTAGATTACCTTCGCTTCGTTTTTCAGTTTCTCGACCAGTTCAGCCACCGACTTGACCTTGATACCCGCGCTGCGTGCAGCCGGCGCTTCGACTTTCACGGTCTTGTTGGTGGAGGCGGTGGAAACGCCCAAAGCGTCCGGAGTCAGCACTTCGAGAGGCTTCTTCTTGGCTTTCATGATGTTAGGCAGGGACGCGTAGCGCGGCTCGTTCAAACGCAGGTCGGTGGTGACGATGGCTGGCAGCTTCAGGGAAACTGTCTGCGCGCCGCCGTCGACTTCGCGAGTCACGGCAACGGTGTCGCCGGACACTTCGACTTTGGACGCGAAGGTGCCCTGACCGTAGCCGCTCAATGCAGCGAGCATCTGGCCAGTCTGGTTGTTGTCGCCGTCGATGGCTTGTTTGCCAAGGATCACCAGCTGAGGCTGTTCCTTGTCGACAACCGCTTTCAACAGTTTGGCCACGGCCAGGGAAGTCAGATCTTCAGCGGATTCGACGAGGATGGCGCGGTCGGCACCCAGAGCCAGCGCGGTGCGCAGCTGCTCTTGAGCGGTGGACGGGCCGACGGAGACGACGACGATTTCAGTCGCAACGCGCCCTTCTTTTATAGAGAGTTCTTTCAAGCGTACGGCTTCTTCCACTGCGATTTCGCAGAACGGGTTCATCGACATCTTGACATTGGCAAGATCGACGCCGGAATTGTCCGCCTTGACGCGAACTTTCACGTTGTAGTCGACCACCCGTTTGATGGCTACGAGGACTTTCATGACAGGCTCCAATGGTGAAAATTGACCCGACAGCTCAGGTGGCGTGCGAGGTCATGCATATCAGCGTTCGCCAAGTTGCTCGATGACGCCGCGTGCCTTCAACTCGGCCAGGCGTTCATCGTCCAGGCCCAACTGACGCTTGAGAACTTCATCCGTATGTTCACCCAGCATCGGGGCCGGGCGCAGATACTCCACCGGCGTGCCCGACAACTTGATGGGGCTGCCCACCGTCACGAAATCTGCCTTCAGCGGATGGGGGATGTTCACCAGCATATTGCGCGCTTTCACCTGCGGCTCATCCAGTGCCTGGGCAATGCTGTTGATCACCCCTATCGGCACGCCCTGCGGGTGAATACGTCGCACCCATTCATCGGCGGTGGCGCCGAGAAAATGCTGCGCAAGAATCTCGATGACTGCCTCCCGATTCGTCACTCTGTCCGCATTGCGCGCAAAGCGAGGGTCTAAAGGAAGGTCCGTCAGACCGATAGCCTCGCAGAGTCCAACGAACTGGGAGTCATTACCGCAGGCGATAACGAAATCCTGATCACTGGCGCGGAATACCTGATACGGCACGATGTTGGCGTGGGCATTACCGTAGCGGCCTGGGGCTTTACCGGAAGACAGGTAGTTCTGACTCTGGTTGCACAGTGTGGCGACCTGAACGTCGAGCAGCGCCATATCGATGTATTGACCCACGCCGCTTTTCTCGCGGCTGAGCAATGCAGCCTGAATGGCGACCGTCGAGTAGAGCCCTGTCATCAGGTCGGAGAACGCCACGCCAACTTTCTGCGGCCCGCCACCGGGTAGGTCATCACGTTCCCCGGTGATGCTCATCAGCCCGCCGATGCCTTGGATGATGAAGTCATAACCCGGCTCTGCAGCTCGCGGCCCGGTCTGCCCGAAGCCAGTCACCGAGCAATACACCAACCGCGGATTGAGCTGAGACAAGGAGGCATAATCCAGTCCGTATTTCGCTAAAGACCCCGCCTTGTAGTTTTCGATCAGCACATCACAGTCGGTGGCCAACGCGCGTACCAGCTCCTGGCCTTCGGCGCTCGCCAGGTTCAGCGCCACCGATAACTTGCCACGGTTGGTCGATTGGTAATAGGAGGCTTCACGTGTGGTCTCATCGTTTTGACCCTTCATCCATGGCGGCCCCCAACCACGGGTATCGTCACCCGCACCCGGTCGTTCAACCTTGATGACTTCGGCTCCCAGGTCGGCCAGGGTCTGGCCACACCAAGGACCGGCCAGCACACGGCTCAAGTCGAGCACGCGGTATCCAGTCAAAGCACCCATTTCATACCACCTTTTTTGCGCGCATTCAGACGCGCTCGATAACCATCGCCAGCCCTTGGCCGACGCCGATACATAGACTGACCACCGCGTAACGTTTGCCACTTAGCTGCAACGCCCGTGCGGTGCTCAGTGCCAATCGCGCACCCGAAGCGCCCAGCGGATGCCCTACGGCAATGGCACCGCCATGGGGGTTCACGCGAGGATCGTCGAAAGCAAGGCCAAGTCCTTTAAGACAGCCCAGAACCTGACTGGCAAAAGCTTCATTGATTTCGATGATGTCCATATCCGCCAAGCTCAGTCCGGCTCGCGCCAACGCCTTATGAATCGCCTCTACCGGACCGACGCCCATGATGCGAGGCGCCACACCAACGGCCGCTGCAGACAGGATTCGCACCATAGGTACCAGCCCATGGCGTTCGCCAGCGGCAGAGGAGCCAATCAGCAAAGCAGCGGCACCATCATTCACACCAGAAGCGTTGCCCGCAGTCACCACGCCGCCTTCGAGCAAAGGCTGCAAGCGAGTCAGTGCCGCGAAATCCGATTGCGGACGCGGGTGTTCGTCCTGTTCAATCACGTTGGGCGGAGTCTTTCGGCCGGTGGGTACGCTCACCGCAAGTAGTTCGTCAGCGAAGAAGCCAGCCTTGCGCGCTGCTTCGTACCGCGCTTGCGAGCCTGCGGCAAAAATATCGGCCTGTGTTCGGTCGATACCGTACTCATGGGCCACGTTGTCTCCCGTCTGAGGCATGCTGTCATTGCCAAATTCGGAGACGATTTTCGGGTTGGGAAAGCGCGCGCCGATGGTACTGTCGAAGACCGTCAAATCACGGCTGTAGGCGGCTTCAGCCTTGGCCATGACAAAGGGGGCGCGAGACATGCTTTCCACCCCGCCAGCGATGAAAAGTTCGCCTTCCTTGCAGGTCACCGCGCGGGCTGCGTCGATCACGGCGGCCAGACCACTGGCACACAATCGATTGACTGTCTGCCCCGGCACCGTCACTGGCAAACCGGCGAGCAGCGCCGCGTGGCGGGCGATATTGCGACTGTCCTCACCTGCCTGGTTGGTATTGCCGAGGATCACGTCCTCGATAGCGTCACCAGGGATGGCATATCGCGCAAGCAGTTCTCGAATCACATGAGCCGCAAGATCATCGGGGCGCACCGGTGCGAGTGCACCACCGTGACGACCGAAGGGAGTACGCAGCCCTGCGAAGATGTAGGCGTCGAGCATAAAAGTATCCTAGGCGTTAAGGTCAGGTCAGGTCAGTGTCGGCTCGGTGTGGCACAGCGATAGGCCGAGGGTCGCGCGTCGACGCAGCCAAGGGCTCGGCCGGTAACGCGGATCGCCGGTCAGTTCGGTCATGCGCTCCAGGATGGTCAGCAGGCGTTTGCTGCCAACGCTGTTACCCCAGGCCAACGGCCCCTTTGGATAACCCAGCCCTCGGCGAACACCTTCATCCAGGTCATCAACGCTGGCGATGCGCTGTTGGACGATATCGCCGGCCAGGTTGACGATCATGGCCAGCACACGCTGAGCGACGAAGCCGACACTGTCGTTGATCACGCTGACTCCGACGCCATCGCGAGCGAACACTGCATGTGCGGCATTTCGCATGTCGACTCGGGTGGCCGGGTTTAGCATCAACGTGCGGTAGCGAGCGCTGTCGAGCAGCGGGTCGATGCATACCGTGCGCGTCGGGTCGGTGGCAAAGCGTACCGCAGCGCTGGTGGCATCCAGGCCATAGGGCGCCAGCAGGCAGAGTGCTTCGCTGGACGGCGTGGCGTCCTGCTCTACCTGCGCGCCCAACTGCTCCAGCAACGCCATCAGGCTGACACGATCGGTCTCGTTCTCGGCCCCCAGCCACACCGGCGGTAGGGTCTCCATGATCGGCACTGCCTGCGCCGGGGGCGCATCGACCATTTGGCCATTGGCATACCGGTAAAAGCCTCGCCCGACCTTACGCCCGACGTATCCGGCCTCAAGCATCTGCCGAGTCAATGCGGCCGGGCGATAGCGAGGCTCCTGGTAAAACTGGTTATAGATCGACTCGATCACCGGGTGCGAGACATCCAGGGCCGTCAGGTCGAACAGCTCCAGCGGGCCCATGCGAAACCCCAGGCCTTCGCGCAGGATGCGGTCGATTTCGGCAGGCTCGGCCACGCCTTCCTTGAGTATTTGCAGGGCTTCGGTGCTATAGGCGCGTCCCGCATGGTTGATGATGAACCCCGGCGTATCCTTGGCCCGAATACCCCGGTGGCCCATGCGCGCCGCCAACGTCTGCAGGCGATCACCGACTAGCGGATCACTGGCCAGGCCGTCGATGACTTCGACGACTTTCATCAGTGGTACCGGGTTAAAGAAATGGAACCCCGCGACTCGCTCAGGACGACGACACTCCCGGGCGATGCTGGTCACGGACAGCGACGAGGTATTGGTGGCCAGAATGCAATCGTCAGCGACGACAGCTTCAAGCTGGGCGAGCAACGCCTGCTTGGCATCGAGGCGCTCAATAATGGCTTCGACGACCAGGTCGACCTCCTTGAGCTCGGTCAACGCGGTCGCTACCTGCAGGCGATCAAGTGTGGCCTGTGCATCTGCGCCGAGGATCTTGCCCCTGCTCGCCAGCTTGCCCAACGTCTGTTCAAGGTTATCGCGAGCAGCCTGGGCGGCGCCTTCGCGGTTATCGAACAACAGCACCTGGATACCGGCCTGGGCTGCAATCTGGGCAATGCCGGTGCCCATGATGCCAGCCCCCACCACAGCCATACGGTTGATCTCGCGTGTCATGCTTCACTCTCCCGAGAAGGTGGCTTTGCGTTTTTCAAGGAAGGCATTGGCGCCCTCTTTCTGGTCCCTGGAATCGAACAGCAACTGAAACGCCTTGCGCTCCAACGCCAGGGCGCTGTCCAGGGGCAAGTCAGCGCCGAGCAGCAGCACCTCCTTGATCTGCGCCACAGCCAGCGGCGGCAAGGCGGCTATTTCAGCGGCCAGCTCGAGGGCGCGCGGCACTGTGCGCTCGTCACTCACCACCTCGCTGACCATGCCCATGGCCAGCGCTTCGGGGGCCGGGACCAGACATCCCGTGAGGGCGATACGCATCGCCTGGAATTTGCCGACGGCGCGAATCAACCGCTGGGTGCCACCGGCGCCCGGCATCAGGCCCAACTTGACCTCCGGCTGGCCAAAGCGTGCCGACTGCCCTGCAACGATGATGTCGCAGTGCATCGCCAGTTCGCAGCCGCCGCCCAGGGCAAAACCGTTCACCGCGGCGATCACAGGTTTAGGGCAACGAGAAATGGCCTCCCACAGGTACTCCGTGTGGCGGCGATACATCTCGATAGGGCTGGCCTCGGCGAACTCGCGGATATCGGCACCGGCGACAAAGCACTGTTCACCACCGGTGAGAACGATCGCACGCACCCGTTCATTGCCAGCCAGGGCGCGAAAGATTTCTGCCAACTGTTCGCGCACGGCGCTGTTGAGCGCGTTCTTGACCTCGGGCCGCTGGATCCGTACGACAGCGACGGCGTCATCGCGAATGTGCAGAGTCACTACAGCGTTGGGCTGGGAGTCCATACCTACCTCTTATTATGTTTCGCTATACGAAACTGAATACCGTAATAATGATTAATCATAGAGACGCTTATAAATCCCTGTAAACAGGCAAACTGATAAATATTGTTTAATCCTTTAAATACAGGGTCTTACTAAATAACTATAAATGAGTTGGTTTTTTTTAAAGCAGCGAATACAATTTCGCCAGGCGAAACTGTATTTTATTTTCTTGCATTTCTCGAAAGCGAGGTTCTACCATGGGTCGCAACAAGGCAGATCACCAGGCCGTGGACCAGTCGAAAGGAACGGATGAAATCGGCTTGCTGAAGATGGGCATGCTCGATCCCGCCAGCGCGCTGAGCGATGACGAAAGCACTGGCCAGTTCGTGACGGCGTTGGCCCGCGGGCTTGAGCTGATGCGCTGTTTCACGCCGCGGGACAATGTGCTCGGCAATCAGGACCTGGCGCGGATGACCGGGCTGCCCAAACCGACCGTGACGCGGCTGACCAATACGCTGATGCGGCTGGGCTGCCTCAAGCGTGAAGTACATTCAGGCAAGTATCAGCTGGACGTCGGCGTATTGGGTTTCGGTTACGCCATGTTGTCGAACCTGGCGATTCGCACAGTGGCCCATCCGTTGATGGAGGATTTGGCCAATCACGCTCAGGCGGCCGTCGCGATGGCCGCCCGCGATCGACTGCAGATGGTGTACCTGGATGTGGTCCAGGGTCAGGGCAACATGACCATGCGCCGGCAGATCGGCAGCTACTTGCCGCTGGCACAGAGTTCGGTGGGCCGGGCGTGCCTGGCGGCGATGCCGGAAACCGAGCGGGAATTTCTGCTCGACCACATTCGCCAGCGTGAAACGGAGCAATGGCCAGCCATCCGCAAGGGCCTGGACAGAGCGTTCAGGGATTACGCCGACTACGGCTTCTGCCTGTCAGTCGGTGAGTGGCACCGCGACGTCAACTCCGTCGCAGTGCCGTTGCTGCACCCGCAGTACGGGTTGCTGACCTTCAACTGCGGTGGACCGAGCTTTCAGCTACCCCGTGAGCAGCTCGTGGACGATATCGGGCCTCGCCTGATCAACATGGTCAATAACATTGGCGCCGCTGCTCGCTGACGCACGGAGTAACGGCGCCCTAAAAAACCGGCTCGCTTGCGAGCCTTGGGAGCGCACATGATCCGTGATACCGAAACCCTGCAGATACTGCTGGATTCCCTTCGTCAGTTCGTCAGCGAAGTACTGATTCCCCGTGAGAACGAGGTGGCCGAGACCGACAACATCCCGGACGACATCGTCGTGCACTTGCAAGAGATGGGGCTGTTCGGCCTGACCCTGCCGGAAGAGTTCGGCGGCATGGGCGTGACCATGGAAGAAGAGGTCAAGATCGCCTTCGAACTGGGGCGTACCTCCCCGGCCTTTCGTTCTTACATCGGGACCAACAACGGCATCGGCTCTATCGGCATTCTGCTCGATGGCAGCCCGGAGCAGAAAGCCAGGTACCTGCCCAAGCTGGCCAGCGGCGAGCTGCTCAGTGCCTTCTGCCTGACCGAACCTGACTCAGGGTCTGATGCCGCCTCGCTCAAAACCACGGCCGTGCGTGACGGCGACAGCTATACCCTCAACGGCACCAAGCGCTTCATCACCAATGCGCCCCACGCCAACATCTTCACCGTGATGGCGCGCACCAATCCGAACATCAAGGGTGCCGGTGGCATCAGTGCGTTCATCGTCGAGCGTGACACGGTCGGGATTTCCCTGGGTAAACCCGATCACAAGATGGGCCACAAAGGCGCTCACACCTGCGACGTGATCTTTGAAAATGCCCGCGTTCCCGCCAGCCAACTGATCGGTGGCGTTGAAGGCGTGGGTTTTAAAACCGCCATGAAAGTCCTGGATAAAGGTCGCCTGCATATTGCCGCCCTGAGCGTCGGCGCCGCCGAGCGCATGTTGGCCGATTCACTGCAATATGCGATTGAGCGCAAACAATTCGGCAAGCCGATTGCCGAGTTCCAGCTGATCCAGGCGATGCTTGCCGACAGCAAGGCGGAAATCTATGCAGCCCGCTGCATGGTCCTGGATGCCGCACGCCAGCGTGACGACGGACTTAACGTCAGCACGCAAGCCTCCTGCGCCAAGATGTTCGCCACTGAAATGTGCGGACGGGTTGCCGACCGTTGCGTGCAGATCCACGGTGGCGCCGGTTACGTCAGCGAATACGCGATCGAGCGCTTCTATCGGGACGTCCGTCTGTTCCGCATCTACGAGGGTACCACTCAGATCCAGCAGATCGTCATCGCCCGCAACATGATTCGCGACGCACAAGGCTGACCCCTCAAACCTTCAAATACGCGTTAAAGCCCCCCCTTCCCTATAAATACAATAAGGAAACGTTATGGAAGCTTCTGCTCATGTCGGCGCAAGTGCGCAGGCCAAGACAAACACTTGGGTGCTGGTATTTATCTTCTGCTTTCTAGGACTTTTGATCGACGGTGCCGATCTGATGTTTCTTTCCTACAGCCTCAGTAGCTTGAAAGCCGAATTCGGTCTGAGCAACATAGAGGCCGGCAGCCTGGGAAGCTTTACCCTGGCTGGAATGGCGATCGGGGGCATTTACGGTGGCTGGGCCTGCGATCGTTTCGGTCGAGTGAAAACGGTAGTCTGGAGTATCATACTTTTTTCAGTTGGCACGGCAGTGCTCGGCATGACGCATAACTATTGGCAATTCGCGATCACCCGTTTTGTGGCCTCGCTAGGGATCGGTGCACTGTATGTGGCTTGCAATACGCTGATGTCTGAATACGTACCCACTCGCTACCGCACAACTGTACTCGGCACGCTGCAAGCAGGTTGGTCAGTAGGTTATATCGTTGCGACGCTACTGGCGGGCTGGATCCTACCGATCCATGGCTGGCGCTGGCTATTCTACATTGCCATTATCCCGGTGATTTTGGCCGTAGTGATGCAACGCTTTGTCCCAGAACCACAAGCGTGGATCAACGCTCAGGCTGAGCGTGCCAAGCAAAAAATCGATGGCATCACGAAAGTAGCGAGCAAAAAAAGCGATAGTAAGTACAAACTTATTTTTAGCGACCCACAGGCTCGCCGCATGTTCATTTTTTGGGCTTTGACTGCTGGTTTTCTACAATTCGGCTATTACGGTGTCAACAATTGGATGCCAACCTACCTGGAAAGCGAACTGGGCATGAACCTCAAGTCCATGACGGCCTACATGGTTGGTACCTACACCGCCATGATCCTCGGTAAAATACTCGCAGGTCTGGCGGCTGACCGTCTTGGGCGCCGCGCCGTCTTCGCCTTTGGAGCATTGGGAACGGCACTCTTCCTGCCGGTGATCGTGTTATTTCAAAGCCCGGAAAATATCCTGTGGATGCTGGTGGTATTTGGCTTCTTGTACGGTATTCCATACGGTGTAAACGCCACGTACATGACTGAAAGTTTCGAGGCAAAATTCCGAGGATCTGCTGTAGGCGGTGCTTACAATATCGGGCGCCTGGGCGCAGCGATTGCTCCGGCAGCAATTGGATTTCTCGCCTCTCACGGCTCGATTGGCTTGGGTTTTCTGGTCATGGGCGCAGCCTATTTTATCTGCGGCGTGATCCCGGCGTTGTTTATCAGAGATAAGCAGTTCGACCCGCAAAAGCAATAGCGCTTTGTAATTCCGGGAGGCCTAGCGGTTCGCCGCCTCGCCTCTTTGCCTCGTGGCGGTGGAAACCTACGCGGCCTGGCACCATTGACTCACTCTGACGCCATCGGTTACCTGCTAATGCTGACGCTCGCTATGGACGTACTGCGGGCCCAGTCGCGTGCCATCTTGGTGAATAACTGGACGGCTGGTGACTGATTATTGCGGGCATGGATCATCGACAATGCCGTCGTCACATCACACCCTTCAATGCACCGAAACACCACGTCGGGCGGCATGAAAGTACGCGTCGATGCGGGCACGATTGCAACGCCAAAACCGGCCGCCACCATGCTGATCACGATCGACATCTGCGACGAAATGACTTCGACCCGCGGAACAAAGCCCGCAGCAGCGCAAGCCTTCATCGTTGTGTCATAGAAACCGATACCTTCCTTGCGGTGCACGCTGATGAGCGTGTCATCCTGCAAATCTTCCAGGCGCACGCGAGCCATTGCGGCGCAGCGATGATTGCTGCGCAGTGCCACCATCAACGGTTCGCGCAATACATCAAACAACGCCACCCCCTCGGGCAATGCAATGGGTGGACGAATAAACCCAACATCACACAGCCCCTTGGTCACAGCATCGATCTGTTCCTCCATATCCATCTGGTGCAGGACCAACTCGACGTGGGGCCTTTGCTGTCGATACAGGTACACGATACCGGGCAATGCACCTGACAACGCGGCCGAGGCGAGATAGGCGATCACCACCCGACCTGACCGGCCTTGAGCCACCTCTACGATGGCCGAATTGGCAGCATCGGCCTGACGTAGCATGGCAACCGCCTGGGCATAGAACACCTTGCCGACTTCCGTCAACTCCAAATGGCGTCGGCTACGCGACAATAGGCTGGCGCCCACGCGCTCTTCCAGTGCGCGCACTTGTTGGCTAAGTGCTGGTTGCGAAATGCCGCAGCGCTCGGCGGCCTTGGCGTAGTGCAACTCTTCGGCCAGCGCCAAAAAATAGCGGTAGTGGCGTAATTCAATTTCCATCACAAATAACCCATTTATCAACGGCTCTATAGACAGCCATTCCACCTAATTGTGATCCAGGTCGATACTGCCAGACATCATAAGACTAGCTTATAGAATCAAAACTTACGGTTGATTGATGTTATCAACTGCATTCCTGAAGATGAAGTCCTGCAAAGCGACGTGTTCAGGAGGCAATGCTGTGATTAACAAATATGTGGAGTCCCACACCGCAGCCATAGAGAACCTCAAAGATGGTTGTTGCGTGATGATCGGCGGCTTTGGCAGCGCTGGTTTGCCGACAGGGCTGCTTGAAGCAGTGCTCGACCAAGGTGCTCGGGATCTGGTGGTGATCTCGAATAACGCTGGCTACGACCGTGAAGGGGTGGCGATGCTGATCGCTGCCGGCCTTGTACGCAAGCTGATTTGCTCCTACCCCTTGACTGCGGGTGCGACCGTCTTCCGCAACGCCTACCGCGACAAGAAGATTGAATTGGAGCTGGTTCCGCAAGGCACCCTCGCGGAGCGGATACGTTGCGGGGGAGCCGGCCTCGGAGGCTTTCTAAGTCCAATCGGCATCGGAACCATGTTGGCCGACGGAAAAACCATTCACCGTGTCGGCGACGAAGACTACTTGATTGAGTTGCCCCTGCGAGCCGACTTCGCACTGCTGCGCGCGCGCGCGGCTGACCGTTACGGCAACTTGATCTATCACCTGACAGGCCGGAACTTCAATCCCCTCATGGCGACCGCCGCCGATCTGGTGGCCGTGGAGGTGGACGAGTTCTTGGAATTGGGGACAGTTGACCCGCAAGCCGTGGTCACACCCGGCATTTTCATCGACCGTGTTGTATTGGCCAATAAATCGGCAACTCAGGAGTACTTATGAACCCCGTTCTCAACCTTGAAAACGGGGTGACGCCGTGGACCCGTGAGCAGATCGCCGCACATGCCGCACAACACATACCGGATGGCGCCTACGTCAACCTGGGAATCGGTTTACCCACACTGGTCGGCAACCTGATGGCACCTGAGCGTGAAATTTTCCTCCACAGTGAAAATGGCATCTTGCATTTCGGCGCTCGCCCACCCGCTAACGAGGCCGACCCTTGCCTGATCAACGCCAGCAAGCAGCCCATTTCACTGCTGCCAGGCTCGGCCATTTTCGACTCGGCACTCAGTTTCGCAATGATGCGCGGCGGTCATCTTGATCTAGCGATTCTAGGCGCTTACGAAGTTGCTGAAAACGGTGATCTGGCTAATTGGACCCGGCTTGATCCTGGGACGCCTCCGGCCGTTGGCGGGGCCATGGAACTCGCCTTTGGCGCCAAGCAGGTATGGGTATTGATGGAGCACACCACCCAGGGTCGCCCTCGTCTATTGCGACGTTGCAACTTACCACTGACAGCTGCGGGTGTTGTGACGCGTATCTACACCAATTTGGCCGTGCTGGACGTCACCCAAGCCGGCCTACAAGTCAAGGCCATGGCGCCCGGCGTCACGTTCGACTACCTGCAGAGCCGTACCGAAGCCAACCTGCTGGCCTGACACCCACTACCACACGACGCTTAATCAGGAGACCTCATGTTATCAACCAACTTCACCCGAACCTTCGGGGTCATGCACCCCATCATCCAGGGCGGCATGCAATGGATTGCCCGCGCCGAGCTGGTGGCCGCCGTTGCCAACAGTGGCGCTCTGGGTTTTCTCAGCGCTCTGACGCAGCCCAGCCCAGATGATCTGCATGCGGAGATCGAGCGCTGTCGCCAGATGACGACTCAGCCGTTTGGCGTCAACCTGACCTTCCTGCCGGCGATCCGGCCGATCCCCTACGACGAGTACATCGACGTCATCATCCGCAGCGGCATCAAGATTGTCGAAACTGCAGGCAACAATCCGGTCGCCTATATGGACCGCTTCAAGACAGCCGGGATCAAGGTCATCCATAAATGCACATCGGTGCGGCACGCGCTCAAGGCCGAGCAGATCGGCGTCGATGCAGTCTCGATCGACGGCTTCGAGTGCGCCGGCCACCCGGGCGAGGATGACATTCCCGGCTTGGTACTCATCCCTCGTGCGGCCGACTCAATCAAAATCCCTCTGATCGCTTCGGGTGGTTTTGCCGACGCCCGCGGCCTGGTGGCAGCCCTGGCATTGGGCGCCGACGGCATCATCATGGGCACACGCTTCATGGCCACCCAAGAGGCGCCGGCTCACCCCGACATCAAGCGTCGTCTGGTCGAGGCTGACGAGCGCCAGACCGAGCTGGTTCTGCGCAGTTTCAATAATACTTGGCGCGTGCACAAAAATGCACTGACCGAACAGGTAATCAGTCTCGAAAAGCAGACGGGTACGCAGTTCCCGGATGTGGCGCCGTTGGTGGCCGGCACGCGTGGCCGCGCGGTCTACAGCAGCGGTGACTGGGACAACGGGGTATGGAGCGTCGGCATGGCCCAGGGTCTGGTTTACGACATCCCCACCGTCGAGCAATTGGTCTCGCGCATTGTCGGCGACGCGGGAGACTTGATTGCCAACCGGCTGGCTAGCCTGCGGACTGCCTGACCTTAGTCCGCCAGCCATCCTATTAAAACAATTAGAGGACGCAATCATGGCATTGGTAAAAGCCCAAATTGACACCTTAGCGCCTACGCAAGACAGGAAATAGATGCTGGTGTTCGGGTTTGCCTTTCTCGGTCTGATGGTCGATGGCGCCGACCTGATGTTTTTGTCGTACAGCCTGTCGAGCCTGACGAAAGAGTTCCAACTGACCAGTCTTGAAGCAGGCATGCTCGGCAGCATTACGCTGGTCGGAATGGCGATCGGTGGCATTTTCGGCGGTTGGGCTGCTGACCGCTATGGCCGGGTGCGGACTGTGGTCTGGACCATCGTCGTCTTCTCGGTCGGTACTGCCGCGCTCGGCATGACCCACAGCTACACCGAGTTTGCGGTATTCCACTTCATTGCTGCACTAGGCCTGGGTGCCGAATACGTGGTCTGCAACACGCTGCTGGCCGAGTATGTACCGACTAAGCGGCGCAGTACTGCCTTGTGCGCACTCCAGGAGACGTGGTGGCCACACTACTGAGCGGCTGGATCCTGCCGACCTACGGCTGGCGCTGGTTGTTCTACATCGCAATCATGCCAGTGTTAATGGCCGTAGTGATGCGCCGCGTTATTCCTGAACCACCTGCCTGGGTCGCTGGGCAGGCAAAAAGCGATGGTCAAAAGCACAGCGTCAGTCAGGAAAAACCTGAAAGCGCGATCAAGCTGATCTTCGGCAATCCGAAGCATCGCCGTATGTTCATTCTATGGTCGCTGACCGCCAGCTTTCTGCAGTTCGGCTACTACGGATCCAACAACTGGATGCCGACCTACCTGGAAAAAGAACTGCACATGAGCTTCAAGGCGATGACCCTCTACATGGTCGGCACCTATGTCGCCATGATCCTCGGCAAGGTGGTCGCCGGCTGGCTGGCCGACAAGTTCGGGCGGCGCGTGATGTACTCCTTCGGCGCGCTTGGCACTGCGCTGTTCCTGCCACTGATTGTGTTCTACCAATCGCCAGAAAACATTGCCTACCTGCTGATCTTCTTTGGCTTCCTGTACGGCATCCCTTATGGCGTGAACGCCACCTATATGACCGAGAGCTTCGAGACCAAGATTCGCGGCTCGGCCGTGGGCGGTGCCTACAACATTGGTCGCGTAGGTGCTGCGATTGCACCGGCCGGTATCGGCTATCTCGCCACCGGCGGCTCAATCGGCATGGGTTTCCTGGCGATGGGTGTTGCCTATCTGTTCTGCGGCCTGATCCCGGCGCTGTTCATTAAAGAGAAGCAATATGACCCGATGCACTGATGCCGGGCCCGCACGGCCCTCCTCTGACCAGCAACCTTCATCTTTAGCAGTCGGCCCCGTTCGAACCTGCGGAGAACACTCGATGAGCAATGCACAGATGCAATCGGCCAGCAACGCAGTCACTCTGGATCAATGCGGTAGTGTGCTAGTCGTCACGATGTCCGTGCGCAGCTTGACAGTTACATCCAGCAATCGGCGGCGACCTGCGCCGTAGCACTCAAAGGCGAAGTGAACGATGTTGCACTGCATCGGCTCTTTGCCAAGGCGATAAATCTGCATACCGCGCTGGAATACTCGGCGGCAGGCTCGACGGTCATGAAACACTCAATGGGCAGTTTTCAGGTCTGCACCGCAGCGACGTTTGCGCAATTGGCTGCGGCCCAGTCGCTGCAGGTAAAGCTTTCAAAAGCATCGCGAGTTGGCGGACTCGAACTGACGGGTGAATCGCAGGCATTGCTGGAAGCTATCGCCGTCAATCCATCAGCCATGCACATGGCTGTCGCATCACTGAACGAACGTGTCAAAGTGGCTTACTCGCGGGAAGCGCTCACCGTAGAACAGTTGCCCACGTCCAGGCTAATTTTGCTCGACCGGCTGAGCGTATTGCTCGAATCGCTACACCAGTCATTGGTACAATGGGAGTCGCTCGCTCATGGGAAGGCACGTGCGTTGCCATTGGCTTTTCACATCGATTCAGTCGCGCTGTACACAATGGTTTGCGAACGTTTCTTACCGTACTGCGGCAGCGTTGTTCTGCATTGTTACCGGCTGGTCGTCCGGTCCTGGTTTCGTGACGATCGTGAGTGTGATGTGCTCACTGTTTGCCACCCGGGCGGACCCCGTGGCGGGCGGTATCGGCTTCATGTCGGGCGCGGCTTGCGCGGCCGTCGCTGCGGCGCTGTGCAATTTCGTGCTGCTGCCTGCTGTATCCGACTTTGCCATGCTGGCGGTCATTACAGGCGGATTCATGTTTGCCGCAGGACTGGCAATGCGTCATCCACGTACCGCTGCGCCGGGGGCCAGTTTCGCGATTATTTTCTGGAGTCTGTCCCACCGCAAAACACATCGCAGATGTTCGACGCTGCCGGTTTCTTCAATGGTGTGCTGATACTGCTGCTCGGCATCGCATGCGGCACGTTGATTTTCGCCCTGATCTTCCCCTCCAACCTCCTTGCAACCCGATATCGGCTGCATCGCGCCGTCCGCAGGGATTTTAGGCGTATTGGCCGCCATCCGAACAGATGGTCTTTCAGGGGGTGGCAGACCCGGACCGCGGACCGTCTGGGCCGCCAACTAGCGACCGCCAACGGCGACATCGATACCCAGGCCGAACGTGAACTCCGAGGGCTCTTGGGCGCCTGGACGATAGGCTATGCCACCATTGCGTTACATTATCTCGCCGAAGATTTTCACCCGGTACGTCGGCCTGTGGTTGTCATCCTGGGGCGGCTCACCAACGCCGATTCATTGCGCCTGGCCACCGCAGCCCGTTCCAGTGCACGCAGTTTCACCTGGCAATCTCGTGGCGCCAATGAACGCAAACGCCAGGACCTGTTGCGCGCGGCAATTCTATCGTTATCCATTACCGAGGCAGCGACAGAACACGAAGATTTTCTGGGTGAGTGATCGCTTGAAGTATTGATATCACGTTTAGGCGCCGATCCTGCAAAAGGCCTGAAGGAGGCTCGACAAAAAAGCAGTGATAGATGTCGTTTACTGCGAGATGGCATTGACCCCTTACAAGCTCGTGACAACGAACGAGCTGTGCAACTCACTACTGAACAGCAACGAAAAAGCAAATCAATCAACTTCCAAGACGTGTCAGTCGATTAATTAGAGGCCCATCGTCCCGGCTGGGAAAACGTAAACCATTCCCAGCAATGGACAAACACACTGGCGACTTATGCCGCCCCCCATTATCGGTGACCTCGCAACAAACCAGATCACCACCGAGCATATTCTCGAAATTTTCAAACCCATCTGTGCCAGCAAAGCCGAAACTGCTAGCCGGGTACGCAATCGACTCGAATTGGTTCTCGATGCAGCTAAAGCACGCGGGTTGCGCGATGGTGAAAATCCAGCACGCTGGCGTGGACACCTGGACAAAGTGCTACCTTCAACATCCAAGACGAAACGGACTCAAAATCATCCCGCATTGCCCTACTTAGTGTTGTCTCGTTTTATGCGAGCGCTTGACCGTGTCGAAGGACAATCCGCTTGCGCACTCAAAATGACCATTCTCACGGCGTGTCGAACCAGCGAAGTCCTTGCCGCCCGCTGGAGTGAAATCGACTTGAAAGCCAAGCTATGGCTTATTCCCGCAGAGCGCATGAAAGCTGGCAAAACTCATACCGTCCCGTTCAGCGAAGCACTCGTAACATTGTTAAACGGGTGCCCCGATTCAACGATAGCTCGCTTCTATTTCCGGGTACACGCACGGGTAAGCCGATCATCAATATGGCCATGCTCATGACATTGCAACGCATGGATCAGAGGGATTTGGAAGATGGCGGTAAAGGTTGGCGTAACAACAATGACCGAATCATTACCGCGCATGGGTTTCGCAGCACATTCCGAGATTGGGCCGCAGAGAAAACCGACTACGCACTCGAGGTTTGCGAAATGTCTCTGGCTCATGTGGTCGCGAGCGGAGCAGAAGCTGCTTATTGGCGCAGTGATTTGCTAGAAAAACGCCGTAGCTTGATGGCTGACTGGGCCACCTTCGTGAGTTTAAAGTATGAAATTCAGTACTAAGCAATAGCTAGACGGGGAGCGAGGCTGCGATAAAGGCTGCGGTTGCCGTCAAGGGAAGGCCGCGAAATGGTCAGCACTAGCGCGAAGACAATGAGCTTCACCAGACGACTTCCACTCTGACTTCTTAGAGAAACGCAGAGCAGTAATGGAAGACTGGGCAGCATTCTGCTCGAATACGCAGATCGCACCATTAAAAGGCGCATAAATACGAGTAAAACTCTCCCAACGACTGGATCGTCCGCAGTCAAGCGAGCTTGAAGAGTATCTCGAAAACCCGGGGCGATTCAGCTAGATGCGTTTTTTTTTGATTTCAAACCCTTGCGCCGGGCAATAGAATACTTATTGAACATTTCGTAAAAATCCGTAACATTGCCCGCCATGATACTCGAACAGTGAATCGCCCCGGGTTTTCTAGACACTCTCCAGGCTCGCTGCGTAACGCTTTTCAAACTCTACCGGTGACAGCTGATTGTTGAAACTGTGGCGTCGTTTTGGGTTGTAAAACATCTCGATGTAATCGAACACATCATCCCGAGCATCCTGGCGTGTAGTGTAGATTTTACGCTTGATCCGTTCCCGCTTTAGCAACTGGAAAAAGCTCTCCGCTACAGCGTTGTCGTGGCAGTTACCTCGACGACTCATGCTGGCTATCAGGTTGTTAGCTTTCAAGAAGCTTCGCCAGTCTGAGCTGCTGTACTGACTTCCTTGATCTGAGTGGATCATCACCTCTTGCTTCGGCTTACGTCTCCAAACCGCCATCAGCAGTGCATCAATGGCTACGTCGCTGGTC
This sequence comes from Pseudomonas sp. B16120, assembly GCF_044218845.1. Classification (NCBI taxonomy): domain Bacteria; kingdom Pseudomonadati; phylum Pseudomonadota; class Gammaproteobacteria; order Pseudomonadales; family Pseudomonadaceae; genus Pseudomonas; species Pseudomonas sp. B16120. The sequence continues at coordinate 5,532,213 of NZ_CP162588.1, forward strand.
ATCTGCGACTTCATTGACCAACCAATGATCTGGCGTGAAAACAGATCGAGCACCACGGCCAAATACAGCCAGCCTTCATATGTTCGGATGTAGGTAATGTCTGTGACCCAGACTTTGTTGGGTTCTCTGACATCGAATTGGCGCTTCAGTAAGTTCGGTGAGGCAACGGCTGGTTTACCGCCATATTTTCCCGGCCTCCGTCGATACCCAGTCTGAGAACGTAAACCTTCAAGGCGCATCAACCTAGCCACCCGGTGACGGCCACAGCTCTCACCGACCTCTCGCAGGTCATCATGGATCTTGCGATAGCCATAAACGCCACCGCTTTCCAGCCAGGAGTGTTTGATCAATCCAAGCAGTCGCTGATCGTCCTTGCCTCGCGCAGATTTTGGTTCTGATAGCCACGCGTAGTAGCCGCTGGGATGAACCTTGAGCGTCAGGCAAAGCCGTCGAATCGCGTAGTGACCCGCTTGCTGCTTAATAAAGGCGTACTTCAGCCGCACTCCTTGGCAAAGTACGCGGCGGCCTTTTTTAAGATGTCTCGCTCCTCCGTCACCCGTTTCAGCTCGGCACGTAAACGACGAACCTCTGCGCTCTGATCATTCTCCTCAACGCGCTGTTCCTGGGGCTTGGTGTAGCGCTTAACCCAGGCATAGAGGCTGTGCACGGACACACCCAATCGTGCAGCCACCTCCGAGACAGGAAGCTGCTTTTCGGTCACTTGCTTGACCGCCTGGATTTTGAATTCTTCGGGATAACGCTGGTTGCTCATGGCACCTCCTAATGGGCCTCATTTTAAGGCTTGGAGGTGTCTACGAAACTAGGGGCGATTCACAGCTCAAAGCCCTGGGCAATGACACTCGCATGCAAATGATGGAGTGGCTCAAAGACCCTCTCAGTAATTTCCCACCTCAGGATCATGGCGATCCTGCCATAGGGGTGTGCGTAACCCATTTGCAGCACAAGGCACGGCTTTCACCTTCTACCGCGTCTGCACACTTAGCTATCTTACAACGTGCAGGCTTCGTGCTAACCACACGCATCGGAAAATGGACTTATTACCGACGCAACGAGGAGGCGATTGATGACTTTGCGGCTAGGCTGACCAGCGATTTGTAATTTTTAACCTTTCATTTCGTTATTTCGCGTAATTAGAAAACACAAGGAAACCCCTATGAGCAGCAAAACAATCTTCGTCCAACCCGGTGGCGGCTATGAAAAGGTTGTGGTTGGCAGCAGCGAAGCCCGAGCCGCAGCCCATGGCGAAATCACCGTGCGCCTGCACGCCAACTCGCTTAACTACCACGACTTCGCGGTAGTCAGCGGTATGTGGGGCCCTAGCGAAAAACGCATCCCCATGGCCGATGGTGCAGGCGAAGTCATTGCTGTCGGCCCAGATGTCACTGAATTCAAGGTGGGTGACTCGGTCGTCAGTACCTTCTTCCCGGAGTGGATCAGCGGCGCACCACTGGTTGAAGGCTTTGTTAGCGTGCCAGGTGATGGCATTGACGGCTACGCTCGTGAGCAAGTGACTGCCCAAGCCACATCGTTCACCCTCGCGCCGACCGGATACAGCCACGCTGAAGCGTCGACGCTCACCACCGCCGGCCTTACTGCATGGCGCGCTCTGATGGCCGATGACTCACTCAAGCCGGGCGACACCGTGCTCGTTCAAGGCACTGGTGGCGTTTCAATTTTTGCCCTGCAGTTCGCTAAAATGGCCGGTGCTACCGTCATTGCTACCTCTTCAAGCGACGAAAAACTTGAACGTCTGAAAGCACTAGGCGCTGATCATGTGATCAATTATCGCAAAGACCTTAACTGGGGCGAAACTGCACGCGCTCTAACGGGGGGCCGCGGTATTGATCACATCATAGAAGTCGGCGGCCCTGCGACGCTTGAGCAATCGATGATTGCAGTTCGGGTTGCTGGTCACATCTCCGTCATCGGGATACTGAGTGGCGTAAGCGGTGCAATGAATTTTGTACCGGCACTGATCAAGCAAGTGCGCCTGCAGGGTGTGTTGGTAGGCAGCCGCAGCCAGCAGCAAGACATGGTCCGAGCCATCAACGTTAACGGTATACGCCCGATTATTGATCGTCATTTCCCTATGAGCGAGATTGTAGAAGCGTTCAAGTATCAGGAAACCAACCAGCATTTCGGCAAAATTTGCCTGGATATCTAAGCGCGCATGAATGGGCAAGATCCGTATGCCCTCCTCAAAGTCGTGTCGAGGTGGCTGCCGACGCAGCGCGAGACGGATTTGCCCATTGCTGTCTGTCGCAACCGGCAGCATTGGGTCGACTCACCCATGCTGTGCTCCGAGGCAATCAGCTAAGAAGCAGTCATTCTAAGTGTCATGAAAACGATTCGATTTAGCCCCTCTAGTCAAAGCAGAATCATTAGGGCTACAACAATTTTGTCATGCAGTTATTGGGTTGAAGAATAGACAATCGCAGGCATTCTCACAGAGCCATGGTCGCTCTCTGCCGGTCATGGTTCACGCAACGTGATGGTGAAATCCGAGGCAAATGCTTGGTCAGGTCGAATGCAAATGGCTGGGCAAGCCTGTGCAATTACCCACTGTTCCAGTCCACAGATCCGGATAATCCGCCCAGCAGCCGTTCCGACTCAAACCACAGTGCAGGCAGCGCGCTATTTTTCGTCAAATTTGATGCGTACAGTTCGTTGTCCAAAACTATGGCGAGCCGCTTGGTTCACGATGGATGTCAAAACTCGTTCCCAGCCTAAGCAATGCTGTAGCAAAATCAGCTCGGTTCAAGAAGAGCTGCAATTTGCTCCCCTCCAACGAGCATCATAGATCTTTCTTCCTAACGCGGCGGCGATCATCGCACCGACATAATGCTGCGCATCAAATGAAGTGATGGCTGGCTCACGAACTGCGATTACCAAAATTTCGTTGAGGGCTTGCTCAAAACCCAAAGTAGACGACTGGTCTAATTGTTGATATGGTACATCCATGAATACGATGACAACCACCGATGTACGGCAACACATCCTCGACACTGCTCAAAACATCATCGTCGGGCGAGGATTCACAGCTGTTGGTTTGAGCGAAATCCTTCTATCTGCGAATGTGCCAAAAGGTTCGTTCTATCATTACTTCAATTCCAAGGAAGCCTTTGGCGAGGCGCTCTTGGAGAGCTATTTCAGTGACTACATGGTGCAATTGGAAACGCTATGAACCGTCCAAGTGTATCAGCAGCACAACGCTTGCTGGCCTACTGGGCTACCTGGATTGAAACCCAATCAGCCTGTTATCCCGAGGGGAAATGCTTGGCAGTGAAGCTTGCAGCGGAAGTCAGTGATCTATCGGAGCCAATGCGCATGGTGGTCCAGGATGGCATGGAAGGAGTAATTACTCGTCTAGCCAATGCGGTGAGTGACGCTGTAAACGATGGATCTCTGCCGGGCGGTACTGACACCCGTGGCTTGGCGACCATGCTGTACCAACTTTGGCTCGGAGCCAGTCTAAGGGCCAAGGTCACGCGTGATCAGATGCCTTTGCAGGCGGCCTTCGAGACTACTTCTCTGTTACTCAGTCAGATATCCGACCGATGAGATTTTCAATGTAAAAAATTTACTCAAAAAATATACGACTGGTCTATTTAATCGGAGTTAAAGCAATGTTTAATTTTGACTTCTACAACCCTACGCGAATTGTCTTCGGCAACGAAACCATCAGCCGCCTGGATGAACTGGTTCCGGCTGCGGCCCGCATCCTGCTGCTCTATGGTGGCCAGAGCGCTCGTGCAAACGGTACGCTCCGCGAAGTCCGTGACGCATTAGGCTCTCGGGAAGTGCAAGAATTCGGGGGTATAGAACCAAACCCCAGCTATGAAACGCTAATCAAGGCTGTTGATCAGGTTCGCACCCATCGCTTGGATTTTCTCCTGGCTGTCGGTGGAGGTTCGGTCATCGATGGCACCAAGTTCGTTGCCGCTGCTGTTGGCTACGAGGGTGATGCTTGGGACATTCTGGAAACGCGGGGTGCAAGTATTCGACGAGCGCTGCCATTTGGCACCGTTCTGACCCTACCGGCAACTGGCTCGGAGATGAACAATGGAGGCGTGGTTACTCGCCGGGCGACACAAGACAAGCTGCCGTTTCGAAGCGCTTACATGTTTCCACAATTCTCGATTCTCGATCCCACCAAAACCCAAACCCTCCCCACCCGTCAACTCGCAAACGGCGTTGTCGATGCGTTCGTGCATGTCATTGAGCAGTACCTGACCTACCCAATCGATGCGCGCGTCCAAGATCGTTTTGCCGAAGGTCTTTTACAAACGCTGATCGAAATTGGCCCACTTGTACTGAAAGAGTCCGCGGACTACAACACGCGTGCCAACCTCATGTGGACGGCCACTTTGGCGCTCAATGGCCTGATCGGAGCGGGCGTACCACAGGACTGGTCCACCCACATGATCGGCCATGAGCTCACCGCACTGTACGGCATCGATCACGCACGGACCCTGGCCATCGTGCTTCCTGCGAACCTAGAGATTCGTCGTGAAGCCAAGCACGCGAAGCTGCTGCAGTACGCCGAGAGGGTTTGGCAGATCAGCCAAGGGGACGAAGAACAACGGATTGACACGGCCATACAACAGACCCGGATGTTCTTCGAGAGCCTGGGCTTACCGACGCACTTATCCGCCTACAAGCTCGGCACTGACGCTATAGACGCGCTAATAAACCAGCTCGACACACACCACCTCACCGCACTCGGCGAACACAAAAACGTCAGTTTAGACGTCAGCCGCCGTGTGCTTGAAGCGAGCCTATAAGCCAACTTCCCGCACTGCTTATCCACACAGGCAGCGCATTACAAAACATCCACAAGCACGCACAACTGCAAGGTATACGACATGAAGATTCTCCTCGTTCTGACTTCCCACGACCAGCTTGGTGACACTGGCGAGAAGACCGGTTTCTGGCTCGAAGAGCTGGCCGCGCCTTACTACGCCTTCATCGACGCTGGCGTGCAAGTGACCCTAGCATCGCCGAAAGGCGGCCAACCACCCATCGACCCGAAGAGCAATGAGCCCGACTTCCAGACAGACGCCACCCGTCGCTTTGAGACCGATTCAGTCGCCACTCACGCGCTGACCAACACCGAGAAACTGAGCGACGTGATCAGTTCCGAGTTTGATGCGGTGTTCTACCCTGGCGGCCATGGTCCGCTGTGGGATCTTGCGGAGAACACCTTTTCTATCTCTCTGATCGAGCAATCAATCCAATCCGGCAAACCTGTCGGAGCGGTTTGTCACGCACCAGCGGTTTTGCGCCATGTCAAGTGTGTAGATGGCAAACCTCTGGTTGCAGGCAAGAAAGTAACCGGTTTCAGCAATAGCGAGGAGGCTGCGGTGGGTCTAACTCAAATCGTGCCTTTCCTGGTAGAGGATATGCTCAAGGCAAATGGTGGGCGCTATACCAAGGGTGCTGACTGGAGCGTTCATGTCGAAGTCGATGGGTTGCTCGTAACTGGCCAGAACCCAGCTTCCTCTGAAGCTACGGCTCATTCGCTGCTCAAACTGTTGGCCTGAGACTACGTCAATGTCCGCCTACGTAGTCTTCACACGTGAACACACCACAGACGAGGCTGAGTTGAAACTCTATGCCCGTAAAGCACCGGCGGCACGCCAGGGTCGGAACCTCACACCATTGGCCTTCTACGGCCAACTGGAGGTGCTCGAAGGCGGACCGATTGAGGGCGCAGTCATTCTTCAATTTCCGGACATAGCAGCAGCTCGAGAGTGGTACTCCAGCCCCGCCTACCAAGAGGCACTGCAACATCGTCTTAAAGGTGCGGTTTACCGAGTATTCCTGATTGATGGCATCAATCATTAGTAAATGCACCAAAATATTCCCGCAGTTTAGGTTCTGTCTACTTACCAGTCTCATTAACAAATCAAATTTACTTAAATTACTGGCCTGAATTCAACACATAAGTGCAACGCTCACCCCTGTATGCACTTCGTACGGCGTCTTCCAGCCCAAGCGCTTGCGCGGGCGTAGATTGATCCTCGCTACTGTCCGATTGACGGCTTCGACGGTCAGCTTGCTGAAGTCGCTGCCCTTGGGGAAATACTGGCGGAGCAGACCGTTGGTGTTTTCATTGGTGCCACGTTGCCAGGATGAATAGGGGTCTGCAAAAAAGACCTGGCACTGGCTCCGTAGCGCGATGCGTTCATGCCCGGCAAACTCCCTTCCGTTATCCAGCGTCAGCGTGTGAGCGGCATGGCCCTGAAGCATCAGATTGATCGCCCGCGTTACCTGCCGGCGCGTTCTGCGCTTGACCGGATAGGCGCTCAGATAGCCGCTTTTGCGATCAACCAGGGTCACCAGGTTACCGCCCAGTCCATGTACCGTATCGCCCTCCCAGTCCCCCAGGCGCTCGCGGCTTTCGACCTCGGCTGGGCGTTCACTGATTGACACGCGATTACGCAGCTGCCCGCGCCGATCGTGGCTTCCATAGCGTTTCCGGTAGCGCTTTCGGCGATGTCGCAGATAGGTATAAAGCTCACCACCGGCGCGCTGTTCGGCGGCAATGAACCGATAAATCCACTCATGGCTGACCGCCCGGCTTGGCTGCTCCTGCTTCAACCGCTGGGCGATCTGCTCCGGACTCATGCCATGCTTGAGCCACACCGGGAGATGATGGCTGAGCCATGTCGCCGGCTTGCAAAACTTGCGCGCACCCGCTCGACGAGCATCACTTTCATGGGCCGCAGAAACAGCCTTGTAGATATTCTGGGTGCTGTTGCGGCGAACCTCGCGACTGATCGTCGAGGGATGCACGCCGACCCGCTTTGCAATGCTCGCCTGGCTCTCTGCGGCGCTCAAGCCAGCCTCAATCTGGTAACGTTGTCCCTGAGTCAGCTGCCGGTAATGCGTAGTCATCTGCGCTTGAATCCTTCGGTGTGAGAGCCTGGATTCTACCGGTGGCTGGCTCTCTGCCTCTCGTTTCAAGCGTTGCGCTTATTCTATGAATTCAGGCTGGAGAAACAGCATGGCATACGCATCCGTTAATCCCTATACAGGTGAAGTTCTAAAAAGTTTTCCAGATGCAACAGATATTCAGATTGAACAGGCTCTTGAGGCGTCTCACAACGCATTTCTTGTCTGGAAGAATTGCTCAATCGCAGAGCGTGGGGCCGTCCTTCAGCGAGCTGCCGACCTGCTGCGCGCGCGAGCAAACGACTATGCCCGGTTGCTAACACTGGAAATGGGCAAGATCACTGCCGAAGCATTAGGTGAAGTAGAAATCTCAGCAAGTATCTTTGAGTATTACGTTAAACATGCAGAAGCGTTGTTAACTCCGCAGAAGCTGCCGGTAGCCGACCCAGCCGAGGGTGAAGCAATCTTGGTCCATGAGCCGTTGGGCACTATCCTGGCCATTGAACCATGGAACTTTCCTTACTATCAAATTGCTCGCATTCTCGCACCGCAGTTGGCAGCGGGTAATACCGTGCTGCTCAAACATGCTTCAAACGTACCGCAATGTGCCGAAGCTTTCGAACAACTACTGCTTGATGCTGGTCTACCTGTTGGCGCATTCAGCAACATGTACGCAACTCGCCAGCAAATCGAGACAATCCTCAACGACTCTCGAGTACACGGTGTGGCACTGACCGGTTCCGAAGGCGCAGGTGCCATAATCGCCTCCCAGGCTGGCAAGGCACTGAAGAAATCTACATTGGAACTGGGGGGGGCAGATGCCTTCATAGTTCTGCGCGACGCTGAACTGAAAAAGACCGTGAAGTGGGCTGTTGTAGGCCGTCACTGGAATGCTGGACAGGTGTGCATATCATCCAAACGCATGATTGTAGTGGAAGAAGTCTACGACGAGTTCCTGCGCCTTTATGCCGAAGGTGTAGCACAACTGAAGGCCGGCGACCCGTTCGATCCGGAAACAAATCTAGCCCCCCTGTCATCTCAAACTGCCGCCGACGAAATCCGCGCGAAGATTCGTGAAGCAGTCAACTACGGTGCTACGGCCACCGAGGTTGGGCCCAAGGTACCAAGCAAGGGTGCATTTGTTCAACCGACCATTCTGACCAACCTGACGCCTGATAACCCTGCCTACTACTGGGAGTTCTTCGGTCCGGTCTCGATGATCCTACGAGCTAAAAACGAAGAAGACGCGATAGTTATCGCCAACGACTCTCCGTTCGGGCTCGGTGGTTCGGTATTCACCGCAGACGGACAGCATGGTGTTGAGGTTGCTAAGCGCATCGAGACAGGCATGGTGTTCGTCAATCACCCAACGTCATCGAAAGCCGACCTACCTTTCGGCGGAATCAAAAGATCTGGTTACGGTCGCGAGCTGATTGGTTTGGGAATCAAGGAATTCGTCAACCACAAGCTGATTAACGTCATGGATATCGACGCGCCGTTCTAACTTACATCTTCACCTCAACGCAAACAGGCCTCAGTGCTTTTATGCAGCAGCCCCCCCTCCTTGATGAAGAGATCGGGGGGGGGGCTGGACTACGTAGCAAAGCCTGGCGCGCAGCACAGCGCGCTCCCCGCCGATCCAGAAGCAGGCTGAAAAGGTGCGGCGATAGGAATGCCTGCGCGAATACACAACTACATATTGACATATATCAATATCTAAAATAATCTCAACCAAACCCATCGCACTTACCTCAGGAGGTAACCCATGCAAAATTCCAGTGATACCCATCCGAGCTACCTTCCCGACAACAGCTACGGCCTGTTTATCGACAACCAGTGGGTGGCGGCCGAAAACGGTGAAACCCTCGACATTATCAACCCCGCCAACGGAAAAATTCTCACCAACATCCCAAACGCCACAGCTGCCGACGTCGACCGCGCGGTGCAGGCCGCAAAACGCGCCTTCGTGACCTGGCGTACCACCTCGCCAGCGGAACGCGCCAATGCGTTGCTGAAGATCGCCGACCTGCTGGAAGCCGATGCCGATCGGTTCGCCGTTCTGGAAACCCTTGATGTAGGCAAACCCATTCGTGAAAGTCGCTCCGTCGACATCCCACTGGCGATTGATCACTTCCGCTACTTCGCCGGCGCAATCCGCAGCCAATCGGATGAGGCGGTCATGTTGGATGAGCAAACACTCAGCATCGCTCTCAGTGAACCCCTCGGCGTCGTGGGCCAAGTGATTCCGTGGAACTTCCCGCTTCTTATGGCCGCCTGGAAGATCGCTCCAGCCATCGCGGCGGGTAACACCGTAGTCATCAAACCTTCTGAGCTAACCCCGGTAACCATCCTTGAACTGGCGAAGATCTTCGCCAAGGTACTTCCGGCCGGCGTGGTCAACATCGTCACAGGCTTAGGCACCTCAGTTGGCCAGGCGCTACTGGATCATCCAGACCTGCGCAAGCTTGCCTTCACTGGCTCGACGCGTGTCGGCGAACTCGTCGCCAATGCGGCAGCGAAGAAAATCATTCCTGCCACCCTTGAACTGGGCGGCAAGTCAGCCAACATCGTTTTCCCCGATGCGAACTGGGACAAGGCCGTGGAAGGCGCAGTCCTCGCCATCCTGTGGAACCAAGGCCAAGTCTGCGAATCCGGCGCACGGCTGTTCGTTCACGAGTCCATCTACGAGCAATTCCTGGCTGAGCTCAAGCATAAGTTCGAAGCTGTGCGTGTGGGTGACCCATTGAACCCAGACACCATGATGGGCGCACAGGTCAGCAAGACCCAGATGGAACGGATCCTCGGCTACGTTGATATCGCCAAACAGGAAGGTGCCGAGGTACTGATCGGCGGCGGTCGCCTTACAGGTGCCGATTACGATGCCGGCTTCTTCATCCAGCCAACGATTCTGGTCGGTGTGCGCAACGATATGCGCGTCGCCTACGAGGAAATTTTCGGCCCTGTTCTGTGCGTCATTCCTTTCAAGGATGAAGCGGAGGTCATTGCCATGGCCAACGACTCCGAGTACGGCCTAGCGGGCGCAGTCTGGACCCAAGACATCAACCGGGCGTTACGTGTGGCACGCGCGGTGGAAACCGGACGTATGTGGGTAAATACCTACCATGAGATCCCTGCCCACGCCCCCTTTGGTGGCTATAAGAAATCTGGCCTAGGACGGGAAACTCACAAGTCAATGCTGGAAGCCTACAGCCAGAAGAAGAACATCTACGTCAGCCTCAACGAAGCACCGCTCGGGCTCTTCTGACCTCGCTGATCCATGTTTTTTTGACCTATAACATCGAATATTTTAGATATGCAGGTAAACGAAATGACACAATCAGAACTTTTTAAAACCACTCAGCTGGGCCCATACACCCTCAAGAACCGTATCGTTCTGCCGCCACTGACGCGTTCGCGCAGCTCCCAACCCGGCAATATTGCGAACGACCTAATGGCCACATATTACCGTCAGCGCAGCGGTGCTGGCTTCATGGTGACCGAGGGCACACAGATCGAACCCCGAGGACAGGGTTATGCCTGGACACCCGGCATTCATAGCCCAGAACAGATACAAGGCTGGCGTAAGGTCACCGACGCTGTTCACGCCGAAGGGGGGGTGATCTTTGCTCAACTTTGGCATGTAGGCCGCGTGTCACACACATCGCTGCAACCCGGTGGTGAAGCGCCCGTCGCGCCATCAGCCATCCGCGCGGACAACGTCAAGGTGTTCATCGAAACTGGACCCGGCACGGGTGCACTGGCCGACCCATCGACCCCACGAGCCCTGTCCACCAAGGAGGTAAAGGAACTGGTTGAGCTCTACGCCCAAGCAGCCCGAAATGCTTTGGACGCAGGTTTTGACGGGGTGGAGCTTCATTGCGCGAACGGGTACCTGGTAAACCAGTTCATTTCGGCCCATACCAACCAGCGTGATGATGAATATGGCGGTTCGCTGCAGAACCGTCTTCGCTTCCTGCGCGAAATCACCCTGGCCGTTGCTGGTGTCGTCGGCAAGGAGCGCATGGGCGTTCGCTTCGCCCCGCTGTTCGCGACCACAGACGAAGACCGCGTATACCTTGGCCTGGTCGAAGAAGATCCTCACCAAACCTACATCGAGGCAGTGAAGATCCTCGAGGAAGTGGGCATTGCCTACCTGTCGCTCGCCGAAGCCGATTGGGAAAACGCACCCGAGCTGCCTGAGACGTTCCGGGAAGATGTTCGTAAGACCTTCAGCGGCAAGATTCTCTATGCCGGCAAGTACACCGCTGAACGAGGAAATCGCGTGATAAAAGCTGGCTGGGGCGACCTGATCGCTTTTGGTCGCCCCTTCATTGCGAACCCCGACCTGCCCGCTCGTATCGCCAACAACTGGCCGCTTAACCCAGTTGATCCAAGCAGCATGTACGGCGGTACCGATAAGGGCTACACCGACTACCCGACTTACAAATCCTAAACGCTCAATGCCACGCCCCATAACTCAGGGGCGTGGCTCAGCGTTTGCTGACCGAGGAAGTTAAGCATGTACCAACCGAGCACGATCCCCTACCAAGAGCATAGGGGATTCAAACGAACCTTCAGGCAGGGTCATCTAAGCCTTGGGCTGTTCTTTCCCCTAGAGGCTTTCGAAGGTGATACACCGAGCATGCTAGATCAGGTCGCGCTGGCCAAACGTGCAGAGGCACTTGGTTTTTCGGCGCTCTGGTTTCGCGACGTCCCACTCAGGGACCCTAGCTTCGGCGATGTCGGCCAGGTTTTCGACCCTTGGGTGTATCTGGGCTACATGGCAGCCCATACAACAGAAATCGCACTAGGTACCGCCTCCATCGCCCTTACTTTGCGTAATCCCTTGCACACGGCAAAGGCCGCAGCGAGCATTGATCAGTTGAGCGGAGGTCGCTTGCTCCTGGGAGTAGCCTCTGGCGATCGTCCCGTGGAGTTTCCCGCATTCAGCATTGATCCAGAAAAGCGTGGCGAGACCTTTCAAGAAAACTTCAATGTGATACGCCAAGCCCATCGAACACACTTCGAGCCCATTCGCTGGAGTGGCGGCGAGTTAGTGGGGGCCGACCTCGTTCCCAAACCTACGACTCGGGAAATACCGCTATTCGTAACCGGACACAGCCGCCAGCCGCTCGATTGGATCGCACGTGAAAGCCATGGATGGATCAACTATCCACGTCCGCCAAAAATACAGCGACTGATCGTGGAGGATTGGCGACAGGAAATAGTTAAACAGTGTGGCACTATCTACAAGCCGTTCTTGCAATCGCTTTATATCGACCTGGACGAACACCCGTCCACGCCGCCCTCGCATATCCATCTAGGATTTCGACTAGGACGTAACCACCTTCGGGCCTTGCTGGATACACTTCAGGAAATCGGTGTAGATCACGTCATCCTGAACCTCAAGTATGGTAAACGCCCCGCAGCAGAGGTTATCGAGGAACTTGGCAAGCATATCGTCCCGCAATTCGGCGTCCAGGCTTCTGATAGTGCTGCCTGACAGAGCAACAATACTTCAGCCAGGAGCGGCCAGTCCTTGCAACAGACGGCGGGCGCAGAGGTCACGTCAATACCTTCCATTTTTCTGCGCAAACCCGGAAGATATCTAAATATCGCAAAAAACAGGTATCAAAATTCCATGACCATTGACGTCAACGAAGCACTGAAAGCATTGGCAAACCCGATGCGCCTTGCCATCCTCAATTGGCTCAAGGATCCCAGGACAATCTTTCCAGAGCAGGAGGTCGACCCAGAAACGGTAGGCGTGTGCGTCAGTATCATCCAAGAGCGCACGGGCCTCTCGCAGTCCACCACATCGCTTTATCTCGCAGCTCTGCAGCGCGCGCAATTGGTGACATCGCAGCGGATCGGCCCCTGGACCTACTACAAACGCCACGACGAAAATATCGATGCCTTTTTCAAAGCGCTGCAAGAAAAAATCTAAGGCTGAAGAAACCTTGTATTTCTGGCTGATTTCAGTGCTTGCCGATTTCAAAAACAGCAATCTGACCAAGTAACGATCAACTAACCCGTTCATTTATGAGTTTTTAGCCGCAGCGAGCATTTGGTAGCGGGCATACTCTGCATTACGCCCCCATCTCGCCTGGGGTGATCAGCAAATACCGGCCAGCCAGGACATGTGCAGGTTCGACAGATCGAACAACTTGACCTGTGGCGCGGCGTTCTTCACTACCCAGTGGAAACGCACTTTGGTTTCGCCAAACTGCCACTTAATCACTCTGAAACCGGAGCGGTATACGCAAAATACTGCACATTCCAGAGAGAAGCGCGAAGCCTCCTAGTGGTTTTTTACGGCCGGCCCTCTTCTTCAGGGGGCAGCATAGGATTTTTTCAACATGACAGAACCGCACCGCAAGCCTGAATATGTCGGCCTAGTTCTCGCCGCCGGCTCCGGGCAACGCTTCGGCAGCGACAAACGCCTTGCCCAGCTGGCAGACGGCAGCAGCCTTTTGCGCGCGACGTTGTTGCGCGCGAAAGAAGCCTTCAGCGATGTTCGAGTCGTATTAAAGGCTGAGGATGATGCACAGGCCTTGGCTATTCCGCATGACATTCATCTGGTACGTGCGGCCCACGCCAAACAGGGCATGGGCTCAAGCCTGGCCGCCGGCATCCAGAGCCTGGCAAATACGCAGGCCACTGCGGTGGCGGTGCTGCTCGGGGATATGCCGTGGATTACTCTCGCAACGCTGTTGCAGTTGCGCGCGCATGCGCACGCTGAACATATTGTTGTCGCTTACTGCGATGGCCAGTGCGGACACCCCGTGTTGTTCGGCCGGCGCTTTTGGCCGGAGTTGATGCAACTGCAAGGGGAGAATGGGGCCAAGGCTTTAATCGCCACCCATGCGCAACAGGTGATAGAAGTGACGCTTGCTGACAGGGGCATCCTGCTGGACGTCGACAAGCCGGCCGACCTTAGCCACCCACCGATTTCATAATCAGGGCACTGCCGGTAAAAGTGGCGTCTTGTTTGTCCTGCAGCGCACGACTGAGCAACCCTTTCAGTTGCGGCTGCGCCTGCTCAGTCGGCAGATCCAACAGCGCGCCCATAAAATGTCCGCGATTGGATGATAGGCATCCGTATAACCAGCCCGTAGACGACAACCGCAGACGACTGCAGCTCCGGCAAAAGGGCGCGCTTTCGTTGGCAATAATACCGAACGCCCCGCGCTCGCCCACGCTATAACGCAGCGCAGTGGCATCTAGCGCTGCCTCGGTTTGTGTGAAGACATAACACTCGCCGATAAGCTCCAGCAGCTCGCGCTGGCCGACGAACTGGGTACGAAAAGCCTCTGCATGCTGGGCCAGATGGCCCATGCGCATCAGCTCGATAAAGCGCAATTCGTAGCCCTGCTCCAGGCAGAACGCCAACATGGGCATGACCTGGTCGAGGTTGCTGCCACGCATCGGCACCATATTGATTTTGATGCTCATACCAGATCGACGCGCCAGCTCAATGCCGTTAAGCACAGTCTGCAGATCGCCGCCCTTTGCGATCTTGCGGAAGGCGCGCGGGTCAAGTGTGTCGAGGGACACATTGACCCGCTGGATGCCCGCGCTGCGCAATAACGGCAACTTGCCGGCCAGCAATTGTCCATTAGTGGTCAGGCTGATGTCCTGCAACGCTAGCGCACCGATGCCCTGCAGAAAAGGCTCCAGCCGATCACTCAGCAGCGGCTCACCGCCGGTAATGCGCAGCGCGTCGATACCGGCGACATCCCTGAGCAGTTCGACGGCGCGCAGCATCGACGCGGCCGTCAGCTCATCACGCGCGGCCACCAAGCGGCGGCCATCGGCCACACAGTAGGTGCAGGCGTAATTGCAGGCAGCCGTGAGGCTCAGGCGAAGTTTGCGGAAACGCCGACCCTGTCGATCGACGATCACCCTGCCATGTCCGTGTCGAAGCCAGTGGCTGACTCGCCATCCTCAGCCAACGCCTCCAGCACATAAACCTGACGATCGCTCAGCAGCTCGCCAAGGGCATTGGCCATGGTCGTGTAATGGTGCATCTGCCGATGAAGCGCTATCGCCTCATGGCTTGCCCAGCGCTCGACGAAGACAAACCGTCCGACCTGTTCAATGCACCGACTCAGGACGTAAGACAGGCAACCGTCTTCGGCCCGCGAGGGATGCACGCAAGCTCGCAGAATCTGCTCGACCTGCTGCTCTTTGCCGCCTTTGGCGGTCAGTATCGCTACAACGCGTATGGCTTGATTCATGCTGATAGGTTCCTCGGTTGATCAGTCGTCAAGGCTGCACGGCGAACCGCCGATAAGCCTCTGCAGCAAAAGCGATTTCGGTTTCGGTCTCGCTAGCGATCAGCACTGGGTCGCTATCATGGATACTCGCGGACCTGAAACGCAGGCTGCCACCATTGCGGCCATTGAGCACCGCCTGAATTTCCGCCAGCATCGCCATAGCCACGCTTTCCGGAGTGTCGCCGCCCAGGTCCAGGCCAATCGGATAATGCAAACACGCCAGCCCCGGCAACTCGCCCTGCTGCTCGTGGATACCGGCCAGCAGGCGCTCGGTGCGCTCACGCGGGCCCAACTGCCCTACATAACAGGGCTCACTGTGCAACACTCCCTGCAGCCAGTGCGCGTCTTGCACCAAGCTGTGAGTCATCACCGCCACCGCTGCGCCGCGTACAAGTTCACGGTAGGCGAAAGGTTGCTCAACATCGCCAACCAGCACCTGGTCAGCGTCGGGAAAACGCTCTGCTCGGGCAAAGTGTGACCGCCCATCGATGATTGTCACATGCCAGCCCAAGAGCTTGGCCATGCGCACCAGCGGCTGGGCATCATGGCCCGCACCAAACACTACCAAACGCCGCACGGGCGGCAGGTACTCCATAAGCACTTCAATCTTGCCGGTGCCATTCGGGTAAAGATATCGGGATGACTTTCCACGCACCAAGGTCTGTTGGAGATCAATCCTGATCTGCTCAGCCAGCGCCGACTGCAGCAACTCGCCCTCGGCGCTTTGTCCTGACACTAATAACAGGCGATCACCTAACCGGTGTGAACCATCAGCCGAGCTGGCGATCACCGTGGCGATGGCCGCCGGTTGCTGGGTGTCGCGAACGCCAAGCAACGCAGTAATCAACGCGCAAGGTCCACTGGCAGGCAGCCGCTCGAACAATACGTGAACCTTACCGTTGCAGCCCAGCCCGAAACTCAGCGCTTCCTCACTGCCCTCATCCGCCTCGGAGGTGCTGTAGCTACGCAGTGCAGGCCCAGCTTCAGTTAACCACCAGGCTTTTCTGGCGACTTCCGCCTCCAGGCAGCCACCACTGATGGTCCCCTCGGGCCTGCCGAAGCGCGAGACTAGCATCCGCGCTCCTGGTCGCCGATACGCAGAGCCGTCGACTTTTACCACGGTCGCAAGCACCGCTTCTCGGCCAGCATTGCGCTCCGCCAGGAGTACATCCAGCAGTGGAATCAGACCAGACATGAGGCACCTCGGCTCAATGAAGGGACTCAGTACGGCGCTTGGCCACAGCTTGCTCCGATACCTGCGCACCAGTCTCGCCAAAGCGTTTCAGTACGAAGCTGCTCAGCGCAGCCAATTCCTGGTCGGAGTAAATGGTCCCGAACGACGGCATGCGTCGATCTACCCGAGTGTCGGTCGAACCATGCCCATTTAGCAGGACGCCCAGCAAGTTACTGGCGGCAGGATCGTTGACCGTCTTTAGACCCCGTAGCATGGCCGTCTGACTCTGGTTTCCGGTCCCGTCCCAGCGGTGACAACTAGAACAGGCTTCGGCGAACAGTTTGTTGCCAAGGGCATTGTCGCCCCCCTGCGGTGCAAGCTTAGCCTTCTGGGGACGAGCCACACCTTCGCTGCGCGCCGGTGAGTCCTTGAGATAAACGGCGATCGCGTGACGATCGGCGTCGGTCAGATGGCTCAGACTGTGCTCCACCACCTCCGCCATCGGCCCGGTGGACAACCCGAATCCTGGCGCTGCGCCGTCTTTCAAGTAACGCGCCAGCACGTCCGTGGGCCAGGCACCGACGCCATTTATCGGGTCAGAGCTGATGTTGTAAGCGTTCCAACCCTGTATCAGGTTACCGGCAAGCGAACGGTCTTTGCTGACAGCTTGGAACAGGTTCCGAGGCGAATGGCACTCACCACAGTGGCCAGGACCTTCCACTAGGTATTTGCCTCGATTCCACTCGCTAGAGTGCTGGGCCTCGGTTTGAAATTGCTTGTCGTCCAGGAACAGCATATTCCAGAAAAACATCCCCCAACGCTGATTGAACGGGAAGTTCAGCTGGTTCTCTTGAGCCACCTGCTCGATTGGCTCCAGGCTATCGAGATAGCTTTTGATGGCCAGGATGTCGTCACGCGACATCTTGCTGTAGGACGTATAAGGGAATGCTGGATAGTAGTGTTTGCCATCGCGCCCCACGCCGGTTCGCAGCGCGCTAACGAACTCATCATCAGTCCAGGCTCCGATGCCAGTTTGCTTATCTGGAGTGATATTGGGCGAAAAAAGCGAGCCGAATGGCAGCTTAAATTCGACACCACCGGTGAAGGGTTTACCACCGGGCACGGTATGGCAAGCCACGCAATTTGCAGCGCGCGCAAGATACTCGCCCCTGGCAAGTAAGTCCTCCTGCGCATACGCAAACTGCGCCACCAGGAATCCGCTAGCGAGCAATAGCCAACTTGTTATCAAATTCACGAGTAACTCCTCAAACCGGATAATAGCCAGCACGGCTAAGTGGTAACCGACGAATGCGCGTACCGGAAGCAGCGTAGAGAGCGTTAACCAAAGCTGGACCGATCAGCGCAGTACCGGCTTCCCCGACTCCGCCCGGTGCTTCCAGGCTAGGCAGCAGGTGCACCTCAACTGCTGGCGCCTCACTTATGCGCAGCTGCCGATAGTTGTGGAAGTTGGTCTGCTGAACCTGACCGTTCTCGATAAGAATTTCGTTGAACAACGAAGCAGACAGACCGAATAATGTCCCACCTTCAACCTGCGCCAAGACCGACGTCGGGTTAGTCGCGAAGCCGCAGTCCACAACACTGATCAAGCGTTTAATGCGCAAGCCAAATTCACCCTGCATCTCAAGCTCAACGAGAGTTGCTACATAGCTGCCAAACACCGAACTTACTGCCACACCCCGACCCTGCCCAGCAGGTAAAGACTGGTACCAGTCACTCTTCTCAGCAAGTAAGCGCAGCACCGCCTGGGCACGTGGCTGGTCCGCCAACAGCTCCAAACGGTAGACCACCGGGTCGGCCTTGGCATTGTGCGCCAGCTCATCAATAAAACACTCCAGGGCATAGGTCCCCCGCAGAGGGCCCACGCCTCGCCACCAGGACACGGGCACGACACTCGGCTCCTGGCGGATATAGCGAACCTGCAAATGCGGCAGGCGGTAGATGGGTTCCACCGCGACTTCAACGGCATCGGCATCCACGCCGCTGGGAGGCAAGCTGCCGGCATAGCGGGCGAGAATCGAGGCACCAGCGATACGGTGTTCCCAGCCCAGCGGACGCCCCTGCTTATCGAGGGCGGCTTGCATACGATCGGCATAGAGCGGCCGATACAGGTCGTGGGTCATGTCCTCCTCACGGCTCCAGACCAGCTTGATCGGGTAATCGACCTGACGCGCGATGGCCACTGCTTGGGTGATGAAGTCGAACTCCAGACGCCGGCCAAATGCCCCACCGATCAATTGATTGTGCACCTGGATTTTTTCCAAGGGCAGCCCGGTGACTTGGGCGGCCGTCTGTTGGGCGAAGACCGGCACTTGGGTGCCCACCCATAGCTCGCACGCATCTTTACGCACATGGGCCACGCAGCTCATGGGCTCAAGCGGCGAATGCGACAACAGCGCTTGCTCGTAAACGGCCTCGAACTGGCTGGAAGATCCCTGTTTGGCTTGCTCAATATCGCCTGTGCGCTTAGCGACCACGCCATCACGGCTACTTGCGGCTAGCAGCTCCTGGTCCAGTTGCTTTGATCCGATAGTAGCGTTCGACCCAAGTTCCCACTCGATCTTTAACGCTTTGATGGCCTGCTGGCAGGCCCAAAAGTTACTTGCGGTAACGGCCACGGCATTGTCCAAACGCACGATGTCGCGAACCCCTAACACCCGTCGCGCCTCAGTTTCATCAACCGAACGCAGCCGTCCGCCATACACCGGACAGGTGATGCTGGAGGCCACCAGCATCCCGGGGATTTGCAGGTCAATGGTAAAACGCGCCTTGCCGTTGACCTTCGCGGGCGTGTCCAGGCGTTGCGCGGGAGTGCCCAACAGCTTGAACTGCTCGGGGGTTTTCAGCGGCACCGCGTCGGGCAACGGCAGCGTCGCAGCGGCCTCGACCAAATCGCCGTAGTCAGCCTGCAGGCCTTTGGGGCCAAACACCTGGCCATTCTGCGCATGACACAGGCTCGGCGCGACGCGCCATTGCAGCGCTGCCGCCTGAATCAACAGAATGCGCGCTGTAGCGCCCGCCCGACGCAGCGGCTCCCAGGTGTAACGGGTAGAGGTCGAGCCACCAGTGGCCTGAAACTGAAGCAAGGTATCGGTATACAGTGCGGAGTTCGGTGGGGCCTCCTGGATTACTACCTTATCCAAATCGACCTCAAGCTCCTCCGCCACCATCATTGCTATACCAGTTTGCGCGCCCTGACCCATTTCAATCTTCGGCGAGATCACCGTGACCACGCCATCTGGGCCCACCCGCACAAAGGCCCCGAACCCCTCAGCGGAGCGATCACCCAGCCGGCCTAAGGCAGCAGCCTCGGAGGCAGCGCTTTTGGACACCAACGGCGGTAGCCAGGTACTCAACACCAAGCCGCCGACCGCGATACCGCTGCCTTGCAAGAGACGGCGACGGGACATATCAACATTCATTTCGATTGTCTTCTTCATCTCACGCCTCCTCTACACGGCCAACACTGTGGATGGCTGTGCGAATACGGGTGTAGGTGGCGCAGCGACAAAGATTGCCTGCCATTGCAGCATCAATCGCCTGATCGTCTGGCGCGGGCTGGCTCTGCAGCAGAGCAGTGGCCGCCATGATCTGCCCTGACTGACAGTAACCGCATTGCACCACCTCATGCGCCAGCCAAGCCTGTTGAACGGCTTGACCGACAGCAGTCTCACCGATGGCTTCAATGGTGGTGATTGAGCGGCCCGTCAAAGCAGCAACAGGGGTCACGCACGAACGTATCGGCTGACCATCAAGATGCACGGTGCAAACGCCACACTGAGCAATACCACAGCCGTATTTTGTCCCGGTGAGGCCAAGCACATCGCGTAAGACCCAAAGCAGAGGCATATCCTGCGGCACGTCGACTTGGTGCGACTGTCCATTGATGATTAGCGTTTGCATCTTCATTCCTCAGACTAGTATTTTTAATGCTGACAACCTTAGTTATCGCTTTAATCATGTGGGTGCGGTATGGGAAACAGGCCAAAACAGCCTCATACGTTCACGAATTAATCCGCCTTAAACGGGCAACCAACCACCCGGCCAGCGGAAAGGAGACAAGCTGGGTGATTGGTACCAATACCAGCACCTCCACCAATACCATTACTGGGAAACTCAAATCACGGGTCAGCGGGGCTAATATACTCAGCACCAACAAAAGCGTTGGGTAAAGCCCCAAGCAGCCAACCAGTACACGCCAGAACGCGGCGTTTATTTGATGCGAGCGCTTACTGCGTGCGTGCATAATCCCCCCACAGGCATTACTTGTACTTAGTGGCCTGGATCTTTTTAAATAAAAAAGCCCTACCAGCAAGGAGCTTGAGCTGGCAGAGCAAAAAACACTGTCATTCCAACAACAGGCAATCAGTCTTCACTTACCCGAACCACTAGCTTGCCAAAATTACGCCCCTCTAGCAGGCCGATAAAGGCCTTAGGCGCCTCCTCTAGACCACTCACCAATTCTTCACGATACTTAATCCGGCCCTGCGCAAACCAGCTTGACATATCGTTAAAGAATTCGTCGTAGCGGTGCGCGTAATCATCAAAAATAATGAAGCCTTGGACTTTAATACGCTTACGCAGAATAGCCCCCATCAAGGCAGGCGAGCGATCTGGCCCGTCGGGTAAAGCGGTATCGTTGTAGTGCGCAATAATTCCGCAGACCGGCACTCGGGCCTTGGCATTGAGCAGCGGCAGCACAGCATCGAAGACTTTTCCACCGACATTCTCGAAGTAAATGTCGATACCCGACGGGCAGGCCTTGGCCAGTTGCTCGGCGAAGTCCGGCGCTCGATGATCGAGGCAGGCGTCGAAACCTAGCACCTCGACAGCATGCCGGCACTTTTCCGCCCCTCCGGCCACACCGACCACGTGACAGCCCTTGATCTTGCCGATTTGCCCGACAGTCGCACCGACCGGCCCGGTAGCAGCCGCCACCACCAGCGTTTCACCCGCCTGCGGCCGACCAATATCCAGTAAGCCCATGTATGCGGTGAAGCCTGGCATTCCAAATATGCCCAATGCATAAGACGGCTGCGCTGGCGAATCGCCCAAAGGGGTCAGGTCGCTGCCATCAGACAGCGCATAGTCCTGCCAACCACTAAAAGACAGCACCCAGTCATTCACTTTATAGGCATGATGCTTTGAGGCAACCACACGACATACAGTGCCCCCCACCATTACTCCGCCCACTTCGACAGGAGGGGCATAGGACGGCGCATCACTCATGCGACCACGCATGTAAGGGTCTAGCGATAGATAGATAGTACGCAGAAGTACCTGCCCCTCTGCGGGTTCAGGAATTGGACCTTGTTCAATAAGAAAATTCGCTTCGACAGGCGCACCATGTGGACGCGATGCCAGAACAACGCTTCGATTGATTTGCTTTGATTGAGACATCTTCACACTCCTTGGATGGCGGGGAAAAACAACCGCATCAACGGAAAAATTAGACCAGTCTGCTATTTTTCACATAAAAAAGCCACCCTACCGAGGCGGGAGGGTGGGCGATCTCGTAATCACGCCTCCTCAGGGACCAGCATCATCAGAGTAGTAGCCATGGCATTTTCTAGCGACCGACTGTTACGGTGCAGCTTGCTCAGCAGGCTTGCACCAAGCCAAAGCTGGTATAGCGCCAAGGCCGTTCGGTAAGCATCACCTTGCGGCAAAGAACCGTCTAGTTGACCCTGCTCAAGACAGCCAGAAATACGTTCAATTATCTGATCTGTTCCGTCACGGAGAGTGAGGCGCATAACCTCCGAAAGATCTGCAACCTCAGCGCTCAGTTTAACTACAAGACACTTTTGCTCATCGCAGGGCTTACAATAGCTTTCAAGCCATTTCTGCCAATATCCCATAAGCCGCTCACGGGCTGTATTGCCGGTAGCGGCAAATCGTTCATCCATGTTCGCCAGATAATTGCGAAAGTAATCCTCGAGCAAGCACTGCCCGTACTGCTCCTTGGATTTGAAGTAATGATAGAACGAACCTTTTGGCACACTTGCGGCTTGCAGAATCTCGTTAAGCCCAACACCCGTGAACCCCTTAACCACCATCATTCGGTGACCCGTATCGAGCAAATGTTGGCGCGTATCATCGTAACGTGGTTTCATCAGTGCAAGCTACCATAAAATAGACCAGTCGTCTATGTGAGTTTTTTGCTCCAGAGATTGTAGCAATTGTTGATGGCCGCCGCAGGTCTAAACACCAACCCACGCTCGGCATCCTCATAGCGCCGCAGTACACGCAAAGAACCAATCCTAAGCCTCCCAAAGCTCCTTGGATTTCTGTGGGCGCACTCCTCTCTCGCTAGAAGACAAGCATCGAGATGCAGATCTCAAAGGACTCGGAGCGGACCGTAAGTGCTATCGGAGCATTCAGCCCACCAGAATAGTAGACTGGTCGCATATTGACAGATACAATTTCTTGCCTACTCGTTGCGAGTCCGCAAATTACCTATCGATAGCCTCAGACAATGCACATTTCCCTTACCGAGATCACTCAGAAGGCGTAAAAATGATGATAAAACTTCACCACCTCAATGACTCCAGGTCGTTTCGTATTCTGTGGCTGCTGGAAGAAATAGGCCAACCATATGAAATTATTCGGTATCAGCGTGATAAAAAAACACATCTAGCCCCCGAGACACTGAGGGGCATTCACCCCCTAGGCAAATCTCCAGTTATCGAGCTTGATGGAAAAATAATTGCGGAGTCAGGCGCGATCGCAGAAATCCTGATAAAAAAATTTGCACCTCATTTAGCACCAACAGAAAGCTCTGCAGAATACCTTGACTACTTACAATGGATCCATTTCTCAGAAAGCTCGGCAATGCTTCCGTTCTTACTGAAAATATTTAATGAGTTTGAAACACAATCTGGAACCGAACTAAAATTCCTTAACAACTACGCCGAAGCTGAATTCAATAAAGTTTTTTCCTATCTAAACAACCACTTGAATAACAAAAAGTTTTTAATCGAGGAGAGACTCACAGGAGCAGACTTCATGCTAGGATTTGTGGTAAAAGGCGCGCTCAACCTGCTCAAATCCAAGAGCGAATTTCCACATATTGAAAACTACATTAAAAACCTTGAAAACCAGAAAAGTTACAAGCTAGCGCTGAATATAGACGCGAAGCGAGTTTAGCTTTTTAACAAATAGCTGTGGCAGACTCTCAAACTGCCATGGCTCTCACCATCATGAAGCTAAGACCACCAAAGCTGACATCCTTCAAGTGACGGAACACTGGAGTGATGATCAACCTGCTTAAAAGCTTGTCAGTAACCGGGCTTAAAAATTTACTCGGCTAACGATGAATACGGCTGTTACGTCAGAGCCAGACCGGGCGTCGCTTCGCAGCTACACAATAGCAAGCACAGGCTTACATGTTGGAGCTTATTGAAAAATGACCCAAGAAAGATTTATGTTTTTGTGCCCCAGTAGCAGTGGATAAGCTTGGCAGTAGTATCCCCACTGAAGTCGCATCGACACCCACTGCAGGTAGGCATGCGATTCAGAGCGACGTATATAACGAGCCTACAGAAGCGACCGGTAAAGTAATGTTGAATAAGTTCTAACACCCTTTCCAATGATCAATAGCCAGTTCAGTTTTGTGAAAACACGCTTCCCTAGCCTGGCAAAGGACACGGCACATCTGGCGACGCGATTTGCAATGTCGAATCTGTGGATGGCATTCCGACATTTAGCGAGCGATACAGGAGAGGTGTGCCTGTAATATAGGGAATAGCCGCCGTGAGGCTCTCACGGCGGCTAATAAAGATAGGAATGAGTGAGTGATCTGAGCGTTTTGGATCAAATCGGCACTTTCAAAATTGGAGGCAGCCGAATTTTACAAAAAAATATGGCTACCTCAGACCACCCCTAGCCGGGCCTTCCAAACATCGCAGAGCCTTTTTTTATTCTCGAGCTCCCTACTAAAAAAGCAACAGATAACACTTTAAGCATCGAGCACTGCAAATACTTCTCCAGCAGACTGAATCGCCGCTAGTGCAGCAGGAACTCCGGCAGCTATACCTATTTGGATAATTGTGTCAATAATTTCCTGACGCGAAACACCGGCACGCAAGGCTGAGCCAATTCGCAGTTTCAGAATGGGAGCAGCAGTTGCTCCTAGCGCAACACATCCAGCTACCATAATGAGTTCTCTGGTACGCAGATCTAACGAACTCTGCCCATAGACATCGGCAAATTCCCACTCCATAACAAATCGGCCTATAGCAGGAGCAAGGTCCTTTAGCCCGTCCAAGAATTCACTAGAACGCAGCCCAGTGATCTCCTCAAACGCCGCCTGGCCAGCAAGGAAACGCTGATCGTTGACTGATACAGTTTCGGGGGCTTTAGCCATTACAGAAATCCTCCTAATTGATTTGAAATGCGCTTCAGTTTGTCCTCAACGCGAATAATTACCGGATGGTAATTATAGGGCAAAAAATCAACCGATCAACAGTTATTTACCAATCAGTAATTAGTGAGCGTGGTGCGACATTTCACTGCAAAGCGTCCCACCTTGTTTACCAAGCGATTGTCTATCGTTATGCTGAAAGCATGATCAGATCACCACAATCGAAACGCAAATGTGCCCCCACCGAGACGATCGACGACTCCTCGAGGCCAACGCCAAACAAACGCAAACGCATGCCCCCCCAAGAGCGTGAGAGGGAGATTATTGAAGAGGCGGTACGCTTTTTCGCCGAGGTCGGATTCGAAGGTACCCTACGCGAGTTAGCCGAACGCCTTGGAATCACACACCAGAACCTGTTTCGTTATTTCGCAACGAAAGAGGCGTTGATAGATAGAGTGTACCAAGAGGTCTACCTTAGCCGCTGGCAACCTGAATGGGAGGCAATGCTAAAGCAGCCTGGAAAGACCTTGGAAGCGCGATTAATCGACTTTTACAAGGCATATTTGCCTGCGATCTTTCGATATGACTGGGTTAGGATTTTTATTTTTGCAGGACTCAAGGGCGTCGACATCAGTCAACGTTATCTTTCCCTAATCCAGACCAAAGTGATCGAACCAGTGGCGATGGAATTACGTGAGCTTTCCTGCGAAAAGCCGCCCGGTGAGACCTTATCGTCGGCTGAGCTTGAAGTTGCATGGGGATTACATGGTGAATTATTTTATCTTGCCCAACGTCGCTGGGTATATGACATGACAGTTCCGGAAGATCTGGATCGCTTTATCGAAATATCTATCATTCGCTTCCTGCATGGAGCACCTGCTGCCATGCAGGCATTGACGCGCGACGGAGCTAACTAAAAGTTGCGACGCCAGCTCACACGATTAAATCGTCCCGCTCACGCGCACCGCCAATCACTCCGACGGCTCCTATAACAGTACCGTCGCAAAGCAACTGTATTCGCCAAGAATATATCGCAACTGCCCCCCTCCCCGTGCGAACTATTTATAGCGAAGAGCAGTCCGTCTGACTGAATATATCGAGCCAGATCTAAAGGGCTAATACCGAACTCACCAATCCGGATATGCGCGATTAAATCCCCTCCAGCGTCCTCCACCGCAATCCTCATCGGCTGACTGATTCGCTCAGTCTTAAATTGCGCCGTCGCAATAGACTAAAGGGCATTATTCAGACTCAACATCAATGAAGTCCTTTGAGTATGGATACCATTAAATATCATACACTCTGGCGGGAGTGCTAATAAGATGGTACTCAAGCGTGGCGGACATTAGAACTGGGATGTCCCGATCCGTAGGGCATCATAAATGCCGCCAACACTGCACCTATTAATGTAACCACAGCGATCGCTGCCAAGGTATCGGCATGCGCCAAAATCTGAGATTGAAGCCGCACATTACTAGCTAGTAGATGCAATGCCTGTTCCGTCGCCTGATCACTGCCGCTGGACCGCATACTGACTGCCGAGATAAGGGCATCCAGCCTCGCTGAAACAGCGGCCGAGGATGTGCTCACATGATCCATAAGTACATTAGATCGGGTTTGCTCACGTACTCGATCCAAAGTGCTAACCCAAGCCAAACCCGCCGTACCGCAGATACTGCGCATAACATTGAATGCCATAGCAGCATGCAATCCCTCGCGCGGCAAAAGATCGCCAACATACAAATACAGCAGTGGCAACAAGATCAGGGGCAGCCCTAAGCCCTGCAATATCTGCCCAATGCGCAACTCACCGCCCTCCCATGAGCCGTCGATGTTCAAGCTGTCATGCAGAGCACCCGTGGCGACCAATACGCCCCCCAATACAAGTAAACGACGGGGACCTCCCAACCATTTCCTATCCAAGCACACTACCGCGCCCGCAAAACTAATCAATTGCGGCCAGCCTGCATCCCACAGCACCGCTCCCAATTCGCGCGGATGATAGCTGTGTATCTGTATAAGGAATTGGGGAATCACATAGCTGCAACCTGTCACGGCGACACTGAAAGGCAAAATTCCCAAAATGCCCAGTACTATATTGCGTCTCGACAGCAGTTCTACATTTAGCAGGCGATCATGCCTCACTCTGACCACGTGATATATAAATCCGCATATGGCAACCGTACCGGCGAATAGCAACACTCTAATTGGGGTTGCCTGTAACCAATCAAGCCGATTACCCTGATCGAAAGCACAGGCGAGCATGCCAAGCCCGCCAACGAACAGGAGCATTCCAAACCGATCCATATGAAGCAAAGGCCGCAAACGCAGTCTTTCGCGCGGCAGACCATAGAAACCCGCGATCAATGCGAATATGCCAGGCAGTAGGTTTGCGAGAAACAGTGCGCGCCATCCCCAGTGGTCGAGCAGCCAGCCTGTGATTGCAGCGGCCAACTGCGGGGCCAGAGTCGAGGCGGAGGTATACAGTGCCAAAGCAAGAGCACGATGCCTAGCCGGTAGAGTTCGCAATAGCGCAACTATCGCCATCGGTAATAGGACCCCGCCGGCCATACCCTGTGCAAAGCGAACGATGACCTGAGCAGCATAAGGAGGGCTGAACGCCATTAATACCGAGGTAGCCATAAAGAGCAACGTTGCCCCTAACAACACCCGTCGAAGTGATAACGCAGTTGCCAACCAGCAGCCAATCACCACGCCGACGACATCTCCAGCGGCATAAGCTGAAGAAAGCAAAGTACCTTCGTCAACCCCCAGGCCTAAACCACCCCGTACATCGGCAAATCCCAGCACAACGTATCGGGCACCGAGCACGGTCATCCAGGCTGCAGCAATAGCGGCCACGCAGGCCGAAAAACGCCGACGATCCCATCGAATCAAAGATCCGGGAAAAAGTCGCGACTTCAGCCGACTATTCACTTCTGATACGGCAGGGCCTAAAGAGTCACTCACACCCGCCCTCGCAGCCAGCCGGTTAACCAATCAATAAAATTTCCTGAACTCAGTCCGGTTGATGTGTGAATGGTCGTAGTAACGGACATACCCGGGAGCAGAGAGGACTGCGAATCCTGACTCGGGTCAAGTGTGATCTTCACCGGAAAACGCTGAACTACCTTAGTGAAATTACCTGTCGCATTGTCGGCTGGAAGCAAAGCAAACTGCGCCCCGCTGGCAGGCTGAAGACTGTCAACCTTACCTTCGAATGCTTGGCCAGGCAGACTGTCAACCAAAATAGTAACGCGCTGTCCTGGGCGTATATGCGTTATCTCGCTTTCCCTAAAATTTGCGACCACCCAAACATGTGGCAGCGGAACTACATCGGCGATCAGCGTTCCGGTGCGCACATACATACCAGGACGCACATGACGCTCGCCAATGACGCCATCAACCGGAGACGTGATACGTGTCCAGCCAAGATCTATATTGCGCAGATTCAGACTCGACTGTGCAGCCTGAAGATTGGCTCTCGCCTTGTTTATACTCGCATTGCTCATTTTCTCCCGCTGTTGCGCCGCCATCCACTCGGCGCGCCTCTGGGCAAGATTAGCGCTCAAACGCTTAACGTCTGCATCAATACCATCAACCTGCTGGCGAGACACCGATCCACTTGGCAGTAAAGCATGATAGCGACTGTGATCAGCAACTGCGCGATCCAACTCAGCCTGTAAAGCCCGTAAGGATGCCGCAGCCGCTTCTACTTGAATCTGTTGATATTGCTTTTGGCTGCGAGATTCGACCAGCGCGGCAGCGGCTAAATCAGCCTTAGCCTGAGCTTCGGCAACCTTTTCTCGATAATCAGTATCCTGCACTAATGCCAACAAATCGCCAGAGCGCACTCTCTGATTGTCGCGGATCGGCACATCCACGAGATATCCTTCAACGTGTGATACTAGCGGGGTCAGATCGGCCCGGACGTAGGCATCATCAGTAGTCACACTATCCCTGTAAGGAATCGGGTACCAGACTGCCACCGCAGAAGCGAACAGCACGGACGATGCCATAGCAAAGCGCCTTGACATTCGCACTCTGGTTGTAACAAGCGGCCAACCCACTATTAACGCCCATCTACTTTTTATTCTGCGACGAGATCTGCACGTCGCATCCCCACTTTTTGCCGCAGATTGTCGGAGCATCTACAACCACCATTAATTACCATTTGGTAATTATAGGTCTTGAGATCGGCAAGTCAACCCAAGTTCAGTTACCGCAAGCACCAGCTGTTACCGATCGAAATCACATCCGAAAATATTTCAGATCTATTTCACCTCCGTGAACGCCCCACGGTATCGACTGCTGTCGGGGATTTGGCGTGCTCACTTTTGGCTCAGCACGCTCATCACTGGAGAGGATCTGCGTATGTATGGACACGCGAAAAATTCAGGCGCTGGACAGCGCTGAGTCGTTACCTGAACGACGGCACGGTGCCGATAGGCAACACACGACTGTAGACGGCTAGGACATAAGAATTGGTTTTGTGTGTCACGAAGGAGAAGTCATGACGGCATGAAAATGGTGGCGTGACAATCCATGTTCCAAAATGGATGGAGGTCGGCCCTCCGGTCAGGGCGTACAGGCGCACTGACCAAACGACCCGATGCTGCGAGCATGTTCAGCATGCTGGTGGTGAGCGATTCGGGTAAAGGCAGAGAAACTACTGTCACGTAAGGCTCAGGTAGTTGAACGCAAGTGAACTGACTGATGAAGCGACGAAATCTTAGCTGGTGTCAAAACGGGCTTGTAAAGCCGGGCCCCGAGAAGTGCAGAGGACACCTGTCTACCGACTGCACGGCACCCGTTGTTAAGGCAGCAAGAACCTGAGCCAAGCCATTTTGGGGAACGTGAGAACCTATCCTCGGCACGTATCGCAGGGATAGGGACGGACTCACCCGTAGTAGTGACGAAGGGCCTGTAATGGGACTGGAGCGAAGGGGTGGGGATCACTTTCGTTGTGCAGGACACAACTCGAACGAGGATGACGTTTTAGTGCAGCGAAAAGCATTCGAAATACCGAAGTCGCTGGTGTGGATGGCATATCAAGATGTACGTCGTAACCGTGGTGCGCCGGGCTGTGATGGTCAGACGCTCACGGACTTTGGTCGGCAACGAGATCAAAACCTTTACCGCATCTGGAACCGGTTGTGCTCAGGATCGTATTTCCCGCCATCTGTGCGGGAAAAACGCATTCCGAAAGACAACGGCAAGGAACGCATCCTTGGCATCCCAACTGTTTCTGATCGGGTAGCCCAAGGCGCGGTGAAAAGATACGTGGAGGCTGTGATCGATCCGATTTTCCATGCTGACTGTTGCCGCTGACCGAAAACTGACCCAGTAAAGGCTGTTCTGCCGACTGAAAACTGACCCAGGTGTTCAACTGCTTCTGCTCACTTTTCGAGCAGGAGAACACAGGGTGATCAGCATGGAAATGTTGGGAAAAATCCGGCGGATGTACTTCCGCGACAAGCTCTCGCTGCATCAGATAGCCAAGCGTACCGGACTGTCGAGAAACACCATTCGAAAATGGGTCAGAGCACCCGAAGCCACCCAGCCGGCGTACCAACGGTGCGCAACCTTCAACAAACTCAGTCCATTTCACGAGACGCTGGAGCTGGCGCTCAAGGCCGATTCGTTTCGGGCAAAGCACAACCGCAGGAGTGCCAAAGCACTCTTCGAACAGATCAAGGCCGAGGGCTACGACGGCGGCTACAGCCAGCTCACCGCCTTCATCCGTGCGTGGCGCGGCGAGCAAGGCAAGTCTTTACGGGCCTTTGTGCCGCTGACCTTTGCACTCGGGGAGGCCTTTCAATTCGACTGGAGCGAAGAAGGTCTGCTGATCGGCGGCCTGTTCCGACGCATCCAGGTCTCCCATATGAAGCTGTGCGCCAGTCGCGCATTTTGGTTGGTTGCGTATCCCAGCCAAGGCCACGAGATGTTGTTCGACGCCCATACCCGCTCGTTTGGCGCGTTAGGTGGGGTGCCGCGTCGCGGCATCTACGACAATATGAAAACGGCTGTCGACAAGGTCAACAAAGGCAAAGGCCGCACAGTCAATGCCCGGTTTGCCGTCATGTGTGCCCACTACCTATTCGATCCGGACTTCTGCAACGTGGCCTCCGGCTGGGAAAAAGGCATCGTTGAAAAGAACGTTCAAGACAGCCGACGGCGCATCTGGCTCGATGCTCAAAACTGCATGTTCCATACCTTCGAGGAATTGAATGCCTGGCTCGGCCAACGCTGCCGTGCGCTCTGGGACGAACTGGTGCACCCGCAGTACAACGGGCTGACAGTGGCGGACGTCCTGGAGCTGGAACGCGCCGAATTGATGCCGATGCCGACTGCCTTTGATGGCTACGTCGAGCGCACCGTACGGGTCTCCAGCACCTGCCTGATCAGCGTGGCGCGAAATCGCTACTCGGTGCCGTGTGAGCGGGTCGGTCAGTGGGTCAGCAGCCGTTTGTATCCCACACGGGTGGTGGTCATCGCCGATGAAACGATGATTGCCAGTCACGAGCGCCTGTTTGATCGAGATCAGGTCAGTTTTGACTGGCAGCATTACATCCCGCTCATCGAACGCAAGCCCGGTGCGCTGCGCAATGGCGCTCCGTTTGCCGATCTGCCGAAGCCGTTGCAACTGCTAAAACGCGGTCTGAGGCGGCACACCAATGGTGATCGCGTCATGACTCAAGTACTGGCGGCTGTTCCCATCGCCGGGCTCGACGCCGTATTGGTGGCTGTGGAGTTGGTACTTGAATCCGGCAGCTTGAGTGCTGACCACATCCTGAATGTCCTGGCTCGACTGACATCGACAGCAGCCCCTCCGTCCGCCGAAACCAGCCTTCAACTCAAGATAGCGCCTGTCGCCAATACGGCACGCTACGACCGGCTCCGTACCACCGATGAGGAGACTCGCAATGCGTGATCTTATGGCGGAACTCAAAGAACTGCGTCTGCATGGCATGGCCAGCGCCTGGGAGGAACTAGCCTCGCAAGGAGAAGCTTCGACGGCATCCTCGAAATGGCTGCTCGAACATCTGCTTCAACAAGAACATGCAGATCGAGCAGTGCGCTCAGTGAATCATCAGATGAACATGGCCAAACTGCCCATGCATCGTGATTTGGCCGGCTTCGACTTCAGCGCTTCCAGCGCAGATGCCCGCCTGATCAGGGATCTGTCCAACCTGGAGTTCACCGATACCGCGCAGAATGTCGTGTTCATCGGCGGGCCTGGAACAGGCAAAACACACCTCGCCACCGCCTTGGCCGTTTCCGGGATCACGACGCATCACAAACGCGTGCGCTTCTACTCCACGGTGGATCTGGTCAATCTGCTGGAGCGCGAAAAGTACGACGGCAAGACGGGCCGCATCGCTCAAGGGCTGCTACGAACAGACCTGGTGATACTCGATGAACTGGGGTATTTGCCCTTCAGCCAGAGCGGTGGTGCCCTGTTATTTCATTTGCTGTCCAAGCTGTACGAGCACACCAGCGTGGTGATCACCACCAACCTCAGCTTCTCGGAATGGTCGAGCGTGTTTGGTGACGCCAAGATGACAACGGCGTTGCTGGATCGGCTGACACACCACTGCCACATCGTCGAAACGGGCAACGAGTCCTACCGCCTGCAACACAGCAGCTTGGTCGCCCAGACCAAGATCAAATCACGTGAACGAAAGCGCAAAGACAATGATGGTGCCGAGGACGATGAGCTGTTTTGATCCGCACCGAAAATACCCTGCCGCATGCCCACATGCGGTGGGGCTTTAATGCCTCTTCCACCGGGACACGACTGCTAAGCTTATCCACAATTGCTGATGCCAAATCAGCAATCCGCCCTGGGTCAATTTTCAATCGGCAGGGTGGGTCAGTTTTCAATCAGCGCCGACAGGCCATTTCCAGAAAGTCGTCCAGCACCATGACGTGCTGCATCTCGACCTCGGGAAGATTCAAAGTGCATTTTCCGGTGAGCACAACGCAGAAGTCGATCCAAGGCTCTTTCCCGCCAGGCAGCCGAGACTTGAGACCCTTGATTCGTTTCCTCAACTCATATGTTTTCCTACGGGTTTTGTCTACCGGGGATACTTCTGTTTCCTTCCCGTCCTGGTGCCATTTACCGCCGTGGTTGGTGATCTCACCGCGCCAGTGCTTAAGTTCGACAACAAGAACGAGGCTGTGGGTAACGATGACGAGGTCGAACTCCCCGTCTGCCCCCCGCGAGTTCGCGAAACGAAAACCTGCGTAGCCGCGCCAAGGCCATACGCCATGGCCTGCCTCAGGCTTCTTCAATTGTTTCAGAACGTCAAACGACTTCCCTTTCGTAGAGCCTGCCACCGGTTCCGGAGGAAGCTCTTTGGGCCCAAATGCTTTGGCCATCTTGTCGATAGCGTCGATCTCAAAAGAAAGGAGACCTCCTTCCCAATAGCGTACGTCCATGCAATCCCCGAAACGTTTTTATGATGGAGTCAATCTGCCATACGTTAATGGAAATGGCGGCGCACTGAAATGTAAGATCGGGTGATTTAGCGATTTGGGATCCGTTTTTTTGGGATCCGCCCAACCTACAGTCTTCGCTTTCTTGCGACTCACTTCAACTTAACCCGCGCTCAAAGCTCGGCGTCTTGACGATGTCAACGGCTAACTGCGCCACGATCCCTTCACTCCCCACTGACGGGCTAAGCGATCGCTAGATCCGGCAACTGACCATCCCTAGGGCCGTCTGCTCTTGGCTGACTTTTGCCTTTCGCCACCGTTTGCTTTGGGTCGATTCCAGCCAGTAAGGAGATCATGCGCACTGGTCAAGTCGAATGCAAAAGGGTGGTCAAGTCCATGCAATTACCCACAATTCCGACCGCGCAGATATTTAGTAACAATCAATCAATGACGCAACTGATATAAGTCGGCCACTCTCCCCCCTGATGCATATGCGCATTTGAATATTTTTCAATCATCTGCCTGGCCTGTTCGTGGTGTGAGGTACCGAAGTCGAAATTCATTTGATCCCTATATGGCATGCGGCCTCTCCAGTAGCCCATACCCTGATCCAGCAAAATCTTGCTGACCCTACCCGACGCCCAGCTCACCGTGATAACCCGGCAGTGAAGCAAGTCACGGGGGCTGCTCATGATGTTGATGTTGATGTTCGGGACGATATCAAACTGGCTCTTGAGCCAGAGCTCGAGAATGGCCTGCTGATTATCCGCCCGCATCCAATCATGGCTGAGCAGATAACTTGGCTGGTTACCGCTCGGCGCCAGAGTTTGTACTGATAACGATTGCAGATAATCACTACGGAACAGTTCCAGGAAGCCGCTTAGCAGCATCAGAGACCACGGCGACTTCAGGTAGCGATCCGAGTAGCTGATGGACACTGCCTGATCATTGGTAATCAGGGTGGCCAGCTCCGGCATCTGGGCGTCGATCAGGGTAGTTAGGCGTCTTCTCAGAGTGTTGACTGGGCCATCGAGCTGCGAGGTGATTTCAACAATGCGCGCTCCCTGCTTGCGTTGGTTCCAGCCACTGCTGTCGATGGTATTTCCTGGCACTGCTGCCATCAGTCTGCTGGTGACCCAGACCACATCAGAATGACCTTGTAGCCAATCGCCCCCGGGAACTCCAACACTGTTCATGCTGCTATACAGGCTTCTGACGCCTGCTTGAGATGACAACTGGGCAATCAGGTGGGGAGCTTGCAGATTTGTAGCATCCAGCTCGAGTAGCTCAACGCCCAAACGTGCAAGCAATGCTAGGGTTTCCTTTTGCTCGGCACTCAACAAAGCGGAATCGGTAATGCCGATCCTGACTTTGAGCCGCTCGGCGATTGCCCAGGTAAGCACCTGCTCCCTAAAACGTGGATGGTCGAGATCCCAGTTCACATGGTCGCCGTGTAGACACACTAGGATCGATCCTGTTTGATCACGGCGATCCAACGAACTAACGGCGAAACTCAGCTCACGCAGCGGGCCAACGGAGCAGTGGCGAGCGCCATGGATGTTTACGAATACATCTGGAAGCCCAAGGTGTTCAACCAGTTGAGACTCACTCAGCCATTGCAGCGCCAGTTTGCGGTCCAGTTCCTCGCGCTCGACACGGCTATCTTGGCTGGCTAGGCAATGCGAGCAGACATTCTCGCAGTCGACTGGGCAGCGCAGGCGCTCCAGCGCCTTATTCAGTAGCAGAGCGAGATCGCTCAGGCCGGCCAGAACGAAACCGGCACCACCGCTGACTTCATCGAACAACTGGATGACGGAGCGCCCTTGCCTGCTGTCTCTGTCGCGATCCAAACGATAGCTGAAACCCATCTCTCCGCTGGCAATACCGAGTCGGTCGGCGATCACATCGCGCATGGCGACGCCGATAGTCGCGGCGATCAGACGCCCCTTGATTGAGTCAAGTAGCCATTCTCCAGTGAGTGGGTTCCTGAGGAATATTTCCAATACATCGGTGCGAATCTGATAACCAAGATGCAGACCAGCCTTGACCGCTTCGCCCGAACAATCTCTCTCCTTGCGGCTGCCGGCAACTCCGCCAACCGGGCGGTGGGCTTTATCGGGCTGCAAATCCTTAGGCACTTCGCCCGAGGCGAGGATGGACTCGGCACGTCCACAGGTCATGCAGACGGCATAACCTTTTTCATGTTCGCCGGATGAGTGATGGAAAACACTGCCTTCATGACCAAAGCGCACAAAGCCGCAGCGTTCATCAGGCAGCGCAATGCTTTCTCCAATCAGCTGGATGCGCGGTCGCTCGACGCGGATGAACTTTTGCGAAGTGACGTCGTTGGTGGTTTCCTCGTAAAAGTCGGTTACGAAGCCGCCCGGACGAAGCACCATGCGGCGCTCGCTGGATGGAATCGGCGTCGTGCAATGCGAGCAGCACAGCCCTGCGTCGTTTGCATAGGCGTTTTCGATCACCCCAGTGCTACCGCACTCCGAGCAGCGCCAGGCGATATCGAACTTTTGTGCCTCGTTGACCTGTCCATCAGCATGCCACTGCAGGCTGACACCGGCGGAACGATAGACGCGTCCATCGATCACTACCTGTGCGCCGGGAGCATATTCACGAATTGCGATATTCAAGCTGCGTGATGGCATTTCCTTGTTGTCGAAGATGCTGTCTTCGCGACTAGCATCCTCTTTTCTATGTTGATGCAAGAAGTCTTCGACATTGTAAGTTTTGAGGCTCACTACATCCGTAGGAAAGCCATATCCAGGCAGGAATGCAGAGGACGCCAGATAGCGAAGCAGGTACTCATTCTCGTGGCGCTGTTTTTCCAGTGCCAGTGCCTTCTTGTAAGGCCCGTCGCTGGCGGCCTGAAGCTTCTGATTAATATCCTGAATTCAACACATAAGTGCAACGCTCACCCCTGTATGCACTTCGTACGGCGTCTTCCAGCCCAAGCGCTTGCGCGGGCGTAGATTGATCCTCGCTACTGTCCGATTGACGGCTTCGACGGTCAGCTTGCTGAAGTCGCTGCCCTTGGGGAAATACTGGCGGAGCAGACCGTTGGTGTTTTCATTGGTGCCACGTTGCCAGGATGAATAGGGGTCTGCAAAAAAGACCTGGCACTGGCTCCGTAGCGCGATGCGTTCATGCCCGGCAAACTCCCTTCCGTTATCCAGCGTCAGCGTGTGAGCGGCATGGCCCTGAAGCATCAGATTGATCGCCCGCGTTACCTGCCGGCGCGTTCTGCGCTTGACCGGATAGGCGCTCAGATAGCCGCTTTTGCGATCAACCAGGGTCACCAGGTTACCGCCCAGTCCATGTACCGTATCGCCCTCCCAGTCCCCCAGGCGCTCGCGGCTTTCGACCTCGGCTGGGCGTTCACTGATTGACACGCGATTACGCAGCTGCCCGCGCCGATCGTGGCTTCCATAGCGTTTCCGGTAGCGCTTTCGGCGATGTCGCAGATAGGTATAAAGCTCACCACCGGCGCGCTGTTCGGCGGCAATGAACCGATAAATCCACTCATGGCTGACCGCCCGGCTTGGCTGCTCCTGCTTCAACCGCTGGGCGATCTGCTCCGGACTCATGCCATGCTTGAGCCACACCGGGAGATGATGGCTGAGCCATGTCGCCGGCTTGCAAAACTTGCGCGCACCCGCTCGACGAGCATCACTTTCATGGGCCGCAGAAACAGCCTTGTAGATATTCTGGGTGCTGTTGCGGCGAACCTCGCGACTGATCGTCGAGGGATGCACGCCGACCCGCTTTGCAATGCTCGCCTGGCTCTCTGCGGCGCTCAAGCCAGCCTCAATCTGGTAACGTTGTCCCTGAGTCAGCTGCCGGTAATGCGTAGTCATCTGCGCTTGAATCCTTCGGTGTGAGAGCCTGGATTCTACCGGTGGCTGGCTCTCTGCCTCTCGTTTCAAGCGTTGCGCTTATTCTATGAATTCAGGTATTACGATACTCACCTAACCAGCGTTCCTCGAGATCGTGCAACGCCAGTCGGGCTCCACCAGTGATTGAGCTGAGCGAGCGGCCCTCCAAACAGGTGCCACGCACCAGTTGCTTCACCGGACTACCATATTCCTCGGCGCTCGCCGTTAGCCAGGCCTTGAAGTGTTGGCAGGGCGAGTCGTCCGGGGCGAAAAACCAGTGCAGGGTAAGCTTGGTACGATCGCCATCATTGCTGCTGTGCATGCGCAGGAATAACGCCAGCAACATAGAGTTGACATGCCGCTGCACAATACGCGCTGAGCTGAGCGTAATGATTGGGGCCGGAATGGCGGTTACGAACGGCCACTTAGGATTGGCGAAGGCTCGCTGATTATGTGGGTCGGCCTTGCAAAGCGTATAGGCAATAGCCCGCGCTTCCTTGCGTCGTCCGGCCCGGCCGGCGCGCTGCAGATAGTTGGCTGGATGTGGCGGTAGGTTATTCATCACCACGGCGGAAATGCCGCCGATATCCACCCCCATCTCCATGGTGGTGGAGCAATTCAGCGCGTTGATGTCGCCACGCTTGAACTCCTCAACATAGTTATCCAGCCGTTTTGCCGACTGTTGGGCCGAGTGTTCAGCTGTCCGATAGTAAAAACCACCCTCGACTGTACGGTCGCTGATATCAGTCCACAGTGACTCCTGACGTAACTGGGCAATTATTGGATCTTTTGCGACCAATTGACGGATCTGCATTTGCTTGCGCAATGGGCTGCCATCGTCCTTGAGACTACTAAAAGCTGGTAGCTGGATCTTTTGGCAACGGTAATCCTGGCTCTGTATTTTTTGCGGCAGATAGGGCGTCAGACCACGGAAGGTGGTGTCGAAGATACGCCGAGTCAGCGGGCAGACCCAGCCCTCGGTAGGCAGCGAGAAGGTAAGAGTTTCCAGGCGCAGACGATGGCCAGTATCGGAGGCCTCCAGAATGCCTGCACTGACTAGTGCCGTCCATGCCGCCTCTAGCCAGCTGTTGATCTTGTCGGCATCCGCACTCAGGTTGCGATCAAGGCCGGTTGCCAGCTCGAGCAGCTTGATCAGACGATTCGGCGTCCCAGGCTTGATCTGTGGCCATTTTCTGATGGTGTTGCTTTCCTGCACGTCCTCCCTCTTAGGCGAATAGAGCGCCTTTGGGCTGAAGCGGCTGCCCATCCAGCGACGCATTTTGGTTTCCATTGGGATGAACGTGTTTTCCCGGACGTAGAAATCGAGGGCCACTTTCAGGAAATCGCGCCAGTCTTCCGGTGTCAGAGAGCTTCTGGGATCATTAGCATCGCCTTCTGCGAGAGTGGCCCGAGTATCGACCCACAGCGGCGGAGGCGCCGAAACCTTGTTCAACCCCTGGTAGCCAACCTTGACTAGCCCCAGCGTTTCTGTACTGTTTTGATTCTTGGGCCGCCGGGCGTATTCGCGCGCCAGCAGTAAACGCGCCATAGTCAGACCGCCTTCATAGCCATCAAATAACGCCGGATTGGCATAGCGGTTGTAGCGCAAAATGAATTGGTCAATATCCTTCGCTGCTGCAATGGTTTGGGCCATCTGCTGCCAGGGAATAACTCTGGCCGGGCTTACCAGAGAGGCGCCGCTCTGCAAAAGCTCAGCTTTTTTACGCAGATCTGCCGCCGTACCGGCCAAGCCCTGTTTTTCCAGGCTGTCTGCTAGAACGAGCATTTCTGCAGGACTGCCGCTAGGAGTGTCTTTGGGAGCGGCGTCGACCTTGGCTTGCTCATTTCGCAGACTTTCGAACACCAGCCCCCGTAGCCGTGAACGCTCTGCCTCCTGCTGCATTCTGACTGCCATTCGCGCCGTGCCCTGGCGGCTGTCAGTGAAGGTGATCAGCTTGCGTCCGCGCCCCGGCAGTTCCTCGGGGGAACGGCCATTGCAATCTTCCTTGTCAGGATCGGGGCAGAATTCCAGAACCGTCGGTACGGCGTTGGCAACATAGAAGGGCGCACCGAGGTATGCCTTGCGTATAAAATCGTTGGTGCCAAATGATGAGTGATCGCAATTGCTGCAGCAGGAGTTTGCCTCCTCTACCAACACGATGCCGATATTGCGGGTAGCGTTCACGCCACCCAACTTCTGACTTTCGAGGTCCAAGTTGTACGAGAAATAGGGGTCGTGTGCTGCCTGCATCCCAGCAATGATCAGCCCCTTACTGCCGGCGTCGATTCTTGCCACTTCGGCAGGTGAGTCCTCGCCGCCCTGTTCGTGGTTGAGAGCGAACTCGTCACCCGCATAGGGACTAGGCTGGTGCAACTCACCGTTGCGATCCTCGGCCAGAAGGTGAGGTGTCTTGCAGTCATCACAGAAACCCAACTCATACACCGGGGCATGGCACTCGCAGCGTGCTCGCTGGTTCACATATACGTTACCGAACAACCAGTCCTGCAGATGACTGGATTTCGCTCTGCACTGTGGGTCGACACAAGCCCAGAGGCCATGAAGCATGCGCTGGAACAGGTGAACCCGAAGCTTGAGAAACGGAGGCTGGCTTTTATCCGGGTGAGTACCGGTCATGGTGTCGAGCCAGTCGAGCACCTCCCGCTGCTGTTCGAGCCGGGTGCCTCCCTGCAAATGCCCAGCAACCTCAGCTATCAGGTCGTTAAGGTCAAGTGGCGTGAGAGCGGTGATCACGACGTGACGCAGGCGCCGAGCAATGTTGCTCTGGCACAATGCCTCAAAGCGCGTAGGAGATACTTCGGCGTCCGGATCGATATCGCAGATGGTCGTAAGGGCGATGTCTTCGCCTGGCGAGTCGAACGCAAGATCTGGCCAAACGCGCGAGCCGCCTATGACCTCAACCTGATCAAGTGCAACACCTGCAAGGTTTGCCAGATAGTGTTTCAGTCGCTCTTCGGCATCAGCGCCAGCTATAGTGGCCGAGGTAGCGATGAAACGAATTTGCTCGGACTGCATTCCAAAAGCCTGGACTACCCGGCGAAGCAATAGGGACAGTTCGGCTGCTTGGGAACCCACGTAGGTATGAGCCTCGTCGAGGACGATCCAGCGTAGTGACTGTTGCTGCTTCGAGATCTCCAGAATCGGGCTGTCGACCTGGCGTACCAGCATGTACTCCAGCATAGTGGCGTTGGTCATCAGGATGGGAGCGGGCTCCCTGCGTAGCAGTTCCCGCGACAGGATCTGATTGGGCTTCTGTTGCTGTTCCTTGCGGACTTTGTCGGCGCGCTCTTCGGTCTTGCCGTTGTAAAGGCAGAAGCGGATGTTATCGCTGTACTTGCGAGTCCAGGCGTCAAGGCGCTCCTGCTGGGAGTTGATCAGGGCATTGAGTGGGTAGAGGAATAGAGCGCGGACGCCCACCAGGGCTGCCGCACTGCACTCATGCTCGCGAACCAGATCTTCTAGGATCGGCACCATGAAACATTCGGTCTTGCCCGAGCCGGTGCCGGTAGTGATGACGGCCGAGCGCGGTTTTTCGTCGCGCAGGGTACGCCAAGCCTGCACTTGGTGAACGTAGGGATGTGCAGTTCTCGGGAACTGGTAAGCCGGCGCATTCTCCAATGTATCAAGCAGGCAGGATGACAGTAGCTGCTCATCCTGCAGATCCTGCAGGCGCAGCTTGGACTCCTTCCAGCCAAAAGTGTGCTCGAACACTGGTGGGGCCAGGAAACAACCGTCGGCCCCAAGCTCGTTCACCATACTTTGACTCAGATGCTGACGAAGGCCCGGATGATTGATGCCCAGAACACCCAGCGTCGCCTCGCGGGTACGTTCAAGGCTTT
Source organism: Pseudomonas sp. B16120 (assembly GCF_044218845.1). NCBI lineage: Bacteria > Pseudomonadati > Pseudomonadota > Gammaproteobacteria > Pseudomonadales > Pseudomonadaceae > Pseudomonas > Pseudomonas sp. B16120. The sequence continues at coordinate 5,573,151 of NZ_CP162588.1, forward strand.
GCTGAATCAAATCCCTAAAAAAATGCATTGCAACTCCTTATGCCTCGTTCTGCGAGGCGAGTAAATAGGACACCACCAAGGCATGTACCGGTATGAACCAGCCTTGGCGGTCGAAGTCGGCAACCAGACGGATAGCAAATTTCAAATAGGCCGGCGTTGCTGGCAAGTCGGTGATTTTGGCCCGTCCAGCGGTGACAAAAGCCATGAAGATCGGTAGATAGGCCACTGCATCGGTGAACTCCGCCAGCGAAAGAGCTTTCACCAGAGGCGGCAGCAACTGCCTGTCAATCCAGCTGGAAAGTTCGCTGCCCAGCAAGGTAGGCCAGTTCCGATTGGCTTCATGCAGGTGCCTTAGGCCCTGATACCAAGCCGGCAGAACCTGCTCCAGAGGTAGCTTCTTTAATGAGCTGCAATTGCCAGTGCTTAGGTAGTCCCCAAGGTAATCGAAGCCGGAAACGATGCAACGCAGTGCCTCGGCGCGCTTCGAGACGAGAGTATTGACCAGTGCGTCAGGAAGTCCGGTCAGTCGCATATAGTCGTGGAACAGTCGATAGGCCTGTGCCCACAGTGGAAGCGGGATGGTTTCCCAGATGACGGAGAGTTCATCGCGGATGCGTGCGCAGAACGACTCATCCATCTCAAGGCGAAACACCGAGAAACTCAACGCCTCTTGATTGCGCGAAAGAGCCTTCCAGGTTTCGAAGGAAGAGAGTGGCAGGTGGCGGTAGTTCTGCTTCAAGTCAGCCAAGTACTGCCAGCCGCTGTGGTTGAAATCGTACGCCATGGCTGCAATCTGTTGGTCGATGGCATGCGGATTGTGCTCAGGGTGAAAAACCTCTGCAGCACGGTGCAGTGAGCATATTTCAGCGGCGGTATCCAAGCCATTGACAGGTACCACGTATAAAGCCGGGCGAAAGCGAATGCTTGAGGATTCTGCCGGGTAGATCAGCCACGGTCCACGGGGCTGCATGGCTTGCGGTATCTCAAAGCTGCCGATGCCAACGGCTTCGCTGGTCCTCTCGGTCAATTGCAACGGGGTACGCTTGGGGTCGGATAGGAGCATGGCTTCAGCCTGCACGCCATCCAGTACGGAGGTATTAGAAACGCCACTCACGTAGAAGGCATGCCGTCCCTCCCACTGCAGCTGGCCACCATAGCGGCGTATATCGAGCTTCAGCAGCGGTTGTTCGGTTTCCAGAGAAAATCTGATGTAGGCATCCTGTTCATCCACTGCCCCCAACATGTTCTGCATGTCGCCTAAGTAGCTGAACAGGTTGAGCATTACAGGTGCTGAGCCTACCCGGATGCTGTATGTCCGCTGCGGATGCGGCTGTTCCGCGCATATCAGCTCCAGCTGCATATGGAAGTTCTGTCCCTGGGTAAGACCTGAGGTCAGTGAAATGCGATGGCCCATCAGATCGGCCAATATCAACTCCCTGGCTCGCGACGGATTGCCATATTGATCCAGCAGGCGTGCCCCCTGGTAAGGATAGGGCAGGTGAAGCTGGAGAGACGGCAGTCCTTGGCCTAATTCGAGAACAAAGGTCGAAGGGGGGGCCTCACCTTGGTGGCGCATGTAAAGTGAATTTTCGTCCCGTTCCACTACCAGAGCATTGCTGACGACGTGTAAATCTAGTTGTGCAACCCCTTTGATCTGGAGACGTGCAGGCTGTTCTCGTACTCCCGGGAATAGCGAAAGATTGAAATCTCTGGGTAGGACACCGAAACGGCGCTGCAATAGTGTCTTGCCCGAGCGGGTGCGTAAGGTATAACGAGCTGAGCCACAACGGCTGCTACGTTGACGGTCCAGTAGCTCGCCATTGACGAACTCAAGCAAGTCCTCTCTGGCATGAGGGTAGCCTTCAGGCAGTTCTAGGTTGGGCCAGCCAAGGTAGACCATCGCAGGAGAGCTTTCGTAAAGTGCAAATATACCCGTGAGAGTTGGTTTAGCGTCATCGTTGTCTGCCTGATTCAGCTCGACCTGATAGTGGTCATCCCCCCTTACCAGAGATAGGTTGACGTTTGCCTCCAGCCAGAGGCCGTTCTCCTGATCCTCGAGCAGAAAATTTGCAGCGCCACCTTCGCAATTGGTGGCAAAGCCCGGGGGGACTCGGAGTCGAACCAATCCGGATGACAGCGAGCAACTGGACGAAGCGACCAGTTGCCAGCGTTCGGAGCGATTCTCGAAAATCAAGGGTATGTCGTGGTAGTCGAGGGCACTACCATCGAAGAACTGGCAATGAACCATTCGCCCGTTATCCAGCAACCGAAGGCTCAGCGGCTCGTCAAGTCTGCGACGTTCGAGTGTGACCTGAGGGTTGGAGAAGCGGACCTTGAAGCCTTGTTCAGTGAGCTGGCCGTAAACGGCGGGACCTCTGGCCAAGAGCCTTTCACCTTCGTAATAAGCCAACTCAAGGCGGGTACTGCCCAGACTCGTCGGATCGACTACGAATGTTGCCTCCTGAGGCAGGATCAATTCGGTGCGGATCAACCACTGAGGCAATGTGCCATACAGAAAATGCTCGCAAGTGAAGACCCTGGCCTTCTCTAAGGCCTCCTTGCGCTCCTGACGTTTCTGTCCTGCATCGCGTAGCCAATCATTGAGCAGCGTGCGGGAGTTGCTTTCATCCAGCGGAATTGGGAAGGCATCCGTCCAGCCTGGTGCGACCTTATCTAGGTAGTTGGCTGGATCCTGTTGATCCTTCAAGGGGTAGTGCTCGACCAGATACATGAGCTGATCAACGATGCCCGCCAGCAGCCGTCGCGTTTCCAAGTTGCGGAAGATGAGCGGTAGCTCATTTTCGAAGTCCGCCATCAAATCCGCTGTTGTTCTGCGGTTACCTTCAGTGCGATAGAAGTGCTTGATCCCCCTGCGCACAGCCCGTCCAAATCCGTGCGACTCACTTTGCACCAGTGGCCAAGGAAGGCCGCCTTCGGCAAATAGAGAGCCGAGCCAGTCGCGACTATTCTCACGAAAGCGTATCGGTCTACTCCAGTACGCCAGCCCGCTACTTGTCAGGCTGGCATGCTGCTGCGGGGACAAGGAGATCCCAAGTATTGTTTCCGGCCCCGACCATGACCATGAGCTGTTGTAGTCGCGCCGATACTGCTCACTGACAAACAGGCAAAAGCAAGCAGCCAGGTGAGTTGAGTAGTTTTGTACTGAGCCTCTTCTAAAGTAGCTGCTCAACATTTCAATTAGTGACCGATACTCAGACTCAGTAACGTGATAGCTGTAGAGTGGCTTACCGTCAGGACCTTTAAACATAGTCCGGATGAACAGGAGTTCACTTAGCCATGCCTTAGCAGCAGTGGTGGCAGGTGCGTTCAATTCCATCGAAAACTCCTTTTATGTTCTCTGGCTCTACGCAGACTGCATGCCAGGTCCTGCCATAACTTTTTTGGTTAAATGCTCGTTCTAGTCGAGCTCAACAACTCTATTCCCGCATCCTTCTTCAGCAGCTCATACACGACCGTCAGGAACACATCTCGCGTGGATTCGTCGCTCAGCAGCTTGGTCGCCATGCTAGTGTGACTGCTCATTGCACTGGCAATGGCCTGGATGGCTTTGCTCGGCAGGTCAGCCTTCATCGCCTGGTCCATGGTGTTGTTCTGCACCTGAGCCATGACCACGGTATCGCCACGCAGCTTTTCGGACACATGCACCGCGAATGCCACTTGATCTGTATCGGTGATGTCTTTGCCGAAAGCGTTATTGAGCTTTTCGATCAGCTCGGTGAGGTATTTTTTCTCCCGGTCGCGGGCGTCGCGCAAGCCGTTATCGGTGATGCCATATAGCTCAGGTGCCTCACCCACGGCTGAAAGCCCTGCCAGCCCCTCTCCTTTTTTGATCTTGTAGTGGCTGAGTTTGAGATCATCCAGATCCACCTGTTCGGCGCTGACGCCCTTCAAGCGTTTACGCAGCAGCCGAGCGTAGCTGGCGAAAGCTTCCAGCGCAGGGTCGCCGAACTCCACCAGTTGAGCAATGTACTCATAGGTGCGGACGAACTTGGTCAGGCTCTCGCTGAAGATCATCAATTCATCACGACCCATGCAGTACTCCGCCCGTTGTACGTCGGAGTACTCCATCCCCTTTTCGTCACCGTTGTCGTGAGCGGCCTCCCAGGCCTTTTCCCACTGGTCGATGCCATCGTTGAGGGTCTTTAGCTTGCCATTGAAACGGTCGGTGGCTGATTGAGTCAGCGAATAAAGCTTCTGGTGAGTGACATTGCGATTCACGATGGCTTCGCCAAACGCCTCGACCTCAGCGGCTTCATAGATGAACATGCCATCCAAGCGCTGCTTGATGTCGTAGACAATGTTCGGGTCCTGAATATCTGCCACTTGAGCATCACGGTAGAAGGTCTTGAACGCTGCCAGGATCTCTTCTGCCTCGTTAGCAAAGTCGATGACGTAGGTCTTGTCCTTGCCGGGGAAGGTTCGATTCAACCGCGACAGCGTCTGCACTGCCTCCACACCCGAGATTTTTTTGTCCAGGTACATTGCCACCAGCTTGGGTTGGTCGAAGCCGGTCTGGTACTTGTTGGCAACGATCATCACCCGGTAATCCGGGGTGTCGAACACCTTTCGCATATCGCGGCCATTGAGGCCGGGGTTTAAGTTGGTCTCGCTGAACTGGTGATCCGCAGGCAGGCCGGTTTCCTGCACATCGCTATTGGGCACCTCACCGGAGAACGCCACCATCGCCTGCACGTTGTCGTAGCCCTTGCGCTGGCAGTAGTCCAGCAGCGCCAAGTGGTACTTCACCGCAGCGGCACGCGAGCTGGTCACCACCATGGCCTTGGCCTGACCACCGAGCAAGTGTGCAACGTTCTTGCGGAAGTGCTCGACGATCAGCTCGACCTTCTGCCCCACGTTCACCGGATTCAGTGACAGCCACTTGGCCAGCTTGCGCCGGGCACTCTTCTCGTCCACACGTTTGTCGTCGACAAACTCGCTGCCGATTTTGAACGCCACGTTATAGCCGGTGTAGTTCTTCAGCACATCAAGGATAAAGCCTTCCTCGATGGCCTGCTGCATGGTGTAAAGGTGAAACGGTGCCGGAGGATTTTCCTGGTTCACCGGCTGCGCCGCATTTCGCGGGCGGCCAAACAAACTTAGAGTCGAATGCTTGGGCGTGGCGGTAAAGGCAAAGTAGCTGGCATTGCCCGGTCGGCTACGCGATGACTGCCATACCGATAAACGCTCCTCTTTGCTCAGTCTGTCCCACTCGTCCTCACTCTGCCCGGTCAGCACATAGCGCAGGTCATCGGCGGTACTGCCGCCAGTGGAGCTGTGCGCCTCGTCGATAATGATGGCGAAACGACGGTCACGCAGGCTGGTTTCACCTAGAATGGCCTTCTGTGCATAGGGAAAAGTCTGCAGGGTACAGACGATGATCGGCACGCCGTCTAGCATTGCCTTGGCCAACTGCTGGCTCTTGGGGAGGCTGGATTGCTGACGGTCGATGGCGCACACCACCCCTGCCTGGTGCTCGATCTGCTGGATGGCATCCTGCAACTGCTGATCCAGCACCTGGCGGTCAGTGACCACGATCACGCTATGGAAATACGGCTCGCCATCCGGGCGACGCACGCGGATCAACGAATGCGCCGTCCAGGCAATGGTATTGGTCTTGCCCGAGCCAGCGCTGTGTTGGATCAGATAAGGCTGCCCGGCACCCTCGATGCGCACCGCGTCGATCATCTTGGTTACGCCTTCCCACTGATGGAAGCGCGGGAAAATCAAACCTTCCTTGAAGTAGGTCTTGCCGTTCAAATCCTGGGCTTCCTTGCGCTCCTGAAGCACGTAGCGATGGAAGATGTGCAGCCAATTATCCTTCTGCAGCACCCGCTTCCAAAGGTAGCTCACCGGGTAGCTGTCATTGTCGCCGGGTGGATTACCCGCCGCGCCATCGTTTCCCCGGTTAAACGGCAGAAAGAAAGTCGAATCCCCGGCCAGTTTGGTGGTCATGCGGATATCGCTGTCGCTCATGGCGAAGTGCACCACTGCACCACGCTTGAAGGTCAGCAGCGGTTCAAACCCGCCACTCTTGCGCTCCGGCTTGCGGTCCATCCGGTACTGCTGCATGGCAGCCTGCACCGACTGGGTGAAGTCGGTCTTAAGCTCCACCGTAGCCACGGGAATACCATTGATAAAGAAGGCCAGGTCGATCTCGTCGGTCTTGTCCAACGAGAAACGCAGCTGCGGTACCACGCGCAGGCGGTTGCTCGCATAGCGCTGAATCACCGTCTCGTTGCGATCATCCTCCGGTAACCCCTGGCTCATGGCTAAGGTGCCGCCACCGGCCACGGCGAAGCCGTAACGCAGCACATTCACCGTTCCGCCATCGACCTTGTTTTCCAGTTGTTTAACCAGCCGATCCAGCACCACATCGCGAGTGCCAGTACCGTTCATGGCATGCAACTTGGCCATGGCCTGCGGCTGGCTTTCCTCCAGCCAACCGAGCACATCATCAGGGAACAGCGCCCGCGCCGCGTCATAGTCGGCGGACTTGCCGACCAACCAACCAGCAGCAGCCAGTTGCTCGACGATATGGCGTTCGAGTTCGCATTCGTGGTGGATGTGGCTCATGGGGCGATCCTTCGTCTGGCCCGCCCCTATCTGAGAGAGGCAGTTTGTCTAAAGTTGGTCTTGAGTTCGTCTAATGCTCGGTGCCGACAAGCTGAGCCACCAGTCAAATACCCATCAAATACAAAAAACATCAGGCTAACGCCGCAAGCGTAATGATTTAGAGGCTTTAGCCTTGAAAATATGCCGCCCAACAGACGACGAATCAAATACCCGTCAAATACAACGCCACTCAAGCCCAGTAGGGCAGATAGCGTGAGTTTTTGTTGGACTGTCCCTCTTCATAGGGCTTGATAACCTGTACCTCTTTTGCGTCCCGAATAATCCGCGATGCCATCGCACTGTTTTTGGCATCGATTCCAAAGCGTTCACGCAGCGTCGTATTAGTCATCGGGTCACGCAGCACATAACGCAGGCAAGCATGCAGATAGCAGGCATATACCCGCTCCTGCTTGTCCATGTCCTTGAGTGCTCGGTGAGCGAACAGTACGACCCGTAGAGAGCCATCAGGGCGCTCCCAGCGCGGCGGTGGTAATTGATAGAGTTCCGTATCGGAAACCACCTTGTCCACGCCGCTACCCCGTTCTTCACAGATGCCGACGCGTCGCATAAAAGAGGCCAGCGCCTCATTGCGTGAGCGAGGCGGACTATCGAGAAAACGATCAACATCGACCAGAGGCTCACCGGGATTGGTGATCTCAAGGCGGTCATCAAAAATCTCCACCATAGGGCCTGCACCCGACACAGAGAAATCCTGATGGATCAGGGCATTGGCAATCAGCTCACGCACTGCCAAGTCCGGGTACATCGGCACATCCTTGCGCAGGGCCTTTCCAATTACCTCATTTCGAGGTAGCAGTGCACTGAGAAAATCAATCAACCCCTCGAAACCGCTGGCATAGCCCTTGTGCCCCTGCTGCTCACGTACGGTTTTCAGACGCCCCTTGCCTTCATAAACAATCAGCCGCACCGCCTTGCGCGCTAGCCCTTTGAATTTCTGCAACTCACGGGCAAACAAAATCGCGCCGAGGTTGGTGATCTCCCAGCGCTTGGCCGCATCACAACGCAGCATGCCATCTTCTTGCAGACGGCTGAGAATACCGCTCTGATCCGTAGGCAGTGGAAGCCCCAGCAATTGGAAATAAGCAGGGTAATCAAGTAAGGCCAAAGCCTCAGAAGCATCCAGATTGCTTGCCGCCGACAGCTCCTCGAAGGGGGTTCGGTCGAATACTCGCCAGAGCGCACGCTCTTGTTCAGGGAAGTCTTTCAACGGTTTCTTGTTCGAGCCAATCCGGATTAGCTCACGCCCCTCAAAGGTCGTCGGCTTACTGTGTGCGCTGGGGATTTCCAACAAAACCAAAGGTTTGCCGTCGACTTCGAAGGCATGAAAACGAAAATGCAGCCGAGGACTCAGCAGTCGCAGCAGCCAGCTTTCGAGCTCCTCGTTACCTTTCTTCGCGCTGTGCGGTTTGAAAGTAGTACCGACAATCTCATGGGTCTTGTCACTCACACCCCAGACCAGATAGGCATTGCTCTTGCCGTCCAGAGCTGCCGCATTGGATAAAGCAGCTAGGTACTCACCAATTTCCTGTGGATCGGCGTTGTTGTGTTTGAACTCCAGCCACGGGGTTTCGGCCGGGAGCTTACACAGCTCCCTGACCAAGCTGATCAGGTAATCGGCATTACGTTCCAAGGTCATGACGCCCTCCTAAAATTATGGGTGCCCGACAACTGACTCGCTGAGCTGCACAGAAAAGTGTCTGGCTTGCTCATTCTGCCTCCGGTTCGGGGGTAACGCTGTTTAACTGCTGATCCTGCCAGGCTGCGTAGGTTTGCCCCGTGCCCTCAACCACCCAGGAGGTGCGCCCATTGGCGGAACGGCCACACACCACGGCGGCGGCAGCGCTGGGGCTGCTGAAGGCATAGTCGTCGCTAAACACCAGGTTATTGCTGCCTTGTGCGACCATGACGCCTTCGCCGACCAGTTGCTTGAATAATCCCTGGTAGCCACGCTCGGTACCCACCCACTCGGCGCGGGCCTTAGAGCCCTTGAGCACAAAGAACTCGCCGTCGATTTCCTGCCCTTGCGCGCTGATGCTGTAACGCGGCACCTCCAGATTGAAGCGCGGCGAGTGGCTGACTGGAATGGCCGGGCTGGTACTGACGGCAGCGGAAGGCTTGGTCAGCTCACGCAGAAAGTCGAAGCCCAGCACCGGCAGCACGGTACGGATCTGCTCTAGGAAGAAGGCCATATCAGCGCGGTCGGACTCCGGCAGACTGCCATAATCATGCGCAGTGCCATTAAGCAGCTCGCAGCGGCCGACTTGGTTAGCGATGCTGATCAGCAGGCTTTCCAGATACTTCACATGGGTCTTGGTCAAGTTCTGGTCCTTGCTGGTGACCAGACAAACCTTTTCCCAGAAGTCTTTGCCGCCCGCCGTACCCTCGGAGGCCTCCGGGCGGTTGTGCTGTTTGAGGCGCTTGGCCACGTCATCCGACTCGCCGATATACACCTTGGAGCGCAGATTGTTATCCGGGTCGGGGCCGACCAGAAAATACACGCCGGTTCGCCCGCACTCGGGACGCTGCACCAGCTCGGCCAGCTTGCTGCGCGGGCCGGTGAGAACATGGCCGGTCCAGTTCATGATCTCGGCAGTAAGAAGTCCATTGGGCGTACCGTCCACCAGAAACAAACGGATGCTGCGGCCTGGGTTCATGTGGCCTCCCGCAGGTCGATTTGGCCGGTGACGGCGGCCGTGATTAGGGCGGAGCGGCGTTCTTTGAGTAGAGCAATGCTGCGCGCGGTTTTAGTTAGCAAAACATCAAGGCTATCGGACTCAATGCGAACATGATCTGCAATTTCTCGCTGCTCACGCTTTGGCGGAAAAGCAAACCGGTATTGGCGAAACTTCTCAGCTGGCAGATGCGCAATAGTTGCCTTGGAATCCGATTCCTCAAAAACCCCGCGCTTTTTTGCGGTAAGAAGTGAAAAGAAGAAAAATTCTGCCGTATCCGTGTTTTGTAAGCGCGGACGCAAACGATGTAGAGCTTTCTGGTAGCCGAAAACAGAGCTTTCACCCCTCCAGATAGCTGCACGCCCTACATCCCCACCTTCGCAGACCATCAAATCCCCATCCATGACGGTATAACGTTCAATCTCCGCCGGATGAATATCCATTTCAGGAAGATTTTGGATATTGATGGCCCCCCATTGCACATCCTGATTTCTAAGGTAAGGAACCAGGCTAGTCTTGGTGAGCTTTTTCTCGTCGAGCATTTTCCCTAGCTCAACTGAGTATCGGAAACTCAGCTTGCAGACGGCCCAATGCTCAGGCACCTCTCCCAGCCACTCTACGCCGGAGTCTTTCATCTTCACATTCGGATCGAGACCCTTCGTGACGGCATGGGTGATCAGCGCCTGGCGCTTTTCGCGCAGCAGTTCGATAAAGCGGGCTTTCTTCTCCACCAACGCGTCGATGCGGACGGTTTCGCGATCGAGGTGGGAAAGAATTGCGCATTGCTCCTCGCTGGGTGGAATTGTGAGCTGCATGGATGTCCATGCCTCCATACGGAGAGCCTTTGTTCCATGCCCGGCCTCCTCAAGACGGCACAGCGACTCATCTGCCAAGCCTCTGAGCAAATGAGCCAGAAATCTCCCATCCAGCTTCGACGACGCATGCAGAGCCTTCAAATCTTGATTGATTGCCATCGGCACCATGGCTTCAGCCACCGGAAATATCCGCGCCAGAATCATTCCCCTGACCACAACCAAAACGCTTCCTGCAGGAACCAGAGATGCAGCACCAGATGTAACCGCCAGCTCTGTCAGATGATCTTGCGTGTCCTCAAGCTGTTCCTTTTTGAGGTCTTTGGCCGAGGCCCAAGGGATATCGCCATCCCAAAATTCCTGCTTGTCTTTGCTGGGAGTGCCTCCGCTACGGAAAGTCACGACGTACTTGAGTGGCGAGACAGCCCAATGCCCCGGCACCTGCCCCAACCACTCCACCCCGGAATCCTTGTACACCGGGTACGGCTTGTAATGACTCACGCCGTCACCTCACCCAGCAGCGCGGCAATCTCCGCCTCCACTGCCTTCAAGTCGGCATCGATCTCAGCCAGCGCACGCGGTGGCTGGTAGACGTAGAAGTAGCGGTTGAAGTTGATCTCGTAGCCGACGATGCCGACCTGGCCGTCCTTCGCATCAAGCTTGCCGGTATCGATCCAGGCATCCGACACGTGCGGCAGCACTTCACGGGCGAAGTATTCGTCGATGGACTGGTTGAGCGGCACGTTCTCGAACTCGCGTAGGTCGCTGTCCGCCTGCATATTGCCTTTGTCGTCCAGTACCGGTTGGGCTTCGGCAGCACGCTCGCCGAAGCAGGCCAATGCGGCTTTCAGCGCGCCTTTGCTGAGTTTCTTGATGCCAGCGGCGTTGAGGAAGGCCGGCAAGTTATCGAAGCTGCCGGAAACGTTAGCGAACTCTTCAACCTGATCGGCACCCTTGGTGGCCTGGTAAGCGGCGAGCTTGTCCGGCGTGACCGAGAAGCGCAGGCGCAGCGGGCGCTCGACGGTGATGCGCCGGTAGCCGAAGTCGGTGGTGGCAAACACCTTGCTGTTCGAACCGTTCTTACCGGCCTCATGCAGCTTGGCAATTTCTGCGATCTGCTCCTCAGCGAGAAACTTACGCTTGCTGCCCAGGCTTTTACGCATGGGCGCGTGCATGGCGGTGGCGTCGATCAGTTGCACCTGGCCTTTGCGCGCGGCTTCCTTATGGTTGGACAGCACCCAGATATAGGTGCCGATGCCTGTGTTGTAGAACAGGTCGTTGGGCAGGGCGATGATCGCCTCCAGCCAGTCATTCTCCAGAATCCAGCGACGGATCTCCGATTCGCCGGAGCCCGCACCGCCATTGAACAGCGGAGAGCCGGACAAGACGATACCGATCCGTGTGCCACCCTGCTCTGCCGGCTTGCGCTTGGACAGTAGGTGCATAAGGAACAGCAGTGAGCCATCGCCCACTCGTGGCAGGCCGGCACCGAAGCGCCCGGCGAAACCAAGACTGGCCTGCTCGTCCTGCACCTGCTTCTGCACCTTCTCCCACTTCACGCCGAACGGCGGGTTAGCCAGGCAGTAGTCGAACTGCTCATGGGGCAACAGGTCGCTGGAAAGGGTGTTACCTAGCTTGATGTTCTTGGTGTCATAACCCTGAATCAACTTGTCCGCCACCGAGATGGCGTAGGTTTCCGGGTTCAATTCCTGAGCGTAAGGCACCAGGCGGGCATTGGGGTTCCACTCAGCCACCTGCTCGATGGCTGAGGAGAGGAAGCCGCCCGTACCAGCAGCGCAGTCATACACGGTGCGCACCACGCCTTCGCCATTCAGCGCCTGATGGTCGGGTGCGAAGATCAACGTAGTTGCAAGACGCACCACGTCACGCGGGGTGAAGAACTCTCCGGCGGTGTCGTTGGCGGACTCAGCGAACTTTCGGATCAGATGCTCGAACACCAGACCCATTTCGTGGTTGCTGATAACGCTGGGATGCAAATCGATGCTAGCGAACTTCTGCGTCAATAGGTACAGCAGGTTGGCGGTTTCCAGTCGGCTAAGCCAATCAGCAAAATTGAAGTGCTGAAATACCTGATGGGCATTGGCCGAAAATTTGGCGATGTAATTTTCCAGATTGGCGCGGGTGCTGGTGGAGCCGACGCTTTCCAAAGCAAACTGCGAGACGTTATAGAAGGTAGCCCCGGCGGTGGTAGGCAGAATCAAATCCATATCCACGCCGCTGGCGTGCATTGCCAGAAACTGGCTGCGCACCTTGTCGCGGGTAGGTTCCAGCACGCACTCCAGACGACGCAGCACAGTAAAAGGCAGGATGATGCGACCGAACTCGGACTGCCTGAAATCGCCACGTAGCACATCGGCCACGTTCCAGATGAAATCGGCGAGATTTTGCTGTTGCTGGTTCACGCAGGAATCCTTTAAACGGGTGAACGCAGGGAGGTTTGTCAGGCGATGATCGCCCCGGAGCCTCCTTGCGGTGGTGGTGTTGCTGATGGCAGAACCTTAACCGGTCAGGGAGCTGAGAACCAGCACGAGGGCTGCGACTTGTAAAGATTTCAGGTAGATAGCTACCGTCGCAATCCTTTGCGCAGGCACTTGCCACGGAGCGGCTTCAACCGTAATTGCTGAGCGTCCTTGACCAGGTAACGCACCGTTTTATGAACATTGCGCCGAATCGTTCGATCGCTCCGCAGGATCATGCCGATACCACACTTGTCTCCGTACTTTTCCTTGTCGTGATTGCAGCTATTGAAGTAGCCCTGCCCCCGCGTAATCCGCTCCCACAGCTCACCAATCTGCTTGGCTTTATAGATGTCTCCGCGCACTTCATTACCGTTGAAGAAGAAAGCCGCATGGATGTGGTATCCCCGGTCTTCACCCTGTTCAACACTGCAGATGTAACCAGTCTCAAGGTCGAAGATCGGATTGCGCTCACGCTCAGCAATCAGCCGATCCAGGTCGTCGAATACATGCTCGACACGTAACCTTGCCTGCGCTTCCGAGAGGTAGTACAGATTGACCCTGACTATTGTGGTGCGAGAGTAACGATCAAGCACAGCATCAACGTAATCGGTGACGCTTCCCTCCTGCTTCTTAGCCTGGAGGCGGAGGTCATCCTTCCTGCGGAGATACCATCGCTCACGAGTCAACTGACGGATCCGAGCAACCAAGACGTTCATGCTGTGGTGGTGGTCGAGCCAAGCCGTACCCCTTTCATTCAAGCAGACAGGACCATCAGGATGACGCTCCAGTCCAATGTCCTGGCATGCTTCCCAAAACGCTCGCAGGTGCTCGCTGTAGCGGTATTCAACTCGGTCATCGAACAGATCCATCATCTGCCGGATGTGAGTGAAGTATCTGGAGAGCCTGGTCTCCTCAACTCGCTCATAACCTGTGCGGGTTTGCCTGAACCGAAAGGCTGGGCTGTCATGCTGCTCGATGGCCTGGACGAGTCGTTCAATCTGAATGGCGATGTCGGACTGGGAAAGGTAGGTGTAGGTGTTGCGCTTGGTCATGGTGGTGTACCTGATTGGTTGTTCGCATATCAGGTACGTGCTCTGTGTACTTTTTAACCGAAGACGTATCGCTAGTCTGAGCAGTAGGTGCTGTGTAGCTGGATCATACTGCCTATTGAATTTTATGTATCGATAGTTAATAACTATATAACTAGAAGCAGCACCGTCTCAGATGGCTCCTCACGGCCAGACGGGGAGATGAGGAGCAACATTCCCAAGCCTACCAAGAGATTTTCCAAACCACCTTTTGGGGGAGTTAGCTGAGAAGACAGGCTTTCCCAAAGCGGCATAAACGCCATGACCAGCTACAGGCCGGTCATGGCGCAGTGATTAATTTTTAGCTGGCCACATTCAGACGACCAGATCGGGCTGAAGAGCTCTCTGCTAGGCCGCGCTCTTCAATTCTTGCCAGTATCCAGTCGTGCACCTCGCGTTCATCGACCGTGAAACCCTCAAGCGCATCGTGCCAGATCGTAAGCTTCGGCTAATGGTCGCCACCGATGCAGCCTGTGAGGGACTGCACCTGCAGACGCTGGGCGTGCTAATCAACGTTGACCATCCATGGAACCCGACCAAGCTTAAGCAACGCATACCAGTCTCCTGCCAATTACGCCCTGATCACGAGACAACTCAGCCGTTTCGCACCGGCGTGAGTATGGCCGTGGGAGAGCACACAACTACTTGCCTTGCGCCCCGTGTGAGGGCGACATAAAGGTTTTGGGCTGTCATCAACTCAGGATACAGAACCACCGAGACGTCCGCCTCCAGGCCCTTGAGAAGTAAAGTGCTGCCAACCGAACGTCGTGCAATCGGTCGACCAAGATGTCGATTGCGTTCGCGAGCTTGAATCGCTGCAGTCAGAAAGTCGGATGCCCCTCCTGCCACTGCTTGCATGGCAGAGCGACAGCAGTGCAGGACTTCTGGTCGGAACACGCGTGAGTCAGGCTGGTCAGCGAGGGCATTGAGCACACGATGCGCTCTGTCAAGCGTTGGCTCCGCGACGAATGCAACGGCCTCGGCCTCAGCCGGGGTCGGAGGCGTTCGGGCCCGTCCTCCACGAAGAGACTCGACACGCGTTCGTAGGTTTGCGGCACCAACCCCGGTCATCACGTTTGAAGCGAATTCGGCGAGCTGAGCCAGAGGATTGACGCCTTGCAGGTCGAACTGCCTTGCGAAGTTGACTAGATCTCGTAGGTCGACAGCTTCGACGGCCATGGCCCCTGGTGTCTGGCTCGTGAGCTGATGGCGGCCTTGCACGTTCATAGCGTCCCCGATGATGAGGACGCTGCCCTGAGCGTTGGGGGCCTCAGTTCTCGCGGCCACTAGGCGCTGCTGGACTTCGGTTCCAGCGTTCAGCTGAGCCCAACGTACTTCTGCCGGAGCCGTGCGTAGGTCCACCGGCTGGCCAGCCTGAAGTTGTTGCCGGATGGCGAGTAACCACTGCCCAAGGTTTTCAGCACCGGCCAGTCGCCAGCGCCACGGAATCCTCAGTTCACCCGCCGCCGGGAATTGGGGCTGAACTTCGTTCGCCCAATGCACCAGTCGATTGCCACGGAAACCGAAGATGGCTTGCATGGGGTCACCAAGCACGCAGGTCGGAAGCACCTGGGCCAAACCTGACACGATGGCATGCTGGACGACATTGCAGTCTTGGTACTCGTCGACAAGCAACCGTGCGTAGCTGGCACGGAGAGGCTGGGCAAGGTGGCCAGCGTGCAACAACTGCCCGGCGGCCTCTCGAATTGCAGGGTAGTCCGCGTTGGGCTGATGGAGCTCCAAGATTTGCGGGTTGTGGCCGCTTCGCGCCGGGAACCTGGCGATGAGACGCATCGAGAACCCGTCGATGGTGGAGACCCGATACGCGGAGCTAGGAACGCCTGCACGTCTCAGGCGTGCGCGCAAAGCCGCAACACCAGCGTTCGTGTGCGTTAGGACAAGGATGGGCTTGCTCTGCGTATGCGCGATGAGCGTGTCAGCAATCAGCTGCGTCTTCCCACAACCTGCGGGGGCTGTTATTGAGCCACGCTCGATGGCGAAGATGTCGATTTCAAGGGGCACTTGTGAACGTCCAGAGCTGGTTCGTGACGGCCATGAAGCCCGCTTCGGCCGTCTGCAGAGACGGGCCAACGATGTCCCTCGCGACTTCCTGGTAGGTTGTCAACGACTTGAACCACCCGCTGTTGCGGATACGGGATGCGGTACCCAGTAGCTCTCGCTTCGCGGGTGAGTAGCCATCCACGAGTCTTTCACCCTGGATGTCGTTCAGCGTCACGCGCCCTTGGGACCTAGTCTGAATATGCTCGTTCATCAGTTCGACACCCACTATCGCTTCGGCTTTCGCCAGAAGGGCATCAAGTGCTTGGTCACTGAGATGGCGGAAGATCTCATCCTCCAAAGTAAGACCCGGACGCCAGGTAAGAATTTGCCCACCTGCGGCCAAGAATGCTTCCGCAAGTCCTGCGGTAGACGGCTTGTCGGCGTCCACAAAAACCAACACGCGATAGCCTAGGTTCCGAAGTGCGGTTCCGCGGATAAGGCTATTATCAGGACTTCCCCCGCCAGCGTTCACGTAAGCACCTCCATGAGCCAGAAACGAGGTGGCCCCAAGGCTGACCCACCATTGGTCAAGGCCACGCGCGAAACCTACCTCACTAGCCCCCTCGCAGACGATGATGGATTTGGCGAGGAACGCCTCCGGGTCGGTCCGAAGAGTGCTCTGTACTTCATTGGCTCCCCCTGCCGTCATAACGCTGTGGCGTTCAGGCCCTGATCGAACAACGAACAGCTGGCTGCCGGACAGCTCGCGAAGCGCGACCGGCGAATGCGTCGTCATGAAGACCTGCAGCGGAGCTACAGCGTCCTTCGCGCCGAGAGAATCTAGGAAACGCATTAGCCGATGAGGTTCGAGTCCATATTCCACCTCATCGACTAGAGCAATTGGCGCGGCGCTGGCCGCAGCCCTCTGAAGCCCAGCCACTAGCAGGCGTGACGAACCCGTACCAAGGGAGCGTAGCGGAATGCCTGTCTCGCTGTGCAACGCGATGGCCCCCTCGCCAATCGACACAGAGTGTGCATCAAGGAGTGCCAGTGGCATCGCCCCGACCGAAACGCCGAGATGCTGCGCTGTCTGCTGCACGACCTCAAGCGTCTGGATTAGATGTGAGGCCGCTTGATTGCCAAAGTTCGCTCTTGCCTGCCTGGCGGCGCGCGCTAGTTCGGCACCAAGCTCCGCTCGTTCATCAGTAAGTCGATTGAGCACCGAACCACGACTCCATGACAGGTTCGAACTCGCAAAGCTACCAATGCGGGCGGGAGCTATTGCCGCTCGCTCTTTCCAGGGAAGGGTGCGCTCAAGCTGCTGCAGTTCCGCGCGCTCAGAGAAAAGCGTCCAAGAAGGCTCCAAATCGGCACCAACCTGCAGAAGCAATGTGATGACAGTCTCAATACCCACCCGCGGTTCATCTTCGACCGCTCCCGTTTCGGGATTGAATCCACGCAGGAAGTCGCCGTACAGGTCAATGTCCATCAGCGATGTAGGGAGATCGCCAAGCGTCACGCTGATGGTGATGGGCACTTCGACGTTCAGAGCGAAGAAATCCATATCGCCGAATGAGCTGCTTCGGCGAGCGCCAAGGCAGAGGTCAATCGCGTCGAGGATGGTGGATTTTCCGCTGTCGCCAGGGCCTATGAGGCAGTTAATGCCGGGGGAAGGCACCCAATCCAGCGCTTGGATAGACCTGAAGTTGCTGATTTTCAGTCGGCGAATGCGTGCCACAGTGACTCCTCAAAGGTTAACGGCGGTCAGTGCTCTAGCGACAGAGCCAGAGCCAGAGCCATAGCCATAGCCATAGCCATAGCCATAGCCATAGCCATAGTCGATAGTATGCCGCCTGAATCGCCCCGGGTTTTCTAGACACTCTCCAGGCTCGCTGCGTAACGCTTTTCAAACTCTACCGGTGACAGCTGATTGTTGAAACTGTGGCGTCGTTTTGGGTTGTAAAACATCTCGATGTAATCGAACACATCATCCCGAGCATCCTGGCGTGTAGTGTAGATTTTACGCTTGATCCGTTCCCGCTTTAGCAACTGGAAAAAGCTCTCCGCTACAGCGTTGTCGTGGCAGTTACCTCGACGACTCATGCTGGCTATCAGGTTGTTAGCTTTCAAGAAGCTTCGCCAGTCTGAGCTGCTGTACTGACTTCCTTGATCTGAGTGGATCATCACCTCTTGCTTCGGCTTACGTCTCCAAACCGCCATCAGCAGTGCATCAATGGCTACGTCGCTGGTCATCTGCGACTTCATTGACCAACCAATGATCTGGCGTGAAAACAGATCGAGCACCACGGCCAAATACAGCCAGCCTTCATATGTTCGGATGTAGGTAATGTCTGTGACCCAGACTTTGTTGGGTTCTCTGACATCGAATTGGCGCTTCAGTAAGTTCGGTGAGGCAACGGCTGGTTTACCGCCATATTTTCCCGGCCTCCGTCGATACCCAGTCTGAGAACGTAAACCTTCAAGGCGCATCAACCTAGCCACCCGGTGACGGCCACAGCTCTCACCGACCTCTCGCAGGTCATCATGGATCTTGCGATAGCCATAAACGCCACCGCTTTCCAGCCAGGAGTGTTTGATCAATCCAAGCAGTCGCTGATCGTCCTTGCCTCGCGCAGATTTTGGTTCTGATAGCCACGCGTAGTAGCCGCTGGGATGAACCTTGAGCGTCAGGCAAAGCCGTCGAATCGCGTAGTGACCCGCTTGCTGCTTAATAAAGGCGTACTTCAGCCGCACTCCTTGGCAAAGTACGCGGCGGCCTTTTTTAAGATGTCTCGCTCCTCCGTCACCCGTTTCAGCTCGGCACGTAAACGACGAACCTCTGCGCTCTGATCATTCTCCTCAACGCGCTGTTCCTGGGGCTTGGTGTAGCGCTTAACCCAGGCATAGAGGCTGTGCACGGACACACCCAATCGTGCAGCCACCTCCGAGACAGGAAGCTGCTTTTCGGTCACTTGCTTGACCGCCTGGATTTTGAATTCTTCGGGATAACGCTGGTTGCTCATGGCACCTCCTAATGGGCCTCATTTTAAGGCTTGGAGGTGTCTACGAAACTAGGGGCGATTCAGCCTCTTCATCAAGGTGCAGGGTACTTCAATCAAGTGGTGACTGTTTTTTTGACCACCACTATCATCCTGGGCTGGAACTTGAAAAAACCCAAGCAGCCGTTTAAGCAACTACCCTTGAACGGTGCTCTTGGCCGATTTTTGCCTAAAGCGTATGGCAGAGATCATTGAAGCTGCATCCAGGCTCATCTGACCGAGAGAAGCCTATGTCCGTTTGCGACCACGAGCCAAAGCTTGAGCATTCAATGTCACGCGTCGCAGGCATGGGGGGACAGATGAGGGGACAAACAAAATAAAAAATAAAAATACTATACAAATTAATAACTTAACAAACATAAAAAGCCGCCCACAAGCCGGCTTTTTAATCCCCCCCTTAAACATCAATCACGTAGCCTTAAAGATCCACTCTGCCCCCCCTGAACATGTCTCTGGTGCAATAGGCAGCCATTCAAAGGCCAGTGGGCTCCAGCAATATCAAAATGACTCGACGCAATCTAGGTGTATTACCCCTTCTTCATTGCTTCACCCAAATAGTCAGCGACCTGATCGATATCCAACATGTCGCCAACAGCGACGCGAGGATGAAACATGTCGCAAAAATACAAAAATAACGACACGTTATGCACACAGGCTTACACTAGCGACATGACAAGGGCGCTTATAAAAGCGGCCTTACCTTTAACTGGACGTCCTAGTGAGCGTGCGCCCATGACTAACCCCCAACGGCCTTGGCAGGCGGATAGACCCTATAACCAGCTTCCACCCTTGCCGCCAAAGGCAGAACTGGAAACCCGAGCAGTCCTCAAACGCTGCATCGAAGCTCGAGCAGCCTTGGCCGAATTGAAACAAGCAGCCGAGCTGATTCCTAACCAGACGATGCTGATCAATACGATCCCGCTGCTGGAAGCCAAGGACAGCTCCGAGATCGAAAGTATTGTCACTACTACAGATTTACTATTTCAGCATGCCCAGGATTGCGCCAATCATGCAGATCCCGCGACCAAAGAAGCCCTCCGGTACCGCAAGGCTCTACATAACGGTTTCCAGTCTCTGGCTGAACGTCCACTCTCTACCGGCACAGCAGTAGAGATCTGTCGAACGCTCAAGGGTGTAGACATGGACATCCGTCGAGTGCCAGGCGTCCAGCTAGCCAATGATCGGACCGGAGAAATCATCTATACCCCACCAGAGGGCGAAGATCGCTTACGCGACTTGCTCACCAACTGGGAACGTTTTCTACACAACGAGACAGACCTCGACCCGCTGGTTCGCATGGCTGTCGGACACTATCAGTTCGAGGCTATTCATCCATTCACAGACGGCAACGGTCGTACCGGGCGCGTGCTAAACACCCTGTATCTGATCCAGGAAGGTCTGTTGAATCTACCGATTCTTTACCTTAGTCATTTCATCATTGCGCATAGAGCCGATTACTATCGACTACTGCTTGATGTCACACGCGAACAGGCCTGGGAGCCCTGGCTGCTGTACATGCTTACTGCCGTGGAAGAAACCGCTCGCTGGACCAGTGCAAAAATTGCCGCCATTCGCAGCCTGTCCGAGCACACCAGCCAATTTGTTCGCGAACGTTTGCCGAAAACCTACTCACGCGAATTGGTGGACGTGATTTTTGAGCAGCCCTATTGCCGTATTAGCAACGTCGTCGACAAGCAGATCGCTCAGCGCCAGGCTGCTTCTCGCTACCTCAAAGAGCTGGTCTCCATTGATGTTCTGCAAGAGGTTCAGGTCGGAAAGGAAAAACTGTTCATTCATCCAAAGCTGATGCAGTTGCTGATTCGCGACAGCAACGAATTCAAGCCCTATTTCTGAGCCGAAATTAAGGAAATCGTGAATAAGTCGCCTGGACGATCAAAACCGAACAGGCGACGTCATATCACCTAGGCTGCAAACACTCCACAGCCCTATCCGCCACCATCTTCGCCATCTCCACCAAATGCATCACCGCCCTCTGTGGCGCAGCCACTGACTCGCCGATCACCTGCGACGTAGCCAGCGCACAATGCAGCAGCTCAGCCACCTGCACCCAGGCATCCTCGAAGCTCAGTTCTTCATTGACCGTAAATGGGTTGGTTGCGCCTGACGACGGCGAATCCGAAACAACGTTATCCATAGCAAAACTCCAATCGATAATTTGAAGCTGCCAATTACGCGACTAAACGAAAGGTGGCAGCTGTACGCAGGTTAGTCGACCGGTCGATTGGAACCCGGCGCACCCGAAGGTGCCCTGCGCACAGCCACCATAAGATGCAGGCGATGAGGTGCCTGACTCATGAGTTGCATATGCGCCAATCGAATCCGGGCGACTAAACCCGATCACTGAATTAGCAGTGACGGTCAGCAGCCTAGTCACCCAATTCCACTGGCGCAAGCGGTTGGGATTCTCTCGGAAACGTCCTGCAAAGGAAAGGGATCGGACCTGCTAGCTACTCAAAATCAGGCAATTCACTCCTGGTCTGCACAGCGACCCGGAGGCCTGAAATCGGGTGCCAACTATTGTCCACTTTAAGTTGACAGTAAGACTCCTTCCACCCGATTTATCCCTCGTCACCTACCCATTAATCTGTGCTCATGTTGAACGCAACGCCCAACCAACCTAAACAAAAAAGGATTCAACCATGAGCACTGCAACCTACAACCGCTTGAACAAAGACGACGCCATTGTTCTGCTGGTCGACCACCAGACCGGCCTGATCTCGCTGGTGCAGGACTTCTCCCCCAACGAGTTCAAGAACAACGTGCTGGCCCTGGCTGACCTGGCCAAGTTCTTCAACTTGCCGACCATCCTCACCACCAGTTTCGAGCAAGGCCCTAACGGCCCGCTGGTGCCGGAGCTGAAGGAGATGTTCCCGGACGCGCCGTATATCGCTCGCCCTGGTCAGATCAACGCCTGGGACAACGAGGATTTCGTCAAGGCAATCAAGGCCACCGGGCGTAAGCAGATCATCATTGCCGGTGTGGTGACGGATGTGTGTGTGGCGTTCCCGACCTTGTCGGCGCTGGCAGAAGGTTTTGAGGTGTTTGTGGTGACGGATGCATCGGGCACGTTCAATACCACCGTGCAGCAAGCGGCGTGGAGCCGGATGACGCAGGCCGGTGCGCAGTTGATGAACTGGTTCTCGGTGGCGTGTGAGTTGCACCGCGACTGGCGCAACGATATCGAAGGGCTGGGGAATTTGTTGTCCCAGCGGATTCCTAACTACCGCAATTTGATGAACAGCTACTCGGCCCTGTCTGCTCGCCAGAGCTAAGACTGCCATGCTCCGTATTGAGCCTGCCTGAAAAGGCAGGCTTTTTTATGGGTGTAGATTGAGAGGCGTGCGGGTGACGCGGAGCGTCACTGGATGCGTTACCACGCGGAGCGTGGGAACGAACCCGTCAGACGTCCCTAATCCAGGATCAAGTGCGGCAGAAACCGGCTTGAATCCTTGGTGATCAAGCTATTGTCCTCGCGCACACCGATGCCGGCGGCCTGGTCGCCAATGACCCAAGAGCCGATCAGCGTGTAGCTGTCACCAAATTTTGGCAGCGGTGCGAACTCTTGAAGGATGAAGGGCGCATCCGTGTAGGGGCCGTCTTCTTTTACGGTCAGGCCTTCGGCGGTTTGCAGTTCGATGTTGGCGCCTTCACGGGAGAAGAACGGCTTGCGCACCCAGCCTTTTGGCACGGCTTTGCCTGGGTCGGTGTCCAGGTGGGACGCGAGCAGGTTGGGGTGGCCTTTGTTGAATTCCCACAGCAGCGGCAGGATGCCTTTGTTGGAAATAATGGATTTCCACGCGGGCTCGAAGAACTGTGTGTCGCTCTGGGCAATCGCGGCACCAAAGGGTTCGTGGAAGATGAACTCCCAGGCGTGCAGTTTGAACAGGTGGGGAATCCAGCGATCTTCAAGGTCGACGAAGCGGCCTTCGCTGTTCAGGCCGATGTCTTCGATGTCGATGTGGCGCGATTCGATGCCGACCTTTTCAGCGACCAGGCGCAGGTAGTCGGTGGTGCCTTTGTCTTCGATCGAGTCTTTCATCGAGGCGAAGTAGAACGGCTGGTTGACCTGCAGTTGCGCG
This sequence comes from Pseudomonas sp. B16120, assembly GCF_044218845.1. Classification (NCBI taxonomy): domain Bacteria; kingdom Pseudomonadati; phylum Pseudomonadota; class Gammaproteobacteria; order Pseudomonadales; family Pseudomonadaceae; genus Pseudomonas; species Pseudomonas sp. B16120. The sequence continues at coordinate 5,596,017 of NZ_CP162588.1, forward strand.
AAGGCCTGGTGCAGTTTGGTGTCGATGCTATTGAACTGGTCGGCGTGCTTGGGCAGCAGGCCGCGTTCGATGCATTGTTCCAGCCAGCCCCACTGAAACGCGGCTGCTTCGTAGAGGCTGGTGGGGGTGTCGTAGTTGAGCTCCAGCAACTTGGCGGGCCCGCTGCCGTTGTAGGAGAAGTCCATGCGCCCGTAAAGGTGCGGGTGGCCTTCGAGCCATGAGGTTCGGATCATGTCGTAGAAAGGCGCGGGGATGCTCAGGCGTTCAAGCAGTTCTTCGCTGTGGACCACGCGGGCGACGAGGTCCATGCACATGTCATGGAGCTCGGTGGTCGGGTCTTCGAGGTCGCGCTCGATTTGCTTGAGCGTGAACTGGTAGTACGCGCTTTCGTCCCAGTAGGGTTCGCCGTCGATGGTATGGAACAGGAAGCCGAGGCTCTCGGCGGTGTGTTTCCAGTCATGACGCTCTGCGCATTGGATCTTCTTCATGGCCGGTTTCCTTAGCTGCTCGACCCGCCGCCCCAGCCGCTGCGTGCGCTGGCTTTGCTGCCGAAGCCGCCGCGGGAGGTGGCCGATGAAACCGAGCTCGACTTAGGTGAAGAGCGCAGCGTGCTGGTGTAATTGCTGCTGCCGTAGCGGGCTTGGTTGGAACGGCCAAAGGTCGCGCCATTGGACACGCGTTGGTTGAGCGTCGAGTTACCGTAGTTGCCGCGATCATCGCGGTAGCGGTACACCGGCTCGGAACGGTAGCTGTTGCGGTTGTTGCTCAGCATGTTGCCGATCAGCAAGCCGGTCAGCAGGCTGCTGGTGGAGAAGCCTGAGCCGCCGCTGGCCTGAGCGTTGGCCGCTTGCGCATTGGCAGCGTCGACTTGGGATTGGGTCACCTGGCCGTCGGCGGTCAGTTCGAAACCGCCCAAGCGCGGGATGAATTTGCCGGTGGAGTCTTGCTGGCACCAGTCAGCGACAAAGTCGGCGTCGCAATCGGCCTGGCTGTCATACACCGGCGCAATGCGGCGATGCTCGGCCATGGCCGTCATGTAGGCGTCCGAGCAGACGTCTACCGGAAGTTTTTCATCGGCGCATTGCTGTACCGATTGGAAGTTGTACTTCTTTTGCAGGTCGTAGGTTTTTTCCGTTGGGCCACAGCCGGATATCGCCATGGCGACCGACGCTGCCAGCGACAGCTGGACGTACTTGCTTCGTTTCATCGGGAGCTCCGTGGGCAATCAGTTCGAGGTGGGCGTCATGCACGCGGCATTCAGCATGCCGACGCTGATGGCCACCGCGGCCACGTAGATACCGGCCGCCAGTTCGCCCTTCTTGATGCGCTCGGACGTGCCTTTGAGCACCAGGCTGGTCAGCAGGAACGCCAGCAGTTGGACGACGGCGGCGATCACGGCCCAGACGATGAAGTCGAGAACGTTGATCGAGTAGGCAATCACATTGCTGGCCGGAATGGCGAAACCGACGATGGCACCGCCCAGGGCGACCGCTGCGGAGGTGTTGCCCGCACGGATCAGTTCGAACTCCTTGTGCGGGGTGATGCGGGTGTAGATGAACTGGAACAGCGCGAACAGTACCGCAGCCCCCAGGATGTAGAGGACAAAGCCGAGCACCGCAGCTTTGTTGAGGGAGATGGAGAGTGCTTCTAGCATGGACGGCTTCCTTTTTTAGAGCGTAGTCAGGTCGGTGGTGTACAGCGAAATGCCCAGGGATGTGCTCAGGCTGATGGTGCCTTCGGCATCTTCTTCGACGGAGAACAGCAGGAACTCTCGGCGGTCGGTCAAGCCGGTGTCGCGGGCGTATAGCATCGAACGGTGCTCGACGCTGTAGGTGGCTTCTGGGCTGATGACCTGTTCGCTCATCGCCACCAATTCGGTCTGGCCATCTTCGCTGCCCCACTCCCGGAAGAACTCGACGCCGTCGTGGGTGTAGGTCGGCAGACCGATCAGGCTTTGTGGGCCCGCGAGCCTGCTCAGTTCCGCTTCACTGCTGATGGTGACGTAACTCAGGTAGTTGAACAGAATCACTGACTCGACCTGGCCCGCTATCTGGCCGGTGGTGTGCACCTGCAACCAATAATCTTCGTCGTTCATGTAATAGCGCGACAGCCAGGTGGACTGGCCGAGGTCGATGGTGCCGTTGCTCCAGATTTCCTGGGAGCCGGGGATCACCACGTTGGTTTTTTCATCGAGCAGCAATTTCAGAGTCGTGTCAAACATCACGCCCTTGCCCGGCGCCAGGCCCAAAGGGCCGGTGGCAGGCAGGCTTGGGCTGGCGGTTCGGCTCGAGTCGGTAGTGGCTTTTGGGGCCTCAAGCCCCATCAACTGTTTAAGCCATCCCATGAAAGATTTCCTTAAGGCGAGTGGAAGCGATGTAGAAGAGTTCGCCGCCTTTGACCGCTGTGGCACTGGGCGGGTTGATCGACGGCTGCTGAACACCTTTGGCGCGATAGCCAATGAGGGTGGCGTTGTGGCGCTCCTTCATCTGCGTGTACAGCTCGCCGAACGTTGCCTCAAAGGCGTCGGGCAATTTCATCAGGTATTGCGTGGCGCCCTGCCCCACGCACAGCAACTCATTGATGACCACCGACGAGCCCGGATCCTGAGAGGCGCGCACCAGCATTTCGATCGCCATGCTGGACGTGCATTCCAGGCGCGGGGCGTAGGAGCTGGCCAGTGCAGCGATTTCACTTTCGTTGAAGTGGGCGACCACATGCCCGACGGGGCTCAGTTGATTCACCGCCAGCACGGTGGCCAGCGTCAGGTCATCAGACGGGGTCCGAACCAGCACACGCTCGGCACCGGGCACACCGGCACGCAGCAACAGTGCGGTGGAAGACAGGCTTTCGCCGCGGATGAACGCTGCTTTGCCCGGCATCGGATTTTCTTCAAGGCTGCAATCGCAGATCACGATCAGGTTGTCGTTCGAGGTTTCGTCTTGCAGCAACAACTCAATCACCCGCTCGCTGGACGCGCCCTCCCAGCCGATCAGCACGGTATGGCCGACCTTGCCGGTGAAATCACCTTTGCCCTTCATGCCCTTTCTCCATGCATCGATAACACTGCTGGTGGTTTTGCCGATGGCTGCCGTGAGCAGCGCAATGCCCCCGAGCATGACCCAGGCCGCCACGAAAATTCGCCCAGCAGAAGTCTGCGGTGCGAGGTCGCCATAGCCGACGGTGAGTGTGGTGGTGAGATAGAAGTAGATAAACGTGGCGGCAGCGGTGAGGTGTTGTTCGCCCAGCAACACCAGGCCCAGGTAAGCGGTGCTCAGGTGGACACCCAAGGCAACGATCAGGCCTGCCCAACCGAAGCGATGAAAGAGGGACGAGGCGTACATGCGTAACAGTAGGAAAATCGACATTTAGCCCCTGGCTCCCTGGGTACTTGAATCCTGACGACAGCATCGCCTCGACGTCTGGATGCTCAAGTGCGTTCACCCGGCATTAAACCCGCTGCGCGGCGTGGATAGAAGTACCTTGGCTGCAATAAATCCGGCGAGCGCACCAAACAGATGCCCTTCGAAGGAAACGCCCTGCCGCGGAAGGAAGCCCACGACCAGTCCGCCATACAGCAAAGCCACAACAGCGGCTGTTAGCAGGTTGCCCCAGCTTCTGTGAAACCAGGCGCGAGACAGCAGATAGGCCCATAGCCCGAACACCCAGCCGCTGGCGCCGACGTGTACGCCTGAAAAACCGAACAGCCAGACCAACAAGCCGCCCAGCAGAATGACGATGGCACTGACGGCGATGAACCGGTTGACCCCTTCGATGATGACCAGAGAACCCAGGATCACAAAGGCAATCAGGTTGGCGCTCAGGTGGGCGAAGGAGGCGTGCAAAAACGGTGATGTGAGGATGCCGAACAGACCCTGCATCGTTCTCGGGATTAGCCCGAATGCCATGAGGCTGTAACCGGTCACCACATTGAGCAGTTGCAGCGCGACCATGAAGAGGGCCAGGCCTGCGATTGTCTTGAAACCCTTCAAGGCGTTCATCCTGACCTCAACATACAAAAGAAGAGCACTGCGACTGTGGCGAGGGAGCTTGCTCCCGCTGGGGCGCGAAGCGGCCCCAAAAACAGGACTGCTGCGCAGCCCAGCGGGAGCAAGCTCCCTCCCCACAGAGTTGCAGGCTTAACTGACCTGCGTTGATTACTCAGCCGACTTTTGCTTCAGACGCTCCAGAATCGCATTGGCACTGCCTTCGTTCGGCGTGATGCCGGCATCGCGCAGTTTGCGTTCCAGGTCTGTCCCCGTCGACGCTTCAGCCAGCTCATCCTGGGCTTGCAGCTCAGCGGCGCGTTGTTGCTGTTTGGCCTGCAAGCGATTGAGCGTACCGACGGCGGTTTCCAGCTTGCCGTTGGCACCGCCGCTGGCAATGGAGGCACTGACCTGGGCCTTTTGCACGCTGTCGCGAGCCTTGGCCATGTCCACTTGCTGGCGCAGGCTTTTGATGCGGCTTTCGGCCTTGGTGATGTCTTTGCGCATGCTCTCAGCGTACCCACCGAACTCGGTGGTCTGCTTTTGCTCAACGTCCCGCTCGTTGGTCAGGGTCGAAATGGCTTCGGCCACTTCCAGGGCGAGGTCTTCACGGTTGGCCTGGATAGCGGCCATCGCCTTGGATTCCAGGTCTTTGATCTTGGCGTCGTACTCGCCAACACGATCAGCCGCCAGTTTGTGCTTGGCCATGATGCTCACCAGCTCACGCTTGGCGTTGGCCAAGGCGCTGTCTGCATCGCGAATTTCCTGGTCAAGGATGCGCAGGGCCTGTTGGTCGACGATCGATTCGCCGACTTCGCTGGCACCGCCACGCAACGCGGTGAACAATTTGCTCCAGATGGACTGAGTCATTGGGTTTTTCCCGAATAATTAAATGAAGAAACGTTCGAAGGCTTCGCTGGCGCGCTGCACGTTATCAACCAGGGTTTTCACCTCGGTCACGATGTTGGTCAGGCTGGAGTCGGAGCTGAGCGCACCGAACATGTTGTAAACCACCTGCCCGTTCGGCATGGACTCGATACCGATCGACGACAACGGGAACATCTCCCGGCTGCGCAGCACGGCGTCATTGAAGGCCGGCACGTCGTTGATGGACTCGGCGTCGACCAGGACGGTATCCACGATGATTTGCTCGCCCACCACCGCGATGTAAATCGGCAAGCCACCAAAGTCGTTCATTTCCAGCTTGATGCTGGACTCGGAGCCTTGGACGAGAGAAAGCGTAATGTCATTGGACGTCACGTCATCCAGCGCCTGAAGAGCACTGTAAAGACGATCGATATTCCAGTTAGTACCTGCGCTCATGAAATTCTCCGACATGAATGAGCCAGCCAGGATCGGTTGGCGTAGCTGTTTCTCCATTTGCTTGAGCAGGCTTCGGTTTTCGGGAAGCACCCAAGTCTCGTGTTTCACATAACCGGCCGCCGCCAGCCCCGCACGCATCTGCTTCATGTAAAAGCTCGACGGCTTTTTTGCGGACGGCTTCAAGCGCTCTCCCTTGAGGCTTGTTGAATCGGTATCGGGCCCAGTTGATGGGCTCGATGGAGAGCTGCTGTTCATGGTACTGACCTCGCTGTGAAAAACTCACGCGTGAGAAAATCTACAGGCAATCCGCAAGGTACTCAATAGCTCACGCGTGAGATTTTTCCTTACATTTTTCAGCCACCGAAAAGACCCAGCCTACCCCGCCAACTCCCGCTCGATTTGCTCGATGCTAGGCAAGCTCGATTGCAGTTCGGCTGGCAAAGACTCCATCAGTTGATATTGCGCCACACCAATAGGCCGGTTGTTATCGCGCAGTGCGTATTCAGCCACCACTTCATTTTTACCCTTGCACAACAAGAGGCCGATAGTCGGGCCATCCTGTGGGTGCTTTATCTCGGCATCCACCGCCGCAAGATAGAAGCTCAATTTGCCCAGATGCTCGGGCTTGAACTTGCCTGCCTTGAGTTCGATCACCACATAGCAACGCAGCTTCAGGTGATAGAACAACAAGTCGATGAAGAACTCATCGCCGCCTACATTCAGCAGCACTTGCCGGCCAACGAAGGCAAAACCTGCGCCCAACTCCAACAAGAAGTCAGTGACATGCTTGATCAGGGCGTTTTCGATTTCGCGCTCTTGTGCATTCTGACCCAGGCTGAGGAAATCAAAGCGATAAGGGTCCTTAAGAGACTCGCGAGCCAGGTCGGATTGCGCTTTGGGCAGATGGCTTTCGAAGTTGCTCACTGCCTTGCCACTGCGCTCCAGCAGGCGATTTTCAATGTGCATCACCAAGGTGTTGCGCGACCAACTATGCTTGATCGTTTGGATGGCGTACCAACGTCGCGTTTCAGGGCCGGGAAGTTTGTCCAGAAGCGCGATTTGATGGTACCAAGGCAATTGTGCAAGCACCTCTTGCACAAATTCCCAATCCGGCCACGCCTCGGCAAAAGCACGCATGTATTTCAGATTGCGCGGCGAAAAACCCTTGATGTCAGGAAAGGCCGCCCGCAGATCTTGCGCAAGGCGGTCGATCACTTTACTACCCCAACCTTGAGCGTGCTGACGCGCCAAAATATCGTGACCGAGCTGCCAGTAGAGCAGCACCAGCTCACGATTAACGGCAATTGATGCGCGCTGTTGCGCCTGATGGATACGGCCCTTGAGGTCTGTCAGCCAATCGCCGTAGCCCTCAGGAGGCGCGATCAACCCGATAGAAGTTTCGCTCATGCCTTTTTTACTCTGGTGTTTTCGGCAGGCTAGCCAGCCGACAGTACCGTCACAAGCATTCGAGAACAGTTCAGGAAGGGTCCTGCGTACCTCACAGAAAGGTCCTGCTGGCACTTGACTCTCCCCTATACGGCACCCCCTACCCTGAATGCCCTTTTCTCAGAACTTATCACCATGAGTCAGCGCATTCTGGTCATTCTCGGCCACCCGTCCGCCGATAGCTTTTGTTCCGCCCTCGCGCACACTTATATCCACGCTGCTAAAACGGCCGGTCACGAAGTCCGCGTCCTGCGCCTGGGTGATCTCAGGTTCGACCCCATCCTTCATCATGCTTACACCCAGGTTCAAGCGCTGGAACCTGACTTGCTCAGCGCCCAAGCCGACATCCTTTGGGCCGAGCATCTGGCCTGGGTTTTCCCTGTCTGGTGGGGCGGTATCCCGGCACTGATGAAGGGCTTTATCGACCGCGTTTTCCTCCCCGGCTTTGCCTTCAAGTACCGCGCAGGCAAGGCATTCCCAGACAAGCTGCTAAAGGGCCGAACCGCGCACTTGTTAGTGACCCTCGACACGCCGCCGTGGTATTACCGCTGGGTTTATCGCATGCCGGCCATCCACCAAATGCGGCGCACCACGCTGGCGCTGTGCGGCATCGCGACGAGCAAGACGCTGCTGTTGGGGCCGGTGCTGGGCTCTTCGCTGACGCAGCGGGCCAAGTGGCTGAAACAGGCCGGCGCACTATTTGAAAAAGGGAGTTTTCATGTACATCGGCAAAGCCGCGCAGTTGTCCGGCACGACCATCAAGGCGACTCGTCACTATGAGGCAATCGGGCTGATGCCAGCGCCTGCGCGTCGGGGCGGTTATCGCGTTTATACCGAGCAGAGTGTCGAGCGGCTGATGTTTATAAAGTGCGCGCAACAGCTGGGGTTCAAGCTCAAGGAATTACAGGAGATTTTGCAGGGGTACGAGGGTGATGCGCTTCCCTGGGACAAGGCTGACCAAGCCATCGCCAATAAGAAGCAAGCGTTAGCCATGCAAATTGTGGCATTGCAGAATATGCATCAGGGTTTATTGGTCTTCGAGGCCCAATTGAAAGCGGCGCAGGGGGAGTGCTGGGTCGCCACGAAGACAAGCTGAGACTCGGTGAGCCGAATAAGGTCGCTAATCGGCTCATGGGGTGAGCCGAATAAACCCATCAATCGGCTCACATCACCGTGTGTGCGCCACTCATTTGCCCCAATCCCCCATGTCTGCTAGTGTCGCGCCGGTTTACCGTCTACCGGAATTGCCGCCATGGCCCGCAAAAAAGTTGCACTCGATTTCGAACAATCCCTCGCCGACCTGCAAGCCCTGGTCGAGCGTCTGGAGAACGGCGAGTTGTCGCTGGAAGACTCGTTGACAGCGTTTGAGCAAGGCATCGGCCTGACCCGCGACTGTCAGAGCGCGTTGGCGCAGGCGGAGCAGAAGGTCCAGGTGTTGCTGGAGCGTGACGGGGAGTTGGCCGAAGAGCCTTTCGATGCGGAACAGCCGGAATGATCAGCGCATACCAGGCCAGTAGCCAAGCCCGGGTGAATGCCGCGCTGGAGCCCCTGTTTGTTGCGCCAAGCCCGGAAATGACGCGCCTCTATGAGGCCATGCGCTACAGCGTGATGAATGGCGGCAAGCGTGTGCGCCCGTTGCTGGCCTATGCCGCCTGCGAAGCTCTCGGGGCGCCGGCAGCCGAGGCGAATGGCGCGGCCTGTGCGGTCGAGTTGATCCACGCCTATTCCCTGGTGCATGACGACTTGCCGGCAATGGACGACGATGATTTGCGTCGCGGCCAGCCCACCACCCACAAAGCCTTCGATGAGGCCTATGCAATTCTGGCCGGAGATGGCTTGCAGAGCCTGGCGTTCAGCGCATTGCTGGACCCGACGCTAAGCAGCGTCAACGCCGAGATCCGCTTGCGCATGGTCACCGCCCTGGCCCATGCAGCGGGCCCGGCTGGAATGGTCGGCGGGCAGGCCATCGACATGGGCTCGGTCAGCCTCAAGCTCGATCAAAAAGCCCTCGAACACATGCATCGCCACAAGACCGGTGCGCTGATTGAGGCCGCCGTGCAACTGGGCGCCCTGGCCAGTGGCCGTGCCGACGCCGAGCAATTAGCGGCGCTGCAGACCTATTCTCGCGCTGTCGGCCTGGCCTTCCAGGTACAGGACGATATCCTCGACGTGGAAAGCGACACCGCCACCCTCGGTAAACGCCAGGGCGCCGATATCGCACGTGACAAGCCGACTTATCCTGCCTTGCTGGGGCTGCAAGCCGCCAAGGCCTATGCCATCGAGCTGCGTGACCAGGCTCTGGATGCCCTGCGACCTTTCGACGCGGCGGCCGAGCCACTGCGTGACCTGGCGCGGTATATCGTCGAACGTCGCCACTGACAGCCGCGGCCATTTGCGCTGCATATCGGCCAAGTTCGGCCCTCTGCGTGGGCAGTTTGCACGGCTTGAGGTAAACTGCCGCCTCTTCTATACCTATAACGATTCGCCTGATGCCCACGACGTTTCAAGAGATTCCCCGCAAACGCCCGTCTACGCCCCTGCTCGACCGTGCTGCCACGCCGGACGGCCTGCGTCGACTGGGTGAAGCCGAGCTGGAAACCCTGGCCGATGAGCTGCGCCTGGAATTGCTCTACACGGTCGGCCAGACCGGTGGGCATTTTGGCGCCGGGCTGGGCGTGATCGAGCTGACCATCGCCTTGCATTACGTGTTCGACACCCCGGACGACCGGCTGGTGTGGGACGTGGGCCACCAGGCGTATCCGCATAAAATCCTCACCGGCCGTCGCGAGCGCATGGCCAGCCTGCGCCAGAAGGACGGCCTGGCCGCCTTCCCACGCCGTGCCGAGAGCGAGTACGACACCTTTGGCGTCGGCCACTCCAGCACGTCCATCAGTGCAGCACTGGGCATGGCGATTGCCGCCCGCCTGCAAGGCAGTGAGCGCAAGGCGATTGCGGTGATTGGTGATGGCGCGCTGACCGCCGGCATGGCCTTCGAAGCGCTGAACCATGCGCCGGAAGTGGACGCCAACATGTTGGTGATCCTAAACGACAACGACATGTCGATTTCGCGCAACGTGGGTGGCCTGTCCAATTATCTGGCGAAGATCCTCTCCAGCCGTACCTACGCCAGCATGCGCGAAGGCAGCAAGAAAGTGCTGTCGCGTCTGCCTGGCGCATGGGAAATTGCGCGCCGCACCGAAGAATATGCCAAGGGCATGCTGGTACCCGGCACACTGTTCGAAGAGCTGGGCTGGAACTACATCGGCCCTATCGACGGCCACGACCTGCCCACCCTGATCGCCACGTTGCGCAACATGCGCGACCTCAAGGGCCCGCAATTCCTGCATATTGTCACCAAAAAAGGCAAAGGTTTCGCTCCGGCGGAAGTCGACCCGATTGGTTACCACGCGATCACCAAGCTCGAACCCCTCGATGCCCCCGCCGCCGCGCCGAAAAAAGCCAGCGGGCCGAAGTATTCCGGGGTGTTTGGCGAATGGCTGTGCGACATGGCCGCCGCCGACCCGCGCTTGGTGGGTGTTACCCCGGCGATGAAGGAAGGCTCCGATCTGGTGGCGTTCAGCGAGCGTTTCCCGCTACGTTACTTCGACGTGGCGATTGCCGAACAACACGCCGTGACCTTCGCGGCCGGCATGGCCTGCGAAGGCGCCAAGCCAGTGGTGGCGATCTATTCCACCTTCCTGCAACGCGGTTATGACCAACTGGTTCACGATGTGGCGGTGCAGAACCTCGATGTGCTGTTCGCCATCGACCGTGCCGGCCTGGTGGGCGAGGACGGCCCGACCCATGCGGGCAGTTTCGACCTGTCGTACCTGCGCTGCATCCCCGGCATGCTGGTGATGACCCCGAGCGACGAGAACGAACTGCGCAAGATGCTCAGCACCGGCCACCTGTACAACGGCCCGGCCGCTGTGCGGTACCCGCGCGGCACCGGCCCGAACGCCGTGATCGAAAAAGACCTGGAGCCGATCGAAATCGGTAAAGGCATCGTGCGTCGCCAAGGCAGCAAAACTGCGTTCCTGGTGTTTGGCGTGCAACTGGCTGAAGCCTTGAAAGTCGCCGAGAAGATCGACGCCACCGTGGTCGACATGCGGTTCGTCAAGCCACTGGATGAAGCGTTGGTACGCGAAATTGCCGCCAGCCATGAGCTGCTGGTGACCGTCGAAGAGAACGCCATCATGGGCGGCGCCGGTGCGGCGGTCAGTGAGTTCCTGGCGCGGGAGAACATCCTCAAGTCGGTGCTGCACCTGGGCTTGCCAGATGTATACGTCGAACACGCCAAGCCGGCGCAGATGCTGGCTGAATGCGGGCTGGATGAAGCGGGTATCGAGGCGTCCGTGCGCGAGCGCCTGGCGCTACTGAATCTGTAATCAGCCCCAACTGTGGGAGCTGGCTTGCCTGCGATGACGGCGGCACATTCGCTAACAATGTGTCAGATACACCGCTATCGCAGGCAAGCCAGCTCCCACAGTGGTTTTGCATGACCTTCGAATGCTATGGACAGCCCATGAAACGCCTGTGCCTTGCCCTGCTACTGCTTCCCTGCGCCGACCTGCTCGCCGACACCCGCGACCAGGCCCTGAAGCTCTCCGACGTGGTCATCAGCGCCAACCGCCAAGTCCAGGCGCGTAATGACAGCAGCGCCGCCAACACCGTCTTCACCCGCGCCGACATCGACCGCCTGCAACCCACCAGCGTCACCGACCTGCTCAGCCGCGTGCCGGGCGTGCAAGTTGCGCCGACCGGTGGGCGTGGCAGTTTGCCGGGGATTTTCATTCGCGGCACCAAGTCGGCGCAGAGCCTGGTGCTGGTGGACGGCCAACGCATCGCCAACACCACCTCCGGCGACAGCGGCTTGCAATACCTCAACGTCGATCAGATTGAACGGGTGGAAGTGCTGCGCGGTTCACGTTCGGTCATTTACGGCAGCGATGCGATTGGCGGGGTGATTCAGGTGTTCACCCGGCGCAATGCCGAGCAAGGCTTGCAGCCGCGCCTGAAACTTGGCTTTGGCAGCAACCAGACCTGGGAACGCAGCCTGGGCCTGTCAGGCGGCGATGAACACACGCGCTTCAACCTGGGCGCGAGCCTGGATGAAACCGCCGGCATCAACGCGAGCCACGCGTCGTTCCCCAGTGACGGCGACCATGATGCCTACCGCAACCAGTCCGTCAGCCTGAACCTCAGCCACTCGTTCAGTGATGAGCTGGAGGTGGGCTTCAATCTGCTGGATAACCGTGGCAAGTCGGAGTACGACAACAGTTATGGCCGCTACGACGGCGCCACCGGGCAAAGCCTGGGCCAGAAACCCTACACCGACTACACCGTGAGCAGCGCCAGCGGCTATGTCGATGCCAAGCTCAATGACAGCTGGCAGTCGCGCCTGGAGCTGGGCCACAGTGAAAACCGCGACACCAAGCGCGATACCCTCAGCGATGATTACAGCGCATTCAACACCTACCGCGACTCGGTCAATTGGCAGAACGACCTGATCCTGGATGAGCAAAACAGCCTGATCGTCGGTGGCGACTGGTATGAAGACCGTTTCCACGGTTCCACCACCTTTACCGAGAACAGCCGCTGGAACCGGGCGGCCTTCGTGCAGCACCGCTTCCAAAGCCAATGGTTTTCCACCGAGCTGGGCCTGCGCCGTGACCAGAACCAGCAGTTCGGCGGCCAGAACAGTTGGAGCGGCACCCTGACCTTGCCGGTCAACCCCGACAATGACTTGCTCTTGAGCTACAGCGAAGGCTTTCGTGCGCCAACCTTCAACGACCTCTATTACCCCGACACGCAGTACAGCAACCCCAACCTGCAGCCCGAGACATCAAAGAGCTACGAGCTGCAATGGCGCAGCCAACTGACCGACAGCACACGCCTGGAAGCCTCGCTGTATCGCACCGACCTGAGCGACGCGATCATCCTTGACGCCGGCAAGCCGCAAAACGTGGCGTCGGCGCGGATCAACGGCTTTGAAGCGGCGCTCAAGCAAGAACTGTTTGGCTGGCAGGGCAACCTGGGCCTGTCGCTTATCGACCCGCGTGACCGTGACAGCGGCCACACCCTGGCACGTCGCGCACGGCGAACGGTGAACCTGGATCTGGACCGGCAATTTGATCAACTCGGTCTCGGCGCCAGCTGGCAAGCGATCAGCAGCAGCTACGACGATGAAGCCAACCGCAACCGTCTGGGCGGTTATGCCTTGTTGGGGCTGCGCAGTAGTTGGGCGTTGAACCGGGAGGTGTCGTTGTCGCTGAAGGTGGATAACGCGCTGGACAAGTCTTATGCACGGGCGAAGTACAGCTACCTCGGGGAAAACCAGAATTATCGTGAAGAAGGTCGGGTGTGGATGTTCGGGGTGACGTGGACACCTGAGCTCTAAGTAGCCTGATCCGGCGTCATCGCAGGCAAGCCAGCTCCCACAATTGAAATGCATTCCCCTGTGGGAGCTGGCTTGCCTGCGATAGCGTTGTCACAGGTTCGGCGCAATCACCTGGCACAACCGCCCCACCGCCTCCAACATCTGCCCGCTGGGCCGCTCAAGGCCCTTGTCCGGCACTAACCGCACCCGAGCAGCCATCGCCGGCCATGCCGTCCAGGCCTCCCTCTGAGCCTGATCCCCCACCAGGATCACCTCGGGGTCTCGCGCCAGCACCGATTCGATATTCACCTGCGGCGCCGGCAACTTCAGGTCATCGAACACATTGCGCGCCCCGCACACGCTGAGGGCATCGCTGATGATCTGCCCACCGCCCACGGTGTACAGCGGCTGGTTCCACACTTGGTAGAACACTCGCAGCGGCTCGGCCCGCTGGTAGCGCTGGCGCAACTCGGCCAAGCGCTGGCGCAATTGTGCCGCGCGCTGGTGCCCGGCCTCGGCGCGGCCCAATTGCTCGGCAATGGCCTGCACCTGCGCGGTCAGTTGTTCAAGGCTGTGGGGTTCGGCGACGTACACCGGGATATTCAATCGTTGGAGCTGCTCGCGCTGGGCCGGGCCGACGCTGCCAGGCCAGAGCAGGATCAGGTCGGGCTTGAGGCTGAGCAGGCGCTCCATGTCCAACTGGCCGTAGTGCCCGACCGAGGTCACCTTCGCCAACGCCGCCGGGCGGTCACCACCATCAAGCATGCCGACCAGCAAGTCCTCGGCACCCAGCTCAAGCACGATTTCAGACAGTGACGGCGCCAGGCTGACAACCCGCTCGACCGGCCAGCCCTGGGCACTGAATATCAGCAGCAGCGCCAGCCAATAGCGCTTCATCCCAACTGACGCGGTATGCGATAGAGATAGAACAACACCAGCGTCGACAGCGCCAACAGAAACAGCGGCACTGCCTCCAGGCCGACGAACACCGCCAGCGCGCCAATCCAGGCCGGTAACGCTGCAACCAGCAACGCCGTGCGCCGACGCGCCGCCAGGGTGATCCAGGCTGCGGGCTCTTGAGCAGTATCAAGGGCTTTGGAGGTGGCGATCAGCGCGTGTTTGTAGGCGTGAAAATAACGCAGGCTGAGAAACATCGAGGCCACGCCGGCGATGAAGAACGGCATGGCCAAGACGGGCAACAAGGATTCAGCCCGGCCAAACAGCAGGTTGATCACGAACAACGGCAGCAATGCCAGGGCCAGGTACTGCCACCAGTTGAAGGACAGTCGCCGTTTCACCTGGCCACGGGTCACGCGCGGTCGACCTCGCCCTGGTGCTCGTTGCCCATCATGTGATCGAGCTTGCTGGCTTTGGTGGCCAGGTAGAGCTTGTTGTGCGGGTTGTGCCCGGTGTGCAGCGGCACGCGCTCGGCCACGGTGATGCCCATCTCGGTCAAGGCTTTGACCTTGCGGGGGTTGTTGGTCATCAGGCGCAGGGATTTGACCCCCAGGTGCTCGAGCATCGGCAGGCAGATGGCGTAGTCGCGCTGGTCGGCAGCAAAGCCCAGGCGCTCGTTGGCCTCGACGGTGTCGGCGCCGCCGTCTTGCAGTTCGTAGGCGCGGATCTTGTTCAACAGGCCAATGCCGCGGCCTTCCTGACGCAAGTACAGCAACACGCCACGGCCTTCACGGGCGATGGCTTGCAGTGCAGCCTCCAGTTGCGAGCCGCAGTCACAGCGCTGGCTGAACAGCGCATCGCCGGTCAGGCACTCGGAATGCACACGCCCCAGCACCGGCGCGCCATCCGTGATGTCGCCGAGGCTGAGCACAACGTGCTCGCGCCCGGTGGCTTCTTCAAGAAAGCCGTTCATGGTGAACGTGGCAAAAGGGGTAGGCAGCTTGGAAGCGGCGACGAAAACGACGGGCACCGTGTGCTCCTGATTTCAGATTTCACAGAGGCGGGCATTGTAACAGCACGTTCCTACAGACGCTTAAGCTGAATTATCGCTGATAAAGATCAATAGGTTCGATTGGCCTTTGAGTCAGTTCTATGGGCGTCAGAACGGATACGGCTGTTTCCAGCGTTCGAAAATCGCTTTCAGCTCACCGGTCTGGACCAGGATGCCCAAACGCTGGTCATACATGGCCATCAATGCCCTGCCGCGCGCGGTGTCGGCAAAGCCTACGTAGAGCGGCAGTTCAGCAATATGGGTGAGTTTGAACAGCGCCGGGTCTTGCGCCTGGCTGAGCACGTATTTGGCTTCGGTGAGGGCGTCGATATAAAAATCGGCACGGCCGTGTTGTAGCATCGGCAGAATGCCGCTGCGCCGCTCGATCTGGTTGAAGCGGCGCACGGTGGGCAGGTATTCCTCGTATTTATAGCCGCGCACCCAGGCCAGGCGATAGTTGCCCAAGGTCGCCAGGGTCGGTGTCGGCGCAGTGGCCAACCCGAGGGCGTAGACATGATCGGCGTCGAAGTTCCTGCGGGGGTACAACACACCGCTGGCCTCATCGCGATAGGTGCCGACACAACCATCCACCTCACCACGCTGGGCCAGGCCGACCGAGCGGGTATAGGGTACGCTGCGGATGTGCACGGTGATGCCAGCCGGTTCAAAGACTTGGCGCAACAGGTCCCAGGCCAGGCCGCTGCCATCTTTGTTGGTGTAGTCGTTCCACTCCTCACTGGCCAGCACGATTTTGCCGGGCATGGGAGTGTCCGCCTGGGCCAGGGAAGCGAAGGTACACAGCACGATCAGCAGCCAGCGGCATGCAGCCATAGTCACGGCCTCTTACTTGGGATAATCGTATAAAGGGTAGCGCAGACCGCCGGCTTAGGGCGTCTGGCGAAAATGCTGGTAGCCGCGCACAGCCGGGGTGATGTCTTGGCCGTGGACGTCGAGCAGCGTTACGCCCTGCCCCGCTTCGACCCGGCCGACCACATGCAACGGCCAGCCATCCGCCTGCAACGGCGCTAACTCGGACGGTGGCAAGGTGAACGCCAGCACATAGTCGTCGCCCCCACTCAACGCCGCCACGTGAGCCTGGTCTTCACCAACAAACGCCAGCAAGGCCTCGGACAACGGCAACCGGTGGCGCTCAACCACCAGGCGCACCGCTGACGCCTTGGCGATATGCCCACAGTCGGCCAACAGCCCATCGGAGATATCCATCGCTGCTGTCGCCTTGCCCCGCAGCGCAAGCCCCAGGGCCAACTGCGGTTGCGGCGACCAGTAATGCGCCAGCAGCGGCTCGGCGATTGCTGCGTCAGCCGTGCGTTGCCCCAATACCAGCGGCAACGCGCCAGCGGCATTGCCTAACTCGCCGCCGACACACAGCAGGTCGCCCGGCTGTGCACCGCTGCGCGTCAAGGCCTGGCCAGCCGGCACGCGGCCGAACACGGTCAGGGTCAGGCTCAGCGGCCCACGGGTGGTATCGCCGCCCACCAGGCCCACGCCGCAGTTTTGCGCCATGGCATTCAAACCTTGGGCATAGCGTTGCAGCCAATCGGCTTCGACGCTCGGCGTGGTCAGGGCAAGGGTAAAGGCGAGGGGGTGGGCGCCCATGGCGGCCAGGTCGCTCACCGCCACGGCCAGCGAGCGCTGGCCGAGCAGGAACGGGTCACAGGGGTCGGCAAAATGCACGCCAGCCACCAGCGTATCGGTGGAGACTGCCAGTTGCTCCCCGGCGGGAAGCGCCAGCAAGGCGCAGTCGTCGCCGATCCCCAGGGCAATGCCTTCGCCACCTTGCGCACAGGGCGCGGCGGCGAAGTATGTGCGGATCAGCTCAAACTCACCCATTGAGGAATCAAGCGCAGATTAGCGCTTGTGTTCCTTCACTTCGGCTTCACGCAGGCGCGGGGCCAGCTTGTCGAGCACGCCGTTGACGAACTTGTGGCCGTCGGTCGAACCGTAGACTTTCGCCAGCTCGATGCCTTCGTTGATCACGACGCGGTACGGCACGTCAACGCGCTTGAGCAATTCCCAGGTAGACAGGCGCATCACGCACAGCTCAACCGGGTCGAGCTCTTCGATGGTCAGGTCCAGGCATGGCGCCAGGGCTGTGTCGATCTCGGTCAGGTTGGCGTGCACGCCGTGCAGGATGTCGTGGAAGTAGCTCTGGTCGGCGAAGGTGAAATCGTTATCGACGCGAAACTGTGCCTCGATTTCGTTCAGCGAAGCGCCCGCCAGGTGACGCTGGTACAGCGCCTGGGTCGCGAGTTGACGCGCCTTGCGGCGCTTCTCGCTCTTGGACGGTTTGCCGGCATCGGCAGGACGCGGGTCCTGAGGGTTGAACTGATCGCTTTCGTCGGAAATCACTTGGCCTCCAACTGCGACAGCAGGCTGACCATTTCCAGGGCGGACAAGGCAGCTTCAGCGCCTTTGTTACCGGCTTTGGTGCCGGAACGCTCGATGGCTTGCTCGATGGAATCAACGGTCAGTACGCCGAAAGCGACTGGCACGCCGAATTCCATGGACACCTGGGCCAGGCCCTTGGTGCATTCGCCGGCCACGTATTCGAAGTGCGGGGTGCCGCCACGAATGACCGCGCCCAGGGCGATGATCGCCGCGTATTCACCCTGCTGAGCAACTTTTTGCGCAACCAGTGGAATTTCGAAGGCGCCAGGCGCGCGGATAAGGGTGATATCGCTCTCGCTCACACCGTGGCGAACCAGGGCGTCAACCGCACCGCTTACCAGGCTCTCAACCACGAAGCTGTTGAAGCGGCCAACCACCAGGGCATAGCGGCCTTTGGGGGCGATGAAGGTACCTTCGATGGTCTTCAGGGTCATTCGACAAATCTCTTAAAGAGCCGGGACGCGAAAAGTGCGTCCCTCAGTGATGATTTAACCGCGAACAAGGGGCAAGAATCGCCGGCCTTTATTCGGAGGGCACGTATTCTACAACTTCCAGGTCGAATCCGGATATCGCATTAAATTTCATCGGTGCGCTCATCAGGCGCATTTTGCGCACCCCCAGGTCGCGCAGGATCTGCGAACCGGCACCGACGATGCTGTAGGTGGTCGGTTTTTTCACCGGCACGGCGTCAGCGGTTTCGCGGATATGCGCCAGCAATACATCACCGTCCAGCGGGTGGCCGAGCAACAGCACCACACCGCTGCCAGCCTCGGAAACCGCAGCCATGGCGGCGCGCAGGCTCCAGCGACCGGGCTGCTTGACCATCAACAGGTCACGCAGTGGGTCCATGTTATGTACGCGTACCAGGGTCGGTTCTTCGGCGCAAATGTTGCCCAGGGTCAGGGCCATGTGCACATCGCCTTCCACTGAATCACGGTAGGTCACCAAATTGAATTGGCCCAGTTCGCTGTCCAGGGGCTGCTCGGCAATCCGCTGAACGGTACGTTCGTGGATCATGCGGTAGTGAATCAGGTCGGCGATCGTGCCGATCTTGAGGTTGTGCTCGGCGGCAAAGGCTTCGAGTTCAGTACGACGGGCCATGGTGCCATCGTCGTTCATCACTTCGCAGATCACCCCGCTTGGCTCGAAACCGGCCATGCGCGCCAGGTCGCAGGCGGCTTCGGTGTGGCCGGCACGGGCCAGGGTACCGCCCGGTTGGGCCATCAGCGGGAAGATGTGGCCGGGGCTCACGATATCTTCGGCCTTGGCGTCTTTCGCGGCGGCGGCTTGCACGGTGCGGGCGCGGTCAGCGGCGGAAATGCCGGTGGTGACGCCCGTGGTGGCTTCAATGGATACGGTGAACTTGGTGCCGAAACCCGAGCCATTGCGCGGCGCCATCAACGGCAGCTTGAGCAATTCGCAGCGTTCGCGGCTCATGGGCATGCAGATCAGCCCACGGGCGTGCTTGGCCATGAAGTTGATGTGCTCGGGCTTGCACGCTTCGGCGGCCATGATGATATCGCCTTCGTTCTCGCGATCTTCGTCATCCATGAGGATGACCATCTTGCCTTGGCGGATGTCTTCAACCAGTTCTTCGATGCTATTGAGCGCCACGCGGCACCCCCTTGGTCAGGATTTCAGGTAGCCGTTAGCGGCCAGAAAACTTTCGGTGATGTTGCCTGATGCAGGCTCTGCGGCCTTTTCGCCCAGCAACAGGCGCTCCAGGTAACGGGCAAGCAAGTCCACTTCCAGGTTCACCCGGCGACCCGGCTGGTACGAGGCCATGATGGTTTCGCTGAGGGTGTGGGGAATGATGGTCAGTTCAAATTCGGCGCCATTCACGGCGTTCACGGTCAGGCTGGTGCCGTCGACGGTGATCGAGCCTTTGTGGGCGATGTACTTGGCCAGCTCTTTGGGCGCGCGGATGCGGAATTCCACCGCGCGGGCGTTTTCGCTGCGGGCCACCACTTCGCCGACGCCGTCGACGTGGCCGCTGACCAGGTGACCGCCCAGGCGCGTGGTGGGCGTCAGGGCTTTTTCCAGGTTGACCGGGCTGCCGGCCGCAAGATCGTTCATCGCGGTGCAGTCCAGGGTTTCCCGGCTGACATCGGCAGCAAAGCCGTTGCCCGGCAGCTCGATGACGGTCAGGCACACGCCGCTGACGGCGATGCTGTCGCCCAGCTTGACGTCGCCGAGGTCCAGCTTGCCGGTTTCAACCAGCAGGCGGACATCCCCGCCTTTGGGGGTCATTGCACGGATGCTGCCGATGGATTCGATAATGCCGGTGAACATTTCGTTCTCCTGAAAACGAGGGGGCTGACGCTCAAGCGCAGGCCGGGAATTATACGCTCACTGCTGGGACGGGGATGGCAGTGACTCGCCAGTCGTCGCCCACAGCGCGCATTTCGGTGATCTTGAATTGGGGAGCATCGGCCAACTTATCAAGCGGCCAGTCCAGCAACGGGCGGGCAGCGGAGCCGAGGAACTTGCCGGCGATGAATATCACGTATTCATCCACCAGGCCTTGTTGGGCAAACGCGCCGGCCAGGCTTGGGCCGGCTTCCACCAACACATCGTTGACGCCACGGGCAGCCAGGGCGACCAATGCCGAGCGCAGGTCAACCTGGCCCTCCACACCTGGAACCACAAGGCACTCAGGGCCGCGGGGGAACTGGTTTTCCGGAGTCACGCAGGTGATGACCAATGCCGGGCCGGCCTTGAAGAACGGTGCGTTGAGCGGCACCCGCAGGCGGCCATCGATCAGCACGCGCAACGGCGGGCGCGACATGGCCAGGGCGGTGGTTGCGTCGTCCAGGCCCAGTTCGGCGGCGCGTACGGTCAAGCGGGCACCGTCGGCCAGTACCGTGTCGGCACCGGTCAACACCACACTGGCCTCGGCACGCAAGCGTTGCACCGCAGCACGGGCGGCGGGGCCGGTGATCCATTGGCTTTCGCCGCTGGCCATCGCCGTGCGGCCGTCCAGGCTCATCGCCAGCTTGACCCGCACAAACGGCAGACCGTGCTCCATGCGCTTGAGGAAGCCGGGGTTAAGCGCCCGCGCTTCGGTTTCCAGCACACCACTACGAACCTCGATACCGGCCTGGGCCAGGCGTTGCATGCCTCGGCCAGCCACTTCGGGGTTCGGGTCCTGCATGCCGGCCACCACCCGCGCGACGCCGGCGGTCACCAGCGCATCGGCACAGGGCGGCGTACGGCCATGATGGCTGCACGGTTCAAGGGTCACGTACACCGTCGCGCCACGGGCCTTGTCGCCAGCGGCGCGCAGGGCATTGGGCTCGGCATGGGGCTCGCCGGTGCGCTCATGCCAGCCTTCGCCGACAATCTGCCCGTCACGCACTATCACGCAGCCAACCCGCGGGTTGGGGTGGGTGGTGTACAGGCCCTTGCGCGCCAATTCGAGGGCGCGGGCCATGTAGTGGGCGTCGAGCACAGCCTGTTCAGATGTCATTGTTTGGAGGGCTCACGGGCCAGGCGGTCGATCTCTTCGCGGAATTCATTGAGGTCCTGGAAGCGTCGATACACCGAGGCAAAACGGATATAGGCGACTTCGTCGAGTTTTTGCAGCTCGCCCATCACCAGCTCACCGACTACCAGGCTCTTGACCTCGCGCTCGCCGGTCGCCCGCAGCTTGTGCTTGATATGCACCAGCGCCGCTTCCAGGCGCTCGACACTCACCGGGCGCTTTTCCAGGGCGCGCTGCATACCGGCGCGCAGTTTTTCTTCGTCGAAAGGCTGGCGGCTGCCGTCGGACTTGATCAGACGCGGCAACACCAGTTCGGCGGTTTCGAAGGTGGTGAAACGTTCACCACAGGCCAGGCATTCGCGCCGGCGACGCACTTGGTCGCCCTCGGCGACCAGACGCGAGTCGATGACCTTGGTGTCGTTGGCACCGCAGAAGGGACAGTGCATGGTTGGCAGGCAACAAAAAATGGGAGGGCCATGGTAGCGCATCCCTGTGGCAAGACAAGCCATAGCCTTTACGGTATATAGGCAGGCTTATATGTTTCATATTTTTAAGCCACGGATTTTGTCCTTTCTGGAGCCGTACATGCAGTTACGACCACTCGTTCTACTCAGCCTGTTCAGTTTTCTGGTCGCCTGCAGCAGCGAAGCCCCCAAGCCGGCCGCGCCTCAACCAACACCGGCGCAAGAGAAAAAAGTCCCGGGCATTGAAAACCTCGGCCCCCTGCCCGCCTATCAGCGCGAAATCAGCGGCAGCCTGACCAACGTGCCCGCCGGTGCCGAAGTCGAGATGGCGCTCTTGGTGATCGACGACCGTTCGCGCCCGCAGCAACTGCTCGCCAGCAGCGTACTGAGCGGCAACGGCAAGCCCTTGGCCTTCCGCCTGCGCTTCAACCCTGAAGCCTTCCCGGCCGGTGCCCGCGTGGAATTGCGCGGCCGCGCCAGCCAGTCCGGCCAGCTGATCCTGCATCTGCCTGCCGTGCGCGTCACCCAGGCGATCACCCAGAGCACCGGCCCCCTGCAACTCGTCAAGGCGCCATGACGCCACCGCTGGGCCTGCAACACGCCTTGAGCGCGTTGATTGGCGATGCGCAATTGGTGCCCTGCCCGTTGCCGGGTACCGCGTTGTCGTTGTGGTTGCTGGACGCCGACAACATGGACCGTGCCTTCAGCCAGGAAGAAACCCGGCGTATCCTGCATGAGCCGCCCTACTGGAGTTTTTGCTGGGCCAGCGGCATGGCGTTGGCGCGTTACCTGGCAGCGCATCCTGAGTGGGTCGCCGGCAAACGCGTGCTGGATTTCGGCGCAGGTTCGGGCGTAGCCGGGATCGCCGCCGTCAAGGCTGGCGCCCTGGAGGTGGTGGCCTGCGACCTGGACCCACTGGCCTTGGCCGCTTGCCGTGCGAATGCCGAACTCAACCAGGTGGCGCTGAGTTATTCGGCAGACTTTTTTGCCGAAGCCGACCGCTTCGACCTGATTCTGGTGGCCGACGTGCTCTATGACCGCGCCAACCTGCCGTTGCTGGATCAGTTCCTCACCCGTGGCCGCGAAGCGCTGGTGGCGGATTCGCGGGTACGGGATTTCCAGCATCCGGATTACCAGCGGCTGGAGATCCTCGAGGCCTTGACCCTGCCAGACCTGGCCGAGCCGTGGGAGTTTCGCAAGGTGAGCCTGTACCATTCGCGGCGTGCTTGAGGCCATCGCGGGCAAGCCGGCTCCCACAGGGGAATGCATTTCAAGGTGGGAGCTACCACGATGCTTTCAGCCGACCTCGCCAGCCCTTATAGTTGCCCCCATTCCCGCTTTATTCGAGACGCCCCATGAGTGAGCCCACGCCGTACATCTTCGACGTCACCACCGCCAACTTCGATCAGGCCGTTATCCAGAACTCCTTCGAAAAGCCCGTATTGGTCGATTTCTGGGCCGAGTGGTGCGCACCCTGCAAAGCACTGATGCCAATGCTGGCGAAGATTGCCGAGAGTTATCAGGGTGAGTTGCTGCTCGCCAAGATCGACTGCGAAGCCGAACAGGACATCGTGGCGCGTTTTGGCATTCAAAGCCTGCCGACGGTGGTGCTGTTCAAGGATGGCCAACCGGTGGACGGCTTTGCCGGTGCACAGCCGGAGTCGGCCGTGCGGGCGATGCTGGAGCCCCATGTGCAAATGCCACCGCCGGCTGCGGCGGACCCGTTGGAGCAGGCTCAGGCGCTGTTCAGCGAAGGACGCATCAGCGAGGCCGAAGCGTTGCTGGTGCAATTGTTGGGCGAGGACAATACCAACGCCGCCGCCCTGATCCTCTATGCACGCTGCCTGGCCGAGCGCGGTGAGCTGGGTGAAGCCCAGGCCGTGCTCGACGCAGTCAAGAGCGACGACCATAAGGCCGCCCTGGCCGGGGCCAAGGCGCAAATCACCTTCCTGCGTCAGGCGGCGGATTTGCCGGACGCTGCCGAGCTGAAAAGCCGCCTGGCGCAAAACCCGCAGGATGACGAAGCGGCCTATCAGTTGGCGATCCAGCAACTGGCGCGCCAGCAATACGACGCGGCGCTGGAAGGTTTGCTCAAGTTGTTTATCCGCAATCGCAGCTACAGCGAAGGCCTGCCCCACAAGACCTTGCTGCAAGTGTTCGAATTGCTGGGCAATGATCACCCGCTGGTCACGGTGTACCGCCGCAAGTTGTTTGCCGCGTTGTATTAATCACCGATCCAACTGTACAGCGGCGTATCCCCGCCGCTGCTCACCTTCACCTTGGCGCTGTGGCGCAGGCGCACCAGCAGGCGCTTGCCCGCCCCGGCATCGCCAGCCAAGCCTTCGAGTTGATCGAGCAATTCCAGACCATTGAGTTGTCCGGCCTTGCGCAACAAATCCTGGGCGTTCTGCCACAGGTCCTCGTTCTGTTTGACCGGAGCCGCAGTGGGCGCGCTGGGCGTTGGCGTGGCCTGCAGTTGGGCACCCAATCGCGCCCAATCGCCGTCGTCCAGCTCCAGGGTCAAGTCCACCGGCAGGTCGCCGATGGTTCCACGAATTCGCAACATCGTCCTTACTCCTGCATTTTTCTGACGGGCATGCTCCCATGCAGCTTGCGCAACACCAAGCGGGCGGTCAAACTCTCGGATCAATTGTTATAAGATCACATAACAAAACTTTCATCCTGGAGCCCTCTCATGCGCCGTTTGCTGCTTGCTTTGCCGTTTGCCCTGCTGCCACTGGCTGTCGCTCATGCCCATGAAGACCATGACCACGAGCACGGCAGCCTCGGCGCCCATGAACATGGCGTCGGGCGCCTGAATGCCGTACTGGACGGCCAGGCCCTGGAGCTGGAACTGGACAGCCCGGCCATGAACCTGGTGGGTTTCGAACATGTAGCGACCAGCGCCGCCGACAAAGCCAAGGTCGCCGCCGTGCGCAAGCAACTGGAAAATCCATCGGCACTGTTCAACCTGCCCAAGGCCGCAGGTTGCGTGGTCAGCAGCCAGGAACTCAACAGCCCGTTGTTCGGTGACAAACCAGAAGCCGGGCATGACGACGATGACCACGCCACCGACGGCAAAGGCGCCGCCGCCCACAAGCATGATCACGACCACAGTGAAATCCACGCCCATTACCAGTTCACCTGCGCCACGCCGACGGGCCTGGGCAACCTGGACTTGAGCCAAGTGTTCAAGACCTTCCCCGCCACCCAGAAAATTCAGGTACAACTGATCGGCCCGAGCGGTCAGCAAGGTGTTGACGCGACGGCCACCGCCGCCACCCTGAAGTTCTGACTTGAAAGCACAGTCCCTGTGGGAGCTGGCTTGCCTGCGATACAGGCGATGCGGTGCAGCAGGCACACCGTAGCGATGCCATCGCAGGCAAGCCAGCTCCCACAGTGGATCGGCGCCATTTTCGACTACCAGGCGACACTGACTTCCCATGACTCAAGCGTTAATCGAACTGTCCGACCTGGGCTTCAACTGGCCCGGGCACCCGCGGTTGCTGGACATCCCCGCGTTCCGCCTGGAACCCGGCGAAACCCTGTTCCTCAAGGGCCCGAGCGGCAGTGGCAAGACCACTTTGCTCGGGCTGTTGGGAGGCGTGCAGAAACCCAGCCAAGGCAGCATCCGCCTGCTCGGCCAGGAGTTGACCGAACTCTCGGCCGGCGCTCGTGACCGTTTCCGTGTGGACCACACCGGTTATATCTTCCAGCAGTTCAACTTGCTGCCGTTTCTGTCAGTACGCGAAAACGTCGAGCTGCCTTGCCACTTTTCCAAGCTGCGCGCGCAACGGGCCAAACAGCGCCACGGCAGTGTCGACCAGGCCGCCGCGGCCTTGCTAGCGCACCTGGGTTTGAAGGACCCGAGCCTGCTGGAACGCCGCGCCGATTCGCTGTCCATTGGCCAGCAACAACGGGTGGCCGCTGCCCGAGCGCTGATCGGCCAGCCAGAACTGGTGATTGCCGACGAACCCACCTCGGCCCTGGACTACAACGCCCGCGAAGCCTTCCTGCAGTTGCTGTTCGCAGAATGCCGCGAAGCGGGCGCCAGCCTGTTGTTTGTCAGCCATGACCAGAGCCTGGCGCCGCTGTTCGACCGCAACCTGTCGCTGGCCGAACTCAATCGCGCCGCCATGCCCGCAGAGGTTTGAGATGTATCTGTTCCGTCTAGCCATGGCCAGCCTGGCTAACCGCCGCTTCACCGCGATCCTCACCGCGTTTGCCATCGCGCTTTCCGTCTGCTTGCTGCTCGCGGTGGAGCGTGTGCGCGTCGAGGCGCGCAACAGTTTCGCCAGCACCATCAGCGGTACCGACCTGATCGTCGGTGCCCGCTCCGGCTCGGTCAACCTGCTGCTGTACTCGGTGTTCCGCATCGGCAACGCTACCAACAACATCCGTTGGGACAGCTACGAGCACTTCGCCGCCAGCCCTCAAGTGAAATGGGCGATTCCCATTTCCCTCGGCGACTCCCATCGCGGCTACCGGGTGATGGGCACCAACGAATCCTATTTCGAGCACTACCAGTACGGGCGAAAGCAAAACCTCGCGCTGGCCAGCGGCCGCGCCTTCGCCACCGACCCATTCGAAGTGGTGCTCGGCGCCGAAGTGGCCGACGCCCTGCATTACAAACTCGGTGACAAGCTGGTGCTGGCCCACGGCGTGGCGGTGGTCAGCCTGGTCAAGCATGACGACAAACCGTTCACAGTGGTCGGCATTCTCAAGCGCACCGGCACGCCGGTGGACCGCACGCTGCATATCAGCCTCGGCGGCATGGAAGCGATCCATATCGACTGGCACAACGGCGTGCCGGCCCAGGGCAAAGGCCGCATCAGTGCCGACCAGGCGCGCAATATGGACCTGACGCCGCAAGCCATTACCGCGTTCATGCTCGGCCTGAACAACAAGATTTCCACCTTTGCCTTGCAAAGAGAGATCAATGAATTCCGTGGCGAGCCAATGCTGGCGATCCTGCCAGGCGTGGCGTTGCAAGAGCTGTGGAGCATGATGGGCACCGCCGAAAAAGCCTTGTTCGTGATTTCGCTGTTTGTGGTGCTGACCGGTTTGATCGGCATGCTCACGGCGATCCTCACCAGCCTTAACGAGCGTCGCCGCGAGATGGCGATCCTGCGGTCGGTGGGTGCGCGGCCTTGGCACATCGCAACGCTGCTGATCTTCGAAGCCTTCGCCCTGGCCTTGTCTGGCGTGTTGGCGGGCCTGGGGTTGCTGTACCTGTGCATAGCCGCATCACGGGGTTATTTGCAGGCCAACTACGGCCTGGACCTGCCGATGTCGTGGCCGAGCGAATATGAATGGACGTTGCTCGCCGGTATCCTGGCAGCCGCCCTGTTGATGGGCAGCGTGCCCGCGTGGCGCGCCTATCGACAATCTTTGGCCGATGGCCTGTCCATCCGTTTATGAGGAAGGCTCCGATGCGTCGTGCCCTGTTTGCCCTGTTGCTGCTGACGGCCGTTCCGGTGTGGGCGGATGAACAGCCCAAGGATTTGTCCTGGCAGGAGATGATCCCGCCGGATGCGCCGCCGGAAGTGCCCAATATGAAGCCGCTGCACGACCTGTCGAACATGGCCGATGCCTTGTCCGTCGAGGCCGCGCCCGCAGCCAAGCAGGACCTGCCCAACGCGCCGGTAGTGCAGAGCCTGGACGGCCAGCACATTCGCTTGCCGGGGTATATCGTGCCGCTGGAAGTCAGCGAAGAAGGCCGCACCACGGAGTTTCTGCTGGTGCCGTATTTCGGCGCCTGTATCCATGTGCCGCCACCGCCGTCGAACCAGATCGTGCATGTGAAAAGCGAGGTGGGGGTGAAGCTCGATGAGCTGTATCAGCCGTACTGGATCGAAGGCGCGATGCAGGTCAAGCCATCGTCCAGCGAATTGGCCGATGCCGGTTACCAGATGGATGCCCAGAAGATTTATATGTACGAGCTGGAGGAATAACCCCCACCAGCAACACACTGAAGCTCCCACAGGTTTTGATCAGTGCCGAAAGTGACTGATCACCCTTTCATTGAGCTGAGTCAAAAGACCGAACGGAACGATCTTTACCATTGGACGTACAACTTTTAAACGTCCTTTGGAGCTCCCATGAACAAGTCTCTGCTCGGCGCGTCCCTCTTCGCGCTCGCCCTCGTCGCCCCTGTCGCTCACGCTCACCAGGCGGGCGATATTCTGGTTCGCGCCGGTGCAATTACCGTGAACCCGAAGGCCGACAGCAGCAGCGTCAAGGTTGACCAGGGCCCATTGGCCGGTACCAACCTGGGCGGCAAGGCGACCATGAGCAGCGACACCCAATTGGGCTTGAACTTCGCCTACATGATCACCGACCACGTCGGCATCGAATTGCTTGCGGCCACGCCGTTCGAGCATGACGTGAAGATCAAGAACACCGCCCTCGGCGCCGCCAACGGCAAGCTCGGCACGCTGAAACACCTGCCGCCGACCTTGAGCGTCGTGTACTACCCGCTGGACCACAAGTCCGCGTTCCAGCCGTATGTGGGCGCCGGTATCAACTACACCTGGATCTACGACGAGCACGTGGGCAGCCGCGCCGAACAGGCCGGCTTCAGCAACTTCAAGGCCGAGAACTCCTGGGGCTGGGCTGCACAGATCGGCGCCGACTACATGATCAACGACAAGTGGATGATCAACGCCCAGGCGCGCTACATCGACATCAGCACCAAGGCGACTGTGGATAACAACGCGCTGGGCCAGGGCACTCGGGCCAAGGTCAATGTGGATGTAGACCCGATGGTTTACATGGTGGGTATCGGCTACAAGTTCTAAGTCCCGTTTACGCCACACCGCATAACCCAAGTGGGAGGGGGCTTATGTGGGAGCCGGGCTTGCCCGCGATGCAGACACCACGGTGTATCAGTGATACCCAGGTGATGCTATCGCAGGCAAGCCAGCTCCCACATAAGTCCCCTCCCACTTTTGGTTTTGGGGTGTCAGCTATGGCGGTAGAAGCGATCCAGAAGCGCCGGCAAGCCTGCCCGCCATGCCCTGGGCTTGATGCCGAAGGTATGCAGGATTTTCTTGCAGGCCAACACCGCATGCTGCGGTTCTTCTGCCGCGTCCGGCCGCGCCGCGTGGGCCTGGGCGGTGGGGGACTCGATGGCCAACGGATGGAAGTTGCGCGCTTCAGTCAGAATCGCCTGCCCCAGCGCCAACGGGGTAGTCGCCTCGTGGCCGGCGTAGTGGTAGGTGCCCCACAGCGGCGCAGCGCAATCGAGTTGCTTGAGCACCGAGATGATCACCCGCGCCGCATCGTCCACCGGCGTCGGATTGCCGCGCCGGTCGTCCGCCATCAGTAACTCATCGGGTTTCTCGGC
The DNA here is from genome assembly GCF_044218845.1 of Pseudomonas sp. B16120. NCBI lineage: Bacteria > Pseudomonadati > Pseudomonadota > Gammaproteobacteria > Pseudomonadales > Pseudomonadaceae > Pseudomonas > Pseudomonas sp. B16120. Next base: position 5,624,801 of record NZ_CP162588.1, read on the forward strand.
CCGGGCCAGGAAACGCCCGAGGGTGCCGTCGGCGCTGTCATCGAGCAGCCAGCCAAACCGCAGCAGCACATGCTGCGGGCACGTAGCGCGCACGCTTTGTTCGATACGCCACAACGCCTGGCCGCGCAGGCCCAGGGGCACCGGCTCGTCTTTCTCGCTGTAGGCGGTGGCGCGGGAGCCATCGAACACACGATAGCTGGACGGTTGCAGCAGGGTGATGCTGTGGTGCTGGCACAGTTCGGCCAGGCGCTCGATGGCGAATTCCTGGCCGGCCAGGCGGGTTTCGCTTACGGCTTCGGCCTGGAACCAGTCGAAATAGTAGGCGAGGTTGATCAACGCATCGGGACGGGTGTCGTCGAGCAATTGGGTGAGGCTTGCGGCATCCCAGCCGTCTTGGGGCGGTTTGGGGGCGAGGAAACCGATGTCTTCCTCCGCACCGAGGCGAATCAGCGCCTGCCCGAGGGCATTCCCGCCGCCCAGTAACATAAGGCGCATTCGCATAGATTGAGCAGGCCCGGTCTGTTTGGAACGATGGTTATTAACGACAGGCATGTGCGCCTTGCCGTAGGTAGTTGCCAGAATCGTTGCATTTTGCGGGTTTGTAGCGCAACCGTCACGGATAAAGTGCGGGGTTGCAACTTGGCCCCGCCGGTTGCATATAGGGTGAATGAACCTTCCCGAATCAACGGACAAGGGTTTGCACGGCTTTCACCCCGCCGTCAGCACTTGGTTCCGTGGTACCTTTCCTTCGGTGACCAACGCCCAGGCCCAGGCGTGGCCGTTGATCCGCCAGCGCCGCTCGACGCTGATCGCCGCGCCCACCGGCTCCGGCAAGACGCTGACGGCCTTCCTGGCAGTGCTAGACGACCTGGTGCACCAAGGCCTGGCCAACGGCGGCGAACTGCCGGACCAAACCCTGGTGGTGTATGTGTCGCCGCTCAAGGCGCTATCCAACGATATCCAGATCAACCTGCAAAATCCGCTGGCCGGCATTACCGAACATCTAGAGAAGCGGGGGCTGCCGCCGCTGGTAATCCGCACCGCTGTGCGCACCGGCGACACCCCGCAAAAAGACCGCGCCCAGATGCGCAAACGCGCACCGCATATCCTGGTAACCACTCCTGAATCGCTCTACGTGCTGCTCGGCTCGGATTCCGGCCGGCACATGCTCGCCAGCACACGTACGGTGATCGTCGATGAGATCCACGCCATCGCCGCTAGCAAGCGCGGCAGCCACTTGGCCTTGAGCCTGGAGCGCCTGCAAGGGCTGTGTGCCGAGCCATTGACCCGTATCGGCTTGTCGGCCACGCAAAAACCCATCGAAGCCGTCGCGCGCTTTTTAGTCGGCACCGAACGTGATTGCGCCATTGTGGATATCGGCCACGCCCGCCCCCGTGACCTGGCGATCGAAGTGCCGCCGGTGCCGCTCTCGGCGGTGATGGCCAACGACGTGTGGGAGTTGGTCTACGATCGCCTCGCGCAATTGGCCCGTGAACACCGCACCACCCTGGTATTCGTCAACACCCGGCGCCTGGCCGAACGCCTGGCCCGGCACTTGAGCGAGCGCCTGGGCAAGACCGCCGTGGCCGCTCACCACGGCAGTCTGGCCAAGGAGATGCGCCTGGACGCCGAACAGCGCCTCAAGGCCGGCGAACTGCAAGTGTTGATCGCCACGGCGTCCCTGGAGCTGGGGATTGATATCGGCGAAGTGGACCTGGTGTGCCAGATTGGCTCACCCGGTTCCATCAACGGCTTCCTGCAACGGGTCGGCCGTTCCGGGCATCAGGTCGGCGGCATGCCCAAGGGGCGCCTGTTTGCCACCACCCGCGACGACCTGATCGAGTGCGCCGCGCTGCTCGACTGCGTGCGCCGTGGCGAGCTGGATACCTTGCATATTCCGGTGGCACCGCTCGATGTACTCGCCCAGCAGATCATCGCCGAGGTCAGCGCCCAGGAATGGCCGGAACAAGCGCTGCTGGCGCTTATCCACCGCGCCGCGCCTTACGCCGAACTGGATGAACGCCACTACCAGGCCCTTTTGCAGATGCTCAGCGAGGGCTACAACGGCCGCCAGGGCATGCGCAGCGCCTACCTGCACCGCGACGCCGTGGCCCACACCCTGCGCGGCCGCCGTGGCGCCAGGCTCACGGCGGTAACCAGCGGCGGCACGATCCCCGACAATGCCGACTACAGCGTGTTGCTGGAGCCGCAAAGCCTGAATATCGGCAGCGTCAACGAAGACTTTGCGGTGGAGAGCATCGCCGGGGATATCTTCCAGCTCGGCAATACCTCCTATCGCATCCTACGGGTCGAAGCCGGCAAGGTGCGGGTCGAAGATGCCCAGGGCCAACCCCCGACCATTCCGTTCTGGTTGGGTGAAGCGCCCGGGCGCAGCAACGAGTTATCGGTGGCCGTGGCCCGCTTGCAAGGGCAATTGGACAGCTTGCTCGGCGCCACGCCCGGCGACCTGCAACCGGCCCTCGACTGGCTTACCGGCACCCTGGGTCTCAATGTCGCCAGCGCCGACCAACTGTTGGATTACCTCGCCCGGTCGCGCCAGGCCCTGAGCGCCTTGCCGTCCCAGGACACATTGATCATGGAACGGTTTTTCGATGCGTCCGGCGGCACCCAACTGATCATCCACACGCCGTTTGGCAGCCGCATCAACCGCGCCTGGGGCCTGGCCTTGCGCAAGCGCTTTTGCCGTACCTTCAATTTCGAGCTGCAAGCGGCGGCCAGTGAAAATGCCATCGTGCTGTCGTTGTCCACCAGCCACAGCTTCGCGCTGGATGAGGTGTGGCGTTACCTCAACAGCAACAGTGCCGAGCACATTTTGATCCAGGCCGTGCTGGATGCGCCACTGTTCGGTGTGCGCTGGCGCTGGAATGCCGGCGTGGCCCTGGCGCTGCCGCGTTATACCGGCGGGCGCAAGGTGGCGCCGCAGATCCAGCGTATGAAGAGCGAAGACCTGATCGCCAGCGTATTTCCCGACCAACTCGCCTGCCTGGAAAACCTCGCCGGCGAACGCGAAATCCCCCACCACCCGCTGGTGGAGCAAACCCTCGACGACTGCCTGCACGAGGCCATGGACAGCGACGCCTGGCTGGCGCTGCTGCGGCGCATGGAACGCGGCGACGTGCGGTTGATTAGCCGCGACCTGCCCGCGCCCTCGCCCATGGCCGCAGAAATCCTCAGCGCTAAACCCTATACCTTCCTCGACGACGCCCCCCTGGAAGAGCGCCGCACCCAGGCCGTGCTCAACCGCCGCTGGAGCGACCCGCAGAGCACCGACGACTTGGGCGCCCTGGATGCCGACGCCATCGCCGGTGCACGCGAAGAAGCCTGGCCGGCGCCCAATGGCCTGGATGAAATGCATGAAGCGTTGATGAGCCTGGCGTGCATCGCAGCGGGCGAAGTTACGCCGCAATGGGCCCAATGGTTGCAGGCCTTGCGCAAGGCCGGGCGGGCCTATCAGTTGCCCAACGGAATGTGGAGCGCCGTAGAGCGCTTGAACTGTTTGCAGGCGCTGTATCCCAACGATCTGCCGTTGCTGCCGGGGTTCGATGAGCCCTGGTCCTTTGATGAAGCGCTGGTGGAAGTGCTACGTGCGCGCCTCAGTGGTTTTGGCCCACTGACCCTGGTCGAGATCGCAGCGCCCCTGGCATTACCGGTGGTGGCGCTTACCCAGGCCCTGGCACGCCTGGAACAAGAAGGCTACGTGCTGCGCGGTCACTTCAGCCCCGGCGTGGGTGAAGAACAATGGTGCGAACGTCATTTGCTGGCGCGCATTCATCGCTACACGGTCAAGCGCCTGCGCCGGGAAATCGAGCCGGTGGCATTGCAGGATTTCATGCGCTTTCTGTTCGATTGGCAGCACCTGTCCGACAGCACACGCGGCCAGGGCAGCGCCGTGTTGCCGCAAATCGTCGGCCAGTTCGAAGGCTATGCCGCCGCCACGTCAGCCTGGGACACAGACCTGCTCAGCGCCCGCATCAAGGATTACTCATCGACCTGGCTCGATGACCTGTGCCGCAGCGGCAAGCTGGTCTGGACGCGCCTGAGCAACAAGGCCGGCGCCACGGCGTTGCGCAGCACCCCGGTGGTTTTGCTCCCCCGTAGCCAGGTAGCGTTGTGGAGCGGGCTGACCGAGCCTACCGACAGCACCACCTTGTCGCCCAAGACGCAGAAGGTCCACCTGGCCCTGCGCGAACATGGCGCGCTGTTTTTCGATGAACTGGTACACGAGGCCCATTTGCTGCGCAGCGAGCTGGAGACAGCCTTGCAGGAATTGGTAGGCGCCGGCTTGGTGAATGCTGACAGCTTCGCCGGCCTGCGCGCCTTGACCACCCCCGCCAGCAAACGCCAGGCGCGCAGCAGTCGACGTGGGCGCGGGGCGTTTGTCGGCGGTATGGACGACGCCGGGCGTTGGGCCTTGGTTCGCCGCTCGGCGACCGCCGCCGGCGCGCATACGGCCGAGACCTTGGAGCATGTGGCGATGACCCTGCTGCGCCGCTATGGCGTGGTGTTCTGGCGGCTGCTGGAGCGCGAGGCGGATTGGTTACCGAATTGGCGCGAGTTGCTGCGCACTTTCCATCGGTTGGAGGCGCGAGGCGAGATCCGTGGCGGGCGGTTTGTCAGTGGGTTGGCGGGAGAGCAGTTTGCATTGCCGGAGGCGATACCGTTGCTGCGCGAGGTGCGGCGACGACCCCATGATGGCAGTTTAATCGCGGTGTGTGGGGCGGATCCGTTGAATCTTGTCGGCACGCTGTTGCCGGGAGCCAAGGTGCCAGCGGTAAGCGGTAACCGGGTTGTGTACCGTGATGGGGTGCCGGCGGCGGTGATGGTAGGGGGCAAGCAGCAGGTTTTGTTGGAGGTGGATCAGCAGGCGGTGCAGGAGAAGTTGATCAGGCGCTGACCTTGAGGGCCTCATCATTGAGACCTGGGCTGCTCCGTCAACACCACCGCATCCTGCTCATGCTCCTGCGCCACACGCTTAGGCAACAACACCTGCTGTGGATAAGTTTGCGCAAAATGCACCTCATCACAGTTATCCACAAGCTTTTTCAAGCGCTGATTAAACGCCCGGCTGACTGCGTATTGGCCACCCGAAACCGTGCGGAACTGCGCGGTGAGCACCACGCCATTGAGGTCCATCTTGTCCACGCCAAATACTTCAAGCGGCCCTTGCAGGTTGTACTTGAGGAACACGTCGTCGCGGATCGACTGGCCGGCCTCGCGGATCAGCTCCACGGCCCTGTCCACGTCGGTGTCGTAAGTGAACTGCACTGAGAAGAAGGCATAGGCGAATTGACGCGACTGGTTGGTGACCGCCTTGATCTGCCCGAACGGCACCGAATGCACAAACCCCTTGCCGTCACGCAGGCGCAGGGTGCGGATGGTCAGGCCCTCCACGGTGCCGGCGTGACCAGAGTCGAGCACCACCCAATCGCCGATGGACAGGGTGTCTTCGATAATGATGAACAGGCCAGTAATCACGTCCTGCACCAATTGCTGGGAACCGAAACCGATCGCCAGTCCCACCACCCCGGCGCCCGCCAGCAAAGGCGCGACATTGATGCCCAGGTTGGCCATGGTGGTAATCGCGCAGATCACCACCAGGATGATCTTCACTGCATTGCGCAGCAGCGGCAGGATGGTTTTGACCCGGGTGCTGGGCTGGCGACTGGAGCGTTTATTCACCGGTGGTTTGAGGGCCTCCTGAATCGCGGTGTCGAGCACCACCCAGAACAGCCATGTCACCAACAGGATCAGGCCGATACTGCTGAGGGAATCACTGATGGCCCGGCCCACCGAGTTGCGCTGGGCGAATTCGAACAGCGAAACGCCCCAGATACGCCCGAGTATCTCGATAAACGCGATGGCCATGACGATACGCAAAATCGCGTGCAGCAAACTCAGAAAGCGTTCCTTGTAGGCGCTGCTGCGTTGGATCGATACCTGGCTGCGGGACTTGAACAGGTGTTGCAGCACGGTGCTGAGAAACACCGTGCCGATCAGTAACAAGGTGGTGAGCAACGCGCAGCGCAGGGCCTCTTGGTTGTCGTCACCGGCGCCAATCAGGTTGACCGCCGACACCAGCACCATCAACAGAATCGGCCAGTACCAGAGCCCGGAAAACACCCGCAGCGACTGTTGCAATGCTGGATGTTTGAGACGCTGGGCCAACGGCCGATTGCGGATCAAATGGGCCACCGGCCGCCGCAGGCGTACCACCAGCACGCCAAAGATGACCGCGGCAAACAAGCCGGTAAACACGGCGATGCTGCTGGTGATATTGCCGCCCAACTGACGAGCGATTTGCGGGCTGGTCAGCGCATCGCTGAGGGCCGCGAGAAAGCCGATCAGGAATAGAGGCTTGGGGCAATAGTCACGAATGATCCGCACGGCAGGCCGCTTGTGGCCGACGTTGAACATGACAATGACGCACAGCAACAGCGAGGTGGAAAAGATGCCACTACTGGTGGCGTAGGCAAAACACAGTGCCAGGGCTCGGCCGACAGACGTGGGTAAAAAGTGACTGACATAAAGGGTCAGCGGCAGGCAGATCAGCGCTGGAATCGTGTAGGGCACTACATAGCCCAGCAAGCCTTGCAGCCGTTGGCGCCGCGCGAGGAATGGGCGGCGGCTCGCGCGTTTCACAACCAGGCGCCCCAGCATCGTCAGCACAGCAAAGGCACCGACCCACACGCCGGACAACAGCAGGAAGTCGCCCGCCACGCTCCACGGCGAGCGTGCGGTGGTCTGGTCCACCAGCCGCCCGACTTCATCCGCTGCGCGGTCAGCCCGCAGGCGCCAGGCGTCAATGAGGTTCTGGTTGAGGTCGAGCTTGTCTTGCACGTCGTCGATGCTTGAACTGATGGCCCCGAGCAGCCCGCCTTCTACCAGCAGTTCCGGCTTGGCCGGCGTTTCGGCAGCGGGCGCCGTTGCCGCGGCTTGCAGGGCGCCATTGCCGCAGAGCAGCAGCGCGACGAGCAGTAATGCAGTCTTTGGATTCAGCAAAACAGCAAGCTCCTTCAGCAGGGTCTGTAAGGAACTGACGAGCTTGGGCCCTTATCGTTCCCTGCGTTTGCAATGCCCCTCCCACATTTCACCCCCTGTACCGCCTGTAGGAATGTGGAAACTTTCAGCCAAACAGCGCAGTCATCCCATAACGGAGGTCACCTCACCCACCATCCACGGGAGCACACATGGCGGCGATTCACATCGGCATTTCCGGCTGGCGCTACACGCCCTGGCGCGGGGACTTTTACCCCGAAGGGCTGACCCAGAAACGCGAGTTGCAGTTTGCGTCACGCGCCGTCAACAGCATCGAAATCAACGGCTCGTTCTATGCGTTGCAAACCCCCAAGCGCTACGCCGAGTGGTATGCCGATACGCCCGAAGGTTTCCTGTTCAGTGTCAAGGCGCCCCGTTTCATCACGCATATCCTGCGCCTGCGGGACGTGCACAAGCCGATGGCGAATTTCTTCGCTTCCGGGGTGCTGGAACTCAAAGAAAAACTCGGCCCCATCCTCTGGCAGTTTCCGCCCAGCTTCAAATTTGACGCCACGCTGTTCGAAACCTTCCTGGCCCAATTACCCACCGATACCCAACAGGCGGCGGCCCTCGCCCGCCAGCATGAGCCACGCCTGAACGGCAAGGCGAGCATGAAGGCCTATGCCAAGAAACCTTTGCGCCATGCCGTGGAGATTCGCAACAAGAGTTTTGCCGTGCCGGAGTTCATCCAACTGCTGGATAAGCACGGTGTGGCGCTGGTGGTCGCGGACACCGCCGGCAAGTGGCCGTACATGGAAGACGTGACCGCCAACTTCATGTACCTGCGCTTGCACGGCGACAAGCAGTTATACGCCAGTGGTTATAGCGCCGAAGCGCTCCAGCGCTGGGGTGACCGCATCGAACGCTGGGCCCAGGGCAAGCAGCCTGCCGATGCACACCTGGTCGACCCGCACCACACACCCCGCAGGCGTAAACAGCGCGATGTGTTCTGTTTTTTCGACAACGACATCAAAGTTCGCGCCCCCTTCGATGCACGCCAATTGCTGCAACGCTTCGGACTGGACGAACACCTGCTCACCGAGCCTGGCCGACTGCCGGAACCAGGAGTATTGCCATGACGCATCCAGAGCTGATCCCCACCCCGCCGACCACCGCCATCACCCGTTTCACGGTGCTGACGGTCAATATCCACAAGGGTTTCACCGCACTGAATCGCCGCTTCATCTTGCCCGAACTGCGTGAAGCGGTGCGCAGCGTGGGCGCCGACATGGTGTTCTTGCAGGAGATCCATGGCACTCACGAACGCCATCCCCAGCGCTACAGCGACTGGCCAAAAATGCCGCAGTATGAGTTCCTGGCCGACAGCATCTGGCCGCAGTTTGCCTATGGGCGCAATGCGGTGTACCCCCATGGCGACCATGGCAATGCACTGCTGTCGAAATTCCAGATCATCCGCTACGACAACCTCGACATTTCGCAAAGCGGCCATGAAAACCGCGGCCTGCTGCATTGCGTGTTGCGCCTGCCGGGCAGCGGCCAGCAGGTGCACGCGATCTGCATCCACCTGGGCTTGCGCGAGGTGCATCGCCAACAACAATTGCGGTTGCTGGAACAACGTATCAGCGAGATTCCGGCCGATGCGCCGTTGGTGGTCGCTGGCGATTTCAACGACTGGCGGCAAAAAGCCGACCTGAGCGAAAGCGGTTTGCAGGAAGTGTTCATGCACACCCTTGGCAAACCGGCGCGCACCTTCCCGGCACGCCTGCCACTACTGCCGCTGGACCGCATTTATGTGCGTAACTTGACGGTGCACAACCCGCGCGTACTCACCACTCGCCCTTGGTCCCATCTCTCAGACCATGTGCCGCTGTCGGTGGAGGTTGAGCTATGAACGTCGCGGTAGACCATATCGCCACAGACCAACCGCCAGATGACAGCAAAGCGCGGGATCTGGATTACGGCTGGCAGAGCGGCAACCAGGTGGCGTTGCTGGAGAACGGCGAGGCGTACTTTCCCGCTGTGTTCGAGGCTTTGCGGGCGGCAGAGCGCGAGATCCTGCTGGAGACCTTTATCCTCTTTGAAGACAAGGTCGGCTTTGAGCTGCACAGCATCCTCATCGAGGCGGCCAAGCGCGGGGTGAAGGTGGTGGTCAGCCTCGACGGTTTTGGTTGCGGCGAGCTGAGCCCGGGCTTCCTGCGGGAGTTGGCCGAAGCCGGGGTGATGGTGCAGATGTTCGACCCGGCGCCCAAGACCTTCGGCATACGCACTAACTGGTTTCGCCGCCTGCACCGCAAGATTGTCGTGGTGGATGCCCGCGTGGCGTTTATCGGCGGGATCAATTTTTCTGCTGACCACTTGGCGGATTTCGGCCCCGAAGCCAAGCAGGATTACTCAGTACAGGTGATCGGCCCGGCTGTGGCCGACCTGCACCATTTCGCCCTCGCCCAAAGTGGCCGCCAAGTGCGCAGCCGTCGCGGTTGGCGACGGCGCCAGCAACGGCCTTCGCCCTGGACGAGCGAGCCAGGCGACGGCCTGGTGCGCCTGATTTATCGCGATAACATTCAGCATCGTGACGATATCGAAGACGCGTATATCCACGCCTTGAGCCAGGCTCGGCGGCGCGTGGTGATCGCCAACGCGTATTTCTTCCCCGGCTATCGCCTGCTTCGCGAGATCCGCAACGCGGCGCGCCGTGGCGTGCAGGTGCAGTTGATCATGCAGGGCCAGCCCGACGTGCTGTTGGCGAAACTGGCCGCGCGCATGCTCTATGACTACTTGCTCAAGGATGGCGTGGTGATCCACGAATACTGCCAACGCCCGCTGCACGGCAAGGTGGCGTTGGTGGATGACGAATGGAGCACCGTCGGCTCCAGCAACCTGGACCCACTGAGCCTGGCATTGAACCTGGAAGCCAATGTGCTGATTCGCGACCGGGCTTTCAATCAGCAGCTCTACGAACGCCTGGAAGCCCTCGCCCGAAATCATTGCCAGACCATGCCGGAAAAGCGCAAGCCGCGCCTGTGGCCCTGGCGCTTGACCGTGGGTTTCCTGGTGTTTCATGTGATGCGCCATTTCCCGGTACTGGCCAGTTGGTTACCGGCCCACAAACCGCGCTTGAAACCTTTTGAGGCCACGCCCCATGACGTCTGAAGCCCGCCCCCAAGCGCAAGCCTCTGGGTTCAAGCGCTGGAAGAAACCGCTGACGATCGCGTTCTTCGTGCTGCTGATCGTGTTGTTTACCCTGCTGGCCCGGCGCATCGACTGGAGCGAAGTGTTCCAGACCCTGAGCGAGTTCAAGCTGCGCACATTGTTCATCGCCGGCGCGCTGACGCTGTGCAGTTTTATCGTCTATGCCTGCTTCGACTTGATCGGCCGCACCTACATTCGCCAGCCGTTGCGTTGGAAGCAGATATTGCCGGTGGGTTTCATCAGCTACGCGTTCAACCTCAACCTCAGTGCCTGGGTCGGCGGCATCGCCATGCGGTATCGGCTGTATTCACGCCTGGGCGTGAGCACCAGCAATATCGCCAAGATCCTCGGCCTGAGCCTAGCCACCAATTGGTTCGGCTATATGGCGTTGGCCGGGGTGGTGTTCAGCAGCGGGTTGGTGACCCTGCCGCCGGGCTGGAAGCTCAGCAGCGGCGCCCTGCAAGGGGTCGGGGGGTTATTGGTGCTCGCGAGCCTGGGCTACCTGGCGGCGTGCCGGTTTTCGAAAAAGCGCGCGTGGTCGATCCGCGGTATCGAGATCAACTTGCCGTCGCTGCGCATGGCCTGTTTGCAACTGGCCCTGGGTGCGTTGAACTGGTCGTTGATGGCGGCGGTGATATTTGCCTTGTTGCCCGCCAAACTGGATTACCCACTGGTGCTGGGGGTGCTGTTGATCAGCGCAATTGCCGGGGTGGTCACCCATATTCCCGCCGGCTTGGGGGTTTTGGAGGCGGTGTTCATTGCGCTGTTGCAGCATGAGGCGTCGCGGGGGAGTTTGCTGGCCGGGCTGATCGCGTACCGGGCGATTTATTTTATCTGCCCGTTGTTGATTGCACTGGTGATGTATTTGGGGGTGGAGGCCAAGGCCAAGGCGTTGCGGGTTAAGAAAACTGCCTGATGAGACGGTGGTGACGGTGGAATCGCTTTCGCGGGCAAGCCCGGCTCCCACAGGGGAATGCATTCCCAGGTGGGGAGCCGGGCTTGCCCGCGAAAGCGATCACAAGGGCAACGACTATCGAGCCTGAATGATGCTCAACCGCTCCCCCACCACCATCTCGGTAATCCAGTCCACCAGGATCGAGGTGTAGGCCTGTTGCGACACCGGGTCGCTCAAGGAATGGTCGGCGCCGTCGATGATGCGGTGGGTCAGGGAGTGGGTTTGCTGGCACGCCGCGCGGTAACTCATGATGGTGGCGTGAGGCACATGGTCGTCGGTTTCCGATTCGACAATCAGCACATCGCCGGTAAATTGCGCGCAGGCATGCAGGGCACGGTTGGTTTCGGCGTGCACGAGGGTGCCGCGGTAATCCATCAGGTCGGCTTTATCCAAGTCGCGCTTGGGCTTGAGCCATTCCTGATCGCGGTACAGCGCCGGCACTCGCAGCGCCAGCCAACGTACCGGGCGCAATGAGGTGAGGATCGCCGCGAGGTACCCGCCATAACTGGTGCCCACCACTGCCACAGCCGAGGTGTCGATAGCCGGGTGGGACAGCAGGCGATCGTAAGCGGCCAACAGGTCGCGCAGGTTGTCTTCGCGGGTGACGCGCGACAAAGGGATGCCGGTGCCAGCATGGCCACGCAGGTCGAAGGTCAGGCATACACATCCAAGGCCTGCGATACCTTTGGCCCGCTCCAGGTCGCGCTCCTGGCTGCCGCCCCAGCCGTGCACGAACAACACGCCGGGCACTTTGGACTTGGGACTGAGGAATGTCCCGCTCATCTGTTCGTCGTCTATATCGATGGTGATGCTCTCGCTTCTAGCCGTCATAAGTCTTGACCGTCACATACTTGAGTAGAAAGTCGCTGTTTTCGGCCGGGCCTCGGTATACCTCGATGGCATCCGCCGGCAGCGCCTGGTCTACATAGGTTTCTACCGAGGACACACGGATGGCCTTAAGGCCCGGATTGTTTATAAAACTCTGCAACGCCGCGACTTCCGCGCTGCTGGCCCCGCCCATGCGCCAGGATTGTTCGAGCACACCACTGCGGCGCTGGCCTGTGCTGTCCAGGCCTTGGGCGATGTCGTAGTTGCGGCGCGAGGCGAAGAAGCTTGGGTAGGCTTCGTCCGCAGCACGGTCGAAAACCAGCGCCTGTTCGATGGCCTCACGCACGTCTTCACGCAGATCCAGTTTGAGCAGGGCAGCATAATCACCGGGGACGACCAGCAGATCGGAACCGCCGTAGACCTCTTCCCCCTGCCCGTCTTGGGTCAGGTGCTGCTCGCCGCAGTAGCTAATGAGGTGATCGCCAATAAAACTCTGGCCCACACTGTGGGTGACCACCGCGTGCAGGTCTTGTTCCAGCACCACGCCCTCATTGAACATTCGGGCCGCTTCCGGGCGCGCCACTATCGCGTCGAACTCATCTAGGCTGTGGATAACTTCCTGCCCGCGCCCTGCACAGGCGTTCACGGGTTTCAGACGAATCGGGCCACTGTAGAGCAAGCGGGTCGCGGCAGGCCGCGCGTCCTTAAGGGCGAACACACTCACCCCGTCCAACACCACGTCACGCACGCGCTCGCAGAATGTCGGCGACCAGCCTTCGGGCGCCTTGGCGTCGGGACTCAACAGGCCATGCGTGATGGCCTTGGTGCAGATAAAAGCGTGATCGACATAGCCGCCCCACAGATCTTGTGGCCCCTTGATATTGAGCTGGCGCGCTTGGGCTGGCCCGACCAGGGTTTGCGTGGGCAGCAGATACAATTCCCGCCCCGCATGCAGGGCCGGGTCGTAACTGCCACCGAACTTGAGCCCCAGGATCTGCGCCAGCCAGCGTGCGAGGGCGCGGTTGGTTTCGATTTCATGCAGGGGCGCCCCCTCTCGCATGGAGTGGGCGACCACCAACTTCTTGCGACTTATGGGGGTCATGCGGTCCCCTTTTCCATCAACCTTTGTGTAGCAATGAGGTTGCATGGATCAGGCCAACGCTGTGATTGAGCGGATAGTTGTTAAATCAATCAGTTGCGCAAAAAGTGATGGCCGTTAGCCTGTTTTATTCTGCACGACCCGGGGCGAACCCTGCGGCGTTCTGCACGATTCAAACCCCAAAGCGGTTGCGGTAATCGCTGGGGGACAGGCCGGTGATTTTCTTGAAAATGGTACGAAAGGCACCGGGGTCTTGATAGCCCACGGTCCAGGCAATGTGATCGATGGTGCCGTTGGTGAACTCCAGCATCTGCCGCGCCTTGCCGACCCGCAGGTGTTGGCAGTACTCGGTGGGTTTCAATCCGGTGGCGTTGCGAAAGCGCCGCAGAAAGGTGCGCTCTTCAAGGTTCGCCTCCTGCGCCATCGCTGCCACGGACACGTCCACCGCGCCACTGGCTTGCAGCCAATGCTGGACCTTGAGGACCGCACCATCACCGTGCCTGAGAAGCGGCGCAAAGTTACTCCCACATTGGCTGGCGCTGGCGCTGTGTTCGATCACCAGAAAACGCGCCGTATCGGCCGCCACGCTCGGGCCCATCAGCCGGTCGACCAGGCGCAGGCCCAGTTCGGACCAGGCCATCAGCCTCGCGGAAGTGATCAGGTCGCCGTCATCGACAATGGGTTTATCCGCTTCCAGGCGCACCGCCGGGTAACTGGCCGCAAAAGACTTCGCGGAGGACCAGTGGGTGGTGGCGCTGCGGCCATCCAACAGGCCGCTGCGCGCCAGCATGATCGAGCCGATGCACACGCCGCCAAGCACGGTGCCGCCCGCATGTTGCAGGCGCAGCCATTCCAGCAGCGCCGGCGGCGCCTGGTCTTCGGTGAACTCTGCAATCGAGGGCGGCACCAACACGGCCATCATCGGTTGGTCGGGGCCTGGGTGGCTGTCGAACGTGCGCGCGGGCGTGCCGTGGGCATCTACCTGCCAGTGGCTGACCCGCAGCAGCGGTAATTGCGCAGATTCATGCTCGGCGGCGATGCGGTTAGCGACCCCGAACAGGTCGGTCAGCCCGTGGACTGCGGCGAGTTGCGCGCCCTGGTAGATCAACACACCCAGCTCGACAGTGCTGCGTTGCGCGGCCATTGTCAGTTTTCCCCCTGTTATTGTCGGTGCAGCCAATTCTCGGTGTGATCGCCAGCTAAGATACTAGGCCCATCAACCCATCACGAGGCAACACACATGGCCAAGCAGGCGCTCATCCTAATCGATATCCAGAACGACTACTTCCCCCAGGGCAAGTGGCCGCTCGACGGCGTGGAAGCCGCAGCGGACAAGGCAGCGCAGGTGCTACAGGCGTTTCGACAAGCAGGCGATGCGGTGATTCATGTACGGCATGAGTTCGCTGGCGACGACGCACCGTTCTTCACACCGGGCTCCGAAGGCGCGCACTTGCATGCCAAGGTGCTCAACGAGGGCGAGGAACCGGTGGTGCTCAAACACTTCGTGAATGCGTTTCGCCAAACCAACCTGCGCGAACTGCTGGAACAGCGCAGCATCACCGACGTGGTGGTGGTAGGCAGCATGAGCCATATGTGCATTGACGCAGTGGTACGGGCGGCGGCGGACCTGGGCTACAAGGTTACGGTGATCCATGATGCCTGCGCGACCCGCGACCAGGAATTCAACGGGCAGGTGATTCCGGCGGCGCAGGTGCACGGGGCGTACATGGCCTCCCTGGCATTTGGCTATGCGGGTGTAGTGTCGGCAGAGGAATATCTGCAGGCCCAAGCAGCGGCTGCGTGACCGCCACCCGGGGCTGATCGCTTTAGCGTGTGGCGATGATGAACAGGCGCGGAAAGGGCAACAACACCGTGCCATCGGCCAGGGCTGGATAAGCCTGGGTAATTCGCGCCTGGTATTGCTGCAGGAAGGCGGCTTTTTCATCGTCGGTCAACGGTGCGAGAAAAGGCCGCAATGCCGAGGCCTTGAACCACTCCACCACCGCCGAGTGGTCCGCCAACGGGTGGTGATAGGTGGTGCGCCACACATCCACGGTGCTGCAATGCTTGCTCAGCAGCTCGTAGTAGTAACTGGCGGTGTGCCGCTCATTGTGTTTGACCGCCCCTATCTTCGCCGACCACGGGCCATCGGCCGCAACTTCACGGGCCAGGCGATGGGCGGGCTCGTCAAGGTTGTCCGGGGTTTGCACCGCCAGCGTACCGCCTGGGTTCAGTTGGTGGACCAAGTGCGGGTAGAGCGTGGCGTGGTCCGGCAGCCATTGCAGCGAGGCATTGGCCAGAATCACATCCAAGCGTTGCGCAGGGTGCCAGGCGCCGATATCTGCCAGCTCGAAGTTCAACCTGGGCAGGCGCTTGCGGGCCTCTACCAACATGTCATCGGAGCTGTCCATGCCCGTGATCTGTGCTTGGGGGAAACGCTCGGCCAGTACCTCGGTGGAGTTCCCCGGCCCGCACCCCAGGTCGACTGCGGTGCCCACGTCGGTGTTGGGAATTGCCGCAATCAGGTCACGGACAGGGCGAGTGCGCTGCTGTTCGAACATCGTGTACTGCTTGGCGGACCAGGTCATCACAGCCTTCCTTCTTTCTTAGAGGTGGCGACAGCCTAAATCTTGTGAACCATGAGAACAAATGCTGGGGTTGGTGTGCTGCCTGCAAAAAGGCAGCGCGTGCACCGACGCCTGTTCATCGCCCATAAAAAAACCCCGATGCTTTCGCTATCGGGGGTTTTGTTTGTTCAGGGTCGGTCTTGGACCTTAGAACGGGATATCGTCATCAAAGCTGTCGAAATCCGGAGCCGGTTGCGGAGCAGCCTGCTGTGGTGCTGGGCGCGACTCACGCTGTGGCTGCTGGCTTGGCTGCGGACGCGACTGCTGTGGGCGCGGTGCCGAGTTGGACATGCCGCCCTGGCCCTGTTGGTCGCCCTGTGGACGGCCGCCCAGCAGTTGCATGGTGCCTTGCATGTCGACCACGATTTCGGTGGTGTAACGCTTGATGCCGTCTTTTTCCCACTCACGGGTTTGCAGTTTGCCTTCGATGTAGACCTGCGAACCTTTGCGCAGGTATTCACCGGCGATCTCTGCGACCTTGCCGAACATCGACACGCGGTGCCATTCGGTCTTCTCGACCTTCTGGCCGGTCTGCTTGTCGGTCCACTGTTCGCTGGTCGCCAGGCTCAGGTTGGTCACGGCGTTACCGTTAGGCAAGTAGCGAACTTCGGGATCCTGGCCGCAAGTACCGACCAATATGACTTTGTTAACCCCACGGGCCATAACGTTCTCCTAGGCTGGGCGCGCTGTCGGCACTGGGTTGACCAGTTGCTCGAGCGTCGCGCGATCCAATAATTCGGTGTCCAATTTGATGTAAATGGCCGCCTCTTCAGCGACCACGACTGCATCCGTTACCCCTACGACAGCCTTCAGGCGCTCTACCAGGCCGGCTTCGCGGATCGCCTCGGGCGATAGCGGCAAACGCAGACTGGTGACGTAGGGAGGTTCGCGCATGGTAACAGCAAAGACCAGCCAAAGTGCAGCCAGCCCGGCGCATCCGAGGAACACAACCGACAAACCGCCATGCTGGAACATCCAGCCGCCCATGATGCCGCCCAACGCGGAACCCAGGAACTGGCTGGTGGAATACACCCCCATGGCCGTACCCTTGCCGCCTGCCGGTGAAACTTTACTGATCAGTGACGGCAACGACGCTTCGAGCAGGTTGAAGGCGGTGAAAAACACCACCGTACCAATCACTAATGCTCGCAGGCTGTCGCCGAACTGCCAGAAGAATAGTTCAGTGAGCATCAATGTCGCGACGGCGCCGAGTAAAACTCGTTTCATTTTGCGTTTCTTCTCGCCATAGATGATGAACGGGATCATGGCGAAGAACGAAATCAACAGCGCAGTGAGGTAGACCCACCAGTGCTGTTCCTTGGGCAGACCGGCTTTTTCCACCAGGGCCAGGGGCAAGGCGACGAAGCTGCACATCAGCATGGCGTGTAATACGAAGATACCTAAATCCAGGCGCAGCAGGTCCGGGTGCTTGAGCGTCGGCAGCAACGCCTTGCGTGCGACGCCCGATTCACGATGCTGCAGGGTGCCGGTGGAGCGCGGCACCATAAAAGCCACGATCAGGATGCCGAACAACGCCATGCCGCCCGTGGCCAGGAACAGCCCATGCAAGCCGAACGCGCGCGTGAGCAAGGGGCCGACCACCATGGCCACGGCAAACGACAGGCCGATGGTCATGCCGATCATCGCCATGGCCTTGGTGCGGTGTTGTTCGCGGGTCAGGTCCGACAGCAACGCCATCACGGCGGCGGAAATTGCCCCTGCGCCCTGCAGGATGCGCCCGGCGATCACGCCCCAGATCGAATCGGACTGGGCCGCTAGCACACTGCCAAGGGCGAATACGATCAGCCCGAGATAGATCACCGGGCGACGGCCAATGCGGTCGGAAATAATCCCGAACGGAATCTGGAAAATTGCCTGGGTCAGGCCATAGGCGCCAATCGCCAGGCCGATCAAGGCGGGGGTCGCCCCTGCGAGATCCATCCCATAGGTGGCCAGCACCGGCAACACCATAAACATGCCCAGCATACGGAAAGCGAACACCAGGGCCAGACCGCTTGCCGCTCGGGTCTCGCCGCTACTCATGCGTTCGCTGTGGGGATCGTGCATGGAAAAACCTCGTGTGAACCGGCGGCGATTCTACCAGTCCCATCGATTGAGAGGGTATATGCGGCGCTTTGCCGCGCAGCTTTCATGTAAGGCTGCAAGCGGCGTTTTGACAGTGTATATTCATCCAGTCTTTAGCCGTATACTCCGGCATCATTTACGCCCGCCGTGCGAGGCCATCTTGGACAAGATCCTGATTCGTGGGGCTAGAACCCACAACCTGAAGAACATCGACCTGACCCTGCCCCGGGACAAACTGATCGTCATCACCGGCTTGTCCGGCTCCGGCAAATCGTCCCTGGCGTTCGACACGCTGTATGCCGAAGGTCAGCGTCGCTATGTGGAATCCCTGTCGGCCTACGCCCGGCAGTTCCTGTCGATGATGGAAAAGCCCGATGTCGACACCATTGAAGGCCTGTCGCCGGCTATTTCCATCGAGCAGAAATCCACGTCCCACAACCCGCGCTCCACCGTGGGTACCATTACCGAAATCTACGACTATCTGCGCCTGCTGTATGCGCGCGTGGGCATTCCGCGCTGCCCAGACCACGATATTCCCCTGGAAGCCCAGACCGTCAGCCAGATGGTCGACCTGGTACTGGCCCAGCCAGAGGGCGCCAAGCTGATGCTGCTGGCGCCCGTCATTCGCGAGCGCAAGGGTGAACACCTGTCGGTCTTCGAAGAACTGCGTGCCCAGGGCTTCGTGCGGGCGCGCATCAACGGCAAGCTCTATGAGCTGGACGAAGCGCCGAAGCTGGACAAGCAGAAAAAGCACTCCATTGACGTGGTGGTCGACCGATTCAAGGTGCGCGCCGACTTGCAGCAGCGTTTGGCGGAATCGTTCGAAACCGCGCTGAAGCTGGCCGATGGCATTGCCCTCGTAGCGCCGATGGATGACGAGCCGGGCGAAGAGATCATCTTCTCCGCGCGCTTCGCCTGCCCGATCTGTGGCCATGCCATCAGTGAGCTGGAACCCAAGCTGTTTTCCTTCAACAACCCGGCCGGCGCCTGCCCGACTTGCGACGGCCTGGGTGTGAAGCAGTTTTTCGATATCAAGCGCCTGGTCAATGGTGACCTGACCCTGGCCGAGGGGGCGATACGCGGATGGGACAGGCGTAACGTCTACTATTTCCAGATGCTCGGATCATTGGCCTCGCACTACAAGTTCAGCCTGGAAGTGCCGTTCAACCAGCTGCCGGCAGACCAGCAGAAGGTCATTCTGCATGGCAGCGGTTCGCAGAATGTCGACTTCAAGTACCTGAACGACCGTGGCGACATCGTCAAGCGCTCGCACCCGTTCGAAGGCATCGTGCCGAACCTGGAGCGTCGCTACCGCGAGACCGAATCGGCAAGCGTGCGTGAAGAACTGGCAAAATTCCTCAGTACTCAGCCTTGCCCGGATTGCCGTGGCACCCGCCTGCGCCGTGAGGCACGTCACGTGTGGGTGGGCGAGAAGACCCTGCCAGCAGTGACCAACCTGCCGATCGGCGATGCGTGTGAATACTTTGGCGTACTCAAGCTCACCGGGCGACGCGGGGAAATTGCCGACAAGATCCTCAAGGAAATTCGCGAGCGTCTGCAGTTCCTGGTCAACGTTGGCCTGGACTACCTGTCGCTGGACCGTAGCGCCGATACCTTGTCGGGCGGTGAAGCACAGCGAATCCGTCTGGCCAGCCAGATTGGCGCGGGCCTTGTGGGCGTGCTGTATATCCTCGATGAGCCCTCGATTGGCTTGCACCAACGGGATAACGACCGCCTGCTGGGCACGCTGAAACACCTGCGCGATATCGGCAATACCGTGATCGTGGTCGAGCATGATGAAGACGCTATCCGCCTGGCGGACTACGTGGTCGATATCGGCCCGGGCGCGGGAGTGCATGGTGGCCATATCGTTGCCGAGGGCACGCCTGCCGAAGTGATGGCACATCCGGACTCGTTGACCGGCAAGTACCTGTCTGGCCGGGTGAAGATCGAAGTGCCCGCCAAGCGTACGCCGCGCAACAAAAAGATGGCTCTGCACCTCAAGGGCGCGCGCGGGAACAACCTGCGCAATGTCGACCTGGAGATTCCGCTGGGCCTGCTGACCTGCGTGACCGGTGTTTCCGGTTCGGGCAAGTCGACGCTGATCAACAACACCTTGTTCCCACTGAGTGCCACCGCCCTGAACGGCGCGACCACTCTGGAAGCTGCGGCCCACGACAGCATCAAAGGCCTGGAGCATCTGGACAAGGTCGTCGACATCGACCAGAGCCCGATTGGACGCACACCGCGTTCCAACCCAGCCACCTACACCGGGCTGTTTACGCCTATCCGCGAGCTGTTCGCTGGCGTACCCGAGTCGCGCTCACGAGGTTATGGGCCGGGCCGGTTCTCGTTCAACGTCAAGGGTGGGCGCTGCGAAGCCTGCCAGGGCGACGGCCTGATCAAGGTGGAGATGCACTTCCTGCCCGACATCTACGTGCCGTGCGATGTGTGCAAGAGCAAGCGCTACAACCGCGAGACCCTGGAGATCAAGTACAAGGGCAAGAGCATCCATGAAACCCTGGAGATGACAATCGAGGAAGCTCGCGAGTTCTTCGACGCGGTGCCGGCGTTGGCGCGCAAGCTGCAGACGCTGATGGATGTAGGCCTGTCGTACATCAAGCTGGGGCAATCAGCGACCACGCTGTCGGGTGGTGAAGCGCAGCGGGTCAAGCTGTCTCGCGAGCTGTCCAAGCGTGATACCGGCAAAACCTTGTACATCCTCGATGAGCCGACCACTGGCCTGCACTTCGCGGATATTCAGCAGTTGCTGGACGTACTTCACCGCTTGCGGGACCACGGCAATACCGTGGTGGTGATTGAGCACAACCTTGATGTGATCAAGACGGCCGACTGGTTGGTAGACCTGGGGCCGGAAGGTGGTTCGAAGGGTGGCCAGATCATCGCAGTGGGCACGCCAGAGCAGGTTTCCGAAATGCCGCAGTCGCACACCGGTTACTACCTGAAACCATTGCTGGAACGCGATCGGGCCTGATCTTTTCATCGTCCAATAAAAAGCCCCTGCCACTTTGCGGTGACAGGGGCTTTTTTTATAGCCGGGAATCAGAACTGCGATTGCAGGTAATTCTCCAGGCCGATCAGCTTGATCAGGCCCAACTGCTTTTCCAGCCAGTAGGTGTGATCTTCTTCGGTGTCATTCAACTGCACTCGCAGTATTTCCCGGGTGACATAGTCGTTGTGCTGCTCACAAAGCTCGATGCCCTTGCAGAGTGCAGCACGGACCTTGTACTCAAGGCGAAGATCGGCAGCGAGCATGTCAGGCACTGTGGTACCCACGTCCAGATCATCAGGACGCATACGCGGCGTGCCTTCGAGCATCAGAATGCGGCGCATCAGGGCATCAGCGTGCTGTGCCTCTTCTTCCATTTCGTGGTTGATACGCTCGTAGAGCTCGGTAAAGCCCCAGTCTTCGTACATACGCGAATGGATGAAATATTGGTCACGAGCTGCCAGTTCGCCCGTCAGCAACGTGTTGAGGTAATCGATTACGTCGGGGTGACCTTGCATCGCCCTACATCTCCCTGCTTGAAAGACTGTAGTTTGAACCATGCTGACTTGAAGGTCACGGGACAAACGGCAGAAAAGTGAAGATTTCCGGAGAAAAGCAGCTGAAATAACGCAAAAACCGCCCAAATGAGGGCGGTTCTGCTTATCGTTTAGAGTCAGTTAAGCGATACACCCAGTGCCTTTGCGATTGCTTCTCCATAAGCCGGGTCGGCCTTATAGAAGTGCTGCAGTTGACGCTGGACCACATCGCTGGAAACGCCACCCATAGCACCGGCGATGTTATTGGTGAGCAGGGCTTTCTGCTCATCATTCATCAGACGGAACAGCGCACCGGCGTGGCTGTAGTAGTCCGTATCTTCGCGATGATCGTAGCGATCAGCCGCGCCGCTCAGGGTCAATGCTGGCTCTGCATACTGCGGGGCTTGCTTGGGCGCATCGGCATAGCTGTTTGGCTCGTAGTTCGGAGCCGCACCGCCGTTACTACCGAAAGCCATGGAGCCGTCACGCTGGTAGCTGTTAACCGGGCTACGTGGTGCGTTCACCGGCAGTTGCTGGTGGTTGGTGCCCACACGGTAGCGGTGCGCATCGGCGTAGGCAAAAACCCGACCTTGCAGCATACGGTCCGGCGACAGGCCAACGCCTGGGACCATGTTGCTTGGGCCAAATGCGGCCTGCTCGACTTCGGCGAAGTAGTTCTGCGGATTACGATTGAGCTCCAGCTCACCCACTTCAATCAACGGGAATTCTTTTTGCGACCAGGTCTTGGTCACGTCAAACGGGTTCTCGTAATGGGCGTTCGCCTGTGCCTCGGTCATGATCTGGATGCACACGCGCCACTTGGGGAAGTCACCGCGCTCGATTGCACCAAACAGATCACGCTGGGCGTAATCAGGATCGGTTCCCGCCAAGCGGGCGGCCTCGGCCGGCGCCAGGTTCTTGATGCCTTGCTTAGTCTTGTAGTGCCACTTCACCCAATGACGCTCACCCTGGGCATTGATCAGACTGTAAGTGTGGCTGCCGAAACCATGCATGTGGCGATAGCCGTCCGGGATGCCACGGTCCGAAAACAGAATGGTGACCTGATGCAGCGCCTCTGGTGAGTGCGACCAGAAGTCCCACATCATCTGCGCGCTTTTCAGGTTGCTCTGCGGCAGGCGTTTCTGGGTGTGGATAAAATCCGGGAATTTCAGCGGATCACGAATAAAGAACACGGGAGTGTTGTTACCCACGATGTCCCAGTTACCCTCTTCGGTATAGAACTTCAGGGCAAAGCCACGTGGATCACGTTCAGTGTCAGCAGAACCGCGCTCACCGCCTACAGTGGAGAATCGCAGGAATGTCGGCGTTTGCTTGCCAACAGATTCGAACAGCTTGGCGCTGGTGTATTGGGTGATGTCACGGGTGACTGTGAACGTACCGTAGGCGCCCGATCCTTTGGCGTGCACGCGACGCTCAGGGATGTTTTCACGGTTGAAGTGAGCGAGCTTCTCGATCAGGTGGAAATCGTCGAGTAACAACGGACCACGAGGGCCCGCGGAACGGGAGTTCTGGTTATCCGCAACGGGAGCACCGCTGGCGGTGGTAAGGACTTTATTCTGGCTCATGCTCAATCTTCCTCAGGTCGGACTTGGAACTGCCGGCTAATCGGCTTGGAGGGAGTATTGATCATCAACACCACGCCTACAAATTCATTAAATTGCAGGCATCGATAGAGAATAACTAACAACACTCCGTTCGCTATAGTGCAGCGCCCGGCCTATGGAAGCTTGTATAAGTTGCGCTTTTGTTACGCGCACAAAAAACCGGGCACTAGGCCCGGTTTTTCGTTGCAGCTTGTCGTCTTACTCGGCGCTTACAGCTTCGCCGGCAGTAGCACGATCAACCAACTCGACGTACGCCATAGGCGCGTTGTCGCCAGCGCGGAAACCGCACTTGAGGATGCGCAGGTAGCCACCCTCACGGGTAGCGTAACGCTTGCCCAGGTCGTTGAAGAGCTTACCAACGATAGCTTTCGAACGAGTACGGTCGAAAGCCAGACGGCGGTTAGCCAGGCTGTCTGTCTTGGCCAAAGTGATCAGCGGCTCAGCAACGCGACGCAGTTCTTTAGCTTTCGGCAGTGTAGTTTTGATCAGCTCGTGCTCGAACAGCGACACCGCCATGTTTTGGAACATGGCCTTGCGGTGCGAGCTGGTACGGCTCAGGTGACGACCACTTTTACGATGACGCATGGTTCATTCCTTACCAAACTCACGTTCGGTGATTACGACGATCAGGCAGTCGCCTTGTCGTCCTTCTTAAGACTTGCAGGCGGCCAGTTGTCGAGGCGCATGCCGAGGGACAGACCGCGGGAGGCCAGAACGTCCTTGATTTCAGTCAAGGATTTCTTGCCCAGGTTCGGAGTCTTCAACAGTTCTACTTCGGTGCGCTGGATCAGGTCACCGATGTAGTAAATGTTTTCCGCCTTAAGGCAGTTAGCCGAACGTACAGTCAGTTCCAGATCGTCAACCGGGCGAAGCAGGATCGGATCGATCTCGTCTTCCTGCTCGATTACCACTGGTTCGCTGTCACCTTTGAGGTCGACGAACGCAGCCAACTGCTGTTGCAGAATGGTTGCAGCGCGGCGGATAGCCTCTTCAGGATCCAGGGTACCGTTGGTTTCCAGATCAATAACCAGCTTGTCCAGGTTAGTACGCTGCTCGACACGGGCGTTTTCCACCACGTATGCGATACGGCGAACCGGGCTGAACGAAGAGTCAAGCTGCAAGCGACCAATGCTGCGGCTTTCGTCTTCATCGCTCTGACGCGAGTCGGCCGGTTCATAACCACGACCACGAGCTACAGTGAGCTTCATGTTCAGGGCGCCGTTAGACGCCAGGTTAGCGATTACGTGATCGGGGTTAACGATCTCGACATCATGATCCAGCTGAATATCGGCAGCGGTAACCACCCCCGAACCCTTCTTCGACAAGGTCAGCGTAACTTCGTCACGGCCGTGCAGCTTGATAGCCAGACCTTTAAGGTTCAACAGGATTTCAATTACGTCTTCCTGTACACCTTCGATGGCGCTGTACTCGTGGAGCACACCGTCAATCTCGGCCTCGACTACTGCACAGCCGGGCATTGAGGACAACAGGATGCGGCGCAGCGCGTTGCCCAGGGTGTGGCCAAAACCACGCTCGAGAGGCTCGAGAGTAATTTTGGCGCGGGTTGGACTGACAACCTGCACATCAATGTGGCGGGGTGTCAGGAACTCATTTACCGAAATCTGCATGGATGCACCTATTTTCTAGCCCTTACTTGGAGTAGAGCTCGACAATCAGGCTTTCGTTGATGTCGGCGGACAGATCACTGCGAGCAGGAACGTTCTTGAAAACGCCCGACTTCTTCTCAGTGTCTACTTCTACCCATTCTACGCGGCCACGTTGGGCACACAGATCGAGAGCTTGGACAATGCGAAGTTGGTTTTTTGCTTTCTCGCGAACTGCGACCACGTCACCAGCACGAACCTGGTAGGACGGAACGTTTACGGTCTGACCGTTAACGCTGATCGACTTGTGCGATACCAGCTGACGGGATTCGGCACGAGTCGAACCGAAGCCCATACGGTATACAACGTTGTCCAGACGGCATTCGAGCAGTTGCAGCAGGTTTTCACCGGTTGCACCTTTCTTGCCAGCAGCTTCTTTGTAGTAGCCGCTGAACTGACGCTCGAGAACGCCGTAGATACGACGGACCTTCTGCTTTTCACGCAGTTGGGTGCCGTAGTCGGACTGGCGACCGCGGCGTTGGCCGTGGATACCAGGTGCTGCTTCAATGTTGCACTTCGATTCGATCGCGCGCACGCCGCTCTTCAGGAAGAGATCGGTGCCTTCGCGACGAGCGAGTTTGCATTTTGGACCAATGTAACGAGCCATTCTTTACAATCTCCTGGATTACACGCGGCGCTTCTTCGGCGGACGGCACCCGTTGTGCGGGATTGGCGTCACGTCGGTGATGCTGGCGATCTTATAGCCACAGCCGTTCAAAGCACGGACAGCAGACTCACGACCTGGACCTGGACCCTTGACGTTAACGTCGAGGTTTTTCAGGCCGTATTCCAGCGCAGCTTGACCAGCACGTTCAGCAGCTACTTGAGCAGCAAACGGGGTGGACTTGCGGGAACCGCGGAAACCCGAACCACCGGAGGTAGCCCAAGAAAGCGCGTTACCTTGACGGTCGGTGATGGTCACGATTGTGTTGTTAAAAGATGCATGGATGTGGGCGATGCCATCAACCACTGTCTTTTTAACTTTTTTACGAGGACGAGCAGCAGGTTTTGCCATGATAATTTTCCTGTCGATTCGCTGGGGCGATTACTTGCGGATCGGCTTACGCGGACCTTTACGGGTACGCGCGTTAGTCTTGGTACGCTGACCGCGTACTGGAAGACCACGACGATGACGCAGACCGCGATAGCAACCGAGGTCCATCAAACGCTTGATTTTCATGTTGATTTCGCGACGCAGGTCACCTTCAGTGGTGAACTTCGCCACTTCGCCACGCAGCTGTTCAATCTGCTCGTCGCTCAGATCCTTGATCTTAGCGGCTGGGTTTACCCCAGCAACTGCGCAAATTTTCTGCGCAGTAGTGCGACCAACACCATAGATGTAGGTCAGCGAGATAACAGTGTGCTTGTTATCTGGAATGTTAACGCCTGCAATACGGGCCATTCAGTGGGACTCCAATTGACAGCTACCTACGCCCCGGAAGCCAAGAAATAGGGCGCGAGATAATATCGCTGTAATAACAAATAATCAACCCGGCAGCGCACTAGCTGCCGGGCTTCAAGCGGATCACACTCAGCCTTGGCGCTGTTTGTGACGCGGTTCCGCGCTGCAAATTACTCGAACAACACCTTCGCGGCGAATAATCTTGCAGTTACGGCACAGCTTTTTCACCGATGCACGAACTTTCATCACCAACTCCTCGAACCTTATGGGGTACTCAGCGCAACATGCCGCTGCCGTAGCCCTTCAGGTTGGCTTTCTTCATCAGGGATTCGTACTGGTGCGAAACGAGGTGCGATTGTACTTGGGACATGAAGTCCATCACAACCACGACCACGATCAGCAACGAGGTCCCGCCAAGGTAGAACGGAACGTTTGCTGCAACCACCAGGAACTGGGGCAACAAGCACACGGCCGTCATATATAGAGCACCGAACAGGGTCAAACGAGTCAGAACGCCATCAATGTAGCGTGCCGACTGCTCACCTGGACGGATGCCCGGAATAAAGGCACCGGACTTCTTCAGGTTTTCCGCTACGTCTTTCGGATTGAACATCAACGCCGTATAGAAGAAGCAGAAGAAAATAATCCCTGCACTAAACAGCAGAATATTCAACGGCTGACCAGGAGCGATCGACTGAGAGAGGTCCTGCAGCCAGCCCATATTTTCAGACTGACCAAACCAGGTACCCAACGAAGCCGGAAACAGCAAGATGCTGCTCGCGAAAATTGCCGGAATAACACCGGCCATATTCACTTTCAGCGGCAAGTGGCTGGTCTGCGCAGCGAAGACCTTACGGCCCTGCTGACGCTTGGCGTAGTGAACAGCAATACGACGCTGGCCACGCTCAATGAACACCACAAAACCGATAATCGCTACTGCCAGCAAACCGATGGCAACCAAGGCGAAGATATTGATATCACCCTGACGCGCAGACTCGAAAGACTGCCCGATTGCTCTCGGAAGACCGGCGACGATACCTGCGAAAATCAACATCGAGATACCGTTGCCAACACCACGCTCAGTAATCTGCTCACCCAGCCACATCATGAACATCGCACCAGCCACAAACGTGGATACCGCGACGAAATGGAAGCCAAAGTCACCAGTGAACGCAACGCCCTGCCCCGCCAGGCCAACGGACATGCCGATAGCTTGAACCAGGGCGAGGACGACAGTGCCGTAGCGGGTGTACTGGCTAATCTTGCGACGGCCAGCTTCACCTTCCTTCTTCAACTGCTCCAGCTGCGGGCTGACGGCTGTCATCAGTTGCATGATGATCGATGCCGAAATGTACGGCATGATCCCCAGTGCAAAGATGCTCATCCGCTCCAGCGCGCCGCCGGAAAACATGTTGAACAAGCTAAGAATGGTCCCCTCATTCTGTCGAAACAGGTCTGCGAGTCGGTCCGGGTTGATACCTGGAACCGGGATGTGTGCGCCTATTCGGTAGACGATAATCGCCAGGAACAGAAAACGCAGACGAGCCCAAAGTTCAGACATACCGCCTTTGCCGAGCGCTGAGAGAGCACCTTGCTTAGCCATTTATTCCTCGAACTTGCCGCCAGCTGCTTCGATAGCCGAACGCGCACCTTTGGTGGCGCCGATTCCCTTGCCGATAGTGACAGCGCGAGTCACTTCACCGGACAGCATGATTTTCACACGCTGTACGTTGACGTTGATCACGTTGGCATCTTTCAGGGTCTGCACAGTAACGATGTCGCCTTCCACTTTAGCCAGCTCGGACAGACGCACTTCTGCGCGATCCATGGCTTTCAGGGATACGAAACCGAACTTAGGCAGGCGACGATGCAGCGGCTGTTGACCGCCTTCAAAGCCTGGAGCAATGGTGCCACCGGAGCGGGAGGTTTGACCCTTGTGGCCACGGCCACCGGTCTTACCCAAACCACTACCGATACCACGGCCCGGACGATGCTTTTCGCGACGGGAACCCGGCGCTGGACTCAGATCATTGAGTTTCATCGATTAACCCTCTACACGCAGCATGTAGTAAGCCTTGTTGATCATCCCGCGATTCTCGGGAGTATCCTGGACTTCTACAGTGTGACCGATGCGACGCAGACCCAAACCTTTAACGCACAATTTGTGGTTAGGGATGCGGCCGGTCATGCTTTTGATCAGCGTTACTTTAACGGTAGCCATGATCAGAAGATCTCCTTGACAGTCAGACCACGCTTGGCAGCGATGGACTCAGGAGATTGCATAGCCTTCAGACCCTTGAAAGTGGCGTGAACCACGTTTACCGGGTTAGTCGAGCCATAGCACTTGGCCAGAACGTTCTGAACGCCAGCAACTTCGAGGACAGCACGCATAGCGCCGCCAGCGATGATACCGGTACCTTCAGAAGCAGGCTGCATGTACACCTTCGAAGCGCCGTGAGCGGACTTCATTGCGTACTGCAGAGTGGTGCCGTTCAGATCAACTTGGATCATGTTGCGACGAGCAGCTTCCATTGCCTTCTGGATCGCGGCAGGCACTTCACGTGACTTGCCACGGCCGAAGCCAACACGCCCTTTACCATCACCCACCACGGTCAACGCGGTGAAAGTGAAGATACGGCCGCCTTTAACGGTTTTGGCTACGCGGTTAACTTGAACCAGCTTCTCAATGTAGCCTTCGTCGCGCTTTTGGTCGTTATTTGACATAACTTAGAACTCCAGCCCAGCTTCACGAGCAGCATCAGCCAGCGCTTTCACGCGGCCGTGGTACTTGAAGCCAGAGCGGTCGAAAGCCACTTGCGAGACGCCAGCGGCCTTAGCACGCGTAGCGACCAGCTGGCCAACCTTTGTGGCCGCGTCGATGTTGCCAGTGGCACCATCACGCAGTTCTTTATCCAAAGTCGAGGCGCTTGCCAGGACTTTGTTGCCGTCGGCCGAGATGACCTGGGCGTAGATGTGCTGCGACGAGCGGAACACGCAGAGACGCACGACTTCGAGTTCGTGCATTTTCAGGCGTGCTTTGCGAGCGCGACGCAGTCGAGTAACTTTTTTGTCGGTCATTTGCTATGCCCTACTTCTTCTTGGCTTCTTTACGACGGACGACTTCGTCCGCGTAGCGCACACCTTTGCCTTTGTACGGCTCTGGTGGACGGAAGTCGCGGATCTCAGCGGCCACTTGACCTACCAGCTGCTTGTCGATGCCCTTGATCAGGATATCGGTCTGGCTAGGAGTCTCAGCAGTGATGCCCGCTGGCAGTTCGTAATCCACTGGGTGCGAGAAGCCAAGGGCAAGGTTCAAAACCGTGCCTTTTGCTTGCGCTTTGTAACCAACACCGACCAGCTGGAGCTTACGCTCGAAGCCTTGGCTTACGCCTTGGACCATGTTGTTTACCAACGCACGCGTGGTACCGGCCATTGCGCGAGTTTGTTGATCGCCATTGCGAGCAGCGAAACGCAGCTCACCAGCTTCTTCAACGATCTCAACGGACGAATGGATGTTCAGTTCAAGAGTACCCTTGGCACCCTTCACCGAAAGCTGTTGGCCTGCGAATTTGACTTCGACACCGGCTGGCAGCTTAACGGGGTTCTTAGCGACGCGAGACATGCTTATCCCCCCTTAGAACACAGTGCAAAGAACTTCGCCGCCGACACCGGCAGCGCGCGCAGCACGATCCGTCATCACACCTTTGTTGGTGGAGACGATAGACACGCCCAGACCGCCACGAACTTTCGGCAGATCTTCAGCGGACTTGTACTGACGCAGGCCTGGACGGCTAACGCGCTTCACTTCCTCGATGACCGAACGGCCTTCGAAGTACTTCAGCTCGATGGACAGCAGTGGTTTGATTTCGCTGCTGATCTGATAACCCGCAATGTAGCCTTCGTCTTTCAGGACTTTGGCAACAGCTACCTTCAACTTGGAAGATGGCATGCTTACGACGGACTTTTCAGCCATCTGGGCATTACGGATACGAGTTAGCATGTCCGCTAACGGGTCCTGCATACTCATGGGCTAGACGCTCCTAATACAAAAAAATTAGCCTTGCGGCTACATATGTCGCCGAGAATCTCCGAGCACAAAAAACACGGGCTCAGGCGAGCCGCGTATTTTAGACATACTCCAGAAATGAAACAAGCCCCAAAAGGGGCTTGATCCAGATTCAAGGTCACCGGCGGTCAGTATCTTGCGATTCCGACCACCTGGACGTTGAAAGTACTTACCAGCTGGCTTTAACCAGACCTGGTACGTCACCACGCATTGCCGCTTCACGCAGTTTGTTACGGCCGAGGCCGAACTTGCGGTAAACGCCGTGTGGACGACCGGTCAGGCGGCAGCGGTTACGCATGCGCGAAGCGCTTGCGTCACGTGGCTGCTTCTGCAGAGCAACTGTAGCTTCCCAACGCGCTTCTGGACTTGCGTTCAGATCAACGATGATTGCTTTCAGTGCTGCACGCTTCTTGGCGTACTTGGCAACCGTGAGCTGACGCTTCAGCTCGCGGTTTTTCATGCTCATCTTGGCCATGGTCCTACTCCAATCAGTTGCGGAACGGGAATTTGAACGCACGCAGCAGAGCGCGGCCTTCATCATCGTTCTTGGCAGTGGTGGTCAG
Organism: Pseudomonas sp. B16120; assembly: GCF_044218845.1. Taxonomy (NCBI): domain Bacteria; kingdom Pseudomonadati; phylum Pseudomonadota; class Gammaproteobacteria; order Pseudomonadales; family Pseudomonadaceae; genus Pseudomonas; species Pseudomonas sp. B16120. Next base: position 5,655,467 of record NZ_CP162588.1, read on the forward strand.
GGTGATGTCCAGACCGCGGAGAGCATCGATCTTGTCGTAGTCGATTTCCGGGAAGATGATCTGCTCTTTCACGCCCATGCTGTAGTTACCACGACCATCGAAGGACTTGGCATTCAGGCCGCGGAAGTCGCGGACCCGAGGCAGGGAGATCGACAGCAGACGATCCAGGAATTCGTACATACGCTCACGGCGCAGAGTCACTTTGACGCCGATCGGCCAACCTTCACGGACTTTAAAGCCAGCGATGGATTTCCGAGCGTAAGTCACAACGACTTTTTGACCGGTGATCTTTTCCAGGTCAGCAACAGCGTGCTCGATGACTTTTTTGTCGCCGATCGCTTCGCCCAGACCCATGTTCAGGGTGATTTTGGTGACGCGCGGAACTTCCATCACGTTCCCGAGCTTAAGTTCTTCCTTAAGCTTAGGGGCGATTTCCTTCCGGTAAATCTCTTGTAGTCGTGCCATGGTCTAATCTACCTAGCAGTGTTCAAGCATCAACCGCTTTTTGGGTCGACTTGAAGACACGAATTTTCTTACCGTCTTCTACTTTGAAACCAACGCGGTCAGCCTTGTTGGTTTCGCCGTTGAAGATGGCGACGTTAGAAGCGTCCAGCGGAGCTTCTTTCTCGACGATACCGCCCTGCACGCCCGACATCGGGTTAGGCTTGGTATGACGCTTGACCAGGTTCAGACCACCGATAACCAGACGGTTATTGGCGAGAACCTTAAGCACCTTACCGCGCTTACCTTTGTCTTTGCCGGCGATCACGATGATCTCGTCGTCACGACGAATCTTTTGCATGTCGGATCTCCTTACAGCACTTCTGGGGCGAGCGAGACGATCTTCATGAACTTCTCAGTACGAAGTTCACGGGTCACTGGCCCAAAGATACGGGTGCCGATCGGCTCTTGCTTGTTGTTCAGAAGAACAGCAGCGTTGCCATCAAAGCGGATAATGGAGCCATCAGCACGACGTACGCCGTGACGAGTGCGGACTACAACAGCAGTCATCACTTGGCCTTTTTTCACCTTACCGCGAGGAATTGCTTCCTTCACGGTAACTTTGATGATGTCACCGATACCAGCGTAACGACGATGGGAGCCACCCAGCACCTTGATGCACATAACACGGCGAGCGCCGCTGTTATCGGCCACATCGAGCATGGATTGAGTCTGAATCATATAATTTCTCCGACCCCTAGTCCTTAGACTTCCACAGCGCGTTCGAGAACATCAACCAGTGCCCAAGACTTGGTCTTGGCCATCGGACGAGTTTCACGAATAGTGACCTTGTCGCCGATGTGGCACTGATTGGTTTCGTCGTGCGCGTGCAGCTTAGTCGAACGCTTAACATATTTACCGTAGATCGGGTGCTTAACGCGACGCTCGATCAAAACGGTGATGGTTTTGTCCATCTTGTCGCTGACAACACGGCCAGTCAGCGTACGGACAGTCTTTTCGGCTTCAGCCATGATCACTTACCTGCCTGCTGGTTGAGCACAGTCTTCACGCGAGCGATGTCACGCTTAACTTGCGAGAGCAGATGAGACTGCCCCAACTGGCCAGTTGCTTTCTGCATACGCAGATTGAACTGGTCGCGCAGCAGGCCGAGCAGTTGCTCGTTCAGCTGCTGTGCGGATTTTTCACGAAGTTCATTCGCTTTCATCACATCACCGTCCGTTTAACAAAGGAGGTGGCGAGCGGCAGCTTTGCAGCAGCCAGGGCGAAAGCCTCACGCGCCAGCTCTTCAGAAACACCCTCGATTTCATACAGGACTTTGCCTGGCTGAATCTGGGCTACCCAGTATTCCACGTTACCCTTACCTTTACCCATCCGAACCTCGAGAGGCTTTTTGGAGATCGGCTTGTCCGGGAATACACGGATCCAGATCTTGCCGCCACGTTTTACGTGACGGGTCAGAGCACGACGCGCTGACTCGATCTGACGAGCGGTGAGACGACCACGAGCTACAGACTTCAGCGCGAACTCGCCGAAGCTGACTTTGCTACCGCGCTGAGCCAGACCACGGTTGTGGCCTGTCATCTGCTTGCGGAACTTCGTACGCTTAGGTTGCAACATTTGGCGTACCCCTTACTTAGCAGCTTTTTTACGAGGCGCTGGTGCTTGTGGTTTCAGTTCTTCTTGGCGACCACCAATTACTTCGCCTTTGAAGATCCAAACCTTTACACCGATCACACCGTAAGTGGTGTGAGCTTCGTAGTTGGCATAGTCGATGTCGGCACGCAGGGTGTGCAGTGGCACACGACCTTCGCGATACCATTCAGTACGTGCGATTTCAGCACCGCCGAGACGACCGCTCACTTGGATTTTGATGCCTTTGGCACCAATGCGCATGGCGTTCTGTACGGCGCGCTTCATAGCGCGACGGAACATTACGCGACGCTCCAGCTGCTGAGCTACGCTCTGCGCAACCAGCATACCGTCGAGCTCCGGCTTGCGGATCTCTTCGATATTGATGTGCACAGGCACACCCATTTGCTTGGTCAGGTCCTGACGCAGTTTCTCAACATCTTCACCTTTCTTCCCGATAACGATACCTGGACGAGCGGTGTGGATGGTGATACGTGCAGTTTGGGCCGGACGATGGATATCGATACGGCTTACGGACGCGCTTTTTAGTTTGTCTTGGAGATACTCACGCACCTTCAGATCAGCGAACAAGTAGTCCGCATAAGTCCGACCGTCTGCGTACCAGACGGAGGTGTGCTCCTTGACGATTCCCAGGCGAATGCCAATGGGATGTACTTTCTGACCCATCTCTTCGACTCCGTTACTTGTCAGCAACCTTGACAGTGATATGGCAAGACCGCTTGACGATGCGATCAGCACGGCCTTTGGCACGTGGCATGATGCGCTTCAGCGAACGCCCTTCGTTGACGAAAACGGTGCTGACCTTCAGGTCATCAACGTCTGCGCCTTCGTTATGCTCGGCGTTGGCTACGGCCGACTCCAGCACTTTCTTCATGATCTCGGCGGCTTTCTTACTGCTGAAAGCCAACAGGTTGAGCGCTTCGCCCACCTTCTTCCCGCGGATCTGGTCGGCGACCAAGCGGGCTTTCTGGGCGGAGATTCGAGCGCCCGACAACTTAGCGGCTACTTCCATTTCCTAACCCCTTAACGCTTGGCTTTCTTGTCTGCCACGTGCCCACGATAAGTGCGGGTACCGGCAAACTCGCCCAGTTTGTGGCCGACCATGTCTTCGTTAACGAGAACTGGGACGTGTTGACGACCGTTGTGTACTGCGATGGTCAGACCGACCATTTGTGGCAGGATCATCGAACGACGCGACCAGGTCTTAACTGGTTTGCGATCGTTCTTTTCCGCCGCCACTTCGATCTTCTTCAGTAGGTGAAGATCAATAAAAGGACCTTTTTTCAGAGAACGTGGCACTGTCGTATCCCTCTATTTACTTGCGACGACGGACGATCATTTTGTCGGTACGCTTATTACCACGAGTCTTCGCGCCCTTAGTCGGGAAGCCCCATGGCGATACCGGATGACGACCACCAGAGGTACGACCTTCACCACCACCGTGTGGGTGGTCAACCGGGTTCATGGCAACACCACGAACGGTTGGGCGAACGCCACGCCAGCGTTTGGCACCAGCTTTACCCAACGAACGCAGGCTGTGCTCGGAGTTCGAGACTTCGCCCAGGGTCGCACGGCATTCAGCCAGTACTTTACGCATCTCACCAGAACGCAGACGCAGGGTCACGTAGACACCTTCACGAGCGATCAGCTGAGCCGAAGCACCAGCGGAACGAGCGATTTGCGCGCCTTTACCTGGCTTCAATTCGATGCCGTGTACGGTGCTACCAACTGGAATGTTACGCAGTTGCAGAGCGTTGCCCGGCTTGATCGGTGCCAGAGCACCTGCGATCAGCTGGTCGCCAGCACTCACGCCTTTAGGGGCGATGATGTAGCGACGCTCGCCATCTGCGTACAGCAGCAGAGCGATGTGAGCAGTACGGTTCGGATCGTATTCGATACGCTCGACAGTGGCAGCGATGCCATCTTTGTCGTTGCGACGGAAATCGACCAGACGATAATGCTGCTTATGGCCACCACCGATGTGACGAGTGGTAATGCGACCATTGTTGTTACGACCACCAGACTTCGATTTTTTCTCGAGCAGCGGTGCGTGAGGAGCGCCTTTATGCAGCTCCTGGTTGACCACCTTGACCACAAAACGGCGGCCAGGGGAAGTCGGTTTGCATTTAACGATTGCCATGATGCACCCCTTCCTTACTCAGCACTGCTGCTGAAATCGAGATCTTGGCCTGGCTGAAGGGAGATAACTGCCTTCTTCCAGTCATTACGCTTGCCCAGACCGCGAGCAGTGCGCTTGCTCTTACCCAGAACATTCAGGGTAGTAACACGCTCTACTTTCACGCTGAACAGGCTTTCGACGGCCTTCTTGATTTCCAGCTTGGTTGCGTCAGTTGCAACCTTGAAAACGAACTGGCCTTTCTTGTCAGCCAGAACCGTAGCCTTTTCGGAAACGTGCGGGCCAAGCAGAACTTTAAATACGCGTTCCTGGTTCATCCCAGCAGCTCCTCGAATTTCTTCACGGCCGACACGGTGATCAACACCTTGTCGTATGCGATCAGACTAACTGGATCGGAACCTTGCACGTCACGTACATCAACGTGTGGCAGGTTGCGAGCAGCCAGGTACAGGTTCTGATCAACAGCTTCAGACACGATCAAAACGTCGGTCAGGCTCATGTTGTTCAGTTTGCCCAGCAGATCTTTGGTTTTTGGACTTTCAACAGCGAAGTCCTGAACCACGACCAGACGATCAGTACGCACGAGTTCAGCAAGGATGGAGCGCAGTGCTGCGCGGTACATCTTCTTGTTGAGCTTCTGAGAGTGATCCTGTGGACGAGCTGCGAAAGTGGTACCGCCCCCACGCCAGATTGGGCTACGGATAGTACCGGCACGAGCACGGCCAGTGCCTTTCTGACGCCAAGGGCGCTTACCGCCACCACGTACGTCGGAACGGGTCTTTTGCTGCTTGCTACCTTGACGGCCGCCGGCCATGTAGGCCACGACTGCTTGGTGAACGAGCGTCTCGTTGAATTCGCCGCCAAATGTCAGTTCGGAAACTTCGATCGCTTGAGCGTCATTTACATTTAATTGCATGTCAGCTTCCCCTTAACCGCGAGCCTTGGCCGCTGGACGTACAACCAGGTTGCCGCCAGTAGCGCCAGGAACAGCACCCTTGACCAACAACAGATTGCGTTCAGCGTCGACGCGCACTACTTCGAGGGACTGCACGGTCACGCGCTCAGCGCCCATATGACCGGACATTTTTTTGCCCTTGAATACACGACCAGGAGTCTGGCACTGGCCAATAGAGCCCGGGACGCGGTGGGAAACGGAGTTACCGTGAGTGTTGTCTTGACCACGGAAATTCCAACGCTTGATCGTACCCTGGAAGCCTTTACCTTTGGACTGACCGGTTACATCAACCAGTTGACCAGCGGCGAAGATTTCAGCGTTGATCAGATCGCCAGCCTGGTAGTCGCCGTCTTCAAGACGGAACTCCATGACAGTACGACCAGCTGCAACGTTTGCTTTAGCGAAGTGACCTGCTTGAGCAGCAGTCACGCGCGAAGCACGACGCTCGCCGACAGTGACTTGCACTGCACGATAGCCATCGGTTTCTTCAGTTTTGAACTGGGTGACGCGATTCGGTTCGATCTCAATGACCGTGACCGGAATGGAGACACCTTCTTCGGTGAAAATACGGGTCATACCGCATTTACGACCGACTACACCAATAGTCATGTTGTAAACCTCATGAGTGTACGGGGCTTTCACCCGCTATGGCCGCCCATTTCAGAGCGTTACACGACTAAGACCCAAGTCTTAGCCGAGGCTGATCTGTACTTCCACACCGGCCGCCAGATCGAGCTTCATAAGTGCATCAACGGTTTTATCCGTTGGCTGGACGATGTCCAGTACGCGCTTATGAGTACGGATCTCGTACTGGTCACGCGCGTCTTTGTTGACGTGCGGGGAGACCAGAACGGTGAACCGCTCTTTACGGGTAGGCAGTGGAATTGGACCACGCACTTGAGCACCAGTACGTTTCGCGGTTTCCACGATTTCCTGGGTGGATTGGTCGATCAGGCGATGGTCAAAAGCCTTCAACCTGATACGGATTTGCTGATTTTGCATTGGATTTCAGACTCCGGCTGCTATTCCCACCGGGCGCAATACGCCCGTTAAAAGGAGGCGCAATTCTATAGACGCCCTAGATAGGTGTCAACCCAATAAAAAAGCCCCCGCTAAGCGGGGGCTTTCTCAAAACATCAAAGCTCACTCAAAAGAGAGATTACTCGATGATTTTAGCTACAACGCCAGCACCAACGGTACGGCCGCCTTCACGGATTGCGAAACGCAGACCGTCTTCCATAGCGATGGTTTTGATCAGGGTGACAACCATTTTGATGTTGTCGCCTGGCATTACCATTTCTACGCCTTCCGGCAGTTCGCAGTTACCAGTCACGTCAGTAGTACGGAAGTAGAACTGTGGACGGTAGCCTTTGAAGAACGGAGTGTGACGACCGCCTTCTTCTTTGCTCAGTACGTATACTTCAGCTTCGAACTTGGTGTGCGGCTTAACCGAACCTGGCTTGACCAGAACCTGGCCACGCTCAACGTCGTCACGCTTGGTACCACGCAGCAGAACGCCGCAGTTCTCGCCAGCACGACCTTCGTCGAGCAGCTTACGGAACATTTCAACACCGGTGCAGGTGGTGACGGTAGTGTCACGCAGACCAACGATTTCCAGTGGATCTTGAACCTTGACGATACCGCGCTCGATACGACCAGTTACAACAGTACCGCGACCGGAGATCGAGAATACGTCTTCGATTGGCATCAGGAACGGCTTGTCGATAACACGGACTGGATCTGGGATGTAGCTGTCCAGAGTCTCAACCAGTTTACGAACGGACGTGGTGCCCATTTCGTTATCGTCTTTGCCTTCCAGAGCCATACGAGCAGAACCGATGATGATCGGAGTGTCGTCACCTGGGAAGTCGTAAGTGCTCAGCAGATCGCGCACTTCCATCTCAACCAGTTCCAGCAGCTCAGCGTCGTCTACCAGGTCAGCCTTGTTCAGGTAAACCACGATGTACGGAACGCCAACCTGACGGGACAGCAGGATGTGCTCACGGGTTTGTGGCATCGGACCATCAGCGGCCGAGCAAACCAGGATTGCGCCGTCCATCTGGGCAGCACCGGTGATCATGTTCTTCACATAGTCAGCGTGACCTGGGCAGTCAACGTGAGCGTAGTGACGGATCAGCGAGTTGTATTCAACGTGCGCGGTGTTGATGGTGATACCACGAGCTTTCTCTTCTGGCGCGCTGTCGATTTTATCGAAATCAACGATTGCGGAACCGAATACTTCGGAGCAAACGCGAGTCAGAGCAGCAGTCAGAGTGGTTTTACCGTGGTCAACGTGACCGATGGTGCCAACGTTGACGTGCGGTAGGGAACGATCAAATTTTTCTTTAGCCACGACAATTAACTCCTTGCCTAAAGGACTGAATCAGCCTTGTTTTTTGGATACAGTTTCAGCGATGTGCGCCGGAGCTGTGTTGTATTTTTTGAATTCCATAGAGTAGCTTGCGCGACCCTGGGACATGGAACGAACGTCGGTCGCATAACCGAACATCTCGCCCAACGGAACCTCGGCGCGAATCACTTTGCCGGAAACCGTGTCTTCCATACCCAAGATCATGCCGCGACGACGGTTAAGGTCGCCCATGACATCACCCATATAGTCTTCAGGTGTAACAACTTCTACCGCCATGATTGGCTCAAGCAACTCACCACCGCCCTTCTGGGCCAGTTGCTTGGTTGCCATGGAAGCAGCCACCTTAAACGCCATCTCGTTGGAGTCGACGTCGTGGTAAGAACCGTCAAAAACGGTTGCTTTCAGGCCGATCAGCGGATAGCCGGCAACAACACCGTTCTTCATCTGCTCTTCGATACCCTTCTGGATAGCAGGGATGTATTCCTTAGGAACAACACCACCTACTACTTCGTTCACGAATTGCAGACCTTCCTGACCTTCGTCAGCAGGAGCAAAACGGATCCAGCAGTGACCGAACTGACCACGACCGCCGGACTGACGAACGAACTTGCCTTCGATTTCACAGTTCTTCGTGATGCGCTCACGATAGGAAACCTGAGGCTTACCGATGTTGGCTTCGACGTTGAACTCACGGCGCATCCGGTCAACCAGGATGTCCAGGTGCAGCTCGCCCATGCCGGAGATGATCGTTTGACCAGTCTCTTCATCAGTCTTGACGCGGAAAGATGGATCTTCCTGAGCAAGCTTGCCCAGAGCGATACCCATTTTTTCCTGGTCATCCTTGGTCTTAGGCTCTACGGCAACCGAAATAACCGGCTCCGGGAAGTCCATGCGAACCAGGATGATTGGCTTGGCAGCGTCGCACAAAGTCTCACCAGTGGTGACGTCCTTCATGCCGATCAGGGCCGCGATGTCACCAGCGCGTACTTCCTTGATCTCTTCACGGGCGTTTGCGTGCATTTGCACCATACGACCCACGCGCTCTTTCTTGCCTTTAACCGAGTTGATCACGCCGTCGCCGGAGGCCAACACGCCCGAGTAAACGCGGACGAAGGTCAAAGTACCCACGAATGGGTCGGTAGCGATCTTGAACGCCAGAGCCGAGAACGGCTCGTTGTCATCGGCGTGACGCTCCATTTCTTCTTCCTCGTTATCAGGGTTGGAACCCTTGATAGCAGGAATGTCGGTTGGAGCAGGCAGGTAGTCGATAACGGCGTCGAGAACCAGGGGAACACCCTTGTTCTTGAACGAGGAACCGCAAACAGCCAAGACGATCTCACCAGCGATAGTACGCTGACGCAGAGCGGCCTTGATTTCCACGTTGGTGAGTTCTTCACCTTCGAGGTACTTGTTCATCAGCTCTTCGCTGGCTTCGGCAGCAGCCTCAACCATGTTGTTGCGCCACTCGTCAGCCAGTTCCTGAAGCTCTTCAGGGATAGGCTTACGAACAGGAACCATACCTTTGTCGGAATCATTCCAGTAAACAGCTTCCATGTTGATCAGATCGATCTGACCCTGGAAGTTGTCTTCGGAACCGATAGCCAACTGGATAGGCACCGGAGTGTGACCCAGACGCTGCTTGATCTGACCGATCACGCGCAGGAAGTTGGCACCAGCACGGTCCATCTTGTTTACATAAACAAGACGTGGAACGCCGTACTTGTTGGCTTGACGCCATACGGTTTCCGACTGAGGCTCAACACCCGAGGTGCCGCAGAACACAACGACAGCGCCGTCGAGTACGCGCAGGGAACGTTCAACTTCAATGGTGAAGTCTACGTGGCCCGGGGTATCGATTACGTTGAAGCGATGCTCGTCTTTGTACTGCTTCTCGGAACCTTTCCAGAAGGCGGTAATAGCAGCAGAAGTAATGGTAATACCACGCTCCTGCTCCTGAACCATCCAGTCTGTGGTCGCGGCGCCGTCATGCACCTCGCCCATTTTGTGACTTTTGCCGGTGTAAAACAGTACGCGCTCGGTGGTGGTGGTTTTACCAGCATCCACGTGAGCGACGATACCGATGTTACGGTAGCGGCTAATCGGAGTAGTACGAGCCATAAAGCCCTCGCAAAATTAGTGAAGCTAAAATTAGAAGCGGTAGTGCGAGAAAGCTTTGTTGGCTTCAGCCATACGGTGCACGTCTTCACGCTTCTTAACAGCAGCACCTTTACCTTCAGCAGCGTCCAACAGTTCGCCGGCCAAACGCAGAGCCATAGACTTCTCGCCGCGCTTACGGGCGAAGTCTACCAACCAGCGCATTGCCAGAGCGTTACGACGGGACGGGCGAACTTCAACCGGAACCTGGTAAGTAGCACCGCCTACACGGCGCGACTTCACTTCGACCAGCGGAGCGATGGCGTCGAGAGCTTTCTCGAAGATTTCCAGGGGGTCGCTGTTCTTGCGTTCTTTAACCTTTTCCAGCGCGCCATAAACGATACGCTCGGCAACGGCTTTCTTGCCGCTTTCCATCACGTGGTTCATGAACTTGGCCAGGATTTGGCTTCCGTATTTTGGATCGTCAAGCACTTCGCGCTTGGCTGCTACGCGTCTTCTTGGCATGGATAAGCCCTCAAACGGTCTTCAGGTTCGCTCGGAATCGGTGCCCTTTCGGGACGCCTCCGACCTTACTCTTATCGACTCAGAAAATAAGATGATTCAGGTTTACAAAAAGCCGCTACTACTTAGGCTTCTTGGTACCGTACTTCGAACGACCCTGGTTACGACCTTTAACGCCGGAAGTATCCAAGGAACCGCGTACGGTGTGATAACGAACACCTGGCAAGTCTTTTACACGACCGCCGCGGATCAGTACCACGCTGTGCTCTTGCAGGTTGTGGCCTTCACCGCCGATGTACGAGGAAACCTCGAAACCGTTGGTCAGACGCACACGGCATACTTTACGCAGTGCCGAGTTAGGTTTTTTCGGCGTGGTGGTATACACACGGGTGCATACGCCACGACGTTGCGGGCAATTCTGCAGCGCAGGTACGTCGGATTTCTCGACGATACGCTTACGCGGCTGACGTACCAGCTGGTTGATAGTTGCCATCTACTAGCTCCACTGTTGTCTTGCGACGCTATTGTCTTGCAAGAAAAGCAAAATGGCAGGAACGAATTCCCGCCAAATTTAGGGGTACAAGAGTCTAAAGAGGATCTTGTCCCCAGTCAAGGCAAGGCCCCGACCTCCCCTCGCGTCGAACCGGGGCAAAAATGCCTCGATCCGACGAACGGGAGTGCCAGGGCCCAGACTCATCTATCGCAGAACTCAGTTACCGCTTGAGTTCAGCGCTTCGGTCAGTGCAGCTTCCACTTCACTGGCGCTTACGCGCAGCGGCTTGTCAGCATCACGGCGACGCTTACGCTCGCTGTGGTAAGCCAAACCGGTACCTGCCGGGATCAGACGACCCACGACTACGTTTTCTTTCAGGCCGCGCAGGTAATCGCGCTTGCCGGTTACCGCTGCTTCGGTCAGTACGCGAGTGGTCTCCTGGAAGGAGGCCGCCGAGATGAACGACTCAGTGGACAACGACGCCTTGGTGATACCCAGCAGCACGCGAGTGAACTTGGAGACAAATTTCTCTTCGTTCGCCAGGCGCTCGTTTTCTACCAGTACGTGAGTCAGTTCCATCTGGTCGCCCTTGATGAAACTGGAATCGCCGGATTCAGCGATTTCAACTTTACGCAGCATCTGACGCAGGATGGTCTCGATGTGCTTGTCGTTGATCTTCACGCCTTGCAGACGGTAAACGTCCTGGATCTCGTTAACGATGTACTTGGCCAGCGCACTCACACCCAGCAGACGCAGGATGTCGTGTGGATCGCTCGGACCGTCGGAGATAACTTCGCCGCGGTTTACCTGTTCGCCTTCGAACACGTTCAGGTGACGCCACTTCGGAATCAGCTCTTCATACGGATCGCTACCGTCGTTCGGGGTAATAACCAGACGGCGCTTGCCTTTGGTTTCTTTACCGAACGCGATGGTGCCGCTGACTTCAGCCAGAATCGACGCTTCTTTCGGACGACGAGCTTCGAACAAGTCGGCAACACGCGGCAGACCACCGGTGATGTCACGGGTCTTCGAAGTTTCTTGCGGGATACGCGCGATAACATCACCGATCGCGATCTTCGCACCATCCGCTACACCGACCAGGGCGTTGGCTGGCAGGAAGTACTGAGCGATTACGTCAGTGCCTGGCAGCAACAGATCCTTGCCGTTGTCATCGACCATCTTCACGGCAGGACGGATGTCCTTACCAGCAGCTGGACGATCTTTGGCGTCGAGTACTTCAATGTTGGTCATACCGGTCAATTCGTCAGTCTGACGCTTGATCGTGATGCCTTCTTCCATGCCCACGTAGGTCACGGTACCTTTCATTTCGGTAACGATTGGGTGAGTGTGCGGATCCCACTTGGCCACGATTGCGCCAGCGTCGACCTTGTCACCTTCTTTAACCGAAATCACAGCACCGTACGGCAGCTTGTAACGCTCACGCTCACGACCGTAGTCATCAGCGATGGCCAGCTCACCGGAACGGGACACAGCAACCAGGTGACCATCCACTCGCTCAACGTGCTTGAGGTTATGCAGGCGGACGGTACCGCCATTCTTCACCTGAACGCTGTCGGCTGCGGAGGTCCGGCTTGCCGCACCACCGATGTGGAACGTACGCATGGTCAGCTGGGTACCCGGCTCACCGATGGACTGGGCAGCGATAACGCCGACCGCTTCACCGATGTTCACCTGGTGACCACGAGCCAAGTCACGGCCATAGCACTTGGCGCAGATGCCGTAGCGGGTTTCGCAGCTGATCGGCGAGCGAACGATCACTTCGTCGATGCTGTTGAGTTCGATGAACTCGACCCACTTCTCGTCAACCAGGGTGCCGGCAGGAACGATAACTTCCTCGGTACCTGGCTTGAATACGTCACGGGCAATAACACGACCCAATACGCGCTCACCCAGCGGCTCTACAACGTCACCGCCTTCAATGTGCGGCGTCATCAGCAGGCCGTGCTCGGTGCCGCAATCGATCTCGGTTACAACCAGATCTTGTGCAACGTCTACCAGACGACGAGTCAGGTAACCGGAGTTAGCGGTTTTCAACGCGGTATCCGCAAGACCCTTACGAGCACCGTGAGTGGAGATGAAGTACTGAAGTACGCTCAAACCTTCACGGAAGTTCGCAGTGATCGGCGTTTCGATGATGGAACCGTCCGGCTTGGCCATCAGGCCACGCATACCGGCGAGCTGACGGATCTGCGCAGCAGAACCCCGTGCGCCCGAGTCGGCCATCATGTACATCGAGTTGAAAGACTCTTGATCGACTTCGACGCCATGACGGTCGATGACTTTCTCTTTCGAGAGGTTGGCCATCATCGCCTTGGACACTTCGTCGTTGGCCTTGGACCAAAGGTCGATCACTTTGTTGTACTTCTCGCCCTGGGTTACCAGGCCGGAGGCGTACTGGCTCTCGATCTCTTTCACTTCGTCAGTGGCAGCACTGATGATGCGGGCTTTTTCATCCGGGATAACGAAGTCGTTAACGCCGATGGAAACGCCGGAGATAGTCGAGTAAGCGAAACCTGTGTACATCAACTGGTCAGCGAAGATAACGGTCTCTTTCAAACCAACCACGCGGTAGCACTGGTTGATCAGCTTGGAGATCGCCTTTTTCTTCATCGGCAGGTTGACGACGTCGTACGACAGACCTTTTGGCACAACCTGGTACAACAACGCACGGCCGACAGTGGTGTCGACGATGCGGGTGTTGCTCACGCTGCCGCCGTCACGGTCGTTGACGGTTTCGTGGATCCGCACCTTGACCTTGGCGTGCAGTGCGGCTTCGCCGGCACGGAACACACGGTCAACTTCTTGCAGGTCAGCGAACACACGACCTTCGCCTTTGGCGTTGATCGCTTCACGAGTCATGTAGTACAGACCCAATACAACGTCCTGCGACGGAACGATGATTGGCTCACCGTTGGCTGGCGACAGAATGTTGTTGGTCGACATCATCAACGCACGCGCTTCCAACTGGGCTTCCAGTGTCAGCGGTACGTGCACGGCCATTTGGTCGCCGTCGAAGTCGGCGTTGTACGCGGCACAGACCAGAGGGTGCAGCTGGATAGCCTTACCTTCGATCAGTACAGGTTCAAACGCCTGGATACCCAGACGGTGAAGGGTCGGTGCACGGTTGAGGAGAACCGGGTGTTCGCGAATCACTTCAGCGAGAACGTCCCAAACCTCTGGCAGTTCGCGCTCGACCATTTTCTTGGCCGCTTTGATGGTGGTCGCGAGACCGCGCATTTCCAGCTTGCCGAAGATGAACGGCTTGAACAGCTCGAGTGCCATCTTCTTGGGCAGACCGCACTGGTGCAGACGCAGGGTCGGGCCTACGGTAATTACCGAACGACCGGAGTAGTCAACACGCTTACCGAGCAAGTTCTGACGGAAACGACCTTGCTTACCCTTGATCATGTCAGCCAGGGATTTCAGAGGACGCTTGTTCGAACCGGTGATAGCGCGGCCACGACGACCGTTGTCGAGCAGGGCATCGACCGCTTCTTGCAACATACGCTTTTCGTTGCGCACGATGATGTCCGGAGCGGACAGATCAAGCAGGCGCTTCAAGCGGTTGTTACGGTTGATCACGCGGCGGTACAGGTCGTTGAGGTCGGACGTCGCGAAACGACCACCGTCCAACGGTACCAGCGGACGCAGGTCTGGCGGCAGAACCGGCAGAACGGTCAGCACCATCCACTCTGGCAAGTTGCCGGAACCCTGGAAGGCTTCCATCAACTTCAGACGCTTGGACAGCTTCTTGATCTTGGTTTCGGAGTTGGTTTGCGGAATCTCTTCACGCAGACGACCAATCTCGTGCTCCAGGTCGATAGCGTGCAGCAGTTCGCGGACAGCTTCGGCACCCATGCGGGCATCGAAATCGTCGCCGAACTCTTCCAGCGCTTCGAAGTACTGCTCGTCGTTCAGCAGCTGACCTTTTTCAAGGGTGGTCATGCCTGGATCGATAACGACATAGCTCTCGAAGTAGAGAACGCGTTCGATATCACGCAGGGTCATGTCCATCAGCAAGCCGATACGGGACGGCAGCGATTTCAGGAACCAGATGTGGGCAACCGGCGAAGCCAGTTCGATGTGCGCCATGCGCTCACGACGAACCTTGGCCAGCGCAACTTCAACGCCGCACTTCTCGCAGATCACACCACGGTGCTTCAAGCGCTTGTACTTACCGCACAGGCACTCGTAATCCTTTACCGGGCCAAAGATCTTGGCGCAGAACAGGCCGTCACGCTCAGGTTTGAACGTACGGTAGTTGATGGTTTCCGGCTTTTTAACTTCACCGAACGACCACGAACGGATCATCTCAGGCGATGCCAACCCAATACGGATGGCGTCGAACTCTTCGACTTGACCCTGGTTTTTCAGCAAATTCAGTAGGTCTTTCAAGGCCTTTCCTCCTGGCGGAGCAGAGAGCGGGCTAAACAGCCCCGCTCTCGATTCGCGTCACGTGTTATTCGGTTTCCAGATCGATATCGATGCCGAGGGAACGAATTTCTTTGATCAACACGTTGAAGGACTCGGGCATGCCCGGCTCCATACGGTGATCACCGTCCACGATGTTTTTGTACATCTTGGTACGACCGTTCACATCGTCCGACTTCACTGTGAGCATTTCTTGCAGAGTGTATGCAGCACCGTATGCTTCCAGTGCCCAGACCTCCATCTCCCCGAAACGCTGACCACCGAACTGAGCCTTACCACCCAGCGGCTGCTGAGTAACCAGGCTGTACGAACCGGTAGAACGAGCGTGCATCTTGTCGTCTACCAAGTGGTTCAGCTTCAGCATGTACATGTAGCCAACAGTAACCGGGCGCTCGAACTTGTTGCCGGTACGGCCGTCGAACAGCTGCATCTGGCCGCTTTCTGGCAGGTCTGCCAGTTTGAGCATGGCCTTGATTTCGCTTTCCTTGGCACCGTCGAACACCGGGGTAGCCATTGGAACGCCGCCGCGCAGGTTCTTCGCCAGATCCAGGATTTCCTGGTCGGAGAAGGTGTCCAGCTCTTCGTTGCGACCGCCGATCTCGTTGTAGATCTCGTGCAGGAACTTACGCAGGTCTGCGACTTTGCGCTGCTCTTCGATCATACGGTTGATCTTCTCGCCCAGACCTTTGGCCGCGAGGCCCAGGTGGGTTTCAAGGATCTGACCAACGTTCATACGCGAAGGTACGCCCAACGGGTTGAGGACGACGTCGACCGGGGTGCCATTGGCATCGTGCGGCATGTCTTCAACCGGCATGATCACAGAGACCACACCCTTGTTACCGTGACGACCGGCCATCTTGTCGCCCGGCTGGATGCGGCGACGGATTGCCAGGTAAACCTTGACGATTTTCAGCACGCCTGGAGCCAGGTCATCGCCCTGCTGCAGTTTGCGCTTCTTGTCTTCGAACTTGTCGTCCAGCAGACGGCGGCGATCAACGATATAGGCCTGGGCCTTCTCGAGCTGCTCGTTCAGAGCATCTTCAGCCATGCGCAGTTTGAACCACTGGCCGTGCTCAAGACCGTCGAGGATTTCGTCGGTGATGTCCTGACCTTTCTTCAGGCCCGCGCCGCCTTCAGCCTTGTGGCCTACCAGAGCGGAACGCAGACGTTCGAAGGTCGCGCCTTCAACGATACGGAACTCTTCGTTCAGATCCTTGCGGATCTCGTCGAGCTGGGTCTTCTCGATGGACAGTGCACGAGCATCACGCTCAACGCCGTCACGGGTGAAGACCTGTACGTCGATGACAGTACCCTTGGTACCGGTAGGTACACGCAGGGAGGTGTCTTTCACGTCGCTGGCTTTTTCACCGAAGATGGCACGCAGCAGCTTCTCTTCCGGCGTCAGTTGGGTCTCGCCTTTCGGAGTGACTTTACCGACCAGGATGTCACCAGCGCCAACTTCAGCACCTACATAAACGATACCGGCTTCGTCCAGCTTGTTCAGTGCAGCTTCACCCACGTTCGGGATGTCTGCAGTGATTTCCTCAGGCCCAAGCTTGGTATCACGCGCCACACAGGTCAGTTCCTGGATGTGGATCGTGGTGAAGCGGTCTTCTTGAACCACACGCTCGGACAGGCAGATGGAGTCTTCGAAGTTGAAGCCGTTCCATGCCATGAACGCGATGCGCATGTTCTGGCCGAGAGCCAGTTCACCCATGTCGGTGGACGGGCCGTCAGCCATGATGTCGCTACGCTGAACGCGATCACCCTTGCTCACCAGCGGACGCTGGTTGATGCAGGTGTTCTGGTTCGAACGGGTGTATTTGGTCAGGTTGTAGATGTCGACACCGGCTTCGCCAGTTTCTACTTCGTCATCGGCAACACGAACCACGATACGGCTGGCATCAACGGAGTCGATCACACCGCCACGACGAGCCACGACGCAAACGCCGGAGTCACGTGCTACGTTGCGCTCCATGCCAGTACCTACCAGCGGCTTGTCAGCGCGCAGGGTCGGTACAGCTTGACGCTGCATGTTGGAACCCATCAACGCACGGTTGGCGTCATCGTGTTCCAGGAACGGGATCAGCGACGCTGCAACCGAAACTACCTGCTTCGGAGAAACGTCCATCAAGGTGACGTCTTCCGGCGCCTTGACGGTGAACTCGTTCAAGTGACGAACAGCTACCAGCTCGTCGACCAGGACTTTCTTGTCGTTCATCGTGGCC
The DNA here is from genome assembly GCF_044218845.1 of Pseudomonas sp. B16120. NCBI lineage: Bacteria > Pseudomonadati > Pseudomonadota > Gammaproteobacteria > Pseudomonadales > Pseudomonadaceae > Pseudomonas > Pseudomonas sp. B16120. The sequence continues at coordinate 5,672,831 of NZ_CP162588.1, forward strand.
GAAGCCTGAGCGATCACGTGATCAGCTTCTTCGATGGCGGACAGGAATACGATCTCGTCGGTGACCAGGGCGTCTTTCACCACACGGTACGGGCTTTCGAGGAAGCCGTACTGGTTGGTGCGCGCATAGGCAGCCAGGGAGTTGATCAGACCGATGTTCGGACCTTCCGGCGTTTCGATCGGGCAAACACGACCGTAGTGCGTCGGGTGTACGTCACGGACTTCAAAGCCAGCGCGCTCACGGGTCAGACCGCCCGGGCCCAGTGCAGAAACACGGCGCTTGTGGGTGATCTCGGAGAGCGGGTTGTTCTGGTCCATGAACTGCGAAAGCTGGCTGGAACCGAAGAACTCTTTCACCGCCGCAGCCACTGGCTTGGCGTTGATCAGGTCTTGCGGCATCAGGCCTTCGCTTTCAGCCATCGACAGACGCTCTTTGACCGCACGCTCAACACGTACCAGGCCAACGCGGAACTGGTTCTCGGCCATTTCACCTACGCAGCGAACACGACGGTTACCCAGGTGGTCGATGTCATCGACGATGCCTTTGCCGTTACGGATGTCGACAAGGGTCTTCAATACCGCGACGATGTCTTCCTTGCACAGCACGCCCGAACCTTCGATCTCGGTACGACCGATACGACGGTTGAACTTCATCCGGCCGACCGCAGACAGGTCATAGCGCTCAGGGCTGAAGAACAGGTTGTTGAACAGGGTTTCGGCAGCATCTTTGGTTGGTGGCTCACCAGGACGCATCATGCGATAGATCTCGACCAGTGCTTCCAATTGGTTGCTGGTGGAGTCGATCTTCAGTGTGTCGGAGATGAACGGACCGCAGTCGATATCGTTGGTGTACAGGGTCTCGATGCGAACAACCTGGGCCTTGGCGATCTTGGCCAGGATCTCGGTGTTCAGCTCGGTGTTGCACTCAGCCAGGATTTCGCCTGTAGCCGGGTGAACGATGACCTTGGCGGTAGTGCGACCCAGGACGTAGTCCAGTGGCACTTCCAGCTCTTTGATACCGGCTTTTTCGATCTGGTTGATGTGGCGCGCAGTGATACGACGGCCAGCCTCAACGATGACCTTGCCTTTTTCGTCCTGGATGTCCAGTACAGCAATTTCACCACGCAGACGCGAAGCGATCAGCTCCAGCTTGAGGGTTTCATCCTTCAGGCTGAATACGTTGGTGGTATAGAAAGCATCCAGCACTTGCTCAGTGGTGTAACCGAGCGCGCGCAGCAATACCGAGGCCGGCAGCTTGCGACGACGGTCGATACGCACGAACACGCAGTCTTTCGGGTCGAACTCGAAGTCCAACCACGAACCGCGGTACGGAATGATCCGCGCGGAGTACAGGAGTTTGCCGGAGCTGTGCGTCTTGCCGCGGTCGTGGTCGAAGAACACGCCCGGGGAACGGTGCAGCTGGGAAACGATTACACGCTCGGTACCGTTGATTACGAAGGTACCGTTTTCAGTCATCAGTGGGATTTCGCCCATGTAGACTTCTTGCTCTTTGATGTCCTTGATCGCTTTGTTCGACGATTCTTTGTCGAAAATGATCAGACGGACTTTTACCCGCAAAGGTACGGCGTACGTAACGCCACGCAACACGCATTCTTTGACATCAAATGCCGGTTCGCCCAGGCGATAACCGACGTACTCCAGCGCAGCATTGCCGGAGTAGCTGATGATCGGGAAAACGGATTTGAAGGCCGCATGCAGGCCCACGTCGCGGAACTGATCTTTGGTCGCTCCCGCCTGCAAGAATTCACGATACGAATCCAGCTGGATAGCCAGAAGGTACGGGACATCCATGACGTCCGGCAACTTGCTAAAGTCCTTGCGGATACGTTTTTTCTCAGTATATGAGTAAGCCATCAGCGTTCCCCAGCTTGGTCACCTGCTTGTTTGGCCCCTCCGACGGGAGCAGCCAGAAAATCTTGCAAACCCCATGGTTTGCACCACCGCTTCGGGTGGCTACAGCGCGTTAATGGCGGCGACCGAGTCGACAGCCAAGAACGGAAAAAGGCCGGTGGCAAGAGCCACCAGCCATCAGCCTTCAGCTTAACGCTTGGGCTGGAGACGCAAGGTCGATGCTTACTTCAGCTCGACTTTAGCGCCTGCTTCTTCCAGAGTAGCTTTGGCTTTGTCAGCGGCGTCTTTCGACACTGCTTCCAGAACCTGGGCAGGAGCGCCGTCAACTACAGCCTTGGCTTCTTTCAGGCCCAGACCGGTCAGTTCACGTACTGCCTTGATCACGTTTACTTTCTTCTCGCCAGCTTCCAGCAGCATGACGTTGAATTCGGTTTGCTCTTCAGCAGCGACAGCAGCAACAGCTGGGCCAGCGGAAGCAGCGGCAGCGGAAACGCCGAATTTTTCTTCGAAAGCTTTGATCAGCTCAACAACCTGCAGAACCGACATTTCAGCTACGGCGTTGAGGATATCGTCTTGGGAGATAGACATTGCTGTATTTCCTGAATTGGGGGACGGCCTACGCGGCCATCGAAATAAACAAAAATACGCGAGAGAATTTGCTCAGCCTTAGGCTGCGGCAGCTTCTTTTTGCTCGCGAACTGCAGCCAGAGTACGAGCCAGCTTGCTGGTAGCGCCTTGAATCACGCTCATCAGCTGCGAAATAGCTTCGTTACGGGTCGGCAGTGTTGCCAGTACGTCGATTTGGTTAGCTGCGAGGAACTTGCCCTCGAACGCAGCTGCCTTGATCTCGAACTTATCCTGACTCTTGGCGAATTCTTTGAACAAACGGGCAGCAGCGCCTGGATGATCTTTAGAGAACGCGATCAGAGTCGGGCCGGTGAACACGTCGTTGAGAACACTGTATTCAGTGTCAGCAACGGCGCGCTTGAGCAGGGTGTTACGTACAACACGTACGTATACGCCAGCTTCACGAGCCTCTTTACGGAGTCCGGTCATAGCGCCTACTGTCACACCACGGGCATCAGCCACGACAGCGGACAGAGCAGCTTTGGCAGCCTCGTTGACTTCAGCGACGATGGCCTTCTTGTCTTCGAGATTAATTGCCACGGGTTTAACTCCTGCTTGTTACCGTTTCATCTGGCCTAGGCCTGATGTCGTTTTGGTGTCTGATTCGGTAAGGAACCGGGAGCACCATCTGCGTAGGCTTGTTGGTTTAAGACTTGCGTCGCCTACGGTCTTGGATAGCCCCCGCCAGGCAGGGACCCCAATCTTTCAATTGGCGCAATTACTTGCGCCAATTTATGTCTTATACGTCCAGCGAGCCTTGGTCGATGACCAGACCTGGGCCCATAGTGGTGCTCAGGGTAACGCGCTTGACGTAGATACCTTTCGAGGAAGCAGGCTTGATACGCTTCAGATCAGCGATCAGGGCTTCAACGTTTTCCTTCAGCTTGACGGCATCGAAGCCGACTTTGCCAACGGAGGTGTGAATGATGCCGTTTTTGTCGGTGCGATAACGAACCTGACCAGCCTTGGCGTTTTTAACCGCGGTAGCTACGTCTGGAGTTACGGTGCCGACTTTAGGGTTAGGCATCAGGCCACGTGGACCGAGGATCTGACCCAACTGACCTACAACACGCATTGCATCCGGGGAAGCAATAACGACGTCATAGTTCAGGTCGCCGCCTTTCATTTCGGCAGCCAGGTCGTCCATGCCAACGCGATCAGCACCAGCGGCCAGAGCAGCTTCAGCAGCTGGGCCTTGGGTGAAGACAGCAACACGTACAGTCTTGCCAGTGCCGTGTGGCAGCACAGTAGCGCTACGAACGACCTGGTCGGATTTACGTGGGTCAACACCCAGGTTTACAGCAACGTCAACAGACTCGCTGAACTTGACAGTCGACAGCTCGGTCAGCAGGGCAGCAGCGTCTACGAAGTTGTAGGACTTGCCTGCTTCGATCTTGCCGGCGATAGCCTTTTGGCGCTTGGTCAGCTTAGCCATTACACACCCTCCACGTTAAGGCCCATGCTACGAGCAGAACCGGCGATGGTACGCACGGCTGCATCCATATCAGCTGCAGTCAGATCCGCGTTTTTGGTTTTCGCGATTTCTTCCAGCTGAGCACGGGTTACGGTGCCAACCTTAACGGTGTTAGGACGAGCGGAACCGCTGGTCAGACCGGCAGCTTTCTTCAGCAAAACCGAAGCCGGGGTCGACTTGGTTTCGAAGGTGAAGCTACGGTCGCTGTATACAGTGATGATCACTGGAGTCGGCAGACCTGGCTCAAGACCCTGAGTACGGGCGTTGAAGGCCTTGCAGAATTCCATGATGTTCACGCCGTGCTGACCCAGAGCTGGACCGACGGGTGGGCTAGGGTTGGCCTGAGCGGCCTTCACTTGCAGCTTGATGTAAGCGGTAATCTTCTTGGCCATGAGGCACTCCAATTACGGGTTCAAACGCCTCGAAAGGCTCCCCGGTTACTTGCGCGTTTATCCCAGTGACGACAAAACCCCACAGCCTAGGCTGCGGGGTTGGGATGCTTGCCCAGCTAGACCTTTTCGACCTGGCTGAACTCCAACTCTACCGGGGTAGAGCGACCGAAAATGAGCACTGCCACTTGGATCCGGCTCTTTTCGTAGTTAACTTCTTCGACCGTACCGTTAAAATCAGCGAACGGACCGTCTGTAACGCGAACAACCTCACCCGGCTCGAACAATGTCTTCGGCTTGGGCTTGTCGCTACCATCAGCAACACGACGCAGAATTGCTTCCGCCTCTTTGTCGGTGATCGGAGCAGGCTTGTCGGCAGTACCGCCAATGAAGCCCATGACGCGAGGGGTATCCTTGACCAAGTGCCAAGTACCTTCGTTCATGTCCATTTGTACCAGCACGTAGCCAGGGAAGAACTTGCGTTCGCTTTTGCGCTTCTGCCCATTCCGCATTTCAACCACTTCTTCAGTGGGAACCAGAATTTCGCCGAAGCCATCTTCCATGCCTGCCAGCTTTACGCGCTCCAGCAAAGAGCGCATAACATGCTTCTCGTAACCCGAGTAAGCATGCACAACGTACCAACGCTTAGCCACGGGACACCCTTAGCCAACAATCAAGGAAACAAGCCAGCCGAGCAGGGAATCAAGCCCCCACAACAGCAACGCCATAACCAGAACAACAGCCACGACAATCAATGTGGTCTGAGTGGTTTCTTGGCGAGTCGGCCAAACGACTTTACGGATTTCGGTGCGAGCTTCCTTAACCAGTACCGCGAACGACTTGCCTTTGGCAGTCTGCAGGCCTACAAAGGCAGCTACAGCAGCGAGGGCAAGCAAAGCGAGTACACGGTACAGGATCGGCGAAGCAGAATAGTACTGATTGCCAACAACGCCTACGACCACCAAGGCGACTACAGCGAGCCACTTTACCAGATCGAAACGAGAGCTTTGAGCTTCAGCCTTAGGAGTCATCTATGAAGATCCTGTGAAAAGAAAGCCAGACACACCACGTGAATCTGGCAGGTCAGGAGGGAATCGAACCCCCAACCTACGGTTTTGGAGACCGTCGCTCTGCCAATTGAGCTACTGACCTAAAACAAAATCAGGCCGACCATTATGCAGGCCTGAAAAAGACTTTACAACAACCAACCCCACAAGACCTGAAACATCGAACAACATTCAAGCCGAGGCAGCTGTTAAAACAAAGGCAGATATTTTCATATCTGCCTTGTCATATGGAGCTCTTGAGCGGATTTGAACCGCTGACCTCACCCTTACCAAGGGTGTGCTCTACCAACTGAGCTACAAGAGCGAAACACCTTGCACAACCTGCAAACTTGGAGCGGGTAGCGGGAATCGAACCCGCATCATCAGCTTGGAAGGCTGAGGTTCTACCACTAAACTATACCCGCGGAGCTTGCAGCTCACGCTAAAAATGGTGGAGGGGGAAGGATTCGAACCTTCGAAGTCGTAGACGTCAGATTTACAGTCTGATCCCTTTGGCCGCTCGGGAACCCCTCCTAAGCGAGCCGGCATTTTACATCACGCCGACCTTCTGTCAAGCATTTTCTCATTTAAATTATGAGGTTAGCTGCATTGACGGTCGCTTTGCACTGTAGCCCTTAAAGGTCTTCACTGCGAAGCGGGCGCCATTCTATGCAAACTATTCGAGAGTTGCAATGCCTTCACACAGCATTATTTTATGTTTTAACTCATTGAATTCATTAGCAAGGCTTTCAAAGGGCAGATCGTCAGCCAGGCGACGGCTCTCAGGGGCTACACGCAACCAATAACCCGAGGCGTCCGGCGCATTCAGCAACTGTACTTTGACCTTGATATCCAGGCTGGTGAGCCTCTGCTCGAGAGAGGAGGCTTGGCGTCGATCAGTGAACCCACCGATGTACAAGCAGGTATTCTGCGCCTCTGCCGGCCTCGCTCGATCACGCCGCGCCACCGCATCTGCCGACTCACTCAGGAGGCGAATATCTTGTTGTGCCCCCCGATGGAGACTCAAGGGCGTGACATCCTTGGCCCGCAATGGCGCCTCTTGCTGATGCCAGACGTAATAGAAAACATTGAGGACCAGTAAAAGTAAAAACAGCCAGCGCATAATCACCTCAAGACAAAGGACACGCCATTGCCAAACCAACAAACACCAGATCCGGGACCAGCCGAGCTTGAGGCGCAGCATCCCTCACCAGGTCAGCATCGCCGCCAGTGAGGAAGACTGTGAAATCCTCCCCCCAATAGCCTCGCGCCAACTCGAGCTGGGTCAGCACAAACCCTCTAAGCATGAGCGTACACCCACGCTCGACGGCCTCTACGGTCGTACGACCAGGAGAGAGACGTTCCACAGCCCGCTCAGCGGCCGCGTCGTCATAGCGTATCTTGCGGGTATGGGTTCGCAGTTGATTACGCATAAGCGGCATACCCGGGCAAATAAACCCACCCAGGTGCCCACCGTCCGGACCAATAAAATCTGCTGTCGCCGCTGTACCAAAGTCGAGTACCAGGCATGCACCTGACGCCAACTTGAACGCGCCTAGCATGGCCAGCCATCGATCCATCCCCAGGCGCTGGAAGTCTTCGTAGCCGTTGCGCACTCCGCCCATTTCTTGAGCAGAGGTTGCACAGGAAACAGCAACGCCAAATGCCGCTACCAAGGCAGCTATCAGCTTATCGGTCTCCTCAAGCGCGCGAACACTCACTAACCGACAACGCGTGAGCAATAGACCAGGCAAAGCCACCAAACTATCGATCAGCGCGATATCTGAACCTGCGATACCTTCCGCGCGAACAGTTGCCTCACTCAACTCAAGAACACGCCATTTGATAAAGCTATTTCCACAGTCGAGCTCAAGAATCATCACGCAACCTCAGGCTTAACTCACCACCGCTGTATATTTTCTCAATGCCACCGACATCCAAACGCAAGGCGCCCTGACGATCCACGCCCAGCACAACCCCATCAATCTGATTGACGCCCGCGATAAGCGACACGGACTTGCCCTGCCACGCGTGATGCTGCTCCCATTCGTCTTGCAACCCTGCAAAACCCGCAGCCTTGTGTCGATCTAGGTAGGCTTGGAGTTGCAAACCCAGTCGCGCCACCAGGTGATTGCGATCAACTGAAAAGCCCGTCTCAAGCTGCATCGAGGTCCACTGCTGATCAACATCAGCTGCCCTCTGCATATTCACATTGATACCTATCCCTAGCACAACGTGACAGATATCCGCGGGATCTCCCACCAGCTCAAGCAAGATGCCTGAGATTTTCTTGTGCCCAACCAAGACGTCGTTTGGCCACTTCAAAGCCGCGCCCTGCACACCCGACTCACGCAGAGCCTGCAGGACTGCCAGTCCTACCACCAGACTCAACCCTTCCAGTTGCCGCAGACCACCCTCAATACGCAATACAAGGCTGTAGTAAACGTTTTGCGCAAATGGGCTGACCCATTTACGGCCTCTGCGCCCCCTACCAGCCGTCTGCTGCTCCGCTAGCACAACAAAAGGTGCCGCACTACCCGCATCGACAAGACGTAAGGCCTCGGCATTAGTGGAGTCAATGGAATCGAAAATATGAACGGGCCAAGATAGGGAAGTCGCCTCCCGAGAAACCTCCTGCGCATTCAAAAATACCAATGGCGCAGCCAATCTATACCCACGACCCCGAACCTTATGGATAGGAAGATTCAATTCTGCCTCAAGATGCTGAAGCTGCTTCCACACGGCACTGCGACTAACGCCCAGGGCGGCGCCAAGCGCTTCTCCAGAATGGAACTGACCATCTTTCAGAAGTTTCAACAACGTCAGCATGCACATATCGCCTCAGAATGAGGCACGCATGATAGCCATGCGCAGGGTCATTGCATAGAAAGGGTGGATATCAGTATTGATCGACGCCCCACAAGATTTTCGAGCGTCCAAAACAAAACCCCAACTGCTTTCGCAATTGGGGTTTCGGAATTTAATCTTGACGATGACCTACTCTCACATGGGGAAACCCCACACTACCATCGGCGATGCATCGTTTCACTGCTGAGTTCGGGATGGGATCAGGTGGTTCCAATGCTCTATGGTCGTCAAGAAATTCGGGTACTGAGTCGTGGCCAGTTGGCCTCGCTTCAGCAAATTGGGTATGTGATAGATCGTGGTGTTTTGTGAGCGTCGAACTTTCGGTTCATCTTCGTCTTCACACACCGCAATCTGGTCTCTCTCGAGTTCGCAAATTGCTTGGGTGTTATATGGTCAAGCCTCACGGGCAATTAGTATTGGTTAGCTCAACGCCTCACAGCGCTTACACACCCAACCTATCAACGTCGTAGTCTTCGACGGCCCTTCAGGGAACTCAAGGTTCCAGTGAGATCTCATCTTGAGGCTAGTTTCCCGCTTAGATGCTTTCAGCGGTTATCTATTCCGAACATAGCTACCCGGCAATGCCACTGGCGTGACAACCGGAACACCAGAGGTTCGTCCACTCCGGTCCTCTCGTACTAGGAGCAGCCCCTCTCAAATCTCAAACGTCCACGGCAGATAGGGACCGAACTGTCTCACGACGTTCTAAACCCAGCTCGCGTACCACTTTAAATGGCGAACAGCCATACCCTTGGGACCGGCTTCAGCCCCAGGATGTGATGAGCCGACATCGAGGTGCCAAACACCGCCGTCGATATGAACTCTTGGGCGGTATCAGCCTGTTATCCCCGGAGTACCTTTTATCCGTTGAGCGATGGCCCTTCCATACAGAACCACCGGATCACTAAGACCTACTTTCGTACCTGCTCGACGTGTCTGTCTCGCAGTCAAGCGCGCTTTTGCCTTTATACTCTACGACCGATTTCCGACCGGTCTGAGCGCACCTTCGTACTCCTCCGTTACTCTTTAGGAGGAGACCGCCCCAGTCAAACTACCCACCATACACTGTCCTCGATCCGGATAACGGACCTGAGTTAGAACCTCAAAGTTGCCAGGGTGGTATTTCAAGGATGGCTCCACGCAGACTGGCGTCCACGCTTCAAAGCCTCCCACCTATCCTACACAAGCAAATTCAAAGTCCAGTGCAAAGCTATAGTAAAGGTTCACGGGGTCTTTCCGTCTAGCCGCGGATACACTGCATCTTCACAGCGATTTCAATTTCACTGAGTCTCGGGTGGAGACAGCGCCGCCATCGTTACGCCATTCGTGCAGGTCGGAACTTACCCGACAAGGAATTTCGCTACCTTAGGACCGTTATAGTTACGGCCGCCGTTTACCGGGGCTTCGATCAAGAGCTTCGCGTTAGCTAACCCCATCAATTAACCTTCCGGCACCGGGCAGGCGTCACACCCTATACGTCCACTTTCGTGTTTGCAGAGTGCTGTGTTTTTAATAAACAGTCGCAGCGGCCTGGTATCTTCGACCGGCATGAGCTTACGGAGCAAGTCCTTCACCCTCACCGGCGCACCTTCTCCCGAAGTTACGGTGCCATTTTGCCTAGTTCCTTCACCCGAGTTCTCTCAAGCGCCTTGGTATTCTCTACCCAACCACCTGTGTCGGTTTGGGGTACGGTTCCTGGTTACCTGAAGCTTAGAAGCTTTTCTTGGAAGCATGGCATCAACCACTTCGTTACCTGAAAGGTAACTCGTCATCAGCTCTCGGCCTTAGAATCCCGGATTTACCTAAGATTCCAGCCTACCACCTTAAACTTGGACAACCAACGCCAAGCTGGCCTAGCCTTCTCCGTCCCTCCATCGCAATAACCAGAAGTACAGGAATATTAACCTGTTTTCCATCGACTACGCTTTTCAGCCTCGCCTTAGGGACCGACTAACCCTGCGTCGATTAACGTTGCGCAGGAAACCTTGGTCTTTCGGCGTGGGTGTTTTTCACACCCATTATCGTTACTCATGTCAGCATTCGCACTTCTGATACCTCCAGCAAGCTTCTCAACTCACCTTCACAGGCTTACAGAACGCTCCTCTACCGCATCACTTACGTGATACCCGTAGCTTCGGTGTATGGTTTGAGCCCCGTTACATCTTCCGCGCAGGCCGACTCGACTAGTGAGCTATTACGCTTTCTTTAAAGGGTGGCTGCTTCTAAGCCAACCTCCTAGCTGTCTAAGCCTTCCCACATCGTTTCCCACTTAACCATAACTTTGGGACCTTAGCTGACGGTCTGGGTTGTTTCCCTTTTCACGACGGACGTTAGCACCCGCCGTGTGTCTCCCATGCTCGGCACTTGTAGGTATTCGGAGTTTGCATCGGTTTGGTAAGTCGGGATGACCCCCTAGCCGAAACAGTGCTCTACCCCCTACAGTGATACATGAGGCGCTACCTAAATAGCTTTCGAGGAGAACCAGCTATCTCCGAGCTTGATTAGCCTTTCACTCCGATCCACAGGTCATCCGCTAACTTTTCAACGGTAGTCGGTTCGGTCCTCCAGTTAGTGTTACCCAACCTTCAACCTGCCCATGGATAGATCGCCCGGTTTCGGGTCTATTCCCAGCGACTAGACGCCCTATTAAGACTCGCTTTCGCTACGCCTCCCCTATTCGGTTAAGCTCGCCACTGAAAATAAGTCGCTGACCCATTATACAAAAGGTACGCAGTCACCCAACAAAGTGGGCTCCCACTGCTTGTACGCATACGGTTTCAGGATCTATTTCACTCCCCTCTCCGGGGTTCTTTTCGCCTTTCCCTCACGGTACTAGTTCACTATCGGTCAGTCAGTAGTATTTAGCCTTGGAGGATGGTCCCCCCATATTCAGACAAAGTTTCTCGTGCTCCGTCCTACTCGATTTCATGACTAAGAGATTTTCGCGTACAGGGCTATCACCCACTATGGCCGCACTTTCCAGAGCGTTCCGCTAATCTCAAAGCCACTTAAGGGCTAGTCCCCGTTCGCTCGCCACTACTAAGGGAATCTCGGTTGATTTCTTTTCCTCAGGGTACTTAGATGTTTCAGTTCCCCTGGTTCGCCTCTTGCACCTATGTATTCAGTACAAGATAACCATCTTATGATGGCTGGGTTCCCCCATTCAGACATCTCCGGATCAAAGTCTGTTTGCCGACTCCCCGAAGCTTTTCGCAGGCTACCACGTCTTTCATCGCCTCTGACTGCCAAGGCATCCACCGTATGCGCTTCTTCACTTGACCATATAACCCCAAGCAATCTGGTTATACTGTGAAGACGACATTCGCCGAAAATTCGAATTTCTCAATTAAGAGAACTCACAAATTTTACCTTAGCCTGATCCGTTACCAGTGAAAGTAACGTTCAGTCTATCTTTCTATCACATACCCAAATTTTTAAAGAACGAACTAGTCAAAGACTAGAAATCAACATTCACCATCACAACGATGGAATGCTCATTTCTAAGCTTTATACAAACAGAAGCAGTAGTGGTGGAGCCAAACGGGATCGAACCGTTGACCTCCTGCGTGCAAGGCAGGCGCTCTCCCAGCTGAGCTATGGCCCCGTATTTCTACAGGCGTTTCCCACACAAAATTGGTGGGTCTGGGCAGATTCGAACTGCCGACCTCACCCTTATCAGGGGTGCGCTCTAACCAACTGAGCTACAGACCCAATTTCGAGCGCGTAACTGATTAGCTAAGAGCTATCAGCTTGGAGCTTAAAGCTGCTTCTATCGTCTTCTTCAATGAATCAAGCAATTCGTGTGGGAACTTATGGAGCAGCTGATGTCGTCGATTAAGGAGGTGATCCAGCCGCAGGTTCCCCTACGGCTACCTTGTTACGACTTCACCCCAGTCATGAATCACACCGTGGTAACCGTCCTCCCGAAGGTTAGACTAGCTACTTCTGGTGCAACCCACTCCCATGGTGTGACGGGCGGTGTGTACAAGGCCCGGGAACGTATTCACCGCGACATTCTGATTCGCGATTACTAGCGATTCCGACTTCACGCAGTCGAGTTGCAGACTGCGATCCGGACTACGATCGGTTTTATGGGATTAGCTCCACCTCGCGGCTTGGCAACCCTCTGTACCGACCATTGTAGCACGTGTGTAGCCCAGGCCGTAAGGGCCATGATGACTTGACGTCATCCCCACCTTCCTCCGGTTTGTCACCGGCAGTCTCCTTAGAGTGCCCACCATAACGTGCTGGTAACTAAGGACAAGGGTTGCGCTCGTTACGGGACTTAACCCAACATCTCACGACACGAGCTGACGACAGCCATGCAGCACCTGTCTCAATGTTCCCGAAGGCACCAATCTATCTCTAGAAAGTTCATTGGATGTCAAGGCCTGGTAAGGTTCTTCGCGTTGCTTCGAATTAAACCACATGCTCCACCGCTTGTGCGGGCCCCCGTCAATTCATTTGAGTTTTAACCTTGCGGCCGTACTCCCCAGGCGGTCAACTTAATGCGTTAGCTGCGCCACTAAAAGCTCAAGGCTTCCAACGGCTAGTTGACATCGTTTACGGCGTGGACTACCAGGGTATCTAATCCTGTTTGCTCCCCACGCTTTCGCACCTCAGTGTCAGTATTAGTCCAGGTGGTCGCCTTCGCCACTGGTGTTCCTTCCTATATCTACGCATTTCACCGCTACACAGGAAATTCCACCACCCTCTACCATACTCTAGTCAGTCAGTTTTGAATGCAGTTCCCAGGTTGAGCCCGGGGATTTCACATCCAACTTAACAAACCACCTACGCGCGCTTTACGCCCAGTAATTCCGATTAACGCTTGCACCCTCTGTATTACCGCGGCTGCTGGCACAGAGTTAGCCGGTGCTTATTCTGTCGGTAACGTCAAAATTGCAGAGTATTAATCTACAACCCTTCCTCCCAACTTAAAGTGCTTTACAATCCGAAGACCTTCTTCACACACGCGGCATGGCTGGATCAGGCTTTCGCCCATTGTCCAATATTCCCCACTGCTGCCTCCCGTAGGAGTCTGGACCGTGTCTCAGTTCCAGTGTGACTGATCATCCTCTCAGACCAGTTACGGATCGTCGCCTTGGTGAGCCATTACCTCACCAACTAGCTAATCCGACCTAGGCTCATCTGATAGCGCAAGGCCCGAAGGTCCCCTGCTTTCTCCCGTAGGACGTATGCGGTATTAGCGTCCGTTTCCGAACGTTATCCCCCACTACCAGGCAGATTCCTAGGCATTACTCACCCGTCCGCCGCTCTCAAGAGAAGCAAGCTTCTCTCTACCGCTCGACTTGCATGTGTTAGGCCTGCCGCCAGCGTTCAATCTGAGCCATGATCAAACTCTTCAGTTCAAACATCTTTGGGTTTTTAAGAAACCCTAAACTTGGCTCAGCAATCGTTGGTTACATCTTTGATTTCTCGCGGAGTAACTTGTGATGCTGATAATCTTGTTGACTATCAGTCTGACTCCACAAGCACCCACACGAATTGCTTGATTCAGTTGTTAAAGAGCGGTTGGTTAAGATCTTTCGTCTCAACCGAGGCGCGCATTCTACAGCAGCCTCATTTGCTGTCAAGTGGTTATTTTCAGAAGTTTTCGAAGATTTCTTCAACAACTTCAACCACTTGCGCTTGCGATCTCTCGCAAGCGGGAGGCGAATTTTACAGCGTTACACGCTGCTGTCAACACCTCTTTTTCAACTTCCTTTTGGCTTCGATGAACTGAAGCAACTTGCTGTCGAGAACTGCGTAACTCATTGTTTACCAAGGAGTTTTACGTTTCGACTGCGCCGGAAGTGGGGCGAATTATAGACAGATATAATTCGCCGTCAACACCTATTTCAGACTTATTCGGATTTGAGCGTAATTCGCGCAAATGCCTTCTTGCCCGCCTGGCAAACGTGAGTGGCGCCCAGCTCGTATATAAAGGTGCGATCAACCACCTCACCATCTATACGCACACCGCCGGCCCCCAAAAGATCACGCGCGACCGCTGAATTCTTCACCAGGCCAGCTTTATTAAGCACAGCGGCAATCGGCATCGCCTCGGCAGCAGTCAGCTCAATCTCGGGCAGATCGTCAGGCAGCTCGCCATCTTTCATGCGATTACCTGCCGCACGGTGAGCGTTGGCCGCAGCCTCCTCACCATGGAAACGCGCAACGATTTCTTCAGCCAGCTTAATCTTCACATCGCGAGGATTAGCGCCCGCCTCGACATCCGCACGCAGCCCATTGATCTCGTCCATCGAGCGGAAGCTCAACAGCTCGAAGTAGCGCCACATCAGCGCATCCGGAATAGATACTAGCTTGCCGTACATCACACCCGGCGCTTCCTGGATACCGACATAGTTACCCAGGGACTTGGACATCTTCTTGACGCCATCCAAGCCCTCCAGCAATGGCATGGTCAGAATGCACTGAGCCTCCTGACCATAGGCGCGCTGCAATTCACGCCCCATCAGCAGGTTGAACTTCTGATCGGTGCCACCCAGCTCGACATCCGCACGCAGCGCCACCGAGTCGTACCCTTGAACCAGCGGGTAAAGGAACTCATGAATGGCGATTGGCTGATTGGTCGAGTAGCGCTTGTCGAAGTCATCGCGCTCGAGCATGCGCGCCACAGTGTACTGGGACGTCAGGCGAATGAAATCTGCCGGCCCCATTTTGTCCATCCAGGTGGAGTTGAACGCCACCTCGGTCTTGGCCGGGTCAAGAATCTTGAATACCTGGGTCTTATAGGTCTCGGCATTATCGAGCACCTGTTCGCGAGTCAGCGGCGGGCGCGTAGCGCTCTTGCCGCTTGGATCACCGATCATCCCGGTGAAGTCACCTATAAGGAAGATGACCTGATGGCCCAACTCCTGGAACTGACGCAGCTTATTAATAAGCACGGTATGACCCAGGTGCAGATCCGGCGCGGTCGGATCAAAGCCAGCCTTGATACGCAGGGGTTGGCCACGCTTGAGCTTTTCGATCAGCTCGGCCTCGACCAACAGTTCTTCCGCACCACGTTTTATCAGCGCTAGCTGCTCTTCAACCGACTTCATAACAGACCCGCAAGGCTCAGATTCAAAAGGGAACCAACCATACAAGATCAGGGACTAATTACAAGTTTTGCCCTGCGCACGGACACCGTTCAGCAAGCCCAGCGTTCGCGAGCTTGCGCCACAGATGATTTGGTTATATTTTATACAGTTATTTCATCTTCATCATGTCATTCATCTTTTCCATTTCATCTTCAAAGTCAAAATTACTTATGACCACTGAACCGTCTAAAGCGCCGCCGCTTTACCCGAAGACCCACCTGCTCGCCGCAAGTGGTATCGCCGCCCTTCTCAGCCTGGCACTGTTGGTATTCCCTTCCAGTGACGTTGAAGCCAAACGAACATCCCTGAGCCTCGATCTGGAAAGCCCAGTTGAACAACTGACACAAGATCAAGACGCTTCCGACGCTCAACAAGCCACAAACACTGCAACTGAGTCACCTTTCGCACAGATCGAAAGCACTCCCGAAGACACCCAGCAAGCCGCCCAGGAAGCACCTGCAGCAGCCGCAGCCAAGAATCCCCAGCATCGCGAAGTCATCGTGGGCAAAGGCGATACACTATCTACCCTGTTCGAAAAGGTTGGGTTGCCTGCCGCCGCTGTAAATGAAGTGCTCGCCAGCGATAAGCAAGCCAAGCAATTCACTCAGCTCAAACGTGGCCAGAAGCTTGAATTTGAGCTGACGCCAGACGGCCAGTTGAACAACCTGCATACCAGCATCAGTGACCTGGAAAGTATCAGCCTGAGCAAAGGCGCCAAAGGCTTCGCATTCAACCGAATCACCACCAAACCCGTCATGCGTTCCGCCTACGTACACGGCGTGATCAACAGCTCCCTGTCGCAATCGGCCGCGCGTGCGGGCCTCTCGCATAGCATGACCATGGACATGGCCAGCGTATTTGGCTACGACATCGACTTCGCTCAGGACATCCGTCAAGGCGACGAATTCGACGTGATCTACGAGCAGAAAGTAGCCAACGGAAAAGTGGTCGGCACTGGCAACATTCTGTCTGCACGCTTCACCAACCGTGGCAAAACCTACACCGCCGTGCGCTACACCAACAAACAGGGCAACAGCAGCTACTACACAGCTGATGGCAACAGCATGCGCAAGGCCTTCATCCGTACCCCCGTTGACTTTGCCCGTATTAGCTCGCGTTTCTCCATGGGCCGCAAGCATCCAATTCTGAACAAAATTCGCGCGCACAAGGGTGTCGACTATGCCGCGCCGCGTGGCACGCCAATCAAAGCGGCAGGCGACGGCAAGGTCTTGTTGGCGGGGCGTCGTGGTGGTTACGGCAATACGGTGATCATCCAGCACGGCAACACGTACCGCACGCTGTACGGCCACATGCAAGGTTTTGCCAAGGGCGTCAAGACTGGCGGCAACGTGAAACAGGGCCAAGTGATCGGTTACATCGGTACCACCGGCCTCTCCACCGGCCCGCACTTGCACTATGAGTTCCAGGTCAACGGCGTACACGTCGACCCACTGGGCCAGAAGCTCCCAATGGCTGACCCGATTGCCAAGGCCGAACGCGCGCGCTTCATGCAGCAGAGCCAGCCGCTGATGGCACGGATGGATCAAGAGCGCTCCACCTTGCTGGCTTCGGCGAAGCGTTAAGGCATGCCGCTCTATATCGGTGTGATGTCCGGGACCAGCCTCGACGGCCTGGATATCGCCCTTATCGAACAAGGCGCGGCGATCAATCTGATCGCCACTCGCTATATCCCAATGCCCGACGCCTTGCGCACAGAACTGCTGAGCCTATGCGCCAGCGGCCCGGATGAAATCGCCCGTTCGGCAATTGCCCAGCAGCAATGGGTGACGCTCGCTGCACAAGGGATCATCGCCTTGCTGGAGCAACAAAACCTCAAGCCTCAGGACATTCGGGCGATTGGTAGTCATGGCCAGACGATTCGCCATGAACCCGCCCGAGGCTTCACCGTTCAGATCGGCAACCCTGCCCTACTCACCGAACTGACAGGCATCACTGTCGTCAGCGACTTCCGCAGCCGCGATGTCGCTGCCGGCGGCCAAGGCGCTCCTTTGGTTCCAGCCTTTCATGAAGCCTTGTTCGGCGAGCAGACGGGCAATCGCGCGGTATTGAATGTCGGCGGGTTCAGCAACCTCAGCCTGATCGAGACGGGCAAGCCTGTCGCCGGTTTCGACTGCGGCCCGGGGAACGTGCTGCTCGATGCCTGGATTCACCTGCAGCGCGGAGAACACTTTGATCGGGACGGGCAATGGGCGGCCAGCGGCAAGGTCCAGCCCCAGCTGCTCAATACGCTGCTCAGCGATCCGTTCTTCATGACCAAAGGCCCGAAAAGCACGGGCCGAGAGGTGTTCAACCTGGCCTGGCTGCAGCAGCACCTTGGCCGTTTGCCCACCTTTGAACCCCAAGACGTACAGGCCACCCTGCTGGAGCTGACGGCTCTGACCATCGTCGAGTCCCTGCAAAGCGCCCAGACTGACACAACAACCTTGCTGATCTGCGGCGGCGGCGCCCATAACGGGGCACTGATGGGCAGGCTGACAACGTTGCTGCCTTCCACCCATGTCAGCACTACAGCGGCCTATGGCGTAGACCCTGACTGGGTAGAGGCAATGGCCTTCGCCTGGCTGGCCCATTGCTGCCTTGAAGGCATTGCCGCCAATCGGCCCAGCGTCACTGGCGCACGCGGGCTTCGAGTGCTTGGCGCGATCTACCCCGCCTGAATCCCAGACAGCAAAACGCCGCTTGGCCCGTAAAAGCCAAGCGGCGTTTTTGTATCTGCTACCGATCAGATCGAGAACGAAGACCCGCAACCACACGTCGTGGTGGCATTAGGGTTCTTGATCACGAAACGCGAGCCTTCCAGACCTTCCTGATAATCCACTTCGGCACCTGCCAGGTATTGGAAGCTCATCGGATCCACGACCAGGCTTACACCCT
This sequence comes from Pseudomonas sp. B16120, assembly GCF_044218845.1. Lineage (NCBI taxonomy): Bacteria > Pseudomonadati > Pseudomonadota > Gammaproteobacteria > Pseudomonadales > Pseudomonadaceae > Pseudomonas > Pseudomonas sp. B16120. Next base: position 5,691,107 of record NZ_CP162588.1, read on the forward strand.
CGCGCTCAACGATAGTGTCGTCATCGGCCACATCTTCATCGAAGGTAAAACCGTACTGAAACCCTGAACAACCGCCGCCCGTAACGAATACGCGCAGCTTCAAGCGATCATTACCCTCTTCATCGACCAGGCTCTTCACCTTGTGCGCAGCACCGTGGGTGAATTGCAAAGCCGTGGGGGTGAAGGACTCAACGCTCATGCTGATAATCTCCCGGCGTAGCGCCGCCATATGCGTAATGGCGGGTATTATCCGCTTCTCCTAGAAAAGCGGTCAACTATTGTTACGGTATATCAATCCGCCCAGCGACCATTAAAAATGCAAAAGGCCCGATCAAAGGGCCTTTTGCGCAACGGTGATCCCGCGTTAAGGCAACATCCCCGCGTGGGACAGGCCCAACTTCTCGTCCAGGCCGAACAGGATATTCATGTTCTGCACCGCCTGGCCCGAAGCGCCCTTGACCAAATTGTCGATCACCGACAACACCACCACCAGGTCGCCATCCTGCGGACGATGCACCGCAATACGGCACACATTGGCACCACGCACGCTGCGCGTTTCCGGATGGCTGCCGGCCGGCATCACATCGACGAACGGCTCATTGGCATAACGTTTTTCAAACAACGCCTGCAGGTCTACCGAGCGATCAGTGACAGTCGCATACAGCGTGGAGTGAATCCCACGGATCATCGGCGTCAGGTGCGGCACGAAGGTCAGACCCACATCCTGGCCGGCAGCGCGGCGCAGGCCCTGGCGAATTTCCGGCAAGTGACGATGACCTTTTACCGCATAGGCTTTCATGCTTTCCGACGTTTCGGAGTATAGAGAACCGACCGCTGCGCCACGGCCCGCACCACTGACGCCCGACTTACAGTCGGCGATCAGCCGCGACGCATCCGCCAGGCCAGCTTCCAGCAATGGCAGGAAGCCCAATTGCGTCGCCGTCGGATAGCAACCCGGCACCGCAATCAGGCGTGCTTGCTTGATCTGCTCGCGATTGACTTCCGGCAGGCCGTAAACCGCCTCTTCCAACAGCTGCGGCGCACCATGGGGCTGGCCGTACCACTTGGCCCACTCGTCGGCATCTTGCAGGCGGAAGTCTGCCGACAAGTCGATAACCTTGGTACCGGCCGCCAGCAACTCACCGGCCAGAGCATGGGCGACACCGTGAGGCGTGGCGAAGAACACCACGTCGCAGGCACCCAGAGTCTTGGTGTCCGGCACACTGAACGCCAGACCGTCATAGTGGCCTCGCAGGTTCGGGTACATATCGGCCACGGCCAGCCCGGCTTCGGATCGGGAAGTGATGACCACCACCTCAGCTTGCGGATGCTGAGCCAACAGACGCAGCAATTCGACACCGGTGTAACCCGTGCCGCCGACGATACCGACCTTGACCATAAACCTGCCCTCAACGAACCCACTGGAAAGCCGTCGATAATAGGGGCCGTATCGTCCTGCGACAACCGTCAACGTGACGTACGGGCGCATGAGCCACTACTATCTTCGCTACCGTGAACCTGGGAATAACTAAAATGCTCTATCTATGGGTCAAAGCCTTCCATATCGTCAGCATCGTTTGCTGGTTTGCCGGGCTGTTCTACCTGCCGCGCCTGTTCGTCTACCACGCCCAAAGCGAAGACACCGTCAGCAAGGAACGCTTCAGCATCATGGAGCGCAAGTTGTACCGGGGCATCATGGGCCCGGCGATGGTTGCCACACTGGTCTTCGGCATCTGGATGCTGGCCCTCAACCCCGGCATTTTCCAGTCGGGCGCCTGGATCCACGCCAAGCTGACCCTGGTCGTCCTGCTGATTGGCTACCATCACATGTGCGGCGCACAGGTAAAGCGCTTCGCCCGTGGCGAAAACACCCGCAGCCATGTCTTTTATCGCTGGTTCAATGAAGTCCCGGTTCTGATATTGCTGGCTATCGTAATTTTGGTCGTGGTCAAACCGTTCTAACGTCAATTACTCGGGGAACCTCCAATGTCGCTGCCCGCTCTGCTGGAACAACGTCTGCGCCTGCCCGTGGTGGCCGCGCCGATGTTTCTGATCTCTAATCCGCAACTGGTCCTGGCCTGCTGTCGCAACGGGGTAGTTGGGAGTTTCCCGGCGCTCAACCAACGCGAAAGCTGTGGCTTCAAGGCCTGGCTGGAAGAAATCGAAGCGGGCCTGGCTCAGTTGGACAACCCTGCGCCCTATGCCGTGAACCTGATCGTGCACAACAGCAACCCGCGCCTGGAGGCAGACCTGGCGATCTGCGTCGAGCACAAGGTGCCCATCGTCATCACCAGTCTCGGTGCGGTAAAGGAGTTGGTGGACGCGGTTCATAGCTACGGCGGCCTGGTATTTCATGACGTCACTACCCGACGCCATGCCGAGAAAGCCGCTGAAGCGGGTGTTGATGGCCTCATTGCCGTCGCCGCTGGTGCGGGCGGCCACGCTGGCACCTGGAGCCCCTTTTCACTGATTGCCGAAATTCGCCAGTTCTTCGACAAAACCCTACTGCTGGCGGGCTGCCTTAACCATGGGCACGAAATCCTCGCCGCCCAGGTGCTGGGGGCAGACCTGGCATATTTCGGCACGCGCTTTATCGGCACCACCGAAAGCCAGGCACCGGATGCGTATAAGGAGATGCTGCTCACATCGCGCGCCGCCGACATCGTGCACACTCCAGCAGTCTCCGGCGTACCTGCCAGCTTCATGCGCCAGAGCCTGGAAAATGCCGGGTTTGACCTCGCTGCGCTTCAAGGCAAAGGTGAAGTCAACTTCGGTTCCAAGCTCAAGCCATTGAGCGATGAGGCCAAAGCGTGGAAAACTGTATGGTCTGCTGGCCAAGGCGTCGGTGAGATCAATGATGTACCCAGTGTGGATGACCTCGTTGCCCGCCTGGATGCCGAATACCGCAAAGCACGCGAGCACGCCGCGCAACTGCGCTGGCCACGCTGACCCACTGGCAGGCCTGCCGATTGGACAGGCCTGCATACTCTCCCTGATTAAGTGACAAGGATGCCCGCATGAGCGACAGCCGTTTCAAGATTGTGTTTGACGGAGCCTTGCGCCCAGGTGTCGAAAGCACCACCGCCAAGCTGAACCTCGCCGAGTTATTCAAAAGCGATGTTGAAGCGATCGAAAAGCTCTTCACCGGCCGCCCCGTCGCGCTCAAGCGCGACCTGTCCCACCCCGACGCGCAAACTTACCTCACGGCACTGCACAACGCCGGGGTCGACGCTCGCATCGAGGCCGAACAACCTGTGGCATTCAGCCTGGCAGAAACCCACGAAACAAGCTCGTCAACCGCTGACCGCGCCGCCGCCTCACCTTATGCTCCCCCACGCGCTGCCGTTGGCGACGACCTGCCGGAGTTCGCAACCCTCAAGGTCTTCACCATCCACGGGCGCATCGGGCGCCTGCGCTACCTGGCCTGGACGCTGGCACTGACCGTCGCGATGTTGGTGGCCGCGGGCATCATCAGTACGGTGGGCTTCGCGGTGGCGACAGCCTCGCCAACCATCGCCATCATTATTGGCTCACTGCTGGGTTTCGCGCTGTTTGTGGCACTGGTAGTGGTGAGCGTGCAAATCGGCGTGCAGCGCCTGCATGACCTGGGCTGGTCTGGCTGGCTTTACCTGCTCAACCTGGTTCCGCTGGTTAACAGTGTTTTCCCGCTGCTGTTGCTGGTATTGCCAGGCAACACGGGCGCCAACCAATACGGCGCGCCACCACCACGCAACTCCACTGCGGTGAAAATCCTGGCCTCGCTGTGGCTGGCGTTCATTCCCTTGATGCTCATCATCGTCGTCACCCTGGGCATGAACGGCTACCTGGACCAGCTTGAAGCCAACATGGACAGCAGCTACGAAAGCAGCTCCATCACCTCCGATGCAGACGCCGATCAAAGCGCTATCGTTGACGAAGCCGCAGCGCAAAGTGCTGACGATGCAGCCGAACCTGTAGACTCTCCAGAACAGTGAAGAAACGCCCGCCGCCTGTGACGCACTGTCATGGGCCGGCGGCGTTGCGATGGAGAAAGGCATGACCCGTTACGCTCTGATCACCGGCGCCTCCAGTGGCATCGGCCTGGCATTGGCCGAAGCCTTGGCACGGCGTGGCCGTAGCTTGATTCTGGTGGCCCGCCAGCGTGATCAGTTGGAAAGCATTGCATTGGAATTGACCCAACGCTTCGGCGTCGAGGTACTGTTTCGCGCCTGTGATTTGGGCGAGCCGCTGCGCTTGTCCGGCTTTTTGCTGGAGCTCGAAGAGGGTGAGCGACAGATCGACCTGCTGGTCAACTGCGCCGGCATCGGCACCAGCGGGCCGTTCCTGGCCCAGGACTGGATGACCGAGCAGGACCTCATCGAAGTCAACATCCTGGCCTTGACCCGCATGTGCCACGCACTGGGCAATGCCATGGCCCTGCATGGCGGCGGGCAAATCCTCAATGTGGCTTCGGTCGCGGCCTTCCAGCCTGGGCCGTGGATGAGCAGCTACTACGCCAGCAAAGCCTACGTGCTGCACTTCTCCGAAGGGTTGCGCGAGGAATTGAAGACCTGCGGCATCAAGGTTTCAGTGCTGTGCCCTGGCCCTACGCGCACCGCATTCTTCGGCACCGCGCAGATGGATACGGCGAAACTCGACCGCAGCCAGCAACTGATGAGCCCGGAAGAAGTCGCGCTCTACACCGTGCGGGCGCTGGAAAAGAACAAGGCCATCATCATTCCCGGGCGCCGCAATCGTTGGCTGACGTTCAGCCCACGCCTGAGCCCCCGCTGGCTGACCCGCAAAATTGCCGGTGCCATCAACAAGGCCTATTGCCCGCGCTGACGGCCTACGTACACTTACCTCACTTTTCACGATGGAGATACAGCTGTGGATACTCTGTTCACCAAGATCATCAACAGGGAAATACCGGCGAAGATCATCTATGAAGATGACCAAGTCCTGGCTTTTCACGATATCGCCCCCCAGGCACCAGTGCATTTCCTGGTTATCCCGAAAAAACCCATTCGTACCCTCAACGACCTGACCGAGGACGATAAGGCGCTGGCCGGCCATATCCTGTTCACCGCCCAACGCCTGGCCGTGGAACAAGGCTGCGAAAAAGGCTTTCGTGTGGTGATGAATTGCAATGAAGACGGCGGGCAAACCGTTTACCACATCCATATGCACGTGCTGGGTCAGCGCCAGATGAACTGGCCACCGGGCTGAGTGCACAAGGGCAAATTGACTCAGCACAAACGCTGGACGCTCTCTTGCGGTAAACTGGCCGCCGAGATTCTTCCCGGAGGTCAGCATGACTACCCAACGTCACTACTCGCCGATTGACCGTCTGTTGCTGCAAGCCGACATGGCCATGCGCACCCTGCTGCCGTTCAGTGGCCAGCCCTACCGCCCATCGCCCGCCATCGTGCAGCCGGATGTACAGTTGAGCGAGACCGATACCCGTCACGTCGCTGGCCTGATGCGCATCAACCATACCGGCGAAGTCTGTGCCCAGGCGCTGTACCAGGGCCAGGCGCTGACCGCCAAGTTGCCACAGGTACGCACGGCGATGGAGCATGCGGCCGAGGAAGAGATCGACCATCTGGCCTGGTGCGAACAACGCATCCGCCAGTTGGGCAGCCATCCCAGCGTGCTCAACCCACTGTTTTATGGCTTGTCGTTTGGTATCGGCGCGGCTGCCGGGCTGATCAGTGACAAAGTCAGCCTGGGGTTTGTGGCCGCGACAGAACATCAGGTGTGCAAGCACCTGGATGAACACCTGGAGCAACTGCCGGCCGAAGACGAAAAGTCACGGGCCATTCTTGAGCAGATGCGCATTGACGAAGAGCACCATGCAGAAAGCGCGCTGGACGCGGGCGGCTTCCGCTTTCCAGCCCCGGTACGGTTCGGCATGAGCCTGTTGGCCAAGGTCATGACCAAAAGCACTTATCGAATCTGAACCGAAAAAAGGGCGCCCGAAGCGCCCTTTCTTTTGCCTGCTGTAATCAACCCAGCTCGATGATTTCGTAGTCGTGGGTAATGACCACGCCCGCAGCCCCCAGCATGATCGATGCTGAGCAGTACTTCTCTGCCGACAGCTCGATGGCACGCTTGACCTGGGCTTCTTTTAGCGCCCGGCCCTTGACCACGAAATGCATATGGATCTTGGTAAAAACCTTGGGGTCTTCAGTGGCGCGTTCAGCTTCCAGGAAGGCTTCGCAGCTTTCTACGGCCTGGCGGGACTTCTTCAAGATGCTGACCACGTCAAAATTGCTGCAACCGCCCACACCCAGCAGCAACATTTCCATGGGGCGTACACCCAGGTTACGACCGCCGGCTTCCGGCGGACCGTCCATGACCACCACATGGCCGCTGCCCGACTCACCGAGGAACATGGCTTCGCCCGCCCATTGGATGCGTGCCTTCATCGCCCAGACTCCACTGCTAAAAAAGGGTCGCCAGCTTAGCACAGGGCCTTGAAACAACAGCGCTCTGCATAAATTCGATAAATGACAGCGTTTGCCGCTAAATTGGCTAATCGCGACAGAAGGTGTCTGGTAAGCTGGCGCCAAATGAATGGCGCATTGCCATGACTTGTACAGCGTATATCAATGAGATGCCGCTGGATAAAAACAACGCCAACTACACCGCGCAGTCTTTTCGGGATACAACCATGGTTGCTCTTACTCCCACACCCAAGATCAAGAACCTCGACAAGCTGTTGCTGCATTGCCAGCGCCGACGTCATCCGGCCAAGCACAACATCATCTGCGCCGGCGAGCGCTCAGAAACCCTGTTTTTCATCATCAAGGGCTCAGTCACCATCCTGATCGAGGATGAGGATGGCCGTGAGATGATCATTGCCTATCTCAACGCCGGAGACTTCTTCGGGGAGCTGGGTTTGTTTGAACAAGCAGGCAAAGAGCAGGAACGCAGTGCTTGGGTACGAGCCAAAGTTGAGTGCGAAGTGGCCGAAATCAGCTATGCAAAATTTCGCGAATTGGCCCAGCATGATCCGGACATCTTGTACGCCCTGAGCGGTCAGATCGCCCAGCGCCTGCGCGACACCACCCGCAAAGTCGGCGACCTGGCGTTCTTTGATGTCACCGGCCGCGTCGCTCGCTGCCTGTTGGACCTATGCAAGCAACCCGATGCCATGACCCATCCCGACGGCATGCAGATCAAAGTCACGCGCCAGGAGATCGGACGTATTGTCGGGTGTTCACGAGAAATGGTCGGCCGCGTGCTCAAGGACTTGGAAGAACGCAACTTGGTGCACGTCAAAGGCAAGACGATGGTGGTGTTCGGTACCCGTTAAACCGGCAGGAAGCCAGCCAGCATCTGACGGTACAACGTGTCGAGCCGACGGATCGCATCCGGCGCCGTAAACGCTTCGTGCAGTGCGATATGGCTATCGGCGCGAACCCGCTGCTCCAAACCGCAGGCTTGATTGAAGCGGTTGACCGCCGCAATCAATTGCTCACGATCATTCTCCAGCAACATCGCCCCGTGCACCAACCCGACCGGGCGGCCACCGCTTTGTCGCCAACGCTGGGCAGTGCCCACCATTTTGCGGCCATTGAGGTTGACGTTGTAACGGCCGTCGCAAAAGGCACCGTCAATTTCGCCGACGGACGCATCGCCACCCAACTCGATCAACAGATCACAAATCGGTTGGCACAAGCGCTGATAGCCGGTTTCGATGCGCCCCTGGTCGCTTTCACTGCGCGGTGGGGCATAGACCAGGGCGATATTGACCGTGGCGCCGGACTGCGGCACCGGCTCACCACCGGTTTCACGCAGCAATACCGGCCAACCCTCATCGGCCGAAACCTGGCTCGCCACCGCGAATGCCGGCAGCCGGCTCAAACGGCGCGGCATGACCAGTGCTTGGTCACTGGGCTGCCAGAACAGCAATCCGAATGCCTGCTCACCCGCGCAAACGGCTGCCAATAGGTCTTGCTCGGCGGCAAGGCCTGCTTCGACAGTCATGATCACGGGCTGGAGCATCGAACACCTACCTACCTGAATAAACACAAAACCAATGTGGGAGCTGGCTTGCCTGCGATAGCGGTGTGTCAGCTACACAGAGGTTGGCTGACCCGCCGCTATCGCAGGCAAGCCAGCTCCTACAGTTCCGAGCGTATTTCAAATCAGTCTAGTGTCGAACCGCTGATCGTCGTACCGCGCTCCGGGAAGAACAAGCGCTGCAGCTCCGCCCCCGGGTTCTCTGCGCGCATAAACGTCTCGCCCACCAGGAACGAGTACACGCCACTGATTTCCATCAGTTCCACATCGGCGCGGTTGACGATGCCACTCTCGGTAATCACCAGACGATCGCGCGGGATACGCGGCAGCAGGTCGAGGGTGGTTTCGAGGCTGACGTCGAAGGTATGCAGGTTACGGTTGTTGACGCCCACCAGCGGAGTATCGAGGGTCTTCAATGCGCGCTCCAGCTCGTCGCCGTCGTGTACTTCGACCAGCACGTCCAGGCCGACGCTTTTGGCCACGGCCGCCAGCTCGGCCATCTTCACGTCATCCAATGCGGAGACAATCAGCAACACGCAGTCGGCACCCAAGGCTCGGGCTTCAACGATCTGGTACGGGTCCACCATGAAATCCTTGCGGATCACCGGCAACTTGCACGCGGCGCGCGCCTGTTGCAGAAACAGGTCTGAACCTTGGAAGTAGTCGATATCCGTCAGTACGGACAGGCAAGTCGCCCCACCCTTCTCATAACTGGCGGCGATCTCGGCGGGTACAAAGTTCTCGCGAATCACCCCCTTGCTCGGCGAGGCTTTCTTAACCTCGGCGATCACGGCCGGCTGCTTGAGCTTGGCCTGGGCGATCAAGGCATTGGCAAAGCCGCGTGGCGCATCGGCGCTTTTCGCCTGGGCTTCCAACTCGGCCAGGCCCACGCGGGCGCGGCGCTCGGCCACTTCTTCAGCCTTACGGGCCAGGATCTTTTCCAGAACGGTTGGCACACTCATCCTTCATTCTCCATCTTGAATACGGCGGTGAATGCTCCCAGCTCTTCGAGCTTCTCACGAGCCAGGCCGGTGTGCAGCGCATCGTGGGCCAAGGCGACACCTTCCTTGAGACTATAGGCATGGTCGGCGGCGTAAAGTGCTGCGCCAGCGTTGAGCACAATCATTTCCGCAGCTTTCTGACCGTTTTCGGTCTTACGACGCCCCAGAGCATCACGAATCAACTCCAACGAAGCCGCCGGGCTTTCCACCGCCAGGCCGTGCAAGCTCTGGCTTTTCATACCCAGGTCTTCAGGTTCGACCCAATATTCGGTGACCTCGTCGTTCTTCAGCTCCGCCACGAAGGTCGGCGCCGCCAGGCTGAATTCGTCGAGGCCATCCTTGGAGTGCACCACCAGCACGTGCTTGCTGCCCAAGCGTTGTAATACTTCGGCCAGCGGCCGGCACAGCGCCTGGCTGAACACGCCCACCACCTGATGCTTCACACCGGCCGGATTCGTAAGCGGGCCGAGCATGTTGAACAGGGTACGCAGGCCAAGGTCCTTGCGCGGGCCGGCAGCGTGCTTCATCGCGCCGTGATGGGACTGAGCAAACATGAAGCCAATGCCAACGCTGTCGATGCAGCGCGCTACTTGCACCGGCGTGAGGTTCAGGTAAATACCGGCAGCTTCCAGCAAGTCGGCACTGCCGCTCTTGCCAGACACCGCGCGGTTCCCGTGCTTGGCGACGGTGCAACCAGCGGCGGCCACCACGAAGGATGAGGCGGTCGACACGTTGAAAATATTCGCACCGTCACCGCCGGTGCCCACTACATCGACGACGCCGTCGAGGGTCTTGAGTTCGACCTTGTCCGCCAGCTCACGCATCACCGACACCGCACCGACGATTTCGTCGATGCTTTCGCTCTTCATGCGCATCGCCATCATAAAAGCGCCGATCTGAGCATCGGTGCATTGACCGGTCATGATCTCGCGCATCACATCGCTCATTTCCGCGGTGCTCAGGTCCAGATGGCCGACGATACGGCTCAGGGCAGTCTTGATATCCATGAAAAGTCCTTAGCGCGTGCCGCCGCTCTGCTTGAGAAAGTTGGCGAACAGCTCGTAGCCCTGCTCGGTCAGGATTGATTCAGGGTGAAATTGCACCCCTTCGACGTTCAGTGTCTTGTGGCGCAGGCCCATGATCTCGTCGACCGAGCCGTCTTCCGATTGGGTCCAGGCGGTCAGTTCCAGGCATTCGGGCAAGGTTTCACGCTTGACCACCAGAGAGTGGTAACGGGTCACGGTCACCGGCAGGTTCAAGCCATGGAATACACCCGAATCCCGATGGAACACCGGGCTGGTCTTGCCGTGCATGACCTCGCGCGCGCGCACCACATCACCGCCAAACGCCTGGCCGATGGACTGATGGCCCAGGCAGACGCCCAGGATCGGCAGCTTGCCGGCGAAATACTGGATAGCTTCCAGAGAGATGCCCGCCTCGGTCGGCGTGCACGGGCCAGGCGAAACCACGATGCGCTCGGGGTTCAGCGCAGCGATTTCAGCAACGGTAAGTTCATCGTTGCGCACCACCTTGACCTCGGCACCCAGTTCGCCCAGGTACTGCACAACGTTGTAGGTAAAGGAGTCGTAGTTATCAATCATCAGCAACATGTGGGTTCAAACCTCTTGAATTCACTGATTTCAAATGACCGCCTTCCAAGCGTGTGAACCGCTGCCAGACGCACGTTCCGGTTGCCAGGGTGAGTTGGCAAGGGGCGTCAGACAACGGGTGAAGAAGGCAAATCGGTACAGGTCCGGCCAGGCCGGCAGAGAAAAATGTCAGGCGCGCCAACGCCAACGGGCGTGTGCCTTGACTACTCGCATCAAGAGTTTGCTGATGATCAACACGGGGAGGGTCTCATTCATACGTTCAGGCACAGTAACGTAGGCTCGCCAGCGGTGCAATATGGAGCCGCAAATACGGGGACGCAACGTAGGTGGATTCCGGATTTCCCTACAGAAAATGCCAGAAATTTTGCTAGTGTTTCACTTCCGACATAAAAACAACCCAATGGAATCTTGCATGCTCAGACCAGCGTTTTTCGCGCCCCTTGCCGGCTGCCTCCTATCATTGGCCTGCGCCCAGGCGTTCGCAGCCCCGTCACCTTATTCAACCATGGTGGTTTTCGGCGACAGCCTGGCGGATGCAGGCCAGTTTCCCGACGGTTCGGCCGGCGCCACATTGCGCTTTACCAACCGAACCGGGCCGACCTTCCAGGGTGAATACGGCCTGGTCTCATCGACCCTGCTGGGCACGAAACTGGGCGTCACTCCCAACGACCTGAATGCTTCCACCTCACCGGTCCGCGCAGCCCAGGGTTTGCCAGACGGCAACAACTGGGCAGTGGGTGGCTACCGTACCGACAATATCCTCGACTCCATTACCTCAGTCTCCAATGCTGCGATTCCCCCAGGCAACCCCGGGGGCGGCACTGTGTTGCGCAGTCGGCAGGGCTATCTGCCGGCTAATGGTGGGAGAGCCGACCCGAACGCACTTTACTTCCTTTCCGGTGGCGGCAATGACTTCCTGCAAGGCCGGGTACTCAGCCCCGCTCAAGCGGTCGCCGCCGGTGGCAGGCTGGCGGACAGCGCCCAGGCCCTGCAACAAGCCGGCGCGCGTTACATTATGGTGTGGATGCTACCCGACCTGGGCCTGACGCCGGCCATCAACGGCACCCCACAGCAAGCAGCGACTTCGGCCCTGAGCACTATTTTCAACCAGTCCCTGGTACAGCGTCTGTCACAAGTGGATGCACAGGTTATCCCGCTGAACATCCCGCTGCTGTTGAACGAGGCCTTCGCCGATCCAGCCCGCTTCGGCCTAGCCACCGGGCAGAACCTGACGGGCACCTGCTTCAGCGGTAACAGTTGCACCGCCAACCCAACCTATGGCATCGGCGGCACCAACCCGGACCCAACCAAGCTGATCTACAACGACTCGGTCCACCCTACCGTGGCCGGGCAACGCTTGATTGCCGACTACGCCTATTCGCTACTCGCCGCGCCGTGGGAACTGACCTTGCTGCCGGAAATGGCCCAAGGCACATTGCGCGCCCACCAGGACGAGTTGCGTAACCAATGGCAAGCAGACAACGGCAGCTGGCAAGCCGTCGGCCAATGGCGCGCCATAGTGGCCGGCGGCGGCCAACGCCTGGATTTCGATGATCAGAGCAGCTCGGCCAGTGGCGACGGCAGCGGCTATAACCTGAATATCGGTGGCAGCTACCGGCTCGATGAAAACTGGCGCGTGGGCGTTGCCGCCGGCCTGTATCGGCAGACTCTCGAAGCCGGCGCCAATGATTCAGACTACAAGCTCAACAGCTATATGGGCACGGCATTCGCTCAGTATCAGCAGAACCACTGGTGGGCCGATGCCGCATTGACCGGCGGCAAGCTGGACTTCGACAGCCTCAAACGCAAGTTTGCCCTGGGTATCAGCGAAGGCTCGGAGAAAGGTGACACCGATGGCTGGCTCTGGGCCCTGAGCGGCCGCGTGGGGTATGACATCGCCGCGCCGGGCAGCGACTGGCACCTCTCGCCGTTCATCAGCGCCGATTACGCGCGGGTTGAAGTCAATGGTTACTCGGAGAAAAGCAGCCGCTCCACCGCCCTGACCTTTGACGATCAACAACGCGACTCCAAACGCCTGGGCGTCGGCCTGCAAGGCAGCTACCGCATCACGCCGCAAACCCAGGTTTTTGGCGAAGTGGCCCACGAGCATGAGCTTGAAAATGACACCCATAAGGTGAACATTTCGCTCAACAGCGTGCAGGGGATCGACTTCAAGCTCGACGGGTATACGCCTCGCAGTAATTCTGACCGCTTGAGCCTGGGTGTCAGCCACAAGTTGACTCAGGACCTGGCGTTGCGGGCGGCGTATAACGTGAGAAAGGATGACAACTTGACCCAGCAAGGCATCAATGTCGGAGTCAGTCTGGATTTCTAAACAAATCCCAAGACCGGTGAAAAACTAATGTGGGAGCGGGCTTGCTCGCGAATACGGTGTATCAGTCACACATGTATCGACTGACACTCTGTATTCGCGGGCAAGCCCGCTCCCACATTTTTTATTCCAGCTTCAGTCTTGTGGAGTTTGCTCTGCCAATGCCACGGCACGGAACATCGCCCGACGCTTGTTGAGGGTTTCTTCCCATTCAAGGGCCGGCACCGAGTCCGCCACAATCCCGCCGCCCGCCTGCACATGCAGTTCGCCGTCCTTGATCACGGCCGTGCGGATCGCAATGGCGGTGTCCATATTGCCGTTCCAAGCAAAATACCCGACGGCGCCGCCGTAGACACCACGCTTGACCGGCTCCAGTTCGTCGATAATTTCCATCGCACGGATCTTCGGCGCCCCCGACAATGTGCCCGCCGGCAAAATCGCTCGCAGGGCGTCCATCGCCGTCAGCCCGGCCTTCAGCTCGCCGGTGACGTTGGACACGATATGCATCACATTGGAATACCGTTCGATGACCATCTTCTCGGTCAGTTTCACCGAGCCGATTTCCGAGACACGCCCGGTGTCGTTGCGCCCCAGGTCGATCAGCATCAGGTGTTCGGCAATTTCCTTTTCGTCGCTGAGCAGGTCTTCTTCCAGCGCCACGTCGGCTTCTTCGGTCGCCCCACGGGGGCGCGTGCCGGCAATCGGGCGCACGGTGATCAGGTTGTCTTCAACCCGCACCAGCACTTCCGGCGAACTGCCCACGACGTGGAAGTCGCCGAAGTTGAAGAAGTACATATACGGCGTCGGGTTGAAGCAACGCAGTGCGCGGTACAGGTCAATCGGCGCCGCCTTGAAGTCGATGGACATGCGTTGCGACGGCACCACTTGCATGCAGTCACCGGCAAGGATGTATTCCTTGATGGTATCGACGGCGCGCTCGTAGTCATCCTGGGTAAAGCTGGAGCGGAACACCGGGTCGGCCGCCGGGGGGCGGCTGAGGTCCAGGCCGCGACGCGGGGTGATCGGCTGGCGAAGTTTTTCCAGCAACGCTTCCAGGTTGGCCTGGCCTTGTTCGAAGGCATCAGCCTGGGCGGGGTCAGCGAGGACAATCGCATGCATCTTGCCGGCGAGGTTGTCGAACACCACCACCGCGTCGGACACCATCAGCAAAATGTCCGGCACCCCCAGCGGGTCCGGGTTCGGGCATTTGCCCAGGCGTTTTTCCACATAGCGCACGCAGTCATAGCCGAAGTACCCCACCAGACCGCCATTGAAGCGCGGCAGGCCAGCAATGGTCGGCACGTTGTAGCGCGCCTTGAAGGTTTCGACAAAGGCCAGCGGGTCTTCTACGTCATGGCTTTCGATCTCCACGCCGTCATGGGTGATGCTCACATGATGGTCGTGCACCCGCAGCACCGTGCGGCATGGCAGGCCAATGATCGAGTAACGGCCCCACTTCTCGCCGCCTTGTACCGACTCAAGCAGGTAAGAGTTGGGCTCATCGGCCAGCTTCAGGTAGATCGACAGCGGCGTATCGAAGTCGGCCAGGGTTTCGCAAGCCATGGGGATACGGTTGTAGCCGGCAGCGGCCAAACGCAGGAATTCTTCGCGGGTCATGAGGTGCCTCGTGGTGTGAGGGTCAAGTCAGGTAGGCAAACGTGCCGCACACGCGGCCTGGATCAGTCAGGCGCGCCAACGCCAGCGGGCCAAGGCCTTGATGACTTTCATCCAGAGTTTGCGAGTGACCACCACGATGGAATTTCCAGAAGGGGACGAATCAATGTCGGGCAACGTTATCTCAGCGCCCGCGCCCAAGCAACCGGGGATTAGCAGTCGCAGGTCATCAATGACCAGAGCGGGGGACTCCTCCGCAATCGGCCGGCCATGGTTGTAACCATAACTCAAGGCCACGCACTGCACGCCCGCCGCTTTAGCCGCCAGCACATCACTGCGCGAATCGCCGACAAACAGCGACTGAGACGCCGGAATATTGGCCATTTTCATTACGAAAAACAGGGCCGCAGGGTCTGGTTTTTTCTGCGGCAAGGTATCGCCGCCGATGATCCAGCGGAAGTAGCGCCCGATTTTCATCTGGTCCAACAACGGCGCAACGAAGCGCTCCGGCTTGTTGGTGATCAGGGCCATTTCCACGCCCTGCTTGCTCAACCACTTGAGGGTGTCACGCACGCCGGGGTAAACCACGGTCAGTTCGTGGCTGCTTTCGTAAGCGGCATTGAACAGCTCCAAGGCATGTTCTGCCTCGACCTCATCCACGCCCGTGGCATCGATGTCGTTGGCCAGGGCCCGGCGCACCAACATCGGCGCGCCATTGCCGACCCACTTGCGCACTGACTCGATGCCTGCCGGTTTGCGCCCCAGCTTGAGCAGCATCTGGTCCACCGCGGCCGCCAGGTCGGGCACCGAGTCGATCAAGGTACCGTCCAGATCGAACATCACCAGCCGTGGCAATTTGCCGGGGAACAACTGCTCAAAACCGCTCATGGACGCGCCAGCGCCAGTTCGGCACGCATCTTGTCAATGACGGCCTGGTAGTCCGGGGCATTGAAAATCGCCGAGCCGGCCACGAAGGTATCGGCACCCGCTGCGGCGATCTCACGGATATTGTTGACGTTAACGCCGCCGTCAATCTCCAGGCGAATGTCACGCCCCGACGCATCAATCAGCGCACGGGCCTCACGCAGCTTGTTCAAGGTGCCAGGGATGAACTTCTGCCCGCCGAAGCCTGGGTTGACGCTCATCAGCAAGACCATGTCGACCTTGTCCATCACGTACTCAAGCACGCTCAGCGGAGTGGCCGGGTTGAATACCAGGCCCGCCTTGCAGCCGCCTTCGCGGATCAGTTGCAAGGTGCGGTCAACGTGCAATGTAGCTTCCGGGTGGAAGGTGATGTAAGTCGCACCCGCCTCGATGAAGTCACCGACGATACGGTCTACCGGACTGACCATCAGGTGCGCATCAATCGGCGCGGTGATGCCGTACTTGCGCAACGCGGCGCACACCATCGGGCCGATGGTCAGGTTGGGTACGTAGTGGTTGTCCATGACATCGAAGTGCACGAAGTCGGCACCGGCGGCCAACACCTTGTCCACTTCCTCACCCAGGCGGGCGAAGTCGGCAGAGAGAATCGATGGAGCAATGACGAAGGGCTGCATGACGCACCTTTTTTGAGCTAAATCACGATGGCGCGCATTGTATACCTCATGCTTTGCTGCGCGCACCGTGACCTATCTCAACGGTTAGTAAGCTGCCCGGTAGATTTTTTCGATATCGGCGGCGCTGAGCTTGCGCGGGTTGTTACGCATCAAGCGTTCAATGCCTGCAGCTTCGCTGGCCATGGCCGGGATGGCGTCCTCGGGCACGCCGAAACTGCGCAGGCCGGACGGGATCTCCACTGCCGCACATAACCGCGTCATCGCCTCTACAGCCTGGTCGGCAGCGTCATTCACACTCAGCCCGGCGATATTGACGCCCATGGCCTGGGCGATGTCCTGCATGCGCTCGACGCAGGCCAATTTGTTCCAGTGCATGACATACGGCAGCAACAGCGCATTACTGACGCCATGGGCAATATTGAAGCGCCCACCCAACGGGTACGCCAGCGCATGCACGGCACCGACGCCCGCGTTGCCAAAGGCCATGCCGGCCATCAGGCTGGCGGTGGCCATGTCGTCACGGGCCTGCAGGTTGGCCGGGTTGGCGTAAGCCTTGGGCAACGCGCTGGCAATCAATCTGATCGCACCGATGGCCAGGGCGTCGGTAATCGGCGAGGCATGCAGCGACAGGTAGGACTCGATGGCATGCACCAAGGCGTCCACGCCACTGGCGGCCGTGACACCTCGCGGGCAGGTCAAGGTCATTTGCGGGCTGATCAGCGCGACATCCGGCAGCAAGTAATCGCTGACGATGCCTTTTTTCAGCTGTGCAGCCTTGTCGGACAGTATCGCCACATTGGTCACCTCCGAGCCGGTACCGGCCGTGGTGGGGATGGCGATCAACGGCGGGCCTTTGCGCGGCACCTGATCGACGCCAAACAAGTCCGCCAGCGCGCCGTGATAACCGGCATAGGCCGCCACGCTCTTGGCGATGTCGATGGCACTGCCGCCGCCCACACCGATCAGGCCGTCATGCCCCCCTTCGCGGTACGCACGCATGCAGTCTTCGACGATGGCAATTTCCGGATCGGGCAGCACGCGGTCGAAGATTTCGTAGGCTCGATCACCCAGATGCTCCAAGGCCAGCGCAACGGTACCGGACTGGACCAGCGCGGCGTCAGTGACGATCAGTGGGTTATCCACATCCAGGCGCGTGAGTTCGGCAGCCAGTTGTTCGATGGCACCTGCACCGGTCAGCAGTTTGTGGGCGATCTTGAATGAGGAAGTACTCATGTGCGCGGCCTCTTATGAATGATGGGCTGGCACAAGAATAGCTGCCCCTGGCGTGTTGTCTGCCATTCATTGGTTGAATGGCCGCGCCGCGACCATCAAGACAGCTAACAAACCGCCGATAGCCTGTCGGTAGCGAGAACCGCGCCTCATACCCCTGACAAATACCGACCAACCCATTAGGCTGCTGGAATCACTTCTGGCCGGGAATCAACGATGCTTTTTCTTCACCGTTCGGCACTGCCAGCATTGTGCCTGTCACTGCTGTTTACCAGCGTCTTGCCTGTTCAGGCCGAGGATGCACCCTCGCCTGCCGTCGAAAAACCGGCTGAACGCCAGGCCTTGCCCGAGCGTAGCCAGCAAGAAGCCAGTGCGCTCGAACGGCAGGTGCCGCAGCAGGAGCAACAGCAATTGCAAGCTGGTAGCGATTCGTTCCTGGCGCTATGGAAACCCGCCAACAGCGCCGAAGCCGAGGGTGTGGTGATTCTCATACCAGGTGCCGGGGAGAACGCGGACTGGCCGCAGGCCATCGCGCCTCTGCGGCGCAAGTTACCGGACGCCGCCTGGGGCACCCTCAGCCTGTCATTGCCTGACGTCAGTGTGGACACCCTGCCGCCACGGCTCATCGAACCGCCGAAAGCGGCGGTCGATACCAGCAGCAAGGAAGGCAGCACCGCTGCCAAGCCGGTCGAACAGGCCGCCAGTGCCGAGGCCGAGGGCACAGACCCGGCGGTGGTGCCGGGGGCGGATGAACAGGACAAGACCGACACCAAGCGCATCTTCGACCGTATCGACGCCGCCGTCGCCTTCGCCCAGACCCAAAGCGCCCGCAGTGTGGTGTTGCTCGGCCATGGCACCGGGGCCTGGTGGGCGGCACGCTACCTCAGCGAGAAACAACCCTCCCAGGTGCAGAGGTTGGTGATGGTGGCCGGCAAGACGCCTGCGGCTCGCCAACCGGACCTGCAGCAACTGGCGCCGGCCTTGAAGGTGCCCACGGCGGATGTGTTCTATCAAGGCGCCCAGGATCGCAAGAACGCCCTGGAGCGACTCCAGGCGGCCAAGCGCTCGAAGAATGACAGCTATAAGCAGGTGTCGCTCACGGCGTTACCCGGCAATAGCGCGGCGGAGCAAGAGCAGTTGTACCGCAGGGTTCGCGGGTGGCTGAGCCCGAAGGGCAGCGCAGACTGATCACATAGTCGACCATGTCGCACAACGATGTGGCAGGGGCAAGCCCCCTCCCACATGGCGTTGAGTGGCGATAGTCTCAACGAAAATCCCGCCGCTCGCGAATCAGCGCATAGGCGTTATGCAACTCTCGGGTTCGTTCGGTCGCCTCCCGCACTTGCGCGGGGCTGGCACCCGTGCCGGCGATCTTGTCCGGATGGTGACGGCTGAGCAGGCGGCGGTAGGCGCGCTTGATCACCGAAGGCTCAGTGGTTGCCGTCACCCCCAGGATACGCAACGCCTCCTGATAGGCACCGCCACGATTGGCCAATGGCTTGCGCTCCGGCGCGTAATCGGTCGCCAATGCCTGAAGCTGCTGTGGCGTCCAGCCCAACCACTTGCCCCACTGGTCGATCAGGTCGCGCTCGGCAGCATCCGCTCGACCGTCCGCCCACGCCATGCGCCAACAGGCGCGCAGCACGCCTTCCGCCGCATGGGGCTGCGTCTTGAGCACCCGCAGGTAACGGCGAACCCGGTCGCTGCCGGACTTGCCACGGTTGAAGGCGCTGATCGCGCGGCGCTGGGCCGGCTCACTCATGTCCAGTGCGCGCATCTCCTGGCGCGCTTGCTGGATATGCCCATCGACAACCCGGCCATTACTCTTGGCTAGGCGTCCCAGCAGCACAAACAGCAGTTCATCGTTGCGCAAAGCCGGGCGCCCACCCAGGCGTTCACGCAACTGCGCCCAACTGTGCAGTTGCAGACGGCGATCCAGCGCCTGCCCCAGCAATGCCCCCAACAGAGCCCCCGGGATACTGGCAATGGCAAAGCCAGCCCCGGCGCCGATCAGCGTCCCTGGCCACAACATCCTACTGCCCCGCTGTCAGCAAGGTTTCGACCTGCGCCAATCGCTCCAGCGTCCCTACATCCACCCAGCGTCCTGCCATGTGCTCCCCCGTTACCAAACCTTTGGCCATGGCCTCGCGCAACAGCGGGGCCAGCTTGAAGGCACCGGCGCTGCAACCCGCGAACAATTTAGGGTCGAGCACTGAAATGCCACTGAAGGTCAGGTTATCGGCACCGGGCGCGGCATCATGAAGCACACCGTGATCCAGGTAGAAATCCCCGCCCGAGGGGTGGTGTGCTGGGTTGTCGACCATCACCAAGTGCGCCAGGCCCCGGATCGGCTGCTTGAGCTGGATGAAATCGTAGTCGGTCCATATATCGCCATTGACCACCAGAAACGGTTCGTCGCCCAGCAGCGGCAACGCCTGGAATATCCCACCCCCCGTTTCCAGCGGTTCACCCTCCGGCGAGTAGCGGATGCGCAGACCGAATTGGGCACCGTCGCCCAGGTAGCTTTCGATCTGCTCGCCGAGCCAGGCGTGGTTGATCACGATCTCGGTAAAGCCGGCCTTCGCCAAGGCTTCAAGGTGATACTCGATCAGCCGCTTGCCGCCGGCTTGCACCAGCGGCTTGGGCGTATGCAGGGTGAGCGGACGCATGCGCTCGCCCTTGCCCGCCGCCAGGATCATCGCCTTCATACGCTGGCCTCGGCAGGTTCGCGCAGGCTGGCGAGTAACTCGCCCAGGTCACTCAACTCGGGTCGGTCGGCCAGCACCGCTTCTATATAAGCAAAGAAACGCGGCACGTCGGCCAGGTAGCGTGGTTTGCCGTCGCGGTGGCAGATACGCGAAAAGATGCCGATAACCTTGAGGTGACGCTGCACGCCCATCAGGTCGCTGGCACGCAGGAACTCCTCAAAGTCGTCCTGTACTGGAATCCCCAATTGTCCGGCACGCTGCCAATAGCCACGCTGCCATTCGCGCACGCGGGCCTGGGGCCAACTGAGGAAGGCGTCCTTGAACAGGCAGGTGATGTCATAGGTCACCGGGCCGTAGACCGCGTCCTGGAAATCCAGCACGCCAGGGCTTGGCTCACTGATCATCAGGTTGCGCGGCATGTAGTCGCGGTGCACCAGCACCTTGGGCTGGGCCAGGGCGCTGTCGATCAACTGCTGGCTGGCACGTTGCCAGAGGGCTTGTTGCTCAGGGTCGAGGTCGATGCCCAAGTGACGGCGCACATACCATTCCGGGAACAGCTCCAGCTCGCGACGCAATAAAGCCACGTCATAGCTGGGCAACGGTGCATCCATCGGCAATTGCTGGAAAGCCAGCAGCGCGTCGATGGCATCGGCAAATAATTGGTCGGCATTTTCACCGTCAATCACGTCCAGATAGGTTTTTGTGCCTAGGTCATTGAGCAAAAGAAAGCCACGGGGCAAATCTTCTGCATAAATTTTTGGCACATTTATTCCCGATTTCGCGAGCAAATGCGCAATATCGACGAAAGGTTTGCAGTTTTCCTGGGGGGGTGGCGCGTCCATGACGACGAACGTATGGGCACCGCCCTCCCATCGGAAGTAACGCCTGAAACTCGCGTCGCTGCTGGCCGCGGTCAATGTGGCCGGGGGCACGGGGCCCCAGTCCTGAGCGTTGAAAAGAATCGGCAACTGCTCATCCAGCCAGACTTCCAGCTGTTGTAAACGTAGATCGTGCTCGGGCATTACAAGGGTCTCCGACGGCGCTAGCCGTCAAGCGGGGCATGCTTTATTATCACGCATCTTTTTCAGACCATCGAGAGGCGTGCGGCCCAAACCGCGGGCAGATGGCACGCAGGAAGCCCGGACTAATAAGATGGCATTGAAATCCCCCGCGTTTCGTAGAAAATTTCCGTTGCTGGTAACCGGCAGTCTGCTGGCCTTGCAACCTTTCGCCACCTCATTCGTGGTCGCCGCGGAACAGTATGACTGCTCAGTCTCTGCTTCGGGTGCCTGGGATTGTGCGCCGAAGACGGCCGCCGCCCCATTGCCACCGCGCCCGGTGCATGACGGTGCTGCCGTCAGCTCGGCCAACAGCACGCCGCAAGGCAAAGCTGGCGGCAGCGTCGACGCCGAGCCCAAGACCATGCTGGTCACCGAAGCCAAGGGCCGTGGCCTGCGCTCGCGCAGCGCCGACTACAGCCACCTGGACTGGGTACCTCGCGACAAGCTGACCGCAGCACAGTTGGCCGAAACCGGCCCTTACTGCGGCGGCGCGTACATCGAGCCGACTCGTCCTGGCATGAACGACAAGACGAACAAGAGCGATGCGCCGACCTTCATCGGCGCCAAGGCCTCGCGTTACGAGCAGGAGCAGCAGGTCGCTACCCTGGCCGGTGACGTGGTCATGCGCCAGGGCAGCATGCAACTGGAAGCGGACGAAGCCAGCCTGTACCAGGCTGAGAACCGTGGCGAACTAAATGGCAAGGTGCGCCTGCGCGACAACGGCGCCCTGATCGTGGGTGACCACGCTCAAGTCCAGCTCGACACCGGCGCCGCCCAGATCGATAACGCCGAATACGTGATGCACAAGTCACGCATCCGCGGTAACGCGCTATACGCCAAGCGTGCAGAGAATGCGATCATCCGTCTCAAGGACGGTACGTACACCACCTGCGAGCCGGACAGCAACGCCTGGCAGCTCAAGGGCAACAACATCACGTTGAACCCGGCCACCGGTTTCGGTACGGCGACCAACGCGACGTTGCGGGTCAAGAACATCCCGATCCTGTACACCCCGTACATCTACTTCCCGATCGACGACCGTCGCCAATCCGGCTTCCTGCCGCCGAGCTTCAGCACCGGTGGGGAAACTGGCTTTACGCTGGTAACACCGTACTACTTCAACCTGGCGCCGAACTACGATGCCACGTTGTACCCGCAGTACATGACTAAACGTGGCTTGTTGATGGAAGGCGAGTTCCGCTATCTGACCAAGTCGAGTGAAGGGCAGTTTGGTGGGGCGTACCTCAACGACGATAACGACGAGCGGAAGAACCAGACTGATTACGAAAAGACCCGCTATATGCTCAATTGGCAGCATAAGGGTGGGTTGGATTCGCGTCTGACGTCGCAGGTGGATTACACCCGGATCAGCGATCCTTATTACTTCCAGGATTTGAAGTCGTATGAGGAAGGGGTTGAGAGCCAGGACGCTCTGAACCAGCAGGGATCCTTGACGTATCGGGGCGACTCTTATCAGGCCCGCTTGAATGTCCAGGCTTATCAGCTGGCGACAATCACTCAGATCACACCGTATGACCGGTTGCCGCAGCTCACGTTGAATGGCCAACTGCCCTTTCATCCGGGCGGCCTGGACTTCAGTTATGAAACCGAAGCCGTACGATTTGATCGAGACCTGGAGAACGGTAACTTTACCGACGAAAATGGCTTGGTTTCGCGTCGCCTCGATACCAACGTCACTGGCTTGACTCGTGCAAACGGCACTCGTCTGAACCTTGCGCCAGCTGTCTCTTATCCGATGAACTGGTCCTACGGCTTTTTGACGCCGAAGTTGAAGTACGTATATACCAAGTACGATCTTGACCTTGACGGTACAGGCAAGAGCCAGATGGCTGCAGGAGGTCAAACCTTCAATAGCTCACAGGACCGCTCAGTACCTATTGCAAGCATCGACAGCGGCCTGTACTTCGACCGTAAAACCAATTGGTTTGGTAAAGATTACAACCAGACCCTCGAACCTCGTGCGTTCTACCTCTACGTACCGAATAAAGACCAGACCGAGATTCCTGTCTTCGACACCAGCGAGAACTCGTTCAGCTACTCCTCGCTGTTCCGGGACAACCGCTTCAGCGGTTCCGACCGTATCGGCGACGAAAACAAGCTGTCCTTTGGTCTCACCAGCCGCTGGATTGAAGAGAACGGTTTCGAACGTCAACGCGCTTCCATCGGCCAAGCGGTGTACTTCAAGGATCGTGAAGTTCAATTGCCTGGCATCGACGCCAAGACACGTGATGACGCGCACTCAAACGTATCTCCTGTTGCACTGGAGTACGAGTTCCGCTTCAACCGCGACTGGCGCGCCACAGCCGACTACAACTGGGACACCGAGAGCCATAGCCCTCGCTCCGGCAGCGCGATGTTCCACTACCAGCCGGAAGACAACCCGAACAAGGTCGTCAACCTGGGCTACCGCTATCGCAACGACCAGGTTGTCTACAACCAACTGACCGGTAAATGGCAGTTCGGCGGAGACTTCGGCAGCCCGGGCCAAGAGAACTACGTGAAGGATTACTACAAAATCCAGCAACACGACTTCTCGATGATGTGGCCGATCATTCCCCAGTGGAACCTGATCACGCGCTGGCAGTATGACTATGCTCGCAACCGTACCCTGGAAGCCTTTGGTGGTTTCGAGTACGACAACTGCTGCTGGAAACTGCGCGTCATCAACCGTTACTGGGTTTCCAACGACGAATACACGCAGATCGCCCCTCAGAACGAAAAGGGTGACCACGGGCTCTTCTTCCAGATCGTCCTTAAAGGACTCGGCGGCCTGACCGGCGCCAAGGTAGAGAGCTTCCTCGACAAAGGCATTCAAGGTTATCGTGAACGTGAAGACAAAGCTTTCTGAGTGTTTGCGCCCGCTAGTGCTGGGCGCGCTGTTCCTGGGTACTGTTTCGGCACACGCCGCAGTTCAACAGCTGGATAAAGTAGCGGCCATCGTCGACAACGACGTGATCATGCAGAGCCAGCTGGACCAACGGGTCAAGGAAGTTCAGCAAACCATCGCCAAGCGTGGCGGTGGTGTGCCACCGAGCAGCGTCCTGGAACCCCAGGTGCTGGAGCGTCTGATCGTCGAGAACCTGCAATTGCAGATTGGCGACCGTTCTGGCATCCGTATTTCAGACGAAGAATTGAACCAGGCCGTTGGCACCATCGCCCAGCGTAACAACATGAGCATTGATCAGTTCCGCGCCGCCCTGGCTCGCGATGGTTTGTCCTACGAGGACGCCCGTGACCAGATCAAGCGCGAAATGATCATCAGCCGTGTGCGCCAGCGCCGTGTGGCCGAGCGGGTTCAGGTGTCCGAGCAGGAAGTGAAGAACTTCCTGGCCTCGGACCTGGGCAAGATGCAGCTCTCCGAAGAGTTGCACTTGGCCAATATCCTGATCCCAACCCCGGACGGAGCCAACTCTGAGCAGCTTAATGCCGCCGCCGCTAAAACCCAGGCGATCTATGAGCGCCTGAAAGCGGGTGCAGATTTTGCCCAGATGGCCATTGCTCAGTCCGGCAGCGACAACGCCCTCGAAGGCGGTGACATGGGCTGGCGTAAAGCCGCTCAATTGCCACCTCCGTTTGATCGCGAATTGAGCGCCATGGAAGTCGGTGGCATTACCCAGCCAGCCCGCACCCCGGGTGGCTTCATCATCCTGAAGCTGCTGGAACGTCGCGGCGGCGAGACTTCGCTGAAAGACGAAGTCCATGTTCGTCACATCCTGGTCAAACCGAGCGAAATCCGCACTGAGGCACAAACCAAGGAACTGGCCCAGAAGATCTACGACCGCATTGAAAGCGGTGAAGACTTCGCCACCCTGGCTAAAAGCTTCTCGGAAGACCCAGGTTCTGCCCTTAACGGCGGCGATCTGAACTGGATCGACCCGAAAGCTCTGGTGCCTGAGTTCCAGCAGGTTATGGCCGAGACACCGCAAGGCGTATTGTCCAAGCCGTTCAAGACTCAGTACGGCTGGCATGTGCTGGAAGTGCTTGGCCGTCGCGCCACGGACAACACCACCCAGGCCCGCGAGCAGCAAGCCCTGAGCGTACTGCGTAACCGCAAATACGACGAAGAGCTGCAAACCTGGCTGCGTCAGATCCGTGACGAAGCGTATGTAGAGAACAAGCTGCCAGGCGCCGAGCAAACAGGCACCGACCAGGCACCCCAGTGAAACCCCAGCGTTTCGCGGTGACACCCGGCGAGCCAGCCGGCATTGGTCCAGACCTGTGCCTGCTGCTCGCCTCGCAACCCCAGCCACACCCCCTGATTGCCATTACCAGCCGCGACCTGCTCCTTGAGCGGGCCGCGCAACTGGGTGTGGCCGTCAACCTGCTGGACGTGGCGCCGGGCAACTGGCCCGACCTGCCGGCCCCCGCCGGCAGCCTGTATGTGTGGGACACCCCGCTGCAAGCCAAAGTGGTTGCAGGGCAGTTGAATACGGCCAACGCGGCATTTGTGCTGGAGACGTTGACCCGTGCGGGCCAAGGCTGCATCGACGGCGACTTCGCCGGCATGATTACCGCACCGGTGCACAAAGGTGTGATCAACGAATCCGGTATCGCCTTTTCCGGCCATACCGAATTCCTCGCGGAACTGACCCATACCGCTCAAGTGGTGATGATGCTCGCCACCCGCGGCCTGCGTGTGGCGCTGGTGACCACCCACTTGCCGCTGCGTGAAATCGCCGATGCCATCACTGCCGAGCGTGTGGAGCGTGTCACGCGCATCCTGCACAGCGACCTGCAACACAAATTCGGCATTGCCCAGCCGCGTATCCTGGTCTGTGGGCTTAACCCCCACGCCGGTGAAGGCGGCCACTTGGGCCATGAAGAAATCGACATCATTGAACCGACATTAGAGCGCCTGCGCCAAGAAGGCATGGACCTACGCGGCCCATTGCCTGCAGACACTCTGTTCACCCCCAAATATCTGGAGCACTGCGACGCAGTGCTGGCGATGTACCACGACCAGGGGCTGCCCGTGCTGAAATACAAAGGCTTCGGCGCCGCAGTCAACGTGACACTGGGCCTGCCGATCATCCGCACTTCCGTCGACCATGGCACCGCCCTGGACCTCGCAGGCAGCGGCAAGATCGATACCGGCAGCCTGCACGTGGCCCTGGAAACCGCCTATCAGATGGCCGAGACCCGTATATGACTGAGCATTACCAACACCGGGCGCGCAAGCGCTTCGGGCAGAACTTCCTGCATGACGCTGGCGTAATCGATCGCATCCTGCGCTCCATCCATGCCAAGCCAGAAGACCGCCTGCTGGAAATCGGCCCGGGCCAGGGCGCACTGACACAAGGCCTGCTGGCCAGCGGTGGGCAACTGGACGTGGTGGAACTGGACAAGGACTTGATCCCGATCCTCAACCAGCAGTTCGCCGGCAAGTCCAACTTCAATCTGCACCAGGGCGATGCGCTGAAGTTCGACTTCAATAGCCTCAATGCCGCGCCCAATAGCCTGCGGGTGGTGGGCAACCTGCCGTACAACATCTCCACACCGCTGATTTTTCACCTGCTGAACAACGCCGGGATCATCCGCGACATGCACTTCATGCTGCAAAAGGAAGTGGTGGAGCGCCTGGCCGCAGGCCCTGGCGGTGGTGACTGGGGCCGCTTGTCGATCATGGTCCAGTATCACTGCCGCGTAGAGCACCTGTTCAACGTCGGCCCGGGCGCGTTCAACCCGCCACCGAAGGTCGATTCAGCCATCGTGCGCCTGGTGCCGCATGCCGTACTGCCGCACCCGGCCAAGGATCACAAACTGCTGGAACGTGTGGTACGCGAAGCGTTCAACCAACGCCGCAAGACCTTGCGTAACACACTCAAAGCCCTGCTGAGCAATGCTGAAATCGAAGCCGCCGGCGTCGACGGCGGCCTGCGCCCCGAGCAACTGGACCTGGCCGCGTTCGTGCGCCTGGCTGACCAGCTTGCCATCCAGCCAGCGCCAACAGCGCAATAGGGTTCAACACCCTCCAATGTGGGAGCGGGCTTGCTCGCGAATGCGGTGGATCAGTTATAGATCAGTTGACTGACGCACCGCATTCGCGAGCAAGCCCGCTCCCACAGGTTTAACCGCGTTACGTTGATAGAGTCGTTTCATCAAGTTCAAGAGCCCAGACAGCATGTCTGGCCTAGTGCCCACCTCTTGGCCTAGACTGACCCGCATCTGCTGTCCTTCGCTTTTAAGGCCTCTTGCATGTCCGATCCTCGCTATCAGATAGACGTCAGCGTCGTCACCCGCTTCCTGGCGGACCAATCGCAACCCGAACATAACCGCTTCGCCTTTGCCTACACCATTACAGTGAAGAACAACGGGCTGGTGCCGGCCAAGCTGCTGTCGCGCCACTGGGTCATCACCGATGGCGACGGCCAGGTCGAGGAAGTGCGCGGGGCAGGCGTTGTCGGCCAGCAACCGTTGATCGACAGCGGCGCCAGCCACACTTATAGCAGCGGCACGGTAATGACCTCCAAGGTCGGCACCATGCAAGGCTCGTATCAAATGAAGGCCACCGACGGCCAACTGTTCGATGCAATCATCAAGCCCTTCCGCCTGGCTGTGCCAGGAGCCCTGCACTGATGGCGACGTACGCGGTCGGCGACCTGCAAGGTTGCCTGGACCCTCTCAAGCGCCTGCTGGAGCGCGTAGCCTTCGACCCGGCAAATGATCGCTTGTGGTTGGTGGGAGACTTGGTTAACCGGGGCCCACAGTCCCTGGAAACCCTGCGCTACCTCTATGGCCTGCGTGATTCCTTGGTATGCGTGCTGGGCAACCATGACCTGCATCTGCTTGCGGCCGGCAACACTATCGAGCGCCTCAAAAAAGGCGACACCCTGCGGGAAATTCTCGAAGCCCCAGACCGCGCTCAACTGCTCGACTGGCTGCGCCGGCAAAAACTTATGCACTACGACGAGGATCGCAACATGGCCTTGGTGCATGCCGGTATCCCGCCGCAGTGGACGCTGAAAAAAGCCCTCAAGTGCGCTGCCGAAGTTGAAAGTGCATTGGCTGATGACAACCTGTACACCGCTTACCTCGACGGCATGTACGGCAACGACCCAGTGAAGTGGGACAACGACCTCACCGGCGTGGCCCGCCTGCGAGTCATCACCAACTACTTCACGCGGATGCGCTTCTGCACGGCCGAAGGCAAACTGGACCTCAAAAGCAAGGAAGGCGCCGACACCGCCCTGCCCGGCTACAAGCCCTGGTTCGCCTACAAGGAACGCAGGACCCGAGACACAAAGATCATCTTTGGCCACTGGGCCGCGCTGGAAGGCAAGTGCGATGAACCCGGCGTGTTCGCCCTCGACACCGGTTGCGTGTGGGGCGGTGCCATGACCCTGATGAACATCGACACGGGCAAGCGCCTCGACTGCCAGTGCGAATCGCCCCTTTCCATTACCCTGCCGGCCACCGCCAAGCAATAGGAGCCCGCCATGACCGAATTCAAACGTATCCCTCCCCAAGAAGCACAGACCCTGCGCGAGCAAGGTGCCGTAGTCGTCGACATCCGCGACCAGCCTACTTATGCCGCCGCTCACATCACCGGCGCCCAGCACTTGGACAACGTCAACATCGCCGACTTCATCCGCGCCGCCGACCTCGATGCACCGCTGATCGTCGCCTGCTACCACGGCAATTCCAGCCAGAGTGCAGCCGCGTATCTGATCAGCCAGGGTTTCTCTGACGTCTACAGCCTGGACGGCGGGTTTGAGCTGTGGCGTACGACCTATCCCGCGGAAATTTCTTCGGGCGATTCGCAATAATTTTTTTCACACCCCGCTACCCCGCGTGACGCTTGGGCTTGCGCCGTTTCTGACGAACGGCGCAGCCAAACTAATTGCGCATCGCGCCTTGACCTCCCGGATTCCGAACTATCCTTAAGCGCAGGCCATCCGAATCAGGGGAGAGCCGGTACACCGGCGTACGGGTCATCGGTAGCGTTTCAGGGTGTTCTGGGGGGAAAACAGCCATTGGCGTGCGTCAATGACTGCCAGCATCGACTGATTGATCCGGCGTCGGCTCCACGTATCGAGCGAGGTGACGACGTCATGAGTATCTTTAGCCACTTCCAACAACGCTTCGCGTCCACACAGCAGGAAGAACTCACGCTTCAGGAGTATCTCGAGCTGTGCAAACAGGACCGCAGCACCTACGCTTCTGCCGCCGAACGCTTGCTATTGGCGATTGGCGAGCCAGAACTGGTGGAAACCGCCAATAATTCGCGCCTGTCGCGGATATTTTCCAACAAGGTGATCCGCCGCTATCCGGCCTTTGAAGACTTCCATGGGATGGAAGAATGCATCGACCAGATCGTTTCCTACTTCCGCCATGCCGCCCAAGGCCTGGAAGAGAAGAAGCAGATCCTCTATTTGCTCGGCCCGGTCGGCGGCGGCAAATCGTCCCTGGCGGAAAAGCTCAAGCAATTGATCGAGAAGGTGCCCTTCTATGCGATCAAGGGCTCGCCCGTCTTCGAGTCGCCCCTGGGCCTGTTCAACGCCACGGAAGATGGCGCGATCCTCGAGGAAGACTTCGGTATCCCGCGGCGCTACCTCAACACCATCATGTCGCCCTGGGCCACCAAGCGCCTGGCCGAGTTCGGCGGTGATATCAGCCAGTTCCGGGTGGTGAAACTCTACCCGTCGATCCTCAACCAGATCGGCGTGGCCAAGACCGAACCCGGCGATGAAAACAATCAGGACATTTCGGCACTGGTGGGCAAGGTCGATATCCGCAAACTGGAAGAGTTTCCGCAGAACGATGCCGATGCCTACAGCTATTCGGGCGCATTGTGCCGGGCCAACCAGGGCCTGATGGAGTTCGTGGAGATGTTCAAGGCACCGATCAAGGTGCTGCACCCACTGCTCACCGCTACCCAGGAAGGTAACTACAACAGTACCGAAGGCCTGGGGGCGATTCCATTTACCGGGATCTTGCTGGCTCACTCCAACGAATCGGAATGGCATACCTTCCGCAATAACAAGAACAACGAAGCCTTCATCGACCGGATCTATATCGTCAAGGTGCCGTACTGCCTGCGGGTCAGTGACGAAATCAAGATTTACGACAAACTGCTGTTCAACAGCTCCCTGGCCAAGGCCCATTGCGCCCCCGACACCCTGAAAATGCTTGCCCAGTTCACCGTACTGTCGCGCCTCAAGGAGCCGGAGAACTCCAATATCTATTCGAAGATGCGCGTCTACGACGGCGAAAACCTCAAGGACACCGATCCCAAGGCTAAGTCGATCCAGGAATACCGTGATACAGCCGGTGTGGACGAGGGCATGAACGGTCTGTCGACGCGCTTTGCGTTCAAGATCCTGTCCAAGGTCTTCAACTTCGATCCCCACGAGATTGCCGCCAACCCGGTGCACTTGCTCTATGTGCTGGAACAACAGATTGAACAGGAGCAATTCCAGGCCGAAACCCGTGAGCGCTACCTGCGCTTCCTCAAGGAATACCTGGCGCCGCGCTACATCGAGTTCATCGGCAAGGAAATCCAGACCGCTTACCTGGAGTCCTACAGCGAATACGGCCAGAACATTTTCGACCGCTACGTCCTGTACGCCGATTTCTGGATCCAGGATCAGGAATACCGCGACCCGGAAACCGGCGAAATCCTCAATCGCGTGGCCCTCAACGAAGAATTGGAAAAAATCGAGAAACCCGCCGGCATCAGCAATCCGAAGGACTTCCGCAACGAAATCGTCAATTTCGTACTGCGCGCCCGTGCCAACAACAACGGCAAGAACCCCACTTGGCTCAGCTACGAGAAGCTGCGGGTGGTCATCGAGAAGAAAATGTTCTCCAACACCGAGGACCTGCTGCCCGTCATCAGCTTCAACGCCAAGGCCAGCAAGGAGGATCAGCAAAAACACAACGACTTCGTCACACGCATGGTCGAGCGAGGCTACACCGACAAACAGGTACGACTGCTCTCCGAGTGGTACCTGCGGGTTCGCAAATCGCAGTAAGGCAGCGGCAAGCGCGCACTGCCAGGCATCCGGCCTGGCAGTTGACCGCTTGTCTCTAAGCTTCCAGCCCGCGGCTTGAAGCTTGTAACGTGAAGCTGCCCGGAGGGCTCCCCATGAGCTATGTGATCGACCGACGCCTCAATGGCAAGAACAAGAGCACGGTAAACCGCCAGCGTTTCCTGCGGCGGTACCGTGACCACATCAAAAAGGCGGTAGAAGAGGCCGTCAGCCGCCGCTCCATCACCGATATGGAGCATGGCGAACAAATCAGCATTCCCGGACGGGACATCGACGAACCGGTGCTTCACCATGGCCGCGGCGGCAAACAGACCGTGGTGCACCCCGGCAACAAGGAATTCACCACCGGCGAACATATCCAGCGCCCACAAGGCGGTGGCGGCGGCAAAGGCCCGGGCAAAGCCGGCAACTCTGGCGAAGGCATGGATGAATTCGTATTCCAGATCACTCAGGAAGAATTCCTCGAATTCATGTTCGAAGACCTCGAACTGCCCAACCTGGTCAAACGCAACCTGACCGGCACCGATACCTTCAAGACCGTACGTGCTGGGATCAGCAACGAGGGCAACCCGTCGCGCATCAACATCATCCGCACCCTGCGTTCAGCCCACGCACGGCGTATCGCCCTGTCCGGCAGCAGCCGCGCCAAACTCAAGCAGGCCAAGGAAGAGTTGGCACGCTTGAAGCGCGAAGAACCGGACAACTTCGGCGATATCCAGGAAATCGAGGCGGAAATCGAAAAACTCAGCGCGCGCATCCACCGCGTGCCGTTCCTCGATACCTTTGACTTGAAATACAACCTGCTGGTCAAGCAACCCAACCCCAGCTCCAAGGCTGTGATGTTCTGCCTGATGGACGTTTCCGGCTCCATGACCCAGGCCACCAAGGACATCGCCAAGCGCTTCTTTATCCTGCTGTACCTGTTCCTGAAACGAAACTACGACAAGATTGACGTAGTGTTCATCCGCCATCACACCAGCGCGCGAGAGGTGGACGAAGAGGAGTTTTTCTACTCGCGGGAAACCGGCGGCACCATTGTTTCCAGCGCACTGAAGCTGATGCAGGAGATCATGGCCGAGCGCTACCCCGCCAACGAGTGGAACATCTACGCCGCCCAAGCCTCCGACGGCGACAACTGGAACGACGACTCGCCGATCTGCCGGGACATTTTGATCAACCAGATCATGCCGTTCGTGCAGTACTACACTTACGTCGAAATCACCCCCCGTGAGCACCAGGCCCTCTGGTTCGAATACGAGCGCATCGGCGAAGCCTTTGCCGACACGTTCGCCCAGCAGCAACTGGTCTCGGCCGGCGATATCTACCCGGTCTTCCGTGAACTCTTCCAGCGCAGGTTAGTGACATGACCGCCAAAAAAGAGAACAAGCGCCAACCCATTTCCACCGGTTCCGAGTGGACCTTCGAACTGATCCAGGCCTATGACCGGGAAATCAGCCGTATCGCGGCGGGTTATGCCTTGGACACCTATCCCAATCAGATAGAAGTCATCACCGCTGAACAGATGATGGATGCCTATGCCTCGGTGGGCATGCCCCTGGGCTATCACCATTGGTCCTACGGGAAACACTTTCTCAGTACCGAGAAGTCCTACACACGCGGCCAGATGGGCCTGGCCTACGAGATCGTGATCAACTCCGACCCGTGCATCGCGTACCTGATGGAAGAAAACACCATCTGCATGCAGGCGCTGGTAGTGGCCCATGCCTGCTATGGGCATAACAGTTTCTTCAAGGGCAACTACCTGTTTCGCACCTGGACCGATGCCAGTTCGATCATTGATTACCTGGTGTTCGCCAAGCAATACATCATGCAGTGCGAGGAGCGCCACGGTATCGATGCGGTGGAAGACCTGTTGGACTCCTGCCACGCGCTGATGAATTATGGGGTCGATCGCTATAAGCGTCCCTATCCTATTTCCGCCGAAGAGGAACGCCTGCGCCAGAAGGAGCGCGAGGAGCACCTGCAGAAACAGATCAACGACCTGTGGCGCACCATCCCCAAGCGCGCCGACAAGAACAGCGACAAGGACAATGCCCGCTTCCCCGCCGAACCGCAGGAAAACATCCTGTATTTCCTCGAAAAGCACGCACCGCTGCTGGAGCCCTGGCAGCGCGAAATCGTGCGCATCGTGCGCAAGATCGCGCAATATTTTTATCCCCAGCGCCAAACCCAAGTAATGAACGAAGGCTGGGCAACCTTCTGGCATTACACCCTGATGAACGACCTGTACGACGAAGGCCTGGTCACTGACGGCTTCATGATGGAGTTCCTCACGTCCCATACGAGCGTGGTCTTCCAGCCAGGCTTCGACAGCCCGTACTACAACGGCATCAACCCCTATGCACTGGGTTTTGCCATGTACCGCGATATCCGCCGCATGTGCGAGCACCCCACGGAGGAAGACCGCCGCTGGTTCCCGGAAATCGCCGGCAGCGACTGGCTATCGACCATCAAGTTCGCCATGAGCAGCTTCAAGGATGAGAGTTTTATCCTGCAGTACCTGTCGCCCCAGGTGATCCGCGACCTTAAGTTGTTCAGCATCCTGGA
The DNA here is from genome assembly GCF_044218845.1 of Pseudomonas sp. B16120. NCBI lineage: Bacteria > Pseudomonadati > Pseudomonadota > Gammaproteobacteria > Pseudomonadales > Pseudomonadaceae > Pseudomonas > Pseudomonas sp. B16120. Next base: position 5,724,813 of record NZ_CP162588.1, read on the forward strand.
CGACGACCTCAAGGATGACCTGGTGGTGCCTGCCATCCACGACGAACCCGGCTACCGCATCATTCGCGAAACCCTGGCCGCGCAATACAACCTGGGTAACCGCGAGCCTAACGTTCAGATCTACAGCATTGATGTGCGTGGCGACCGTTCGCTGACCCTGCGTCACCAGCAACACGACCGCAAACCCTTGGGCGAATCCACTGAGGAAGTGCTCAAGCACCTGCATCGGCTCTGGGGTTTTGATATTCATTTGGAAACCCTGCAGGGCGACCAAGTGATGAAGACCCACCATGTACCACCGCGCAGCGATCATAACGACAACGACTATGGCCGCCTGGACATGGCCGTCGTGCATCTCTGAAACAGCAAAGCCTCCATTGGCCAGGCTCAGGCGTTATCCTGTGCCGCTAATGGAGGCTTTTTCATGAAAATCTACAAAGTCGGCGGCGCCGTGCGTGATCGCCTTCTGGGCATCGAGGTCACCGATATAGACCGCGTCGTCGTTGGCGCGACGGCTGAAGAGATGCTCGCCAAGGGTTATAAACCGGTGGGCGCCGATTTTCCGGTGTTTCTCGATCCGAAAAACGGTGACGAATACGCCCTCGCTCGCACCGAACGCAAGAATGGCCGGGGTTACGGTGGCTTTATATTCCATGCGAGCCCCGACGTTACGCTGGAAGAAGACCTGATCCGGCGTGACCTGACCATCAATGCCATGGCGGAGGATGACGAGGGTAACCTGACTGATCCTTATCAGGGACAACGTGATCTTGAAGCGCGTCTTTTACGGCATGTTTCTCCCGCGTTCGCCGAAGATCCCCTCCGCGTACTACGCGTTGCGCGTTTCGCCGCGCGCTATGCGCCTCTCGGCTTCACAGTCGCCCCTGAGACCCTCGAATTAATGCGCCAACTCAGTGAGTCCGGCGAGTTGGAGGCCCTTACCCCCGAGCGCAGTTGGAAGGAAATCTCACGGGCGCTGATGGAAGATCAACCCCAGGTATTTATCCAAGTACTGCGTGACTGCGACGCACTGAAAACCTTGATGCCGGAGGTGGATGCGCTGTTCGGCGTGCCGCAGCCCGCAGCTCACCACCCGGAAATAGACACCGGCTTGCATACCTTGAGCGTGCTGCAGCAAGCAGCCCTGCACAAGCAACCGCTGAGCGTGCGCTGGGCCTGCCTGCTGCACGACCTGGGCAAAGGCCTGACGCCTGTGGATAAGTTGCCGCAGCACATTGCCCACGAACATCGCGGCTTGAAGCTGATCAAAGCGGTGAACGAGCGTTTCAAGGTGCCGAGGGATTGCCAGGAGTTGGCCTTGCTGGTGGGGCAATATCATACTCACGGGCATCGCGCGCTTGAACTCAAGGCCTCGACATTGCTGGAGTTGCTGCAAAGCTTCGACGTGTACCGTCGGCCGCAACGCTTTGAAGAGTTCGTGGCGGCCTGCGAAATGGACGCTCGTGGCCGCGAGGGTTTTGAGCAACGCAGTTATCCACAGGCCGATTATTTGCGCGGAGCGGCAAAGGTGGCACGCGAAGTGCCGGTCGCGCCGCTGCTAGAAAAGGGTTTCAAAGGCCCCGAACTGGGCGAGGCGCTCAAGCGCGAACGGCTCAAGGCGCTTAAAGCCTACAAAGAACAGCAAAAGCCCTTGTAGGAGCGAGCTTGCTCGCGAAGAACCTCAACGATGACGCAGCGCCCTCAGGTTTTTCGCGAGCACGCTCGGCTCCTACAAAAGAGCTTGTGGCGTGAGTGGCTGACCCTGCCACTCGAACGCCACAGGCGCCAATACCTGATCAATTTGCGCGTCTCGCCACAACTCGGCCATTGTCTTGCCCGCCTCCGGGTGCAGACGCTCCGGCGCCATCATCGACAGCGGCCACAACACAAAGGCGTTTTTCAGAATTTCGGCTCGCGGCAAGATCAAGCCATCGAAATTGCCCACCCAATCGCCATACAACAACACATCGATATCCAACGGCAGGCCTTTGCGGTCGGGCGCGTAGCGGCCGTTGTCGGCCTCGATGGATTTCAACCGGCGATCAAGTTCCATCAACGGCAGGTCGGTATAAGCCGACACCACCAGATTGAAAAACGGCCCACTTTTGATCCCCACCGGCTGGCTTTCGAACACCGCCGAACAGCGCATATCCGTCAAGAAGCCCGCCAACGCATCCAAGCCGGCGCATAGACGAGCCTCGCGGTCGATATTGCTGCCAAGCCCGAGGTAAACCTGAGTCAACGACATCCGCGCTCGATCTCCACGCCCACGCCCTTGGCAGCCGGTACCGCGCCGGGCTTGGTCAACTTGAGGTGCAGCCAGGGAATCTGGAACTCACTCATCAGCACTTCGGCCAGACGCTCGGCAAAGGTTTCCACCAGTTGGTACTGGGAATGCTCGGCAAAGGCCTGGATACGCGCAGACACCCTGGCGTAATCCAGTGCCAGGGTCAGGTCGTCACCTGCCGCAGCTGGGCGATTATCCCAGGCGAAGCTCAGGTCCAGGCGCAGGCATTGCCGGATTCCGCGCTCCCAGTCGTAAGCCCCGATCACGGTGTCGACTTCCAGGCCTTCGATAAACACTCTGTCCAAGCACTTTTCTCCGCAGCACGACAAGGGCGCGATGCCCCGTTAGAATCAGGGCGTCCTCGCCCGGAATAGTTAGCATGTTTTGGTCACTGGCGATTTTCGCCTACCTGCTCGGCTCGCTGTCCTTCGCCATTTTGCTCAGCCGCTTGACGGGAAATCCCGATCCGCGAATGAGTGGCTCAGGCAATGCCGGCGCCACCAATATGTTGCGCCTGGCCGGCAAGAAACTCGCCGTCCTGACCTTGCTGGGCGACGTCTGCAAGGGCCTGCTGCCCGTGCTCATCGCCAGCCTCGTCGGCCTTAGCTTGCAACAGCAAGCCTGGGTGGGCCTGTGTGCCGTCCTGGGCCACCTGTTCCCGTTGTACTTCCGCTTTCGCGGCGGCAAGGGCGTCGCCACGGCGGCCGGCATGCTGCTGGGCATTTACCCCCCTGCGGCGTTACTGGCCATGCTCGCCTGGCTGCTGACGTTCTACCTGACCCGCACCAGCTCGCTGGCCGCGCTGATTGCCACGCCGCTGACCCTGCCGCTGCTGGCCTGGCAGGAACCAGAAGCGCTGCTACCGATGAGCGTGCTGACACTGCTGATCGTCTGGCGCCACCGCGGCAATCTACGCGACCTGTTTGCCGGGCGCGAACGGCATTTTTAAATACCCCGCCTGGACCCGGTGCCCTTGAACCTTACAACGGCGGCAATTGCTCCATCGGCCAGCGCGCCTGCACGCTGATCGCCAGGCTTTCGTGCTGCCCGGCCTGCAAGCGCTGGCAACCGGCGTAGGCAATCATCGCGCCGTTGTCAGTGCAGAACTCAGGGCGTGCGTAAAACACGTTGCCATTCATGTCGCCGAGCATTTTTTCCAGAGAACTGCGCAACGCCTTGTTGGCGCTGACGCCGCCTGCGATCACCAGCCGCTTCATGCCCGCCTGTTTCAGGGCGCGCTTGCACTTGATGGTCAAAGTCTCCACCACAGCCTGCTGGAACGCCAGCGCGATGTCGCAACGGGCTTGCTGGCCGTCGTCCCCGGCGCTGACGCTCTGCTGCCAGGTGTTCAAGGCAGAGGTTTTCAAACCGCTGAAACTGAACATCAAGCCAGGACGATCACACATCGGCCGCGGGAAGGTGTAGCGACCGGCAACGCCGTTCTCGGCAAGACGGGCGATTTCCGGCCCCCCCGGATAATTAAGCCCCATCATCTTCGCGGTTTTGTCGAACGCTTCACCGGCGGCATCGTCCAGCGACTCGCCCAACAGTGTGTATTGACCGATCCCATCCACCTGAACCAGCTGCGTATGCCCGCCCGAAACCAACAAAGCGACGAACGGGAACTCCGGCGGTGTTTTTTCCAGCATGGGCGCCAATAAGTGGCCTTCCATATGGTGCACACCAAGAGCAGGAATACCCCAGGCAAAGGCCAGCGCCTGGGCGCAAGAGGCCCCAACCAGCAGGGCTCCGACCAATCCGGGCCCTGCCGTATAGGCAATGGCATCGATCTCGGTTGCCACACAACCGGCCTCATCCAGCACCTGGCGGATCAATGGCAGCATGCGCTTGACGTGATCGCGGCTGGCAAGCTCCGGCACCACGCCGCCATAGGCGCGATGCAGGTCGATCTGACTGAACAGTGCATCGGCCAAAAGCCCGCGTTCACTGTCGTATAGTGCGACTCCGGTTTCGTCGCAGGAGGTTTCAAGTCCCAGTACTAGCATGGGTTTGCGCCTTGTAGAGGCTGAATTCGAAGGCGCGCATAATAGTCGCCACTCCCCCTCCCGACTAGCGGTTTTCGATCAGAGGCTTTGCATTCCGGGCAATGAGGGGTTAACATCCGCAACCCTTAAAAACCGACGACCTCAGCCGCGAATTTTTTGCGACGAGAACGTTGATTCCCGGTAATGAAAGAAGGTAGCTCTGGATGCCAGCCGTCAAAGTAAAAGAGAACGAACCCTTCGACGTAGCTCTGCGTCGTTTCAAGCGCTCCTGCGAAAAAGCCGGTGTTCTGGCTGAAGTTCGTAGCCGCGAATTTTATGAGAAGCCAACTTCTGAGCGTAAGCGCAAAGCAGCAGCCGCTGTTAAGCGTCACGCTAAGAAAGTTCAGCGCGAACAGCGCCGCGCCGTTCGTCTGTACTAATACACAGACGTTCGTAGCAAGCTTCTGCCAAGCCCGGCCCTCAGCCGGGCTGTTGGCATTTGCGGATATCGCTTGATGCTTCACCGTCGACGCCGCACACGCGACCGAGACACTGCTTCACACGTCAGGGCTGGCTCTTTTGCCAGCGGTGCACGTCTCTTCTGACGAGCCTAACAAGGCTACTGACGAGCACACCTATTCTTCAAACAGACGATCAACCGTGTCGGCTGTGCCCATCGATGCGTTTCCGAGGCTGCCATTGGCCAAGACCGGACGCCCGGGCAACATTTCCATGCCGAAGACTGATCAGAAACTACCCTCAGTGAATATTCGGCAGATACACTTCCTGATGACCCATGCAGACGATGATGATCGAGCCCCCTATACGTGCGCTTGAACACCTCACGGGTCCTCATTTACACGCAGTGATGACGAGAACGCCATGGCCGGGCTGATTCCCCAGAGCTTTATTGACGACCTTCTGAACCGCACCGACATCGTCGATGTTGTCAGCTCACGCGTACAGCTGAAAAAAGCCGGCAAAAACTACACCGCCTGCTGCCCGTTCCATAAAGAAAAAACCCCATCCTTCAGCGTCAGCCCCGACAAGCAGTTCTATTACTGCTTCGGTTGCGGGGCGGGCGGGAATGCCCTGGGTTTCCTGATGGACCACGACAACCTGGACTTCCCCCAGGCTGTCGAGGACTTGGCTAAAGCCGCAGGAATGGAAGTGCCCCGCGAAGAAAGTGGCCGCCCGCACAAACCCCGGCAACCCACCGATTCGCCGCTGTACCCGCTGCTTACCGCTGCCGCCGACTTTTACCGCCAGGCACTCAAGAGCCATCCGCAGCGCAAGGCCGCTGTCGACTACCTCAAAGGCCGCGGCCTCACCGGCGAAATCGCTCGGGACTTCGGTCTCGGCTTCGCTCCGCCGGGCTGGGACAATCTGTATAAACACCTTAGCAACGACACCCTCCAGCAAAAGGCCATGATCGACGCCGGCCTGCTGGTGGAAAACGCCGAGACCGGCAAGCGCTATGACCGCTTCCGCGACCGCGTGATGTTCCCGATCCGCGACAGCCGTGGCCGCATCATCGCCTTTGGCGGCCGCGTGCTTGGTGATGACAAACCCAAGTACCTGAACTCCCCGGAGACCCCGGTGTTTCACAAAGGCCAGGAACTCTACGGCCTGTTCGAAGCGCGCAAGAACAACCGCAACCTCGACGAAATCATCGTGGTTGAGGGTTATATGGACGTGATCGCCCTGGCCCAACAAGGCCTGCGCAACGCGGTCGCGACCCTCGGCACCGCCACCAGCGAAGAACATCTGAAGCGCCTGTTCCGTGTCGTGCCCAGCGTGCTGTTTTGCTTCGACGGCGACCAGGCTGGCCGCAACGCCGCCTGGCGCGCGCTCGAAGCCACGCTGTCGAGCCTGCAGGATGGGCGTCGCGCACGCTTCCTGTTCCTGCCCGAAGGCGAAGACCCGGACACGCTGGTGCGCTCGGAAGGTACCGATGCGTTCCGTGCACGCATCAATCAACATGCACAGCCGCTGGCGGATTATTTTTTCCAGCAACTGACCGAAGAAGCCGACCCGCGCTCCCTGGAGGGCAAGGCCCATATGGCCACCCTTGCGGCGCCGCTGATCGACAAAGTCCCCGGCGCCAATTTGCGCACACTGATGCGCCAGCGCCTGCTGGAGATCACCGGTCTGAGCGGTGAAGCCGTCAGCCAGCTGGTGCACAGCGCCCCGCAAGAGGCGCCGCCAGCCTACGACCCCGGCATGGATTACGACGCCATGCCGGACTATGCCGACTTCCACCAACCTCAAGAGGCCTTCGCGCCCCAGCAGGAATGGACGCCAAAGAAGCCCGGCGCAGGTGGCAAGAAGTGGGATAAAAAGCCGTGGAGCAAAAGCGGCAAGCGCGGTGATCGCGATGAAGCCTACGCGCCACGCACGCCCGTAGCGGTGGAAGCCCCCACACTGATTGCACTGCGCACACTGATTCACCACCCACAATTGGCCGGCAAGGTTGAAAGTGCCGACCACTTTGCCAACGAGAGCAATACCTATGCTCAGGTGCTTATTGCACTAATCGAAGCCGTGCAGAAAAACCCTAAGCTAAACTCAATCCAGTTGATGGCTCGCTGGCATGGCACGGAACAGGGCCGTTTATTGCGGGCACTGGCGGAAAAGGAGTGGCTAATTGACGGCGACAACCTTGAACAACAGTTTTTAGACACCATTAATAGGTTATCCGCGGGTCAACACACTCAGACCCTCGACGAACTTATCAAGAGAGCAAGGCAGCCGGGATTATCGGCTGAAGAGCAAATTCAGATAGCAAAACAGATGCGCGACCTCTTAAAACAGAATGTTTACGCATCAAACCCGACCTCAGCTGGCGTGTGAGGTCATAGCTCGGGTATAATCCTCGGCTTGTTTTTTGCCCGCCAAGACCTTCAGTGGATAGGGTGTTATGTCCGGAAAAGCGCAACAGCAGTCTCGTATCAAAGAGTTGATACTTCTTGGTCGTGAGCAGGGTTACCTGACTTACGCGGAGGTCAACGACCACCTGCCTGAGGATATTTCAGATCCTGAGCAGGTGGAAGACATCATCCGCATGATTAACGACATGGGGATCAACGTATTCGAAACTGCGCCAGATAAGGATTCCCTTATGCTGGCCGACGCCGATACCGACGAAGCCGCCGCTGAAGAAGCTGCCGCCGCGTTGGCTGCGGTGGAGACCGATATCGGTCGCACGACAGACCCGGTGCGCATGTATATGCGCGAAATGGGTACCGTCGAGCTGCTGACACGCGAAGGCGAGATCGAAATCGCCAAGCGTATCGAAGAGGGCATCCGTGAAGTGATGGGCGCCATTGCGCACTTCCCTGGCACGGTTGACCACATTCTCTCCGAGTACACTCGCGTCACCACCGAAGGTGGCCGCCTGTCTGACGTCCTGAGCGGTTATATCGACCCGGACGACGGCATTGCGCCGCCTGCCGCCGAAGTACCGCCGCCTGTTGATGCGAAAGCCGCAAAAGCGGACGACGACTCCGACGACGACGAAGCTGAAAGCAGCGACGACGAAGAAGAAGCCGAAAGCGGTCCAGACCCGGTCATCGCGGCCCAGCGCTTCGGTGCGGTTTCCGATCAAATGGAAATCACCCGCAAGGCCCTGAAGAAGCACGGTCGTGGCAACAAGCAGGCGATTGCCGAGCTGGTGGCCCTGGCTGAGCTGTTCATGCCGATCAAGCTGGTGCCCAAGCAATTCGAAGGCCTGGTTGAGCGTGTTCGCAGCGCCCTTGAGCGTCTGCGTGCACAAGAGCGTGCGATCATGCAGCTCTGTGTGCGTGATGCGCGCATGCCGCGTACCGATTTCCTGCGCCAGTTCCCGGGCAACGAAGTTGACGAAAGCTGGAGCGACGCACTGGCCAAGGGCAAGGCGAAATACGCCGAAGCCATCGGTCGCCTGCAGCCCGATATCATCCGTTGCCAGCAGAAGCTGACCGCGCTTGAGACCGAAACCGGCCTGACCATTGCAGAAATCAAAGACATCAACCGTCGTATGTCGATCGGTGAGGCCAAGGCCCGCCGCGCGAAGAAAGAGATGGTTGAAGCGAACTTGCGTCTGGTGATCTCCATCGCCAAGAAGTACACCAACCGTGGCCTGCAATTCCTTGATCTGATCCAGGAAGGCAACATCGGCTTAATGAAGGCGGTGGACAAGTTCGAATACCGTCGCGGCTACAAGTTCTCGACTTATGCCACCTGGTGGATCCGTCAGGCGATCACTCGCTCGATCGCCGACCAGGCCCGCACCATCCGTATTCCGGTGCACATGATCGAGACCATCAACAAGCTCAACCGCATTTCCCGGCAGATGTTGCAGGAAATGGGTCGCGAACCGACCCCGGAAGAGCTGGGCGAACGCATGGAAATGCCTGAGGATAAAATCCGCAAGGTATTGAAGATCGCTAAAGAGCCGATCTCCATGGAAACGCCGATTGGTGATGACGAAGACTCCCATCTGGGTGACTTCATCGAAGACTCGACCATGCAGTCGCCAATCGATGTCGCCACTGTTGAGAGCTTGAAAGAAGCGACTCGCGACGTACTGTCCGGCCTCACTGCCCGTGAAGCCAAGGTACTGCGCATGCGTTTCGGCATCGACATGAATACCGACCACACCCTTGAGGAAGTCGGTAAGCAGTTTGACGTGACCCGTGAGCGGATCCGTCAGATCGAAGCCAAGGCGCTGCGCAAGTTGCGCCACCCGACGCGAAGCGAGCATCTGCGCTCCTTCCTCGACGAGTGATACCAGAACCCCCGGCCCAGGCCGGGGGTTTTGCTTTCTACCGATTGCTTTGCACAGATTAACTGCCGCGCACCACCCCGCCCTCGCAATGCCCGTCTACACTCGAGACATTCCCCGTGCCATAACGAGACCGTTATGCCCAGATTGCCGACCGTGATACTGCTGTCGCTGCTGACCTGGACCGCAACGGCTGGCGCGTTGACTCTTACGGATGATGAGCGTAGCTGGTTGGCGGACCATCAGGAGCTGCGCCTAGGCGTGGATGCGTCTTGGCCACCTTTTGAATATCGCGATGAAAATGGCCGATATCAGGGCTTGGCAGCCGATTACGTACGCCTGCTCCAGGACCGCCTGGGTGTGCGTATCAAACTGATCGAACCGGTTAACTGGACTGCGGTGCTTGAACAAGCCCGCAATAATCAGCTCGACCTGCTGCCTGGCATCATGTCCACCCCCGAACGCCAAAACTTCCTGGCGTTCACACGCCCCTATCTCGACTTTCCCATCGTCATCCTGGCCCATGAAGGCGGCGCGAAACCACGCAGCCTCAAGGATCTGTACGGGCTTAAAATTGCCGTGGTGGAAAACTACGCGCCCCATGAATTGCTCCGCACCCACCATCCGGACCTGAATCTGGTCGCCCTGCCCAACGTCAGTTCGACGCTGCAAGCCCTGGCCACCGATGAAGTGGATGCCGTGGTCGGCGACCTCGCCTCCAGCGTCTGGAGCCTGCGCCAACTCAAGCTCGACGGTTTATACGTCAGCGGCGAAACGCCCTACCGCTACCAACTGGCGATGGGTGTCCCGCGGGATGAAAAAATCCTGGTGGGCATCCTGGACAAAGTCCTCGCCGACCTCAGCTCAGCCGAAACGGATGCAATCCAGCAACATTGGGTCGGCAGCTTCACCGATCACCGCACCTTCTGGGCTGACTTGCTCACGTACGGCCTGCCAGCGGTGCTGCTATTGAGTACGGTGCTGGCCATCGTTATTCGGATCAATCGCCGGCTCAGTTCGGAAATTTCTCGCCGGGTCGCCCTTGAACAAGAACTGCGAAGCAGCGAGTACCACTATCGCGGCTTGGTGGAGAGCTTGTCCGCCATCGCCTGGGAAGCAAGCATCAGCGATTTCACCTACAGCTACGTGTCGCCCCATGCCGAAGACCTGCTCGGTTATCCCCGCGCCCATTGGCTGATTCCAGGCTTCTGGCGCAACATCATCCACCCCGCCGACCTGACCCGCGCCGAGGCCTATTGCTATCGGGAAACTCGTGCCAACCGTGATCACAGCATTGATTACCGGGTCATCACCGCTGATGGCCGCTGCCTGTGGGTACGTGACATTGTCAGCCTGATCGAACACGGCCACGAGCCAGTACTGCGCGGCCTGATGATCGACATCAGCGAAGCCAAGCGCACCGAGGAAGCCCTGCAACTGTCCGAGCAGAAATTTGCCTCGGTGTTTCAGCAGTGCCCAGACATCCTGGTGATTGCCCAGTTGTCTGATGGCTGCCTGCTGGAGGTCAACAAGGCATTCGAGGACCAGATTGGGCTGCGCGCCGACGAGGTGGTAGGCAAAACCGCCTCAGATCTGAATATATGGGGCATTCAGGGCGTCGGTCCGGATTTGCTGCAGCGGGTACAGACCACCAGTATCCGTAACCTGGAAATGTCCTTTCTGCGCAGCAATGGTCAGGCATTTACCGGGCTGATCTCAGCTGAGCCGTTCCAACTCGATACCACTGAAGCCCTGGTGGTGGTGGTGCGCGATATCACCGAGCTCAAGGAAACCCAACAGCAGCTGCAAACCTCCGAAGAGAAATTCGCCAAGGCATTCCATGCTTCCCCCGACGGTTTACTACTGAGTCGCCAAAGAGATGGCCTGCTGATTGAAGTGAACGAAGGTTTCAGCCACCTGACCGGTTTCACCAGCGCCTCCTCACTTGACCAATCAACCCTGGACCTAGGCATCTGGGTCGACCTCAACGAACGCAAACACATGCTGGAGTTGATGCAGCGCGACGGCTTTGTCCGCGATTTCATCTGTCATATCCGTCGTGCCGACGGCCAGATTCGCCTGTGCGAAGTGTCCAGCCGCCCACTGCCGATTGGCGACGAAGATTGCATGCTGACCATCGCCCGGGACATCACCGAACGCCAGTTGATGCAGGAAAAACTGCAGCAGGCCGCCACGGTGTTCGAAAGCACCGCCGAAGGCGTCTTGATCACCGACACACGGCAGAACATCAGCGCCGTCAACCGCGCCTTCACTGAGATAACCGGCTACAGCGAGGTTGAAGCCCTTGGCCATACCCCGCGCCTGCTCGCCTCCGGCCTGCATGACAGCGCGTTCTATGCGGCGATGTGGCACCAGTTGACGGCCCACGGTCATTGGCAAGGAGAGATCTCCAACCGCCGCAAGAACGGCGAGGTGTATCCGAGCTGGCTGACCATCAGCGCCGTGCGTAACCGCGAGCAATTGGTCACCCACTTCGTTGCCGTGTTCGCCGACATCTCCAGCCTCAAGCTGGCCCAGGCACGCCTGGATTATCAGGCCCACCACGACCCATTGACCGGCCTGCCCAACCGCACCCTGTTTGAAAACCGGCTGCAGGCCGCACTCAACGGCCAGCAGGAAAGTGGTAAACAGGGCGCGGTGTTGTTTCTCGACCTTGATCGCTTCAAACACATCAACGACAGCCTCGGCCACCCGGTCGGCGACCTGCTGCTCAAAGACATCGCCGTACGCCTCAAGGAGCAGTTGCGGGACGTAGACACCGTTGCTCGCTTGGGCGGCGACGAATTCATTATCCTGTTGCCCGGCTTGCAACAGGCCAGCGACGCCCAGCACTTGGCGAACAAACTGCTCGACTGTTTTACCCCGCCATTCCAAGCCGGCGAGCATGAGTTTTTTATCAGCGCCAGTATCGGCACCAGCCTGTATCCGCAAGACGGTACCGACGTCGCCACCCTGGTCAAAAATGCCGACGCCGCAATGTATCGCTCCAAGGCCAAGGGGCGTAACCGGGTCGAGCGCTATACCCGCGACCTGACTGCCCAAGCCAATGAACGCGTAGCGCTGGAGCACGAACTGCGCCGCGCCATCGAACGTGAAGAATTGAGCCTGTATTACCAACCCAAGCGCAACCTGGTCACCCAACAACTGATCGGCGCCGAAGCCTTGATCCGCTGGCACCACCCGACTCTGGGCGACGTCCCGCCCGAACACTTTATCGCCTTGGCCGAAGAGAACGGCATGATTCTGCAAATCGGCGACTGGGTACTGGAACAGGCCTGCCGGCAGCTGCACGCCTGGCAAGCGGCTTTCGAGGATTTCGGCCCCCTGTCGGTCAACCTCGCAGGCGCGCAACTGCGTCACCCCAACCTGCTGTCACGCATCGAACAACTGCTGCACGATTACCGCCTCGAACCCGGCTGCCTGCAACTGGAAATCACCGAAAACTTCATCATGAGCCAAGCCGAAGAAGCGCTCGCGGTGTTGCACCAACTCAAGCGCCTGGGCGTCCAATTGGCGATCGATGATTTCGGCACCGGCTACTCGTCCCTCAGCTACCTCAAGCGCCTGCCCCTGGACTTCCTCAAAATCGACCAATCCTTCGTGCGCGGCTTGCCCGACGACCCTCACGATGCAGCCATCGTGCGCGCCATCATCGCCCTCGGCCACAGCATGCAATTCACCATCATCGCCGAAGGCGTGGAGACTCCGGCGCAACAAGCATTCCTCGCAAGCGAGGGGTGTGAACAGATGCAAGGCTACATCGTCAGCCTGCCCCTGCCGCCGGAGCTTTTTGCCGCCAGCTTCCTTCGTACACGGCACAAGGATTTTTCGGATGGCACAGTGAACAAACCATCGCTATAATCCGCGACCTACTGAGGGCCTATAGCTCAGTTGGTTAGAGCAGGGGACTCATAATCCCTTGGTCGTAGGTTCGAGTCCTACTGGGCCCACCACACAAAAAAAGCCGCGCATTGCGCGGCTTTTGCGTATCTGGCATCACGGTTCTTTCAGCCAGGCCAAGCCTGTACCATGCTTGCTCATTGCCCCCGCACTGGAGCCCCCCCTTGCCCGCCCTAGACGAAATCGACCGCCAACTGATCGCCGCCCTGCAGCTCAACGCCCGTGAAAGCGTGGCCATGCTCGCCAGGCAGTTGGGCATCGCGCGCACCACCGTCACGTCGCGTCTGGCCCGCCTGGAGAAAACCCAGGTCATCACCGGTTACGGCGTGCGCCTGGGCCAGCGCGTTGCGGATGGGGGGTTGCAAGCTTATGTGGGCATTACCGTGCAACCCCGTTCGGGCAAAGAGGTGTTGCGCAGGCTGAGCGCCATGGCGCAAGTGCAGCAGTTGTGCGCGGTAAGTGGAGAGTTCGATTACGTGGCTTGGCTGCGCACCGATTCGCCAGAGCAACTGGACCAATTGCTGGACCAGATCGGCAGTGTTGACGGCGTGGAAAAAACCACCACCTCGATCATCCTCAGTAACAAATTGGATCGCGGACAACCAATCTGATCACTACCTTCGTCATATTGACTAAAACCAGTACAATCCGACGACACATTGCGTCTTATTAACGAGCGCAACGCTCCCTAAACTGGCTGCCATCTTTTCCTATACTCAACGGGCCCTCCTCCCGCCGAGCCGTCAGTAAGGTCAGCCATGAGCATTCCGTCCAGCACCCTCAGCAAGCCCAATCGCCACCCGGGCGACGGTAAGAAACCCATCACCATTTTCGGCCCGGACTTCCCGTTTGCCTTTGATGACTGGATCGAACACCCCGCCGGGCTGGGCAGTATTCCTGCGGCCAATCATGGCGCCGAAGTGGCGATCGTCGGCGCCGGGATCGCGGGCCTGGTTGCGGCCTACGAGCTGATGAAACTCGGGCTCAAGCCCGTTGTGTATGAAGCCTCGAAGATGGGTGGCCGCTTGCGCTCGCAGGCCTTTGAAGGCGCCGAAGGCATCATCGCCGAGTTGGGCGGCATGCGGTTCCCGGTATCGTCCACGGCGTTCTACCATTACGTGGACAAACTTGGACTGGAGACCAAGCCCTTTCCCAACCCGCTGACACCGGCGTCCGGCAGCACCGTGATCGATCTGGAAGGCCAGACTCACTATGCGCAAAAACTCTCCGATTTACCGGCACTGTTCCAGGAAGTCGCCGATGCCTGGGCCGACGCCTTGGAGGCCGGTTCGCAGTTCGGCGATATCCAGCAGGCAATCCGCGACCGCGACGTGCCACGGCTCAAGGAACTGTGGAACAAGCTCGTGCCGCTGTGGGATGACCGTACCTTCTACGACTTCGTCGCCACCTCCAAAGCCTTCGCCAAATTGTCCTTCCACCACCGCGAGGTGTTTGGCCAGGTCGGTTTCGGCACCGGCGGTTGGGACTCTGACTTTCCCAACTCCATGCTGGAAATCTTCCGTGTGGTAATGACCAACTGCGATGATCATCAACACCTGATCGTCGGTGGCGTGGCACAAGTGCCCATGGGCATCTGGCGCCATGTGCCAGAGCGCTGCGCCCATTGGCCGGCCGGCACCAGCCTGAGCTCGTTGCATAGAGGCGCACCACGGGCAGGCGTGAAGCGCATTGCCCACGCCGCCGATGGCCGCTTCGCCGTTACCGACAACTATGGCGACACCCGTGAATACGCAGCGGTGCTGACCACCTGCCAAAGCTGGTTGCTGACCACTCAGATCGAATGCGACGAAACCCTGTTCTCACAAAAAATGTGGATGGCCCTGGATCGCACTCGCTACATGCAGTCATCGAAAACCTTCGTGATGGTTGATCGCCCATTCTGGAAAGACAAAGACCCGCAAACCGGCCGCGACCTGATGAGCATGACCCTCACCGACCGCCTGACCCGGGGCACCTACCTGTTCGATAACGGTGACGACAAGCCGGGGGTGATCTGCCTGTCCTACTCGTGGATGAGCGACGCACTGAAGATGCTGCCCCAGCCTATCGACAAGCGGGTGAAACTGGCCCTCGATGCGCTGAAGAAGATCTACCCCAACGTTGATATCAAGGCGCGCATCATCGGCGACCCGATCACCGTGTCCTGGGAGGCCGATCCGCATTTCCTCGGGGCCTTCAAAGGCGCCTTGCCCGGTCACTATCGCTATAACCAGCGGATGTATGCGCACTTCATGCAGAAGGATATGCCCGCCGAACAACGCGGGATCTTCATCGCGGGTGATGATGTATCGTGGACGCCCGCCTGGGTCGAAGGCGCGGTACAAACCTCGCTCAACGCGGTATGGGGCATCATGAATCACTTCGGTGGCAGCACCCACCCGGAGAACCCAGGCCCAGGCGACGTATTCGATGAAATAGGGCCAATCGCCCTGGCAGAATAAGGAGTTAAGCATGCGTGTCGCCCTGTACCAATGCCCGCCGCTGCCGCTGGATGTGGCCGCTAACCTGCAGCGCCTGCATCAACTGGCCCATGAGGCACACGGCGCCGATGTGCTGGTGCTGCCAGAGATGTTTCTCAGCGGCTATAACATTGGCGCCGAAGCCGTTGGCGCACTGGCAGAGGCACAGGATGGGCCATCGGCGCAGGCGATTGCCGAACTGGCGCAAAGTGCCGGGCTGGCGATCCTGTATGGCTACCCGGAGCGGGCCGAAGACGGCCAGGTCTACAACGCCGTGCAGTTGATCGACGCCCAGGGCAAGCGCCTGTGCAACTACCGCAAGACCCACTTGTTTGGCGATCTTGACCACTCAATGTTCAGCGCCGGCCCCGATGATTTCCCGGTGGTGGAATTGAACGGGTGGAAGGTGGGCATGCTGATTTGCTACGACCTGGAGTTTCCGGAAAACACCCGGCGCCTGGCCCTCGCCGGTGCCGAACTGATTCTGGTGCCCACCGCTAATATGGTGCCGTTCGACTTCGTTGCCGACGTCACCGTGCGGGCGCGAGCCTTTGAAAACCAATGCTTCGTGGCCTATGCCAACTATTGCGGGCACGAAGGCGAGATTCACTACTGCGGGCAAAGCAGCATTGCCGCGCCGGACGGCCAGCGAATTGCCCAGGCCGGCCTGGATGAAGCCTTGATCGTCGGCACCCTGGATCGCCAATCTATTGTCGACGCCCGCGCCGCCAACCACTACCTGCAAGACCGTCGCGCCGAACTCTACGGCGCACTGCACAAGCCCTGACCCATTGGGTTTGCTAGCATAGGCACTTCCCACGCCTCGGAAGTGCCCATGCCTGCGCCGGTTCACCCTCATCCCCTTCACCTGACTCTCGCTAATGGCCTGCGGGTTTGCCTGCGCCATGCGCCACGCTTGAAGCGCTGCGCCGCCGTTTTACACGTGGCTGCCGGCAGCCATGACGTGCCATTGGCCTGGCCTGGCCTGGCGCATTTTCTTGAGCACTTGTTGTTTCTCGGTACCGAGCGTTTTCCAGCTGGCGAAGGGCTGATGGCCTACGTGCAGCGCCACGGTGGGCAGGTCAACGCCAGCACCCGTGAGCGCACCACCGAGTTCTTCTTTGAACTGCCGGTGCCGGTTTTTGCAGACGGGCTGGCGCGTTTGGCGGATATGCTGGCTCACCCGCGCCTGGCCCTCGACGATCAACAACGTGAACGCGAAGTGCTGGAGGCGGAGTTCATCGCCTGGTCCCAGGATGCCAAGGCCCAACAGCAAGTGGCGCTGCTGCAAGGCTTGGCGGCGGATCATCCCCTGCGCGGTTTTCATGCCGGCAACCGCGACAGCCTGCCGGTGGAAAGCGACGACTTTCAGCATGCCTTGCGAGGGTTCCATACACGCTTTTATCAAAGCGGGCAGATGACCCTGAGCCTCGCCGGTCCACAATCGCTGGCCGACCTGCAGGCCTTGGCCCAGCAGTTCAGTGACCAACTGACGCCCGGCCCATTGCACCCGCAGGCCGCTCCACCGGCCTTGATGCATGGCCCGGCGCGCCGTTATCAGCACGTCGCCGGCCAACACCTGCATCAGGTCATTACGTGTAACGCGCCACGGGAAGCGCTGGCGTTTCTCTGCACCTGGCTCAACGCCTCGGCCCCCGGCGGGTTGCTCGCTGAACTGCAAGCGCGACGACTGGCCACCGCGCTGCAGGCGTCCGTGCTGTACCAATTCGCGGATCAAGCCGTGCTGGATATAGACTTCACCCTCGCCAGCGAACGCGAACCGGCTACGCAGATTGAAGAGTTGCTGCACGACTGGCTGGGTTTCTTCGCACACAGCGACTGGACAGCGTTACGCGAAGAGTTCGCCTTGCTCAATGCTCGCCAGCAACAGGTCCAAGGCGCCCTGGCGTTGGCGCGCAACGATGCCCAAGACCTGTCGGAACAAGGCGTCGTAGCCCTCAAGGCCATACTCGATTCACTGCACCTGCCCGCCTCCCGGCACCCTTGGCAACTGCCGCCCAATAACCCCTTGCTTCGTGCGCCCGCCAAGGAAGAACGCGCTGGCCTGATTCGTGGCCAAACCAGCGCCCACCGTGGCTTGCGCACCTTTGCCCAGGATCGCTCACGGGGCCGACGGGAGCTGTCAGCGTTGACCTTCAGCCAGGCGTTGGCGGATGACACTGGCGAAGGCGCGCTGTACCTGCACTGGCGGTTTGACTCGGCGGTACCCAGCGGGCTGGAAAGTCTGTTGCGGCCGTTGCGCGAGCAGGCACGCCAGGCCGGCGTCGAGTTGTCTTGCGAAACCTGCGCCACGGATTGGCAGGTGAAGATGCACGGCCTCCACGAGCCCATGCCGGCGGTGCTCGAAGCGTTGGCGCGGTGTCTGAGTGACTCGGATGAACCTTTGCCACCGACCGCTCCCGTGCCGATGATCGCCATCCGGGAACTGCTCAAGGCGTTGCCCGCTTGCTGCGCGGGTGTTCAGCCCCAGCCTCAGGAGACGACAGCATCATGGGCTACCGCGCGCTGGCAGGCGCTGGGCGCAGGCCTGCCCCCCGCCTGTGAAGCCGCGATCAAAGCCGCAGCGGCCCGGTTGCCTGGGCAACCGGCAACTATGCCTTTCACACTTAAGGCCCTTGACGGACAAAAGCGCTGGCACGCAGTCAGCACCGAATCCAGCGAAGCAGCGCTACTACTATTTTGCCCAACGCCGACTCAATCTCTCGCCGATGAAGCCCACTGGCGGTTGCTCGGGCACGTGCTCCAGGGGCCGTTCTACCAGCGTTTGAGAGTCGAACTGCAAATCGGCTACGCCGTGTTCAGCGGCATCCGACAGATCAACGGCCAAACCGGCCTGCTGTTTGGGGTGCAATCGCCGAGCGCCTCCCTGGACGGCATCGTCCAACAGTTGCAGGCCTTCCTGGGGCAACTGCCGTCGTTGATCGAACGCAGCCCCGACTTGGGTAACCAGGCCCTCGCACAGCAGTTCGCGGCCCAGACGCTGCCCATCAACGAAGCTGCCGACTTGCTGTGGCATGCGCACCTGGCAGGTCATTCGTCGGGTTATCTGGATCAGCTTCAACAGTTGATCCAAGCGTGCACACGCGAGGATGTGCAGCGCGCCGCGCAACAACTCAATGACGCGGCAGGCGGCTGGCAATGCGTGGCCAACGGGCCGCGTATCAGCGACGACTGGCAAGCAGCGCCGTGATCATTGCCAACCCTGCAACAGGCTTTCTCCACCGAGACAGCGCTAACTTGAATAAAATTGCGTAACATTGCGCAGCAATATCTGAACATCTCCAACAGGAGGTGGACTATATGTATTACTTGGTAGTGAACGTCCCATCCCTTGATAGGAGTAAGAATATGACCTGGTCCAAACCTGCTTACACTGATCTGCGTATTGGTTTCGAAGTCACCATGTACTTCGCCAGCCGTTGATTGGCTGAGTGATACAACGCCTCGGTTCGCCCGGGGCGTTTTTGTTTTGAGCTGTGCTTGATGGAGCGATCATGTTTGTCCAGATTCTAGGTTCCGCCGCCGGCGGTGGCTTCCCTCAGTGGAACTGCAACTGCGTGAACTGCGCAGGTTTTCGCGATGGCAGCCTGCGGGCCCACGCGCGTACCCAGTCGTCCATCGCGATCTCCGACGATGGCGTGAATTGGGTGCTCTGCAATGCCTCGCCGGATATCCGCGCGCAACTCCAGGGCTTTGCGCCCATGCAACCGGGCCGCGCCCTGCGCGATACCGGCATCAGCGCAATCATCCTGATGGACAGCCAGATCGACCACACCACTGGCCTGCTGAGCCTGCGCGAAGGCTGCCCGCACCAGGTGTGGTGCACCGACATGGTCCACGAAGACCTGAGCACCGGTTTCCCGTTGTTCACCATGCTGACCCACTGGAACGGTGGCCTGGCCTGGAACCGCATCGAGTTGGACGCCAGCTTCACCATCCCGGCCTGCCCCAACCTGCGCTTCACCCCGCTGCCGTTGCGCAGCGCCGCACCGCCCTATTCGCCGCACCGTTTCGACCCGCACCCCGGTGACAACATTGGCCTGATCGTCGAAGACCTGCGCACCGGCGGCAAATTGTTCTACGCCCCGGGCCTGGGCAAGGTCGACGCACCGCTGCTGGACATCATGGCCGGCAGTGACTGCCTGCTGGTGGACGGCACGATGTGGGACGACGATGAAATGCAACGCCGTGGCGTCGGCACCCGCACCGGGCGTGAGATGGGCCACCTGGCACAGAACGGCCCCGGCGGCATGCTTGAAGTGCTCGAGCAACTGCCCAAACAGCGCAAAGTGCTTATCCACATCAACAACACCAACCCGATCCTCGATGAAGACTCCCCCGAGCGAGCGGAGCTGGTGCGGCGCAATGTCGAAGTGGCTTACGACGGCATGAGCATTGAATTGTAGGAGCGATCGAAATGACCGACACACCGTTGAGCAAGGCTGAGTTCGAAGCCGCCCTGCGCGCCAAGGGCGCCTTCTACCATATCCATCACCCCTACCATGTGGCGATGTACGAAGGCCGCGCCAGCCGTGAGCAGATCCAGGGCTGGGTCGCCAATCGCTTCTACTATCAAGTGAATATCCCGCTGAAAGACGCGGCGATCCTGGCCAACTGCCCAGACCGTGAAATCCGTCGCGAATGGATCCAGCGCCTGCTCGACCACGACGGCGCGCCCGGTGAAGACGGCGGTATCGAAGCCTGGCTGCGCCTGGGCCAGGCTGTGGGCCTGGACCCCGACCAACTGCGTTCCCAAGAGTTGGTGCTGCCCGGCGTACGCTTCGCCGTGGACGCCTATGTCAACTTCGCCCGCCGCGCCAGCTGGCAGGAAGCCGCCAGCAGCTCGCTGACCGAGCTGTTCGCGCCGCAAATCCACCAGTCGCGCCTCGACAGTTGGCCGCAGCACTACCCGTGGATCGACCCGGCCGGTTACGAGTACTTCCGCACCCGCCTGGGCCAGGCCCGGCGCGATGTGGAACACGGCTTGGCGATCACCCTGCAGCACTACACCACCCGCGAGGGGCAGGAGCGCATGCTGGACATTCTCCAGTTCAAACTGGACATCCTCTGGAGCATGCTGGACGCCATGAGCATGGCCTACGAACTCAAACGCCCGCCGTATCACAGCGTGACCGAACAGCGGGTATGGCATAAAGGGATTACCCTATGAGCTTTGATCGCAGCAAAAAACCGACCTGGCGCCAGGGCTATCGCTACCAGTACGAGCCTGCACAGAAAGGCCACGTGTTGCTCTACCCCGAAGGCATGATCAAGCTCAACGACAGCGCCGCATTGATCGGCGGCCTGATCGACGGCGAGCGCGACGTGGCGGCCATCATTGCCGAGCTGGACAAGCAGTTCCCCGGCGTACCGGAGCTGGGTGACGACATCGAGCAATTCATGGAGGTCGCCCGTGCTGAGCACTGGATCACCCTTGCCTGAAAAACCCGCCATCGGCCTACCGCTGTGGCTGCTGGCCGAGCTGACCTATCGCTGCCCGTTGCAGTGCCCGTATTGCTCCAACCCGCTGGATTTCGCCGAGCAGGGCAAGGAGTTGAGCACCGAACAATGGATCAAGGTATTTCGCGAAGCCCGTGAAATGGGTGCTGCGCAGCTGGGGTTTTCCGGCGGTGAGCCGCTGGTGCGCCAGGACTTGGCCGAACTGATCGGCGAGGCTCGCAAGCTGGGTTTCTACACCAACCTGATCACCTCTGGCATCGGCCTCACCGAACAAAAAATCAGCGACTTCAAGAAAGCCGGTCTGGACCATATCCAGATCAGCTTCCAGGCCAGTGACGAACAGGTGAACAACCTGCTGGCCGGCTCCAAAAAAGCCTTCGCGCAAAAACTGGAAATGGCCCGAGCCGTGAAAGCCCACGGCTACCCGATGGTGCTGAACTTCGTCACCCATCGGCACAATATCGACAAGATCGACCGCATCATCGAGCTGTGCATTGCGCTGGAAGCTGATTTCGTCGAGCTCGCCACTTGCCAGTTCTACGGCTGGGCACAGCTCAATCGCGTGGGTTTGCTGCCCACCCGCGAGCAATTGGTGCGCGCCGAACGCATCACCAATGAGTACCGCGCCAAACTGGAAGCCGAAGGCCACCCGTGCAAGCTGATCTTCGTGACACCGGATTATTACGAGGAGCGCCCCAAAGCGTGCATGAACGGCTGGGGCAGCATCTTCCTGACAGTCACACCCGACGGCACCGCCCTGCCTTGTCACGGCGCAAGGCAAATGCCCGTGCAGTTTCCCAATGTGCGCGACCACAGCATGCAGCACATCTGGTACGACTCGTTTGGCTTCAATCGCTTTCGTGGCTACGACTGGATGCCCGAGCCGTGCCGATCATGCGACGAAAAAGAAAAGGATTTCGGCGGCTGCCGTTGCCAGGCCTTCATGCTCACCGGTGACGCCAGCAACGCCGACCCGGTATGCAGCAAATCCGAGCAGCACGGCATCATCCTTCAGGCGCGGGAAGAAGCCGAACAGGCCACCCAGACCATCGAGCAACTGGCCTTTCGCAATGAGCGCAACTCAAGGCTCATTGCAAAAGGCTGAGCGCCTCAACGCTTGGCGATGATGTACACCGCGTGGATGATGCCCGGGAAGTAACCGCACAGGGTCAGCAGGATATTCAGCCAGAAGGCACCGCCGAAACCTACTTGTAGGAACACACCCAATGGCGGCAGCAGAATGGCGATGATGATACGAATGATGTCCATGGGTCAGCTCCAGAAAATCGGCTCGTGTGAGCCGTGTAGCTAATCGACCTTGGCGGTTCGTGAGGGTTCAGTGGATTCTGGCATTGGGCCATCTCAGGCCAGAATCTGCAGGCCATGTTTTTGCACGATACTCAATAACTTGAGCGCCATGCCACTGGGCCGCTTCTCTCCCGACTCCCATTTTTTGACGGTAGACGCGCTGGTGTTCAGGTAGCGGGCGAACACAGGTTGGCTGACATGGCTGCTTTCACGTAGTTGCTTGATCTGTTCGGCAGGGATTTGGTCTGGCATGGATAAGCACGCCTCATCATATTCTCGCAGAGTGGTTTTGCTGATGGCGCCGACAGCATGAAGTGCCTTGGCTGACTGGTGAATGGACTCAAACGCCTCGCTTTTATACTTCTTGGTCATGATGTATCTCCACAAACTCCTTGAGATCCAGCATTTGCTGAATCTGTGCTTCGTTTAACCTTTCATAAGTTTTGGCCAGTGATCGAAACCAAACAAGTTCGCTCTGCGTAATGTTGCCTTGATCCTTCTTCGCGAACAGCAACTGATAAACCCAATAGTGCCTACCCTTGGCCAATATGATTGAACGATGTCGATTTTGATTGAGGCGTTTTTTCCAGACACCACCGCCCAGATTATCTGCCTGCCCCCTCAGTATTTCGCCAAACGCCTCCCTCAACTCCGAATCGCAGATCCAGGCTTTGTTGGCCGCCTCGGCAAATCGCCGTGTTTTAAACAACCTGAGCTTCATGGAGGTCCCTTCCCAAAAACATACCACCCAGTGGTATAGATTAAAAGTCGAGCACACTGTGCCCCATCGGCGGTCCTTGCCGACGTCCGCTAAGAAACCACTGTTCCCAGGGAGGCTCAATCAACGTTTTCACACCAGAAATTACCCAGACAAAAAAAACGCCCCCAGCCAAAAGAATCAGGCTGGAGGCGCCGCGTATGCCGCGAGACGGTTCAGGAAACTGGGGTCAAACGGCGATGCCCTTGCGGCATTGCACTTGAGCGGTGCGCACCCGAGAAAAGGCGCGGGCAAGCCGCAGCAGCATTTCGTCGATGTGGGTTTTGCTGATGTTCAGCGCAGGGGTAAAGCGCAGGCAGTCAGGTTGTGAGGCAGTGAGAATCAGGCCTTCGTGCAGCGCGGCCTTGACCACTGCTGCGGCGCAATCGTCCGACAGTGTCAGGCCCCAAAGCAGCCCGTTGCCGCGCAAGGGCCCATGGTCGTAACGGTAGGCCAGCCGGGCAAGGCCTTCTGCCAGGTACAAGCCAGATTCACGTAGGTGCTCGAGAAAGCCGTTCTCCAATAGAGCGTCGAGTACGGCGATACCCGCAGATGCCATCAGTGCATTGCCGTGATGTGTACCGTCCAGCTCGCCCGGTTCGAAGCAACAGGCATTACCACGCGCCACCAGCGCCGCCAAGGGCACACCGCCGCCCAGGCCTTTGCCCAGGGCAATGATGTCGGCGCGCACGCCGTATTGCTGTTCGGCGAGCAGGCTGCCGCAGCGGCCGATACCGGTTTGCACTTCGTCGAAGATCAGCAGGATCCCGAGCTCACGACACAGGCGTTCGACGCCTTTGAGGTAATGTTCTGTCGCAGGGACGACACCGCCGCCGCTTTGTATCGGCTCCAGCATGATGGCGACGGTCTGCGCATCGACCGCTGCATGCAGGGCCGGCAGATCGTTAAACGGCACCTGGCTGAAACCTGGCAGCTGCGGTTCGAACCGGTTTTCGCAGGCCATGGCCGACGCCGACATCGCCCCAAGGCTCCGGCCGTGGCAGCCATTGCTTACCGTGAGGATGTGGTAAGCGCCGCCACGATGCAGCTGGCCCCACTTGCGTGCCAACTTGATGGCCGCTTCACAGGCTTCGGCACCCGTGTTGAGCAAGTAGGCCTGATCACTGCCGGTGTGGTGGCACAGACGGTCGACGAGGTCCAGTTGCGCGCGGTTGTGCAAACCCAGGCCAGGGTTGATCACGGTATGCATCTGTTCGGCAATGGCGTCGCGCACGGCCTGAGGACTGTGGCCCAGGCTGTTGGCGCCGCCGCCTTGACTGAAATCCAGATAGGCGCGGTCGTCAGCGTCCGAAAGCCAGGAGCCCTGCCCCTGCACAAACACCTGGGGCGGGCGCGCCACAGTGGGCATCAGGCACTGGCTGGAAACCTCTGCACGCGGGGCATGCACAAGCAGGTCATCCAGACTCGGCGCGAAGCGACGGAACAAGTTCACACTTCACCTCCGTTGGCAACCTGACCTTGGTCGATGCCGCCTGCCAATAAGGCCTTCAGATTTTTTGCGTTGCCTATGTAAACGCTATCAACAAAAACGCTGTTCATTGTCCGATCCGGCCCTGTAAGCCCTGCGAATAGGCGCTAGACTAGGCGCCTCGGGGGCCAGCGGCCATTTCGATTTTCCAGCTTTTTCGATAAGCAAACCTTATGGATTTCAAGCAGCTGCGTTATTTCGTCGCGGTGTATGAGGAAGGCCATGTAGGCCGTGCCGCGGAGCGTCTGTCGATCTCCCAGCCAGCGTTGTCGCAACAGATTCGCCAACTGGAACAGAACCTTGATGTAAGTCTGTTCGAACGTAGCAGCAAGCGTCTGCTGCCAACGCTGGCGGCGCACACTTTATACAACCACGCGTTGCCGCTCATTGATGGGATGCAGCAAGCCGTGGAGGCACTGCGCAACTTCAAGGGCCAGGCCATGCGCACCCTGGCCATCGGCGTGCTGCAAACCGTGCACACCAGCCTGGTACCGCAGATGCTTGAGCGCGTGCGCAAGGCCCAGCCCCATCTGGTGGTGCAGATCTACGAGCTGACCGGGCTTGAGATTGAGCGGCGGTTGCTCAATGGCTCACTCGATATCGGCATCAGCTACCTGCCACCCCGTCAGCCGGGCCTGCACGGCGTGTTGCTGTATGAAGACGAGCTGAAGGTGGTGATACCCGAAGATCATCCGTTGCGCGAGTTCAAGAAAGTCTCGCTCAAACAAGCCGCCGAATTACCGATGTTGCTGCTGGGGGAAGAGTTTCAGGTTCGGCAGATCTGGCAAGGCCAACTGTCCAACCTCGGGCGGCGTCCGCAAGTGCAGGCGGAACTCAATACCATGGTGGGCATTCTCGACAGCCTGCCTCACACCCGTTTGGCGACCGTGCTGCCTGGGCGGTCCCAGGATGAACACAACAGCAAGGCGCTGCTGTGGAAACCCTTGAGCGAGCCCAGGGTACCGCTGAAAGTAGGATTGGTATGCCGCGATGTGCAACGCC
This sequence comes from Pseudomonas sp. B16120, assembly GCF_044218845.1. Lineage (NCBI taxonomy): Bacteria > Pseudomonadati > Pseudomonadota > Gammaproteobacteria > Pseudomonadales > Pseudomonadaceae > Pseudomonas > Pseudomonas sp. B16120. Next base: position 5,750,288 of record NZ_CP162588.1, read on the forward strand.
AGCAGGCGACGGTGGCGTTGCTGCGCACCCTGCTGGAAGACGTGATGAATGCCCCGTCGACAACCGCCTGACTTTTTCGCGGGCAAAAGAAAACCCCGCCGAAGCGGGGCTTTGCAGACTGTTTCCCTGACATCCATTTCACTCCGCCGTCCTGGCAGAATCCTACGTGTCCGTGTTGTTGCTTTGCGCTTCCTGCGCGACGTCCATGTGAAGTAGATTAGCCGTGGATCCAATGTGGCGATAGAGGACGATTAGCAGCACGTCATGTAAGAGAATGCTTACACGCCCTCCTCGCCCTTAAAACAGGGCTTCATCCATCAGGAACAGTGATTCGCTGCCGGCTTTTACCGATGCACTCAACGAGTGGATACGCGGCAACAGTCGGGCAAAGTAGAAACGCGCAGTTCCCAGTTTGCTGGCGTAGAAATCCTCTTCGCCTTCTTTGCCCAACGCCGCCTTGGCCATGCGCGCCCACATATAGGCATAGGCCATGTAGCCGAACGCATGCAGGTATTCCACCGAGGCCGCACCGATTTCATTGGCATTGCTCTTGGCGCGGTCCAGCACCCAGGCCGTCAACTCATCCAGGTTATCCACTGCCGCACTTAGCGGTTTGGTGAATTCGGCCAACTCAGGGCCCGATGCGGCGATGAACTGGCGGATCTCATCAGCGAACAAGGTATAGAACGCACCGCCGCTGCCAACGATCTTGCGGCCCATCAGATCCAGGGCCTGAATGCCGTTGGTGCCTTCGTAGATCTGAGTGATGCGCACGTCACGCACCAATTGCTCCTGGCCCCACTCGCGGATGTAACCGTGGCCACCAAACACCTGCTGGCCAAGTACGGTGGTTTCCAGGCCCAGGTCGGTGAGGAACGCCTTGGCCACCGGCGTCAGCAACGCCACCAGGTTATCGGCACGCTCGCGCGCCTGGGCATCGTCGCTGAACTTGGCGATGTCCAACTGCGTCGCCACGTAGGTGGAGAACGCCCGGCCGCCTTCGTTCGCCGCCTTCATGGTCAGCAACATGCGGCGGACATCCGGATGCACGATGATCGGGTCTGCCGGCTTGTCCTTGGCCTGCGCGCCCAGCGGGGAACGGCTCTGCAGACGGTCGCGGGCATATTCAATCGCGTTCTGATAGGACCGCTCACCCGACGCCAAGCCCTGAATGCCAACACCCAGGCGCTCATAGTTCATCATGGTGAACATCGCCGCCAAGCCACGGTTGGGCTCACCGACCAGGTAACCCACGGCTTCGTCGAAGTTCATCACACAGGTAGCGGAGGCCTGGATGCCCATCTTGTGTTCAATGGAGCCGCAATTTACCGGGTTACGCGCGCCCAGGCTGCCATCGGCATTTACCAGGAACTTCGGCACCAGAAACAGCGAGATGCCCTTGGGCCCGGCCGGTGCGTCCGGCAGTTTGGCCAGCACCAGGTGGATGATATTTTCGGTGAGGTCGTGCTCGCCACCGGTGATGAAGATCTTGGTGCCGCTGACCTTGTAGGAGCCGTCCGCCTGAGGCTCGGCCTTGGTGCGGATCATCCCCAGGTCGGTACCGGCATGGGCTTCCGTCAGGCACATGGAACCGGCCCACTCACCGGAATACATCTTCGGCAGGTAGGTGGCCTTGAGTTCTTCACTGGCGTGGGTGTTGATCGATACACAGGCGCCGGAGGTCAACATCGGGTACAGGCCGAAAGCCAGGCTCGACGAGTTGATCATCTCTTCAACCTGCGCCGACACGGCCTTGGGCATACCCATGCCGCCGTAGGTCGGGTCGCCGCCCACACCGACCCAGCCGCCTTCGGCGTAGGTGCTGTAGGCCTGGGGGAAACCGTCGGGAGTCGTCACGGCGCCGTCCGCCCAGTGGCAGCCTTGCTCATCGCCGCCGCGGCTGAGCGGGGCAATGGATTTGGCGGTGACCTTGCCCGCCTCTTCCAAAATCGCCTCGACGGTTTCGGCGTCAACGCTGTCTGCCAATGCCGGTAACTGGGCCCAAGTATCAGCGACCTCAAACACTTCGTTGAGGACGAAGCGCATATCACGCAACGGCGCTTTGTAATCAGCCATGGCAAACCTCGTGAGAACGTGAAAAGTAATTCGATAGGATCGGTTTTACAGACCCCGAGTGTACCCGAACAACTTTTCAGACACATAGGGTCCATTCGTGACCATTAAGTATTTATAAGTCACATACAAACCATTGTGGGAACGGGCTTGCTCGCTCCCACATTTTGACCCCGAGCAATCAGTGACCTCTAAAGTGCAAAGGCCTGCGCCGGTAAGCTCATCAGGCATTCGCTCCCCGCCTCCACCGCAGCACGGTGCATGGACGTACGCGGCAACAAGCGCTTGAAATAAAAGTCGCAGGTCGCAAGCTTCGCCTGGGCAAACCCTTCGTCATCCTGCGCGTGCGCCGCGATCGCCATGCGCAGCCACAGGTAGGCAAGGATGATGTAACCGCTGTACATCAGGTAATCCATCGCCGCCGCGCCCACTTCGTCAGGGTTTTTCATCGCTGCCGTGCCGACCTTCAGGGTCAGTTCGCCCCATTGCTGGTTCAGTTCATTGAGTTGCGCCACATGGGCCTTGAGTTGCGCATGCTCGGCATTGACCGCGCAGAACTTATGCACAATCTTGGTAAACCCACGCAGCAACTTGCCCTGGCTGCCCAGGACCTTGCGCCCAAGCAGGTCGAGGGCCTGGATGCCGTTGGTGCCTTCATAGATCGGCGCAATCCGTGCGTCACGGGCCAGTTGCTCCATGCCCCACTCTCGAATATAGCCATGGCCACCGAATACCTGCATGCCGTGGTTGGTCACCTCCAGGCCGGTTTCGGTCATGAAGGCTTTACAGATCGGCGTGAGGAAGGCTAACAGGTCCTCGGCTTCCTGGCGTTGGCCAGCGTCGCGGCCCAGGTGCGCGGTATCGAGCAGTTGCGCGGTGAAATAGGTCAACGCGCGGTTGCCCTCGTTGAAGGCTTTCATGGTCAGCAGCATGCGGCGTACATCGGCGTGTACGATGATCGGGTCGGCAGCTTTCTCCGGAGCCTTGGCGCCGGTGAGCGAACGCATTTGCAGGCGGTCGTTGGCATATTTGATCGCGCCCTGGAAGCTCGCCTCGCCGTTGCACAGGCCCTGCATGCCGGTGCCCAGGCGTGCGTGGTTCATCATGGTGAACATGCAGTTGAGGCCCTTGTTCGCCTCGCCAATCAAATAGCCTTTGGCGCCATCGAAATTCAACACGCAGGTGGCCGAGGCCTTGATGCCCATCTTGTGTTCGATGGAGCCGCAGTGCACCGCATTGCGCTCGCCGGAGTCGGCATGGAACTTGGGCACGATAAACAACGAAATGCCCTTGGTGCCCGCCGGCGCATCCGGCAGTTTGGCCAGCACCAGGTGGATGATATTGGCGCTCATGTCGTGCTCGCCGGCCGAGATGAAGATCTTGCTGCCGGTGACCGCGTAACTGCCGTCTGCCTGCGGTACGGCGCGGGTCTTGATCAAGCCCAGGTCGGTGCCGCAGTGGGCTTCGGTCAGGCACATGGTACCGGTCCATTCGCCGGCGGTGAGTTTGCTCAGGTAAGTGGCTTTCTGTTCGTCGGTGCCGTGGGCGTGGATGGCGGACATCGCACCGTGGGTCAGGCCAGGGTACATGCCCCAGGAGGTGTTGCTGGAACCGATCATCTCGCTCAGCACCAGGCCCAGGGAATGGGGCAGGCCCTGGCCGCCGTAGGCTGGGTCTGCCGCCACGCCGTGCCAGCCGCCTTCCACATACTGGGCAAAGGCTTGCTTGAAGCCTTTGGGCGTGGTCACCACGCCATTATCGAAATGGCAGCCCTCTTCATCGCCGCTGCGATTGAGCGGCGCGAGTACGTTTTCGCAGAACCTGGCGCCTTCTTCGAGGATCGCACTGACCATGTCCGGGCTGGCATCCGTGGCGCCCAGGGCCGCGTAGTGGCCGTGGAAATCGAATACGTTGTCGATCAGAAAGCGCATGTCGCGCAGGGGAGCTTTGTACTCAGGCATGGCAATGTCTCCGGCAGCAGATAGGGTTAACCTACTGCCGGCCATGGCCGTGGACAATCACTGTAGCGCTGCTGAATACAGCGCCATTACTCAACCGGCAGCACTCTCCATGCGCACCGCGCCACGGCGGGTTTGCCCGGCTGCGACCACACAGTTACGCCCCGCGCCCTTGGCGGTGTAAAGCGCCTGGTCGGCGGATTTGAGCACCTCGTCGGGGCTGCGTTGCTCGGCCTGGCGCTCGGCCACGCCGATGCTTACCGTCACCGACACGCTGGACGCGCCGCTGCCCGCACGGCGCTGGCGGCCTTGATGATCGTCCTGGGGGCGGTCCGGGTTGCGCAACTTGATGTCGTAGCTGGCGATGATCTCGCGGATCTCCTCCAGGTGCGGCATGCACTCATCCAGGGTCTTGCCGGCAAACACCACGGCAAACTCTTCACCGCCGTAACGGTAGGCCCGCCCGCCTCCATTGACCTTGGACAACTTGCTCGCCACCAGGCGCAGCACCTGGTCGCCCACGTCGTGGCCGTGGGTGTCATTGAAACGCTTGAAGTGATCGACGTCGCTCATCGCCAGCACATAGTTGCGACCTAGCCGCTGCATGCGCTCGTTGAGGGCACGGCGCCCCGGCAAGCCGGTGAGTTCATCACGGAACGCCATTTGATACGCCTCGTGCGCCACGCCCGCAGCGATCATCAGCATCACTTGGCTGCACATGATGTTGAGGGTGAACGGCAGGATGAAAGTTTGCGGCAACATCCAGAACATGCCCAGCAGCCCCACCAGTTGTGCGGCGTGCAGCGGGCGCGGCTGGTACCAGTATTGAGCGGCCAGGGTGAGAAAGCCGATCAGGAACATTGGGTACGAGAGTTGGATCAGGCTCATCCAGGCGCCATGCAGCAGCGGCCAGCGAATCTCCGCTAGCCAGCCCAGCAAGGCCTGGGGGAAGCTTTGTTCCAGGGCCAGCGCCACACTGCCCACCGCCAGCAGCACCGCGCAGCGGGCGACGAAGTCACGAAACAGATGGGTTTTTTCCTGCCACAGCGCATAAATGCTGAACAGCAAGGGCAACAGCAGGCAACACAGGTGGAACACCACCGCAGCGTCTTCACGCACGCGGCCATTGTCGCGGTAGAAGTCGGTCTGGGTGTCCAGCAGGAAATAGGCGACGTACACCGTGACCATCAGGAACAGTTCACGTTGGCGTCGATACACCGCGCAGTAAGCGCCACCGAGCAGCAGAACCAGGGTGGGCAGTACGTTGAACAGCGAGGTGAAGAAGACGCTGAGGTCCTTGACGTACGCAGCCGAGAGCCCGGCCAGCAACAGCAGCAGCGACGGTAGGAAATGGCTGAAACGTACAGCGGACACGCGTGACAAGGGTAAAACTCCGACCCGCAAACAAATAATGGCACTGTGCTTCTAGGCGGTCAGTTAAGCACAACCGACCGGGCATGTATCACATTGCCATCACTGTAACGGCAGCTCATCGCAATCCCTGAGTGCATTGCTGTGGTTTTTTAGACTCGCGCCTACACACGTACAAAAAAACCGCCGCGTCCCGAAGGAGGCGGCGGTTTTCAGAAGAACCCGGTAAGGCTTAGTAAGCCAGGCCGAAGTCTTCTTCTTTCATGTCCATCAGGTTGTTGGCGCCCGACAGCATGGTTGCCACGTGGGTGCGGGTACGCGGCAGGATGCGCTGGAAGTAGAAGCGCGCAGTCTGCAACTTGGCGGTGTAGAACGCCTCTTCGCTGGTGCCAGCGGCCAGTTTCTCGGCGGCCAGGCGTGCCATGTCGGCCCAGAAGTACGCCAGGCACGCGTAGCCGGAGTACATCAGGTAGTCCACCGAAGCAGCACCGACTTCTTCACGGTCTTTCATCGCGGCCATGCCGACCTTCATGGTCAACTCGCCCCACTCTTTATTCAGTGCCGCCAGCGGTGCCACGAACTCGTTAACCGCTTCGTTGCCTTCGTTGGCCTGGCAGAACTTGTGCACGATCTTGGTGAAACCCTTGAGCGCTTCGCCTTGGGTCATCAGCACTTTACGGCCGAGCAAGTCCAGCGCCTGGATACCGGTGGTGCCCTCGTACAGCATCGAAATGCGGCTGTCGCGAACGTTCTGCTCCATGCCCCACTCAGCGATAAAGCCGTGGCCACCGTAGATCTGCACGCCATGGTTGGCCGATTCAAAACCGACTTCGGTCATGAATGCCTTGGCGATCGGGGTCATGAAGGCCAGCAGGGCATCTGCCTGTTTCTTGGCTTCGTCGTCGGTACCGTACTTGACGATGTCCACTTGCTTGGCAGTGAAGTACACCATCGCACGGTTACCTTCGGCGAAGGCTTTCATGGTCAGCAGCATGCGGCGTACGTCAGGGTGCACGATGATCGGGTCAGCAGCTTTATCTGGCGCTTTCGGGCCGGTCAGGGAGCGCATTTGCAGGCGATCACGCGCATATTTCAAGCCGCCCTGGAAGCCGATCTCGGCGTGAGCCAGGCCTTGCAGCGCGGTGCCCAGCCGAGCGGTGTTCATAAAGGTGAACATGCAGTTCAGGCCTTTGTTCGCCGGGCCGATCAGGAAACCGGTGGCCGCGTCGAAGTTCATCACGCAGGTGGCGTTGCCGTGGATGCCCATCTTGTGTTCCAGGGAGCCACAGGTGACCGCGTTGCGCTCGCCCACCGAGCCATCGGCGTTGGGCAGGAACTTGGGCACGATAAACAGCGAGATGCCTTTGGTGCCAGCCGGTGCATCCGGCAGGCGGGCCAGTACGATGTGGACGATGTTGTCGGCCATGTCGTGTTCACCGGCCGAGATGAAGATCTTGGTACCGGAGACTTTGTAGGAACCGTCAGCCTGAGGCTCGGCCTTGGTGCGCAGCATGCCCAGGTCGGTGCCGCAGTGTGGCTCGGTCAGGCACATGGTGCCGGTCCATTCGCCCGACACCAGCTTGGTCAGGTAAGCGTCTTGCTGCTCGGGAGTGCCGTGCTCGGAAATGGTATTCATCGCGCCATGGGACAGGCCAGGGTACATGCCCCACGACCAGTTGGCTTCGCCGACCATTTCACTCACAGCCAGGCCCAGGGATTCCGGCAGGCCTTGGCCACCGTGCTCCACGTCGTGGGCCAGGCTTGGCCAGCCGCCTTCGACGAATTGTTTGTAGGCCTCTTTGAAACCCGCAGGGGTCTTAACGCCTGACTCACTCCAGGTACACCCTTCGATGTCGCCCACGCGGTTCAACGGTGCCAGTACTTGCTCACAGAACTTGGCGCCTTCTTCGAGGATGGCGTCGACCATGTCCGGGGTAGCGTCCTGGCAAGCCGGCAGGCTCTGATAGTGCGCTTCATAACCGAGCAGTTCGTCACGAACGAAGCGAATATCACGCAAGGGGGCCTTGTAGTCAGGCATAGCGATAAACCTCTGCTGATGTAACTGGGATGAACAACCGCGTGGATTTGTTATGGCGGTCAAACAGGTGTTTGAAACATACGTTTACCACCCAGGGTTGTCAAGCGTCGGCCAGATGCCGTTTGTCTTGACGCAGGTCAGCCAGGCACGACAAGGCCTGCGGCGGGATGCCTCATGATTTAAAGAAAGCAGAATGTCGCGGAACGACTGTGGGAGCTGGCTTGCCTGCGATGCAGACGCCAGGGTGTATCAGGCAGTACGCGTTGATGCTATCGCAGGCAAGCCAGCTCCCACAGAGAGGAGCGGGCAAGCGATAGAGAAGTTAAGCGTAGGTATCGATCAAGGTACCGAGCATTTCGTCCGAAGCCTTGGCGACTTTCGCCCCCAGCTCGACTTGAAACTTGCCCTGGGCCATTTCCACCATGTTGCTCGCCGAGTTGGACGCTTGGGCGCGGTCATTGGCTTGCAGACGGTCGCTTTGCGCGGCCGATGGCTGGGTGGTTCCGGCGCTGGCAATCTTGCCGGCCGCCTGGTCGACGCGGTTCTGCCCGGTCTGAATAGTGCTCAGGCCCGAATAAAACGCGCTGCTTCCAGAGATGTCCATGGCGTAAGCCTGCCTTTAGAGAATCGTGAAGCCCGATTGAACCAGACATCCTGGCAAAAGGCCCGTCAAAAACACTAATGGCATATTGCCTTAGTGATAGCCAAAATCAGTCAAGCAGGTCCAGTTCCAAGTACTCCGCCACAGCGGCAGCCCCGGCGTGCTTGAGTTTAGGCACTCGCCCCAGGCAAGGCGCGGGCAGGCGCTCAGCCAGGGTGGCGAGGTTTTCTTCCAGACGAGAGGTCTTGGGGTCGATGATATTTGCCACCCAGCCCGCCAGCGGCAAGCCATCCCGTGCGATGGCTTCGGCGGTGAGCAACGCGTGGCTGATGCACCCAAGGCGCACGCCTACCACCAGGATCACCGGCAGCTTGAGCGCCATGGCCAGGTCCGACAGGTTGGCCTGGTCGGCCAAGGGCACGCGCCAACCGCCTGCCCCTTCGATCAAGGTGAAGTCCGCGCCCCGTGCCAAGATCTGCTGCATCGGTTTGAGCAGCGATTGCACCGTGAGCCCGACGCCCGCCTCGCGCGCCGCCAGATGCGGCGCGATCGCTGGCTCGAAGGCCACCGGGTTGACCTCGGCATAACTGAGCGGCACGGAACACTCGGCCAGCAACGCCAACGCATCGGCATTGCGCAGGCCCTGGGCCGTCAGTTGGCAGCCCGACGCCACCGGCTTTCCGGCGGCCGTGCTTTTGCCGCAAAGCCTGGCCGCATGCAACAGGCCGGCGGCGATGGTGGTCTTGCCAACATCGGTGTCTGTACCGGTGATGAAGTAAGCGGCGCTCATAACGGTTTCTCCAGTACGGCATACACCACCTGGTACGTGGCGGGCAGGCCCTGGGCCTGGCGGAACTGCTCGTAGGCCTCTACCAGCGCGACAATCCGCGCACGGCCTGTCAACCCTCCCGGGCGGCCTGGGTTGAGGTTATGGGCGCCCAGTGCCTTGAGTTCATGGGTCAGGCTGCGCACATCCGGGTAATGCAATACGTGGGGCTTTCGCTCCAGGCTGATCACGCGCAAACCACTGGCCGCACACAGTTGCTGATAAGCCTCGAAGGTGCGGAAGCGATTGACGTGGACCAGGCCGTCCGCCGCCCGCCAACTCTCGCGCAACTCATCCAGGGTGCCTACGCACAGGCTGGCAAAGGCCAGCACGCCACCTGGTCGCAGCACACGCGTGGCTTCACTGAGTACCGCATCAAAATGGGCACACCACTGCACCGCGAGGCTGGAGAAGAACAGCTCGAAGCTGTCAGCTGCAAGCGGCAAGCGTTCTGCATCGCCGGCTATAAAGTGCGCAGCGCCACCCAGCGGACGCGCGTGGTTGAGCATGCCCTCGGCAATATCCAACGCCACACCTTGGCTGCCGGGCAAACGCTTGCCCAATACGCGGCTGAAGTAACCCGTGCCACAGCCCATGTCCAGCCAACGCCGGGGCACCAGGCCGTGCGGCAAGCGGCTGAGCAGTTCATGCCCGACCGCACGCTGCAACTCGGCCACGCTGTCGTAACTGGCCGCCGCACGGGAGAACGAGGCTGCGACCTGGCGCTTGTCCGGCAAGCCCCCAGGCAAGGGCGGGTGGGATAGGTCAGTCATCGACACACTCATGCAAAAAAGCCTGGATAGCCCCGGCTACTCCGTGAGGGTCTTCCAGAAGAAACGCGTGACCGGCCTGTTCAATCAGGCCGATTTCTACATCGGGGAGCAAGGCCAGCAGATCACTGGCGGCTTCGGCAGGCACCAACCCGTCCAGGCCGGCAAACAGGTGCAACTGCGGCCCGCGAAAAGCCTGCAAGGCCGCCCGCGTATCCAGTTGGGCCAGCAGCTCCAGGCCGGGCATCAAGACGCTGGGGGAGGTATTCGGCGCACCGCTGACCAACAACCGCGACAAGCCGCGCGGGTCTTCGGCACCCTTGGCGCACAACAGGCCAAAACGCTTGAGCGTGACCTGGGAGTCGGCGTGGCAGCCGGCCAGAAATGCATCGAAGGTTTCAGCAGGCATCCCATGGGGCCAGCCGTCATGGGCGACGAAACACGGGTTGCTCGCCAGGGTCAGCAAGCCGCAGCACCGCTCGCCACGGCGCGCCGCCAACTCGGACGCGAGCATGCCGCCCAGCGACCAGCCCCCGAGCCAGACATTGTCCGGCAGCGTCGCATCGAGTTCATCGAGCCACTCACCGAGTTCGCTGGCTTGCAGCGCCGGCAAGGGTTCGATCTGTACCTGCAAATGCTCGTTCAGGCCGTGCAGCGCAGCGGCCAACGGTTCCAGCGGGGACACACCCAGTCCCCAGCCCGGCAGCAATATCAGTCGATTACGCATGGCCGGGCTCCGAGGCGTCTAACAAGCGAAAACACGCTTGCAACCCATCTAACAATAGCTGCACCTGCGCCTCGCTGTGGGCCGCCGTCAATGTCACCCGTAGACGGGCACTGCCGGCGGGCACGGTCGGTGGGCGAATGGCAGTCACCATCAGGCCACGCTCGCGCAGCATCTGCGACAGGCGCAGTGCCCGGGCGCTGTCGCCAATCAGGATCGGTTGGATCGGCGTAAAGCTGTCCATCAAGCCCAGGCCGATCTGCTCGGCGCCATGACGGAACTGGCGGATCAACGCGTTGAGGTGCTCGCGTCGCCAATGTTCGCTGCGCAGCAGTTCCAGGCTTTTGAGGGTGGCGCAGGCCAGTGCCGGTGGTTGGCTGGTGGTGTAGATATACGGGCGGGCGAATTGGATCAGGCTCTCGATCAAGTCCTCACTGCCGGCCACGAAGGCCCCGGCGGTGCCGAACGCTTTGCCCAAGGTGCCAACCAGCACGGGCACGTCGTCCTGGCTCAAGCCGAAATGCTCGACGATACCGCCGCCATTGGCGCCCAGCGGGCCGAAGCCATGGGCGTCATCCACCATCAGCCAGGCACCTTTGGCCCGGGTTTCACGGGCCAGCGCGGGCAGGTCGGCGAGGTCGCCATCCATGCTGAACACACCGTCGGTGACCACCAAGGTATTGCCGGTGGCTTTCTCCAGGCGCTTGGCCAGGCTGCCTGCGTCGTTATGCAGGTAGCGGTTGAAACGCGCACCGGACAGCAAACCAGCATCCAGCAAGGACGCGTGGTTAAGCCGGTCTTCCAATACCGTATCGCCCTGCCCCACCAGCGCCGTGACCGCGCCGAGGTTGGCCATGTAGCCGGTGGTGAACAGCAAGGCACGCGGGCGACCGGTCAAGTCAGCCAGAGCTTCTTCCAGCTCATGGTGCGGTGTGGCGTGGCCCACCACCAAATGCGAAGCGCCACCGCCCACGCCCCAGCGGGACGCACCGGCGCGCCAGGCTTCGATCACTTGCGGGTGATTGGCAAGGCCCAGGTAATCGTTATTGCAGAAGGCCAACAACGGTTGCCCGTCCACCACCACATGCGGGCCTTGGGGGCTCTGCAGCAAGGGGCGCTGGCGGTAAAGATGGTCGGCACGGCGAACAGCGAGGCGCGCGGCGAGATCGAAAGACATGCTGGCCTCGATTTAACAGGTTCAACTCAATCCACTGGAGGAGCTGGAATGCATTCCAAAGGTGGTTACACCACAGCGTTGTAGAACTGCTCGCTGCTCTTTTGCTCCACCAACGCCTGCTCGATCGCCGCCTGGTGCACTTCATCGGCATGCTCTTCACGGGCTTCGGGCAGGATGCCCAGGCGTGCGAAGAGTTGCATGTCCTTGTCAGCCTGGGGGTTAGCGGTGGTCAGCAGTTTGTCGCCGTAGAAGATCGAGTTGGCGCCGGCAAAAAACGCCAGGGCCTGCATCTGCTCGTTCATGGCTTCGCGGCCGGCCGACAGGCGCACATGGGACTGCGGCATCAGGATGCGCGCCACCGCCAGCATACGGATGAAATCGAAGGGGTCGATGTCATCGGCGTTTTCCAACGGCGTGCCCGCTACCTTCACCAGCATGTTGATCGGCACCGACTCCGGATGCTCCGGCAGGTTGGCCAGTTGGATCAGCAAGTTGGCACGGTCGTCGAGGGACTCGCCCATGCCGAGGATACCGCCCGAGCAGATCTTCATCCCCGAATCACGCACATAGGCCAGGGTTTGCAGGCGCTCGCTGTAGGTGCGGGTGGTGATGATCGAGCCGTAGAACTCCGGCGAGGTGTCGAGGTTGTGGTTGTAGTAGTCAAGGCCGGCCTGGGCCAGCGCTTCGGTCTGGTCCTGGTCGAGGCGTCCGAGGGTCATGCAGGTTTCCAGGCCCATGGCCTTCACGCCTTTGACCATTTCCAGCACGTAGGGCATGTCTTTGGCCGACGGATGTTTCCATGCCGCACCCATGCAGAAACGCGTCGAACCGATGGCCTTGGCACGAGCGGCCTCCTCGAGGACCTTCTGCACCTCCATCAACTTCTCTTTTTCCAGGCCAGTGTTGTAGTGGCCCGACTGCGGACAATATTTGCAATCTTCCGGGCAGGCGCCGGTCTTGATCGACAGCAGGGTCGAGACCTGCACGCGGTTGGCGTCGAAATGCGCGCGGTGCACGGTCTGCGCCTGGAACAAAAGGTCGTTGAAGGGCTGCACGAACAGGGCTTTGACTTCAGCTAAAGACCAATCGTGACGCAGGGTGGCAGAGGTGCTGGCGCTCATGGGCGATTCCTTGATTATGCTTTGGCAAGCGCTGTGGGAAGGGCAATACCCACAGGCACGACACGGATGCTCGGCATATTTAAGGAAGATTCATGCACTGTCAACCTGAGCACAAACACCAAGTTTACATCTGGTTAAAAAGCATACAGACCTGTTTGATTTGCGATGAGTGCACCGACTCGGCCGAGGCCGTGTGCAACGCCTGCGAAACAGAATTGCCATGGCTGATGGAACAATGCGAGCGCTGCGCACTGCCCTTGCCCATGGATGGGTTGATCTGCGGCCAGTGCCAAAAACAGCCTCCGGCCTTTCACCAAGTGATCGCGCCATGGACCTATAGCTTTCCAGTGGACACCCTGATCAGCCGCTTCAAGCATCAGGCGCGTTGGCCGCTGGGGCATCTGTTGGCGCGCCTGCTGGGGCAGCACTTGCAGCATCGCTTCGATAACGCCGAACTGGAGCGCCCCGACTGCCTGCTGCCCGTGCCCATGGCGCGTAAACGCCTGCGCGAACGCGGCTTTAATCAAGCGTTGATGCTGGCCCGCTGGCTCAGTCACGCCTTCGACATTCCCTTTGATGAGCATGCGCTGTTGCGCCCCCATGAAACCGTGGCGCAGCAAGACCTCGATGCCAAGACCCGCAAACGCAACCTGCTCAACGCCTTCGCACTGGCCCCCGGCATCGGAGTTGCCGGGCAACATGTGGCGCTGGTAGACGACGTCCTCACCACCGGCGCCACCGCCCACAGCCTTGCGCGCTTGTTGATAAATGCCGGCGCACGCCAGGTGGACGTGTATTGCCTGGCCCGTACGCCCAAACCCGGCAGCTGACTTGACTCCCCTGCGCCAGCGCGGCAACGTCGGCGCATCTCACCCAAGCGTATCTGCCATGTCTGTGCCCAGCCCTCTCAGCCAACACATCATCCGCCGCCCCCAGCGTATTGCCTTGCTGGGGCATATCGCCGAGCAGGGCTCCATCACCCGTGCGGCCAAGAGTGCCGGGTTGAGTTACAAGGCCGCCTGGGACGCCATTGATGAGCTGAACAACCTGGCGCAAAAACCGCTGGTGCAACGCAGCGTCGGTGGCAAGGGCGGTGGCGGCGCCAAACTGACTCAGGAAGGCGAACGGGTCCTGCGCCTCTATCAGCGCCTGCAACTGCTTCAGGCCGAGATCCTTGGCTCGGACGAAGCGGCCAGCGACTTCAACCTGCTGGGCCGCTTGATGCTGCGCACCAGCGCGCGCAACCAATTGCACGGCCAGGTCAGCACCATAGAGAGCCATGGCCACAACGACATGATCCGCCTGCAATTGGCCGGCGGCCTGCACCTCGACGCACAGATCACCCACGACAGCACCCTGCGCCTGGAACTGCAGACCGGCGTGGAAGTAGTGGCCCTGATCAAGGCCGGGTGGCTTGAATTACTGGTGGACGGGCAAGCTGAAACACTTGGACACAATTGCCTGGAAGGCAGGATCGAGACCATTCTCGCCGCCGAAGACGGCCCCAGCGAGGTGCGTATTGCCCTGCCCAACGGCCAAGTGTTGTGCGCGCTGGCGCCGCCCGTCGCGCTCAAGGCCATTGATGCAGCGCAAGGCCAGCCGATCCGCGTGCAGTTTGCACCCAGCCATGTATTGCTTGGCACCCCGGTGTAACGGGCGCGCGTCTTCAAGCTGCAACAATTCGGTCACAAGCGCTGCTTAAGGTGTTTGCAAAAACCTTAAGGAGCCTGTGATGAGCCTATTAGAAGAAAACCAAGCCACCGACCTTGAACAGATGGTGGGCCTGACCCGCCGTCGCTTTATCGGCGCAGGCGCCCTGTGCGGCGCTGCGATGTTCCTCGGCGGTAACCTGCTGAGCCGCAGCGCCCTGGCCGTGAATGCCGCTTCCGCCAGCCCGCTGCTGGGGTTCACCAGCATCGCCGCCGCCACCAGCGACACCATCACCCTGCCACCGGGCTACAGTGCTTCGGTGTTGATCAGTTGGGGCCAGCCCCTGCACAAGAACGCCCCGGCTTTCGACCCGTCCGGCCATGGCACCGCCAAGGCTCAGGAACAACAGTTCGGCGACAACAACGACGGCATGAGCCTGTTTCCATTCCCCGGTGACGACAACCGCGCGCTGATGGCGATCAACAACGAATACACCAACTATCGCTACCTCTACGCCCACGGCGGCGCGCCACAATCGGCCGAAGACGTGCGCAAGGCCCTGGCCAGCGAAGGCGTGTCGGTGATCGAAGTACGCCGCAAGGGCGACACCTGGCAATTCGTCCAGGATTCACGCTACAACCGGCGCATCCACGGCAATTCGCCGATCCGTTTGAGTGGCCCTGCCGCCGGCCATGACTGGCTGAAAACCACCGCCGACAAGAGCGGCAAAAAAGTCCTCGGCACGTTCCAGAACTGCGCCAACGGCAAGACGCCGTGGGGCACCTACCTGACCTGCGAAGAAAACTTCACCGACTGCTTCGGCAGCAGCAACCCGCAGCAAACCTTCGACGCAGGGCAGAAGCGCTACGGCGTGGTGGCCGCCAGCAAGGACATCAACTGGCATCAGCACGACCCGCGCTTTGATATGGCCAAGAACCCCAACGAACTCAATCGCCATGGTTGGGTGGTGGAAATCGACCCGTTCGATCCGCAATCCACCCCGGTAAAACGCACGGCCTTGGGCCGCTTCAAGCACGAGAACGCGGCCCTCGCCGAAACCCGTGACGGCCGCGCCGTGGTGTACATGGGCGACGATGAACGCGGTGAATTCATCTACAAGTTCATCAGCCGCGATCAGATCAACCACAACAACCCGAAGGCCAACAAAGACCTGCTCGACCACGGCACCTTGTACGTGGCGATCTTCGACGCGGGCGACGGCAACGCCGACCATCCCAAGGGCAAAGGCCAGTGGGTCGAACTCACCCATGGCAAAAACGGCATTGACGCCAGCAGCGGTTTCGCTAACCAGGCCGAGGTGCTGATTCATGCGCGCCTGGCCGCCAGCGTGGTGAAAGCCACACGCATGGACCGCCCGGAATGGATCGTGGTCAGCCCTACCGATGGCCAGGTCTATTGCACCCTGACCAACAACGCCAAGCGCGGCGAAGAGGGCCAGCCGGCGGGCGGCCCCAACCCACGGGAGAAAAACGTCTACGGCCAGATCCTGCGCTGGAAAGCCGACGCCGATAACCACGGTGCCACGGACTTCACCTGGGACCTGTTCGTGGTGGCCGGCAACCCCGGCGTGCATGCCGGTAACCCCAAGGGCGGCTCGTCCAACATCAACCCGCAAAACATGTTCAACAGCCCCGACGGCCTGGGCTTCGACAAAGCCGGGCGCCTGTGGATCCTGACCGATGGCGACTACAGCAACGCCGGCGACTTTGCGGGCATGGGCAATAACCAGATGCTGTGCGCCGACCCGAGCACGGGTGAAATCCGTCGCTTCATGGTGGGGCCGGTGGCGTGTGAAGTGACGGGGATCAGCTTTTCGCCGGACCAGAAAACCTTGTTCGTGGGCATTCAGCACCCAGGGGAAACCGGTGGTTCGACCTGGCCGGAACACCTGCCCAATGGCAAACCCCGGTCTTCGGTGATGGCGATTCGGCGGGATGATGGCGGGATCGTAGGCGCCTGATAGACCGCTATCGCAGGCAAGCCAGCACCCACATTTCGATGTGTAAATACATGCCAGTGTGGGAGCTGGCTTGCCTGCGAAGGCGTCCGCACAGCCACCGGCTATCTATGCTGTTACCATACCCGGCCGGACGCGGCGCCCTGCTGCGCGCAGGAGTTCGCATGGCCCACCCGTTTGAAACACTCACCCCAGACCTGGTGCTCGACGCCGTCGAAAGCATCGGTTTCCTCAGCGACGCGCGGGTTCTGGCGCTCAACAGCTACGAAAACCGCGTGTACCAAGTGGGCATCGAAGACGCCGAACCGCTGATCGCCAAGTTCTATCGCCCCCAGCGCTGGACCAACGAGGCGATCCTGGAAGAACACCGCTTCACCTTCGAACTGGCCGAGTGCGATGTACCGGTGGTCGCCCCCTTGGTCCACAACGGCGAGAGCCTGTTCGAACATGCAGGTTTCCGCTTCACCCTGTTCCCCCGCCGTGGCGGCCGCGCGCCGGAGCCGGGCAACCTCGATCAGCTTTACCGGCTCGGGCAACTGCTGGGGCGTTTGCACGCGGTGGGCTCCACCCGCCCGTTCGAACACCGCGAAGCCCTGGGGGTGAAGAATTTCGGTCACGACTCCCTCACCACCTTGCTTGAAGGCAACTTCATTCCCAAAAGCCTGTTGCCGGCCTACGAGTCCGTGGCCCGCGACTTGCTCAAGCGTGTGGAAGAGGTTTACAAGGCCACGCCGCACAAGAACATCCGTATGCACGGTGACTGCCACCCCGGCAACATGATGTGCCGCGACGAGATGTTCCATATCGTCGACCTGGATGACTGCCGCATGGGCCCAGCGGTGCAAGACCTGTGGATGATGCTGGCTGGTGACCGCCAGGAATGCCTCGGCCAGCTCTCGGAGCTGATGGACGGCTATCAGGAATTCCACGACTTCGACCCGCGCGAACTGGCGCTGATCGAGCCGCTGCGCGCCCTGCGCTTGATGCACTACAGTGCCTGGCTCGCACGACGCTGGGACGACCCGGCGTTTCCCCATAGCTTTCCGTGGTTTGGCAGCGAACGGTATTGGGGTGACCAGGTGCTGGCGTTGCGCGAGCAACTGTCGGCGCTCAATGAAGAACCGCTGAAGCTCTTCTGACCTGGCCCTGCCTCCTGTGGGAGCTGGCTGTCCATGCTCGCCCCCACGCTCTGCGTGGGCGCGCATCCTGTGACGCTCCGCGTCACGATTTAAGAGCAGACGCAGAGCGTCCAAGGCGGCGTTACCACGCAGAGCGTGGGAACGAGCGTTGTCTGACAAATATCCTTACAATTGCACTTTGTTAGCTGCCTGAGCAAGGATTCTGCAATGCAAGCCGCCAACCCCCGCAAGGGGTACATCCTGGGCCTGAGCGCCTATGTCATCTGGGGTCTGTTCCCGCTCTACTTCAAAGCCATCGCCAGCGTGCCCGCCGCCGAGATCATCGTGCACCGCGTGTTGTGGTCGGCCCTGTTCGGTGGGCTGTTGCTGATGGTGTGGAAACATCCCGGCTGGTTTCGCGAACTGCGCGACAACCCCAAGCGCCTGGCGATCCTGGCCCTCAGCGGTTCGTTGATCGCCGCTAACTGGCTGACCTATGTGTGGTCGGTGAACACCGGGCGCATGCTTGAAGCGAGCCTGGGTTACTACATCAACCCGCTGGTGAATGTACTGCTGGGCATGCTGATCCTCGGCGAGCGCTTGCGCCGTTTGCAATGGGTAGCGGTGGGGTTGGCAGCGATAGGTGTGGCGCAGCAGGTGTGGCAAGTCGGTAGCCTGCCGTGGGTGTCGCTGGCGCTGGCGCTGACGTTCGGCTTCTACGGTTTGATCCGCAAGCAGGCGCCGGTCAAGGCGCTGCCAGGGCTGGTGGTGGAAACCTGGATGCTGGTACCCGTTGCCGTCGCCTGGTTGTTGTTCAACCCGACCGCCCACAGCGCGCAACTGGCGTTCTGGAGCACCTCAGAGGCCTGGTGGCTGGTGGCCGCAGGCCCGGTGACGCTGATTCCCCTGGTGTGCTTCAACGCCGCTGCACGGCATTTGCCCTACACCGCCCTGGGCTTTTTGCAGTATGTGGCGCCGACGCTGGTGTTGCTCGAAGCCGTGCTGTTGTTCGGTGAACACCTGGCGCCGAGCACCTTGGTCGCCTTCGCCTTTATCTGGGCCGGGTTGGTGGTGTACAGCCTGGATGCCTGGCTGACCGTGCGTAAACGCTGATCAAATAACGTACAAACCTCTACAAGCCACGGCTTTCGTGGCTTGTAGCGTTCGACCCCAAGGTTATCCACAACCTGATCCCCGCCATTTGTGCACAAGCCCTTGAAACTGCTCGTTTTTTGCTCAACTTGCGCAGAAGGCCGGCGGACGTGGCCTGGCGTCGGGTCTCTACAGGTTATCCACAGGCCCATGCAAGATTTCCCTGCATAACCTTGCGGATCGTTATTCCTCCTGACGCAACTCCACCATCAAGTCATCGGCCAAGGTTTCCAAAGCCTCTTGCAGGGTTTCCAGCGAAAGCGTGGCCGGCACTTGCAACAACGCCTCGGCGTTGAACAGCGGGTCACCGCTCATGGGCGCCGGGCGCACATCGGTGCTCAGGCGTTCCAGGTTGACGCCCTGCTGGCTCAGCAGCGCGGTGATCTCACGCACGATGCCCGAGCGGTCATTGCCCACCAGGGTCATCAGGATCGGCTTGGACGCCGATGCCTGGCCGCTGCTGCCCTCACCCACCAACACGCGAATGCCATGGGTGGATAAATCCTCCAATGCCCCCACCAATGCCTGGCGCTGCTCGCTCGGCACGCTGACCCGCAGGATCCCGGCAAACTGCCCGGCCATGTGCGCCATGCGGCTTTCCAGCCAGTTACCACCATGACTGGCAATGTTCTGCGCGATGCGTTCAACCAGGCCGGGTTTGTCGGCGGCGATAATAGTGAGTACAAGATGGTCCATGGCGCAGTCCCTCGGTTGGTTGATCCTCGATTATAGACATGCCGCGTTTATCCAGAAGGGACGCGTGATCGTCAACGTCCATCGCAGGCAAGCCAGCTCCCCCAGACAAATCGTGTACCATTTTTATATTTATCTGGAACAATCCAATAGTTTTTTGAGAACATCTGGTTCTCCGCTGTGACCGTACGACCAAAGTGGGTCGCTAAACGACGTATTTAGTCTAATTTTCACAACCGCAAGTCATCATGTAGTATGCCCAACCGTGCACTACATAATGAAAATCTGATAAAGCGCATAAGCTCCGCAGAGTGAGGCAAGCAATGACTGAACACGTTCAAGTCGGTGGCCTGCAGGTCGCCAAAGTCCTGTTCGACTTCGTGAACAACGAAGCCATTCCCGGTACCGGCATCACTGCCGACCAGTTCTGGGCCGGTGCCGACAAGGTCATCCATGACCTGGCCCCGAAGAACAAAGCCCTACTCGCCAAACGCGACGACTTCCAGGCGCGGATCGATACCTGGCACCAGACCCACGCCGGCCAGGCCCATGACCCGGTGGCCTACAAAGCCTTCCTGCAAGACATCGGCTACCTGTTGCCAGAAGCCGCAGACTTTGAGGCCTCGACCCAAAACGTCGATGATGAGATCGCACGCATGGCCGGCCCACAGCTGGTCGTGCCGGTGATGAACGCCCGCTTCGCCCTCAATGCCTCGAATGCGCGCTGGGGCTCGCTGTACGACGCGCTCTATGGCACCGACGCCATCAGCGAAGCCAACGGCGCCGAGAAGGGCAAGGGCTATAACAAAGTGCGTGGCGACAAGGTCATTGCCTTCGCCCGCGCTTTCCTCGACGAGGCCGCACCGCTCAGCGCCGGCAGCCATGTCGATTCCACCGGCTACAAAATCGTCGATGGCAAGCTGATCGTCAGCCTCAAAGGCGGCAGCAACAGCGGCCTGCGTGACGATGCCCAGTTGATCGGTTTCCAGGGCCCTGCGGCCGAGCCGATTGCGATCCTGCTCAAGCACAATGGCCTGCACTTCGAAATCCAGATCGACGCCAGCACCCCAGTCGGCCAAACCGACGCCGCAGGCGTCAAAGACGTGCTGATGGAAGCCGCGCTGACCACCATCATGGACTGCGAAGACTCTGTGGCCGCCGTCGACGCCGATGACAAAGTGGTGATCTACCGCAACTGGCTCGGCCTGATGAAGGGCGACCTGGCCGAAGAAGTGGCCAAGGGCGGCCAGACCTTCACCCGCACCATGAACCCTGACCGCGTCTACACCGGCGTGGATGGCAGCGACGTGACCCTGCACGGCCGTTCGCTGTTGTTCGTGCGCAACGTTGGCCACTTGATGACCATCGACGCGATCCTCGATAAAGACGGCAACGAAGTACCCGAAGGCATCCTCGACGGCCTGATCACCAGCCTGGCGGCGATCCACAGCCTCAACGGCAACAACACCCGCAAGAACAGCCGCACCGGTTCTGTGTACATCGTGAAACCGAAGATGCACGGCCCGGAAGAAGCCGCGTTCACCAACGAACTGTTCGGTCGCATCGAAGAGGTGCTGAACCTGGCGCGCAATACCCTCAAGGTCGGGATCATGGACGAGGAGCGCCGCACCACGGTCAACCTCAAGGCCTGCATCAAGGCGGCCAGCGAGCGTGTGGTGTTTATCAACACCGGTTTCCTCGACCGTACCGGCGATGAAATCCACACCTCCATGGAAGCCGGCGCGATGGTGCGCAAGGCGGCCATGAAGGCGGAAAAATGGATCGGCGCCTATGAGAACTGGAACGTCGATATCGGCCTGAGCACCGGCCTGCAAGGGCGTGCACAAATCGGTAAAGGCATGTGGGCCATGCCCGACCTGATGGCTTTGATGCTTGAGCAGAAAATCGCCCACCCGTTGGCCGGTGCCAACACCGCCTGGGTACCGTCGCCGACCGCTGCGGCCCTGCATGCGTTGCACTACCACAAGGTTGATGTGTTTGCCCGCCAGGCCGAACTGGCCAAGCGCGAGCGCGCTTCGGTGGACGATATCCTCACCATTCCTCTGGCCAGCAACACCGATTGGTCCGAAGAAGAGATCCGCAACGAACTGGACAACAACGCCCAGGGCATCCTCGGCTATGTGGTGCGTTGGATCGACCAGGGTGTGGGCTGCTCCAAGGTGCCGGACATCAACGATGTCGGCCTGATGGAAGACCGCGCCACCCTGCGCATTTCCAGCCAGCACATCGCCAACTGGCTGCGCCACGGCATCGTCAACGAAGCTCAAGTGATGGACAGCCTCAAGCGCATGGCGCCGGTGGTGGACCGCCAGAATGCCGGGGATGCGTTGTACCGCCCACTGGCTCCGGACTTCGACAGCAACATCGCGTTCCAGGCAGCGGTGGAGTTGGTGATTGAAGGGACCAAGCAGCCCAATGGCTATACCGAGCCGGTGTTGCATCGCAGGCGTCGGGAGTTCAAGGCCAAGAACGGCCTGTAATGGAAAAAAGCCCTGATCGAAGATCGGGGCTTTTTTATCAGGTGTGTCAGTTAGACCGCGTTGCCTGAATCGCAGGCAAGCCAGCTCCCACAGGGGGATGCATTTCAAATGTGGGAGCCGGGCTTGCCCGCGAAGAGGCCAGGCCAGTCACCCCACACTCAGGGCACCATCCCCAACTCCCGCTTTACCAACTTCGCCAACTTCACGCTATCAATCGGCTTGAGCAAGAAATCCACCACGCTCAAATGCATCGCATCAATCACATCCGGCGCTTCCGCGTCTCCAGACATGATGATGATCGGCAACGCCGCACGGGTGGACTCACGCACCTGGCGGATCAATTCCAGGCCATTGCTGGGCGCCATGCGCAGGTCGGTGATCAGCAAACCGATGGAACTGCTCGTCTTCAACAAATCCCACGCAGCCTCGCCACTTTCGGCAGTCATGCAGCGAATACCATCGAGCCCAAGGATTTCCGCCAGCAATTCACGCGCGTCCTTGTCGTCGTCCACGATCAAAACGCGTTGGGGGGGTAAATCGGGCTCCAGCATCACGGCGCTCAGCGCCTCGCGCTCGGCATCACTCAAAATATCGTGGTCGGACATACGTTTCTCAGCAGTTCTCATCAATCTCCCAGCACACTCGTCAGACATCTGCGGAAGGGCGAACAATGTGCACTTCGTCGGAAAGTTTGCCTAGTGGGCTTTCTACGGGTTTTGGACGATTGTCATGTAAGGTTTTTCCCTAGTTTTGCGCGGTATTCCTCGACCTAGACTTACGTCCAATGGGCACCCACTGCGCAGGAGTCGACCATGCAGCACGATAACGACAAAAACACTGCGGTCACTGTTATGAGTAAAGCTGATGCATTCGCACAGGCGGGTAAAACCGCTGTGTTGCAGAACATCCACGGCACCCTGCAATTCCTGCAACGCTTCCCGCCGTTCAACCAGATGGAACAGGCGCACCTGGCTTTCCTGGTGGAACAGTGCCAACTGCGTTTCTACGGCCCCGGCGACAGCATCCTCAAACCGTCGGGCGGCCCGGTCGAGCACTTTTATATCGTCAAGCAGGGGCGGGTCGTGGGTGAGCGGCCAGACTCGGCAGACACCACCTTTGAAATCGCCACCGGCGAATGCTTCCCCCTCGCCGCCTTGCTGGGTGAGCGCGCGACCCGTACAGAACACAAAGCCGCTGAAGACACCTTTTGCCTGCAATTGAACAAACCGGCCTTTATCAAGCTGTTCGCCCTGTCCAGCCCGTTTCGTGATTTCGCCTTGCGCGGGGTCAGCAGCCTGCTCGACCAGGTCAACCAGCAGGTACAGCAAAAAGCCGTGGAAACCCTCGGCACCCAATATTCCTTGAATACCCGCCTGGGTGAATTGGCCATGCGCCACCCGGTCACCTGCAGCCCGCACACACCGTTGCGCGAAGCGGTGACCTTGATGCACGAACAGCAAGTCGGCAGCATTGTGATCGTCAACGAACACAAGGCGCCCCTGGGCATCTTCACCCTGCGCGATCTGCGCCAGGTGGTCGCCGATGGCACCAGCGACTTCAGCCAGAGCATTGCCGGGCACATGACCCAGGCGCCGTTTTACTTGAGCCCGGAGCACAGCGCGTTCGACGCGGCCATCGCCATGACCGAACGGCATATCGCCCATGTGTGTCTGGTGCAAGACCAGCGCCTGTGTGGCGTGGTCTCCGAGCGTGACTTGTTTTCCTTGCAGCGTGTGGACCTGGTGCACCTGGCCCGCACCATCCGCAACGCGCCCCGGGTGGAAAACCTGGTGGCGATTCGCGGTGAAATCGGCCAGTTGGTAGAGCGCATGCTCGCCCATGGCGCCTCATCCACCCAGATCACCCATATCATTACGCTGCTCAACGACCACACCGTGTGCCGGGTGATCGAGCTGACCCTCGCGGAAAAAGGCGACCCCGGCGTGCCCTTCAGTTGGCTGTGTTTTGGCAGCGAAGGCCGCCGCGAACAAACGCTGTACACCGACCAGGACAACGGCATCCTGTTCGAGGCCAAGGACGCCGTCGAAGCCGCCGAAAGGCGTGAGCGCTTGCTACCGCTGGCGCAGCACATCAACCAAAGCCTGGCGCTGTGCGGCTTCAGCCTGTGCAAGGGCAATATCATGGCCGGCAACCCCGAGCTGTGCTTGTCCCGCGTGGAGTGGGCGCGGCGCTTCGGCGCGTTCATTCGTGAGGCGACGCCGGAAAACCTGCTGGGCTCAAGCATCTATTTTGACTTGCGCGTGGTGTGGGGCGAAGAGCGCGGTTGCGAGCAACTGCGCCAGGGCATTCTCGATCAGGTGGCGGATAACCGCTTGTTCCAACGCATGCTGGCCGAAAACGCGCTACTACGACGCCCGCCGGTAGGGCGTTTCCGCGAGTTCGTGCTGACCCGCAAAAATGGCGAAAAAGCCACCCTCGACCTCAAGGTGCAGGGCCTTACGCCTTTTGTAGACGGCGCGCGCCTGTTGGCCCTGGCCAATGGCATCCACGCCAACAACACCCTGGAACGCCTGCGCCAGTTGGTGGACAAGGCCGTGATCGAACCCCTGGATGGCGCCGCCTATGAAGAGGCCTACCACTTTATCCAGCAGACCCGCATGCAGCAGCACCAATTGCAGACCCGCGAGAACTTGCCCTATTCCAACCGCGTCGACCCCGACAGCCTCAACCACCTGGACCGGCGCATCCTGCGTGAGTCCCTGCGCCAGGCCCAACGCCTGCAAAGCAGCCTGAGCTTGCGGTATCAGCTGTGAGTTTGTTTGGCTGGCTGCGCGCCAAAAAGCCCGGGCTCAACCCCGCGCAACAGCAGCGCCTGGAGCAGTTACCCAAGCCCGCCGAACTGGGCAACGGCCCATTGCGCAGCCAGCGCTGGGTAGTGGTGGACCTGGAAACCAGCGGCCTGAACCTTCACCGCGACCAGGTGCTGTCCATCGGCGCCGTGGTCATCGAAGACGGTGCGGTGGATTTCTCCCAACTGTTCGAACGCACCCTGCAGCGCACCGACACCAAGCTCAGCCCCAGTGTGCTGATCCACGGGCTGGGGCCCAGTGCAATTGCCGCCGGCAGCGACCCGGCCGAGGCGTTGCTGGATTTCATGGCGTTCGTGGGCGACAGCCCTCTGCTGGCTTTTCATGCGCCGTTTGATCAACACATGCTGTGCCGGGCGCTCAAGGACAGCCTGGGGTATCGCCTGGCCCATCCATTCCTGGATGTGGCAGACCTGGCTCCGCTGTTGTGCCCTGAGGCGCATATCCGCGAGGCCGGGCTGGATGATTGGCTCAACCACTTCAGGCTACAGGCTGGCGAACGCCACCATGCCAGCGCCGATGCACTGGCGACGGCAGAGCTGATGCTGATCCTGTTCAGCCGTGCGCGGCAGCAACAGATAGACACGCCCCAGACGCTGCAAGAGCGTTTGGCCCAATGGAAACGGCGCAAACAGTCCCCTTCCCTTTAACGCTTCGCGCCCGACGCGGAGCATCGCGGGATGCATTCCCACGCCGAGCGTGGGAACGATCACCCGACAGACGCCAATTGCGCCCACCCCACGCCTCTGCGACAATCGCGAATAATTCTCGTTAGTTTAAACCTCTTGTTTATTCGGTGATGCCTTGTCGTCGGTCCAGACCCCACGCAGTGAGCTTGTTGGTGCGTTATATCGCGACCACCGTGGCTGGCTGTTGGCTTGGCTGCGACGCAACGTGGGGTGCCCAAGCCGCGCCGAAGACCTGAGCCAGGACACCTTCATGCGCCTGCTGGGCCGTGACGAGTTGCGCGAGCCCCGCGAACCGCGGGCGTTCCTGGTGGCCATCGCCAAGGGTTTGCTGTTCGACTATTTCCGACGTGCGGCCCTGGAACAGGCCTACCTCACCGAATTGATGCTGATCCCGGAAAGCGAACAGCCTTCGCCGGAAGCCCAGCAACTGATCCTCGAAGACCTCAAGGCCATCGACCGCCTGCTCGGCAAACTGTCGAGCAAGGCCCGCGCCGCGTTCCTCTATAACCGCCTCGACGGCCTGGGCCATGCCGAAATCGCCCAGCGCCTGGGCGTGTCGGTGCCCCGCGTGCGCCAATACCTGGCCCAGGGCATTCGCCAGTGCTACATCGCACTGTATGGCGAGCCGTCGTGACCGCGATCGGCTCCAAACCGGTGTCGTCGCGCGTGCTGGATGCCGCGATTGCCTGGCAACTGTCCCTCGACTCGGGCGACGGCAGCGCGGTGGAACAGGAAGAGTTCAGCAAGTGGCTGGCCAGTGATGAGGAACACGCCCGCGCCTGGCGCCAGTTGGGCATGCTCGACCAGCGTTTCAGCGTGGCCTCGGGCCCGGCTCGGGCGGCGCTGCTGCAGTCGCGCCACGGCATTCGCCAGCGCGTGCGCAAACTGGGCCGGGGCCTGGCCAGTATCGTGCTGGTGTGCGGCCTGGCGCTGTTTGCCGGTGAGCGTTACGTGCCTATTCACTATTGGCTGGCCGACCAGCGCACCGCCACCGGTGAACAGCGCACGCTGAAGCTGGCGGACGGCACGCGGATCAACCTCAACACCCACAGCGCCATTGATGTGCGCTTCGACGAAACACGCCGCTTGATCGTGTTGCAGGCAGGCGAAATTCTCGTCGAAACCGGCCACGACGATTCACGCCCTTTCTACGTGCAAACCCGCGACGGCAGCCTGCGGGCGCTGGGTACTCGGTTTATCGTCAAGCGCGAAGACGACGCTACGCGCCTGAGTGTGTTGCAGTCAGCCGTGGCCGCCCAGCCCGAGGCGTTGCACCACGAACAGGTGTTCAAGGCGGGCCAGCAGGTGCTGATGCGCAGCGACGGCCTTGGCCCGTTGCTGGCCGTCACCCCGGCCGCCGATGCCTGGACGCGCGGCATGCTGGTAGTGGACAACGCTCGGCTGGGGGATGTGATCGAGGAGTTGGCGCGCTATCGCACCGGCTACCTGGGGGTGGATAACAACGTGGCCGACCTGCGCATCACCGGCAGTTTCCCGCTGCATGACACCACGTTGGCATTAAATGCGCTGTTGCCGACTTTGCCGGTGCAGATCGAGCAGCACACGACGTGGTGGGTGACCGTCAAGGGTAAGCCTTAGGTCCTGCAGCGCCTGGGCGATTGCTATCGCAGGCAAGCCAGCTCCCACATTTCGAATTGCGAACACCTTCAACTGTGGGAGCTGGCTTGCCTGCGATGAGGCCCTCAAGCACACCTGCGAAAAATATTTTCACTCACCCCTATCACTTTTCGATTCTCGCTCGGCACCTAGGCAATTGAGAAATATTTCCATTCAGGAGCCGCCCTTATGTCCCGCACGCTAGACACCTTGTTGCGCCCCAGCCTGTTAGCCATGGCGATCGCCCTCAGCGCCCCGCTCGCCAGCACCCCGCTGATCGCCGCCGAACAAGCCTCCAGCGTGCGCGCCTATAACCTGCCCGCTGCGCCCCTGGCCACCACCCTGAACCAGATCGCCAGCCAGGCCGGCCTGGCGCTGACCCTCAACCCCGCACTCGCCGCCGGCAAGACCTCGGCACCGGTCAAAGGCCAGTTCGATGCGCAGGGCGCGTTGCGGGAAGCCTTGCGGGGGACGGGGTTGCAGTTGGAGCAGAGCAGTGCGGGCACTTACACCCTGATGCCGGTCCCGGAGGGCGTCGTTGCCTTGCCGACCACCAACATCACCGGCCAAGGCAGCTATGAAAGCGCTTGGGGGCCGGTGGAAGGATATGTAGCAAAGCGCACCGCCGCCGGCACCAAAACCGATACTGCGCTGGTCGAGGCACCACGCTCGATCTCGGTAGCCACCCGCGAGCAAATGCAGGACCGTAACGTGCAGAACCTCGACGATGCAGTCAAATACATGCCCGGTATTGTGTCTGCCAGCTACGGCAGCGACACCCGTTACGACTGGATGCGCGTACGCGGCTTCGAGCCGACGCAATTCCTCGATGGCCTGCCACTGCCCCGTGGCGTGTACGCCAACCCAAAAGCCGAAACCTGGAACCTCGACCGCCTCGCCCTGCTGCGCGGTCCGGCCTCGTCAGTCTATGGCCAGACCCCTCCGGGCGGCCTGCTGGATATGGTCAGCCGCCGCCCCAGCGCTGAATCGAGCCACGCCATCCAGATGCAATACGGCAGTGACAACCACCGCCAGATCAATTTCGAAAGCACTGGCAAGATCGATGATGAGGGCCAGTTTCTCTACAGCGTTGGCGGCGTGGTGCGCGATGCCGGTACCCAGGTCGATCACATCGACAACAAGCGGTACAACATCGCACCGAGCTTGACCTGGAATATCGACACCGATACCAAGTTGACCTTGCTGTCGCAGTTCACCCGCGACGATACCGGGGCGACCAGCCAGTTCCTGCCGATAGTCGGCACCAAGATCAAGTCGCCACTGGGTGACGTTTCGCATCATAAAAACCTGGGCGATCCGGACTACGAGTTCTACGACCGTACCTATTACGCACTCGGCTACGCATTCGAGCACCGCTTCAACGATACCTGGCAGTTCAAACAGAATCTGCGTTACACCAAATCAGAATTGTCGTTCCAACAATTGACCGTGGGCGCCTTTGCCTGGGCACCGGTCGACGCCGAAGGCAATATGGACCGTTCTTCGACCAACGTGGACGAGAACATCGGACAATTGGCGGTAGATAACAACTTTCAGGCCGACTTCTCCACCGGCGACGTCACCCACACCCTTCTACTCGGGCTTGACCACCAGCGTACCGATACCTCGTACCTGTCGATTTACGGACAGGCCGGACGAGTCAACATCTTCAACCCGGTCAACACCACGCCAGTTGAACGCCCCGCACGCTCCGGCGCTTTCTACGACTACAATCAGAAAACCGTCCAGACCGGCCTCTACGTCCAAGACCAGATGGCTCTTGATAACTGGCGCTTGACCCTGGGTGGCCGTGAAGACTGGGTGCACCAAGGCACTACGTACCTCAACAAAAACGACGCGACCAATACTGACCGCAGCAAGAATTTCAGCGGTAACGCGGCACTGAGCTATGTGTTCGACTCGGGCTTCGTACCGTATATCTCCTACGCCGAATCTTTCCAGCCGGCGAGCAACGCCAGCGCCTCTCCTACAGAATCCTATAAGCCCACCGAAGGCAAGCAGTGGGAATTGGGGATCAAGTACCAACCGCCGGGTTCGAACACGCTACTCAGTGCCGCGCTGTATGACCTGACCCAGAAGAACGTTCTGGTCAGCAGCTTCCAGTCCGGTGGTGTTTCTGTCACCGACCAGACCGGCGTAGTGAAAGTCAAAGGCCTGGAGCTGGAAGCCGTATCTGATGTGACCGAAAACCTCAAAGTGATCGCTGCCTACACGTTGGCCAAATCCGAAGTGCAAAAAGGCGAGTTCAAAGGCAACCGCCTGCAACTGATGCCTAACCAACAAGCGTCCTTGTGGACCGACTACACCTGGCACACCGGCGCGCTCGACGGTTTCGGTATCGGCTTCGGCGCCCGCTACACCGGCAACACCTACGGCGACCAGGCCAATACCTGGGCCGGCAAGGCCAACGCCTACACCGTCTTCGACGGCGCGCTGCACTATGACCTCGGCCGCCTGGACAACAGCCTCAAGGGCGCGTCGGTGAAAGTGAACGCGACCAACCTGTTCAACAAGGACTACATTTCCACCTGTGATGGCTCCTATTGCTACTTCGGCGACCAACGCAGCGTCGTCGCCAGCGCCACCTACCAGTGGTAATCAGCTGAGTTAACCACCAGGCCGCCCAACAGGGCGGCTTTGGTGCATCTGAAGGCTAGACAATGAAAAGCAAAACCATCCGCCGCTGGTCCTTCATCCACACCTGGACCAGCCTGATCTGCACCGTATTCCTGCTGCTGCTCGCCCTCACCGGCCTGCCGTTGGTGTTTCACCACGAGATCGACCACCTGCTGGGCAATGAACCCGAACTGGCGCAGATGCCTGCCGATACGCCCCGGCTCAACCTTGAGCAGCTTGTGGCTAAAGCCCAGGCCCATCGCCCCGGCGACGCCATGCAGTACCTTGCCTGGGACGAAGACGACAAGAACGGTGTGATCGCGATCATGGCCGCCACAGCCGGTACCGAGCCGAATTCGTCGCACACCTTCATGCTCGACGCCCGCACTGGCCAAGCAGTGGAAACCCCCGCAGCCAATGGCGGGCTGACCCTGTTCCTGCTGCGCCTGCATGTGGATATATTTGCCGGGTTGCCGGGCAAGTTGTTGCTGGCGTTCATGGGCCTTCTGTTTGTGCTGGCGATTATCTCGGGCACGGTGTTGTACCTGCCGTTCATGCGTCGCTTGAAGTTCGCCACGGTGCGCCAGGACAAGTCCACTCGCCTGCGCTGGCTCGACCTGCACAACCTGATCGGCGTGGTCACTTTGACCTGGGCGTTGGTGGTGGGGGTAACCGGCGTGATCAGCGCCTGCGCCGACCTGATCATCGCCGCCTGGCGCCAGGACAGCCTCAGCGCCATGATCGAACCTTACAAGAACGCCCCGCCGCTGACCCAACGCGCGCCCGCCACCGAGTTGTTGAGCATTGCCGCCAAGGCCGCTCCGGGTATGGAGCCAGACTTTATCGCCTTCCCCGGCACGCGTTTTTCCAGCGAACATCACTACGCCGTGTTCATGAAGGGCAGCACCCACCTGACCTCCCATTTGCTGACCCCGGTGCTGATCGACGCCAGCACCCTGGCCGTCACCGCCATCGCCGAACGGCCGTGGTACATGGATGCCATGGGCATGTCCCAACCCCTGCATTTCGGTGATTACGGCGGCATGCCAATGAAGGTCCTGTGGGCGGTGCTGGATGTGTTGACCATCATCGTGCTGGTGAGCGGCATTTACTTATGGATCGTACGGCGCAAGGCGGCCAAGGTATGAAGCCGCGGCAGTCGAATGTCTGGAAGGTCTTTGCCATACCGCTGGGGATCGGCCTGCTCAGTGCTGCCGGGTTGTTTGCGGCGTTGCTGGGCGATGGGTGGTGGGATTCGTTGAGTTGGATCGGGCTCGGGATACCGGCAATGATGGGGGTATGGGGGTTGGTTAAGCGGCGCGCCTGAGGTCGCTATCGCAGGCAGGCCAGCTCCCACATTCTGACCTGTGAACACAGTCCAATGTGGGAGCTGGCTTGCCTGCGATGAGGCCCGCAAAAACAACGCGGCCCCTCGCCAGGCACCGCACAACCCTCTAGGCTAGCCACACTTCACCTCGAGGAATGCCCATGTCCGCCCCCAGCATGACCTTGTTCCACAACCCCGCTTCGCCCTTCGTGCGTAAAGTGCGCGTGCTGCTGATCGAGACCGGCCAGCAGGATCGTGTGGCCCTGCACGCGTGCCTGCCCACTCCGGTCAACCCGGATGCCGAAGTGCTGCAAGGCAACCCCGTGGGCAAGATCCCGGCCCTGCGCCTGGCCGACGGCTCGGTATTGCACGACAGCCGGGTGATTCTCGATTACCTCGACCACCAGCATGTCGGCAACCCGCTGATCCCCCGCGACGGCTCGGCCCGCTGGCGGCGCCTGACCCTGGCCTCGATGGCTGACGGCATCATGGATGCCGCCGTGCTGGTACGTTACGAGACCGCCATGCGTCCGCCAGAAAAACACTGGGCTCCCTGGCTGGATGAACAGCGCAACAAGATCCGCCGCGCCCTCGCCGAGCTGGAGCGGGACGCCATTGCCGAACTGGCCAGCCACTTCGACGTCGCCGCCATCAGCGTGGCCTGTGCCCTGGGCTATATCGACTTTCGCCACCCGGATATTCAGTGGCGCTCGGACACTCCCAAGCTCGCCGCCTGGTACGCCGAAGTCAGCCAGCGGGCTTCGATGCAGCAGACCCAACCCCCGGTTTGACCAGCCCCCTGTAGGAGCGAGCTTGCTCGCGAAAATCGTCAACGATAACGCAGGTCATCTGGTTAAACGCGGGGTCCTTGCGTTCTTCGCGAGCAAGCTCGCTCCTACAGTGAGAGGCGGTGTGATTGAGGAAGTTGACCATCCTCGCTTTCATCCGCTGATCTTCGCGCAGCCCGATCATTGCACTTCCCCCACCTTACGCTTGCCCACCCCATACCAATCCAGTTTGCGCGTCAGCACCATCACCGTACCCAGCAGGCCAAACAGCAGCAGCGAGCCCATCAACAGTGCGTAATCCTCGGCACTGAGCAAGCCGTACAGCAAGCCATACAACGCCGCCAACCCTGCCGAAAACCCCAGGCCGTGGGCGACGCTGCGCAGCACATGGCACACGTAGAAGCCGATCAACACCACACAGGCGCTGGCCGATATCAGATAGGCCAGGGCAAAGCCCAGATGCTCGGACAACGACAACAGCAACAGATAGAAGAACGCCAGCGCCACGCCCACCAAGGCGTACTGAATCGGGTGCACCGCCAGACTCTTGAGCACTTCGAACAGAAAGAAACCAGCGAAGGTCAGGGCGATAAACAACAGCGCGTATTTGATCGCCCGGTCGCTCTTGAGGTATTGGTCTACCGGGTCGATGAAATTCACCCCGAAGCTGCGGTTGTTGAAGTCGTCACAACCCTGCCCGTCCAGGCAGTTCTGCAGGGCTTGTTCCAGGTTGGTGGAGAAGAAGGACGTCTGCCAGTTGGCGCTGAAGCCTTGGTCGGTAACTTCACGCTGAGCCGGCAGGAAGTTGCCGATAAAACTCGGGTGCGGCCAGTTGGACGCCAGTGATACCTGGCTGGTCTTGCCCACGGGCACCACTTGCAGTTGTTCGGTGCCTTGCAGGCGCAGGTCGAAGGCGAAGTCCAGCACGGCCGCTTTCTTGCCGTCTTGCGCAGGCAACGTCACATGTACGCCCTCACCCAGCCAGTCCACTTGCGAACCCGGCGAGAACTCCAGGCGCTGATCGCCCAGTTCCAGCTTCAACGCGTTTTCAATACCACGAATATCGCTGATCCCCACCGCCAGAAACGCCGGCTCAAAGCGGTAGTCGGCAAAGTCTTCGGTGATCCCCAACTGCGCCGGCAACTCGAAACGCCCGCTGATACGGTTGTCGGCATGGAACAGCCGCGCCTGGTAAATGCCGCGCGCACGCAGTTCGGTTTGCACTTTGCCGTCGAGCTCAAAACGGTCCGGCAGGAAATACAGACGACCGCGTTCTTCACGGGTTTCTTCGTAGCGCTTGTTGAGCTTCTCATTGAGCTTCCACTCGCGCACCGTCTTGCGAAACGGCACCACCATCACCGGCCCGGTGAGGCGCTGGGCAAAGCTTGAGCTGCGGGCAATGTCCATCAGTACGCCGTCGCGCAGTTGCTGACGGTCGCTGATGATGCCGTTGATCATCAACAATGGAATCAGCAACAGCAGGATCAGCAGCGCAATCGCGCCCAATTTGAAAAGCAGGTTGCGGTTCATGGGTCTCTCCCTGTTTTGAAGGGGAGAGTCTGCCCAGTCGGTATGGGGGATTTATGTGGGCAATGTGGAGACTGTGTGGAGATGCAGTACCGCTTGCACGCCGCCCGGTACGTTGCCGATCTGCAACGAGCCGCCGTGCAGCTTCATCACCTCCTCGACAAAGTTGAGCCCCAGGCCCGTACTTTTGCGCCCGCTGGCCGGGCGCGGCAGCGAGTAGAAACGCTCGCTCAGGCGCGGCAAGGCGTAGTCGGGAATCGCCTGCGCCTGGTTGAACAGGCTGACCTGCACCTCGTGATGCCGCACCAGCGCGCTGAACCTCAGCGTGCCGCCGGGTGGGGTGAAATCCAGAGCGTTGTCGAGCAGGTTGCCCAGGGCCTGGCGCAGCAGGAAAGGTTCGCCAAATACCCGCACATCGGGAGCGATGGCCTGCTCGACGTGCAAGCCGGCGCCTTCGACCCGCGCACATTGAGCCTTCAACACATCCTCAACCAGGGCTGCCAAAGAAATGCTCGACTGCTCTTCCAGACCTTGGCGCTGTTCCACCTGGGCCAGGTTCAACAGGCGCTCGATCAGCTGTTGCAGGCGCGCACTTTCGCTGTCGATATTGCCGACAAACCGCTGCTGCTGCTCACGGCTCATGTCGCCCTGCAACAGCTCCGCCGCACCTCGAATCGCCGCCAGCGGGCTCTTCAATTCATGGGTCAGCGTATGCACGTAGCGCTCTACGTAAGCCTTGCCTTCCAGCTGCGTGCGCATGTGTTCCACGGCGGTGGATAACTGCTTGAGCTCGCCGCCGCGATAATGCGGCAACTCGGCGCGGCGGCCCTCGCTCACGGCTTCGGCATAGGCGGTAAGGCGTCTGAGGGCCGCCGTCAGCCACCACGACAATAGCGCGCCCAACAGCAGCCCGAGGGTGACCAGCCCGGCGCCGTACCACAGCAGGCGCCGCTCGGTGCGATCCACGTAGGGTTGCAACGAGCTGTTGGGCTTGGCTACGGTGACCACGCCGATGATCTGCCCGTTGTCACGAATCGGCGCCCCCACGTGCATCACCGATGAGGTGGGGTCGTCTGCGTCGCTGCGGGTGGAGCGCGCACCGTATTCGCCGCGCAGGGTCAGGTACACGTCGTTCCATTTCGAATAGTCCTGGCCGACTGCTTCACCGCTGGAGTCGAGCAATACCCTGCCTGTGGCGTCGGTCACGTAGATGCGATGGTTGACCTGGTTTTTCGGCAGGCCCCAGATCGTCGCTCCTGGCTGGCGACTGCCATAAGCCTTGAGCAATTCGGGCCAATGGCTCTGGCCGAGGGTGCCGTTTTTAACGTCTGCACGCAGGATTTCAGCCAGCAGGTTGGCGGTGTCCACTAATGTTTCTTCGGTGGACTGGCGCACGCCGGGGCGGATTTCCTTCATCACGGTGTTGAGCACGAAGTAGCCGGTCAGGCCGATAAACAGCGCATACACCAGGAAAATCCGCAGCCCAAGGCGCATCAGCTGTGGCTCGGGCTGTAGCTATAGCCAAGGCCACGATGGGTCTGGATCGGCTCGGCATCCGCCGCCACACTCCTGAGCTTGCTGCGCAGGCTCTTGATATGGCTATCGATATTGCGCTCATAACCGGCATCAAAGGGTACGCCCACCGCATCCAGCAGTTGTTCGCGGCTGAACACGCGCTCGGGTTGGTCCAGCAGACTTTGCAGCAGGCGGAACTCATGACGCGTGAGGCTCAAGGGTTGGCCACGATAGAGAATCTGCATGCGTTCCAGATCCACTTGGAACAGGGTTGGCGCCACACCCGGGCCGACCCGCTTGAGTATCGCCCTGACCCGCGCCGCCACTTCCCGCGGGCTGAAAGGCTTGACCACATAATCGTCGGCACCGATCTCCAACCCCACCACCCGGTCGATCTCGGCATCCCGCGCACTGAGGAACATCACCGGCACTTCACTGAAGCGGCGCAATTGCTTGCAGGTTTCAAAGCCGGTGATGTCCGGCAGGCCGATGTCGAGGATGATCAGGTCAGCCGGGGTCTGGCGCTGATGGTCCAGCGCCGCCTGGCCGAGCGTCAGCCAGGTGGTGGTGAAGCCCTCGCCTTGCAGGGCAAAGATCAGCGTGTCGGCTATCGCCGCTTCGTCTTCGACAATCAGGATGTGCGGCATGGGTTCGATCAGCAGTCCGGTTTGTCGGCAGTGTAGCGACGTGCCGGGTTTACCGCAGCGCCAAATTCACGCAAGGCCTTGGCGCCGATCAGCAGCGGGTAGTTGAAGCTGCTGCGGTCGGTGAGGTTGACCTCGACGGTGCGCTTGACGTCGCCCAGGCACATCTCCAGATCGATCACCGGGCGCTTGGCCACGCTGGCTTCGTCCTTGTCATCGTCTTCGTCGGCGCGGCTCTTGATCTTGCTGATGCGCGACACCTTGTGCTCATAGACCTTGTTACCCGCGTCTTCACCGCCGAGGCGGAAGCGCACCCAGTCATCGCCGTCGCGCTGAAAGGTTTCGATGTCGCGCGCCGACAGCGAGGCGGTCAGCGCGCCGGTGTCCATCTTGGCCTTGAACGTCTGGCCGATCTCCGGCAACTGGATGTATTCGTAGCGACCGTAGAGCGTGGGCTCGGCCGCCATGACAGGGACGGCAACCAGAGCGAACGCAGCAAGGAGTAATTTCACGGCAGGATTTCCTCGAAAGAAGTGGGCGGAGTCTAGACCGCAAACACGGCACTTAGTTGGCTGAGCGAGCATATCGCGCACAGTGTGAAACATTCGTGCGGCATTTTGCGATTTGGCCTCTAGACTCACCTTGCTTATCATGGCCCGCCCACAGAATTCCAAGAGTTGCTTATGCGCCGCCTGCTCAC
The DNA here is from genome assembly GCF_044218845.1 of Pseudomonas sp. B16120. Classification (NCBI taxonomy): domain Bacteria; kingdom Pseudomonadati; phylum Pseudomonadota; class Gammaproteobacteria; order Pseudomonadales; family Pseudomonadaceae; genus Pseudomonas; species Pseudomonas sp. B16120. Next base: position 5,786,311 of record NZ_CP162588.1, read on the forward strand.
CGGCTGTCTGGTTACACTGCTGCTGTTAGTCAACACGCTGATCCTGATCGGCCCCTTGATGGTCTTCGCCCTGCTCAAGCTGGTGGCGCCAGGGCGCTCGCGTGACTATGCCTCATGGGCGGTGATGTGGATCGCCGAAACCTGGGCCGAGATCGACAAGCTGATCTTCGCCGCGTGCATCCCCACCCAATGGGATATTCGCGGTGGCGAAGACCTGCGCGGCGATACCTCTTACCTGGTGATCAGCAACCACCAATCCTGGGTCGATATTCCCGCGCTGATCCAGGCATTGAACCGGCGCACGCCGTTCTTCAAGTTCTTCCTGAAAAAAGAACTGATCTGGGTGCCCTTCCTCGGCCTGGCCTGGTGGGCGCTGGATTACCCCTTCATGAAGCGCTACACCAAGGCATTCCTGGCCAAGCACCCGGAGCTGGCGGGGCAGGATCTGAAAATCACCAAAGAGGCCTGCGAGCTGTTCAAGCGCCAGCCGGTGACGGTGGTCAATTACCTGGAAGGCACGCGGTTCAGCGAGGCCAAGCGTGCGCAGCAAAGTTCACCCTTTACTCGACTACTCAAGCCCAAGGCAGGCGGCGTGGCGTTTGTGCTGGCAGCAATGGGTGAACAGCTGGACGCGGTACTCGACGTGACCGTGGCCTACCCACAACAAAAGATTCCAGGGTTCTGGGACCTGATCAGCGGCGCGGTGCCGAAGGTGATCGTGGATATCCGCACCCGCGAGCTGGACCCGGCGTTGTGGCAAGGGGATTACGAGAACGATCCGGCGTTTCGCCAGACCCTCCAGAACTGGGTCAACCAGCTCTGGAGGGAAAAGGACCGTCGAATTCACGAACTGCTGGAAAACAGTGGGGAGCAACGATGACCGCCTGGCCCCGCAAGATGCTACGAAACCTGACTATAGACAGCGGAAAGCGTGCTTTCGGGCAAGGCCGTTGAACAGAGCTGTCGCTGACCAAGCATTATCAATTCCACCCAGCACAATAGAACGAAGCCCAGGCGACAGATCTTCGTCATTTTTTTTGAAGCGACTCGCCGATGCTGTGTAGCTGTCAGAGTGAATCCCCATCTCTTCCAGGCGCGAGCGCAACGCTTGATCATCAGCGCCACTGCGTGAAAGAGGAGGCGGACTGAAATAGTTTTTGATGTCTGGAGTTTGTGTCCCGTTGATATTCAAAACGCCACCACTCATAGGTCATTAATGAAACCTTCCAAGGTCGTCGTAAACGAGACCTTGGAAGGTACCTTTATTGTGGTGTCTTGCTTCTTACGGTTCCCTACAACCTTGTGATATTTACCGGTATGACATTTCAGTCTTGCTCGTTATAAAAACGACCTTTGCGCAGGTAACTAGCTACCGGTTCCCCAGGCTTGAGCCAATTTGCCCAATACGGAGCTGCTGGCGCCCTCGCCGCCGAGGTATTTCAGGATTACCGGGGCAAACTGGCCGATCATGCCGCTGTCCATGCCCAAGGCGCTGAAGGCGGTGTTCAAGTCATTGGTGCTTTTCACATTGCCCAATAGGCCGTCCAGGCCGCTGGTCTTGCTGCCGCCGGTTTGGCCGAGCATCCCGCTCAGGGCACCGAGGCTGCCCAATGCGTTATTACCTGACAACTTGTCGAGACCCGGCACAGTGCTGCTCAACTGCGAGAAGTCGTTGCCGCTGAGTTTGTTCTTGGCCAGGCCCAGCATGGCGCCCGTGCCGCCCACCGCTTGCTCGGGGGTGATGTTCAGTTGCGAGGTCAAGGCCGTCAGCAGGTCGGCCGTCTCCGACGTAGGCGCGGCGGCAGCGGCCTTGTTGTTGCCACCCTGCATGCCGGAAATGGCGTTGGCTGCATCGCCAAGGCTGAAACCTGCTGCGAACACCGGGCCAGCGGCCACGGTCAACAGGCAGGACAGGGCAAAACCGCGTGAAATCTTCATCGAAACAACCTCTGGGTATAGGGGTAAAAGCAGGCGTTGGACTGGGTAACCCGTCGGTTGTTCCGGAGCCCCTCAGGAACCCATCGAGGATAAGCGGGTCCATGAACTGACTATAGAATTTGTCGAGAAGAGACTTATGACTGCGATCCAACCCCCAGTGATTGAGCACAAGCCTGCGTTCTGGAGCCGCCCTCGCCTGTTCATCGGCGCCTGCGTGGTGGTGGTTGCCGGTATCGGCGGCGCGCTCTACACCCAGGACAGCGTCAAATCCGCGGCGACATTGGTGACCACGACCCAACAGCCGGCCGCACAGATCATGGCCCACAAGGACTACCTGGAAGTAGAACCGATTGCCTCCACGGCACCAGCACCGGACCAGAGCCTTGAACTCTGGGCGATTCCCAAAGACGGCACACCGGTGTCCCTTGGACTGTTGCCGGAGGATGGCAAAGGCATCATCGGCCTGAACCCACGCCAACAGGAAACCATCAGCAAGCCGGTGGAATTGATGGTGAGCTCGGAAACCAAGGGTGGTTCGGTGAGCAAGCAGCCAACAGGCCCGACCGTCTACCAGGGTGCATTGGCCACTCGCTGATCGGGCCGCACACTCGTTTCAAACTGTGGGAGCGGGCTTGCCCGCGATTGCGGTGGGTCAGCGACATAGATGTCGACTGATTAGCCGCTATCGCGGGCAAGTCCGCTCCCACATTGGCTCATCAGTGCGTTGAAAATTGGCTCCAGGCAACGAATAAGGGCGACCCATGGGTCGCCCTTTTCATTTGGCCAATGCTTATGCAGCGCTGAACAACTTGTGCGGATCAATCACAAACTTCTTCGGCACACCCGCATCGAACTCGCCATACCCGCGTGGCGCATCATCCAGGCTGATCACCTGCACACCGACGATTTCGGCGATGTTGATACGGTCCCACATGATCGCCTGCATCAGTTGACGGTTGTACTTCATCACGGGCGTCTGCCCGGTATGGAAGCTGTGGGATTTAGCCCAGCCCAGACCAAAGCGGATGCTCAGGCTGCCCATTTTCGCGGCGGCATCGACCGCACCTGGATCTTCAGTCACGTACAGACCTGGGATACCGATCTTGCCCGCCACGCGCACCACGCCCATCAGCGAGTTGAGCACCGTGGCCGGGGCTTCGGCCTTGACGCCGTCGTGGCCGTGGCCGCGTGCTTCAAAGCCCACGCAGTCCACGGCGCAGTCCACCTCCGGCTCGCCGAGCAACGCGGCGATCTGTTCGTGCAGCGGGGTGTCAGTGGACAGGTCGACCACTTCAAAACCCTGGGCCTTGGCGTGGGCCAGACGGATCGAGTTGACGTCGCCGATGATCACCACCGCTGCACCCAGCAAGCGAGCGGAGGCGGCAGCCGCCAGACCCACCGGGCCGGCACCGGCGATATAGACAGTGCTGCCTGGGCCGACGCCGGCAGTAACAGCGCCGTGGTAGCCGGTGGGCAGGATGTCGGAGAGGCAGGTCAGGTCACGGATTTTCTCCATGGCCTTGTCGCGATCCGGCAGTTTCAGCAGGTTGAAGTCGGCGTACGGCACCAGCACGTACTCGGCCTGGCCACCGGTCCAGTCGCCCATGTCGACGTAGCCATAGGCACCACCGGCACGGGCCGGGTTGACGGTCAGGCACACGCCGGTGTGTTGTTCCTTGCACGAGCGGCAGCGCCCGCAAGCAACGTTGAACGGCACGGAGACCAGGTCACCGATTTTCAGGTTCTCTACGTCGCTGCCCTTCTCGATCACTTCACCGGTGATTTCATGCCCCAGCACCAGGCCGGTCTGGGCCGTGGTGCGGCCGCGCACCATGTGTTGGTCGGAGCCGCAGATGTTGGTGGAGACCACGCGCAGGATGACGCCGTGCTCAATCTTCCTGCCGCGCGGGTCCTGCATTTTGGGATAGTCGATTTTCTGTACTTCGACCTTGCCGTTGCCGAGATACACGACACCACGATTACCAGACATGCTTTCACCTCGCTGTTGTTTTTATGGAACTGCGTTGCCCTTGGGGCAGCGCGTTAAGTGCTCGGGTACAGATGCTGTTTCTTGTGTTGCTTGTAAGGGCCTCATCGCAGGCAAGCCAGCTCCCACCGTGGATCGGGTTCACACATCCAGGAATGTGGGAGCTGGCTTGCCTGCGACAGCGATCTAGAGAACGACGGTGCGATTGGCATTCAGGAACACCCGCCGCTCGATGTGATACCCCACCGCTCGCGCCAATGTGAGCCCTTCGATATCCCGCCCCTTGGCAATCAAATCTTCGGGATAGTGGCTGTGATCTACCACCTCCACGCCTTGGGCGATGATCGGCCCTTCATCCAGATCGTTGTTGATGTAATGCGCCGTTGCGCCCACCAATTTCACGCCCTTGTTGTACGCCTGGTGATAGGGCTTGGCGCCCTTGAAGCCCGGCAGCAACGAGTGGTGAATGTTGATGGCCCTGCCGTCCAGCTTGCGGCACAGCTCTGGTGACAGCACTTGCATGTAGCGCGCAAGGATGACCAATTCGGCGCCGGTGTCTTCAATCACCTGCCACACCTGACGTTCCTGGGACGGTTTATCGTTGGGGTCCAGTGGGAAATGGTAGTAGGGAATCTGGTGCCAGTCGGCCAACGGTTTGAGATCAGGGTGGTTGGACACCACCGCGACCACGTCCATCGACAATTGGCCGATGCGCTGGCGGTACAGCAGGTCGTTCAGGCAGTGATCGGCCTTGGAGACCATGATCACCACTTTGGGCCGGTAGTTCGGCGCCGTCAGTTCGAAGATCATGCCAAACGCTTCACCACGGGTCGCCAGACCTGCGCGAAAGGCTTGCTCGTCGAAACCGTCGGGCTGGCGGAACTCCACACGAATGAAAAACCGGCCAGAAAGGCGGTCATCGAACGAATGGTGCTCGGTGACGTAACAGCCCTGCTCGAACAGGTAGCGGGTGACCGCGTCCACCGTGCCGAGCACGCTGGGGCAGTCGGCGGTCAAAATCCATGTATCGGGTGCGCGGCTCATGGGTCACTCCTCAGGCTGATCGTTCCCACGCTTTGCGTGGGAATGCCGCCATGGACGCTCTGCGTCCGCTTTTGGGACGCGGGGCGTCCCGGTATGCATTCCCACGCGGAGCGTGGGAATGATCATCATGCGACAACGCTCAGGCCGAACTCAGCCGAGGCATCCTGCAACCACAACCACCAGTAATCCGAGAAGCTGCGACGGATCAGCAGTTCCCAGGTGTCTTCAGCCGTATGACGGATCACCAGTTGCGACTTGGCGAACACCGTACCCACGGCTTTGCCAACCGGAAAGTTGTTGGGGTGTACGTCGTAGCTGGTGGACTTCATCAGCACATCGCGCACGTTAGGGCCGCTCAGTTCAAGAATCTGCTGGCCGCCGCTGACGTTGACGATCTGAATATGCAGGTCGCCCAGGGCGGCACGCAGGTTCTGTTCGGCGGCGAATTCTTCACCGCTCGGCACGATCAACAGCCACTCGTCCGGGCCGAGCCACTGAAGGCTGGTTTCACCTTTGAAGACCACACTCAACGGGCCGGGCAGTTCAATGCCGACGGCCTTGTGTACGCCAGCGGCGAAGGCGGCGTCGTGGCCATCGCCACGGATAGTCAGGTGGCCGAGGAGTTTCTTTTCACGCACGGTCACGCCGGCATTCTTGCGGCCCTTGCCGACCAGGCTGGCGAGGTCGGCATGGTGCAGCGACGGCTCGGCCTTGGCGCCGGTGGTGGGGCGTTGTTGGTAAACATTGGCTGCTGTCATAAAGCACCTGTTCTGAATTCTGTTGATCGTTCCCACGCTCTGCGTGGGAATGCCGCCATGGACGCTCTGCGTCCGCCCTTGGGGCGCAGAGCGCCCCGGAATGCATTCCCACGCGGAGCGTGGGAACGATCAGGTGTCAGACGTTCTGCCGATCACCTTTGGGGTCAAAGAACACCGAAGACACAATCTCGGCTTCGATCACGCTGCCATCCGCTTGCGGCGAGAACACTCGCTCACCGATGCGCTTCAAGCCGCCCTTCACCACACCCATGGCAAACGAATAGCCCAGGGAGTTATGCGCATAACTTGAGGTAACGTGACCCACCATCTTCATCGGAATCGTCTGCTTCGGATCGAACACCAACTGCGCGCCTTCCGGCAGCCACACGTTCGGGTCGATCGGCTTGAGCCCCACCAACTGCTTGCGCTCTTCACGCACGCAGTCTTCACGGTTCATCCCGCGCCAGCCGATCCACGAGAACGGCTTGGTCCGGCCAACGCACCAGCCCATGTTCAGGTCGTCCGGGGTCATCGAGCCGTCGGTGTCTTGCCCGACGATGATGAAGCCCTTCTCGGCGCGCAGTACGTGCATGGTCTCGGTGCCGTACGGGGTCAGGTTGTACTGTTTGCCGGCCTCGACGATTTTTTCCAGCACGCCCATGGCGTAGTCGGCCTGCACGTTGACCTCATACGACAACTCACCGGTAAACGAGATACGGAACACCCGTGCCGGCACGCCACCCACAAGGCCTTCCTTCCAGGTCATGAACGGGAAGCCGTCCTTGTCCAGGTCGATGTCGGTGACTTCACTGAGCAGCTTGCGGCTGTTGGGGCCCGACAGGGTCATGGTTGCCCAATGGTCGGTGACCGAGGTGAAGTACACCTTGAGGTCCGGCCATTCGGTCTGCTGGTAGATTTCCAGCCACTGCAGCACGCGGGCGGCGCCGCCGGTGGTGGTGGTCATCAGGAAGTGGTTGTCGGCCAGACAGGCAGTGACGCCGTCGTCGAAGACCATGCCGTCTTCCTTGCACATCAGGCCGTAGCGCGCCTTGCCCACGTCGAGCTTGGTCCAGGCGTTGGTGTAGATACGGTTGAGGAACTCGCGGGCATCCGGGCCCTGAATGTCAATCTTGCCGAGGGTGGACGCGTCCAGCAGGCCGACGCTGTCACGCACCGCCAGGCATTCGCGCTTCACCGCGGCGTGCAGGTCTTCACCGTTGCGTGGGAAATACCATGGGCGTTTCCACTGGCCGACGTCCTCAAACTCGGCGCCGTTCTTCACGTGCCAGGCCTGCAGGGCGGTGTAGCGTACCGGCTCGAAGATATGCCCACAGTGACGGCCCGCTACGGCGCCGAACGTCACCGGCGTGTAGTTGGGACGGAACATGGTGGTGCCCATCTGCGGGATAGTCACGTTCAACGAACGGGCCGCGATGGCCAGGCCGTTGACGTTACCCAGCTTGCCCTGGTCGGTGCCGAAGCCCAGCGCGGTGTAGCGTTTGACGTGTTCCACCGACTCGAAACCTTCGCGGGTCGCGAGTTCGATGGCGGCCGCGGTGACGTCATTCTGAAGGTCGACAAATTGCTTCGGCGCCCGTGCAGTGGCTTTTTCGTGGGGCACCTGGAACAGCGCCAGGGTCGGTTCTTCCAGACGGCTCAAGGCTTTTGGCAGCGTGCCTTCAACCGGGGCAAAACCGGCTTCGCTGGCTGCACGCACGCCGCCTTCAAAGCCATCGGCGAGGGAATCGCCAAGGCCGTAGACACCGTTGATGCCGCCCACGCACACGCGTTTTTGCGGTGCTTCGCCGGGTACAAACCCGAGGATATCTTCACGCCAGGTCGGTTTGCCGCCCAGGTGCGAGGCCAGGTGCACCACCGGGCTGTAACCGCCGGAGCTGGCGACCAGGTCGCAGTCCAGCCACTCGCCGGGGCTGGTGACTTTGTGCGCCTTGACGTCGATGGCTGCCACACGGGCACCGGTCACGTGCTTACTGCCACGGGCCTCGATCACGGCGCTGCCGGTGAGGATGCGAATGCCTTTGGCGCGAGCTTCTTCAACCAGAGCCCCGCGTGGGTTGTGGCGCGCATCGGCCACCGCGACAACGGTGAGGCCCGCATCGAACCAATCCAGCGCAACGCGGTAGGCATGATCGTTGTTGGTCGACAGCAGCAGCTTTTTACCCGGTGCCACGCCGTAGCGACGCACGTAGGTAGACACCGCACCCGAGAGCATATTGCCCGGCACATCGTTGTTGCCGTACACCAGCGGACGCTCGCACGCACCGGTGGCCAGCACCACACGCTTGGCGCGTACGCGGTGAATACGCTGACGCACCACGCCAATCGGCGCACGGTCACCGAGATGGTCGGTGAGACGCTCGTGAATGGTCAGGAAGTTATGGTCGTGGTAACCGTTGACGGTGGCGCGGGGCAGCAGCACCACGTCCGGCAGGGCTTTCAATTCGGCAATGACGCCGGCAACCCATTCAGTGGCGGGCTTGCCGTCGAGGCTTTCGCGGGAATCGAGCAGCGAACCACCGAACTCTTCCTGCTCGTCGGCGATGATCACCCGAGCACCGCTGCGCGCAGCGGCCAGCGCAGCCGCAAGGCCCGCAGGGCCTGCGCCCACGACCAGCACGTCGCAATGACGGTTGAAGTTGTCGTAGGTGTCCGGGTCGTTCTCGGTGGGCGAGCGACCAAGGCCCGCCGCCTTGCGGATGTACTTCTCGTAGGTCATCCAGAACGATTGCGGGTACATGAACGTTTTGTAGTAGAAACCCGGCGGCATCAGCTTACCGCCGACCTTGCCGAGAATCCCCATCATGTCGTTGTTCACGCTCGGCCAGCCGTTGGTGCTGGTGGCGACCAAGCCCTGGTACAGCGCCTGTTGGGTGGCGCGCACGTTGGGGATCTGAGTGGCTTCGGTGGCGCCGATCTGCAGCACCGCGTTCGGCTCTTCGGCGCCGGCGGCAAAGATGCCCCGTGGGCGCGAATACTTGAAGCTGCGGCCAATGATGTCGACACCGTTGGCCAGCAGGGCGGCAGCCAGGGTGTCGCCTTCAAAGCCCTTGTAGCTCTGACCGTTGAACGCAAACGTCAGGACTTTATTACGGTCGATGCGGCCACCGTTGGACAGGCGATTGATCTGGCTCATACCTTCTCTCCAGAGGCCTTGGCGGTGAACTGAGGCTTCTCACCGATCTTGTAGGTTTCAAGAATTTCGTAGGTCACAGTGTCGCGGGTGGCGTTGAAATACTGGCGGCAACCGGCGGCATGGATCCACAGTTCGTGGTGCAGGCCGCGCGGGTTATCGCGAAAGAACATGTAGTCGCCCCACTGCTCGTCGGTGCAGGCATTCGGGTCCAGCGGGCGCGGGATGTGCGCTTGGCCGGACGCGTGGAATTCCTCTTCGGAGCGCAGTTCGCCACAGTGAGGACAGAAGATATGCAACATAGGGAATTTCTCCTGTTAGTGGGCGACGGCCGCAGCGCCGTGTTCGTCGATCAACGCACCGTTGTGGAAACGGTCGATGGAAAAAGGTGCGGCCAGTGGGTGCATTTCACCCTTGGCCAGGCTGGCGGCAAACACGTTGCCTGAGCCTGGGGTGGCCTTGAAGCCGCCCGTACCCCAACCGCAGTTGAAGAACATGTTCGGTACCGGGGTCTTGGAGATGATCGGGCAGGCATCCGGCGTGGTGTCGACGATGCCGCCCCACTGGCGGTTCATGCGCACCCGTGACAGCACCGGGAACATCTCGACGATGGCCTGGATGGTGTGCTCGATCACCGGGTACGAACCGCGCTGGCCGTAACCGTTGTAGCCGTCGATACCGGCGCCGATCACCAGGTCGCCCTTGTCGGATTGGCTGATGTAACCGTGCACGGCGTTAGACATGATCACGCTGTCGATAATCGGCTTGATCGGCTCCGACACCAGGGCTTGCAGCGGGTGGGATTCGATCGGCAGGCGGAAGCCCGCCAGCGAAGCCATGTGCCCGGAATTACCGGCAGTCACCACACCGACACGCTTGGCGCCGATAAAGCCCTTGTTGGTTTCCACGCCGATGCACACGCCGTTTTCCTTGCGGAACCCGATCACTTCGGTCTGCTGGATCAGGTCCACGCCCAAGGCATCGGCAGCACGGGCAAAGCCCCAGGCCACGGCATCGTGACGGGCCACGCCGCCGCGACGTTGCACGGTGGCGCCGAGCACCGGGTAGCGGGTGTTCTTCGAGCAATCCAGGTACGGAATCTCGTCGGCCACTTGCTGGGCATTCAGCAGCTCGCCGTCCACACCGTTGAGGCGGTTGGCACTCACGCGGCGCTCGGAATCACGGATGTCCTGCAGGGTGTGGCACAGGTTGTACACGCCACGCTGGGAGAACATCACGTTGTAGTTCAGGTCCTGGGACAAACCTTCCCAGAGTTTCATAGCGTGTTCGTACAGGTGCGCCGACTCGTCCCACAGGTAGTTGGAACGCACGATGGTGGTGTTGCGCGCGGTGTTACCGCCGCCCAGCCAGCCTTTCTCGACCACCGCCACGTTGGTGATGCCGTGTTCCTTGGCCAGGTAGTAGGCGGTCGCCAGACCATGCCCGCCGCCGCCGACGATCACTACGTCGTAGACCTTTTTAGGGGTCGGCGTGCGCCACATCTTCTGCCAGTTTTCGTGATGGCTGAGGGAGTGCTTGAAGAGGCCGAAGCCTGAGTAGCGTTGCATAGTCATTACTCCAAAACCGCGCTCAGCGATAAACCGGGAAATCAGCGCACAGGGCAGACACGTGCTTGGCCACGTTGGCCTCGACATCGGCGTCGCCGAGGTTGTCGAGGATGTCGCAGATCCAGCCGGCCAGCTCTACGCATTGCGGCACTTTGAAGCCACGGGTGGTCACCGCCGGGGTGCCGATGCGCAGGCCCGAGGTCACGAACGGCGACTGCGGGTCATTGGGCACCGCGTTTTTGTTGACGGTGATGTGGGCGCGACCCAGAGCGGCATCCGCCTCTTTGCCGGTGAGGCCTTGGCGGATCAGGCTGACCAGGAACAGGTGGTTGTCGGTGCCGCCGGAGACCACATCGTAGCCACGCTTGATGAACACTTCGGCCATGGCCTGAGCGTTATCGATCACTTGCTGCTGGTAAGCCTTGAAGCCGGGCTCCAGCGCTTCCTTGAAGCACACGGCCTTGCCAGCGATCACGTGCATCAGCGGGCCGCCCTGGGCGCCGGGGAATACCGCAGCGTTGAGTTTCTTTTCGATTTCTTCGTTGGCCTTGGCCAGGATCAGGCCGCCCCGTGGACCGCGCAGGGTTTTGTGGGTGGTGGTGGTGACCACGTCGGCGTAAGGCAGCGGGTTCGGGTACAGGCCAGCGGCAACCAGGCCGGCAACGTGGGCCATGTCGACGAACAGCAGCGCGCCTACCTTGTCGGCGATCTGACGAAAGCGTGGGAAATCCAGGGTCTTGGAGTAGGCCGAGAAACCCGCCACCACCATCTTCGGCTTGTGCTCGACCGCCAGGCGCTCGACTTCGTCGTAGTCGATCAGGCCGGTGTCGGTGTTGATGCCGTACTGCACCGCGTTATACAGCTTGCCCGAGGATGACACTTTGGCGCCGTGGGTCAGGTGACCGCCGTGGGCCAGGCTCATGCCCAGGATGGTGTCGCCGGCATTGATCAGCGCCAGGTACACGGCGCTGTTGGCGGAGGAACCGGAGTGCGGTTGCACGTTGGCGTAATCGGCACCGAACAGCTGCTTGGCGCGCTCGATGGCCAGGGCTTCGACCTTGTCCACATGCTCGCAGCCGCCGTAGTAGCGCTTGCCCGGGTAGCCTTCGGCGTATTTGTTGGTAAGGCCACTGCCTTGAGCTTCCATCACGCGCTTGCTGGTGTAGTTCTCCGACGCGATCAGCTCGATATGATCTTCCTGGCGCTGCTCCTCGGCATTCATCGCCGCCAGCAGTGCGTCGTCATATCCCTGGATCTGGTCTTGTTTGCTGAACATCGCGTCTCTCCCAGCCTTTCGTATTGTTGAGGCCCTCGCAGGGCCCTTTGATGCGATGGTAGGGCTGGCGCGTGCGGGCCAAATGCCTGCGCACGCCACGCAAAGGTGCGTTTACGACATGGACTCAAGAATGTGCAAACGCTTGTGTGCGAGCTGGCTTGCCTGCGATGGTATCGCTGCGGTGCAACTGGCAGACCAAGGTGTGTGCATCGCAGGCAAGCCAGCTCCCACAGGGGTTAGGCGATGATCTGGCGGATGAGTAGCAGCAGCAAGAAATGCAGTGGATATAAGGCATAGGCCCAACGCCGCATCGCTGGTGGCGAGACATTTTTGGCATGTCGCAACAAGACCAAACCCACCCATGGCGCAATCAGGCATGTTGCCAACCCCAACAGCGCCACCGGTGTGCCGCTATTCAGCAAAATCTGCCATTGGTTGGCGGCAACACAAACCAAGCCTGGAAGCACACTGAAATACCAAGGGCGACTGAACACCAGCAACATCGCCACAGGCAGCAACACACCGAAAAAACCGAACATCAAATGTGTCGCAAACGCCCCCGCGATACTGAGCGCTAACAGCGCTAATCCTCGATCAAAAAGCGCCTTTTGCTGCCAACCTCGGGCAACCAGCAAACCTAACACCAAAGTCGGCAGCACATTCAACGTATCGGCGTCCTCGATAAATAGCCGATATGGCACTTCGCTGATCACGCTGAACAACAGCAACCAACCCAAGTAGCGCCAATGGCCGGTCACTGGGACGTAACGGACACGATGCACATTGGCCGCAATCGCCAGGCAAAACCATGGAAACGCCAGACGCCCCGGCACGTATAGCCCATCCAGGCTCAGCCCCACATAGCGCAGATGATCGAGCACCATACTCAACAGCGCCAGCCACTTGAGCAGATCCAAAGCGCCATCTCGGACAGGTCCGACAGGCAAGGTGTGAGTACCGTGCATAATTCCCCAACGACTTTGCATTTACAGTGCGTGCGTGCCCCCGGCAATCTTGGGTAAAGTGCGCACCAACATCGACCACAGGAACGGGCCATGACCGACAAGAGCCAACAATTTGCCAGCGACAACTATTCCGGCATCTGCCCGGAAGCCTGGGCCGCCATGGAACAAGCCAACCAGGGCCATCAACGCGCCTACGGCGATGATGAATGGACCCACCGCGCCGCCGACGGTTTCCGCAATCTGTTCGAGACCGACTGCGAGGTGTTCTTCGCCTTCAACGGTACGGCTGCCAACTCCCTGGCGCTGTCCTCGTTGTGCCAGAGCTACCATAGCGTGATTTGCTCGGAAACCGCCCACGTCGAAACCGACGAATGCGGCGCGCCGGAGTTTTTCTCCAACGGCTCCAAACTGCTGGTTGCCCGTACCGAGAACGGCAAGCTGACCCCGGAGTCGATCCGCGAAATCGCCCTCAAGCGCCAGGATATCCATTATCCCAAGCCGCGCGTCGTGACCCTGACCCAGGCCACCGAAGTCGGCAGCGTGTACACCCCGGAAGAAATCCGCGCCATCAGCGCCACCTGCAAGGAACTGGGACTGAACCTGCACATGGACGGCGCACGCTTCGCCAATGCCTGTGCATTCCTGGGCTGCTCACCGGCCGACCTGACCTGGAAAGCCGGCGTCGACGTGCTGTGCTTTGGTGGTACCAAAAACGGCATGGCGGTAGGTGAAGCCATCCTGTTCTTCAATCACAAACTGGCTGAAGACTTTGACTACCGCTGCAAACAGGCCGGTCAGCTGGCGTCGAAAATGCGCTTCCTTTCTGCGCCATGGGTGGGCCTGCTGGAAAATGACGCGTGGCTCAAGCATGCACGCCACGCCAACCATTGCGCGCAATTGCTGAGCAGCCTGGTGTCGGATATTCCCGGCGTGGAATTGATGTTCCCGGTACAGGCCAACGGCGTGTTCCTGCAACTCTCGGAACCCGCGATTGCAGCGCTGACCGCCAAGGGCTGGCGCTTCTACACCTTCATCGGCAAAGGCGGTGCGCGCTTCATGTGTGCGTGGGATACCGAGGAAGAGCGTGTGAGGGAATTGGCTGCCGATATTCGGGAAGTAATGAACGCTTAACGTACGAATTCGGCCAGTTGGTACTGGCCGATTGCCGAGACTGTTTTTTGATATTTCCGACCGCTACGTAGCTCGCTTTCATTGTCTAGCCTCTTGTTACCCGCAAGGAAAACGCAGCGATAACTGCCGCCTTTCGGGTTTCATCGCCAGCCGAATAATCGGCCGCAAAGGCCCATCAATGGAGAGTTTTATCATGGAATATCAAAGTAATGGCAACACACTGCAAAGCGGCGGCGGCACTAGCACCACGGTCATAGACTGGGACGAGTTCAGGAAACACGCCAAGATCGGGGACACCATTCAGGAGCCCTCAAGGACGTTGACCATCTACGACAAAGCCTACGAATTGACAAACTCAGGCCAGCACTTCGTTGTTCATATCTATGCCCAATAACTGTTAACGCCTAAGCGCCGCGTCGCAGATTCATGGCCTGCGACGCGACGCTGAATCATGATCGTTCCCGCGCTCCGCGTGGGAATGCCTCCTCGGACGCTCCGCGTCCACCCGAAATCAAGGATGAACACGTGGGCAGAAGCCGCTATGTCATCACCGAACCCGAAAAACCCCACTTCCTCACCTGCACTGTCATGGAATGGCTCCCCCTCTTCACCTGCAACTACCTGGTGGACCATCTTCTGGATTGCTGGCGATATCAACAAAGCAACCACGCTTTAAACTTGTTTGGTTACGTCATCCTGGAAAATCACTTGCACTTTATTGCTCAAGCGCCAGATCTGGGAAAGTGCGTCAGCCAATTCAAATCCTTCACCGCCCGAACCATCATTGACGACCTGCAAAGCAAAGGCGCGGAGCGGGTATTGCAGCGCCTGCGTTTCTGCAAGCGTGCACACAAGACAGATCGTGTTTATCAACTGTGGCAGGAAGGTTCACATGCGGAGTTGGTTTACAGCGAGGCAGTCATGCGCCAGAAGCTTGATTACATCCATCACAACCCCATAAAGCGGGGCTATGTGGACCTGGCTGAACACTGGCGTTACTCCAGCGCGCGCAACTATGCAGGTATGCCAGGCCTGATCGACATCCAACCTTGGCTCTGAAGATCCGCGTGCCCCTTCATTTGCGACGGGACGCGGAGCGTCCTGGGAGGCGTTACCACGCAGAGCGTGGGAACGAGCATGTGCCTGCTGCCGGGAAGATCGTTCCCGCGCTCCGCGTGGGAATGCAGCCCGTGACGCTCCGCGTCACCCCTCAACTGCGGCGGGACGCGGAGCGTCCCAGGTGGCGTTACCACGCAGAGCGTGGGAACGAGCATGTGCCTGCTGCCGGGAAGATCGTTCCCGCGCTCCGCGTGGGAATGCAGCCCGTGACGCTCCGCGTCACACCCTCAATGCGGCCGGACGCGCAGCGTCCTGGGCGGCGTTACCACGCAGAGCGTTGGGAACGAGTATGTGCCTGCTGCCGGGAAGATCGTTCCCGCGCTCCGCGTGGGAATGCAGCCCGTGACGCTCCGCGTCACCCCTCAACTGCGGCGGGACGCGGAGCGTCCCAGGTGGCGTTACCACGCAGAGCGTGGGAACGAGCATGTGCCTGCTGCCGGGAAGATCGTTCCCGCGCTCCGCGTGGGAATGCAGCCCTTGACGCTCCGCGTCACACCCTCAACGCGCCCGGACGCGGAGCGTCCGGGCGGCGTTACCACGCAGAGCGTGGGAACGAGCATGTGCCTGCTGCCGGGAAGATCGTTCCCGCGCTCCGCGTGGGAATGCAGTCCCGTGACGCTCCGCGTCACACCCTCAACGCGGCCGGACGCGGAGCGTCCTGGGCGGCGTTACCACGCAGAGCGTTGGGAACGAGCAGATCAGAATTCGATGCGTACATCACCCTTCGGCACACTGCAGCACGACAGGATGTAGCCTTCAGCCTCGTCTTCTTCGGTAATCCCGCCGTTGTGCTCCATCTCCACTTCGCCGCCCAGTTTCATCACCTTGCACGTACCGCAGATGCCCATGCCGCAGGCCTTGGGGATCAGCAGGCCGAGCTTGGCCGCTGCGGCATGCACCGTTTCCCCCGGTGCCACACGAATGCTTTTGCCGGACGCGATAAATTCCACTTGATGCAGGTCTGCCAGGTCGATCTCCGGCGCATCCGCCGCTTGCTCGGCCTGCTCCACCGCATCGGCACGGGCTTCGGGCGGCGTCGCGCCAAACGATTCCTCGTGATAACGGGTCATGTCGAAACCGGCAACTTCCAGCAAACGCTTCACCGCGTTCATGTACGGCGTAGGGCCGCAGCAGAACACTTCGCGCTCCAGGAAGTCCGGCACCATCAGCTCCAGCATCTTGTGGTTCAGATAGCCGCGATACCCGGCCCAGGGTTCGCCCAGGCCGTGTTTTTCGCAAATCAGGTGCAGGCTGAAGTTGTCGATCCGCGACGCCATGTGCTCCAGCTCGCGGTGATAGATGATGTCCTTGGGCGAGCGGGCGCTGTGGATAAACGTCATGTCGACGTTCGCGTTGGTGTCGTAAAACCAGCGCGCCATGGACATCACCGGCGTGATCCCAACGCCACCGCTGAGGTACAGCACTTTCGGGCTTGGGAAGTCGATGGCATTGAACAGCCCGACCGGGCCGTGCACCGCCAACTCCTGGCCTTCGTGCAAAGTGTCGTGCAGCCAATTGGAAACCCGGCCGCCCGGTACGCGCTTGATGGTCACCGAGAAGCTGTAAGGCACCGACGGTGAGCTGGAAATGGTGTACGAACGCATGATCGGCTGGCCTTCGATTTCCAGCTCCAGGGTGACGAATTGCCCCGGCTTGAAAAAGAACAGGATCGGCTGATCGGCCATAAAACAGAAGGTGCGCACATCCCAGGTTTCCTGGATGACTTTGACGCAGCGGACGATGTGCCGACCATTGGCCCAGGTCTGGGTGGTTACCGGATTCAGGAAATTATTGGACATGTTGTTCTCCACCGCCGACGTCGGCCTTATGGTGGCGATTCTGCGTAACGCGAGAACCACCCATTTACCTATCTGCGACATTCACATACTTACGGCGACCAGCCCCCAAAGACAGGGGCTTGCGCGTCGGGATCAGATTGGGCCATGTCGCCCATGGATAAGGTTCGACGTTACGCCGGGCCCACACTCGCTCCCAACAAAGACGCGTTCTTTACGCCTTGCACAGCACCAACCGTAGCCACTATTCGCCGGCCACACAGAATGGCCATGAGGACACACACGATGGACGTCACCGCAACCTTAAGCTTGGGCGATCCGCTGGAACCCGCACGCAAGGCCACCGCGCAAATGCTGCAAGAGCGCGAGCGCACTTTTTCGCTGCCGCAGCCGTTCTACTCTGATGAGCGGCTGTTCGATATCGACATGCAGGAGATCTTCCAGAAAGAGTGGTTGATCGCCGGCATGACCTGCGAAATTCCTACCAAGGGCAACTACCTGACCCTGCAAGTGGGCAAGAACCCAATCATCGTGATCCGGGGTGCCGACGGTGTGGTGCATGCGTTTCACAACGTGTGCCGCCACCGTGGTTCGCGCTTGTGCACCAGCGAAAAGGGCAAGGTCGCCAAGCTGGTTTGCCACTACCACCAGTGGACCTACGAGCTGGACGGCCGCCTGCTGTTCGCCGGCACCGAGATGGGCGCCGATTTCGACATGAAGCAGTACGGTTTGAAGCCGGTGAACGTGAAGACCGCTGGCGGCTATATTTTTATCAGCCTGGCCGAAAACCCGCCGGCCATCGATGACTTCCTGTCGACGCTCAGCCATTACATGGAGCCCTACGACATGGAGAACACCAAGGTGGCGATCCAGACCACCTTGTTCGAAAAAGCCAACTGGAAGCTGGTGCTGGAAAACAACCGCGAGTGCTACCACTGCAACGCCTCGCACCCGGAACTGCTGAAAACCCTGCTGGAATGGGACGACGTTACCGACCCACGTGCCGACCAGGCGTTCAAGGACCACGTGAGCGCCTGCGCCGCCGCCTGGGATGCCGAGAAGATCCCTTACGCCCACGCCAGCTTCGGCCTGCGTAACCGGATTGTGCGCATGCCGCTACTCAAGGGCACCGTGTCGATGACCCTGGATGGCAAACAAGGTTGTGCCAAGCTCATGGGCCGCATCAAGAACCCGGACCTGGGCTCGATGCGCATCCTGCACCTGCCACACTCCTGGAACCACTGCATGGGCGACCACATCATTGTGTTCACCGTGTGGCCCATCAGCGCCCAGGAAACCATGGTTACCACCAAGTGGATCGTGCACAAGGACGCCGTGGAAGGCGTGGACTACGACGTGGAACGCATGCGCCAGGTGTGGGATGCCACCAACGACCAGGACCGCCGCCTGGCCGAAGAAAACCAGCGCGGGATCAACTCCACCGCTTACCAACCCGGCCCGTACTCCAAGACCTATGAGTTTGGCGTGGTGAATTTTGTGGATTGGTACAGCGAGCGCATGCTGAGCAACCTGGGTGCGGCGCCGGCGCCTTATCTTAAAGGCGTAGCTGCTCACGAATAACGCTTGTTTGGGAGCGGGCTTACCCGCGATGGCATGGTGTCTGTCAAAGTCTGTATTGGCTGATAGACCGCTATCGCAGGCAAGCCAGCTCCCACATTTGGACAGATAAGCTGTTCAAAATTCGATCAGCTCCGACACAGCCCTTTACCACCCTGCCCTCCAGCCTTTACCCAACAACTTATCCACAAAGCCACCCACAGCAATTGTGGGCAATTGCGTCGTGGACGAAAATTAAATCAAGAAAATCCGTGACTTATTCAAACTTCCGGGTTTCAGCTCAAGCTGATCATTTATTGATCAAACCTCCAAGAGCCTTGTTTGGCGTGGCTTGCAGCGGTAAGCGAACACCTTATCCACAGATGCGCCAACAGACTTTGGGGGCAACTTTGTCTGGGCTGTGGAAAACCACCTAAAGTCGCTATTTCCGCGGGTCATGAGACGTTTTAAGGGTTAAATACAGTGTTTTGGTGATTTTTTAACCAACCCTCTGTAGGCCTCGTATTACCTGGCCTACCACGGATAGCGAACATCTTATCCACAGATCCGCCAACAGACTTTGGGGGCAAGTTATAAAATCCGCTTAGCTTTATCCACAGCAAAACCCTAGAGAAAACCGCCACTTAGCCTGATCATTTTTCAGCCAATAGCGCACAGGCCTTTAAATACGTGCCCTGCGGACAAACACAAACACCTTATCCACAGGCACGTGCACAGCGATTGTGGGTAATTGCCCGCTTGTCCGTTCCTTGTGCGGAAACGCTCAAATTTAAACTTCATCTACACTCTTTCTTGCAGTTATATCCATTGGCCCAGGTGAGTACAGAAGTCCTTGGCGCAAAAGAGGAGATAGACCGGTGACGTGGCAGGGCAATCCCAGCCATCACCGCGCCAAAGGTTTTACGCTGATTGAATTACTACTGACGCTGGCCTCACTGGCCACGCTTTCGACAGTGGCTTATCCGCTGACGGCGCTGATGGGTCAACACATTCGGGAACTCGACTTGCAGCGTTCGCTGCGAGAAATTCGCTATGCCATCGATGCTTACAAAACGCTAACAACACACTGAGCGTTCCAGCAGTTCGGAACTTGTTTGTCTGAATTGAAGGACTAGAGCATGAATAATTTACAGCAACATACGAACGTTCTCATCAAGTGGCTGCTGGCAGCGGTGCTTCTGGCCCCCCTGTTGGTCATGGCACACGGTGCCGTCGATGAGCCAGTATCACGCCAGGTTCATTGCAAAGCGCTTCCAGATTTCTGGTCGGGAAACCCCAGCGATCAAGGATGCGCGGCGTTAGCCAAAACAAGCGGGCAGTATCCGGGCCAGCAATGGAATGAAGTTGCCCATTTAATTGCTGCCCCGGGGTATAACGACCCGGAAATCGTTAAAAAAGCAGTTCCAGATGGGCAGCTATGTTCAGCAGGTGACAAGAAGAAAGACGGCCTTAACTTGGTGTCAAATGATTGGTACCGGACGGACGTCACGCCTCACGACGGTAAAATGAACGTTCGCATCATCGGTACGGCCCCTCACGTCCCCAGTTTTGCAAAGGTATTCCTGACAAAACCTGGCTTTGATCCGACCACAGCACCGCTGACCTGGAATGATTTGGTCCTTATCCATACCGAGCAACTGACAGTCGCTCAAACCGACTGGGGCACCAGGCCGCCTGCCATTTCGTCTTCGGGGTACTTCAGATTTCCAGTGCCTATCCCTGCAGAACAATTCGGCAACGCGACCCTCTTCGTGCAATGGCAACGAATTGACCCGGCCGGGGAAGGATTCTACAACTGCAGTGATATCAATATTATCGGGGCAGGCGTTCCCGAGCGGTGGTTTGATCTGGGGCAATTCATCGATGCCGTCATGAAAGACCTCACCCCAGGAAACGCCGTTCACTTCCGTATTCTGGACAACACGCCACAAGCGAAAGAGGTCGTAGACATTACCCTGCCCATTGACGCAAACAATCTGGACGCGAAGATATGGGGCCCGCAACTGGCCAATCAAATCCCTTCAAGCATCGCCAAAGTAGGGGAAAAAGACGGCAATGACATTGTGTTCAACACGGCTGATCCGCAGGTCAATTCGGTATTCGTACAGGTCAAGGGTTACTCCAAGGCCATGGCGATAGTCGAAGCGGGCGGTGGGGAATACCCCGCGTACGTGCCGAACAAGAGCCCCCCTTACAAGCCAGGTGACGTTGTATCTAACAAGGGCGCCAATTATGTGTGCAAACCCTACCCAAATAGCGGCTGGTGCTCGCAATCACCCAGCTATTACGAACCTGGTGTAGGCAGCCAATGGAACGATGCGTGGGATAAGAAAGACTGAGAAGTAAAATGTCTGTTGCGAGACAAACGCTGTGGTGTATACAGCGTTTGCCTCGCTATCTTTTCAGAAGAGCTTAGCGAACCACGCCTTCCTCTATCAGCAACTTGAGAATCGCCTGCGCGCCCTCTTCGGCGCTGACGCCCTTGAGCACCTGCCCCCCACCCCCACTGGCCTTGGCTGTGGCAGCTTTCATACGATCGGCGCCGCTCTTGGCCTTGATCACCTTGAGGCGCTTGGGCCGCGGTTTGGCCGGTTGCAGCAGTGCGTCTGTGAATAACTCATCCTGTTCAATCTTGACGTCATGGGCTGCCAACTCACCCCGTTGCGCCGGGCCGTAGGCGCTCTGGCGTGGTTTGGGCGCGGCGTTATCCACAGTGGCAAGAAACGGCAGGCGCACCTTCAAGCGCCGCCGCTGGCCGCGAGGCAGCGCCTGCAGCACCAGGGCTACGCCGGCGTCGATGGACTCCACCTGCGCCAGCCCCACAATCAGCGGCCAGCCCAGTTGTTCGGCCAACAGGAACGGCAGCATCCCCGAACCTTCGCCGGTTTCTGCCTGGCTTCCGGTCAGTACCACTTGGGCGCCCGCGTCGCGCAGATACTCGCTGAGCACCGGCAACGCATCGGCGCCCGCCGGCTGTTCGAGTACCTGCAGTTGCGGCAGGCCCATGCCCAGGTAGCTGCGCAGGGTCGGCTCGCTGACATCACCCGCGTGCAGCACCTGCAACTTATCCCCAGCCAGTTGCAGCCCCAACTCTACCGCGCGAGCGTCCTGCTCGGCACGGCGTGGGCGCCCGGAGGTGGGGTGAGCGCCGATGGACACCAGACTGAATACAGTGTTGGTCATGGTCATATCCTCAGGCTGCATCGCGCTTGGCGCCGTTGCGGTAGGTCTCGACCGCCGCGATCAAGGCGTGCAGTATCGCGGCGCTTTCGCCGATCACCGACAGGTCGGCACGCTTGATCATGTCGCACCCTGGGTCGAGGTTGATCGCCACCACCTTGTCGCAGGCACCGATGCCTTGCAGGTGCTGGATCGCCCCGGAAATCCCGACGGCCACGTACACCCGCGCAGTGACCCAGGTGCCGCTGGCGCCGACCTGGCGATCGCGCGCCATGAAGCCATCGTCCACTGCCACCCGCGAGGCGCCTTCGGTGGCGCCCAGGGCCGCGGCGGTCTGGTGGAATAGCGCCCAGTCCTTTACGCCGTTGCCACCGGAGAAAATGAACTCTGCCTCGGCCATCGGAATCGCGGCCGGGTCGACCGCCACCGCGCCGAGATCTTCGATACGCGGCAAACTGCGCGCCAGGCCTGTGGATAACTCCACGGGCAAGACTTCGTGGCGGGTTTCGCTGACCGGATCGGCACATTCGGCGGCGGCGAGGATCAGACGGGGCAACGGTCGCGCCAGGTCTTCCTGGCCGGCACCGGCACGGCCGATGCACTCCTCGCCCTTGATCTGCCACACCCGCGTCGCCGGGCGTTCCTTGAGGCTGGCGGCAAAGCGTCGCCCCAGTTCGCCACCACCGCTGCGGCTATCTGGCAGCAACCAGTTGCGCGGGCTGAATTGGTTATCCACAGCGCGCAGGCCCTGCACCCGTTGCTCCGGTGCATAACCCTCGAACTCATGCCCCTCCAGCACCAGCAGACGGTCGACGCCGGCCGTGGCAAAGGCGCTTTCCTTGTGTTCACCGAATACCACCGCCAATACCGCGCCGTCACTGCCAGCCAACTGGCGCGCCAGGCCAAGCAGGTCACGGTCGTGGCTGCTCAGACGGCCACCGACCATGTCCGGCACCACGTTGATGTAGAACGCCGGGGTCGGCACCTGATGCAGCGGCAATTGCACTTGCACTGCCGCGCTGCGCTTGGCCGCGCCGCCCTGCTGGGCACCGCTGCGGTCGATGCGCTTGATGCCGTTGGGCCCGATAAAACCGACACCATGCACGTTTTTGCGAATGATACCGTTGGGCCCCATCCAGCTGTGTTGCACCGGCTGCATCGCCGCGTGCAACGGGTGCAGGCGGTTACGGGCGATCCATTCGGCCCGGGGGTCGCGGCGGATAATATCGCTCATCAGTGCACCTCCGCAGGTTCACGCTTGAGGGGGACTTTGGCCGGCGCGGCGTCTTCAAGCAACGCGTCGGCTACCAGTTCGGCGATGTCTTTGATCAACGGGCGCGGTTCGACCACGCCTTCAAGCATCGCGGTGCATTGCGGGCAGCCCACGGCCACCAGTTCGGCACCGGTCTCGCGGATGTCGTCCATGCGCATATCGGGGATACGTTGCTTGCCGGGGATGTCTGTGATCGGCGCGCCGCCACCGCCACCGCAGCAGCGTGAACGGAAGCCCGAGCGTTGCATTTCCTTGACCTCGATACCCAACGCCCGCAGCACTTGGCGCGGCGCCTCGTATTCACCGTTGTAGCGGCCCAGGTAGCAGGGGTCGTGGTAGGTCACGCTGTTGCCTTTGTGCTGGCCCAGGTTCAGCGCGCCCTCGCCAATCAGCTCGGCCATGAAGGTGCTGTGGTGCTGCACCCGGTAGTTGCCGTTGAAGGCACCGTATTCGTTTTTCAGCACATGGAAACTATGCGGGTCGCAGGTGACGATGCGCTTGAAGCTGTACTTGGCCAGGGTCTGAATATTGCGCGTGGCCAGCAGCTGGAATGTCGCCTCATCGCCGAGGCGCCGCGCCACGTCACCGCTGTCGCGTTCTTCCAGGCCAAGCACGGCGAAGTCGACCTTGGCGGCCTTGAGCACTTTGACGAAGGCGCGCAGGGTACGTTGGTTACGCATGTCGAAGGCGCCATCGCCGACCCAGAACAGCACATCGCAACTGCCTTTGTCGCTGAGCAACGGCAAGTTCAGGTCTGCCGCCCAGTTCAGACGACCACCGGGTGCGAAACCGCCGGGGTTGTCGGTAGCGATCAGGTTTTCTAGGACTTCGGCGCCCTTGTTCGGCGTGGCGCCTTTCTCCAGGGTGAGGTGGCGACGCATGTCGACGATGGCGTCTACGTGCTCGATCATCATCGGGCACTCTTCCACGCAAGCGCGACAGGTGGTGCACGACCACAGGGTCTCGGCGTCCACCAGGCCGTTGACGATCGGCTGGTGCGGGTTGCCGCCGTGTTCGCCCACCGGTTTGCCGGGGTACGGGCTGCCGGCGAACTTGGCATCGGTGCCACCGGCCAAGCCGACCACCATGTCCTGGATCAGCTTTTTCGGGTTCAGTGGCTGGCCGGCGGCAAACGCCGGGCATGCTGCTTCGCACTTGCCGCACTGCACGCAGGCGTCGAAGCCGAGCAGTTGGTTCCAGGTGAAGTCCTTGGGTTTTTCTACGCCCAGCGGCGCGGTTTTATCACTGAGGTCCAGCGGCTTCAGACCGGTGGAGCGGCCACCGCCAAAGCGCTCGGCGCGACGGTGCCAGGCCAGGTGCAGGGCACCGGCGAAGGCGTGTTTCATCGGCCCGCCCCAAGTCATGCCGAAGAACATTTCGGACACGCCCCACAGCACGCCCACGCTCAGCAAAGCCGCGAGCAGCCAGCCGCCGAAATCGGCGGGCAGAATCCCGGCCACCGGCAAGGTCACCAGGAAGAAGCTCACCGAGAACGCCATCAGGCTTTTCGGCAGGCGCATCCACGGGCCTTTGGACAAGCGGGCAGGCGGATTGCGGCGGCGCAGGTACATGAAGATCGCGCCGACAAACATCAATGTCGATGCCAGCAGCAGCGCATAGCCAAGAATGCGGCTCTGCAGGCCGAAGCCGTGCACCAGGATCGCCAGCAGCGCCGACAGCACAAAGCCGAGCGCCGTGGCTACGTGGGTGTTGGCGATGTATTTGTCACGGGCGACCACGTGGTGCAGGTCGACCATGTAGCGCTTGGGCATGGCCAAAAGGCCGCCCAGCAGGTCGACTTTGGACGAGCGGCCACGGCGCCACATGTTCACCCGGCGCAAGGCGCCGAGGACGGCGAGGCCCAGGGCGGCAAACAAGAGAATAGGCAGCAAGGTATTCAACATGGTGAAGCTCCCACAGACCACACAGGTCTTGCATGAGGGCCGGATCAATGTGGGAGCTGGCTTGCCTGCGATGGCATCGACTCGGTCTCACTCAAGACCGAGTCGCCTGCATCGCGGGCAAGCCCGGCTCCCACACTGGTCAGCTCCACATTCAGACCGGGTCCACTTTCGGCTTAGAAATCCTTGCACAAGCGCAGGGCGTCATAGATGGCGGCGTGGGTGTTGCGCTGGGCCACACAGTCACCAATGCGGAACAGCAAGTACCCCTCGCCCGCCTCGCTCAAGCATGGCTGCGGCTTGATCGCAAACAGCGCTTCAACGTCGATCTGGCCCTTGTTGCGCGAACCTTCCTTGAGCCCGTAATAAATGGCCTCGTCCGGACGCACGCCGTTCTCCACCACCACCTGGTCGACCACCCGCTCCTCTTTGGCGCCGGTGTATTCGTTTTCCAGCACGGCCACCAGCTTGTCGCCCTCGCGGTAGACCTTTTCCAGCATCATGTCGCCGGTCATGATCACTTCCTTGGGGTACATGCTGCGGTAGTACGTGGGGAACGACGTACCGCCGATTGCCACGCCTGGCTTGATGTCGTCGGTGACGATCTCCACCTGGCTGCCTTTGTCGGCCAGGAAGTCGGCCACCGACATCCCGGTGAATTCACAGATGGTGTCGTACACCAGCACGTTCTTGCCCGGCGCAACCTTGCCGTCGAGCACGTCCCAACTGCTCACTACCAAGCCTTCGGCGGCGCCCCAGTGTTCGTTCTGCTCGATGAACGGGTGCCCGCCCACCGCCAGCACCACCACGTCCGGACGCACGTCCAGGATGGTCTCGGCATCGGCTGCAACACCCAGGCGCAGGTCGACTTTCAAACGCGCCAGCTCCAGTTGATACCAACGAGTGATACCGGCGATCTGGTCACGTTGCGGCGCTTTCGATGCCGTGGTGATTTGCCCGCCGATAAACTCCTTTTTCTCGAACAGCGTCACGTCGTGGCCACGTTCAGCCGCCACGCGCGCGGCTTCCATCCCGGCCGGGCCGGCCCCCACCACAACCACCTTGCGCTTGGGCCCGGTGGACTTCTCGATGATGTGCGGCACGCCCATGTATTCACGGGAGGTCGCAGCGTTCTGGATGCACAGCACATCCAGGCCCTGGTACTGGCGGTCGATGCAGTAGTTGGCGCCCACGCACTGCTTGATCTGGTCGATCTGGCCCATCTTGATCTTGGCGATCAGGTGCGGGTCGGCGATGTGCGCACGGGTCATGCCGACCATGTCCACATAGCCGCCCTCCAGAATACGCGTGGCCTGGTTCGGGTCCTTGATGTTCTGCGCGTGCAGCACCGGAACCTTGACCACTTCCTTGATGCCGGCCGCCAGGTGCAGGAACGGTTCCGGCGGGTAGCTCATGTTCGGGATGACGTTGGCCAGGGTGTTGTGGGTGTCGCAACCCGAGCCCACCACGCCGATGAAATCGAGCATGCCGGTGTCGTCGTAATACTTGGCGATTTGCTTCATGTCCTCGTGGGACAAGCCGTCCGGGTGGAACTCGTCGCCGCACAGGCGCATGCCCACGCAGAAGTCATCCCCCACTTCGGCACGCACGGCCTTCAACACTTCCAGGCCGAACTTCATGCGGCCCTCGAAGCTGCCGCCCCATTCGTCGGTACGCTTGTTGACCCGCGGGCTCCAGAACTGGTCGATCATGTGCTGGTGCACAGCCGACAACTCCACCCCGTCCAGGCCACCGGCCTTGGCCCGACGAGCAGCCTGGGCGTAGTTGCCAATCACACGCCAGATTTCTTCCGGCTCGATGGTCTTGCAGGTGGCACGGTGCACCGGCTCACGCACGCCGGACGGCGACATCAGGGTCGGCCAGTTGAAGCCGTCCCAACGCGAACGCCGGCCCATGTGGGTAATCTGGATCATAATCTTGGCGCCATGCTTGTGCATGGCATCGGCCAGGTTCTGGAAGTGCGGGATGATGCGGTCGGTGGACAGGTTCACCGACGCCCACCATTCCTGCGGGCTGTCGATGGCCACCCCGGAGGAGCCACCGCAGATCGCCAGGCCAATACCGCCCTTGGCTTTCTCTTCGTAGTACTTCACATAGCGGTCGGTGGTCATGCCGCCGTCGGTGGCATACACCTCGGCATGCGCAGTGCTGAGCACGCGGTTGCGGATGGTCAGTTTGCCGATCTGGATCGGCTGGAACATTGCTTCGAAAGCCATGGCACGGTCCTCGGCTTACAACGGTTTGACGGTGAACAGGCCATCGTCGTGGCCCTCTTCGGAGCCTCCGTAGACTTGTTCGGCGACAGTGCGGATCTTGCTGCCACGGGCCTCAAGAATCTGGTCCATGGCGCCGGCAAACCAGCCAGTGAACATGTAGTCCACCTTGCGGCCGACCTTGCCGTACACGTAGACGAACGCCGAGTGTTCCAGCTTGACGCTAGCGGTGCCTTTATCCAGGTCGATGTCCTGGATCTTGAACAGGCCCCAGCCGCGTTGCGACAGGCGCTTCATGTAGTGCTCGAACACCGCGACGCCTTCCAGGCCGTGGCACTCAGCTTCTTTTTCACACCAGTGCCAGGCGGATTTGTAGCCGGCCTTGTAGAGGATCTCGGCGTAGGCATCAGCGCCCAGCACTTCTTCGATACCCATGTGGTTGTTGACGAAGAAGTGGCGTGGCACATACAGCATTGGCAGGGCGTCGGAGGTCCAGACACCGGTTTCGCTGTCGACTTCAATTGGCAATTGCGGGGCGATCTTGGCCATGGAAACTTAACTCCAGAAAATTCGTTTTGATGCCCGCCACGCGGATGGCGGCGGGTGAAGGATTAAGCGAGCAGTGGCTTATTCGCCCCAGACGTCTTTCAAGACGTTGACCCAGTTCTCACCCATGATCTTGCGCACCACGCGCTCGCTGTGGCCGCGCTTGAGCAGGGTCTCGGTGAGGTTGGGGAACTCGCCCACGGTGCGGATGCCCAGCGGGTTGATGATCTTGCCGAAGCTGGTCAGGCGGCGGGCGTAGCCCTTGTCATGGGTGAGCATTTCGAAGAAATCCTGGCCATGGCCCTGGGTGAAGTCGGTGCCAATGCCGATGGCGTCTTCACCGACGATATTCATGGTGTATTCGATGGCTTCGGCGTAGTCGTCGATGGTCGAATCGATGCCCTTGGCCAGGAACGGCGCAAACATGGTCACGCCGACAAAACCGCCATGGTCGGCGATGAACTTCAGCTCTTCATCGGACTTGTTGCGCGGGTGCTCTTTAAGCCCGGACGGCAGGCAGTGCGAGTAGCACACTGGCTTTTTCGATTCGAGGATGACCTCTTCGCTGGTCTTGGAGCCCACGTGGGACAGGTCGCACATGATGCCGACGCGGTTCATCTCGCCGACAATCTCACGACCGAAACCCGACAGGCCGCCATCGCGCTCATAGCAACCGGTGCCCACCAGATTCTGGGTGTTGTAGCACATCTGCACCACGCCAACGCCGAGCTGCTTGAAGATCTCGACATAGCCGAGCTGGTCCTCAAATGCATGGGCATTCTGGAAACCGAAGATGATGCCAGTCTTGCCCTGCTCCTTGGCGCGGCGGATGTCAGCGGTGGTTTTCACCGGGATCACCAGGTCGCTGTTCTCACGGATCAGGGTCTGGCTGGCAACGATGTTATTGATCGTGGCCTGGAAGCCTTCCCACACCGACACCGTGCAGTTGGCGGCGGTGAGGCCACCTTTGCGCATGTCTTCGAACAGGTCGCGGTTCCACTTGGCAATAATCAGACCGTCGATAACGATGCTGTCGGCGTGCAACTCGGCTGGGCTCATCAGGCGTCCCCTTATTGGCGATTCATGCGCCGAATCGTCTGCCGGCGCTTTGGGGCCAGCATATGCCCAGGCACCGACGGAGCCGGGTGCAAAAACGACAGGGGAATTGCCGAAAGCGTCAATCCACGACAAAGGCTATGCAGACATGCCTGACTGGCGGCTGTTCTTTGTCTGACGCTTGAGCCAGAATTGCGCATCACGTGATATGAGACGGCGCAATGAAATCGATTTTCCTGGCTTTGGCACTCATCGCAACCACCGCCCACGCGGCCGAAGACACCGACAGCACGCCGTGCGACGGCATCGAGAACGACCAGCAAACCCTGGAATGCGCCACCTATAACAAAACCACCGCCGAGCAATTGCTCAAGGATAACTATCAGGGGTTGCTGGAGCGCATGGGTTCGACCTACGGCAGCGACAAGACCAAACTGGCGGACATTACCGCCCGTCTGAAGGACGCGCAGCAAAAGTGGGAAAAACTGCGGGATGCCGATTGTGCGGTGGACACCTTCCCGGCAGTCACCGGCACCAAGGCCTATGCGATTGCGCACAACGACTGCCTGGCGCGGATGAGTGATGAGCGGTCGGAGTTTTTGGAGTCGATTGGGCAGGAGTAAACACCCTTCACGCGACCAGGCCGCGCAAAGGGCTGCGCCACGCTCAAGCCATGAAAGGTGACTTGAACGGCCTTTTGGTCAAGGGTGAGGCTGGCTCGTAGGCATACCCCAGCGCGGTGATATCCATCACCTCACGGATACGACGAGTCCAGGGTTTGATCACATCATCGTAATTATGCCCGGTGGGGCCATCCTGCATCGGGCAGTAATGAGGCGCCAGTGCGGGCTTATCCAGCATCATTTGCGCCTGCCAGTCGGCCCAGATTTTGTCGATGAAACAATGATGCAGAAAAAATACTGGATCTTCGGGCGAGGTCATCGCCAGCATGTTGCCGCCAATCCATAAATGGACGCGGTTGTGCAATTGAGAACCAG
Organism: Pseudomonas sp. B16120; assembly: GCF_044218845.1. NCBI lineage: Bacteria > Pseudomonadati > Pseudomonadota > Gammaproteobacteria > Pseudomonadales > Pseudomonadaceae > Pseudomonas > Pseudomonas sp. B16120. The sequence goes on from NZ_CP162588.1 coordinate 5,815,810, forward strand.
GGGTGGTGACTTGCGGGTCGCCCTTCTGAGTGATCCAGCCTTCGAGTCGGTTTCTAAAGCCTCTATTGAACGGACTCGACGTGTAGTTCGGCTCGTCATACAGCTCTTCATTCATTGCCATCTGCAAGTCCGCGGCCGTCGGCAGCGAGTTGACCAAACGTGAGAACTGGCGCTTTAACCCCGCCCCCGGCAGCCCATCTTCCGGATAGGCAGGCACAGGCCAATTGCCGTATCGGTACGCGAAGGGTCCATCCTGCACCCTGAATTCATCGGCAGCGTCACCGTCCCCCCCCAGCAGGCTTTGCTCCCACACCGGCGAATTCGTCGGGTCTGCCGCGTCCAATGTCCAATCCCAGTAAGGCAGCGTGATACCGGGCGTGATGGCCTGAAGGTCGGCTTCCAACTGCAACAACATTTCACGATGCCAGGGTAAAAAAGCCGGCCCCAAGTGGGCGCCATTACGATAGTCGGGATCTTGGGGTTCATCAGGGTGAACGGTAGGTACCATCACTGCGTGATGCCAATGCACATACTTGTCGTATCCGCCATTACCCTTAAGGGCCAACAGCGTATTGGTAAACGCTAGCCGTTCAGGCCCGCTCAGTTTTCGAATTTCCTTGCGAATATTCATTGCCCGCCCCCCTCGTCGCAAAAACATGGGACCGCGTGCCGGCCCCTGCTGCGAATCTAGTTGGGGAACCCATCAAGATCTACTGTCAGATCTGACAGTATCAGCCCTATCTCCGACGGATGGTCAGCTCCTCTCGAACGAACCGAGCCTGTTACCATCCGTGCCCTCTTTTCCTGCTCAAGGCAACGCCATGATTATTTGCGGCATCGAAATCAAAGGCAGCGAAGCCATCATCGCCCTCGCCGCCCTGGACAACCAGGCGCTGACCCACGTCGCCCTGGCGACCAAGAAAATCGCCCTCGACGATGACGATGAAGCGGCCAACGTCAAAGCCTTCGCCGCTCAGGTGAAAGCGTTTGTGCAGGACAACGCCATCACTCGCATCGCCATCAAGAAGCGCAGCAAAAAAGGTGAATTCGCCGGTGGCCCAACGACGTTCAAGATTGAAGGGGTGCTTCAACTGCTGGAGGGGGTGGAGGTGACGCTGTTGTCGCCGCAGACCATCAATGCGCAGAACAAAAAGCACACCTTTGATCTGCCAGCGACGCTTAACAAGTATCAGCATGAAGCCTACAAGGCGGCATGCTCGGCCCTGGTAAAGAAATAAACCACCTCCGCTCTCTTTAGAAGCCGGCCTTTTAGCGCGGTGTAAGGCTCTTGTGTTGCAGCCAATCACCGAAGGTGTTGTCCTCCAGGGCATAGCCGCCTCGGCTCGACTTCCACACCAGTTCCTTGTCGCGCAGGGCATCGATGCAGGCTTGGATGGTCTGGGTACCCGGCACCACGTCGCTACCCATCTTTTCCAGCGCCTTGCTGACCGCCGTGAGGGTGCTATCGGTGAATGGCGCGAAGGGTTCGTTGTTTTGAGAACGCTCCACCATCACCTCCAGCACGGCGCGCTGCGGGATGGTCAGGGCGTTCCAGGCGCTTTCGAACTCGGTCCATACACCCGCGCGCAGCAGTTCTGCGCGACTGTGCAGCAGTTGGCCAAGATTGCTCGCCTCGCCCAACTCCAATGCGACTTCACCGATGATCGTGCGCAACATCTCGGGACGCCGACCTACCCGCTCAAACGCCTCATCAATATCAGCCGCGTTGAATTGGTTGTTCTGGGCCAGGTGCGCGTTGAGGTGCACGGTGTAGGCCTGGGTGAACGCTTTGCCCAACAGCGGAAACGGCGTGATGCTGGAACCGAAGAATGGCTGGCTTTTACCCAATACCAAATGGGCGAGTTTGTCGCGATTGGATCCGGTAAACACCAGGCGCAAACCGCTGCCCTCCTCGTCACGGCCTTGGTTGAGCTGATCCCGGGCAGCCTTCAACGCGAACATCGCATTGATACCTGACTCGGTGGTTATTGCGTGCTGTGCTTCGTCAATCACCAGTACAACGGGTTTTTCTGCAGCCCTATGGAGCAATTCCAACGCTTGGGTCAGCGTCGCACCGACAGGCAATTGTGGCTTGGTAAAGTCCCAGGAAAGCGTACGCAGAAAGCTTAGTTTCTCGATGCCAATGTTCTTTGCCAGTTTGCGAATGCCCTTTTCAAACGGCACCAACGCCCCCGCAATGGCACTCGCGATCAGCTCGGCGGGGTCTTTTTCCTTGTCGGCCCACAGGTCGACATACACCGCCAGCCAGCCCCGCAGCTGACATTCCGGAATCAGGTCTTCGCGCAGAAAAGTGCTTTTGCCCGTGCGTCGGGGCGCCGCGAGAAACAGACCGGAGGTGAAATCCTGAATACCGGCCCCCACCAGGCCATCGGCAATACTGCTTGCCAGGGTGGGGCGGCGAAACACAAAGCCGCTGTGCTTGGACATGGTTTTATACTCAATTATGTAAATGACTATAAATTATAGCCAAGAGTATAATTGACTATAATTGTCCGTTAAACCACCTCCCGTCGCCGATCCTCCCGCGGGCATTTGGCAAACCTTGCGCGATAGCTCCTGGTGAAATACGACGGTGACTCAAACCCGCACGCAATACTCACTTCCAGCACGCTCATGTCGCTCTGGCGCAGCAGTTTTCGGGCTTTTTCCAGGCGCAGGCCCAGGTAGAAATTACTGGGGGTGTCATTCAGGTGCAGGCGAAACAGCCGCTCCAGTTGGCGTCGGGTGACCTTGATCGTTTCGGCCAGGGCCAAGGTGCTCAGGGGCGGTTCGGTGTGCTGTTCCATTTCGCCGATCACCTGCACCAGTTTCTTGTTATTGATGCCGTAGCGCGTGGCGATCTGCATGCGCTGGTGGTCCTTGCGAGGGCGGATGCGGCCAAGTACGAATTGCTCGGAAACCTGGATCGCCAGCTCCGGGCCATGGGCCTGGGCGATGAGATCGAGCATCAAGTCGATGGACGCGGTGCCGCCGGCGCAGGTGATGCGGCGCCGGTCGATTTCGAACAGTTCCTGGGTCACGCTCAGGTGCGGATAGGCCTCCTTGAAGGCGTCGATGGCTTCCCAGTGCAAGGTCAGGCGGTGGCCGTCAAGCAGGCCCGCCTCGGCCAGCACGCAGGCGCCGGTGTCGATGGCACCAAGAGTCACACTCTCATGGTCGAGGCGGCGCAGCCAATGCTCCAGGGCGGGCGTGGCGAACTGCAGGGGTTCGAAGCCGGCCACCACCAGTAAAGTCGCGCCTTTTTTCAATGGTTCAAGCGCGGCGTCGGCGTTGACCGACATGCCGTTGCTCGCCAGTACCGCGCCGCCATCGGCACTCAAGATGTGCCAGCGGTACAGCTCGCCGCGAAAGCGATTGGCCACGCGCAACGGTTCCAGCGCGGAGATAAAACCGAGGGCCGAGAACCCCGGCATCAGCAAGAAATAGACATCCTGGAACATGGTGGCGCTCTCGTCGGACGGGCAGCGTGGTCACTGTGATACGCCAGTTCAACCGGCCATTCAAGAGCACAGGTCGCTGCAGTGCAAGAGCGGGTCGCCGCCGTGCGCTTTGCGGGGCGCCAAGCTGCGTAACGTGATCCCACGGCGCACAAAGACGCCGGCACCCACAATAACGACCTGCCGAGGGCTCCACCCATGAACCGACTGATCAGCCGCTGCGCACTCGCACTCAGCGCCAGCGCCATCTTGAGTAACACCGTCATGGCAGCGGACGCCGCTTCTTGCCAGAACGTGCGCATGGGCGTGGTGAACTGGACTGACGTCATCGCCACCAGCGCCATGGCTCAAGTACTGCTCGACGGCCTGGGCTACAAAACCAAACAAACCAGCGCGTCCCAGCAAATCATCTTTGCCGGTATACGTGATCAGCGCCTGGACCTGTTCCTTGGCTACTGGAACCCGCTGATGACCCAGACCATCACACCGTTCGTCGACGCCAAGCAAGTCAAGGTCCTCGAAAAACCCAGCCTGCAAGACGCCCGCGCCACCCTGGCAGTACCCACCTACCTGGCGGACAAGGGCCTGAAAACCTTTGCCGACATCGCCAAGTTCGAGAAAGAGCTGGGCGGCAAGATTTATGGCATCGAGCCGGGCTCGGGCGCCAATACGCAGATCAAGGCGATGATCGCCAAGAACCAGTTCGGCCTGGGCAAGTTCCAGTTGGTGGAGTCCAGCGAAGCCGGCATGTTGGCGGCCGTGGACCGTGCCGTGCGCCGCAAGGAAGCCGTGGTGTTCTTTGGTTGGGCGCCGCACCCGATGAACGTCAATGTGGCGATGACTTACCTCACCGGCAGCGAAGATGCCCTGGGCCCGAACGAAGGCATGGCCACCGTATGGACCGTGACCGCGCCGGCCTACGCCGAGCAGTGCCCCAACGTGCATAAGTTGCTGACCAACCTGACGTTCACCGCCGCCGACGAGAGCCGCATGATGCAACCGCTGCTGGATCACAAGGACGCCATCGAGTCCGCCAAGCAGTGGCTCAAGGATCACCCACAAGACCAGGCGCGCTGGCTGGAGGGTGTGACCACCTTCGACGGCAAGCCGGCTGCTGCCAACCTGCAACTGACCCGCAAATAACCCTATTTGGACCACCGTGTCGCAGCCGCTCCAGGCCGCGACACGGCGCCCTGCGCCTTGAAATCACCCGCCTGTAAGGAACCGCATCATGAACCACGACGTCATCATCACCTGCGCACTCACCGGTGCTGGCGACACGACCGCCAGAAGCCCCCACGTGCCGGTCACACCCAAACAAATCGCCGCCGCTGCCGTGAAGGCCGCCAAGGCCGGCGCCACGGTCGTGCATTGCCACGTACGCGACCCCGAGACCGGCAAGTTCAGTCGCGACGTCGCGCTGTACCGCGAAGTGATGGAGCGCATCCGCGAGGCCGACATCGACATCATCGTCAACCTCACCGCCGGCATGGGTGGCGACCTGGAGATCGGTGGCGGCGAGAATCCCATGGAGTTCGGGCCCAATACCGACCTGGTCGGCCCGCTGACCCGCCTGGCCCATGTTGAAGAACTGCTGCCGGAAATCTGCACCCTGGACTGCGGCACGCTGAACTTCGGCGATGGCGACACCATTTACGTGTCCACCCCGGCGCAACTGCGGGCTGGCGCCAGACGTATCCAGGAATTGGGCGTAAAGGCTGAGCTGGAAATTTTCGATACCGGCCACCTGTGGTTCGCCAAGCAGATGATCAAGGAAGGACTGCTGGATAACCCGCTGTTCCAACTGTGCCTGGGCATTCCCTGGGGCGCACCGGCCGACACCACCACCATGAAAGCCATGGTCGACAACCTGCCCGCCGACGCGGTGTGGGCAGGGTTCGGGATTGGTCGCATGCAAATGCCAATGGCCGCGCAAGCCGTGCTGTTGGGGGGCAACGTACGGGTGGGCCTGGAGGATAACCTGTGGCTGGACAAGGGCGTGCTCGCCACCAATGGCCAACTGGTGGAACGCGCCAGTGAAATTCTCAGCCGGTTGGGCGCACGGGTCCTGACCCCAGCCGAAGGCCGCATCAAGATGGGCCTGACCCCACGCGGCTAACACAGACACCACACAACCCTGTGGGAGCAAGCCCGGCTCCCACAAGGAATTACCAAACTTTTCAGGAGTGTCGCCATGCGCTTTATCACCGAAATCAAAACCTTTGCTGCGTTGGGCAGCGGTGTCATCGGCAGCGGCTGGGTATCCCGTGCTCTTGCCCATGGCCTGGATGTAGTGGCCTGGGACCCCGCCCCCGGTGCCGAGGCGGCCTTGCGTAAACGCGTCGCCAACGCCTGGGGCGCCCTTGAACAACAGGGCCTGGCGCCCGGCGCCTCCCAGGACCGCCTGCGCTTTGTCGCTACCATCGAAGACTGCGTAAAAGACGCCGACTTCATCCAGGAAAGCGCTCCCGAACGCCTGGAGTTGAAGCTGCAATTGCACAGCCAGATCAGCGCCGCGGCCAAGCCAAATGCCTTGATTGGTTCGAGCACCTCCGGGCTATTGCCCAGCGAGTTCTATGAGGGCTCTACCCACCCGGAACGCTGCGTGGTCGGCCACCCCTTTAACCCGGTCTACCTGTTGCCGTTGGTAGAGGTAGTGGGCGGTAAAAACACCGCGCCAGAGGCGATCCAGGCAGCAATCAGCGTGTATGAATCCCTCGGCATGCGCCCGCTGCATGTACGCAAGGAAGTGCCTGGGTTTATTGCTGACCGCCTGCTGGAAGCGCTGTGGCGAGAGGCGCTGCACCTGGTCAATGACGGGGTGGCGACCACCGGCGAAATCGACGATGCCATTCGTTTTGGTGCCGGGTTGCGCTGGTCGTTCATGGGCACCTTCCTCACTTACACGCTGGCGGGCGGCGATGCTGGCATGCGCCACTTCATGGCCCAGTTCGGCCCGGCGTTGCAGTTGCCGTGGACTTATCTACCGGCGCCTGAATTGACTGAAAAGCTGATTGATGATGTGGTCGATGGCACCGCTGAGCAGTTGGGTAACCGCAGCATCTCGGCGCTGGAGCGCTATCGTGATGACTGCCTGCTGGCGGTGCTGGAAGCCGTAAAAACAACCAAGGCCAAGCACGGCATGAGCTTCGCCGAATAACCCTGTGGGAGCTGGCTTGCCTGCGATGGCGGTGGCCTCACCCTTGCTATCGCAGGCAAGCCAGCTCCCACATTTGACCGCATACCAAATTGGATTCATGCCATGCCCGCACTGACCACCTACACCACCAAAATCCTGCCCGACTGGGTTGACTACAACGGCCATCTGCGTGACGCGTTCTACCTGCTGATCTTCAGCTACGCCACCGATGCGCTGATGGACACCCTGGGGCTGGACAGCGAAAACCGCGAAGCCAGCGGCCACTCGCTGTTCACCCTGGAGTTGCACCTGAACTATCTGCATGAGGTAAAGCTCGGCGCCGAGGTTGAGGTGCATACCCAACTGATCGCCCACGACGCCAAGCGCCTGCACCTCTATCACAGCCTGCACCTTGTGGGCGAAGAGCGCGAGTTGGCGGGTAACGAACAGATGCTGCTGCATGTCGATCTGGCCGGGCCGCAGTCGGCGCCGTTTGCCGGCGCGACCCTGGAAAAACTCATCGCTCTCAGCCAGGCACACGCCGATCTACCCCGGCCAGCCCTGCTCGGCCGGGTGATCGGGCTGCCCGCGCAAAAAAAAGCCCCGATCCAGCCGTGACGGGATCGGGGCAGAGTGCTTTGTGTGAGCCGTGCATTTCGAGGGTGACCAAACCTTCAAGCTGCGTGCCTGGGTTCAGTGTGCCCGTTACGGGCCGGGTCAAGCACCTCGAAAACGACCTGTTCATAGCCATCCGAGCCATCGGTGGATTCTGCCCTTGCCGCCAGTCCTGGGGCCTACCAGAATCCAAGTCAATTCCCGCTCTTTACACCAGGATGACCGTCATGATGCACGCGGATTTGATTGACCAGGATGACCTGCTGAGCCAACTGCGCTCACTGGGTTTTGACGTGTCCAGCGGCGCTACCGCCGAGCAGGCTTGCGAATGTGCGGTGCGCGGGTTGAGCGAAGCGCGGGCCAAGGCGCTCAAGGGCATGGTGGAACAGATGTACAGCGGCAGCGCGACGATTTTGCCGGCGGTGAGGCAGGCGATCGACAAGCAGTTGCTGCCGGCGCTGATGCAGTTCAAACAGAACTCTGGCGCCTGAAATACCGCTATCGCAGGCAAGCCAGCTGCCACAGGGGAACGCATTCCAAGGTGGGAGCTGGCTTGCCTGCGATGCAGACGGCTCGGTCTAGAGCCTTACACTGGCAAAGGTCGACTCATTGCGCGCCTGGCTCAACGCCGACATCGGCCCCGACAACGGTGACAACACCAGTGCCGGCGGAATCGGCATCATCGCCACTTGCTGGGTGGTGTTGGAGCCTACGCGTTCATCCCGTGGCGGAATGCCGAAGTATTCGCGGTAGCACTTGGAAAAGTGCGGCGTGGACACAAACCCGCACACCGACGCGACTTCGATGATCGACATGGGGGTCTGCTTGAGCAGTTGCCGTGCACGAATCAGGCGCAGCTTGAGGTAATAACGCGACGGCGAGCAGTGCAGGTATTTCTGGAACAGCCGCTCCAACTGCCGGCGCGACACGGCGACATACACCGCCAGTTCGTCCAGGTCGATCGGCTCTTCGAGGTTGGCTTCCATCAGCGCGACGATTTCTTGCAGCTTCGGCTGGTTGGTGCCAAGCATGTGCTTGAGCGGCACACGCTGGTGATCCTGTTCGTTGCGGATGCGTTCGTACACGAACATCTCGGAGATGGCGGCCGACAATTCACGGCCGTGGTCGCGGCTGATCAGGTGCAACATCATGTCCAGGGGCGCGGTGCCACCGGAGCTGGTGAAGCGGTTGCGATCGAGGGTGAACAGACGCGTGCTCATGGCCACCCGCGGGAAGGCTTCCTGCATCGACGCCAGGCATTCCCAGTGCACGCTGCAATCAAAGCCATCGAGCAAGCCGGCGCAGGCCAGGGCCCAGCTGCCGGTGCACACCGCGCCAAGGCGACGAGACTGGCGTGCCTGGCTTTGCAGCCACGACACATGTTCACGGGTGACGGTGCGCTGGATACCGACGCCGCCGCACACGATGACCGTGTCCAGGACGGGGGCTTTGTGCATGGAGGCATCGGGTGTGATTTGCAGGCCATCACTGGCCCACACCTGGTTGCCGTCGACACTCAGGGTTGTCCAGCGATACAGCTCGCGGCCGGACAGCTGGTTGGCCATGCGCAGTGGCTCCACGGCTGACGCCAGGGAAATCAGCGTGAAATTGTCCAGCAGCAAAAAGCCGATGGATTGAGGCGCACGGTTCTGGGGTTGGGCCCCGGAGTTGGTCGACGTCATCGCGGTATCTCCTCACATCACACAAAGCGGGTGGTGGCCTCAGGCGAGGCTCTTGTTATTGCACTCGTCCTGGAAAGGCGAGGCTTTGAAATTGATAGAGCAAATGCCATGCCTAAAATTGAATGGCTATTCAAGAACTCCTGAAAACGACCTGTTTATGCGTCTATATGAGCCCACGCGTGAAGTGCGGGATATGACGCATAACGGGCGAGGTTCAAGGGGGGTGAGCAGATCGGTAGCACTTGTGGGAAGGCGCTTTGCGGGCGTAGGAGAAGTCTGTCACCCAAAGCACATCAGGCGTGTGATCGTGGAGGAATTCGTTCGGAAGCTACTTATCTATTTGCGACGCGCTAAAAGGTGGCGATTTTGGCTGGGGTGTTCACTTTGTGAGCAATGGTGCTCCTCTGTTCAGCTCGTTCCCACGCTCTGCGTGGGCATGCATCCTGTGACGCTCTGCGTCACCCATGGGCGGAGCGTCCGGGGCGGCATTCCCACGCGGAGCGTGGGAACGATCATGTCACTGACTCAACATTCAACCGCACTCACCGCCAACCCACCGCGTGATGTCTCTTTGTACTTGTCATGCATATCGGCCCCGGTATCACGCATGGTGCGAATCACCCGGTCCAACGAGATGAAGTGCTGGCCATCGCCCCGCAACGCCATTTGCGCCGCATTGATCGCCTTCACCGCCGCAATTGCATTGCGCTCGATACACGGCACTTGCACCAGGCCGCCCACCGGGTCGCAGGTCAGGCCGAGGTTATGTTCCAGGCCGATTTCGGCGGCGTTGCACAGTTGCTCCGGCGTGGCGCCGAGGATTTCAGCCAACCCGGCTGCTGCCATGGCGCACGCGGAACCGACCTCGCCCTGGCAACCGACTTCGGCACCGGAAATCGAGGCGTTCTTTTTACACAGGATGCCCACCGCCGCCGCGCCCAGCAGGTAGTCGACCACGTTGGCTTCGGTGACTTCTTCGCTGAACTTCATAAAGTAGTGCAGCACCGCCGGGATGATTCCCGCCGCGCCGTTGGTCGGCGCCGTGACCATGCGCCCACCGGCGGCGTTTTCTTCGTTGACCGCCAGGGCGAACAGGTTGACCCATTCCATGGCGCTCAAGGTCGAGCCGATCACATTGGGCTTGTTCAGCTCCTGCAAGCTGCGGTGTAACTTGGCAGCGCGACGGCGCACGTTCAAGCCGCCGGGCAGGATACCTTCGTGCTTGAGGCCCTGCTCCACGCAATCTTGCATGGCGCGCCAGAGTTTCATCAGGCCGCTGCGGATTTCTTCTTCGCTGCGCCAGGTTTTTTCATTCGCCAGCATCAGTTCGGCAACGCGCAGGTTGTGGGTCTTGCACAGCTGCAACAGCTCCACGGCACTGGAAAAATCATAGGGCAGCTCGGTACGGTCCATGTCCGCCACACCGCTTTGGGCCTGGGCTTCATCCACCACGAAACCGCCACCCACCGAGTAATAGGTGTCGCGGTGCAGCTCGCCGTTTTCGCCAAACACCACCAGGGTCATGGCGTTGGGATGGAACGGCAGGTTTTCGTCGAGCAAGCGCATGTCCCGCGCCCACACAAAGGGCACCGGCAAACGCCCGTCCAGCAGCAGCGTGTCGGTTTCGCGCAGGGTGTGAATGCGGGCGCCGATTTGCGTGGGGTCGATTGCGTCTGGCCATTCGCCCATCAGGCCCATGATGGTGGCGGTGTCGCTGCCGTGGCCGATGCCGGTGGCCGACAGCGAGCCGTACAGTTGCACTTCGACACGCTGCACCTGTTCCAGCCACCCACGCTCACGCAACCCTTGAACGAACAATGCCGCGGCGCGCATGGGCCCCACGGTGTGCGAACTCGAAGGCCCGATGCCGATCTTGAACAGGTCGAAAACGCTGATAGCCATTAACGTGAAACTCCTCGATAAGCACGGGCCGGGCTTGAACGAGGTGCTACGCTCAGATCGCCCAGATGGCGGCATCATCAAGCTTTTATTCGTCATCACGGCGTCTCACACCGACGCACTCATGCTCACCAGCGGCGCTCGCGTGCGAACGCCAGTTTTGGCCGTTTTTTGCGGTGCAGACGGGTAAAAACAGCAGTTTTACCTTAGGAAAAACCTGTAAGCGACGTCATCGGTACTGGATGCGACCCTCCCTGTACTGGATACGACGCCCCCTGTAGGCGTCAGATTTTCACTGGTACATGATCAGTCTCGACTCGTTTGCAAGGCACCGCGCCAGAGCTGTTGTCGCACGCTCCAACCGCAACACTTATAAAGCGCGGCGAATGCCGCCAGAAAAGACACAGGAGTCTACCCACATGAAAGGTTCACCCTCGTTGTTGTTGGCCGCCATGCTGAGTCTGCCAGTCGTGGCATACGCCGCAGAACCGGAACAGTGCAAGACCGTCAACTTCTCCGATGTCGGCTGGACCGACATCACCGTCACCACCGCGACCACCAGCGAGATCCTCAAGGGCCTGGGCTACAAGCCGCGCACCACGATGATTTCGGTACCTGTGACTTACAAGTCCCTGGCCGACGGCAAGAACATGGACATTTTCCTCGGCAACTGGATGCCGACCATGGAAAACGACATCAAGCAGTACCGTGATGCCGGCACCGTGGAAACCGTGCGCGCCAACCTGGAGAACGCCAAGTACACCCTGGCGGTCCCAGAGGCGCTGTATGAGAAGGGCCTGAAAGACTTCGCCGACATCGCCAAATTCAAGGATGAGCTGGGCGGCAAGATCTACGGCATCGAGCCGGGCAACGATGGCAACCGCACCATCCAGACACTGATCGACAAAGATGCCTTCGGCCTGAAAACCGCCGGCTTCAAAGTGGTCGAATCCAGCGAAGCCGGCATGCTCTCCCAGGTTGAACGCGCTTCCAAGCGCAACCAGGCCATCGTGTTCCTCGGCTGGGAACCGCACCCGATGAACACCCGCTTCAAGATGAAGTACCTGACCGGTGGTGACGACTCGTTCGGCCCCAATTACGGCCAGGCCACCATCTACACCAACACCCGCAAAGGCTACACCCAGGAATGCAGCAACGTCGGCCAGTTGCTGAAAAACCTGGTGTTCACCCTCGACATGGAAAGCACCCTGATGGGGAACGTCCTGGACGACAAGATGAAGGCCGACGCTGCCGCCAAGGCCTGGTTGCAGAAGAACCCGCAAGTGCTCGACACCTGGCTCGCCGGTGTCACCACCGTTGATGGCAAACCAGGGCTCGATGCCGTTAAAGCTTACCTCGCCAAATAGCACCCGCTGACCCCAGGCCGGTGCGCTGGCCTGGGATGTTTTCCCCTTCGCATGTGGACATTCACTACCATGCTGACTGAACAGAAAATCCCACTAGGCCAGTACATCGCTGCCTTCGTCGACTGGTTGACCCAACACGGTGCCAACTACTTCGACGCAATCGCATCGACACTGGAAACGATGATCCACGGCGTGACGTTTGCGCTGACCTGGTTCAATCCACTGGCATTGATCGGTCTGATTGCGCTGCTGGCTCACTTTATTCAACGTAAATGGGGACTGACTGTTTTTGTCATCGCCTCCTTCCTGCTGATCCTCAACCTGGGGTACTGGCAGGAAACCATGGAAACCCTCGCACAGGTGCTGTTCGCCACCCTGGTCTGCGTGGTCATCGGTGTGCCGCTGGGCATTGTTGCCGCGCATAAACCAATGTTCTACACCATGATGCGGCCGGTACTCGATCTGATGCAGACCGTGCCGACCTTCGTCTACCTCATCCCTACCCTGACCCTCTTCGGGCTGGGTGTGGTGCCTGGGTTGATTTCCACGGTGGTGTTCGCGATTGCCGCGCCGATCCGCCTGACCTACCTGGGTATCCGCGACGTCCCGCAAGAATTGATGGACGCCGGCAAGGCCTTTGGCTGCTCGCGCCGCCAGTTGCTCTCGCGCATTGAACTGCCCCACGCCATGCCGAGCATCGCCGCCGGCATTACCCAATGCATCATGCTGTCGTTGTCGATGGTGGTGATCGCGGCCCTGGTAGGCGCCGACGGCCTCGGCAAGCCGGTGGTCAACGCACTCAACACCGCCGATATTGCCCTGGGCTTTGAAGCGGGCCTGGCCATTGTGTTGCTCGCCATCATGCTCGACCGTATCTGCAAACAACCCGACGCTAAAGTAGGGGGTGATGCATGAGCATTATCCGATTCGACAAAGTCGACGTGATCTTTTCCAAAGACCCACGCGAAGCGCTCAAGCTGCTGGACCAGGGCATGAGCCGTAACGAAATCCTGAAGAAGACCGGGCAGATCGTCGGCGTCGAGAACGCCAGCCTGGATATCGAGAAAGGCGAGATCTGTGTGCTGATGGGCCTCTCGGGCTCAGGCAAATCCAGTTTGCTGCGCTGCATCAACGGCCTCAATACCGTCAGCCGTGGCCAGCTGTTTGTGGAGCATGAAGGGCGTCAGATCGACATCGCCTCCTGCACCCCCGCCGAGCTGAAAATGATGCGCACCAAACGCATCGCCATGGTGTTCCAGAAGTTCGCCCTGATGCCTTGGTTGACGGTGCGCGAGAACATCAGCTTCGGCCTGGAAATGCAGGGCCGACCGGAGAAAGAACGGCGCACGCTGGTGGACGAGAAACTCGAACTGGTGGGCCTGAGCCAATGGCGCAACAAGAAGCCCGACGAGTTGTCCGGTGGCATGCAGCAGCGCGTCGGCCTGGCCCGCGCCCTGGCGATGGACGCCGATATCCTGCTGATGGACGAACCCTTCTCGGCCCTCGACCCGCTGATCCGCCAAGGCTTGCAAGATGAACTGCTGGAACTGCAACGCAAGTTGAGCAAGACCATCGTGTTCGTCAGCCACGACCTGGATGAAGCGCTGAAACTGGGCAGCCGTATCGCGATCATGAAAGACGGCAAGATCATCCAGTACAGCGTGCCGGAAGAAATCGTACTGAACCCGGCAGACGACTATGTGCGCACCTTCGTCGCCCATACCAACCCGCTGAACGTGCTGTGCGGACGTAGCCTGATGCGCACGCTGGACAACTGCAAGCGCGTGAACGGTTCGGTGTGTCTTGATCCGGGTGGCGACTCCTGGCTGGACCTGGCCGAAGGCAACACCATCCAGGGCGCACGCCAGAATGGCGTGGCGATGAACCTGCAAAACTGGGCGCCAGGGCAGGCCGTGGAAGGCTTGGGCCGCGTACCGACGCTGGTGGACTCGAACATCGGTATGCGCGATGCACTGCAGATTCGCTACCAGACAGGCAACAAGCTGGTGCTGCACGACAACAACAAGGTGGTGGGGATACTGGGGGACAGTGAGCTCTACCATGCCCTCTTAGGCAAGAACTTGGGCTAAGGCTCCAACTGAAGGAATGCGGTCAATGTGGGAGCTGGCTTGCCTGCGATAGCTATGTTGGATTCACCCTTGCTATCGCAGGCAAGCCAGCTCCCCCATTCGACCGTATTCAATGCTTGCAACAGCGGCGCCAGTGAGGGCGCCGCCAGCTCAACTATCAGCTATAGACCCGGCCAAGGAGCTGCCGATGGCTTTCAAACTGATCGAGCACATCCCGGGTGATCTGTTCCTGGGTGAAGCCCATCAGGTCATACTCCTGCGGCCCGTTGTGCAGGTACACCTCGGCACGGTAGTAACGGGTGCGCTCTTCCTCAGGCAGGTCAGCCGGCGCCGCCGAGTAGCCATCCAGGCTCACTTCGTAGACAAACGGGTTACCCTCGTCCATCTCGATCCGCACGCCGATGCAGCGTTTGGATTTGCCCAGCAGGGTCTGCACTTCCAGGCCCTGATCACGCAACGCACTCGCGGCTTCTTCCAACGCCGGCGTTACGTGCTTGTCCATAAAGCGCTGCACGGTGGCCTGGCTCGGTTGCAGGTCCAGGGCGCTCAAGCGCTCGCTGAAACCACGACGCCCGCGTTCAGCCAATTGCGCCTGCTCCTGTTCGATGGCCACGTCCTGGCGCATGGCCTTGTGCAAACCGAACATAAAGAACACCAGCACCACCGAGAACGGCAGCCCCGCCAGCACCACCATGGTTTGCATGGCTTCGAAGTTACCGGCAAACAGCAGACCGATGGTCACCAGGGTGATCACCGCCGACCAGAAGATACGCAACCAGTGCGGCGCATCTTCATCCACGTTGCCGCCCTTGCAGGACAGGTTGGCCATCATCACCGCGCCGGAATCCGCCGGGGTCAGGAACAGCACAAAGCCCACGAAGATCGACACGCCGATCACCACTTTCGACGCCGGGTAATGCTCAAGCAGTTGGTAGATGGCCATGGACGGTTGTTCCAGCGCCGTCTTGCCCAACTCCACCGCCCCATGGTTCAACACCAGGTCCAGGGCCGAGTTGCCGAAGATCGACAGCCACGCCAGGGTAAAGCCCAGCGGGATCAGCAATACGCCAGCCACCAGCTCGCGCACGGTACGACCACGGGAAATACGCGCGATGAACATGCCCACAAATGGCGCCCAGGAAATCCACCAGGCCCAGTAGAACAGAGTCCACAGACCCATCCAGCGTTCGGTCTTGGCACCGTCGCCTTCGTACACATACAGGTCGAAGGTTTTCAGCACGATACCGTTGAGGTAATCACCGGTGTTCTGCACCAGGCCATTGAGCAGGTGCAAGGTAGGGCCGAACAACAGCACGAAGATCAGCAAACCGCTGAACAGCACGATGTTGAGGTTGGACAGGCGGCGAATACCGTTTTCCACACCCGACACGGCGGCAATGGTCGCCACGGTGCTCATCACGATGATCACGATCAGCAGGTTGGTATTGCTGTGCTCCATGCCGAACAGGTTTTCCAGCCCCGACGACACCTGCATCGAGCCGATCCCCAGGTTGGTCACCAGCCCCAGCAGGGTCACGAACATGCCGAAACCGTCTACCGCGTGGCCGGCCGCGCCCTTCACCCAACGCTCGCCCACCAGCGGGTACAGCGCCGAACGCAGTGCCAGCGGTTGGTTGTGACGGTACGCAAAGTACGCCACGGCCAGGCCGACCAGCGCATAGATCGCCCAGCCGTGCAGGCCCCAATGCAGGAAGGTCAGTTGCAGCGCCTGGCGTGCCGCGCCATTGCTGGCGGCAGCGCCTTCGGGCGGGTTGAAGTAGTGGTCCAACGGCTCGGACGCACCGAAATACAACAGCGAGATGCCGATACCGGACGAGAACAACATGCCGGCCCAGGCGCCATAGCTGAAGTCTGGGGTATCGTCCTTCGCACCCAGCTTAAGTTTCCCATAGGACGAAAACGCCAGGCCGACCACAAACACCAGGTAGGCGGCGATGACCACCATGTAGTACCAGCCAAAGCTTTTCGACAGCCAGGCCTGTGCGACACCGAGCAGGCGCCCGGCCTCCTGCGGGGCGACGATCAGAATGGCGGTCAACAACAAAATCAGCGCGGTGGAGGTGTAGAACACCCAACCGTTGACCCGGACCTTTTCCGGTGGGGTCTTTATAAGAGAGGCAGAACTCATGGCGCAGATGCTCCAGGCAGTGCGAGAGAGAAACACAAGGCAACGGTTATCCCGGGACATCGATTTTTCGGCAGTCGACGGACGGGTGTTATAAAGACACCCCAAAATTCTTGAGCCCGCCTAAGCGGTGATCAGGCTCTGAAGTGGCCTGTTTCAAGGGTTTTTGCAGGTGTCGAAGGTTGCGGCTCGCAGGTAGGAAACATCTGTAGGCAGCGACCATTTGTCGCAGATCTTATTCTTTGTTGATTGAACGTTCAATCAAAACAAAATAGACTGGCCCTCAAGCCGACGGACGTGGATCGCCCATCGGCAGGCCTAAGGAGAGGTGCTACATGCCCAAGGTCGGTATGCAACCCATACGCCGCCAGCAGTTGATCGAAGCCACGTTGACGGCCATCGATCGGGTCGGGATGGGAGATGCCAGCATTGCGCTGATCGCCCGTCTGGCCGGCGTCTCGAACGGCATCATCAGCCACTACTTTCAGGACAAGAACGGCCTGATCGCAGCGACGATGCGCTACCTGATGAATGCGCTGATCGAGAACGTGCAAGAACGCAGGCGTGCCTTGAAGGATGACAGCCCACGGGCGCACCTTCAGGTGATCATCGAAGGCAACTTCGACGCCAGCCAGGTCAACGGCCCGGCAATGAAAACCTGGCTGGCCTTCTGGGCCACCAGCATGCACCACCCGTCATTGCACAGGTTGCAGCGGATCAACGATCAACGTCTGTATTCCAACCTGTGCTGCCAGTTCCGCCGAGTGCTGCCGCTGCCGCACGCACGCAAAGCAGCCCGAGGCCTGGCGGCCCTGATCGACGGTTTGTGGTTGCGCGGCGCCCTGTCGGGAGACGCTTTCGACACGGAGCAGGCGCAACGGATCGCTTACGAATACATGGATTTCCAATTGGCCAAGCAGGTGAGTTAGAGCACACATAACCGCTCAACCCCTGAACGTCCGCCGCTCAGTGTTGCCACACCCCCATGGCCCACTGTTCGGCGGGTAACGCCAACCACTTATGCACTTGCGAGGACTTTATGGCCCGTTTCGACCTGCAAAAACTCTACATTGACGGCGGCTACAGCGACGCTGGCAGCGATGCCACCTTCGAAGCCATCAACCCGGCTAACGGTGAAGTTCTCGCCCAAGTGCAACGCGCCACCAAAGATGACGTTGAACGTGCCGTGGTCAGCGCTGAAAAAGGCCAGAAAATCTGGGCCGCCATGACCGCCATGGAGCGTTCGCGCATCCTGCGTCGTGCCGTGGACATCCTGCGCGAGCGCAACGATGAACTGGCCGCCCTGGAAACCCTGGACACCGGTAAAGCCTTCTCGGAAACCAAGTACGTCGACATCGTCACCGGCGCTGACGTGCTGGAATACTACGCCGGCCTGGTGCCAGCCATCGAAGGTGAGCAGATCCCACTGCGCGACACTTCCTTCGTCTACACCCGCCGCGAGCCACTGGGCGTAGTCGCCGGTATCGGCGCGTGGAACTACCCGATCCAGATCGCCCTGTGGAAATCCGCACCGGCCCTGGCCGCCGGTAACGCGATGATCTTCAAGCCAAGCGAAGTCACCTCGCTGACCACTCTGAAACTGGCCGAGATCTACACCGAGGCTGGCGTTCCAGCGGGCGTGTTCAACGTACTGACCGGCAGCGGCCGTGAAGTCGGCACCTGGCTGACCGAGCACCCACGCATCGAAAAAGTCTCCTTCACCGGCGGCACCGACACCGGCAAGAAAGTCATGGCCAGCGCGTCGAGTTCCTCGCTCAAGGACGTGACCATGGAGCTGGGCGGCAAGTCCCCGCTGATCATTTTCGACGATGCCGACCTCGACCGCGCCGCCGACACCGCCATGATGGCCAACTTCTACAGCTCCGGTCAGGTCTGCACCAACGGCACCCGCGTGTTCGTGCCCAAGCACCTGCAAGCCGCGTTCGAAGCCAAGATCGTTGAGCGTGTGGCGCGTATTCGCATCGGCAACCCGGAAGACGAAAACACCAACTTCGGCCCGCTGGTCAGCTTCGCCCACATGGAAAGCGTGCTGGGCTACATCGCCAAAGGCAAAGAGCAAGGCGCCCGCCTGCTGTGCGGCGGCGACCGCCTGACCGAGGGTGACTTCGCCAAAGGCGCCTTCGTGGCTCCGACCGTGTTCACCGACTGCACCGATGACATGGTGATCGTGCGTGAAGAAATCTTCGGCCCGGTGATGAGCATCCTCACCTACGAAACCGAAGAAGAAGTGATCCGCCGCGCCAACGACACCGACTTCGGCCTGGCCGCTGGCCTGGTCACCAAGGACCTGAACCGCGCCCACCGCGTGATTCATCAACTGGAAGCCGGTATCTGCTGGATCAACGCCTGGGGCGAGTCCGACGCGAAGATGCCGGTTGGCGGCTACAAGCAGTCGGGCGTGGGCCGTGAGAACGGCATCAGCTCGCTGAACAACTTCACCCGCATCAAATCGGTACAGGTTGAATTGGGCGATTACGCCTCGGTGTTCTAACACCCGAGCCTTGTATTGCCCGTGAGGCCATCGCGGCGGTGCGACGACTCGACAAGCCCGGCTCCCACATTTGTTCTGTGTGAACCCGATCAAATGTGGGAGCTGGTTTGCCTGCGATCGAGTGCTAAGCACTCGCCAGACCTGACCACACTTCAAAGAGGGTACATTCATGTCCCAAGAATACGATTACATCATTGTGGGTGCCGGCTCTGCCGGTAACACCCTGGCGACCCGTCTGACCGAAGACGAAGGCGTCACCGTTTTGCTGCTGGAAGCCGGTGGCCCCGACTACCGCCTCGACTTCCGCACCCAGATGCCAGCCGCCCTGGCCTTCCCGCTGCAAGGCCGCCGCTACAACTGGGCCTACGAAACCGATCCAGAGCCACACATGGACGGCCGCCGGATGGAATGCGGGCGCGGCAAGGGCCTGGGTGGCTCTTCCCTGATCAACGGCATGTGCTACATCCGCGGCAACGCCATGGACTACGACAACTGGTCGAAGCTGCCGGGCCTGGAAGACTGGACCTACCTGGACTGCCTGCCGTATTTCTGCAAAGCCGAAACCCGCGACATCGGCCCCAACGATTGGCACGGTGGCGACGGCCCGGTCAGCGTGACCACGCCGAAAGCGGGCAACAACCCGCTGTTCCACGCCATGGTTGAAGCGGGCGTACAGGCCGGTTACCCACGTACCGAAGACTTGAACGGCTACCAGCAAGAAGGCTTCGGCCCGATGGACCGTACCGTCACGCCGAACGGCCGTCGCGCCAGCACCGCACGCGGTTACCTGGACACGGCAAAAAAGCGTTCGACCCTGACCATCGTCACCCATGCCCTCACTGACAAAGTGTTGTTCGAAGGCAAGCGTGCGGTCGGTGTGCGTTACCTGATCGGCGCCGCCGAAGAGCGTGTTGAAGCCCGTGCGCGCAAAGAAGTGCTGGTGTGCAGCGGCGCAATCGCTTCGCCGCAACTGCTGCAACGCTCCGGTGTCGGCCCGGCCAAACTGCTGGAAAGCCTCGATATCCCGGTGGTCCACGACCTGCCGGGCGTGGGTGAAAACCTGCAGGACCACCTTGAGCTGTACCTGCAATACGCGTGCACCCAGCCAGTGTCGCTGTACCCGTCGCTGCTCTGGTACAACCAGCCGGCAATTGGTGCCGAATGGCTGTTCAACGGCACCGGCATCGGCGCCAGCAACCAGTTCGAAGCGGGCGGTTTCATTCGTACCCGCGAAGAGTTCGAGTGGCCGAACATCCAGTACCACTTCCTGCCGGTGGCGATTAACTACAACGGCAGCAACGGTGTGAAAGAGCACGGTTTCCAGGCGCACATGGGCTCCATGCGTTCGCCAAGCCGTGGCCGTATCCAGCTGAAGTCGAAGAACCCACGGGACTACCCGAGCATCCTCTTCAACTACATGGCCACCGAGCAGGACTGGCAGGAGTTCCGCGACGGCATCCGCCTGACCCGTGAAATCATGCAGCAGCCGGCACTGGACCCGTACCGTGGCCGCGAAATCAGCCCGGGTATCGAAGTGCAAACCGATGAGCAGTTGGACAAGTTCATCCGCGAGCACGCCGAGACCGCGTTCCACCCGTCCTGCTCGTGCAAGATGGGCACCGACGAGATGGCCGTAGTCGATGGCGAAGGCCGCGTACATGGTATGCAGGGCTTGCGGGTGGTCGATGCCTCGATCATGCCGATCATCACCACCGGCAACCTGAACGCGCCAACGATCATGATCGCCGAGAAAATCGCCGACAAGATCCGTGGCCGCAAGCCGCTGCCGCGCAGCACTGCGGATTACTACGTGGCAGGCGATGCGCCGGTGCGTGGCAAGCCGTTGCGTGAAGTGGGGCCGTTGGCGCAGTAACTCCAGCACCGCGGCGCCTGCATCGCAGGCAAGCCAGCTCCCACAGTTGACCGAGTTCGCCTGAACAACTCGGTCAACTGTGGGAGCCGGGCTTGCCCGCGATGAGGCCCGACCAGACACCGCAAAATTACCCGCCGACACTTTCCTTGATGATCGTTCCCACGCTCCGCGTGGGAACGCATCCTGTGATGCTCTGCGTCACGCCCTTCAAGAGCGGACGCAGAGCGTCCAGGGTGGCATTCCCACGCAGAGCGTGGGAACGATCACACAACAAAACCTTCCTTGATCAGCTCCTCGCCCAGGCCTACTCTGTTTGCCTGCCCGCGCCGAGCCGCCCACAAGGAAGGCCCCATGTTCGAACACCACGCCACGCTCAAGAAACACTTCGGTGCCCTGCGCACCACCGCCGAATTTTTCTCCCTGCGCTACGTGCGCGAATCCGGCCAGTACCTGTCGGTACGCAAGAACGTCGCCGAGCCGCCTCACCTGGGCCATGATGAAGGCGCCATGCTCACCGTGCGTCTCAACGGCGTGGAAGCCTACGCCGCGACCAACGATATTTCCCTTGCCGGTCTGCAGGCCGCCCTTGAGCGCGCTGAACAACAAGCCAGGCTTATCAAGCCCCACGCCCTGCTCGACCTGCACCAGCAACCGGTGTCCAGCGACGTCGCCGACTACCTGTCGCCCGACCTCGACCAGCCCTTCCCGTCCCTGAGCGACTGCTACCAATTGCTCGGCGATGAGTCCGCCGCCGTGCCCAAGGATGAGCGCCTGGTGAGCTGGGAAGTCAGCCTGGGGACCACGCGGGTTGAACAGATCTACCTCAACAGCGCCGGCGCCCAATTGCGTCAGGCCCAGCGCTTTGTCTTTCCGGGCCTGAGTGTGACCGCCTTCGACGGCAACGACAGCCAGACCCGTACCCTGGGCGGTACCAACTTCGGCCAGCAAGGCAGTGCCGGGGTGATCCAGCGTTTTGGCCTAGTGGGCGCCGCCCGCAAGGTGGCCGACGAAGCCCTGCAATTGCTGCTCGCACCGAATACGCCCCACGGCCCCCGTGACCTGCTGCTGATGCCCGACCAGATGATCCTGCAGATCCACGAGTCCATCGGCCATCCGCTGGAGCTGGATCGCATCCTCGGTGACGAGCGCAATTACGCCGGCACCAGTTTTGTGAAAGCCAGCGATTTCGGCCACCTGCAATATGGCTCGCCGCTGCTCAACGTCACCTTCGACCCGGACATCCCCGAACAGCTTGCCAGCTACGCTCATGACGACGACGGCACGCCTGCCAGCAAGCAATTTCTGATTCGCGAGGGCCTGCTGCTCAAACCCTTGGGCGGGGCCTTATCGCAATTTCGCGCCAACCTGCCAGGCGTCGCCAACAGCCGCGCTTGCGGCTGGAACCGTGCACCCATCGACCGCATGGCCAACCTGAATATCGAGCCTGGGGATAAAAGCCTCGCGCAATTGGTGGGCGGCATTGAGAGCGGCATCCTGATGTCGACCAACCGCTCGTGGTCCATCGACGATGCGCGCAACAAGTTCCAGTTCGGCTGCGAGTGGGGCCAGTTAATCGAAAACGGCGAGCTCAAAGGCGTGGTGAAGAACCCCAACTACCGGGCGATTTCCGCGCAGTTCTGGCGCAAGCTCAGCGCGGTGGGCGACGCCAGCACCTTCAAGGTCTTGGGCACGCCGAACTGCGGCAAGGGCGAACCCAACCAGGTGATCCGTGTCGGCCATGCGTCGCCGGCCTGTGTATTCAGCAATGTGGATGTATTTGGGGGCGATGCCTGATGAACCATTTCAAGGCACTGGTGGACTGGCTCAAGCAGGCGGTCACCGATCAAGAACACTTTCAACTCGGCTACGCGGATGAAGCGTCCGAGTTCGTGCGCTTCAACCACGCGCAGGTACGCCAGGCCGGGCAGGTACAACAGGCCAGCCTGAACCTCAAGCTGATCAACGATGGGCGCCACGCCGACCTGGGTATCACCCTGTCCGGCGAGGCGCAGCTGGATCGCCAGCGCCTGGCGAATGGCCTGCAACAACTGCGCGAAACCTTGCCGCTGTTGCCGCCTGACCCGTACCTGCTGCTGAACCCCGACGCCTGGCACAACCATAACGAACAGCTGCGCCCGCTGCCGGAACTGGCCCAAGTGCTGGACGATATCAGCCGGGCCGCCGATGGCGTGGACCTGGTTGGCTTCTACGCCGCCGGCCCGATCAGCCGCGGTTTCGCCAGCTCATCGGGGGCGTTCGGCTGGCACCGGGCTAACAGCTTCAATTTCGACTTCAGCCTGTTCCACGCCAATGGCGAAGCGGTAAAAGCCAGCTACGCCGGGCACACCTGGAACAGCGTCGAATTCGCCGCCCGTTTCCAACAGGCCCGTGAGCAACTGGCGTTTCTCGGTCGCCCGCTCCACACCCTGGCACCCGGCCAATACCGCGCCTACCTGGCGCCGGCAGCGCTGGAAGAAATCATCAGCATCATCACCTGGGGTGGTTTTTCGGCCCAGGCCATCGCGAGCAAAGGCAGTTCGTTGCAACGCCTGTACGCGGGTGATCAGTCACTGAGCCCGCTGGTGACGGTGGATGAGCAGATCAGCGGCTCCCTGAGCCAGGCGTTTTCCACTGAAGGCTACCCGCGCAAGGATGTCACCCTGATCAACGCAGGCAAGGCCGAGGGCCAGTTGATCAACTCTCGCAGCGCCGCCGAATACGGCTTGAGCACCAACGGCGCCAGCAGCGACGAGTCGCCCAGCGCCTTGCAAATGGCCGCAGGCAACCTGGCCCAGGCCGATATTCTCAAGCAGTTGGGCACAGGGCTGTATATCAGCAACCTCTGGTACCTGAACTACTCCGACCTGCCGGCAGCGCGCCTGACCGGCATGACGCGCTTTGCGACCTTCTGGGTGGAGAATGGCGAAATCAAGGCACCGGTCAGCACCATGCGCTTTGATGACAGTGTTTACAGCCTGCTTGGCTCACAGCTTGAAGCGTTGACCACTGATCGAGAACTGCTGCTGTCGCCCAGTACCTACAGCCAGCGTAATACTGCCTCCAATCTATTGCCGGGAGCCTTGATCAAGCGTTTGACCCTGACCTTATAAATCTTGCCACCCGCCCACGTGCCTGCACGTGATGCATGACCTTGCCTGGACTGGGCAAGCTGGAGTCTTGAGATGAACCATGGAAGTTTCGTCATAGAAAAACTGTTCAAGCAATACAACGTTCACGTGGAGCAACTGGGTAACGACCCACATAGAAAAACCGTACTGATGGTCAATGGCGCGTTATCCACCACGCGCTCCTTTGCCCGTACCAGCAAATGCCTGGCCGAGCACTTCAATGTGCTGCTGTTCGACTTGCCCTTCTCTGGCTTGTCACGCGAGCACAACACCGAACTCGACCTGGTCACCAAGGACGACGAGGTGCAAATCCTGCGTGCCTTGGTGGATCGCTTTGAGGTCAACCATCTAGTCTCGGCCTCCTGGGGCGGCATCTCCACGCTGTTGACCCTGGCGCATAACCCGCCCTCCATCGAAAGCTCGGTGGTGATGGCGCTGGCGCCCAACCTCAACCAGGCGATGCTGGAGTATGTCGAGCGTGTGCGTGTGCTGATCGAGGCCGATGACAAGTCGGCGGTCGGCCATCTGCTCAACGAAACGGTTGGCAAATACCTGTCGCCGCGCCTCAAGCGCAACAACCATCGGCACCTGTCGACCATGGCCACCACCGAGTACCGCCAGGCGCGCTTTCATATCCATCAAGTGTTGGCCTTGGGTGATGGCAATTACCTGCCGGCGCTCAAGCAGATTGAAACACCGGTGCACTTTCTCAACGGCGCACTGGACGAATACACGCCGGCCGACGAGGCCCAGCTGTTCAAACACTACGTAGGCCGCAGCAGCTTTGCGGTGGCCGAACACACCGGCCATCTGCTCGACCTGGAGTCCCGCGAATCCGCGCTGGCAGTGCATCGGGCGTTGCTGGATTTCCTGGTGGGCGAACATGTGACACTGTCAGATATAGACGAACCGCCAGTGGGAAAAGGCGCGACGGATGGCGCATAATCGCCGACACATAGCCTGCTAATTAAAAGGGATCCCATGCCGAATCGTGCCCCTCTCGATGCCAAGACCGCCCGCTGGCTCCCCTGGGTGGTAGCGATTGCCTTCTTCATGCAGTCGCTGGACGGGACGATTCTCAACACCGCGCTACCGGCCATGGCGCAGGACCTCGCGGAAAACCCGCTGCGCATGCAAGGGGTGGTGATCGCCTACATGCTCACCGTTGCCTTGCTGATTCCGGCGTCGGGCTGGATCGCTGACCGCTTTGGCACCAAGAAGATTTTCTTTGGCGCGATCATGCTGTTCAGCATCGGGTCGCTGCTGTGTGCGCTGTCCAGTAGCTTGAGCATGCTGGTGGGCGCACGGGTGATCCAGGGCCTGGGCGGTGCGCTGATGCTGCCGGTCGGGCGGCTGGTGGTACTACGGGCTTATCCACGCTCCGAGCTGGTGCGGATCATGGGCTTCATCACAATTCCAGGCCTGCTCGGCCCCTTGCTTGGCCCGACAATGGGCGGCTGGATGGTGCAATACCTGACCTGGCACTGGATCTTCCTGATCAACCTGCCGGTGGGCATGATCGGCTGCTACGCCGTGTGGAAATTCATCCCCGACCTGCGCGGCAGCGAGCGCACGCGCTTCGACGGCCTGGGCTTTCTGCTGTTCGGCGCGGCGATGGTGTTGATCACCATCGCCATGGAAGGCCTGGGCGAACTGCACCTGCCGCATCTGCGCGTGATATTGCTGCTGTTCGGCGGGTTCGCCTGCCTGGCGGCGTACTGGCTGCGCGCCGGGCACATCGACAACCCGCTGTTCTCGCCGGTGCTGTTCAAGACGCGCACCTTTGCCGTGGGGATCCTCGGCAACCTGTTTGCGCGCCTGGGCAGCGGCGCACTGCCGTTCCTGGTGCCGCTGCTGTTACAAGTGGCGCTGGGCTATTCGCCGTCAGAAGCCGGCATGAGCATGCTGCCGCTGGCGGCGGCGGCAATGTTCGCCAAATCCATCGCGCGCCCGCTTATCGAGCGCCTCGGCTACCGCATCGTCCTGACCGGCAACACCCTGGCCCTGGGCCTGATGCTGGCGAGCATGGGCCTGGTCAGCGAACAAACGCCCTACCCGCTGCTGTTGGCCATGCTGGCGGTACTGGGGGCCATCAACTCCCTGCAATTTACCGCGATGAACACCGTCACCCTGATCGACCTCGACGACGCCCAGGCCAGCAGCGGCAACAGCTTGCTGTCGGTGGTGGCGCAGCTGTCCCTCAGCCTCGGCGTGGCCTGTGCCGGCGCGTTGCTTGGCGGGTTTACTGCCGAGGCCGGCAATGACGGTGTGGAAAGTGTCCTCGGCGCGTTCCAGCTGACCTTCCTCACCGTGGGCATCATGGCGATGCTGGCGGCGGCGATCTTCCTGCAACTGTCGCCTAAAGACGGCAAACGGGTGGTCAGCCGCGAGCACGATATCGAGCACTAACGGGCGTCTCGTCGAGAACTTGCGAGGAAAATCCCACGAGACTGGTACACTGCGCGACATTTTGTTTTGCAGAGCCAGTCCCGTGACTACCATCGCCACCGCTTTTAATACTTTGCCCCTGTCCGCCGCCATGCTGGCTAACCTCGACTCGCTGGGTTACGTCGAGATGACGCAGATCCAGGCGCAAAGCTTGCCGGTGATCCTCAAAGGGCTGGACCTCATTGCCCAGGCCAAGACCGGCAGCGGCAAGACTGCCGCATTCGGCATCGGCCTGCTGAACCCGATCAACCCGCGCTACTTCGGTTGCCAGGCGCTGGTGATGTGCCCGACCCGTGAGCTGGCCGACCAGGTCGCCAAGGAAATCCGCCGCCTGGCCCGTGCCGAAGACAACATCAAGGTACTGACCCTGTGCGGCGGCGTGTCCCTCGGCCCGCAGATCGCCTCCCTGGAGCATGGCGCCCACGTTATTGTCGGCACCCCGGGACGCATCCAGCAGCACCTGCGTAAAGGTTCTCTGGTGCTGGACGGCTTGAACACCCTGATTCTCGACGAAGCCGACCGCATGCTCGACATGGGCTTCTACGACGCCATCGAAGACATCATCAGCAAGACCCCACCGCGCCGCCAGACCCTGCTGTTCTCGGCCACCTACCCGGTGAGCATCAAGCAACTGGCCTCCAAGTTCATGCGTGCGCCTCAGCAAGTGAAAGCCGAAGCGTTCCACTCCGACGACCAGATCGAACAACGCTTCTACGAGATCTCCCCGGAAGAGCGCATGGACGCCGTGACCAAGGTGCTGGCGCACTTCCGCCCGGCCTCCTGCGTGGCGTTCTGCTTTACCAAGCAGCAAGTGCAGGAAACCGTCGACCACCTGACGTCCAAGGGCATTTCCGCTGTTGGCCTGCATGGTGACCTGGAACAGCGCGACCGTGACCAGGTACTGGCGATGTTTGCCAACCGCAGCACCTCGGTGCTGGTGGCCACCGACGTCGCCGCCCGTGGCCTGGACATCGACGCCCTGGACATGGTGATCAACGTCGAACTGGCCCGCGACTCGGAAATTCACATCCACCGTGTAGGCCGTACCGGCCGTGCCGGTGAGACCGGCATCGCCATCAGCCTGGTGGCGCCGTCCGAAGCCCACCGCGCCCAGGCCATCGAGCAACTGCAGAAGTCGCCGCTGAACTGGGACCAACTGGACAACCTCAAGCCGCAAAGCGGTGGCCCGCTGTTGCCGCAGATGAGCACCCTGTGCATCGCTGCCGGGCGTAAGGACAAGGTTCGCCCAGGCGACATCCTCGGCGCATTGACCGGTGAAGCCGGCATTCCGGGTGCCCAGGTCGGCAAGATCGCTATCTTTGATTTCCAGGCCTTCGTGGCCGTGGAACGCGGCATCGCCAAGCAGGCGTTGCAGCGTTTGAATGACGGCAAGATCAAAGGCCGTTCGCTGCGCGTGCGCATTTTGTAATAACACCGAGTTCCCATTACAGGAACCGAATGAATGTGGGAGCTGGCTTGCCTGCGATAGCGACGGTGAATCCACTACCGCTATCGCAGGCAAGCCAGCTCCCACAGGGTTGATGGCATTTCAAATCAATAGTTTTGTGAGGACATGGCTGTGCGCTCGACCGAAGTTGTGATCATTGGCGCCGGCGCCGCAGGCTTGATGTGCGCGCTGACCGCCGCCGGGCGTGGGCGCAAGGTGATGTTGATCGACCACGCCAACAAGGCCGGCAAGAAAATCCTGATGTCCGGTGGCGGCCGCTGCAACTTCACCAACATGTACACCGAGCCGGCCAACTTCCTCTCGCACAACGCGCACTTCTGCAAATCGGCCCTGGCCCGTTATACACAGTGGGATTTTATCGGGCTGGTGGCCAAGCACGGCGTGCCGTACCACGAGAAGAAACTCGGCCAGCTGTTCTGCGACAACAAGTCCAGCGACATCCTCGGCATGCTGCTCGACGAGTGCATCCAGACCGGCGTGAGCCTGCACCTGGACACCTCCATCGAGGCAATCGCCAAGCTCGAAAGCGGCTATCAACTGCAAACCACCCTGGGTGAACTGCGCTGTGAATCCCTGGTGATCGCCACGGGCGGTTTGTCGATCCCGACGCTGGGCGCCACCGGTTTCGGTTACCAAGTGGCCAGGCAATTCGGCCATGAACTGCTGCCGACCCGCGCCGGGCTCGTGCCGTTCACCATCACCAACCAGCTCAAGGAGTTGTGCGGCGAGCTGTCCGGCACCTCGGTCGACTGCCTGGTGAGCTGCAACGGCCAGAGTTTTCGCGAGAACATCCTGTTCACCCATCGCGGCCTGAGCGGGCCGGCGATCTTGCAGATTTCCTCGTATTGGCACCCCGGCGACACGGTGGAAATCAACCTGCTGCCCGACCACGACGCCCATGCCTGGCTGCAACAGCAACAGGCCGAACACCCCAACAGCGAGTTGAAAACCCTGCTGGGCGAGATCTTCACCAAGAAGATGGCCAACCTGCTGGCCCAAAGCTGGTTCGAATCCAAGCCGATGAAGCAGTACACCCACGCTGAAATGGCCGATATCGCGCAAAAGCTGGGGAGCTGGCAACTGGTACCGGCCGGCACCGAGGGTTATCGCACCGCCGAGGTAACATTGGGCGGGGTGGATACGCGGGAAGTGTCGTCCAAGACCATGGAATCGCTGAAAAGCCCCGGCCTGTACTTTATCGGCGAAGTGCTGGATGTGACCGGCCACCTGGGCGGGTTCAATTTCCAGTGGGCCTGGGCCTCGGGTTACGCGGCCGCGCAATACGCCTGACCTTCATCTTGAAATGCAATCCCACAGGGGTTTTGCAGTGATCCTGAAAATTTTGCTGTCCGATTTGATCGCCACGCTTGCCGTGGCGTCATTACTGGCTCAATTTAGCGACAACGTCCCGGAAGACTCCAGACTTCATGTCATCGACCTCGTTCAAGCAGTCCATGCGGCGCCTGTGGGCGCTGGATAAATTCAGCTACAGCGTACGGGTGTTCATCGCCCTCACCGGCAGCATGGCATTGTGTTGGTACCAGGATGAAATGACGCTGCTGATCCCGCTGTTCCTGGGGATTATCGCCAGCGCCCTGGCCGAGACCGATGACAGCTGGCAAGGCCGTCTCAATGCGCTGGCGGTGACACTGGTGTGTTTCAGCATCGCCGCGCTGTCGGTAGAACTGCTGTTCCCCTACCCCTGGATATTTGCCGTCGCCCTGGCCGTGGCCAGTTTCGGCCTGACCATGCTCGGCGCACTGGGCGAACGCTATGGCGCGATTGCCTCGGCCACCTTGATTCTGTCGGTCTACACCATGATCGGCGTGGACCAGCGCGGCGGCGCCGTCACGGATTTCTGGCATGAGCCGCTGCTGCTGGTCGCCGGTGCCGCCTGGTACGGCGTGCTGTCCGTGCTGTGGCAGGCGCTGTTTTCCAACCAGCCGGTGCAGCAGAGCCTGGCGCGGTTGTTCCGCGAGCTGGGGCGTTACCTCAAGCTCAAGTCATCGTTGTTCGAACCGATCCGGCAGTTGGATGTGGAAGCGCGACGCTTGGAATTGGCCCAGCAAAATGGCCGAGTAGTGGCTGCACTGAATGCCGCGAAGGAAATCATCCTGCACCGCGTCGGCAATGGCCGACCGGGCTCGAAGGTCAGCCGCTACCTGAAACTGTACTTCCTGGCCCAGGACATCCACGAGCGCGCCAGTTCCTCCCACTACCCCTACAACGCCCTCACTGAAGCCTTCTTCCATAGCGATGTGCTGTTTCGCTGCCAGCGCTTGCTGCGCCAGCAAGGCAAGGCCTGCCAGACCCTGGCTGAGTCGATCCAACTGCGCCAACCGTTCATCTATGACGACAGCTTTGCCCAAGCCCTGGGCGACCTCAACGCGTCCCTGGAGCACCTGCGCATCCAGAGCAACCCGGCCTGGCGTGGCCTGCTGCGCTCCTTGCGCGCCCTGGCGGCCAACCTGTCCACCCTCGACCGCCTGCTGGGCGACGCCAGCAACCCCGATGCCCTGGCGGACGCCACCGACAGTAACCTGCTGGACCGCGCCCCGCGCAACCTCAAGGAAATGTGGACGCGCCTGCGCACCCAACTGACGCCCACCTCGCTGCTGTTTCGCCACGCCCTGCGCCTGTCCCTGGCGTTGACCGTCGGCTACGCCACCCTGCACGCCATTCACGCGTCTCAGGGCTACTGGATCATCCTCACCACCCTGTTCGTGTGCCAACCTAGCTACGGCGCCACCCGGCGCAAACTCGGCCAGCGGATCATCGGCACCGCCATCGGCCTCACCGTGGCCTGGGCGCTGTTTGATCTGTTCCCCAACCCAGTGGTGCAGTCGATGTTCGCTATCGCCGCGGGCCTGGTGTTCTTTATCAACCGCACCACCCGCTACACCCTGGCAACGGCGGCGATCACCCTGATGGTGCTGTTCTGCTTCAACCAGGTGGGCGATGGCTACGGGCTGTTCCTGCCGCGCCTGTTCGATACCTTGCTCGGCAGCCTGATCGCGGGCCTGGCGGTGTTCCTGTTTTTGCCGGACTGGCAAGGCCGACGCTTGAACAAAGTGCTGGCCAACACCCTGACCTGCAACAGCATCTACCTGCGCCAGATCATGCAGCAATACGCCGCCGGCAAGAGTGACGACCTGGCTTACCGCCTGGCCCGCCGCAACGCCCACAACGCCGATGCCGCGTTGTCCACCACCCTGGCGAATATGCTGATGGAGCCGGGGCACTTCCGTAAGGAAGCCGACGTGGGCTTCCGCTTCCTGGTGCTGTCTCACACCTTGCTCAGCTACTTATCCGGATTGGGTGCACACCGCGATACTCAGCTACCGACCGACGTACGCGAGCACTTGATCGAAGGCGCGGGCAACAGCCTGGCGACGAGCATCGATGAGATCGCCACCGGCCTGGCCAATAAACAGCCGATTGCGATCCAGAGTGATGCCGAGGAAGGGTTGGCGGCCGAGCTGGAGCAAATGCCCGATGAGATCGATGAGGCGCAGCGGTTGGTGCAGACGCAGTTGGCGTTGATTTGCCGGCAGTTGGGGCCGTTGCGTACGTTGGCGGCGCATCTGATCAAGGAGACCGGCGCGGCTTAGACCGCTATCGCAGGCAAGCCAGCTCCCACATTTGACCGAGTTCCAATATAAGAAGGCGGGCAAAATGTGGGAGCCGGGCTGGCCCGGGATGAGGCCCGCAAGCACGCTACATCCCATGCGCCTTCATCAAGCGCGCATAACTGCCATCAGCCTTCATCCTGGCAATCTCCCGATCAAAGCTGGCAACGATTTGCGCATGCTCGGGGTTCTTCAAACTGACCAGAATATGCAGGCTGTTCTCGCTCAACGGCTTGCCCACAAACGCCACGGCATTGCGCACCCGCGGCGACTCCCGAGCCAGGTAATAGCGCGCTACGTATTCGTCTTCCAGCGTCAACCGCACACGCCGCGCCGCGAGCATGCGCACCGCCATGGCGAAGTTGTGCACCGGTACTTTCTGTAGCTGGGTGTCTTGATCGAACGCAGCCGAGTAAGCGTAACCGCGTACCACGGCGATGGTCTCGTCGTGCAGTCGGGCCAGGTTCTGATAAACGATGTCATCGTCGCTGCGCTTGAGAAAGCGCACACGGTTAAGCAGGTACTCAGCAGAAAATTGGCCAAACTGCGTGCGGGCCTCGTCGTACCAGGCGTTGATCAGCACATCGTAGCGCCCATCGCCCACGCCCTTGAGCGCACGAGCCCAAGGCACCTGTTCAAAATCACTCGCGTACCCCGCACGAGCCAGGGCCGTGCTGACGATATCCGTGGCCAAGCCGCCATTGATCAAGGTGGCATCGGTGAATGGCGGCCAGCCATCCGCCACCAGACGCAGACGCTGTGCCAGCACTGGTTGGGCCAGTAGCAGCACTGCGATCAAAGCAACGGCACGAGTCAATCGCGGCATGCTCAAAGTCCTTGGCGGGCAGGCGGTGGCCTGATAACAGTAGCTCATCAATAAGCTTGCATTGCAGATTACACAAAGAAGCCAACGGCGCACGCACTGAATGATGGCAAATTGACGCCATTCACACATTTGTCAATTTTAGACAGCGGCGCCCGTCACGCTTACTATCCAGGCACGTCTTTATAAGAGCACACATCATGACGGTTGATTGGGTTTGCAAACATCACGACGACTTGGGCAAGGACCAGCTGTATGCCGTCCTGCGCTTGCGCAGCGAGGTATTCGTCGTCGAGCAGAAATGCGCGTATCAGGACATCGACGGGCAGGACCTGGCGGGGGACACCCACCACCTGATGGCCTGGAATGATAACGAGCTGGTGGCTTACCTGCGGCTGCTGGACCCGGAGACCCAGGGCGGCGATGTGGTGATTGGCCGCGTAATCGTTTCGCCAGCGGCACGGGGCACCGGGCTGGGGCATCAAATGCTGGAAGAGGCGCTTGAGCGTATTGAGGATATCTGGCCGCAAACGCCGATTTTTCTCTCGGCCCAGGCGCACTTGCAGGGGTATTACGGGCGGTATGGGTTTGTGGTGGCGGGTGAGGAATATCTGGAGGACGATATTCCACATATTGGTATGCGGCGCCTCTGAGGGCGCCATCGCAGGCAAGCCAGCTCCCACATTGGAACGCATTCAACTGTGGGAGCCGGGCTTGCCCGCGATAGCGTCAGTCCTGCCAAAGCCGACCTTCAGGGATAGCCCAACACCTGCTTGATCGACGCCAGATTAGCCTCGATCCACCCCCGATCAATCGCCCCCCAATCCCGAATCCGATAGCGCCCGGCATGGTGACGCGCACCGTCCTCCTGCTCGAACTCACACACAATATCCAGGTCGGCCAACGCCGCAATGGTGTCTTGGGCGGTACGCCGAGGCATGCCGGTGGCCTCGGTCAGCGCCGGGACGCTGCTGGCCAGTTGGCTGTCGATCAAGTACGCCACGTACAGGCGGCGGTAGAAGCTGCTTTTGGTCTTGCTCACATCCATGGTCAGTCGCCTTGGGGTTAGGGCTTGCCCTGCAAATCGCGCCAGGTGAGGTACACACGCAGGTCGAACTCCACCTGATGGTAGCCCGGCATCATGTATTGACAGAGTTTATAGAACGCCTTGTTGTGGTCCGACTCCTTGAAGTGCGCCAACTCGTGTACCACGATCATGCGCAGAAACTCCGGAGCCGCCTCCTTGAACAGCGAAGCGATGCGAATCTCTTTCTTGGATTTGAGATTACCGCCCTGCACCCGGGAAATCGTGGTGTGCAAACCCAAGGCACGATGGGTCAGGTCCAGGCGGTTGTCGAACAGCACCTTGTCGATAGACGGCGCGTTACGCAGGTGCTCCTGCTTCAAGGCCAGGGCATAGGCGTACAGGGCCTTGTCGCTCTGCACCCCATGGCGTTCGGGGTAGCGCTGTTCCAGGTAAGCCCCCAACTGGTCCTTGGCGATCAGTTGGCGCACTTGCTCCTGGAGCGCGGCGGGATAGGCCTGGAGGTATTTCAACGCGGTCATGGGCTCTGCAACGCAATTGGGACGGGCGCCAGTGTAGCGAATTCAAAGCGCGCGAGGGTAAGACCAGCCGGCAACGTCTTCGGCCATCAACGGCAGCGCCGCCCACGGCCCCTGGATATACGCGCAGCCATTGGCCTTTAGCCACTGTGTTTGCTCAAGGGTCTCCACGCCTTCGGCGATCACCAGCACACCAAAATGCTCACACAGTTGGATGATGCTGCGCGCCATCGCCCCATCCCGCGCCGAGCCAGGCAGGCGCGCCACTAATTGAGGGTCAAGCTTGAGGGTATCGAATGCCAGGTCGCGCAAATGGGCCAGGGAGCACTGGCCGCAGCCAAAGTCGTCCAGGGCAATCCGCACCCCGATCCGGCGCAGTAACTGGA
This sequence comes from Pseudomonas sp. B16120, assembly GCF_044218845.1. Classification (NCBI taxonomy): domain Bacteria; kingdom Pseudomonadati; phylum Pseudomonadota; class Gammaproteobacteria; order Pseudomonadales; family Pseudomonadaceae; genus Pseudomonas; species Pseudomonas sp. B16120. The sequence goes on from NZ_CP162588.1 coordinate 5,850,036, forward strand.
GTTGCTTGGTAGACTCGGCAAGATTACTCATCAAGCAGTCCTCGCCGATTTCCACCTCCAGTTGCCGCCCCTCTAACCCATGCCGTTCCAGCATCTGCTGCAGTTGGTTGGCCAGGTTGGGCATGTTGAACTGGCTGCTGCTCAGGCTCACGCTCAACACCAGTTCGGGGTCGAAGGTGGCTTGCCAGGCCTGGCGCTGGGCAGCGACTTGCTGGTAGATCCAGGCACTCAACTGGTTGATCAACCGCGCCTCTTCCAGCAGCGGCAAGAACAGGCCCGGCGGCACATCGCCGACGCTGGGATGCTGCCAACGCAACAGCGCTTCGACGCCGCGCAAACGCCCGTCTTCCAGGCAAACCTGAGGCTGGTACACCAAGGTGAAGTCCTTGTTGGCAATGGCGGTACGCACACTGTCTTCCAGCATCAACCGCGAGCGGGCGCGGCCGTTCATTTCCTGGTCGTAGTAACGATACTGCTGACGGCCGGCGCGCTTGGCTTCGTACATGGCAATATCCGCCGCCCGCAGCAGGCCGCTCAAGTCCGAGCCGCAATCCGGGAAGGTCGCGATGCCGATACTGACCCCAAGCATCACCTCCAGCCCATCGACCTGCTGGCACACAGAAACCCGCTCGATGAGCTTTTCCGCGATCTTCGCCGCCTGTTCGGGAAACTCCAGCTCCAGCAACGCGGTGAACTCATCCCCGCCCATGCGCCCCAGAATGTCGTAGGAACGCAGGCACGCCTGCATTTGCTCCGAAACCCAACGCAGCACGCGATCCCCGGCGTCATGGCCCAACGTATCGTTGACCCGCTTGAAGCCATCCAGGTCCAGGTACAGCAATACCAGCGCCTGCTCGCTCCGTTCGCTGCGCAGCAACGTATTCTCCATCGCCTGATGGAAACCGCGCCGGTTCAGCAGCCCGGTCAACGGGTCGGTCACGGCCTGGAACTCCAGTTGCTGGTGCAGATGCCGTACTTCGGACATGTCCAGCACCGTCACCACCATCGCCTTCTGCTCCACAGGCAAGGGCGCGCAGGACAACGCTACCGGCACCTGCTGGCCCCGACCGGTGCGCAAAATGGCGTCGTGTTGGCGCCACGTCTCGCCCCGGCGATACGCCTCGTACATGGGGAAGCCCAACCAGGCTGGCACATGGGGCTTTTGCAGGAAACTGAGGAAACTCTCGCCCTGCAACTCAGCCATCGTCGCATTCAACAGCCGGGAAATGGCCGGGTTGGCGTACTCGATCACACTGTTTTCGCTCACCACTAAAATGCCCTCGGCGGCGTTATCCAGCACGGAGGCATTAAAAGCGCGGGCCAACTCCAGGTCATGGCTCAGGCGCTGCAAGGCACGGCGATTGCGCTGGTGCTCGAGCAACGCCTGCACCTTGGGCTTGAGGATGTGCGGGTCAAAGGGCTTGAACAGATAGTCGATCGCCCCACTGGCGTAGCCTTCAAGCACCGCGTCGGGCGAATGGGCGGTGGCGGTCAGAAAGATAATCGGCGTCATGCGCGTGCGCTGGCTGCCCCGCATCAGGCGCGCGACCTCAAAGCCGTCCATGCCCGGCATGCGCACGTCCAGCAGCACCAAGTCGACGTCATGGGCCAGCAGTAACTCCAAGGCTTCCAGGCCAGACGCAGCAGTGATCACCCGCCAGTCGTCACGCTGCAACAGCGCACGCATGCTGACGAGGTTTTCCGGGTAGTCATCGACCACCAACAGAACCGAAATTGCATCGTCGTGTTGCGGAGCGCCATCCATGCTACGTCTCTTCCTTAGGGAGCTGCACCGGTCACTTTTGCTACCAAGGCCGGATAAACACTGAGGGCTCACTCTAGCCGCGCGGCCAAAAAAGCAGAAGTGACGTGGGTGCCCTCATTGTGCCAAAGACCAGGAAGCCGACTAACGGTAAGGCCCTGTAGCCCGCGGTTCACGGGCAACATGGCTTTTTGGCATTCCTCTGACGCCAATAAATTGCCAGCAATTGTTTAACAATCTCACCCGCACCGCCTATAAAGAACCTGGAAGGCCCTTTGGGCCAATGCCTACACCCTCTGTAAAAAGGCCAACACCATGATCGACCTTTCCACCTGGAACCTGAGCATCCCGGTCGGCTCCCCACCCACGACCATTGAAACGCCAAGGCTGATGAGCGGCTTCAACGATCAATACTTCCAGGCCGAAGGCAGCGATGTGCAGTTCTGGACGCCTGTGACGGGCTCGCGAACCGAAAATGCCATCTACCCACGCAGCGAATTGCGTGAAACCTACGCCGACGGCCGCCTGCGTAACTGGACCTACCCCGAAGCCGACAACTTCCTGCGCGCCACCCTCACCGTCAACCAGGTGCCCTCCTCCGGCAAGATCGTGATCGGCCAGATCCACGCCTACGACAGCCAGAAACCGTTGATCAAGCTGGAGTACCAATTCAAGGAGAAAACCCAGACCGGCAACATCGTCGCCAAAGTGCGCATGCGCCCGGACGAAGCCGAAAGCCAGGTGATCATCGTCGCCTCCAATGTGCCACTGCAGAAGAGCTTCACCTACGTGATCAACCTCAACAAAGCCGGGCTGCTGAGCGTGTATGCCGCCGACAGTGAGTGGAATGAACGCATAGGCGCGGCCTGGGGTGACAAGCCGTTGTACTTCAAGGCGGGGGTGTACGTGCAGGACAATTCGGGCGACACCAATGAGGGCGCGCGGGTGACGTTTGCGAAGTTGGATATTGATCATGAGTGAATCGTCCCGTGAGACACCGGATTTTTCCCAGATAAATCCAAAGCTTTAAACACACCGCCGCCCCCTGTGGGAGCCGGGCTTGCCCGCGATGGCGGCACATCAGCCACTATCCTAGGCGCCTGACACACCGCCATCGCGGGCAAGCCCGGCTCCCACATTGACCGTGCATCGGCTTCAAGGTCGGGTGTGAGTCCTACAGCACCGTTGCGGCCAGCCACATCGCCGCTTATAGTTCGCCCCGTCGCTGGCATTGATCGGCGATAGGGTTTCGCAGCCCTAACGATACGTGTGTAACCAAGCATCATGAATACAACGATGAGCGCTTCGGCGCCCGTCGTCTGTTTAATGGTGGCTGTGTGTGGGAGACCTTCGGGTCTGCCGGGTTCCTCGTATCCTCGGTCTGCGAACCTGCACACAGCTACCACCCACTTCGTTTCGCAGCGAATGGCGGTAGTCCTTTTCAGATACGAGGAATATTTGCCATGACCCAACAGCTTCCACCCCGCCGCTTTAGCCCCTGCACAGAAACCGCCACCGACTACCCCGTGCTGCTGATCGACAGCGAAGCCCCACTGCTCGACCTCCACGCCTGCCTGCGCGAACACCTCAACGCCGCTCTGGAACACCTCAACCTGATGGCTTGCTCCAGCCTGCCGGATTTTGCCGAGCGCGACCTGAACAACATGGCCAATACCGCACGCATTCTGGTGCAGGACGTGAGTGATGTGTTTCGGGTCATTGAACACCGTGGATTCGATACATCACCGCCGAGCTGATCGAAACCCGGACACAAAAAACCCGCATTTCTGCGGGTTTTCTTTAGGCGACGAAAGATTGGAAAATCCCCCGCCCCTACTTCTGAACAGGCAATGTGAACTTGGCAGGCCCCTTTGAGTTCATCAGCTTAAAAGCACAGTCCGTGACTTTACTATTTGTACACTCTTTATTCTCATTCCAACCAGAACCGTTAGCCACGGGAGGCAATACAAACCGCTTCGACAACCTCAAATAATCGTCCTTGCCTTTCCCGCTGTAATTGCAGATTACGTAGTGATAAGGCAATTTCGTTTCGCTGTCTGTCCCTTGCCTGATCGCTGCGCCCAGAAACTTGACCCCCTCAGCCCCAGAATAATCGTCAACGAGCCGTTCGCCACTCCATTGCTGCTCTTGCTCTCCAGCTGAAAACTGAATACTCACAACCTTGATAGTTGAAGAATCTGGGCAAGATAACTGGGCCGCCTGTGCATTACCTATCAGCATCAATGCACCCGTCGCCGCAAAAAACTGAAGCCACTTAAGAGTTGAATGTGACATAGCGTATTCCCCTTCCTGGATGAGTGAGCCAAGCATGCGCAAGAGGGTTAACTGGCGATACTGTCAACATTGACAGGTTTTAATACAACTTAGAAATAAGCAACGCAAATGTAATTGCTTCAACTCGATTGCGCCTTCCTTCCTTTATGAAGACAAATGCATTAACACTGTTTTCTGCTGCTAGGCATGGTACTGCCCAATTTTCCGTACCATAACGTTCAGCGAGGTACAACAAATAGGTCGTTCTCGCTCAATCGCAATATTTCGAGGTCTATTTTTACATCTGCCGCCATTTACTTTCAATTCCAAAACAGTATAAGACACTGTCATATTTCACAGGTGCCATACAGACCAACTCTCTATAGCCTTACAAAAACGGCACAACAAAAAATGCGCCGTTTTAAGCTAATCCTTTATCAAACGTTATAGGGAATTTTATCATGACAATGCCTAACCCAATGGGAACCTATGCCGGACAAACAGTCGCCAACAAGGCTGATCGTTACTTGACCATCACAAGTGCCGACAGCCATACCGGTGAAGTAACCGCACTCTACCATGACGGAGCCAGTGCCAATTGGCTCAGCGGAACCTATAAGTTTGCGAATGCTGAAAGGGGAGGACCAGCGAGGTTCGATTTGGCCAGTAACGCAGGCGAGCAAACGTCTTACAAATTTGTACTGGTTTCAAATCCAGTGGATATTTCCACTCCATTCAATACGTTAACTGGAGATTTCTGGGTGCATGGCGGCAGTTATCGCGTAGACTTGAAAAGGACTCTTAATTGATCTCAAACGATGAGGGTGACACAAAAAGATTAGCGGCTCAGCGACACCCTCTTTTATGTCTAACAAAAAAGCCCGCATCGCTGCGGGCTTTTTATTAACACTTGAGGCTCAGTTCACCTTAGCGTTCAACTCACCTTTCAAATACCGCTGGTACATCGCTTCCAGTGAGATCGGCTTGATCTTAGAAGCATTACCCGCCGTACCAAACGCTTCATAACGTGCGATACACACATCACGCATCGCCGTCACGGTGGCGCCGAAGAATTTACGCGGGTCGAACTCGCTCGGGTTGGTGGCCATCAGGCGACGCATCGCACCGGTGGAGGCCAGGCGCAGGTCGGTGTCGATGTTGACCTTGCGCACGCCGTACTTGATGCCTTCGACGATTTCTTCAACCGGTACGCCGTAGGTTTCTTTGATGTCGCCGCCATACTGGTTGATGATCGCCAGCCACTCTTGCGGTACCGAGGAAGAACCGTGCATCACCAGGTGGGTGTTGGGGATGCGCTTGTGGATTTCCTTGATGCGGTCGATGGCCAGCACGTCGCCGGTAGGCGGCTTGGTGAACTTGTAGGCGCCGTGGCTGGTGCCGATGGCGATGGCGAGGGCGTCGACCTGGGTCTTCTTGACGAAGTCGGCCGCTTCTTCCGGGTCGGTCAGCATCTGGCTGTGATCCAGCACGCCTTCGGCGCCGATGCCGTCTTCCTCGCCGGCCATGCCGGTTTCAAGCGAACCCAGGCAGCCCAGCTCGCCTTCAACCGAAACGCCGCAGGCGTGGGCCATGGCCACGGTTTGTTGGGTCACGCGTACGTTGTACTCGTAGTCGGTTGGGGTTTTGCCGTCTTCACCGAGGGAGCCGTCCATCATCACCGAGCTGAAGCCCAGTTGGATCGAGCGCTGGCACACGTCAGGGCTGGTACCGTGGTCCTGGTGCATGCACACCGGGATGTGCGGGAATTCTTCGATGGCAGCAAGGATCAGGTGACGCAGGAACGGGGCGCCAGCGTATTTGCGCGCACCGGCCGAAGCCTGGACGATCACTGGGGAGTCGGTCTTGTCAGCGGCTTCCATGATGGCGCGCATCTGCTCAAGGTTGTTGACGTTAAAGGCTGGGACGCCGTAGCCGAACTCGGCTGCGTGGTCCAGCATTTGACGCATGCTGATAAGTGCCATTGTGTTGTCTCTCCCGGTCGAGGGTCGTTAATCGTGCAAGCCTGCCGTAGCGGCGGCTGCTATTCAAGTTATTGCAGATCAAGGGGTTGAGCCTTGTGCTGCTGAATCGTTATTGCTGTTGGGTTCAGTTGGCTTTGCAGCCGCGCCCAATCAAATCATCCGTCGCTACCCAGTAAACCAGGCCTTCCTCACCTTTGGTGTGAAACGCCAACTGGCCGTCGCTGTACAGCACGCCGGAGGCGGCTACCTCTTGCTTGAGCCGATAAACCTGGTCCGAACCGCCGAGGCGTACATCCACTTCGGAACGGGCCTTGTTGGCAAAGCGCCAGTTGACCTCGGCCTTGCTGTCGCAGGTCCAGGTGGTCCATTTGTCGGCTGGCTCTGCCTTGTTGAACAGGTTCATGCTGCTGCAGCCGGCCAACAGGGCCAGAGCTGCCAGGGCGAAAACGCCTTTCATTGCCAATCCTCGCAGGGAGGCCTATGGGCCGCCGTTGCTGTCGGTTAGTGGATCAGACCCGTCATGGGCAACCCTGTTCCTGACCGTTGGGCGCGGAGTCGTATTTCTCCAGCCGTTCGTTGCCGATGCGCTTGTTGATCACCGGCATGGTCTCGGCTTGCCAGTCAGCCTGGTAACAGCTTTTTCTCAACGGTGCCTTGGCGTTATCCGCCTCCGGCGCCGCGCTGGGTGTGCTGCCGCAGCCGGCCAACAGGCCCGCTGCGATCACCAGTGCCAACGACTTGATCATGGGAACGCTCCTTTTCCTGATCACGCGAGCCTTAACCTTTGGCTCGGGTTTCCAGCACTTCCACAGCTGGCAACACCTTGCCCTCGACGAACTCGAGGAAAGCGCCACCACCGGTAGAAATGTAGGAGATCTGATCAGCCACACCATATTTATCGATTGCCGCCAGGGTATCGCCACCGCCAGCGATGGAGAACGCCGAGCTTTCAGCGATCGCCTTAGCCAGCACTTTGGTGCCGTTGCCGAATTGGTCGAACTCGAATACGCCCACCGGGCCATTCCACAGGATAGTCTGGGATGCCTTGAGCAGCTCGGCGAAGTTGGCTGCCGTTTGCGGGCCGATGTCCAGGATCATGTCGTCGTCGGCCACGTCAGCGATGAGCTTGACGGTCGCCGCGGCGCTTTCCGCGAATTCCTTCGCAACCACCACGTCCACCGGCAACGGCACGCTGACCTTGAAAGCGATGGCGCGGGCGGTGTCGAGCAGGTCTGGCTCGTACAGGGACTTGCCCACCGGGTGGCCGGCAGCAGCCAGGAAGGTGTTGGCAATGCCGCCGCCGACGATCAGTTGGTTGCAGATCTGGCTCAGGCTGTTGAGCACGTCCAGCTTGGTGGACACCTTGGAGCCGGCAACAATGGCCGCCATCGGTTGGGCCGGAGCGCCCAGGGCCTTGCCCAGCGCATCCAGCTCGGCAGCCAACAACGGGCCCGCCGCGGCGACCTTGGCGAACTTGGCCACGCCGTGGGTCGAACCTTCGGCGCGGTGGGCGGTGCCGAACGCGTCCATCACAAACACGTCGCACAGGGCGGCGTATTGCTGGGCCAGTTCGTCGCTGTTCTTTTTCTCGCCCTTGTTGAAGCGCACGTTTTCGAACAGCACGATATCGCCGGCTTTCACGTCCACGCCGCCCAGGTAGTCTGCGACCAATGGCACGTCACGGCCCAGGGCCTTGCTCAGGTACTCGGCGACCGGCTTGAGGCTGTTTTCGGCAGAGAACTCACCTTCGGTCGGGCGACCCAGGTGGGAGCAGACCATCACGGCCGCGCCTTTTTCCAGGGCCAGCTTGATGGTCGGCAGCGAGGCCAGGATTCGCGCATCGCTGGTGACAACACCGTCCTTGACGGGGACGTTGAGGTCTTCGCGGATCAGTACGCGCTTACCTTGCAGATCGAGGTCGGTCATCTTCAACACGGTCATGGGTCGCAGTTCCTGAATTACTGTTGAGGTTGTTTAGAAGCGATGTGCAGATAGTGTTCGGCAACATCCAGCATGCGGTTGGCAAAGCCCCATTCGTTGTCGAACCAGGCCAGAATGTTCACAAGCCTGGGGCCGGAAACGCGGGTCTGGCTGGCATCGACAATCGCCGAATGCGGGTCATGGTTGAAATCGCAACTGGCGTGGGGCAGCTCGGTGTAGGCCAACAGACCTTTGAGCGGGCCGCTGGTGGCGGCGTCGCGCAGGATCCGGTTGACTTCGGCCGCGTCAGTGTCACTGACGGTTTGCATGGTGATATCCAGGCAAGACACATTCACCGTCGGCACCCGTACGGCTTTGGCCTGGATTCGCCCGGCAAGTTCCGGCAGCAGTCGCTCGATGCCACGCGCCAGGCCGGTGGACACCGGAATCACTGACTGGAACGCCGAACGCGTGCGCCGCAGGTCTTCGTGGTGATAGGCGTCGATGACCGGCTGGTCGTTCATCGCCGAGTGAATCGTGGTGATCGACACGTAATCCAGGCCGATCGCCTGGTCCAGCAGGCGCAGCAACGGCACGCTGCAGTTGGTGGTACACGACGCGTTGGACACCAGCAGCTCATCGCCGGTCAGGCAGTCCTGGTTGATGCCGTAGACGATGGTGGCGTCGACATCCGCCTCGCTGGCCATCGGCTGGGAAAACAGCACACGCGGTGCGCCGGCGTCGAGAAAACGCTGGCCATCGGCACGGGTGTGATAAACACCGGAGCATTCCAGCACCAGGTCGACGCCCAGTGCTTTCCAGTCGATGCCTTCGGGGGTGGCACTGCGCAACACTTGCACGCAGTTGCCATTGATATGCAGACAATCGCCTTCAACCCGCACTTCGCCAGGGAAACGGCCGTGGGTGGAGTCAAAGCGTGTCAGGTATTCGATGCTGGCCATGTCGGCCAGATCGTTGATCGCAACAATTTCAAACCCGGCCGCCGCCCCTCGCTCGAACAGAGCACGCAAGACGCAACGACCAATGCGGCCGTAGCCGTTGAGTGCAACTTTGTAGGGACGCGGTTGGGGCATGGGGTTCTCGATCAAGGTTAGTTCAGTGATGAATGTACTGGCGCCATCGCGGGCAAGCCCGCTCCCACAGTGGACCGCGATCCAAATGTGGGAGCGGGCTTGCCCGCGATGGCGCCAGTACAGACAACGCAGACTGACTTAGTCTTCCAGCAACTCTTCAGCCTGACCCAGGATGTTTTCCAGGGTGAAACCGAACTCTTCGAACAAGGCTGGCGCCGGTGCCGACTCACCGTAGGTGGTCATGCCGATCACGCGGCCTTCCAGGCCCACGTATTTGTACCAGTAGTCAGCGTGAGCCGCTTCGATGGCGATACGCGCACTGACCTGCAACGGCAATACCGATTGCTTGTAGCCGGCGTCCTGGGCTTCGAACACGCTGGTGCAGGGCATGGACACAACGCGCACGTTACGGCCCTGGGCAGTCAGCTTGTCGTAGGCCTGAACGGTCAGGCCCACTTCGGAACCGGTGGAGATCAGGATCAGCTCCGGCTCGCCGATGCAGTCCTTGAGCACATAACCGCCACGGCTGATGTCGGCGATCTGCGCGTCGGTACGCACCTGGTGCTGCAGGTTCTGACGCGAGAAGATCAGCGCCGAAGGGCCGTCCTTGCGCTCGATGGCGTGCTTCCAGGCCACAGCGGATTCCACCGCGTCGGCTGGGCGCCAGCAATCGAGGTTCGGCGTGGTACGCAGGCTGGTCAGTTGCTCGACCGGCTGGTGCGTCGGGCCGTCTTCGCCCAGGCCGATGGAGTCGTGGGTGTAGACGTGGATCACGCGCTTCTTCATCAGCGCCGCCATACGTACGGCGTTACGTGCGTATTCCATGAACATCAGGAAGGTCGCGCCGTAAGGCACCAGGCCACCGTGCAGGGACACGCCGTTCATGATGGCGCTCATGCCGAACTCGCGCACGCCGTAGTACATGTAGTTGCCGCTGGCGTCTTCGGCAGAGACACCTTTGCACCCCTTCCACAGGGTCAAGTTGGAACCGGCCAGGTCAGCCGAACCGCCGAGGAACTCAGGCAGCAACGGGCCAAAGGCGTTCAGGGTGTTCTGGCTGGCTTTACGGCTGGCGATGGTCTCGCCCTTGGCCGCGACTTCAGCGATGTAGGCCGAGGCCTTTTCCGAGAAGTCGGCAGGCAGGTCACCGGCCAGGCGGCGTACCAGCTCGTTGGCCAATTCCGGGAATTCGGCGGAGTACGCAGCGAAACGCTGGTCCCACTCGGATTCAGCCGCCAGGCCTTTTTCCTTGGCATCCCATTCGGCGTAGATATCGGCCGGGATTTCGAACGGGCCGTGGTTCCACTTCAGTGCTTCGCGGGTCAGGGCGATTTCCGCGTCACCCAGCGGGGCGCCGTGGCAGTCTTCTTTACCCTGCTTGTTCGGCGAGCCGAAACCGATGGTGGTCTTGCAGCAGATCAGGGTTGGCTGCGCGCTCTTGCGAGCGGTGTCGATGGCGGTCTTGATCTCTTCCGGATCGTGGCCGTCGACATTGCGGATCACCTGCCAGTTGTAGGCTTCGAAACGCTTAGGCGTGTCGTCAGTGAACCAGCCTTCGACTTCACCGTCGATGGAGATGCCGTTGTCATCGTAGAAGGCAATCAGCTTGCCCAGGCCCAGGGTACCGGCCAGGGAGGCGACTTCGTGGGAAATGCCTTCCATCATGCAGCCATCACCCAGGAATACGTAGGTGTGGTGGTCAACGATGTCGTGGCCAGGGCGGTTGAACTGCGCGCCCAGGACTTTTTCCGCCAGGGCGAAACCAACCGCATTGGCCAGGCCTTGGCCCAGGGGGCCGGTGGTGGTTTCCACGCCTGGGGTGTAGCCGAATTCCGGGTGGCCCGGGGTACGGCTGTGCAGCTGACGGAAGCTCTTGAGGTCGTCAATGGTGACATCGTAGCCGGTCAGGTGCAGCAGCGAATAAATCAGCATCGAGCCGTGGCCGTTGGACAGCACAAAGCGGTCACGGTCGGCGAACGACGGGTTGCTCGGGTTGTGTTTCAGGTAGTCACGCCAAAGTACCTCGGCGATATCCGCCATGCCCATCGGGGCACCGGGATGGCCGCTGTTGGCTTTTTGCACGGCATCCATGCTGAGGGCACGAATGGCGTTGGCACGCTCACGACGGCTGGGCATCGCTGATCTCCTGGAGTTTGCTTATAAAGAAACGGAAAAAAGGACCGGCATTTTCCCTCAGCCACCGCCTGCGGGCAATGACAGATAGTTACTTGTGGGCGTTTTTCCTGTGCTTTGGGCACCAATCCCTTGCAGAAACCTTTAACCGGTTCGTCTAAAGGTTATAGCGATGGCTTATAACCGCCACTTATCGATCAATATCAAAACTTTTTGATATTGGCCTTGCGGGGATTTACACCCGTCACTAGACTGCTGGCCTTATGAACCTACCCGTGCCCTCCCTGCGTCCTGATGACGGCGATGAACTGGCTGCCTTGTGCAAGGCCGCTGGCGATCCCTTGCGCTTGAACGTACTGCGCGCACTGGCCAACGATTCTTTCGGGGTACTGGAGCTGGCGCAGATCTTCGCCATCGGCCAGTCCGGCATGAGCCACCATTTGAAGGTGCTGGCCCAGGCCGACCTGGTGGCTACCCGTCGCGAAGGCAATGCGATTTTCTACCGGCGTGCCCTGCCCCATACCGAACTGCTTGGCGGCAAATTGCACGCTGCCCTGCTCGACGAAGTGGATAACTTGTGCCTGCCCGGCGATGTGCAATCGCGCATCGGCCAGGTGCACGGACAACGCGCCGCCGCCAGCCAGGATTTTTTCTCACGGGTGGCCGACAAGTTTCGCGCCCAGCAGGATCTGATCGCCGGCTTGGCCCAGTACCGCGAAAGCGTACTGGCGCTGCTGGACAAGCTGAGCTTCAGTGAAGAGGCCACGGCCTTGGAAGTCGGCCCTGGCGACGGCGGTTTCCTGCCCGAACTGGCGCGTCGCTTCGAGCAGGTCACCGCGCTGGATAACAGCCCGGCGATGCTTGAACTGGCGCGCCAACTCTGTGAGCGCGAAGCCTTGGGCAATGTGCGCCTGCAGTTGGCCGACGCCCTGAGTGACACCGGCCTGCGAGCCGATTGCGTGGTGCTGAACATGGTCTTGCACCATTTCGCCGCCCCGGCAGAAGCTCTCAAGCAAATGGCCGGGTTGCTGCACCCCGGCGGTAGCCTGCTGGTTACGGATTTATGCAGCCACAACCAGAATTGGGCCAAGGAGGCCTGCGGTGATCTCTGGCTGGGTTTTGAACAGGACGATCTGGCCCGTTGGGCCACCGCTGCGGGACTCGTTCCCGGGGAAAGCCTCTATGTAGGTTTACGTAATGGTTTCCAGATTCAGGTCCGCCATTTTCAGCGACCGGCTGGCGACACTCACCATCGGTAAATATCAGGAAAACATCGAGATGAGCGAATACTCCCTTTTCACCTCCGAGTCCGTGTCTGAAGGGCATCCGGACAAAATCGCCGACCAGATTTCTGATGCGGTGCTGGACGCTATCATCGCTGAAGACAAGTTCGCCCGTGTGGCGTGCGAGACGCTGGTGAAAACGGGCGTGGCGATCATCGCCGGCGAAGTTACCACCACTGCCTGGGTCGACCTGGAGCAGATCGTGCGTGACGTGATCACCGACATTGGCTACAACAGCTCCGACGTCGGCTTTGACGGCGCAACCTGCGGCGTGATGAACATCATCGGCAAGCAGTCCCCAGACATCAACCAGGGCGTTGACCGGGCCAAACCTGAAGACCAGGGCGCCGGCGACCAGGGCCTGATGTTCGGCTACGCCAGCAACGAAACCGACGTACTGATGCCCGCGCCGATCACCTTCTCGCACCAGCTGGTACAACGCCAGGCCGAGGCGCGCAAATCCGGCGTACTGCCATGGCTGCGCCCGGACGCCAAGTCCCAGGTGACCTGCCGCTACGAAGGCGGCAAAGTGGTGGGCATCGACGCCGTCGTACTGTCGACCCAGCACAACCCGGATGTGTCCTACGCCGACCTGCGTGAAGGCGTGATGGAACTGATCGTCAAGCACGTGTTGCCTGCCGAGCTGCTGACCAAGGACACCCAGTTCCACATCAACCCGACCGGCCAGTTCATCATCGGTGGCCCCGTGGGCGACTGCGGCCTGACCGGCCGCAAGATCATCGTCGACAGCTACGGCGGCATGGCCCGTCACGGCGGTGGTGCATTCTCCGGCAAGGACCCGTCCAAGGTTGACCGCTCTGCGGCTTACGCCGGTCGTTATGTGGCCAAGAACATCGTGGCTGCCGGCCTGGCCGAGCGCTGCGAAATCCAGGTTTCCTACGCCATTGGCGTCGCCCAGCCTACGTCGATCTCGCTGAACACCTTCGGCACCGGCAAGATCAGCGATGACAAGATCGTCAAACTGGTGCGTGAGATCTTCGACCTGCGCCCTTACGCGATCACCACCATGCTCGACCTGCTGCACCCGATGTACCAGGAAACCGCAGCCTACGGCCACTTCGGCCGCACCCCGGCGCAGAAGACTGTGGGTGATGACACCTTCAGTACCTTCACCTGGGAAAAAACCGACCGCGCCAACGACCTGCGTACCGCCGCCGGCCTGTAATCGTTCGCGGTAAATAGAGCCCCGCCAGGTCTGCCTGGCGGGGCTTTTTGTTGCCTGCAGGGCCTCTTCGGGCTTTTTTGGATCCAAGGCTTGCAGGCAAAATGATGGCCCACTAGAATCCGCGCCCTCTCGGGCCCTTCACCTTATTTGGATATTGCACTGCGCCCGCCCGGGATGGATAAGCGCGCAGGCAATCGAACATTGAGGTTTTCATGCGCATTTCCACGCTCGCCCCTGCCGCCCTTCTGCTAAGCCTGTTCACCCTGTCGGCCCAGGCCGCTGACCTGAACGCGCTGAGCGGCGCCCTGAGTGCCCAGCTCGGTGGCGGCAACGCCGGCGACTGCCAGCAGCAACCCAAAGACCTGCAAGCCAAGATCGACGCGGCCAATGCCAAGAACGATCTGTTGAAAGTGCGGGCATATGAGGCTGCGCTGGAGCAGGTCAACAAAGCTTGCAACAAACTCGCCGACAGCCAGGCAAAAGTCGACGCCAAGCAGCAAAAACAGCAGGCCAAGGCTGAAAACAACGACGCTGTGAAGGCCTTGGGCGGCCTGTTCAAGTAAACAGAAATACCCGGTAAAAAGCCCCGCTCGGTCGGGGCTTTTTTGTGGGCGCGTGGATCACTTAGGCTGGGCGCCCTTTTCGAGCAAGGATGCTCATGATGCACGTATTACTGGCTGCTCTCATAAGCGCCCTGCCAGCCTGGGCCTGGGCCGAAGCCTGTCCGGATAACGTTCACTTGCAGTTGGAAACCCTGTCCAGGCAAATCCAGCAGTGGGACGACAGCTACCATCGGCAGGGCCAATCCCTGATCAGCGATGAACTCTACGACCAGGCCCGCAAGCGCCTCGCGCATTGGCAAGAATGCGCCCGCCAGCAGCCCCCCAAGGCTGATAACCCGCTAGCCAGTGCGCGCGGCACCCTACGTCACCCGGTCGCGCACACCGGTCTGCAAAAGCTGCCGGGCGAGCCTGCCGTCAGTGACTGGCTTAGCACACGCCAGGATGTATGGGTCCAACCCAAGGTCGATGGCGTCGCGGTGACCCTGGTGTATCGCCAGGGCCGCTTGCACCAGCTCATCAGTCGGGGCGACGGCCTGCTGGGGCACGACTGGTCAGCCTCCGCCGCCAAGATCCCCGGCATTGTCCAACAGTTGCCCGACGCCGTTGACGTGGTGCTGCAAGGCGAACTCTATTGGCGCCTCAATCACCATGTGCAAGCGCTCAAGGGCGGGCTCAATGCACGCAGTAAAGTGGCTGGCCTGATGAACCGTCGCCAATTGAGCGACGCCGAGGAGGCAGGGATCGGCCTGTTCGTCTGGGCATGGCCCGACGGCCCGAAGGACTTCACCGAACGCCTGGCCACCCTGGCGCGCTGGGGGTTTAGCGACAGCCAGCAGTACAGCCAACCCGTCGCTTCCATTAGCGAAGCTGCGCATTGGCGCACGCACTGGTACAACGCGGCATTGCCTTTCGCCAGCGATGGCGTGGTGCTGCACCAGGCTGCGCGAGCGCCCGCCGAGCGCTGGCAAGCCAGTGCGCCGTATTGGTCGGTTGCCTGGAAGTACCCTGCCATCAAGGCCCTGGCCCTGGTACGCAATGTCCACTTCAGGGTGGGGCGCACCGGGCGCATTACTCCAATCCTCGAGCTAGAACCCGTGCGGCTGGATGATCGGCAGATCAGCCGGGTCAGTGCCAGCTCCCTGAAACGCTGGCAAGCCCTGGATATCCGCCCCGGCGATCATGTGTCGATCAGCCTGGCGGGCCAGGTGATACCGCGACTGGACGAGGTGATCCTGCGCAACGAGACGCGCGTGGACCTGAAGGTACCCGACCCTCAAGACTTCCACGCTTTGAGCTGCTGGCAACTGGACCCCGGCTGCGAAGATCAGTTGCTCGCCCGCCTCACCTGGCTGAGCGGCAAACACGGCCTGGCCTTACCCCATATGGGCCGTGAAACCTGGAACGTATTGATTCAGGCCGGTCTAATCGCAGGCTTTCTCGATTGGTTGACCCTGGATGCGGCCGAGCTTGCTACCATTGAGGGCTTAGGCGAGCGGACCCGTGCGCGGGTGCTCGACAGTATTCAAAGCGCCCGGCAACGCCCTTTTTTACAATGGCTCCGCGCCTTGGGCATACCGCCAGCGGCGCGCAACAACCTGGAAGGTAACTGGCAGACGCTGGTCGCCAAAGACCCCCAAGCCTGGCTGGCCTCAGACGGCATTGGCCCGGGACGCGCGGCGCAACTCAGCGCTTTTTTTCGCGACCCGCAGGTACAAGCCTTGGCTGAAACATTACGCGTAGCCGGGATAGATGGGTTTTGAACACCCCCGGCCACCTGATTGCGAACTTGGAGCTTTATATGAAATTTCTCGCCCCCTTTGCCTTGCTGACCGTCGCAAGCTTCATGGCCACGCCGCTGTTGGCCGCCGAAGACGTACAACCCCTCACCGGCTGCGCCGCCAAGCGCCAGGCCATCAGCAGCCAGATCGAACAGGCCAAGGCCCACGGTAACCGCGCCCAGCAGGCCGGTCTGGAAAAGGCCTTGGACGAAGTCACTACCCACTGCACCGATGCCGGCTTGAAGAAAGAACGTGAAAACAAGGTGCTCGACGCCAAGCACGAAGTCAGCCGCCGTCAGGCCGACCTCGACAAGGCTATGAAAAAAGGCGACCCGGACAAGATCAACAAGCGTAAGGAGAAGCTGGCCGACTCGCGCAAAGAGCTGCAAGACGCGGTGGAAGAACTTGATCAGTAAAACCGGTCAATGATCGCGGAACTGTTTATGGCAGGCGCTGCAGGCATCTTCAACTTTTTGCACCGCAGGTTGCAGGCTGCTGGCCTTGTAGGGCTGCACTTGGCTGGCGATCACCAATTCACCGGTGGCCGCCTCAAGATCGCGGGCCAATTGTTGGAACTGCGCCTGTTTTTGCCACACATCATCTTTGGCACTGGTGTGGTCTTCTTCGCGCACGCTCGGGAAATGCTTCCACGGCTCATGGGACAACGCATCCAGTTTGACCGCACCCTCGGCGAACTTGGCGCCGTCAAATGGGATACGCCCGCGCAGCATCCCGCCCAGGTCTTCACCAGTCTTGAGCATCTGCTTGAAGATCGCCTTGCGCTGGCCCAGGGGGGAATTGGGATCAACACCGCCACAGGCAGACACTGCCAGGCAGGCCAGCAATACAACGGTCAATTTTTTTAACATCATCATGGCTTCAAGGTCACGGGAAACGGCGGCCAGTATCCTCGCACCGCCCGCAAAGACCAATAGCCCTATTAATAATAAGGGTTGCCCTAATGCAGTGAAGCACGGGCAATCGTTTCAGGAATTGCTTGCATGAATGTCACCTTCAAACCCTGGGGCCGGCGCCTGGCGTGGGCTCTGCCAATGTTCGCGCTACTGGCCGGCTGCGATGCCGGTAAAGACGCCGGCAAAGAAGCTGCCCAGGAACCCACCAAACCTCACGCCGTTGCCACCTACGTGAGCGCACCGTGGGAAGCCTTGCCGAGCGTTTCCGACAGCGACTTGCTCGCCGGCTTCGAATCCTGGCGCAGCGCCTGCCAGCGCCTCAAGGCCGACCCGATCTGGGGCCCGACCTGCGCGGCAGCGACCAGCGTTCCGGGCGATGCCGTGGCGGTTCGTGGCTTTCTCAAGGAACACCTGGATGTCTTCGGCCTGCGTTCGGCGGACAACACGCCAAACGGCTTGATCACAGGTTATTACGAGCCGGTCTACCCCGGCAGCCTGACCAAGACCGCCACCGCCCACGTGCCGGTATACGGCGTGCCGGACGACCTGATCATCGTCAACCTCGACAGCATCTACCCGGAACTCAAGGGCAAGCGCCTGCGCGGGCGCCTGGAAGGTCGTGTGCTCAAGCCGTATGACGACGCCAGCACCCTCAACAGCCAAGGCTCCACCGCCAAGCCGATCGCCTGGCTGACCGACCCGATGGACCTGCAATTTCTGCAGATCCAGGGCTCGGGGCGTATTCAACTGGCCGGTGGGCGCCAACTGCGTGTGGGTTACGGCGACCAGAACGGCTACCCGTACCGCCCCATAGGCCGTTGGCTGGTGGAACAAGGCGAACTGAAAAAAGAAGACGTGACCATGGCCGCCATCAGCGCCTGGGCCAAGGCCCACCCGCAGCGCATTCCAGAACTGTTGGCGAGCAACCCCAGCTACGTATTCTTCAGCGCCCGCCCCGACAGTAACGAAGGCCCGCGCGGTTCGCTGAACGTGCCATTGACCGCCGGCTACAGCGTGGCGGTGGATCGCAAGGTGATTCCGCTGGGCAGCCTGTTGTGGTTGTCGACCACCAAGCCGGACGGCACGCCACTGGCACGCCCGGTCGCCGCGCAGGACACCGGCGGCGCAATCACCGGCGAAGTGCGCGCAGATCTGTTCTGGGGCACAGGCAATGCCGCAGGCGAGTTGGCGGGAAATATGAAACAGCAAGGGCAGATCTGGATGCTGTGGCCCAAAGGCGCGGCGTTGCCCCAGGTGCCGGATGCGCCTGCCGGCACCTGAAAAAGGCTGATAATCAATGTGAGAGGGGCGTGCCCTGAACCCAGTCAGCTATCGCAAATCCCCTGTGGGAGCGGGCTTGCCCGCGAAGGCGGCGTGTCAGTCACTGCATCTGTTACTGCACGACCGCTTTCGCAGGCAAGCCAGCTCCCACATTTAATTGATCAACAGCAGGGCTTGCTCCCTCCCGCATAGCGACGGCGTCATCCCTCAGATCGAGACGAAGAAGAAACTCGCAATCAACGCCATACCCACGGCCCACACCAGCGAACGCAAGATCGCCCAGTCCGCCAGGTAGCAAATGATGTACAGCAGGCGGCTGGTGATAAACAGCACTGCCAGCACGTTGATCGTCACCAGTTCGGCGTTGCCGGCCAGGTGCGCAATGATGACGGCGGCGGCAAACGCCGGGGTCACTTCGAAACTGTTGAGTTGCGCGCTATGAGCACGCTTGGCGACGCCTTCCAGGCTCTCGAGGAAGGCACGCGGGTCGTGGTTATCCCGTGGCCCGAACTTGCCTGTACTGAACTTGGCCACACCGGTGCAGATGTACGGCAGAAAGATTGCGATCAACACACACCATAAAGCGACTGTCATCACCGATTCCTTTTAGTTTTATCCGACGGTTAGAGTTTCATCACCAACATGCCAATCAACACCAACCCACAGGCTATGAGCCGTGGACGGCCAAAAGGTTCTTTCAAGTAACGCATACCGAACAGCACCACCAGAATCACACTGACTTCGCGCAGCGCGGCGGCTTCGGCAATCGAGCCCAACTGCATGGCCCAAAGTACCAAAGCGTAGCTCAACAACACGCATAACCCCACGCTCAACCCCAACCGCCACTGGGTGCGCCAGAACAGGCTGAAGGCTGCACGCTTGCGCACCAGCGCCAGCAGCGGAAACGGCCAGGCGCTGATCAGCGTCAACCACACCAGGTAATCCAGCGGGTGCGACCAGCGCCGCAACGCCTGCCCGTCCAAAAAGGTATAACAGCCAATGCACAGGCCGATCAGCAACACCACGGGTAGCATCGACCAGGGCAACCGGTCACCGCCGCCGCCCTGCCACAACAGGCACACCATACCGAACGGGATCAGCAGAATCCCCAGGATTTGCTGGGTACTCAGCACTTCGCCGGCAAACACCAGGGTCAGCACCAGCACCACCAGCGGCGACAAACCGCGCATCAACGGATATACCAGGCCCAGGTCACCCACCCGATAGGCCTGGATCAACAAATAGCGATAGAGCAATTCAAACAGCGCCGAGGCAACGAGCCACGGCCAGAGTTCCAGAGGCGGCAAAGACACGAACCCCACCGCCAATACCACGAACAGCAGCGCCACACTGTCCATGCAAGCGATGACTAAAAGGCGCTCGCCACTGAACTTGATCAAGGTGTTCCACGTCGCATGCAACAGCGCCGCTACCAGCACCAGGGCTGTCGCTACCACCAGAACCTCCTTAATTGATACGTCATGTAACAGCACCTGTTTATACTAAACCCCGATTCGACGCACCCCGTGCGCCTATATTTCCCTGCTCCAAGGACCCCGGATGCTTGAACTTGTCGCCGCTTTCATCTGCCTCACCACCCTGCTCACTTATGTGAACTTCCGTTTTATCGGCCTGCCGCCCACCATCGGCGTGATGGTCACCGCACTGCTGTTCTCGCTGATCCTGCAAGGCCTGAGCGTGCTCGGCTACCCAGGCTTAGAGGAACGCGTCCAACAGCTGATCGGCCAGATCGACTTCGGCGATTTGCTGATGAACTGGATGCTGTCGTTCCTGCTGTTCGCCGGCGCCTTGCACGTCAACTTGAACGACTTGCGCAGCTACCGCTGGCCCATCGGCCTGCTGGCAACCTTTGGCGTGTTGATCGCCACCGTGGTGATCGGCAGTCTGGCGTACTACATCTTCGCCCTGTTTGGCTGGCACGTGAGCTTCCTTTACTGCTTGCTGTTCGGCGCGCTGATTTCCCCCACCGACCCCATTGCGGTGCTCGGCGTGCTGCGGACCGCCAATGCCTCCAAACCGCTGAAAACCACCATCGTCGGCGAGTCGCTGTTCAATGACGGCACCGCCGTGGTGGTGTTTACCGTGCTGCTGGGCATCGCGCAGTTGGGTGAAACACCCACCGTGGGCGCCACGGCCATGCTGTTTGCCCACGAAGCCATTGGCGGCGTGCTGTTTGGCGGGCTGATCGGCTACCTCGTGTACCTGATGATCAAGAGCATCGAACAGCACCAGATCGAAGTCATGCTGACCCTCGCCCTGGTGATCGGCGGCTCGGCCATGGCTTCGGAGCTGCATGTGTCCGCACCGATTGCGATGGTGGTCGCGGGGCTGATCATCGGTAACCTGGGACGCAAGCTGGCGATGAACGACATGACGCGTCGCTACCTGGATGGTTTCTGGGAACTGCTTGATGACATGCTCAACGCCTTGCTGTTTGCACTGATCGGCATGGAGCTGCTGCTATTGCCATTCAACTGGCTGCACGTGTTCGCGGCCAGCCTGCTGGCGGTGGCGATCCTGCTCTCGCGCCTGCTGACCGTGGCCCCGGCGATCCTGTTGCTGCGCCGTTGGCGCTCGGTACCACGCGGCACTATCCGCATCCTCACCTGGGGCGGCCTGCGCGGCGGCGTCTCGGTGGCATTGGCCCTGGCCCTGCCCCTGGGCCCTGAGCGTGACTTGTTGCTGAGCATCACCTATATCGTGGTGCTGTCTTCGATCCTGTTGCAGGGGTTGACGATCGGTCGCGTTGTCAGCCGCGTTACTGGGCCGCAGTAACCGCGCCGCGCAACACTTCAAGTAGGTGCCGCATCGCCAGTGGACGGCGCGGTGTCGAGCCGTACATGACTACCAGCTCGCGCGCATAGCACTGCGGGTTGCCGGCCGGTAACACACTGATGCCGTTGGAGGGCATGCCCGCCCACTGCGGCACCAGCGAAACCCCCATCCCTTGGGCGACCAGCATCAGGATAGTTTCCAGCGCATCCAGCTCACATAGCACCTCTGGGTCGAAGGACTGTTCATCCAGAAAGCGCTGGGCAATCTGACCGCCCCAGGAGCGTGCGTCATAGCGGATGAATGGGCGTTCACGTAACAAGGCAGCCAGCGCCTGCGCACCCCACTGGGCGGGCGCAACCAGAATCAAGGGTTCGGCACGCAGCAAGGCCATCGACAAGGCTTTGGGCGGTTGAAACGGCGGCCGTACCAGTATCGCCGCATCCAACTCCTGGTTGAGTAACTTCTCATAAAGGCTTCTGGAGTCGCCGGGTGTGATCTTCAGCCTCAGCTTGGGTGCTGACATTGTCAGACGCTCGATCACCCCCGGCAAGACGCCGGTCAGCGCCGTGGAAATGGCCCCGATTTTAATTTCCCCCGATAACTCGTCCTGGCTCAGATGCTCCTGCAGCTGGCGCGCCTGTTCAATAACTGCCTGGATTCTGGGCAAGAGCAGCAAGCATTGATCCGAAGGCCAAGCGGCATGTGCCGTGCGCATGAGCAGCGTACAACCCAGCGTGCGCTCAAGCGCCTTGACCCGCAGGCTGATCGCCGCGGCACTACGATTTTCACGGCGCGCAGCGGCGGCTATCGACCCGGTTTCAATGACAGCGACCAGGCTCCTCAGGAATCGAACGTCCATAAGTTTTCCTTTCGCTCAGACCAAGGCAAACCCGTTTTACCCTGGCGGCATCGCCTGTTTAACCTGACAGTTCCCCATCTGGAGAACCAGCCATGAACAGACCCTTTCACGCTGCATACCATGTTTATGACTTAGACGAGGCGCGCATTTTTTATCGAGATGTTTTGGGTTGCACCGAGGGCCGGTGCAGCGAGACCTGGATCGACTTCGACTTTTTCGGCAATCAACTTTCACTGCACCTCGGTACGCCCTTCCCAACCACACGCACCGGCCTGGTCGGTGAGCACCAGGTACTGATGCCGCACCTGGGCGTGGTGCTGCCACTTGATGAGTGGCTGACGCTTGCCGAGCGCCTCACCCGCCTGGGCACGCGCTTCGAGATTCCACCCGTGACCCGCTTTGCCGGCGAACCGGGCGAGCAGCGCACGATGTTTTTTCTCGACCCCAGCGGCATCCCCATCGAAGTGAAAGGGTTCAAGCACTTCGAAGGGTTGTTCGCCCAGTAAATCCCTGACAATCACAACAATAAGGGACACCCCCATGACCACTAGAAAACCCACCAGTCTTATCACTCGCATCATGATCGGCCTGGCTGCCGGGATAATCGTCGGCCTCCTGCTCAATCAATTCCCCGAGCAAAAAACCTGGTTCATCGACAATCTGCTGCAACCGGCTGGCGACCTGTTTATCAAGCTGATGAAGATGATCGTCGTTCCCCTGGTATTTGCCTGCATGACCGTCGGCATCGCCGGCATGGGCAACCCGTCTGCCCTGGGTCGCGTCGGCCTGAAGACCTTCGTGTACTTCTTCACCATCACCAGCATTGCCATCGTCTTCGGGCTGTTGGTTGGCAATGTGGTGCAGCCCGGCTCGGGCGCCGAATTCGGCAGCACGCTGCAGGCACCGGCGACGGGACTGGCCTCCAGTGGCACCCCACAGAACCTGGGCCAGGTACTGCTGGCGATCGTGCCGGATAACATCGTCCTGGCCATGTCACAGGGCAAACTGCTGTCGGTGCTGTTCTTCGCGATCCTGTTCGGTTGTGCCTTGTCGTTGTTGCCCGAGGAGCGCAAAGCGCCCTTGATCAATGTGATGCAAAGCGTCTCCGACACCATGTTCAAAGTCACCCATCTGGTCATGCATTACTCGCCGATAGGTATTTTCGGCCTGATCGCGGTCACCGTCGCCAGCTTTGGCCTCAGTGCGTTGTTGCCGCTGGCCAAACTGATCGGCACGACCTATGTCGCGGTGCTCTTATTTGCCCTGTGTGTATTGGGTGCAGTGGCACGCTTGGCCGGCGTCGGCTTTTTTCACCTGGTGCGGGAAATACGCAGTGAACTGCTGCTGGCCTTCAGCAGTGCCGCCTCGGCGACGGTCATGCCTCAACTGATCGAGAAGATGGAGCGCTATGGCGCGCCACGGCCCATTACCAGCATGGTGATCCCACTGGGGTACTCGTTCAATCTGGATGGTGCATCGCTGTTTGCCGCACTCGGCACGCTGTTCATCGCCCAAGCGTATGGCATCGACTTGAGCCTGGCGGATCAAGGCATGCTGGTCTTGATCATGGTGCTGACATCAAAGGGCGCGGCGGGCGTGCCAGGCTTCATGTTTATCATCCTGACCGCGACGTTGACCGCGGCCGGGCTTCCCGTGGAGGGTGTGGCGATCATCGCGGGCATCTATCGTCTGATGGATATGCCCGTCACAGCACTGAATGTACTGGGCAACGCATTGGCCCCGCTGGTAATTGCTCGCTGGGAAGGTCAGCTCAAGGCACCCGACAGCACGCTGGCCTGCGAACCTCCCAGCGTGCCCTTCAAGGCCTGACGCGTCAGCCAGGGTAATGTCAGACTTTGCCCTTATCCTGACGGGGCTTCGCCTGTGTGTGAGATTGAGCAACAGCAGGCACGGACGCCTCGCTGCGAACCTGCGCATGGCTGATCAACGCAAAGATGAAACTACCGCCGATGATGTTGCCGGCCAGAGTCGGCCCGGCGAAGACCAGCCAGAAATCCTTCCACGGCAACTCGCCGGCAAACACCAGGTAGGACACTTCCGCTGAACCGACGACGATATGGGTGAAGTCGCCCAGTGCCATGAAGTAGGTGATCAGGATGATAATCCACAGCTTGGCACTCTCCATCGACGGAATCATCCAGACCATGGTGGCGATCATCCAACCGGAGACGATGCCCTTGGCGAACATCTGCGCGGGGTCGTTCTCCATGACCTTGCGCCCGATCTCGAGGAAGGCCAGGTCGGTCTTGGTATCGAAGATCGGTAGGTGCAGCATCACGTAGGCCACCAGCAAGGTGCCGCACAGGTTGCCCACCAGCACCACCGTCCACAGCCGTAACAAGCGCCCGGCGTTGGCCAGAGTCGGTTTGCTCATCACCGGCAGCACGGCGGTCAGGGTGTTTTCGGTAAACAACTGCTGACGAGCAAGAATCACCGCGAGAAAGCCTGCGCAATAGCCAAAGCTGGCAATGACCTTGAATTCATCACCGTCCGGCAGGCGTGAATTGAGCAGGCCCATGCCCATTAGCGACAAGCCCATGGTCAGGCCAGCGGCCAGCGCCGACCACCACAACGCTGCCACACTGCGCTCTAGCTCCTGATCGCCCTGGGTGCGGATAATTTCGTGTAATACAGCCGCGCGAGGCGGCTGGTTCTCGTCAACGTTTTGCTGCTCTTCCTGCGACAGGTTGGGGGTCTTGCCGTCTGCTTGAGTGGCCATGATGTACCTGAGTCCAAGGGGTGCCTGTAGCTACGACACGCCGCGACGATGGCTGTTCAGTGGCACCGCAACTAAACCGGAATACGCCAGGCCTTGGCCTGCTCCACGGTGGTAGAGCTGAAGGGTTTACTCCAGGGTTTATTGCGCGCCCGGTAATGTTTGACGATGCCATCAAGCACACGGTTGAACTCCGCTGGCGTCGTCGCCTCGCCCAAATCCCGCACCGCACGTTGCAATAACTCAACGTTGGCAGCCGGTTGGCCAGGACGATATAGCGAGGGGTAAATGACTTCGCGGATAAAATTCTCTGCCTTCACGCCGATATCGCGTTTTTGCATTTCCGCGACGGCGCTGGTCAACACTTTGGACAGGCCTGAGCCATTGTTCGACGCCTGCTTGGTGCCCACCTGCAGCAGTTGCTGGAAATTACGCTGGCCTGGCGCATTCAGGCGCTTGCCCAGCCACTCGATATCCTCGGGTCTACGGGCGAGCGCATCCAGATTGCGCAGCGCCGAGGCTAATTTCGGCGTGATCACCAGCGACGTGCTGGTTTGATTCGCCTCGGCAATCGCAGTGTCCAACGCCTGTAACGCCTGCTGTGTGTCTTTGCGAAAGCGCAACGCCTCGGCGCCGGCCGCATCGTTTTGCAGGTCAACTTGCACGCTGGCGAGCATTTGATCATCCATCGCCATCACGGCATCGTTCAGCGAGGGGAACTCATGGCGCTCACGCTCCAGCTCACGCTGTTGCAGATGCCCTGACACCGCCTGGCGAGCCTGGGCCTGCAAATGCTGTTTCTGCTCGGGGGTCATGGTGAAGTTGACGGTACCACCGAGCAGGCCGCGAAAGTCGCCTTTGTCCGAGTTCAGCGGCAACGTGACCGTTTGTTCCGAGAACGCCTGGAGCCGGTCATTCTGGTAGCTTTCAGCGGCGGTGTGTGGCGTGCCGGTGAACGTGTCGGCCAGAAAGCTGAAAAAACCACCGCTCCTGGGCGGCGCTGATGCCTTGTCAGACTCGAACTTGACGATCAGCGCTTCGTCCTTGCCCAGGGGGCTTTCCGGGAACGAGCGCTCGATGACACCTGGCGCAGGGGTATTGAGCAGCAACCCGCCGTCCTGAAACGCCGTGACCTGCGACGCCGCCTGGAACCCGTGACCCTGCTCGGTGGGGCTCTTGAACAGCCCAGGCAGGGCGCCCGAAATAAGAGCGGCGCGGCCGATATCCATATCCGGTGTCAGGTTGGCATTGAACACCACCAACTGCGGGCGGCCATCGAACATGCCCGTGCCGGTGATGTTCAATTGCTTGATCGCCGGAATATGCCGGCTCAACACTTCCAAGTCGCGAAAAGTCGCCCCACCACCAGCGCTGAGCCGTTCGGCAATTGCTGTAACTTCCGGGGGGCGGTTGGCTGGGGGCATACCGGCGATATGGGCGAGAATCGATTGACGCGATTCGTTGCGGATCAAGTCCTCCAGCGGCTGCCCCTCGGTTTGTAGGCGCGGCAGCAACGTCAGCAGCAGTTGAGAGATATTTCCAACCGGCCCGGGCAGACTTCTGACGAGCTTGCCGAGCTCGGAACTGGCTTCCTGCAACCAAGCCGTGACCGGGTCTTTGCTGTTGAGCAAGCGGGGCAGGTCTAGGTTATTCGACAGTTGCGTAAAGGCCTTGGCATCCATGCCGCTGGCGAGCAGTGCTGCGCAAATCGCACCGGCAGATGAGCCGGAAACCACTTTTACGCCTTTGAGTTTGTCGGCCTCTTCAAGCGCTTGCACCATGCCTGGAAAGGCGATGCCCTTGGCGCCACCACCACTGAGCACCAGGTGAGCGGGCGGCGGCGGTGACACCACCACCTCCACACGCCCATCGCTGTGACGATAAATACTCAGGTTGCGCTCGCCCACACCTTTGACCAAGGGCACCTTGGCGCCCTGGTCGCTGATTTGCGGCGATGGGGGGTGATTCTCTACAACAGAACTGGAGACTTTCATACACAAGGCTCTCTCTACAGGATGTAGGCCTGAGTGATGAGAGAGCCTCAGATAGATCCACGCGGAATGATTTGGTAAAGCAAATCAGGCCGCAGGGTTGTTACTCGGGAAGACTGTCGTCCTTGAACTGGTCCTTCACGTACTTGATTTCGGTACGGCCGTGGGGCGCCGGCAAACCGTCTTCGCCCAGGTTGACGAAGACCATTTTTTCCACGGTCAGGATGCTTTTGCGCGTGATCTTGTTGCGCACTTCACAGGTCAGGGTGATGGAGGTGCGGCCGAACTCGGTGGCAGTGATGCCCAGTTCGATGATGTCGCCCTGGCGTGAAGCGCTGACAAAGTTGATTTCCGAGATGTACTTGGTGACCACGCGCTGGTTGCCGAGCTGGACAATCGCGTAGATGGCCGCTTCTTCGTCGATCCAGCGCAGCAAGCTACCGCCGAACAGAGTGCCGTTGGGGTTGAGGTCTTCGGGTTTTACCCATTTGCGGGTGTGGAAGTTCATGGTCACTCCAAAGCGTCTTGCGAAATGATGGGCAACATCATGGCAGAGCCCAGGCCCAAGCTCTATGAGCCATTGCCTATCAACCCCATGCGCGATCTTCATTGCCACCGACAGAAAGGCTTGGGAAGTGCCACATACACGGCTATAATCGCCTCCGTTTCAAAACGGTCATCTTCGATTGATACCGTTCTCCCGCCACCTGTCCGAGGGGCGCTGCAGCAGGTTAAACCTGTCAGGCTCGGATGGGGCGTTGTCCGGCCTGGTTGCCTTGGCCTGATACTAAACGCACAACGGCGCCCATTCGCACACTACGAATGGAGGCTCTCTATGAGCGCTGTAATGACGCCTGCTGATTTCAATGACTACAAAGTCGCCGATATGTCCCTCGCTGCCTGGGGCCGTCGCGAAACCTTTATCGCCGAATCCGAAATGCCGGCCCTGATGGGCCTGCGTCGCAAGTACGCCGCTGAGCAGCCGCTCAAGGGCGCCAAGATTCTCGGCTGCATCCACATGACCATCCAGACTGCCGTGCTGATCGAAACCCTGGTTGCCCTGGGTGCCGAAGTGCGTTGGTCGTCGTGCAACATCTTCTCGACTCAGGACCAGGCCGCTGCCGCTATCGCTGCTGCCGGTATCCCGGTATTCGCCTGGAAAGGCGAGACTGAAGAAGAGTACGAGTGGTGCCTGGAGCAAACCATCCTCAAAGATGGCGCGCCTTGGGATGCCAACATGATCCTGGACGACGGCGGCGACCTCACCGAGTTGCTGCACAAGAAATACCCGCAGATCCTCGACCGCGTCCACGGCGTGACCGAAGAGACCACCACCGGCGTACACCGCCTGCTGGACATGCTGGCCAAGGGCGAGCTGAAAATCCCGGCCATCAACGTCAACGACTCGGTGACCAAGAGCAAGAACGACAACAAGTACGGCTGCCGTCACAGCCTGAACGATGCGATCAAGCGCGGCACCGACCACCTGCTGTCGGGCAAGCAAGCCCTGGTGATCGGCTACGGTGACGTGGGCAAGGGTTCGTCCCAGTCCCTGCGTCAGGAAGGCATGATCGTCAAGGTCTCCGAAGTTGACCCGATCTGCGCCATGCAAGCCTGCATGGACGGTTTCGAAGTGGTTTCGCCGTTCATCAACGGCCAGAACGACGGCACCTCCGCCTGCATCGACGCAGCCCTGCTGGGCAAGATCGACCTGATCGTCACCACCACCGGTAACGTGAATGTGTGCGATGCGAACATGCTCAAGGCCCTGAAGAAGCGCGCCGTTGTCTGCAACATCGGCCACTTCGACAATGAAATCGACACCGCTTTCATGCGTAAGAACTGGGCATGGGAAGAAGTGAAGCCGCAGGTACACAAGGTTCACCGTACCGGCGCTGGTGATTTCGACCCACAGAACGACGACTACCTGATCCTGCTGGCCGAAGGCCGCCTGGTGAACCTGGGCAACGCCACTGGTCACCCAAGCCGCATCATGGATGGCTCGTTCGCCAACCAGGTGCTGGCGCAGATCTTCCTGTTCGAACAGAAGTACGCCGACCTGTCGCCCGCCCAGAAAGCCGAGCGCCTGACCGTGGAAGTACTGCCCAAGAAACTCGACGAAGAAGTGGCCCTGGAAATGGTCCGCGGCTTCGGCGGCGTCGTGACTCAACTGACCAAGACCCAGGCCGACTACATCGGCGTGACGGTTGAAGGTCCGTTCAAGCCGCACGCTTACCGCTACTGATCGGCCTTGCTGGCGCCGGTTCTTCTGTGGGAGCCGGGCTTGCCCGCGATGCAGACGCCTCGGTGTTCCAGTAACACCGAGCTGATGCTATCGCAGGCAAGCCAGCTCCCACAGAAAGCCAGGCACCCGCATCGATTGCGTATGCCTTCCAGGCTTTCGAGTTTCCAAGGGTATTACCATGTCCCAAGACCGTCGCTACAGCTTCGAGTTCTTCCCGACCAAGACCGATGCTGGACATGAAAAACTGATGGCCACTGCCAAGCAGTTGGCCAGCTTCAACCCTGACTTCTTCTCCTGCACCTACGGCGCTGGCGGTTCGACCCGTGATCGCACGATCAACACCGTGTTGCAGCTGGAAAGTGAAGTCAAAGTTCCCGCCGCTCCGCATCTGTCCTGCGTGGGCGACAGCAAGGCCGACCTGCGTAGCCTGCTGACCCAATACAAAGCCGCCGGCATCAAGCGCATCGTTGCCCTGCGTGGCGACCTGCCATCGGGTATGGGCATGGCCAGCGGTGAGCTGCGCTACGCCAACGACCTGGTGAGCTTCATCCGCGAAGAAAGTGGCGATCACTTCCATGTCGAAGTAGCCGCTTACCCGGAGATGCACCCCCAGGCGCGCAATTTCGAAGACGATTTGCAGAATTTCGTGCGCAAGGCCAATGCCGGTGCCGACAGCGCAATCACCCAGTATTTCTTCAACGCCGACAGCTACTTCTACTTTGTCGAGCGAGTACGGGCGATGGGCGTGAACATCCCAATCGTGCCGGGCATCATGCCGATCACCAATTACAGCAAGTTGGCGCGCTTCTCCGACGCCTGCGGCGCCGAGATCCCACGCTGGGTGCGCAAGCAACTGGAAGCCTATGGCGATGACGTCAAAAGCATCCAGGCGTTCGGCGAGCAGGTTATCACCGAGATGTGTGAGCAATTGTTGCAAGGTGGTGCGCCAGGGTTGCATTTCTATACCCTGAACCAGGCTGAACCCAGCCTTGCCATCTGGAACAACCTCAAGCTGCCACGTTAACGCTTGACCGGTTGTACCAAGGCCCTCGTTCTGACGAGGGCCTTTGTCGTTTTACGTTACCCACGGAACCCCGCAGTCCATGAATACAGTGCCCCCGACGTCCCGCCCGCAACTGGTTTACCTGGTCTTCGGCGCCGACACCTACCATCAGGAAGCGGTATTCAGCATCGCCAGCGCACTGGCGTTCCTGCAGGACACACCGGATGCGAACATCGACATCCAGGTATTCAGCGACAACCCCGAGCCCTATCGCTTGCTGCCGGTGCGCGTGCGCCCACTGGACGAAGCCACCCGCAAACGCTGGAGCGAGCCCCACGGTTATCACTTTCGCACCAAGCACGTGGTGCTGCGCCAAGTCCTGCAAGAATCCCCCGTGGCGCTGCTGATCGACACTGACACCTTCTTCCATCATTCGCCCATGGCCCTGTTCGAACGCGTAGAGCCCGGCACCCTGCTGTGCAACGCCTTTTACACCAAGTACGGCGACAACCACGAAAGCATCCTCTACACCGCCCTGCGTCAGCGCCTGCTGGACATGGGCGTGGCCGACGATGACATGATGACCCTCAACTCCGGCGTCATGGGCCTGACCCAACAGGATGCGCACATCCTCGACCGCTCCATCGAGTTGATGGATGAACTGTTCCCCCATGCCCAAGGCGCCTACACCCTGGAAGAGTTCTGCCTGTCGATCGCCGCCTACCGTACCGTAAAGGTGCGCGAGTGCCCGGACCTGATCCACCATTACTGGAGCCGCAAACAGCTGTTCCGGGCCAAGGTCAAGGCGTGGATCGCCAAGCACGCGAGCGCCCCCACCAGTGCGCAGGCCCTGGCCGATACGCGTCAGGTCTCCTCGCACCTGCCGCGCCCGCCGCGTTTGCAACGCTTGATGTACAAGCTGATCACCCTGCTGCTGCCCAAGCACCAGCAACAATTCATCCGCGAAATCCTTTACGGCTGCTACGAACACGAAAACGAGTTCGACCAGGCCTGCGGTCCGGTCTGGTGGGACAAGGCCCGACAAAACCAGGAAGAACGCCAGAAGCGCCCGCTTGATGCACACCAGTTGGAACACTGGTTTGCCAACCCCCTGGTGCGCCTGATTCTGGGCGAGCGCCGCGCCGCGATCCACGAACACCTGCTGAACGCTCCCGCGAAGTAAGACCGCCCGCCAATGCGCGTGCCAGAGCTTCTCTTTCTTCGGGGAGCGTCGTAACCTCAGGCTATGCCCGTCCTCTTCAAGCTGTTGACCGCTGTGTTTTTTTCTTGCCTGAGCCTAGCCGCTCATGGCGAGAAACTGCGCATTGTCACCGAACCCTGGGCGCCCTATGTCTACGAAGACAACGGCACCATGGCCGGCCTGGATTATGAAACCACAGTGATCGTGTTCCAGCGCCTGGGGGTGGAGGTGCAATGGCAGTTCCTGCCCTGGAAGCGCTGCCTGGCGATGCTCGACCAGGGCCACGCCGACGGCGCGCTGGATATCTTTCACAGCCAGGAGCGCGACGCGTTGCTGCTCTATCCCAGCGAGCCGTTGTCGGAAGTCGAATTCGTTTTGTTCTATGCCAACGAACGCCCTCACCCCGCCGCCACGCTCGACGACCTGCGCGGCCTGACGGTTGGCGTTTCCCCGGGCTACCTGTATGGCGACGCGTTCAGTGAGGCCAACACCTTCCAGCGCGAACCCGCCCCCAGCCATGAAGCCAACTTTGGCAAACTCATGCTGGGGCGCGTCGATATGGTGGTGACTGACCGGCGCGTGGGGCACCACGTGCTCAAGGCCCTGGGCCTGGAAGGTAAAGTCAGCCAGGCATCGGTGGTGGTCAGCCGCCAGCAGCAATTTCTTGCGGTACGCCGTGGCGCAGGCATGGACCTGCTGGTGCAACGCTTTGCCGCCGAGCTCAAGCGCTTCAAGCAAGAGCCCGCCTATGCCACATTGAGCGCCAAATATGGGCGGATGCACGAGCAAACAGCCCCCATACCAGCCCCCGAACACGCCGTTGAGCAGCAGGAAAGCAGCGCGCGGTGATTGCTCTGTTATACTGCGGCCTTTCCGCCAGGCTTACGCCCGGCCGCTCGGGTCTTGAAAACGGCACCCAACCCAGCTACTGCGCAGCTTTGCAGCCCGCGCGAGCCGATGGAGTGCCCGCCAGACACAGCAGGACCGGACGGGGTTGCGCTCCCCTAAGCGCCATTCACGCCCGGCAAGATTATCCCTTTGGGCCAAGCCCTAACTAAAACAGGATTACTCATGTCCTTTGCTTCCCTCGGTCTCTCCGAGGCTTTAGTCCGCGCCATCGAGGCAGCGGGCTATACCGAGCCTACTCCGGTGCAACAGCGGGCCATTCCCGCCGTGTTGCAAGGTCGCGACCTGATGGTTGCGGCTCAGACAGGTACTGGTAAAACCGGCGGTTTCGCCCTCCCGATCCTGGAGCGGTTGTTTCCCAACGGTCACCCGGACAAATCCCAACGTCACGGCCCGCGCCAACCGCGCGTACTGGTCCTGACCCCAACCCGCGAACTCGCAGCCCAAGTGCACGACAGCTTCAAGCTGTATGCCCGCGACTTGAAGTTCGTCAGCGCCTGCATCTTCGGCGGCGTCGGCATGAACCCACAGGTTCAGGCCATGTCCCGTGGTGTCGACGTGCTCGTAGCCTGCCCGGGTCGCTTGCTCGACCTGTGCGGCCAAGGCAGCGTCGATTTGTCCCACGTGGAAATCCTCGTGCTGGACGAAGCCGACCGCATGCTCGACATGGGCTTTGTCCATGACGTGAAAAAAGTCCTCGCCCGCCTACCGGCCAAACGGCAGAACCTGCTGTTCTCGGCAACGTTCTCCCAGGACATCACCGCCCTGGCCGGCAAGCTGCTGCATAACCCGGAACGCATCGAAGTCACGCCGCCGAACACCACGGTCGAGCGTATCGAGCAACGCGTGTTCCGCCTGGCCGCCAGCCACAAGCGCTCGCTGCTGGCGCACCTGATCACCCACGGCGCGTGGGAACAGGTGCTGGTGTTCACCCGTACCAAGCACGGCGCCAACCGCCTGGCAGAGTACCTGGACAAGCACGGCCTCACCGCCGTCGCCATCCACGGCAACAAGAGCCAGAACGCACGCACCAAAGCCCTGGCCGACTTCAAGGCCGGCAGCGTGCGTATCCTGGTGGCCACCGATATCGCCGCACGCGGCCTGGATATCGACCAGTTGCCACACGTGGTCAACTTCGAGCTGCCAAACGTCGATGAAGACTATGTGCACCGTATCGGCCGTACCGGCCGTGCCGGTCGTTCGGGCGAGGCCATTTCGTTGGTCGCGCCGGATGAAGAAAAGCTGCTGAAAAGCATCGAACGCATGACCAAGCAGAAAATCGCCGATGGCGACCTGATGGGCTTTGATGCCAGCGCCGTGGAGGCCGAGAAGCCAGAAGCGCGCGAGCGTCCAGACGTGCGCAACCCGCGCAACCCACGTGGTCCGAAGGGCGATGGCCCGAACGGCGGCGGTGGTGGCGGTGGTCGTCGCGACAAAGGCAAGGACAAGGGCAAGGAAAAAACCGCGAGCAGCAGCCGTGGCGAACGCCCGGCCCGTGAGCAGAAGCCCCGTGAAGGCACCCCGGCCCGCGAACAGCGCCAGCCGAGCCAGCCACCACGCGCCGCGGCCGACCGCGCCCCGGACGAGTTCCTTGACGACGATATCGATAACTTCGGTAACCGCGTCGACTACGTGCCCCAGGCCAAACCGGCCCAGGGCCGTGGCCGTCGTCCAGGGGCTCCTGCCCAGGGCGCAGGCGCTCCACGTAGCGGCCAGCCACAGGGCGGTCGCCAGAACGCCCCGCGCAACAGCAGCGGCGGCACCACTGGCACCCCGCCTGCCAAGCGCAGCGGCCCGCGTAATGGCGCACCGCGTGACGGCCAGGCCCGTCGCGAAGATTCACGCAGCAACAACCGCCGCCCTGCCCGTGACGATCAGCCTCGCTCGTCCGAGCCTGCAGTACAAAACCCACGGGGTGGTCCGGCGCCGAAGATCATCCACAAGGAGTCGAAAGCGGATCGCTTCCCGACACCTGAGCAGTTGGATCAACTGCCAGGCCGCCCTCGTGGTGAGAAACCAGCGCTGCTGACTCGCAACCGCGAAGCATAAAAAAAACCCGTATCGTGAGATACGGGTTTTTTTTTGCCTGTAGGAGCTAGCTCGCGAAGGTCGTCAACGATAACGCGGGCATCCTGGTTTAACGCGGTGTCCTTGCGGCCTTCGCGAGCAAGCTCGCTCCTACATACGAAGCATTACTTCGCTTTCACACCTTCAAACGTGATGTACAACTGCACGTTGTCAGACTGTGGACCTACGTCCATGCCGTCCTTGTTGAATTCCTTGCGGCTGATGTTGGTGGTGCCTTCGAAGCCGGCACGGTAGCCGCCCCATGGATCCTTGCCTTCGCCCAGGAACGTGGCTTTGACCAGGATCGGCTTGGTCACGCCGTGGAAGGTCAGGTCCCCGGTCACATCAGCAGTCAGCTTGCCATCAGCATTTTTGCCAGTTGGCTTGACGCTGGTGGAAACGAACTTGGCATCAGGGAATTTGCCCGACTCCAGGAAGTCCTTGCTGTTGACGTGCTTGTCGCGCTCGGCGTGGTTGGAGAACACGCTGGCAGTACGCACGTTGACTTCAATCTTGGCGTCTTCGGGCTTGGCGGCGTCAAAGCTGAACTTGCCATCCAGGTCCTTGAAGGTACCGGTGATGTAGCTGTAGCCCAGGTGGCTGATTTTGAAATCGACGAAGGCGTGCTGGCCTTCCTTGTCGATCACGTAGTCAGCGGCCATCGCCGAACCTGCGGACAGCAGGGCAGAACCGATTGCCAGCGCAGCGAGTGTTTTTTTCAACATGCTTTCTATTCCTTGTGAGTCGAGGTTGAACATCAGGCTTTGCGTCCCAGCATTCGCGCAAGGGTCGCATCACGATCGATAAAATGGTGTTTCAGGGCCGCCACGCCGTGCAAGCCGGCGAAGACCACCAACACCCAGGCCAGGTACAGGTGCACCCAACCCGCGGTATCTGCCTGGTCCGGTAGACCGGAAACCACGGCAGGAATTTCAAACAGGCCAAACACCGGGATACCGACACCGTCTGCGGTGGAAATCAGGTAACCGGCAATCATCACGGCAAACAGCCCGACATAAAGGAACGCGTGCCCAAACGCGGCGCCGATCCGCGTCATGCGGCTATAGCTGGCCAGTGGTGGCGGCGGCGGGCTGACCAGGCGCCAGACGATCCGCACCAGCATGATGGCGAACAGCGTGATGCCAATGCTCTTGTGCAAGTCGGGCGCATCTTTGCGCCAGGCGCTGTAGTAATCGAGACCGACCATCCACAAGCCCAGGGCAAATAAACCGAACACCACCAGGGCTACGCCCCAGTGCAGAACCATGCTGACCCAACCATAGCGGGCCGGCGAATTACGTAGCTGCATGTACTTAATCCCGTAAGAACTGTGCCCAAGACTAGCGCTTTACCTATCGAATTAAAGCGGAAAATTTTGCTTTGAAATATCGAGAAATACGATAAAGAGGCTAGGCATCATAAATTAACAAGGGATTAAGACTATCCCTGGGAAACGTGACAGACCGTCCTGCATTTACTGCGAATTTCCCCACAATGGCTTGTGACCCGAGCCACCATTGCATAGGCTTGCGCGATTGTTTCGCCTGTGCCCGCCGCAGGACCGCTTCGAGGAGATCACCGATGGGCTTGAACAACCAGTGGATGCAACGCGACCTCGCGGTGCTGTGGCATCCCTGCACCCAGATGAAAGACCACCAGCAACTGCCGCTGGTGCCCATCAAGCGCGGTGAAGGCGTATGGCTGGAAGACTTCGAAGGCAAGCGCTACCTCGATGCCGTCAGTTCCTGGTGGGTCAACGTATTCGGCCACGCCAACCCACGGATCAACCAGCGTATCAAGGATCAGGTCGATCAGCTGGAGCACGTGATCCTCGCTGGTTTCAGCCATCAACCGGTGATCGAGTTGTCCGAACGCCTGGTCGCGATGACGCCCGAAGGGCTGACCCGCTGCTTCTACGCCGATAACGGTTCGTCATGCATCGAAGTGGCGCTGAAGATGAGCTTCCACTACTGGCTCAACCGCGGCCAGCCGAACAAAAAGCGCTTCGTCACCCTCACCAACAGCTACCACGGCGAAACCATCGCCGCGATGTCGGTGGGCGACGTGCCGCTGTTTACCGAGACCTACAAGGCGCTGCTGCTCGACACGATCAAGGTGCCGAGCCCGGACTGCTACCTGCGCCCCGAAGGCATGAGCTGGGAAGAACACTCGCGCACCATGTTCCTGGCCATGGAACAGACCCTGGCCGAGCATCACGACAGCGTTGCCGCCGTGATTGTCGAGCCGCTGATCCAAGGCGCCGGTGGCATGCGCATGTACCACCCGGTGTACCTCAAGCTGCTGCGCGAAGCCTGCGACCGCTACGGCGTGCACCTGATCCACGACGAAATCGCCGTGGGCTTTGGCCGCACCGGCAGTATGTTTGCCTGTGAACAAGCCGGCATCCGCCCGGACTTCCTGTGCTTGTCCAAGGCCCTTACCGGCGGTTACCTGCCGCTGGCCGCGGTGGTTACCACGGAAGACGTCTACAGCGCGTTCTACGATGACTACCCCACACTGCGCGCCTTCCTGCACTCCCACAGCTACACCGGCAACCCGCTGGCCTGTGCGGCGGCGTTGGCAACGCTGGATATCTTTGAAGAAGACAACGTCATCGAGAACAACAAGGCCCTGGCCCAGCGCATGGCGACCGCCACCGCGCACCTGGTGGACCATCCTCACGTGTCGGAAGTGCGCCAGACCGGCATGGTGCTGGCTATCGAGATGGTGCAGGACAAAGCCACCAAGGCCGCCTACCCGTGGCAGGAGCGCCGTGGCCTGAAGGTCTTCGAGCACGCGCTGGAGCGCGGTGCGCTGCTGCGGCCGTTGGGCAGCGTGGTGTATTTCCTGCCGCCTTATGTAATTACCCCCGAGCAGATCGACTTTCTGGCCGAGGTGGCCAGCGAGGGGATCGATATCGCCACCAACAGCAAGGTCAGTGTGGCGGTGCCGAAAGATTTCCATCCAGGCTTCCGTGATCCGGGTTGATTGCCTAAATCCTTGTAGGAGCGAGCTTGCTCGCGAAGGCATTCCAGGCGCGCCGCTGCGCCTACATAAACTTCTTCAGAGAACAGAAATGAGACTGTCCCGCTTTTTCACCGACACCCCGCTGAGCCTCGGCGATCACGAACTACCCGAAGCCCAGGCGCATTACATCAGCCGTGTGTTGCGCATGGGTGAAGGCGATGCCGTGCAACTGTTCGACGGCTCTGGCCAGGAGTTTAGTGGCACCTTGCTGGAAGTCGGTAAAAAACGCGTCACCGTGCAACTCACCGATAGCTTTGCCGGCCAAGCCGAATCGCCCCTGCATATTCACCTCGGCCAGGGCCTGTCCCGGGGCGAGCGCATGGACTGGGCGATCCAGAAGGCCACTGAATTGGGCGTCAACGCGATCACACCGATCTTCAGCGACCGCTGCGAGGTACGCCTCAAGGACGAACGCGCCGACAAGCGCTTGCTGCACTGGCGCCAGGTGGCAATCAGCGCGTGCGAGCAATGTGGGCGCTCAACGGTGCCGGTGATTCACCCTCCGCTCTTGCTGGCAGACTGGCTCAAGCAAACCGAGGCGGACTTGAAGCTGGTGCTGCACCCGGTGGCAGAGCCGATGATCAGCCACGCCAAGCCATCGAGCCTGGCGTTCTTGATCGGTCCCGAAGGGGGGCTCACCGATAATGAAGTCGCGACCGCCCAAGACGCCGGCTACCACGCCGCTCGCCTCGGCCCGCGGGTGTTGCGTACCGAGACCGCCCCCGTCGTCGCACTCTCCGTCGCCCAACAACTCTGGGGCGACTTCTAACCTCCCCTGTAAACCCAATCAACTGTGGGAGCTGGCTTGCCTGCGATAGCGGTGTTTCAGGCAGTTAACTTACAACTGACAGACCGCTATCGCAGGCAAGCCAGCTCCTACAGTTTTATCGGGTTACCCAAGGCTTACTCCACTGGGTCACTCACCGGCTTGGCGATGATCGCTTTCAACTCGCTGGTCATCGGGAACTCCAGGTTCAAGCCCTTGGGCGGAATCGGCTGCTCGAACCAGCGCTGGTAAATCCCGTTGATCTCTCCCGAGCGGTACAGCTCGCCCAGGGTTTCGTTGACCACCGCGAGAAACTGCGGGTCATCCTTGCGCACCATGCAGCTGTAGATCTCCCGCGACTGCTCCTCGCCGACCACCACCCAGTGATGCGGGTCCTTGGCCTTGGCACGCTCGCCGTAGAGCAACGCGTCGTCCATATAGAACGCTACGGCCCGGCCAGTCTCGAGCATCTTGAACGCTTCGCCATGGTCCTTGGCGCTGATCACGAACATATTGGCTTTGTGTTCAGCGTTATAACTTTTGAGGAAGCGCTCATTGGTGGTGCCGGCAGTGGTCACCACATTTTTGCCCGCTAGGTCGGCAAAGCCTTTGATCCCGCTGTCCTTGGCCGTCAGCAACTGGCCTTTTACGTAGATAAACCCGTAGGAGAATGCCACCTGCTTCTGCCGCTCAGCCGTCACGCCAGTGGAGCCGCACTCCAGGTCGACAGTGCCGTTCTGCACCAGCGGGATGCGGGTTTGGGACGTCACCAGGTTGTATTTCACCTTGAGGTCGCCCACTGAGGTTTTCTGCTGGATACGCTCGACAATCTTGTTTGCCAGGTCCACCGAGTAGCCCATCGGTTTACCACTGCTATCCCCCACGTAGGAAAACGGCACCGACGCATCGCGGTAGCCCAGGGTGATGGACTTGGCGCTGGCGATCTTGCTCAAAGTGCCCGCCAGCGGCGCTTCGCTTGCATGCGCCTGCGCGCCCCACAAAAAGCCCAGGGTGCAGCCGGTCAACAGGATCTTTTTCATTGTTATTCTCCGTTGGTCTTTGAGGTTATTTACGTACTGCAATCACGCTGATTTCCACCAGCACACTCGGCCGCGCCAGCTCTGCTTGCAAGGTAGTGCGCGTGGGCGCCATGCCTGGCGAGAGCCATGCGGACCAGACATCATTCATCGGTGCAAAACCGGCACCGATGTCCTTCAGGTAAATCGTGGCGTTGAGTAAGTGATCCTTATCGCTGCCCGCCTCGGCCAACAGCGCGTCGATCCTGGCCAGCACTTGCCGGGTCTGAGTAGCCACATCCAGGCCGTCGCCCGGTACCTGGCCCGAAAGGAACACCAGGTCCTTGAACGTCACGGCGCCGCTGAGTCGTTCGTTGCTATTGATTCGGGTAATGGTCATGGCTGCATCCTCAAGCGGCGCGGGGCGTCAGGCCCTGCATATCAATGGAAGGGGGGCGCTGGTCGATCAGCTCGGCCAGCAGTTGGCCGCTGCCGCAGGCCAGGGTGAAGCCCAGTGCGCCATGCCCCAGGTTCAGCCACAGGTTGCGGTAGGCGCTGGCACCGATCAATGGCACGCCCGTCGGTGTTGCCGGGCGCATACCGGCCCATTCGACCGCCTGGGCGTAGTCACCGGCCAAAGGAAACGTTTCCAGCGCCTGACGCTTTATCAACGCCAGGCGCTTGGGCTCAAGACGCGCATCAAAGCCGACAATATCCACCATGGCCGCGATCCGCAGTTGCTCACCTATGCGTGCATAGACGATCTTGCGGTCGTAGTCGGTGATGCTTACGTTCGGTGCTTTGTGCTGCTCGCCGATCGGCACGCTCAGGCTGTAGCCCTTGAGCGGATACAGCGCCAGCGACAAGCGCGGCAATGCCAGCTCGGCACTGCGATGCCCGGCAGCCAATACCAGTTGATCGACCGGCATCACTTCATGGCCCAACTCGATGGCCTGCACCGCACCGTCGGCGTGACGAACCCCGGTAACCTTGCGCCCCAGCAAAAATGTGCAACGCCCGGACGCTTCCAACCTGGCGGCCAGGCGTTGGCAAAAGGCATGACAGTCCGCAACTTCTTCACTGGGCGTATAGATGCCTCCGACAAAATCCCGCGCCGCCAAGGAAGGTTCCAGGCGTTGGCAGTCGGCCATCGACAGTACCTGCTGCTGCAGGATGTCTGTGACGTTGGCGCGCGCACGCTCAAAGGTCCCGGCATTACGGAAGGTCACCAGCTTGCCGTTGCACCGCCAGTCGAAGCCGTCCAGCCGATCGTCGACACGCCATTGCTGCAAGGTGCCTTGGCTCAGGCTCGCCAGCCGCAGCAAGTGGGCAGCGTTGCGCTTGTTCACCGAGCCCCGGCATGCGCCGACGAATGCAGTCATCCAGCGCCATTGCCGGGGGTCGAGGCGAGGGCGCAGTTTGAGCGGAGAGTCCCCACGCAACAGCCACCCCATCGCCTGCAGCGGCACGCCCGCGTCGGCCAGCGGTGCAACATAGCGATAGGACAGCTGCCCACCGTTGGCGAAACTGGTTTCGCTCCCCAGGGTGTCACGGGCGTCTATCACCGTGACCTCGTGGCCTGCCCGCACCAGTGCGTAAGCACTGGCCAGGCCGATGACCCCACCACCGATGATGCAAACCTGCCTCGCCATCCCAGCCCCCGACCGTTGATTAACTGAAGGCCAAGCGTAGGCGCAGGTGACAGGCCACCGACAATGAATAAAGATGGGTCACCTATAAACAAAGGTTATGGACCTGCCATGCGCTTGCGTCATATCGAAATCTTCCAGGCCATTCGCCAGACTGGCTCGATCAGTGCCGCCGCGCAGTTGCTGCACGTCTCGCAACCGGCGGTGACCAAAGTGTTGCAGCACGCCGAACTGCAGCTGGGCTTTGCGCTGTTTCTGCGTGTACGCGGCAAATTGCAACCCACGCCGGAAGCCCTGGCGCTGGAACGCGAAGTCGAGAAAGTCACCGAGAGCTTGCAAGGTGTACGGCGCCTGGCCAAGAGCCTGCGCCGCGCCCCAGGGCAAAGCGTACGCATTGGTGCGATACCCGCGCTGGCCTTGTCGCTGCTGCCTCCAGCGATTCTGGAATGGAAGCGCGAATACCCCGACATGGCTTGCGAGCTGTCCAGCGACCATAGCCGTGAGCTGGTCCAGAAGCTGTTAATGCGCGAAATCGACCTGGCGCTGACCCTCAATTTTTCCGGCCATCCGGGGTTGACCACACAGGTGCTGGCCAATGGCGTGCTGGTTGCATTGGCGTCCAAGGGCTATTGGTCGGCGGCTGAAATCAACCGGCCATTGCCACTGAGCGAACTGGCGGGCGCGCCATTGATCGGGCTCTCCAGTGCCGATCCGCTGGCGACCAAGCTGGACAGCTACCTGGAGAACGTTGATCCACCGCCACGGGTGACCATCTCGGTGCAAACCTATTCCCTGGCCCGGGCGATGGTAGAGTCCGGCGCCGGCTTGACGGTGATCGACCCCTTTACCGCCCTCGGCGCATCGACGGCAACCACCTGTATCCGCACCCTCACGCCCCCCCTGCCGATCACCCTCTACGCCCTGACCCGCGGCGATGAGCCACCGCCGCATATGCTGGCCAAGCTGCTGCAGATTTTCGGCAATCGTGCCCGTGAGTTGCTCGAGCGCCTTTAAAGAGCAGCCACCAGCATTCACAGCACGTAATGCATGATCGCCACAAAATGCAGGAGGCTGCCGCCAATCACAAACAAATGCCAGATGCCATGGGAATGACGCAGGCGATCCTCCAAGGCAAAAAAGATGATGCCCACGGTGTACAACACCCCACCCGCGGCCAACCAGATAAACCCTGCCGTGCCCAGCGCCGCGATCAGCGGCTTGACCGCCACCAG
Organism: Pseudomonas sp. B16120; assembly: GCF_044218845.1. Lineage (NCBI taxonomy): Bacteria > Pseudomonadati > Pseudomonadota > Gammaproteobacteria > Pseudomonadales > Pseudomonadaceae > Pseudomonas > Pseudomonas sp. B16120. Next base: position 5,891,701 of record NZ_CP162588.1, read on the forward strand.
CACGATCCAGCCCATTACCGCGTAGATCACGATGGACAGAATCCGCGCCTCCGAGCGCGGCTTGATCTCTTGCAGGATGCCAATCACCGCCAGCCCCCACACGATCCCGAACAGCGTCCAGCCCCACGGCCCGCGCAGGCTTACCAGGCAGAACGGTGTGTAGCTGCCGGCGATCAACAGGTAGATCGAGAAGTGATCGACCTTCTGCATGATCTCTTTTCGCCGCCCCCGCACGCTGTGGTACACCGTCGACGCGCTGTACAGCACCATCAGGGTAAAGCCATAAATCGCCACGCTGACGATTTTCCAGGGACTGCCGTCCAGGCTTGCCACTACCAACATCCATACGGCGCCAATACACGCCGCGACTGCACCGAGCAAATGGCTCCAGGCGTTGAACCGTTCCCCGTGATACATCTATCGTTGACCTCCCCTCACCGTTGACGACTGTCGGCAAGCCTCCAGCCTTGCGTATCAGAGTGCAAGCGGCGTGTGACGTTCCAGCGACGAGGGCCGCGTTTGCAGGCACAATCGAGCGCAATCGAACAAGAGCCCAAGGCCATGCTGATCGACGAAGAATTCACCCTCAAGAAGCTGGAGATCTTCCTGGCGTTCATGCGCACCGGCAACCTGGCCCGCGCGGCCGCCGAGTTGCAAACCAGCAATGTCAGCGTGCACCGCGCCATTCACTCCCTGGAAAGTGCCCTGCGCTGCCCGCTGTTCAAACACGAGGGGCGCAACCTCACCCCGCTGGAAAGCGCCTACGTGCTCGAAGAGCGTGCGCAAAAACTGGTGGCCGACGTGGTCGACAGCGTGCGCCTGACCCGCGAAGCCGCCGGGTTCTCGGCCGAACGCTTCAAGCTCGGCTCGCTGTATTCGCTGACGGTCAAGACCGTGCCGCAGTTGATCATGGGTCTGAAAATCAGGCGCAGCGAACTCAATATCGACCTGATCCTGGGCTCCAACTTCGACCTGCTCTACAAGCTCAAGAACATGGAGGTCGATGCGATCCTCATCTCCCTGGACGATCACGCCACCGATTCGGATTGTGAGCAGATCGCGCTGTTCAGCGATGACATCTTCCTTGCCACGCCGGCCGACTCCCCCTTGGACCGCAATCAGGAAATCGACCTGGCCGATGTACGGGATGCCACCTTCATCACCCTCACCCAGGGCTTCGCCACCCATCAGGACGGCAACCGGGTGTTTAAACAGGCAGGGTTCGAACCGAAGGTGGCGATGCAGGTAAACGACATCTTCACCTTGCTGAGCATGGTCAGCTCGGGAGTGGGTTATGCACTGCTGCCGGGGCGAATTGCAGCGGTGTATGAGAACCGCGTGAAGCTGATACCGCTGCAACCCAGGTATCGGTTGCAGCAGCAGATCGGTGTGGTGTTTTTGAAAGCCAAGGAGCGCGACCCGAACCTGCTGGCGTTGTTGGCAGAGTGTCGGATGTATGCCAATCGCCAGGTTTGAGGCCGCCATCGCAGGCAAGCCAGCTCCCACAGGTGATCTCGGTCCCCTGTGGGAGCTGGCTTGCCTGCGATGAGGCCCGACCTGTCAGCCCACCAACCCACGCATCAGCAAAAACAACAACGACGGCCCCAACAAACACCCCAGCGCCGTATAGAACGCCGCCGTCAGACACCCATAAGGCACCAGCTTCGGATCAGTCGCCGCCAGGCCGCCCGCCACACCGCTGGAGGTGCCCATCAAGCCACCGAAGATCACCGCGCTGCGTGGGTTGTTCAGCCCGATCAGCGGCGCTACGAACGGCGTCATCACCATCACCAGAATGGCCTTGATCAACCCCGCGGCAATGGACAGCGCCATCACCTCGGAGCTGGCCCCAATCGCCGCACCGGTCACCGGGCCGACGATATAGGTCACGGCCCCGGCACCGATGGTGGTGAGGCTCACCGCATCGGTGTACCCGAACGCCATCGCCACCCCGACCCCGGCAACGAACGACGAGCCCACGCCGACAAACAGCGCCAGTACACCCACGTAGCCGGCGCGTTTGAGCTCATCGACACTCACGCCAAACGCCGTGGCGACAATGGCAAAGTCGCGCAGCATCGCACCGCCCAGCAGGCCGATGCCCGACAACAGTGGAATATCCACCACGCCCTTGGAACCACCGGTAAACGCACCGCCCACATACGACAGCGCCAACCCCAGTAGAATGGCAATGGCCGAACCATGCAGGCGGCCCTTGGTGAAGGTATCGGAGATCCAATAAGACACCCACATGGTCAGACCGATCACGGCGAAACCACTGATCAAGCCGTAGCCGGTGATCACTTTCATCATCGATTCGTACATGGCGATCACCCGGCTTCTTTGGTGGGAACAGGAGCAACCGGCTCGCGGTTACCGATACGCACCAGCACGGGCACCAGGGCAAAGCCGAGCACCACGGCGAGGGTCCCGGCCAGAATCGCCATAGGCCCACCGCTGATGGCGCCATACACGTTTTGCTGGGCAGCCATCGCCACCACAATCGGGATATACACCGCCGCCCAGAAACTCACGCCTTGCTCTGACTTGCCGGTAAACAGGCCGCGTTTGCTCAGGTAGCTGCCCAGGCCGATCAACAGCAGCATGGCAATACCCACCCCGCCGACGTTGGCCGGGATACCCAACAGCTTGCCCAGCAGTTCACCCACCAACAGCCCTGCCAACGTGCAGAACGCCAAAAAAGCCACACCGTAGATAATCATGGTTGTTGTCCTCAAAGTGCTCGTTCGAAATTGTTGTTTTTGTGCTTCGAAAGCCTTGGGTACTGCGTTATCGGTGGCGGCGCTCCTCCTCTTGCAGCAGGGCCTGCAAGGTGTCCAGGCGGGCGCCTTCGCAGGCGATCACCGTGCCTTGTTCAAAAACACGGCGTGACAGACCGGTGAGCACCGCGCCCGGAGGCAGTTCGATTTGCAGGCGCACACCGCGCTCGTAGGCGCTCTGCACCGTGCCGCGCCAATCGACAACGCGGCACATATTGAAGGCCAGGTCGTCACGCAGTTGTTCGGGGTTGTGGATAGGTCGCGCGCGGGTGCTGCTCAGGTAAGTGATGCGCGGCGCCTTGAGTGGGACGAAGGCTTGGAACAGAGCCTGGGCGGGTTGCTCCAGCAACGGGCAGTGAGACGGCACGCTGACCGCCAAGCGCTTGGCGACACCGTTGCCTTTGATGCGCTCGGCAACCCGCTTCATCCCCTCGTTGCTGCCGGCGATGACGGTCTGGTTATCGGCATTGATATTGGCCAGGTACACCGGCGTTTGCGCGTTGTGGATATCCGCCAGCAGCGCTTCGACGCTGGACAGATCAGGGCCGATCAGCGCGGTCATGCCATAGCCCTGTGGATAAGCCTGCTGCATCAACTCGCCACGCAGGCTGACCAGTTTTATCGCATCAGCAAAACCCAGGGAGCCGGCGATCACCGCAGCCGGGTAGGCGCCGATGGACAGGCCCGCCACATAATCCGGCGTGCACGCCAATTGCCGGGCATGGGCCACGCCGGCGATCAACAGGCACAGTTGCACAGCCCGCGTCGATTCCAGCGCCTGCGCCGAGTCGAGCAGACGAACGTCTTCACCCAGGGCATCACTGGCCTCTTGCAGAATGTCGGCCGGCAACCCCTGGAGCATGCCGCTGCGTTGGGCGCCCTGCCCCGGAAACACCAGAAGACTGCTCATGTCACGGTCTGCCAAGGGTCGAGCACAAGGTGCGCACCGCTGACGGTCTTGAGCAGTACACGGCGTGCGGGCCCGGCCCATTCGCGCAAGGCGACGGCGCCGAACGGGGTTTGCAGTTGCAGGTCGACGGCGCAGGGCGCGGTGTCCAGGATCGCCAACAACGCTTGCGCCTCGCTACGACCTAAAGGATTGGGCGTGCACAGAATCAAATCCAGGTCACTGCTGGCATGCAGCGCTTCAATGCCACTGGCCAATTCAAACCCGGCACTGCCGCTGACGCCCCAGTCTTGCTGCGCCAGCACCGGCCGCAGTTGATCGAGGGCCCGCAGCGCCGGTAAATCCCGTGGTGAGACCGCCGCTCGCAAAGCTTGCGGCGCCACCCGCCGTTGCACCGCCGCCACGGGCATCTGGGCGGCAAAACGCTGCTCACGCAAACGCCCACGCACACCGACCGCCACATGGCCCGGCTCGGCGATGGCACGCCGCACCACCACCGGATGCCCGGCACGGATCGCGTCCCGCACCCAGACCGGGGCTTCCGCAGGCAGATGCGCCAGGGTCATGCCCCAGAGCAAATCGTGGGCGTTCACCATTGCTCCCGCAACAGCTGGCGCACATGGCTGGAGGCGGCTCGGTTGGTGGCGCCGAGGCGTGAACTCAAGTCGGTACTGCCGATATCCTTGACCGCCTGCACCAGGCAATCGCTGACCCGCGCCACGTCATCCGCCGTGGGTTGTTCAATCTGGGTGACTGACAACGTCTCCCACAGCAATCCCAGGCTGGCATAGCTGTCGATGTCATAGGCCATCGGCGGCACGCTGGCGGCCAGGGTTTCCAATTCTTCGACGCTGCGCAAGGTCACCCGGGCGGCCGAGGCTTTGCCCATGGCATGCACCATCACGCCGGGGTCGCGCAGGGCAATCAGGCGATTGGCCTGGTAGCCGTGGGCGAGGAACGCGCCCGACATGGCCTTGCCCACCAGCAGGGCGATCACCGGGTGGCCGGCAAGCCGAGCGCGAGCGTAGCTGTCAGCCGCGGCGGCCAGGGCCTGATGAATGCCAAGGGCCTCTTCGCGACGGCCATAAGCTTGGCTGGGTACGTCGACGATAGCGATGATAGGACGCTTGTCACCCCGGGCGATGGCTTCGTCCACCGCCTTGGCCAAGCCCCAGCCTTCCAGCAGGCCGACTTCGCCATTGCGGGCGCGGGGGAAGCGGTTGTGCGGGTCGGGAACCACGGCGATATAGCGCACCGCCTGTTCACCCAATACTCCATCCGCCACTTTCAATGAGCCCGGCAAACCTTCCACCGGCGTTGCGTTGGCGCTCAACGCGTTGAACCACTGCAAGCCTCTCATGAGCGTTCTCCCTCATACAGCGCGCGAACAGTGGCCGGCTCGATTTGCGCGCTCGCGTCCAGTTCGGCCAGGCGTGCCAGGTAAAAATCAGCGCGCCAGCTGCGTGGTTGTGCGGGTATACCTTGCTGCAACAGTGTGCTGACGGTCTGCTGGATCTGCGCCACATCGTCCGCCACATAACGGTCGGCCAAGCCGCTGTTGAAGCGTTGCTCGCCACCGGTAAGGCTCCAGATAAAGGGGCGGTCGCGGGAGTCGTATTCCTCCAGGCCCGCCTCCTGCTCGATCACCTGGGGGCCATTCAAGCCCAGGCGTGCTTCGCGAGTGACCACCAGGTAGCTGCACAAGCCAGCCGCGATGGACATGCCCCCAAAGCAACCGACACTGCCGGCCACCACACCGATCACTGGCTGGTACTGGCGCAGGTCGACAATCGCCGCGTGAATGTCGGCAATGGCAGCCAGGCCCAGGTTGGCTTCCTGCAAGCGCACGCCGCCCGTTTCCAGCAGTAGCACCGCGCAGGTGGGGATGCCGTTGCGGTTGTCTTCGGCGGCCAGCTCCAAGGCGCCCGCGATTTTCGCACCGCCAACTTCACCCAGGCTGCCGCCCTGGAAATTACCTTCGATCGCGGCAATCACCACAGGCTTGGCGCCGATGCTGCCCTTGGCGATCACCACACCGTCATCGGCCTGGGACACCACGCCTTGGCGGCTGAGCCACGGCGACATGACCCGCTGGAACGGGTCGATCAACTCGCGGAAGGTGCCTGCATCCAACAGCGCCTTGGCGCGCTGGCGGGCACCGAGTTCCACAAAGCTGTGTTTAGCGAGTAGGTCAGTCATGGCCGATCTCCTCGAAACCTTGCTCCAGGCGCAAGCGCACCACACCGGGTGTGGCACCGAAGTCGTGGATATCAATGTTCAGGGCCGGTGGCGTCTGCTCCTGGAAGATGCGTTCGAACAGGTGCTGCCAGCGTTGCTGCGCGCCATTGACCGAGGTTTGCACCTGGATGGTCAAGGTGCCGGGCGTGCCCGGCTCCAGCAGCACTTCCAGGTCGCCCGAGCCGACGCAACCCACCAGCGCACGGCCTTTGGGAGGCTGCCCGGCGGGGAATTCAAAGGACAAGGTTTCCATCACAACGCTCCGTCGAGGCGGTCGATAAACAGGCAGGCGGCCAACAGGTCGGCGGCGCCACCGGGGGAGGCATTCAAGGCCAGCAGTTGCAGGTCCAGCTCATGCAGTTGGCGGCGTCCGGCCAGGGTTGCGCTGCCACCGGCGTCGAGCACGGCCTGGGCGCCCTGTTGCATGGTGGCCAGGCCTTCGGTACCGGCGCGGTAGAGCACGCAGGTGTCTGCCAGGTCCGTCATGATCGCCAGCAAAGCATCCAGGCGGGCGTTCTGCTCACCGGCGTTTTCGCGGCGGCTCTTGTGCAGTTGCGGCAGGCCGCGTTGAATCACCGAAGGGAAGCCGAGCTGGGCTTCTTCACGGGCACCGCGTGCGCCGTAGCGCTGCGCAACCTGGGCCCCATGGCTCATGGGCTGCGGGGCGAAGCGGTCGTTGAGCAGGGCCAGCTTGGCGGCGGTCAGGGTTATGGTGCGGGGCTCCAGGGCCACCGCAGCGGTGAGCAACCCCAGCGCCCAGATCGCACCGCGATGGGTGTTCACGCCCTGGGTAGTGGCGAGCATGGCCTGCTCGCCTTCCCGGCCAATACGCCCGAGCGCCTCGCGCAGGGGCAGGCCGACTTCGCCGATGTCGAGCGCGGCCTCGGCCATTTCCTTGAACATCGGCCACAGCGACAGCGCCGAGGCGTGCATCAGCCCCAGGTGCAAATCGCTGTGGGCGCCGTTGCCGCGCCGGTCTACCAGAGCGGGTTTGGGCGACAAATCCGCTTCGTCGATCAGCGCATCCACGGCCATATCCGCCAGGCGATCGGCCAGGCTCAGTTCATGCTGTTTGAGCGCGCGCATTTACCAGCTCCTGAATTTGGCGGGCGGGTTGTAGAGGCCACCAGACCAGTCCACCAGGTCGGCCACGCTCTTGGCGGCCAACAACTCGCGGGTGGCGTCGGTGCGGCGAATACCCAAATCTTCGGGCAAGGCAATCAAGCCTTCGCGGCGCATACGCGCAGTGTCCTTGGGGTTGTGGCGCATACCGATGGCGGTCACCCCGGCGACGGCGGCGATCATTGCCTGGCGTTCTTCCAGGGAGCGCGCCTTGTACAGGTAGGCGATGCCTTCTTCGGTGAGCAAGTGGGTGACGTCGTCGCCGTAGATCATGATGGGCGCCAGGGGCATGCCGCTTTTGCGGGCCACTTCCACTGCGTCCAAGGTGTCGACAAAGGTCGGTTTGCCGCCTTCCTGGAAGGTCTCGACCATTTGCACCACGAGTTTTTTGCCGCGTTCAAGCAAGGCCTCAGGCGCATCGTCGTGGCGCATATCCAGCCAGGCCGGTGTGCCATGACGGCGGCCCCGTGGGTCGTGGCCCATGTTTGGCGCGCCACCGAAACCGGCGAGGCGGCCACGGGTCACGGTGCTGGAATGCCCGTCGCCATCCACTTGCAGGGTGGCGCCGATAAACAGGTCCACGGCGTATTGGCCGGCGAGTTGGCAGAACATGCGGTTGGAGCGCATGGAGCCATCGCGGCCGGTGAAGAACACATCCGGGCGTGCGGCAATGTAGTTTTCCATGCCCAGTTCGGTGCCGAAGCAATGCACACTCTCCACCCAACCGCTTTCAATCGCCGGGATCAATGTGGGGTGCGGGTTGAGTGTCCAGTTGCGGCAGATCTTGCCTTTCAGACCCAGGGATTCGCCGTAGGTGGGCAGGATCAATTCGATGGCAGCAGTGTTGAAGCCGATGCCATGGTTGAGCGACTGCACATTGTGTTTTTCGTAGATGCCACGGATCGCCATCATCGCCATCAACACATGCACCGGCTTGATATGGCGCGGGTCGCGGGTGAACAGCGGCTCGATGTAGAACGGCTTGTCGGCCACCACCACGAAATCCACCCAACTGGCGGGAATGTCGACGCGAGGCAAGTCGGTAACGTCGTCCACCAACTGGTTGACCTGCACGATGACGATGCCATCGCTGAAGGCAGCGGGTTCGATCAGCGCCGGGGTGTCTTCGGTGCTGGCGCCGGTGTAGATATTGCCGGCGCGGTCAGCCATGAAGCCGGCAGAAAGCACCACGTTGGGGATCAGGTCCACCACCAGCCGGGCGTAAAGTTCGATGTAGGTGTGGATCGCGCCGATTTCCAGCAGGCCGTCTTCCAGCAACTGGCTGATGCGCAGGGATTGGGTGCCGGCGAAGGAGAAATCGAGCTTGCGAGCGATGCCCTTTTCAAACAGGTCCAAGTGCTCGGAACGCCCGACGCTGGGCATGATCATGTGCAAATCGTGGAGCTTGGCCGGGTCGGCCTTGGCCAGGGAGCGCGAAAGGAAGTCGGCCTGCTTCTGGTTGTTGCCCTCCAGCACCACGCGGTCGCCGGGAAGGATCAAGGCTTCAAGGGCCTCGACGATCTTGTCACTGGGCAACACCGCCCCGTCTGCATACTGTTTGACCAGCCCGAGCCGCCGCTGCTTCTCGTCGCGCCGCCGCGTCCAGCGCGAGTCGGGGGTGATGGTTGTTGTCATGGTCGCTCCACGGGGGGTTGCTGTCGTGGGGCTAACCTTAGGAGTGAAGCGCAAAGGCATCAATCAAGCTGGAGGACGAACCGTTACGCCTGGAGTAACGAAGATCAAACTGTGGGAGCTGGCTTGCCTGCGATAGCTGTAGGTCAGCTACTGAGATGTTGACTGACAGGCCGCTATCGCAGGCAAGCCAGCTCCCACATGGTTCGGTGGTGTTGGTTAGATAGCGGTCCCTGATTGGGGCCGTTTCAAGAAGCTGGGGACGGGCTGACTTGCTCCAATGCGCTATCGATCAGCAACTGCCCCAACTCGGCCATTTGCTGGATCCCCAGCATGATGGCGCGCTGGGAAGTGTCCAGGTCGAAGGCCAGGTTGCAGGTGAGCGCATTGAGCGAGGACAGGGTTTCGCTGGCATTGACCAGCAGGGTTTCGTTGTCTTGGTGGGGGTTTACGGTGAAAAGGGGTGGATTGGGCGTAGGTTTGACCATGACTTACAGCTCCGATATGTGATGGAGCTACCCTCTTCCGCTTGCACGCGACTCAAGGTGGCAGCTGTACGCAGGTGTGCAAGACCGGGCATATCGGACCCCGGCAGACTCCGAAGAATCTCCCACGCACAGCCGCCATAACGAGTACAGCAGGCATAAAAAACGCCCGTTGAATGGCTATGGGCGTTGGTGCGCCGACATGTAACCGGACCTGCACGTCCGTGTCAGCGTTTTTTGCGATGACGGGACGAAGACTAGGCGTGCGGACCTCTCACCACTAGTTCATGCACGGCCCAAAATCTTGCAGGAAAAATCCGAAGCCTTTTATGTCGAAGGGCATGCAGGAAGTTTCATACAGCGTTTTGGGGTTGTTGCTTGGAACTGGTCCTTCTAGCCTTCACGGTTGAATGCCCATAGTCGAAGGACGCACCAACATGCCGATGCACAACCCACCTCACCCAGGTGAAATTTTACTTGAGGACGTTATCCCAGCCTTGGGTATCACCATTACCGAGATGGCGCGACGCCTTGGTTTCGCCCGTGAGACTTTTTCAAGGATCCTGCATGGCCACGCCCCGGTCAGCCCGGACCTTGCCGTTCGGTTGGAACGGGCTGGCGTGAGTAAAGCCCAGTTATGGTTGTCGATGCAAAGTGCCTACGACTTATGGCAGGCCGAGCATCGGGAGCAGCCAGTGATTGAACGGTTTGCGCGGATTGATTGAAACCTGGAAATGAGCGCAGCTCAGTGTGGGAGCTGGCTTGCCTGCGATGGCGGTGGGTCAGTGCTTGATGCAGTGACAGAAACACCGCTATCGCAGGCAAGCCAGCTCCCACAGTAGATCTTCATAGGGCTCAGGATCAGGCCAGGCCGGACTCTACCAGCAGCGCTTCAAGCCCCATCAAGTCCGGCACCTTCGCCACCTGCTCGCCCACTTGCACCGCCGCCAGTTCCAGCGGGCACAGGGGCACGTCCACGTAGCTCAATTCGCTATCGAGCTTGTACGAACGGGGAATACCCTGGATCACTAGAGCAATGAACTTCAAGGTCGGCCGCCCGCCCAGTGCATTCAACACCACGATGCGTGAGCGTTCGCCCGTCATGCTGGCTTCGCCGCAGGCCGCTTCAAAGCTGATCAGCGGAATCTGTCGATCGCGCCACGTGACCTGCCGCAGGTACCACGGCGGCGCGTCACTGGCCGGTTCGCCGCGCTGAAAGTCGATCAGTTCGGCGACGGCAACGTTGGGCAACACCAGGTGGCGGTCGGCCAGGGGCAGTAGCAGGCCGGTGAGTTGGCTGGTGCGGTGTTCAAGCATGGGACTTGCTCCAATAGGCGATGCTCTCCAGCAGCACCGACTCTTGGTACGGCTTGCCGAGGTAGTCGTTGACGCCAATGGCCATGGCGCGGTCGCGGTGTTTCTGGCCGGTGCGTGAGGTGATCATGATGATCGGCAAGCGCATCAGGCGTGGGTCGTTACGTATCTGAATGGCCACTTCGAAGCCGTCCATGCGCGGCATTTCGATGTCGAGCAGCATCAGGTCCGGGGTGTGTTCTTCCAGGATGGCGAGGGCGTCGATACCGTCCTTGGCGGTGAGCACGTTCATGCCGTTGCGCTCCAGCAGGCGGCTGGTGACTTTGCGCACGGTGACCGAGTCGTCCACCACCAGCACCAGCAGCGGGCGTTTTTTCAGTGGGTCGTTGAGGATCAGCGGCGCATCCACCGCCTGGGCCGGCAAGGCCGGTTGCCGAGCGCGGATGTGCGCCAGCAGGTCGATGATCAGCACCACATGGCCGTCGCCCAGGATGGTCGCGCCGGTCACGCCCTGCACCCCGGAGAATTGCGGCCCCAAGCCCTTGACCACGATCTCGCGGGTACCGGCCATGGCATCCACGTGCACCGCCACGCGGCGTTCATTGCAATGCACCAGCAGCACCGGCACAGGCTGGTACTGGCCCAGCAGTTTCGGGCGGCTGGCGGTGTGCAGCAGGTCGCCGAGGTAGAACAACTCGTAGCGCTGGCCGCCATATTCATAGTGCGCCGGGTCTTGCTGGTAGTGCCCCGCCAACTCGTGGGGCAGCACGCGCACCAGGCCTTCGATGGTGTTGAGGGGGATCGCGTATTGGTCGTCCGCGCAGTGCACCATCAGCGCACGATTGACCGACACGGTAAACGGCAGGCGAATGCGAAAATGCACGCCCATGCCCGGCGTCGAGTCGATCACCATGGAGCCGCCGAGCTGGCGCACTTCTTCATGCACCACGTCCATGCCCACGCCGCGCCCGGAAATCTGGGTGATTTTTTCGGCGGTGGAAAAGCCCGGCTGCAGGATGAACTGCAACACGTCACGGTCGCTGATCTCTTGATGGGGCGCGAGCAGGCCGCGCTTGATCGCCTTGCGTCGCACCGCTTCGAGGGGCACGCCGGCGCCGTCGTCGCGCATGTCGAAGACGATGTCGCCGCCTTCGTGGGTCAGATCCAGGGTGATGCGGCCCTTCTCCGGTTTGCCCGCCGCCAGCCGCACTTCGCGCGACTCCAGGCCGTGGTCGACGGCGTTGCGCAGCATATGCTCCAAGGGTGCCGCCATGCGCTCCAGCACATTGCGGTCCATCTCGCCTTCGGCATTGCCGACGATAAACTCCACGTCCTTGCCCAACTCGCCCGCCACTTGCCGCACGATGCGCTTGAGGCGTGGCAACATGCGCTCGAAAGGCACCATGCGCGTGCGCATCAGGCCTTCCTGCAACTCGGTGTTGATACGCGCCTGTTGCTGCAGCAGGTTGTGGGCATCCTGGTTGCGGCGCTCAAGGGTGTCCTTGAGGTCGAGCAGGTCGGAGGCAGATTCGGACAGCGCACGGGCCAGCTGTTGCAGCTGCGAATGGCGGTCCATTTCCAGCGGATCGAACTCTTCGTAGCCCAGGCGTTCGGCCTCGGCTTGCTGGCGGCTCAGGAGGCGGCCCTGGGTTTCGCTGTCGAGCCGGCGCAGCTGGTCGCGCATGCGCTCGATGGTGGTTTCCATCTCACTCAAGGCAATGCGCGCATCCTTGACTTGCTGCTCGATCCGCCCACGGAAGATCGAGGTTTCGCCGGCGAGGTTGACCAGGTCATCGAGCAAGTCGGCAGAGATTTTCACCATGTCGGCAGCCGGATCGGTGACCGCTTCGGCCTTGCCAGCCGGCAGCGCCACCGGTGTGACCGGCTCATCACTGGGGTGCACCAGGCTCTTGATGCGCTCGATGAGTTTATCCACCGAACCCACCGGCAGACCCTCGGCCACGGCGTCGATCATCTGCGCCAGGCGGTCATGGCAGCCTTGCAGCAGTGCGAACAACTCAGGGGTCGGCGCGAGCAAACCGGCGGACAGCCCTTCGTAAAGAAATTCCAGCTCATGGGCCAGATCGCCGATTGGCCCGATCTCGACCATGCGCGCACCGCCCTTGAGGGTGTGCAGGTCCCGCAGCAGGGTTTCCACTTCCTGGCGATTGCCCGGCTCGCCCTGCCAGCGCACTAACGCGCTGCCTGAGCTGTCGAGGATATCGGTGGCTTCTTCGAGGAAGATATCCAGCAATTCCGGGTCGGCACCCGAGGCGGCTGCCACCGCAGCCGGCGCTGCCGGGCTGCTGGCCTGGCGCAACTCCCGCAACCTTTCGACCAGCTCGGCGCCGTCACTCAAGGGTTGCTGCTGTTGCAGTTCGTCCAACTGTTGGGCCAAGCGTTCGTGGCTGGCCATCAGTGCCTGGGACAGCTCCACGGAATAACTGTAGCGGCGATCCACCAGCCCCTCATAAACGCATTCGAGCTCATGGGCCAAGTCGCCCACCGGGTCGATTTCGGCCATGCGTGCGCCGCCCTTGAGGGTGTGCAGGTCCCGCTGCAACGAGGACAAGGGCGCGGCGTTTTCGGGTTCCAGCAACCAGCGCTTGAGCGACTGCCCGGCGCTGTCGAGGATGTCTACGGCCTCTTCAAGAAAGATCTCGACTATCTCGTCGTCCATCGCGGTGGCGTGATCCAACTGCGCAGTAGCCGCGCCCAACTCGGAGATACTCAGGGCGCGGCTGCCGTCGCTTTTGATCAGGCCCGTGGCGGACGGGTCCAAGGCTTCGTCCAGCAACTCGCGCAACGCCTGCAGCCGTGCGGGCGCGGGGCTGATTTCCTGGCCGGCGGCCAACTGGTCGAGCATGTTGATCAGCGCGTCGTGGGCCTGTTCAGCCTCGTGGAAGAACCGGGCGCTGACCGCCAGGCTGCTTTCTTCTACCGCGCCATACAGGTCGAGCAAGGCCTCGCACAACGCGTCGATAGGGTGCAGGTCGGCAAGGTGAGCGCCCTCGCCCAACGTAGTCAGCTCGTCCAGCAATGCCGTGAGCTCCTGACGGTCGCCGGGGTGCTGCTGCCAGCGGCGCAGCAGGCTTTCGGCGTCGAGCAGGATGTCCATGCCCTGGGCCAGGAAGTTGGTGATCAAGTGCGGGTCACGCTTGACGCGCAGGCCGGTCGTGGGCGCGTCGAGCAAGGCGGCAAGTTGATGCTCCAGCAGGTGTTGGGTGCGGCTGATCACGCTGGCCGCACCGTGGATCGGTGCCAGGGGATTGTTGTCCAGGTCACGCACCCCGCGCTGGAACAGCCCCTGTGCCTCAAGCAACAACGCCACTTCGTCCTTGTCCAGCGGCAGGCGGTGGGCCTTGTACTCACGGGTGAGGTGATCCAGCGGGCGCGCCAGCTCGGCGATGGGCAACACGCCAGCCATGTAGGCGCTGCCCTTGAGGGTGTGCAAGGCGCGTTGCAGTTCATCGCTGACCTGCAGCGGCACCTGCTCGGCGGCCTGTTGCAGGAAGTGGCCGAGGCTGTCCAGATGGCCCTGGGCTTCGTTGCGGAAGATCTCCAGCAGCATTGGGTCATGGGGCTCGGTGGTCGACGTTGCAGCGCCACTGGCCAGGGCATGGGCACGGGCGGCCAAGGCGTCGGCTTCATCGCGCTGGCGTTGATCGTCGCTGGCAAAATCGGCGATCAGCTCCGGCAGCAGGGCCACGGTCTCATCCAACACCTGCTGCACCTCAGGGCCAAGGACTAAGCTGCGTTCCAGCACGCGATTGAGCAGGTTCTCCACGGCCCAGGCCAGCTCGGCCAGCACCAGGGCGCGCACCATGCGGCCGCTACCGTTGAGGGTATGGAAGGCGCGGCGCATTTCGCCCTGGGCGGCTTTGTCCGCGCTGTCGGGCAGGTAGCGATGCAACACGTCGAGGACTTCATCGGTTTCTTCAAGGAAGACTTCGCGCAATTCATCGTCAATCGGTTCTTCGCCGGCCGGCGGCGGCAACAGGCTGCCTGGACGCTGCAAGGCCGGAGGGTTGAGACGTGATGCAGGGCTGGCCAAGGCATCGAATTGGGATTGGTTTGATACGGCCTCGGAGGACAGTGCCCCCTCGGGCGCGACCAGGGCCTGACGCCAGGGTTTTTCCACCGGCAGGTAGCCCAATGTATTCAAGCCCTGGGTGGCCAACTCCAGCACTTTTTCCCCTGCCGCGTCAGGGTCTTGAAGCATGCGTTCGAGGTAGTACTCCAGGCTACTGACCACCTCGGCAAAATGCGCCAGTTGTGTCGCCGAAGGGGCGGCTTCATTGACCATCAACTGCTCATCGACGTAGTCGGTGCAACCGCGCATCAGGCTCGCCGCACGCGGCAAGGGAATCATCGCCAGGGCACCACGTACCTGGCTCAGCAGCTCGGGCAAGGACTCCAGGCGCTGACGATCCCAATCAGCCTCAATGCAGTCGATCACCAGTTCCTTGGCTTGGCGCAGGCACTGGCACGACTCACGAATCACCAACTGATGGATCTGGGTCAGGTCGGTGGTGGGCAAGCGGCTGTCTTCACGGCTTTGCGGTTCGACGGTGCCGATCATCCCGGCCAACGTCGCTTCGACATACAACAACGCGCCGGCCACATCCATCAACACCGCGTCATTGGGTTCGCGCTGCCCCTGGACCAGGCTCAACACCACAGCGAGTTGGTCGATGATCACTTTGCGCGGCTGGCCGAAACCCAGTACCGCAAGGGTATCGGCGATCTGCCGCAGCGGCGCCAGCAAGGGGTCGAGGTCCTGGGTGTGCTGGCGATCACTGCGCACGAACAGATCCAGGCGCTCCTTGACCCGCACCAGCTCCTCACACAACGCGCCGAGCACCGAGCCCATGGCATTGCGATCCGGCCCGGCCAGCCGTGCACGTTCAGCGTCGACCACGGCGCTGTCGGGCAAGGCTTCGTCCAAGCCGTAGCGTTCCTTCAGGCTTTGCATGCGCGGCGTCGGCCGGGTGACTTTGGCGACGTAGAACAGCAGGCTCTTGAGCAAGTCGTCCGGCGCCGGCTGGTTGATGCCATTGATGCCTTGAACCAGCAAGCGCTTGAGTTGCTTGTCGCTGGCCTTGAGCAGGCTGCGCAGCGCCGGGCTGTTGGCGACCACGCCGGTGAGCATGCCTTCGACCAGCGCCGAGGTGACCTGCCACAACGGCAGCAGCGGCGCACCCTGGCACAGCGCTTCAAGGCGTGCGAACACCCGCGCCATGTCTTCCAGGTTGCTGGGGCCGTGGTCTTCACGCAGCAACCCGGCGAGGGCTTGTTGCAGCAGGTGGCGCCATTGGCGCAACTGCTCATGCAGATCCGGCGTGGCCCGTTGGGCCAGGGCTTGCTCAGGCAACGGCTCGATCGACAGCAGTTGCGGGCTGAACAGGCTGGTTTCCGATAGCAGGCTTTCACCACGGGCGCTGCGCAGGTCGTTGAGCAGCGGCAGCACCACCAGTGGCAGGTCGCGGCGGGCACTGTGCACGCGGTCGAGGTACAGCGGCAATTGGCCGAGGGCTTGTTGCAGCAGGCGGATACTTTCATCGCGCTGGCCGACGTGCCCGGCCTGGAGCGCAAGGGCCAGTTCTTCGATCTCTTCGGCCAGCAGCGCCGCGCCGTAGAACTCGACCATTTGCAGCGCGCCATGCACCTGGTGGATACCGGCCAGGCATTGGTTGAGGGCGTCGTCGTCAAGGGTTTCAACGTACGCGTCCAGCGCCGACCGGGCCTGTTTCAGGGTTTCGGCAATATCGCCCTTGACCCATTCGAGGGCCACGTAGTCGTGCCGATCAACCATAACTGCTCCGCTTAGAATTCATGAGTTGCTGGTATCTCACAAACAATGGAGATCCGATGTGGGAGCTGGCTTGCCTGCGATAGCGGTGGGTCAGCACTATATCTGTATCTGACAGACCGCTATCGCAGGCAAGCCAGCTCCCACAGTTGGACTGTGGTGTTCTTCAGGTCGTATTTCAATCATCGACCTGCTTGGGCGGCGGCAAGGTGAAACCCGATACTGACCTGCGCAACTGGCTGGCCATCTTCGCCAGGTTACCAATGCTTTCGGCGGTGGCGGTGGAACCCGACGACGTCTGGGTGGTGATCTGCTGGATCACGTTCATGGTCAGGGAAATCTGCCCCGCCGATGAGGTCTGTTGCTGCGCCGCGTTGGAAATACTCTGGATCAGCGCCGCCAGGGTTTTGGACACGCCTTCGATCTCTTCCAGCGCCACCCCGGCGTCCTGGGCCAGGCGCGCGCCGCGCACCACTTCCGTGGTGGTCTGTTCCATGGAGATCACCGCTTCGTTGGTGTCGGCCTGGATGGTGCGCACCAGGGTTTCGATCTGCCGGGTGGCCGCCGAGGAGCGTTCGGCCAACCGTTGCACTTCATCGGCCACCACCGCAAAACCGCGCCCGGCGTCACCGGCCATGCTGGCCTGGATCGCGGCATTGAGGGCGAGGATATTGGTCTGGTCGGCGATATCGTCGATCAGGCTGATGATGTCGCCAATTTCCTGGGACGACTCGCCCAAACGCTTGATGCGCTTGGCGGTGTCCTGGATCTGCTCGCGAATGTTGTCCATGCCGTGGATGGTGTTGTGCACCACCTCGTTGCCTTTGTTGGCGATCTCTACCGAACGTTCAGCTACCGCCGAGGATTCGGCCGCGTTGGCCGATACCTGGTCAATGGACTGCGCCATCTGGTTGATCGCCGTGGACGCTTCGGCAATCTGCTGGGCCTGATGCTCCGATGCCTGGGCCAGGTGCATGGCGGTGGCCTGGGTGTCCTGCACCGCACCGGCGACCTGCCCGGCAGTGAGGTTGATGGTGGCGACCAGGTCGCGCAGTTGGTCCACGGAATAGTTGATGGAGTCTGCGATGGTGCCAGTGAAGTCTTCGGTGACCGAGGCGGTGACGGTAAGGTCGCCGTCGGCCAGGTCTTCGATTTCATCCAGCAGGCGCATGATCGCGTTCTGGTTGCGCTCGTTCTTCTGCGCGGTTTCATGCAGTTGGCGGTTGGTCTCGCGCACCATGACCAGGCCGATCAGGATGATCGAGGCCAGCGCCAGCAAGCCCAGCACGTAACCACCGATGGTGTCGAAGCTGCGCCCGCTGGCGAGGTTTTCAAAACCCGTGGCCAGGTGCGAGGCTTCATCGAGCAAGGTTTGCGACAGGTTGAAAATATTGCTCGCCGAGGCGCGCACCTGGAACAACTGTGGCGAGGTCTCGAGAATTTCATCCACGGAGCCGGAGACAAATTCGAACAGCTCGGCGATGTCCGCCAGCCGCGCACGGGCGTCCGGGTCTTCGACCTGGGTGATACGCAGGCCCGGGTTGCCGTTGAGCATGCCATTGAGCACCACGCCAAAACGGTTGGCATCGCGGCCAAAGGCATCGGCGGCCTGCACGGCGGTTTCATCCCCCGCCAGCACCGTGTTGACCGCCCCCAGGATACGTTCGGCCAGCAGCGACTGGCGTTGGGCCAAGGCAACTTGGCTGGCCGGGGCGCCGCGTTGCAGCAGGATATCCACGACCTTTTCCGACTCGATCTGCAGTTGCGGCACGGTTTCGGCCAGGGTCGCCGCCACCTGGTGCAACGACAATACGGTCTGCTCGCTGGCCAGGATGGCGTCGGTGTTTTTGAGCAGCGCCTCCCAGTCGGTCTGCACCGCCCGCATTTCGGCGCGCACCGCACTGGGCGCCGCCGGCAAGCCAGTTTGCGGGTCACCTTTTTTCAGGTAACCCCAGCGCTGGGCAAAATCGTTGCGCGCATCGCCCAGCAGCTTGAACGCCGCCGCTTTCCCGGCAGCGGCCTCGGTGGCGTTCTTGGCGATGCGCTGGGACAGCACGCGCAGCTCACCGGCGTGGCCGATGTACTGTTTATCGTAGGTGGACTGGGTGTTGAGGTACGCGAAGTTGGCGAACAGCAACATGATGAACACGATCAAGGCGATAAACAGCACGATGATCTGCGAACGGCTGCGCGAAGCGGCCTGAGGTTTGGGCGTGGTAGCGGTACTCATGCGGCAACATCCATGAAGCCAGGGGCCTGGGCCAGGGCGAAGGGGCTGAAGACTTGCCATTGCGGCTCGCCGTCGAACTGGCCCTGGATAAACGGGGCGCTCGAGGCGGTGCTCGCCACCCAGGCGTCCAATGGGAAATGCTGCATGCCTACCACCTCGTCTACCAGCAGCCCGACAAACAGGTCGTTGAACTCCACCACCAGCACCCGCCGTTGCTTGCGCGCCCTGGACAACTCAAGGCCCAGGAAACCGCCCAGGTCCATCACCGGCAGCAAGCGCCCGCGCAGGTTGGCCACGCCCTTGACCCAGGGTTTGACCCCCGGCATCAAGGTGCAGCGCGGCTCATGCAACACCTCCGCGACTTCGCCCATGGGCGCCACGTAGGCGTTTGGCCCGACGCGGAAGGCGATGCCGCTCCAGCGTTGCAGGCGCGTTTCCTGGGACGGCAGGTCCGCGGCCAGCAAGCGGCAGCGGCGGTCGATGTCCAGCAACAGCTCAAAGGCGGTTTGCGACTCGGTCATGATCGCAAGCCTTAGCCGGCCAGCACCTTGTTCAGGGTGGCAATCAGGGTCTCTTCATCCACAGGCTTGGTCAGGTAATCCTTGGCGCCCTGGCGTGCGCCCCAGATCTTGTCGGTTTCCTGGTCCTTGGTGGTGATGATGATAATCGGGATACCGTTGGTTTCTGGCTCCTTGGACAACTGGCGCGTGGCCTGGAAGCCGTTGAGGCCGGGCATCACGATATCCATCAACACCGCGTCGGGCTTTTCCTGGCGGGCCAGGGCCACGCCGTCCGCGCCGTTTTCGGCCTTGAGCACCTGGTGGCCATGCTTTTCCAGCATGCCGGTGAGTTTGTACATTTCAGTCGGCGAATCGTCGACGATCAGAACACGTGCCATGGTTTTCCCCGCTACATTGGTCGGCGCCGGCCCTCGTGAGGCGGCGTCAGTGTGCTTGTTCTACTGCGGCGAACCCAGGCACATAGGCCTTGATCGCCCCCAGCAGTTCTTCCTTGCTGAAAGGCTTGGTCAAAAATTGATCGACACCCACGATGCGCCCCTTGGCCTTGTCGAACAGGCCGTCCTTGGAGGACAGCATGATCACCGGGATCGACTTGAACGCCGGGTTGTTCTTCACCAGGGCGCAGGTCTGGTAGCCATCCAGGCGCGGCATCATGATGTCGACAAAGATAATGTGCGGGTGATGATCGACAATACGAGCCAGGGCGTCGAAACCGTCGATCGCCGTGATGACCTCGCACCCCATGTTCTTCAACAGCGTCTCGGCGGTGCGGCGGATCGTTTTCGAATCGTCGATCACCATCACCTTCAAGGCGTTGGAATGCTGTTCCATATCTGCTCTACCATCGCCACAGCGAATCGGTTTTCGGTGTGTACTGCCTGATGTTGCACAGGATGAACGCCGCAAGCCTTGGAATTCAAGGGCTGCTGCGCCGTGCCAGCCTTTTTAGCACAGTCTCCAAGCGCAATCTATCGAGGCACCCACCCAGTGGTTTTTCCTTGACCCACAACAGCCGCAGCGCCACTCTGACGCCACTTTTATGCGCCCCAATTTGCTAGAGGAAATCCCCCATGAGCGTTCGCGTCGGCATTGTCATGGACCCTATCGCCAGCATTTCCTATAAAAAGGACAGTTCGCTGGCCATGCTCCTGGCCGCCCAGGCCCGCGGCTGGACCTTGTTCTATATGGAGCAGCGCGACCTTTACCAGGGTGAAGGCGAGGCCCGCGCACGCATGCGCCCGCTGCAGGTGTTCGCCAACCCCGAGAAGTGGTTCGAGCTTTCTGACGAAATCGACAGCCCCCTTAGCGACCTCGACGTGATCCTGATGCGCAAGGATCCGCCGTTCGACATGGAATTTGTGTACTCCACCTACCTGCTGGAGCAAGCCGAACGGGCCGGCGTGTTGATCGTCAACAAGCCGCAAAGCCTGCGTGACTGCAATGAAAAGCTGTTCGCCACCCTGTTCCCGCAGTGCACACCACCGACCGTGGTCAGCCGCCGCGCCGATGTACTGCGTGAATTCGCCGCCAAGCATGGCGACGTGATCCTCAAGCCGCTGGACGGCATGGGCGGCACCTCGATCTTCCGTCACCGCGCCGGCGACCCGAACCTGTCGGTGATCCTCGAAACCCTGACCGCCCTGGGCACCCAGCAGATCATGGGCCAGGCCTACCTGCCGGCGATCAAGGACGGTGACAAGCGCATCCTGATGATCGACGGCGAGCCGGTGGATTACTGCCTGGCGCGCATCCCGGCAGCCGGCGAGACCCGTGGCAACCTGGCCGCCGGTGGTCGCGGTGAAGCGCGGCCGTTGTCGGACAAGGACCGCTGGATCGCCGCTCAAGTCGGTCCGACCCTGCGGGAAAAAGGCCTGCTGTTTGTCGGACTGGACGTAATTGGTGAGAACCTCACTGAAATCAACGTCACCAGCCCGACCTGTATTCGCGAGATCGACAATGCATTTGGTACGAACATCGGCGAAATGCTGATGGCCGCCATTGAGCGCAAGCTAAAAGCCAAGTGACATAGAACAGCCGGACACATACCAACATTGCGTTATCATGCGCCACCTGTGAAACGCGCGATGTTGGTTTTCTTGTCATGACACTCCCGTCCGATCTGCCCCCCGAATTCACCCATAGCGGCGTGCGCCCGGCTGATCGTCTCGGTTTTACCCTGTTTCTCGCTGCGCTGATTCACCTCGCCCTGCTCCTGGGCGTGGGGTTCACCCTGGTGGAACCCAAGCAGATCACCAAGACCCTGGAAATCACACTTGCTACGTTCAAGAGCGAAAAGAAGCCCGAAAAGGCTGACTTTCTCGCCCAGGAAAACCAGCAAGGCAGCGGCACCCTCGACAAGAAAGCCGTGCCCAAGACCACCGAAGTGGCGCCCTTCCACGACAACCAGGTCAAGAAGGTCACCCCACCGCCGGCGCCAAAGCCCGAGGTCAAGCAGGCCACGCCCAAGGCTGCGGTAGCCACCGTCGCGCCCAAGCCGCAAAAAGCCCCGACCCAGCGCGAAAAGGCCAAGACCGAACCCAAGCCCGAGCCAGTGAAACCTGCGCCGACGTTCGACAGTTCGACGCTGTCCGACGAAATTTCCAGCCTCGAAGCCGAACTGGCCCATGAACAACAGCTGTATGCCAAGCGCCCGCGCATCTACCGCCTGAACGCGGCCTCGACCATGCGCGACAAAGGCGCCTGGTATAAGGACGAGTGGCGCAAGAAGGTCGAACGCATCGGCAACCTCAACTACCCGGACGAGGCACGGCGCCAGCAGATTTATGGCAACTTGCGCTTGCTGGTGTCGATCAACCGTGACGGCTCGCTGTATGAAGTGCAGGTGCTGGAGTCCTCCGGCCAGCCGCTGCTGGACCAGGCCGCGCAACGCATCGTGCGCCTGGCCGCGCCCTTTGCGCCGTTCAGCGGCGACTTGAACGACGTGGACCGCCTGGAAATCATCCGCACCTGGCGGTTCGCCAAGGGCGACCGGTTGTCCAGCAACTGATCGCACAGATCGTTCCCACGCTCCGCGTGGGAACGATCAGCGACCAGGCTCGCGCCCGCACTTGTCAGTTCGTCCCTCCAACGCCACACTAGCGGACATGAAAAACGTCAGCCCGACTTACCTCAAGCACCAATTCCTGATCGCCATGCCCCATATGGCCGACCCGAACTTTGCGCAGACCTTGACCTACATCGTCGAGCACACGGCCAATGGTGCCATGGGGTTGGTGGTCAACCGCCCGCAGGAGCTGAACCTGGCCGATATCCTTGAGCAACTGCGCCCGGAAATCGACCCGCCAGCGCGCTGCCAGGGCGTACCGATCTACTTCGGCGGGCCGGTGCAGACCGATCGCGGTTTTGTACTGCACCCCACCGGGCCGACGTTCCAGGCCACGGTAGACCTTGATGGGGTGTCACTGTCCACATCCCAGGATGTGCTGTTCGCCATCGCCGACGGCATCGGCCCCGAGCAGAGTGTGATCACCCTGGGCTACGCCGGTTGGGAAGCCGGGCAACTGGAGGCCGAACTGGCCAGCAATGCCTGGCTGACCTGCCCGTTCGACGCTGATATTTTGTTCAACACCGCCAGCGAATTGCGCCTGGAAGCGGCAGCAGCCAAGCTGCGGGTCAACCTCAGCCTGCTGACCAGCCAGGCGGGGCACGCCTGATGGCTTTGCGTCTGATCCTCGGTTTTGACTACGGCACCAAACAGATCGGCGTAGCGGTTGGCCAGGTCATCACCGGCCAGGCCCGCGAGCTGTGCACCCTCAAGGCCCAGAATGGCGTGCCGGACTGGAACCAGGTCGAAGCCCTGATTAAAGAGTGGAAGCCTGACGCGGTGGTGGTCGGCCTGCCCCTGAACATGGATGGCACCCCCAGTGACATGTGCCTGCGCGCCGAGAAGTTCGCGCGCCGCCTCAATGGCCGCTACAACCTGCCGTTCTATACCCACGACGAACGCCTCACCACCTTCGAAGCCAAGGGAGAGCGCCGCGACCGTGGCGGGCAAAAGGGCAGTTACCGCGACAACCCGGTAGACGCTATCGCCGCGGCCTTGCTGTTGCAGGGCTGGCTGGATGAAAACACCGCTTTATTTGAATCCTGACCCGCCGCGATCCTGTAGGAGCGGGCTTGCCCGCGAAGAACGTTAACGATACCGCGAGAAGGCTGGATGAACGCGGTGCCCATGAGTTTTTCGCGAGCAAGCTCGCTCCTACACACTTGATAAGGAGCCACTATGAGCTTGCCGAACCCTGCCGAACTGATCAGCCAGATGGCGATACGCCTCAAGGCGCACCTGGAACACCGTGCCATCGGCGAACCGCGTTTTATCGGCATACGCACCGGTGGCGTGTGGGTAGCCCAGGCATTGCTGGAAGCACTGGGCAGCGATTCGCCTCTGGGCACCCTGGACGTGTCCTTCTACCGCGACGACTTCAGCCAGAACGGCCTGCATCCACAAGTGCGCCCATCGGCCCTGCCCTTCGAGATCGAAGGCCAGCACCTGGTATTGATCGACGACGTGCTGATGAGCGGCCGCACCATCCGCGCCGCCATGAACGAATTGTTCGACTATGGCCGCCCTGCCAGCGTGACCCTGGTGTGCCTGCTGGACCTGGATGCTGGCGAACTGCCGATCAGCCCGGACGTCGTGGGTGCAACCCTGTCGCTTGCACCCCAGCAGCGGGTAAAATTGTCCGGTCCTACGCCGCTCGAACTCGAACTGCAAGACCTTGCCCTTTAAACCGCCTTGTAAAGAGTCCCCGCGATGACGCCTCTAGATGCCAAGCGCCCGCTGCAGCTCAATGCTCAGGGCCAGTTGCAACACTTCTTGTCCCTCGACGGTTTGCCCCGCGAACTGCTCACCGAAATCCTCGACACCGCCGACTCGTTCCTGGAAGTCGGTGGCCGGGCAGTGAAGAAAGTCCCGCTGTTGCGCGGCAAAACCATCTGCAACGTGTTCTTCGAGAACTCCACCCGCACCCGCACCACCTTTGAACTGGCGGCCCAGCGGCTGTCGGCCGATGTGATCACGCTGAACGTGTCCACCTCGTCGGCGAGCAAGGGCGAAACCCTGCTCGATACCTTGCGCAACCTGGAAGCCATGGCCGCCGACATGTTCGTGGTACGCCACGGCGACTCCGGCGCTGCGCATTTCATCGCCGAGCATGTGTGCCCGAACGTGGCGATCATCAATGGCGGCGACGGCCGTCACGCGCACCCGACCCAGGGCATGCTCGACATGCTCACCATTCGTCGGCACAAGGGCAGCTTTGAAAACCTCTCGGTAGCCATCGTCGGCGACATCCTGCATTCGCGGGTGGCACGTTCGAACATGCTGGCTCTCAAGGCCCTGGGTTGCCCGGATATCCGCGTGATCGCGCCCAAGACCCTATTGCCCATCGGCATCGAACAGTATGGCGTGAAGGTCTACACCGACATGGCCGAAGGCCTCAAGGATGTGGACGTGGTGATCATGCTGCGCCTGCAACGCGAGCGCATGGCCGGGGGCTTGTTGCCCAGCGAAGGTGAGTTCTACCGCCTGTTCGGCCTGACCACCGCACGCCTGGCCAAGGCCAAGCCGGATGCCATCGTGATGCACCCGGGGCCAATCAACCGCGGCGTGGAAATTGAGTCGGCGGTGGCCGACGGCCCACAATCGGTGATTCTCAACCAAGTGACCTACGGCATCGCCGTGCGCATGGCCGTGCTGTCCATGGCCATGAGCGGACAAACCGCGCAACGTCAATTCGAGCAGGAGCAGGCCCAGTGAAGCTCAGCATTCTCGGCGCCCGAGTCATCGACCCGGCCAGCGGCCTGGACCAAGTTACCGATCTACACCTGGACGCCGGCAAGATCGTCGCCATCGGCGCCGCCCCCGCCGGCTTCAACGCCGGCCAGAGCATTGACGCCAAGGGCCTGGTGGCCGCACCTGGGCTGGTGGACTTGAATGTCGCCCTGCGTGAACCGGGCTACAGTCGCAAAGGCAACATCGCCAGCGAAACCCAGGCCGCGGCAGCCGGTGGCGTGACCAGCCTGTGTTGCCCGCCCAATACCAAGCCGGTACTGGACACTTCTGCTGTGACCGAGCTGATCCTCGACCGCGCCCGCGAAGCCGGCAATTGCAAAGTGTTTCCCATTGGCGCCTTGAGCAAGGGCCTGGATGGCGAACAACTCGCCGAATTGATCGCCCTGCGTGACGCCGGTTGCGTGGCCTTCGGCAATGGCCTGGAAAGCTTTCGCAGCACGCGCACCTTGTGCCGCGCCCTGGAATACGCGGCCACGTTCGACTTGACGGTGATCTTCCATTCCCAAGACCGCGACCTGGCCGAAGGCGGCCTGGCCCATGAAGGCGCAGTGGCGAGCTTCCTCGGCCTGCCGGGCATTCCGGAAACCGCAGAAACCGTGGCCCTCGCCCGTGACCTGTTGCTGGTGGAACAAAGCGGCGTGCGTGCGCATTTCAGCCAGTTGACCAGCGCCCGGGGCGTGGCTCTGATCGCCCAGGCCCAGGCCCGTGGCTTGCGGGTAACTGCGGATGTCGCCCTGTACCAGCTGATCCTGACGGATGAGGCGCTGATCGACTTCTCCAGCCTTTACCACGTACAGCCCCCGCTGCGCACCAAGGCAGACCGTGACGGTTTGCGTGCGGCGGTGAAGTCGGGTGTGGTGTCGGCGATTTCCAGCCATCACCAACCTCACGAGCGAGACGCCAAGCTGGCACCGTTTGGCGCGACCGAGCCGGGCATCAGCAGCGTGGAGTTGTTGCTGCCATTGGCGATGACGCTGGTGGAAGACGGCTTGCTGGACTTGCCGACACTACTGTCGCGCCTGAGCGCCGGCCCGGCCGAGGCCCTGCGCTTGCCAGCGGGCCAGTTGGCGGTGGGTTCACCGGCGGACCTGGTGCTGTTCGACCTGGCAAGCTCGACGGTGGCTGGTGAGCGTTGGTTGTCCAAGGGCGAAAACTGCCCGTTCATCGGCCACAGCCTGCCGGCGACGGTGCGGTACACCTTGATGGATGGGCGGATCAGCTACCAGGCTTGACGCGCAAGCTCGTTCCCACGCTCTGCGTGGGAACGATCAGTGCTCAGCGCCCGCTGTTGCGCTCGGCATTGCGGATCGAGATCTGCGTGTTCAGCGTCCAGAAGTCATAGAGCACCCCGATCAGGAACAAACCGCCGGTCAGCAGGTAGATCAGGCCGGTGATCCATTTGCCCTGATACATACGGTGCACACCAAACACCCCCAGGAACGCCAACAGAATCCAGGCCACGTTGTATTCAATGGGCCCAGCGGTAAAACGCAGGTCGGCTTCACGGTCCATGGCCGGGATCAGGAACAAGTCGATCAGCCAGCCAATACCCAGCAAGCCGAAGGTGAAAAACCAGATCGTACCGGTCACCGGCTTGCCGTAATAGAAGCGATGAGCCCCGGTAAAACCGAAAATCCACAGTAGGTAACCAATCGCCTTACTGTGGGTGTCGTGCTGCTGACCAACCTGTTGATAGGTGTTCATGAAGGACCTCTTTTGCGTCGATAGATAAATTTTTTCATTTTCTTTGTGACTTTTTTACGGGCGCCCGACGTACGGTAAATGGTATCTTCCTGCCCTCAAAGCCTTGTACCGCCTGCCTTGTGTAGGACAATTGCGGCGAATCGTCGCGTTTTTCCTGAATTTGACCCCAAGGTTCAGTCGACAAACGGCCTGAGAACAGCACAAAAAGCTGTTATAAAGTTGCGCGCAAACCCATAAGAGCCACGCCTAATGCGACCATTTTTCAAGACATGGCTAACCATTTGCCTATTAATGCCACTGGCCGCCCACGCCACCAATCGTGAGCAACGACTTCCGAACGTTAACGGTTTCACCCCTAAAGTCCATAGCACGCCCAGCACTGCCAAAGCGGCAAAGCCGACCGTCAGCCGCCCGACTCAACTGAGCAAGGCCCACGGCAAAGTGCTTTCCACCCAGCTGGCCGTGAACACCAAGCAAAGCAGCAACGTCTTGAGCCGTGCCGTCAACGTGCTCGGTACACCTTATCGTTGGGGCGGCAGCAGCCCAAGTAAAGGGTTCGACTGCAGCGGGCTGGTGAAATATGCATTTAACGATGTAAAAGCGGTGGACCTGCCACGCACCTCCAACGCCATGGCGGCCGGCCATGGGTTGAAGGTTGACCGCAAAGACCTGAAGCCGGGCGATCTGTTGTTCTTCAAGTTGAAGAGCCGCCAGGTGAACCACGTTGCCATCTACCTGGGCAATGACCGCTTTATTCACGCACCGCGCCGTGGCAAGTCGGTGAGCATCGACACGCTGAAAAAGCCGTTCTGGGACAAGAACTACGTGATTGCCAAGCGGGTACTGCCTAAAGAGCAGAACAGCAACCTGCGGATCGTGCAGCGCTAAGCCAGGCACCACTGAAGCTCCCCCTTTGAAATG
Source organism: Pseudomonas sp. B16120 (assembly GCF_044218845.1). Lineage (NCBI taxonomy): Bacteria > Pseudomonadati > Pseudomonadota > Gammaproteobacteria > Pseudomonadales > Pseudomonadaceae > Pseudomonas > Pseudomonas sp. B16120. The sequence goes on from NZ_CP162588.1 coordinate 5,919,182, forward strand.
CAATCAAATGTGGGAGCTGGCTTGCCTGCGATGACGGTGTGTCAGTTGGCAGACAGAGTGCCTGACAGTCCGCTATCGCAGGCAAGCCAGCTCCCACATTGTGTATCTGTGCGTTTTAGATATCTGCCGGCACCCTCGCCTTCTCCCGCGCCTCTTCCCGACTGACCAGGCCCGCGCCCACCAACGCCTTCAAACTCATATCCAGGGTCTTCATCCCCAACGCCCCACCGGTCTGAATTGCCGAAACCATCTGCGCCACCTTGTCCTCACGGATCAAGTTACGAATCGCCGGCGTACCCAGCATGATTTCATGGGCGGCCACACGCCCACCGCCCACCTTCTTCACCAACACCTGAGAGACCACCGCCTGCAACGACTCCGACAGCATCGAGCGGACCATGGCCTTTTCCCCGGCCGGGAAGACGTCCACCAGCCGGTCTATCGTCTTTGCCGCCGACGAGGTGTGCAGAGTGCCGAACACCAGGTGCCCGGTCTCTGCCGCCGTCAGCGCAAGGCGGATGGTTTCCAGATCGCGCAATTCACCCACCAGGATCACATCCGGGTCTTCTCGCAGGGCTGAACGCAGGGCCACCGAGAAACTGTGGGTGTCACGATGCACCTGGCGCTGGTTGACCAGCGCCAGTTTCGGCCTGTGGATAAACTCGATGGGGTCTTCCAGCGTGAGGATATGCTGGCGTCGATGCCGGTTGAGGTCGTCGATCATCGCCGCCAGGGTCGTGGACTTGCCCGAGCCGGTGGGCCCGGTCACGAGCACCAGGCCGCGAGGAAGGCGGGCGATACGCTGGAACACCTCGCCCAATCCCAGCGCCTCCAGGCTCTGGACCTCAGTCGCAATAGCCCGGAACACTGCACCCACGCCGCGATCCTGGCGGAACACGTTCGCCCGGAACCGGGCGACGCCTGGCAATTCGAAGGCAAAATCCGTTTCAAGAGATGTTTCGAAATCCTTTTGTTGATGTTTATTCAGCAACGGGCTCAATAAGTCGACCACTTGGGTAGCGTCCAGCGCTGGCCCATCCAGCGGCCAAACCTCGCCATCAATGCGCAGCATCGGTGCCAGGCCGGCTGACAGATGCAGGTCTGAGGCGCCTCGGCTTACGCTGGCCGTCAGCAATTGCGTGATATCCATAGGGCTTTCCATTTCCAGTAGAATGCCGCGGACTCCATATCCACGGGCGCATCTTGAATGTCGACGATAGCAGACAACATCGGCCTGGTTAGCCAGCGCATCCGCGCCGCAGCCGACGCCGTGCAACGTGACGCAAGCAGCATCCACCTGCTGGCCGTGAGCAAGACCAAACCCGCGCAGGCAGTGCGCGAAGCCTATGCCGCCGGGCTGCGCGACTTTGGTGAAAACTACCTGCAGGAAGCCCTGGGCAAACAGGCGGAATTAACCGACCTGCCCTTGAGTTGGCACTTCATCGGCCCCATTCAATCGAACAAGACTCGCGCCATCGCCGAGCACTTCGCTTGGGTGCATTCCGTGGACCGCCTGAAAATCGCACAACGCCTGTCCGAACAACGCCCGGCCGACCTGCCGCCGCTCAATATCTGCATTCAGGTCAATGTCAGTGGCGAAGCCAGCAAGTCCGGCTGCACACCCGCCGACCTGCCGGCCCTGGCCACGGCGATCAGCGCCCTGCCGCGCTTGAAGCTGCGGGGCTTGATGGCGATTCCCGAGCCGACTGAAGATCGGGCAGAGCAGGATGCGGCGTTTGCCACGGTGCGCGACCTGCAAGCCAGCTTGAACCTGGCGCTGGACACACTTTCCATGGGCATGAGCCACGACCTTGAGTCGGCCATTGCCCAAGGCGCCACCTGGGTGCGGATCGGTACCGCGCTGTTTGGCGCCCGCGACTACGGCCAGCCGTGAAATGGCTGACATCCCTCGAAAATAAGGACCTGTCATGAGCAACACGCGTATTGCCTTTATCGGCGCCGGTAACATGGCGGCCAGCCTGATCGGTGGCCTGCGGGCCAAGGGCCTGGACGCCGAGCAGATCCGCGCCAGCGACCCGGGCGCCGAGACCCGCGAGCGCGTCAGCGCCGAACACGGCATCCAGACCTTCGCTGATAATGCCGAGGCCATCCACGGCGTCGATGTGATCGTGCTGGCGGTCAAGCCCCAGGCCATGAAGGCTGTGTGCGAGAGCCTGCGCCCGAGTCTGCAACCTCACCAACTGGTGGTGTCGATTGCCGCTGGCATCACCTGCGCCAGCATGACCAACTGGCTCGGCGCCCAGCCCATCGTGCGCTGCATGCCCAACACCCCGGCGCTGCTGCGCCAGGGCGTCAGCGGTTTGTATGCCACCGGCGAAGTCACCGCGCAGCAACGTGACCAGGCCCAGGAACTGCTGTCTGCGGTGGGCCTCGCCGTGTGGCTGGAGCAGGAACAGCAACTGGATGCGGTTACCGCCGTTTCCGGTAGTGGCCCGGCCTACTTCTTCCTGCTGATCGAGGCCATGACCGCCGCCGGTGTCAAGCTGGGCCTGCCCCACGACGTGGCCGAGCAACTGGCGGAGCAAACCGCCCTGGGCGCCGCGAAAATGGCGGTCGGCAGCGAGGTGGATGCCGCCGAACTGCGCCGTCGCGTCACCTCGCCCGGTGGCACCACACAAGCGGCTATCGAGTCGTTCCAGGCCGGGGGCTTTGAAGCCCTGGTGGAAACAGCACTGGGTGCCGCCGCACATCGTTCAGCCGAGATGGCTGAGCAACTGGGCAAATAGTCGTCCCTTACCAAGGTAATCAAACATGCTCGGAATCAATGACGCTGCCATTTTCATCATCCAGACCCTGGGCAGCTTGTACCTGCTGATCGTGCTGATGCGCTTTATCCTGCAACTGGTGCGTGCAAACTTCTACAACCCGCTGTGCCAGTTCGTGGTGAAGGCCACCCAACCACTGCTCAAGCCGCTGCGCCGAGTGATCCCGAGCCTGTTCGGCCTGGACATGTCGTCGCTGGTGCTGGCGTTGCTGCTGCAAATCCTGCTGTTCGTGGTGATCCTGATGCTCAATGGCTACCAGGCCTTCACCGTCCTGCTGTTGCCATGGGGCCTGATCGGGATTTTCTCGCTGTTCCTGAAGATCATTTTCTGGTCGATGATCATCAGCGTGATCCTCTCCTGGGTCGCACCGGGCAGCCGTAGCCCAGGTGCCGAATTGGTGGCTCAGATCACCGAGCCCGTGCTGGCACCCTTCCGTCGCCTGATTCCGAACCTGGGTGGCCTGGATATCTCGCCGATCTTCGCGTTTATCGTGATTCAGTTGCTGCAAAGCTGGGTGATTCCGCGCCTGGCCTACTTTGCTTACATGCCAAAAGAGTTGTTTGGCCTGATCTGAATGCCGTAGCCCCTATGGGAGTTGGCTTGTGTGGGAGCTGGCTTGTCTGCGATAGCATGGCTTGTGCTGATCATTCCCACGCTCTGCGTGGGAATGCAGCCCGTGACGCTCCGCGTCACCAGGGCAGGACGCAGAACGTCCCAAGAGGCATTCCCACGCGGAGCGTGGGAACGATCACGCTAACCCCCGACCATTGCTTGCCGCTAGGGTCCCCGCTCTTTAGACTTACGCCTCATTTAAACGAGAGCAGGGTCGATGCCAGCTGCCTTCCCCCCCGATTCTGTTGGACTGGTCGTGCCACAAGTGGCGCATTTCAGCGAACCCCTGGCCCTGGCCTGCGGCCGTTCGTTGCCAGCCTACGACCTGATCTACGAAACCTATGGCCAACTGAACGCCACGGCGAACAACGCCGTGCTGATCTGCCATGCCTTATCCGGCCATCATCACGCCGCCGGCTTCCATAGCGTTGACGACCGCAAGCCCGGCTGGTGGGACAGTTGCATCGGCCCCGGCAAGCCCATCGACACCAATAAGTTCTTTGTGGTCAGCCTGAACAACCTCGGCGGCTGCAACGGCTCCACCGGCCCCAGCAGCCTCAACCCGGAAACTGGCAAACCGTTCGGCGCCGACTTCCCAGTGCTGACCGTGGAAGACTGGGTGCACAGCCAGGCACGCCTGGCCGACCTGCTGGGCATCAGCCAGTGGGCCGCCGTGATTGGCGGCAGCCTGGGCGGCATGCAGGCCCTGCAATGGACCATCACCTATCCGGACCGCGTGCGTCATTGCCTGGCCATCGCCTCGGCGCCCAAGTTGTCGGCGCAGAACATCGCCTTCAACGAAGTGGCGCGCCAGGCGATCCTCACCGACCCCGAGTTCCACGGCGGTTCGTTCCAGGAAGCGGGCGTGATCCCCAAGCGCGGCCTGATGCTGGCGCGGATGGTCGGCCACATTACCTACCTGTCCGACGATTCCATGGGCGAGAAATTCGGCCGAGGCCTCAAGAGCGAGAAGCTCAACTACGACTTCCACAGCGTCGAGTTCCAGGTGGAAAGCTACCTGCGTTATCAGGGCGAGGAATTCTCGGGGCGCTTTGACGCCAACACCTACCTACTGATGACCAAGGCTCTGGACTACTTCGACCCGGCCGCCAACCACGATGACGACCTGGCAAAAACCTTCGAGCACGCCACGGCCAAGTTCTGCGTGATGTCGTTCACCACCGACTGGCGCTTTTCGCCAGCGCGCTCCCGTGAGCTGGTGGATGCCCTGATGGCCGCCAAGAAAGACGTCTGCTACCTGGAGATCGATGCACCGCAAGGCCACGACGCCTTCCTGATTCCGATCCCACGCTACCTGCAGGCGTTCAGTAACTACATGAACCGTATTTCGCTTGTGAGAACGCCATGAGAGCCGACCTGGAAATCATCCAAGACTGGATCCCCGCCGGCAGCCGCGTGCTCGACCTGGGCTGCGGCGACGGCGAACTGCTGAGCTGGCTGCGCGACCACAAGCAAGTCACCGGCTACGGCCTGGAAAACGACCCGGACAACATCGCCCAGTGCGTGGCCAAGGGCATCAACGTGATCGAGCAGGACCTGGACAAGGGCTTGGGCAACTTTGCCAGCAACAGCTTCGATATCGTGGTGATGACCCAAGCCCTGCAAGCGGTGCACTACCCGGACCGCATCCTCGACGAAATGCTGCGCGTGGGCCGCCAATGCATCATCACCTTTCCCAACTTTGGCCACTGGCGCTGCCGCTGGTACCTGGCCACCAAGGGGCGCATGCCGGTCTCCGACTTCCTGCCGTACACCTGGTACAACACGCCGAACATCCACTTCTGCACCTTCGAAGACTTCGAAGCCCTGTGTGGCGAGCGTGAAGCCAAGGTGATCAACCGCCTTGCCGTCGATCAACAGCACCGCCACGGCTGGGCGAGTAAGCTATGGCCCAACCTGTTGGGCGAAATTGGTATCTACCGGGTCAGCAGCCCTGGCCTGACCGACCACAAAGTTGCCGTCTAATCATCTTCAAGAGGGACGTTCATGAGTCGTTTGGCTATTTTTCTATTGACCGCATGCCTGGGCGCCAGCGCCATGGCCGCCGACGCTATCGACGCTAATCGCAAAAAAGACTTCGGCGATATCACCGTTCATTACAACACCTTCACTTCAAGCTTCCTGCCCGCTGAGACCGCCCAAAAAGTCGGTGTGGTGCGCAGCAAGGAGAAGGGGTTGATCAACGTGACCGTGATCAAGGGCGTAAGCCCGGTGGCCGCGCAAGTCACTGGCACGGTCAAGGATTTGGGCGGCAAGAGCGAGATCCTGACGTTCAAGCAGATCGAAGAGAAAAGCGGCATCAGCTACCTCGCGCCCTACTCGGTGACCCAGCGGGAATACAAGACGTTTACCATCAACGTTGAAACCGGCGGCAAGGCCCACGGTTTCCAATTCAACCAAGAACTGTTCCCGGCCGAATGATGAACCTTACCCAACTCGTACTCGCCAGCCACAACGCCGGCAAACTCAAAGAACTGCAAGCCATGCTCGGTGAGTCTGTGCACCTGCGTTCGATTGGCGAGTTCAGCCAGGTCGAACCGGAAGAGACCGGCCTGTCGTTCGTCGAGAATGCCATCCTCAAGGCCCGCAATGCTGCGCGTATCTCTGGCCTGCCGGCCCTGGCGGATGATTCGGGCCTGGCCGTGGACTTCCTCGGCGGCGCCCCTGGCATCTACTCCGCCCGTTACGCCGACGGCAAGGGCGACGCAGCCAACAACGCCAAGCTGCTCGACGCCCTCAAGGACGTGCCGGAGGCCGAGCGTGGTGCGCAGTTCGTCTGCGTGCTGGCCCTGGTGCGGCATGCCGATGACCCGTTGCCGATTCTGTGCGAAGGCCTGTGGCACGGGCGCATCCTGCAAGCCGCCAGCGGTGAGCATGGGTTTGGCTATGACCCGCTGTTCTGGGTGCCGGAGCGCAATGTCTCCAGCGCCGAACTGAGCCCGGCCGACAAGAACCAGATCAGCCACCGCGCCCGCGCCATGGCGTTGCTGCGCCAGCGCCTGGGCTTGAAATGACCCAGAACACCTCTGCGCAGCCGCTGATCCACGGTGGCGCGCAAACACCACGGGCGGCCCTGCCCCATCTGCCGCCCCTGGCGCTGTACATCCATATCCCGTGGTGCGTGCGCAAATGCCCGTATTGCGACTTCAACTCCCACACCGCCAGCAAAGTGCTGCCGGAAGAAGAGTACGTGGACGCCCTGCTGGCCGACCTGGACCAAGACCTGCACGCCGTGTATGGCCGTAAACTGAGTTCGATCTTCTTTGGCGGCGGCACGCCCAGCCTGTTCAGCGCTGCTGCACTGGGCCGCCTGCTCAAGGGCGTTCAAACGCGTATCCCGTTTACCGACGATATCGAGATCACCCTGGAAGCCAACCCCGGTACGTTCGAACAAGAGAAGTTCGTGGCGTACCGCAAACTGGGGATCAATCGCCTGTCCATCGGCATCCAGAGCTTCCAGCAAGAGAAGCTCGAAGCCCTGGGCCGCATCCACAATGGCGATGAAGCCGTGCGCGCAGCCGGCATGGCGCGCCAGGCCGGGTTCGATAACTTCAACCTGGATTTGATGCACGGCTTGCCCAACCAGTCCCTGGAGGACGCCTTGGGCGACCTGCGCCAGGCCATTGCACTCAAGCCCACGCACCTGTCCTGGTACCAACTGACCCTGGAACCCAACACCGTGTTCTGGAACCAGCCACCCGCGCTGCCGGAAGACGACACGCTGTGGGATATCCAGGAAGCCGGCCAGGCACTGCTCGCCGAACACGGTTACGCACAATATGAAGTCTCGGCCTACGCCCAACCGGGGCGGCCGGCGCGGCATAACCTCAATTACTGGAGCTTTGGCGACTTTATCGGCATAGGCGCCGGCGCCCACGGCAAGCTCAGCCACCCGGACGGGCGCATCATCCGCACCTGGAAAACCCGTGCACCAAAGGACTACCTCAACCCGGCCAAAAGCTTCCAGGCCGGCGCGAAAGAACTGACCAACGATGAACTGCCGTTCGAGTTCCTGATGAACGCGCTGCGCCTCACCGAAGGGGTTGATGCCAAGCTCTACGCCGAGCGCACCGGCCTCGATCTGGCGAGCCTCGATGAAGGCCGCCGCGACGCAGAACAAAGTAGATTAATGCAGGTCGAACCGTCACGCCTGGCGGCCACCGACCGCGGGCAACTCTTTCTCAATGACCTGTTGCAGAAGTTTTTGAGCTGATAGCTCTTAAGGAAATCGAATGGATCTGGTACTCGACCTGCTCGCCACCGTATCCCGCTGGAGCCGTAGCAACCTGTCGGAAATCTCGTTGGCCCTTGTGGGCTGTTTGCTGGTGCTGTTCGGCGCCGACATCAAGGGCTGGGTCGAAGCACGCCTGGGCAGCATCGCCGGCGCCTTGCGCGTACCCTTGATGGCCCTGCTGTGCCTGATCGGCAGTGGTGCGGCGTTGATCTACGCTACGCCGTGGATTGTGCGGGGATTGAGCCAGTTCAATAACTACAGCCTGGCGCCGGTGTTGATCGTGGTGCTGGTGTTGATTGGCGTGGTAGCAGACCGCCGCTGACCCAGCAGGCACTACAAAACACATGTGGGAGCTGGCTTGCCTGCGATACAGACACCTCGGTGTATCAGTGATACCGAGGTGATGTTATCGCAGGCAAGCCAGCTCCCACATTTGATTGCGTTTCAAGCTGATGACTGTTTAAGCCAGCTTCTCGAACTTCAAATCCCACACCCCATGCCCCAACCGCTCGCCACGGCGTTCGAACTTGGTGATCGGCCGCTCGGCCGGGCGTGGCACGCATTTGCCGTCTTCGGCCAGGTTGCGGTAGCCGGGGGCGACGTTCATCACTTCCAGCATGTATTCCGCGTACGGTTCCCAGTCGGTGGCCATGTGCAGGATGCCGCCCACTTTCAGCTTGCTGCGCACCAGTTCCGCGAAGGACGCCTGGACGATGCGGCGCTTGTGGTGACGGGCCTTGTGCCATGGGTCGGGGAAGAACAGCATCAGGCGGTCGAGGCTGTTGTCGGCGATGCAGCGGTTGAGCACTTCAATCGCATCGCAGTCGTAGACCCGCAGGTTTTTCAGGCCTTGGGTCAGCACACCGTTGAGCAGTGCGCCGACGCCTGGGCGGTGCACTTCCACACCGATGAAATCCTGCTCCGGCGCGGCTGCGGCCATTTCCAGCAGGGAATGGCCCATGCCGAAACCGATTTCCAGGGAGCGCGGGGCCGAACGGCCGAACACTTGGTCATAGTCCACCGGCGCATCGGCCAGGGGCAGTACGAACAGCGGCGTGCCCTGTTCCAGGCCCTTTTGCTGGCCTTCGGTCATGCGGCCGGCGCGCATCACAAAACTCTTGATGCGGCGGTGCTTGGACTCGTCGCCCTCTTCTACGGTGTTCGGCGTTTCGTTTGATTCAGTCATCAATAGCTCTTACTTGATCAGACCATCCAGCGGCGAAGAGGCGCTGGCATAGAGTTTTTTCGGCATGCGCCCGGCGAGGTAGGCCAGGCGGCCCGCGACGATGGCGTGGTTCATGGCTTGGGCCATCATGATTGGTTGCTGGGCATGGGCAATGGCCGAGTTCATCAGCACCGCGTCGCAGCCCAGTTCCATGGCGATGGTCGCGTCGGAGGCAGTGCCCACACCCGCATCCACCAATACCGGGATCTTGGCTTCTTCGAGGATGATTTGCAGGTTATACGGATTGCAGATGCCCAGGCCGGAACCGATCAGACCAGCCAGCGGCATCACCGCGATGCAGCCGATTTCTGCCAACTGACGGGCGATGATCGGGTCATCGCTGGTGTAGACCATCACGTCGAAGCCTTCCTTGACCAAGGTCTCGGCGGCCTTGAGGGTTTCGATCACATTGGGGAACAGGGTTTTCTGGTCGGCCAGCACTTCCAGCTTCACCAGGTTGTGGCCGTCGAGCAGCTCACGGGCCAGGCGGCAGGTGCGCACGGCTTCGATGGCGTCGTAGCAGCCAGCAGTGTTTGGCAAAAAGGTGTAGCGCTCCGGCGAGAGCACTTCGAGCAAGTTCGGCTCGCCCTCGATCTGGCCGAGGTTGGTGCGGCGTACGGCGAAGGTGACGATCTCGGCACCCGAGGCTTCGATGGCCAGGCGGGTTTCTTCCATGTCGCGGTACTTGCCGGTGCCGACCAGCAGACGGGACTGGTAGGTACGACCGGCCAGGACGAAAGGCTTGTCGCTACGAACGATGCTCATGGGAAATCCTCTGGTTGGATGAGGTTCTGCAGAATGCGTTGCGGCCGTGGCGGGCTAGCCGCCGCCGATGGCGTGGACCACTTCGATCTGGTCACCTTCGGTGAGCACAGTCTCGGCGTGCTGGCTACGCGGGACGATATCCAGGTTGAGCTCCACTGCGACGCGACGCCCGGTCAGGTCCAGACGGGTCAGCAGGGCCGCAACGGTTTCGCCGTCGGGCAGTTCAAAGGGTTCGCCGTTCAACTGAATGCGCATGCCACGGGCCGCCATCGTTTTTAGGGGCCCGCATTCTAGCGCGATTGGAACCTGAAGGTCAGCTCCAAGCGTCAAGCGGTCAAAGCTGCAAACGCCACGCCGCCAGGCCCAGGAAGAACCAGCCGAGCAGGAACGCCAGCCCGCCAAACGGCGTGATGATCCCCAGTTTACTGATGCCGGTCATCGTCAGCACATACAGGCTGCCCGAGAACAGCAGGATACCGACGGTAAACGAAATACCCGCCCAGGTGACCAACCGGCCCGGAATATGCGCCGCCAGCAAGGCCATGCCGAACAGTGCCAGGGCATGCACCAACTGGTAGGTCACGCCGGTATGGAAGATCGCCAGGTAGTCGGCGCTCAGGCGGTTTTTCAGGCCGTGGGCGGCGAAAGCGCCCAGCGCAACGCCGGTAAAGCCGAAAAAGGCAGCCAGCATCAGAAAGCTACGCAGCATGGGGAACTCCAGTCAGACTCATCGGGCAGGGTCTGTATAATGGCCCGCTCAACGGGTTCGGCCAAGCCATCTCTATGCTGCGTGTCCTCTTCAAACGCTTTCTCAACGTCGTGAAATGGTTTGCCATCGGCAGTGTGTTGCTGGTGCTGCTGTTTCGTGTGGTACCGCCACCGTTCACTGCGCTGATGGTGGAGCGCAAGGTCGAGTCCTGGGTCGACGGCGAACCCATTGACCTGCAACGCAGCTGGGTACCGTGGGACGAAATCTCCGATGATCTCAAAGTCGCGGTGATGGCCGGTGAAGACCAGCGTTTCCCGCAACATTGGGGTTTTGATTTCGGCGCGATCCAGGCGGCGATCCTGCACAACGAGCGTGGCGGCTCGATTCGCGGCGCCAGCACCCTGAGCCAGCAGGTGTCGAAAAACCTGTTCCTGTGGGCCGGCCGCAGCTATTTGCGCAAAGGCCTGGAGGCGTGGTTTACCGGTTTGATCGAAGTGTTATGGCCCAAGCAGCGGATTCTTGAGGTGTACCTCAACAGCGTGGAATGGGATGAAGGTGTGTTTGGCGTAGAAGCGGCGGCGCGGCACCATTTTGGCGTGAGTGCCAAAGGGCTTTCGCGGCAGCAGGCCAGTTACCTGGCGGCGGTGTTGCCCAATCCACGGGTGTGGAGTGCCAGTCATCCGACCGCCTATGTGGCACGGCGAGCGGCGTGGATTCGCCAGCAGATGAGCCAGTTGGGTGGGGAGGGTTACCTGGTGGAGCTGCACAACTCTCGAAAGGCACCCTGGTCCGACTGACACAATACGAGACCTGTGGGAGCTGGCTTGCCTGCGATAGCGGTGGGTCAGTAACCCATGCTTCATCTGACACGGCCTCATCGCAGGCAAGCCAGCTCCCACATTAAACCGAGTTGTACTTGAGACTTTTCGAACACATACAAAAATGCCCCGATCTTTCGACCGGGGCATTTTTTGTTCGCTGCGTTTTAAGCGGCGATCGACAACTTCAGCTTGTTCATCGCGCTTTTCTCAAGCTGACGAATCCGTTCTGCCGACACGTTGTACTTTTGCGCCAGGTCGTGCAGCGTGGCTTTTTCTTCTGCCAGCCAACGCTGGTAGAGGATGTCACGGCTGCGGTCGTCCAGCACTTCCAGCGCTTCGTGCAGGTTGTGGTTGGAGTTGTCGCTCCAGTCGGCGTCCTCCAGTTGACGCGCCGGATCGTACCGGTGGTCTTCCAGATAGTTGGCCGGCGATTGGAAGGCGCTGTCGTCATCCGCTTCGGCGGCTGGGTCGAAGGCCATGTCATGGCCGGTCAGGCGGCTTTCCATCTCGCGCACTTCACGGGGCTCCACACCGAGGCTTTCGGCCACGCGGTGGACTTCTTCGTTGTTCAGCCACGCCAGGCGTTTTTTCTGGCTGCGCAGGTTGAAGAACAGCTTGCGCTGGGCCTTGGTGGTGGCCACTTTCACGATGCGCCAGTTGCGCAGGATGAACTCGTGGATTTCCGCCTTGATCCAGTGCACGGCAAACGACACCAGGCGCACGCCCATTTCAGGGTTGAAACGCTTCACAGCCTTCATCAGGCCTACGTTGCCTTCCTGAATCAGGTCGGCCTGGGCCAGACCATAGCCGCTATAGCTACGGGCGATATGTACGACAAAACGCAGGTGGGCGAGCACCATCTGCCGAGCCGCCCCCAAATCCTGCTCATAGTAGAGACTCTCGGCCAGTTCACGCTCCTGCTCGGGCGTCAGCAATGGAATGCTGTTGACCGTGTGCACATAGGCTTCCAGGTTCGCACCCGGGACCAAGGCATAAGCAGGTTGCAAAGAAGTGGTCATACGAAAAAACCTCCGACTCACATAACTCGTGCAGTTCAGCACTGCGAAAATTGACCTGGGAACCGTAGGACAAGTTCCCTAAACCGCTGATACGGTCAATACAAACGAAACCACATTAATCTGGCATTAACTACTTCGGCGCCAGTTCACGTAAATGCCGTGCCACCGCAATCCACGCACCGATATACCCCAACAACACCGCGCCAAGCAAGAGACTCAGACCATCGGCTACCGGCACACCGGCCAACGCGAAATCACTGCCGTAGAGCCCCGCCAGGCCGACAACCGCGTCGTTCAACCAATCCAGGCCAAACGCCAGTACGCCCCAGGACAAGATCCCCGCACCCAGGCCATACAGCGCGCCCATGTACAGGAAAGGCCGACGCACATAGCTGTCTGTGCCGCCCACCAGTTTAATCACTTCTATCTCGGTGCGACGGTTTTCAATATGAAGACGAATGGTATTACCTATCACCAAAAGTAATGCAGACACTAATAACACCGTCAGGCCGAACACAAAGCGGTCGCCCAGCTTGAGGATCGCGGCCAGGCGCTCTACCCAGACTAGATCAAGTTGGGCCTGTTGCACCTTCGGCATCTCTGCGAGTTTTTGTCGCAGGGCTTCCAGCGCCGGCTTGTCGACCTCGTTCGGCGTTACCAGCACCACGCCCGGCAGCGGGTTCTGCGGCAGCTCCTTGAGCGCCTCGCCCAGGCCCGATTGCTGCTGGAACTCTTCAAGGGCCTGGTCGCGGCTGATGTACTCGGCCTCGGCTACCCCCGGGATGTTCTTGATGTCGTCACGCAGCGCTTCGCCTTCCTTGCTGCTGGTGTCCAGGTTCAGGTACAGCGAAATCTGCGCCGCCCGCTGCCAGGAACCGCCCAGGCGCTCCACATTATTAAGCAACAGCGACAAGCCCATCGGCAGGCTCAAGGCCACCGCCATCACCAGGCAAGTGAAAAAACTACCGATCGGCTGTTTGCCCAGGCGCCGCAGGCTGTCCAGCAGGCTGGCGCGGTGGCTTTCGATCCAGGCGTGCACCAGGGTGCCGAAGTCCGGGCCGTCGTCTTCGTCGTGTTTTTTCTTTTTCGGTTGCGGGTCGGCCGGCTTCGGAGCCACCCGTTCGGATACTTTAGGGCTGCGTGTAGCACTCATACGCCAGCCTCCCCGTCGCCGATCAGGCGGCCGCGTTGCAGGGTCAGCATGCGATGGCGCATACGCGCAATCAAGGCCAGGTCGTGGCTGGCGATCAAGACGCTGGTGCCCAGGCGGTTGATGTCTTCGAACACCCCCATGATCTCGGCCGCCAGGCGCGGGTCGAGGTTACCGGTGGGCTCGTCCGCCAGCAGCAAAGCCGGGCGATGGACGATGGCGCGGGCGATACCGACACGCTGTTGCTGGCCGGTGGACAGGTCGCCGGGGAAGAGGTCGGTCTTGTCCGACAAGGCCACGCGTTCCAGGGCCGAGTCCACGCGTTTGACGATCTCGGCCTTGGACAGCCCGAGGATCTGCAACGGCAGGGCCACGTTGTTGAACACCGTACGGTCGAACAGCAACTGGTGGTTCTGGAACACCACGCCGATCTGGCGGCGCAGGAATGGAATTTGCGCATTGCTGATAGTGGCCAGGTCCTGGCCCGCCAGCAGCAACTTGCCGGTAGTCGGGCGTTCCATGGCCAGCAGCAGGCGCAACAGCGTACTTTTGCCTGCGCCCGAATGGCCGGTGACAAACAAGAATTCGCCGCGACGCACTCGAAAGCTCAGCTCATGCAAGCCCACATGCCCGTTGGCATAGCGTTTACCGACCTGTTCGAATCGAATCATGAACGCTCCCGCTCGGCAAACAGTGCCTGTACAAAGGGTTCGGCTTCAAAGGTGCGCAGGTCGTCGATGCCTTCACCGACGCCGATATAGCGAATCGGCAACCCGAACTGTTTGGCCAGGGCGAAAATCACACCGCCCTTGGCCGTGCCGTCGAGCTTAGTCAATGCCAAGCCGGTCAGCTGCACCGTCTGGTTGAATTGCTTGGCCTGGCTGATGGCGTTCTGGCCAGTACCGGCGTCGAGCACCAGCAGGACTTCATGGGGTGCATCGGCGTCGAGCTTGCCGATCACGCGGCGCACTTTCTTCAGTTCTTCCATCAAGTTGTCTTTGGTGTGCAGGCGACCGGCGGTGTCGGCGATCAGCACGTCAATGTTACGGGCCTTGGCGGCCTGCACGGCATCGAAGATCACCGAAGCCGAGTCGGCGCCGGTGTGCTGGGCGATCACCGGGATCTTGTTGCGCTCGCCCCACACCTGCAACTGCTCGACGGCGGCGGCACGGAAGGTGTCACCGGCGGCGAGCATGACTTTCTTGCCTTCACCTTGCAGCTTCTTGGCCAGCTTGCCGATGGTGGTGGTCTTACCAGCGCCATTAACCCCTACAACGAGGATGACGAACGGCTTTTTCGGCGTGATCACCAGCGGCGCTTCAACCGGTTTGAGCATGGCGGCCAGCTCAGCCTGCAGGGATTTGTACAGCGCATCGGCGTCGGTCAACTGCTTGCGCGCGACCTTCTGCGTCAGGCTCTGGATGATCACGGCGGTGGCTTCGACGCCCACGTCGGCGGTGAGCAGGCGGGTCTCGATGTCTTCGAGCAGCTCGTCATCAATGACTTTCTTGCCCAGGAACAGGCTGGCCATGCCTTCGCCAATACTGGCGCTGGTCTTGCTCAGGCCCTGCTTGAGGCGTGCAAAGAATCCGGTTTTGCTGGTTTCGGTGGTGGCGACGACAGGCTCTGGCTCGATAACGGCAGGTGCAGCGACAACCGGTGCAGGCACTTCAACGACGGGCGGTATTTCAGCCACAGCCTCTACCGGCGCCGGCTCAACCACTGCAGGAATCGGCGGCACGACGTGCTCGGCCTGAACATCCTCAACCAATGCCACGGGTTCTTCGGCCACCGGCAGCTCTAACCAGGGCTTGTGCTCAGGCTCAGGTTCCGGCTCGGCGTCAACGACCGGCTGCAACACCGGCTCAGCCATCGGTAACACCACCGGAACTGGCGTCTCGGCAACCGGTTCGGCTTCTATTACGGGTTCAGGGGTCGGTTCAGCGTGAACCTGTGGCTGTTCGACGACGGTTTCCTGCGGCTTTTTGCGCAGCCATCCGAACAGGCCTTTCTTCTCGCCAGCCGCAGCTGGGGTCTTCTTGTCGTCGTTGGAACCAAACATGGAGACGGCTATCTCAAGGTAGCGACGCGCCACAGGGCGCGCCGGTAAATAAAATTCGATGCGTAACAGACTGTTTTTTAGCCAGCTCGTTCATGCGCAACATTTTGTAAGGCCTAAATAGGGCCTTCACAAGACAGCCGCAGTGGCCGTCCTTAAGTCGGACCAGTATCCTAGCACCTCCTCGCCCGCCGACGCTAAGACCAAGCGGGCAGCCCAACAGGTTTAAAAACGAATGAATGCTCTAGCCCGCCGCGCCGCAGGCCTGCTGTTCAGCACAGTTTGTCTGCCTCTCTCAGCTTTGGCTGCCGATCCACAACCCACCCATGAATTCACCCTCGATAACGGCCTTAAAGTGGTCGTGCGCGAAGATCATCGCGCGCCGGTGGTGGTTTCCCAGGTCTGGTACAAGGTTGGCTCAAGCTACGAAACCCCGGGCCAGACCGGTTTGTCCCACGCCCTGGAACACATGATGTTCAAGGGCAGCGCCAAGGTCGGCCCCGGCGAAGCCTCGCTGATCCTGCGCGACCTGGGCGCCGAAGAAAATGCGTTCACCAGCGACGACTACACCGCGTATTACCAGGTATTGGCCCGTGACCGCCTGGGCGTGGCCTTTGAGCTGGAAGCCGACCGCATGGCCAGCCTGCGCCTGCCGGCCGACGAGTTCAGCCGTGAAATCGAGGTAATCAAAGAAGAACGCCGCCTGCGCACCGACGATAACCCCATGTCCAAGGCGTTCGAGCGCTTCAAGGCCATGGCGTTCCCGGCCAGTGGCTACCACACGCCGACCATTGGCTGGATGGCCGACCTGGACCGCATGAAGGTCGAGGAACTGCGCCACTGGTACCAATCCTGGTACGTGCCGAACAACGCCACCCTGGTGGTGGTCGGCGACGTGACCCCGGACGAGGTGAAAAACCTCGCCCAACGTTACTTCGGCCCGATCCCCAAGCGTGACGTGCCGCCGGCAAAAATCCCGATGGAACTGGCCGAGCCCGGCGAGCGCCTGCTGACCCTGCACGTGCAGACCCAACTTCCGAGTGTGATCCTGGGCTTCAACGTGCCCGGCCTGGCCACCGCTGAAGACAAACGTTCGGTGCAGGCCCTGCGCCTGATCTCGGCCCTGCTGGACGGCGGCTACAGTGCACGGATCTCCGAGCAACTGGAACGCGGTGAGGAACTGGTGTCCGCGGCTTCCACCAACTACGACGCCTACACCCGTGGCGACAGCCTGTTTACCCTCTCGGCCACGCCGAACCAGCAGAAGAAGAAAACCGTGGCCCAGGCCGAAGCCGGCCTGTGGCGCCTGCTCGATGAGTTGAAGGCCAAGCCGCCGACCGCCGAAGAACTGGAGCGCATCCGTGCCCAGGTGATTGCCGGCCTGGTGTACCAGCGTGATTCCATCACCAGCCAGGCCACGGCCATCGGCTCCCTGGAAACGGTCGGCCTGTCCTGGAAACTCATGGACACCGAGCTTGCCGACCTGCAAAGCGTGACCCCGGAAGACATCCAGAAGGCCGCACGCACTTATTTCACCCGCGAACGTCTGAGCGTCGCCCATGTTTTGCCTGAGGAGACCGCTCATGAGTGATCGCAAAAACAGCCGCCTGATCCTGCCCGGCCTGATCGCCGTCACCCTGATGGCGGCCAGCGCCGTTTACTTCTTGCGCCCCAGCGAGTCGGTCGCCAGCCAGGCCCTGGACAAGGCTCAAACGGCCAGCACCCTGCAATCCCTGGCGGAACTGGATGGCAAGGCACCGACCAACCGCAAGCTCGACGTACAAACCTGGACCACCACCGAAGGCGCCAAGGTGCTGTTCGTCGAAGCCCATGAACTGCCGATGTTCGACATGCGCCTGCTGTTCGCCGCCGGCAGCAGCCAGGATGGCGACGTGCCAGGCCTGGCACTGATGACCAACGCCATGCTCAACGAAGGCGTGCCGGGCAAGGATGTCAGCCAGATCGCCAGCGGGTTCGAAGGCCTGGGGGCCGACTTTGGCAACGGCGCCTACCGCGACATGGCGCTGGTGACCCTGCGCAGCCTGAGCGACAGCGCCAAGCGCGACGCCGCCCTGTCACTGTTCAACCAGGTGATCGGCCAGCCGACATTCCCGGCAGACTCGCTGGCACGCATCAAGAACCAGATCCTGGCCGGTTTCGAGTACCAGAAGCAGAACCCCGGCAAACTGGCGAGCATCGAGCTGTTCAAGCGCCTGTACGGCGACCACCCTTACGCCCACCCGAGCGAAGGCACCCCCGAGAGCGTGCCGAAGATTACCCTGGCGCAGTTGCAGGCGTTCCACGCCAAGGCCTATGCGGCGGGTAACGCGGTAATTGCAGTAGTGGGCGACCTGACCCGCGCCGAAGCCGAAGCCATGACGGCCAAGGTGTCCGCCTCGCTGCCCAAGGGCCCGGCGATGGCCAAGATCGCCCAGCCGACCGAGCCAAAAGCCGGCCTGAGCCGTATCGAGTTCCCGTCCAAGCAAACCCACCTGCTGTTTGCGCAGTTGGGCATCGACCGTGCCGACCCGGATTACGCAGCCTTGTCCCTGGGTAACCAGATCCTCGGCGGCGGTGGCTTCGGCACTCGCTTGATGAGCGAAGTGCGTGAAAAGCGCGGCCTGACCTACGGCGTGTATTCCGGTTTCTCACCGATGCAGGTGCGCGGCCCGTTCATGATCAACCTGCAGACCCGCGCCGAAATGAGCGGTGGCACCTTGCGCCTGGTGGAGGACGTATTGGCTGACTACCTCAAGACCGGCCCGACGCAAAAGGAACTGGATGACGCCAAGCGCGAGCTGGCCGGCAGCTTCCCGCTGTCCACCGCAAGCAACGCCGATATCGTCGGGCAGTTGGGCGCCATGGGTTTCTACAACCTGCCGCTGAGCTATCTGGAAGATTTCATGAAACAATCCCAGGCCCTGACCGTCGATCAGGTCAAGGCTGCAATGAACAAACACTTGAGCGCCGACAAGATGGTCATCGTGACCGCCGGCCCGACGATTGCGCAAAAGCCACTACCGCCCCCCACTGATAAACCTGCCGAGCAGCCGCTCGGGGTTCCGGAGCATTAATGGCCAGTTCATCTCGCCCGAAAAAACCTGTCCACAACGTGCATAACGGTGTGGGCCAACTGCGCATCATTGGCGGTGAATGGGGCAGCCGCAAGCTGAGCTTCCCCGACGTTGTGGGCCTGCGCCCGACGCCTGATCGCGTGCGTGAAACCCTGTTCAACTGGCTCGCGCCGTACATAGGCGGGGCCAAAGTGCTGGACCCGTTCGCCGGCAGCGGCGCGCTGTTCCTGGAGGCGCTGTCCCGTGGCGCGGCCCAGGGCCAGGCGCTGGACGCCAGCAATGTGGCGGTGTCCAGCCTCAAGGAGCACCTGGGCACGCTGCGTTGCACCACCGGCCAGGTGCAGACGGCCGACGCGCTGCGCTACCTGGAAACCCAGGCGGCGACTGAATACGATGTAGTGTTCCTCGACCCACCGTTCAACCAGAACCTGCTACCGGCCGTCTGCACTCTGCTGGAAGAACGCCAGTGGCTGGCACCGGATGCCTGGATCTACACTGAGAGCGAGACCGCGCCCTCCACGCTCGGCCTGCCAAGTGGCTGGCGCCTGCACCGGGAGCAGAAGTCCGGGCGGGTGTATTACGCGTTGTGGCATCGTTTGGTCGAAAACGCCGCTTAACCTGTGGCTGGGGAGCTTGCCACGGCGAGCTCACTGGCTACCGAGAGTTTCATGACCCCCTCTTCCGATTTATTCAAACCCGCCTTCGGCCTCGGCAACCCCCACTTGCAGACACTGTGGGGGCCGCTGTGGCGGCCGACCACCCACATCGAGCGTCAGCGTGAGCGCCTGTGGCTGGAGGATGGCGACTTCCTCGATCTCGACTGGCATGGCCCCCATGACGTGCAAGCGCCCTTGGTGCTGGTGCTGCATGGGCTGACCGGTTCGTCCAATTCACCCTATGTGGCCGGCCTGCAAAAAGTCCTCGCGGCCCAAGGCTGGGCCAGTGCCGCGTTGAACTGGCGCGGCTGCTCGGGCGAGCCCAACCTGCTGGCTCGCAGTTATCACTCCGGCGCCAGCGAAGACCTGGCGGCGGCGATTGCTCATCTGCGCGCCAAGCGGCCGTTGGCGCCCTTGTATGCGGTGGGTTATTCCCTGGGTGGCAACGTGTTGCTCAAGCATTTGGGGGAAACCGGCGAGGCTTCAGGGCTGCAGGGCGCGGCGGCGGTGTCGGTGCCGTTTCGCCTGGATCAATGCGCGGATCGCATTGGGCTGGGGTTCTCGCGGGTGTATCAGAAGCACTTCATGCGCGAGATGCTGGCGTATATCCGCGTCAAGCAACGCCAATTCCTGCAGGACGGTCGTGAGGATGGGCTCAAAACCCTCGAGGCCCTTGGCTCCCTGGAAAAGATGCGCACGTTCTGGGACTTCGACGGGCGGGTAACCGCGCCGCTGCACGGTTTCTTGAGTGCCGAGGATTACTATCGCCGCGCTTCCAGTCGCTATTACCTGGGCGGTATCCGCACGCCGACGCTGATTATCCAGGCGGCTGATGATCCGTTTGTGTTTGCGCACAGCTTGCCTGACGCCAGTGAGCTGTCGGCCTGCACCGAGTTCGAGTTGCTGGCCAAGGGCGGGCATGTGGGGTTTGTGGAGGGTTCGCTGAAGCGTCCTGGTTACTATCTGGAGCGCCGGATCCCGCAATGGCTCCAGACCCAATACGGTCAATAGTGTGGGAGCTGGCTTGCCTGCGATAGCGGTGGGCCAGCCAACGTTGAGGTGGCTGACACTCTGCTATCGCAGGCAAGCCAGCTCCCACACCTTCATGAAGTGCTCACACCTATCGTTTAGTCGCCCTTCGCAATTTCCCGGGCTGGATCGGTAATCCACTCACTCCACGACCCCGCATACAACTTGCCCAACGGGTACCCCGCCAGGCTCAACGCAAACAGGTTATGGCACGCCGTCACCCCAGACCCGCAATACGCCACCAGCTCCTGAGCCGGGCGCCCTTGCAACTGCGCGGCAAAGCGTTGCTTGAGCTGATCAGCCGGCAAGAAACGACCATCACTGCCCAGGTTTTCACTGAACGCCGCACATTGCGCACCAGGGATATGCCCGGCAATCGGATCGATGGGCTCCACTTCGCCACGAAAGCGCGGCTGGGCGCGGGCGTCGATCAAGGTCAGGCCAGGTTGGCCCAGGCGTTTTTGCAGGTGTTCGGCATCCAGCAACAGACGATTATCCGGCGTACCGTCGAAGGTACCTGGCGCAACCACAGGCGCGTCCAGGCTCAAGGGGAAACCGGCGGCATGCCAGGCCTTGAGGCCACCATCCAGAATAAACACGCCATCACGCTTGCCCAGCCAGGCCAGCAGCCACCAGGCACGGGCGGCGTAGGCACCGGGGCCGTCGTCATACAGCACCACATCGGTGTCGGCACTGATGCCCCAGGCCCGCAGTTGCCTGGCGAACGTGTCCGCCGCCGGCAAAGGATGACGACCGGTCACGCCCTTGGTCACCGGGCCGCTCAGGTGGCGCTCAAGGTCGGCGTATTGCGCGCCCTCGATATGCCCTTCGGCGTAACTGCACAAGCCGTAGTCCGGGTCTTCCAGGGCAAAGCGGCAATCCAGGATCACCCACCCGCTCGACTGTTGGCGCTCGGCCAATTGCGGGGGGCTGATCAGTTGGGCAAGCGGCATGACTGACTCCTGTGCATACAAAGGGGAAAGGTCTTACTTCACTTCTTCCAGTGCCTGATTCAACGGCACGTAAAACTCTTTGAACAAGGCGTCCACCGCCTCTTTAGCCTGTGGCGTAACGAACCCCGCCTCCAGCACCAGCACCTGGTACACCCCGCGCTTGATCGCCTCGGCGCTCAGGTGGGTGGATTTTTCATTGGTGGTACACAAAAAACGCACCCACGAGGTAAGGATGATCCACGCATTCAGGGTCAGGGCTTCGGTTTGCACCGGGTCCATATTGAGAATGCCGGCATCGACAAAGCCTTGGTAGATCGCGCCGCCCTGGATCAGGCAACGCTGGGAAAACCGCCGGTAGCCAGTCGCCAGTTCCGGGTCGCTCTCCAGCAGGTGTTCGAGGTCGCGGTGCAGGAAGCGATAACGCCACATGCCGGCCAATACGGCTTGCAGATAAAAGCGTTTATCCTCCACCACCATCGTGCGTCCCTGTGGTGGGCGCAGGAAACTGTCTACCAGCGCTTCATATTCGCGGAACAGCACGGCGATGATCGCCTGCTTGTTAGGGAAGTGGTAGTACAAGTTGCCCGGGGAAATTTCCATGTAGGCGGCAATGTGGTTGGTACTGACACTGCGCTCGCCCTGCTGGTTAAAAAGCTCCAGGCTGGTTTGCACAATGCGCTCGCTGGTCTTTACTCGTGGTGCCATAGGGGATCAGCTTCTATACACGGGATGGGGCATCTTACGGCCTAACCCGGCCAGGATAAATCTGGATGTTACTGCAATGTTATTTGACAATTTAGAGCAATGACTCTAAAAATCCAGGCAGACCAATAACAATCGGTGCCGCGCCATGTCTGCCAACGTTGCCTACCTGCAAGATTCCCAGGCGCTGGATCAGCTCCAGAACCTGTTCAACGCCCAACGCCGCGCCTTCGTCGCCAACCCGATGCCGCCGGCCGGGCAGCGCCAGCAATGGCTCAAGGCTTTGCGGGATCTGCTGAGCGACGAACGCCAGGCGCTGATCAATGCGATCAGCCAGGACTTCAGCCATCGCAGCGCCGACGAAACCCTGTTTGCCGAATTGATGCCTAGCCTGCATGGCATTCACTACGCGAGCAAACACCTCAAGGGCTGGATGAAACCTTCCCGCCGCGCTGTAGGCATTGCCTTCCAGCCCGCCTCAGCCAAAGTCATTTACCAGCCATTGGGCGTCGTCGGCGTCATCGTGCCGTGGAACTACCCGCTATACCTGGCCATCGGCCCGTTGGTGGGGGCATTGGCGGCCGGTAACCGAGTGATGCTCAAGCTCAGTGAGTCCACGCCGGCCACCGGTGAGTTGCTCAAGGCGTTGCTGGCCAAGATCTTCCCCGAGGATCTGGTGTGCGTCGTGCTGGGCGAAGCTGACGTGGGCATGGCGTTTTCCAAGTTGCGCTTCGATCACCTGCTGTTCACCGGCGCTACCAGCATAGGCAAGCACGTGATGCGTGCGGCGGCCGAAAACCTCACGCCGGTGACTCTGGAGCTAGGCGGCAAATCGCCAGCCATTGTCTCGGCCGATGTGCCACTCAAGGACGCCGCCGAACGCATCGCCTTCGGCAAAACCTTGAACGCCGGGCAAACCTGCGTGGCGCCAGATTATGTGCTAGTACCCGAAGATCGCGTGGAAGGCTTTGTCGAGGCCTATTCCAAAGCCGTGCGCGGGTTTTATCCGACGCTGGTCGACAACCCGGACTACACCGCCATCATCAACGAGCGCCAACTGGCCCGGCTCAATGCCTACGCCAAGGACGCCACCGACAAAGGCGCCACCTTGATCCCGCTGTACGAGCAGGGCCAGGCGCGGCGAATGGTCCACAGCCTGCTGTTGAATGTCAGCGACGACATGACCGTGATGCAGGACGAAATCTTCGGCCCGCTCCTGCCCATCGTGCCGTATCGCGGCCTTGACCAAGCCTTTGCCTACATCAACCAGCGACCTCGACCACTGGCCTTGTATTACTTCGGCTACAACAAAGGCGAACAAGCGCGGGTGCTCCACGAAACCCACTCCGGTGGCGTGTGCCTGAACGACACCTTGCTGCACGTCGCTCAGGACGATATGCCGTTCGGTGGCATCGGCCCGTCAGGCATGGGCCATTACCACGGTCACGAAGGTTTCCTGACGTTCAGCAAGGCCAAGGGTGTGCTGATCAAACAGCGCCTGAACGCAGCGAAGTTGATCTACCCGCCTTATGGCAAGTCGATCCAGAAGCTGATCCAGAAGCTGTTTATCCGCTGATAACCGCCACCTTCGGGACTATAAAAACAATGAACCCCAGCCTGACTGATTCACCCGCGCTGTCACGGCGCGGCGTCTTGAAAATCGGCCTGTGTGCCAGCGCCTTCCTCGCCACCGCCGGGTTGGGCGCCAGCCTCAGCGGTTGCTCCAGCAGTACGCCGGCCAGCCGCTTTGCGATGCTGCGCACCAGCGACTTGCCATTCTTGCGGGCGGTAATCCCGGTGCTGCTGGAAGGCGCGGCCAGTGCCGAACAAGTGCTTGCCGGTATTGAGGGCACCCTGAAAAAGCTCGATTACAGCCTGCAGCACTTGTCCCCCGAGATGTTCAAGCTCACCCAGCAATTATTCGACGTACTGGGCATGGGCATTACCCGCGGCCCGCTGACCGGTATCTGGGGCAGTTGGGAAAACGCCAGCAGCGAACAGATCCGCAATTTCCTGCACCGCTGGGAAAACAGTTACCTGAACCTTTTGCGCATGGGCCAGGGCTCGTTGCTCAAGCTAGTGATCATGGCCTGGTACTTCCGGCCCGAGTCCTGGGCCCATTGCGGCTACCCCGGCCCGCCCAAGATCTAGCCTGGGCCATCCCCCAAGATTGCATCTTCCTACAAGAATAAGAGAGCACACCTATGCCCGTACCCGATCTGTTCCGCGACGGCCTGGCCCGTGGCTGGAAAACCCACAATGGCGCCGCCCTGGATAACGACCTGACCCTGGAAGCGGATGTCGCCATCATCGGCAGCGGCGCCGGGGGCGGTACCACGGCTGAAATCCTCAGCGCCGCCGGCTACAAAGTGTTGCTGATCGAAGAAGGCCCGCTCAAGACCAGTAGTGATTTCAAACTGCTGGAAGACGAAGCCTACGCCAGCCTTTACCAGGAAGGCATCGGGCGGATGAGTAAGGACGGCGCTATCACCATCCTGCAGGGCCGGGCTGTGGGCGGTACCACCTTGATCAACTGGACCTCCAGCTTTCGCACCCCTGACGCTACCCTCGCGCATTGGGCCAGCGAATATGCGGTCAAAGGCCACAGCAGCGCCGAAATGGCGCCCTGGTTCGAAAAAATGGAGCAGCGCCTGGGCATCGCGCCGTGGGCGCTGCCGCCGAATGCCAACAACGATGTGATCCGCAAAGGCTGCGAAAAGCTCGGCTACAGCTGGCATGTGATCCCGCGCAATGTGCGCGGTTGCTTCAACCTGGGGTATTGCGGCATGGGCTGCCCGGTCAACGCCAAGCAGTCAATGCTGGTGACCACCATCCCGTCCACTCTGGAAAAAGGTGGCGAACTGCTTTACCTGGCCCGCGCCGAACGGCTGAAATACAGCGGCGACACCATCAGCAGCCTCGAATGCGTGGCCATGGACGAACGCTGCGTAGCGCCCACCGGGCGCAAGATCAGCGTGAAAGCCAAGCACTATGTGCTGGCGGGCGGCGGCATCAACAGCCCGGCCCTGCTGATGCGCTCCGACGTGCCCGACCCACACTCGCGGCTGGGCAAGCGCACCTTCCTGCACCTGGTCAACTTCTCCGCCGGGCTGTTCGACGAGGTGATCAACCCCTTCTACGGTGCGCCGCAATCCATCTACTCCGACCACTTCCAATGGCAGGACGGCACTACCGGCAAAATGTCCTACAAACTGGAAGCACCGCCCCTGCATCCAGGCCTGGCGAGCACCCTGTTTGGTGGCTATGGCAACCAGAACGCCCTGGACATGAACCAATTACCCCACACTCACGCCATGCTCGCCCTGCTGCGCGACGGCTTTCACCCCGACAGCCCAGGCGGCACGGTGGAGTTACGCGGTGACGGCACCCCAGTGCTCGACTATCAGGTCTCGCCCTACGCCTGGGACGGCCTGCGCCGGGCCTTCCACAGCATGGCCGAGATTCAGTTCGCGGCGGGGGCCAAATCGGTCAAGCCCCTGCATCACGACGCGCGCTTTGTGAACAACTTGGCCGAAGCCCGCAGCGTGATCGACGGTCTGAACCTGGAACTGCATCGCACCACCCTGGGCAGCGCCCACGTGATGGGCGGTTGCGCCATGGGTGAAGACCCAAAAAATGCCGTTGCCGACAGCCTGGGTCGCCATCATCAGTTGCGCAACCTGTCGATCCACGATGGCTCGCTGTTCCCCACCAGCATTGGCGCCAACCCGCAATTGTCGGTGTACGGACTGACCGCGCAACTGGCGAGCGCATTGGCCGAACGTCTGAAAACGGCATGAAAAGACAGGGTATTCACGGTATCTATCTACATAAGTCGACTTGGCCCACCGGTAATGCTGCGATACCATCCGGTTCCCCAACGGACTCCGCCAGGACGACGCGATGAACCGAGTGTTGTACCCAGGTACCTTCGACCCGATTACCAAAGGCCATGGCGATCTGGTCGAACGCGCCTCTCGCCTGTTCGACCATGTGATCATCGCGGTCGCGGCCAGCCCCAAGAAAAACCCGCTGTTTCCCCTGGAACAACGTGTGGAGCTGGCGCAAGAGGTCACCAAGCACCTGCCGAATGTGGAAGTAGTGGGCTTTTCGACATTGCTGGCGCATTTCGCCAAGGAGCAGAACGCCAATGTGTTCCTGCGTGGCCTGCGTGCGGTGTCGGACTTCGAATACGAATTCCAGCTGGCCAACATGAACCGCCAATTGGCGCCGGACGTGGAAAGCCTGTTCCTGACGCCGTCGGAGCGTTATTCGTTCATTTCCTCGACGTTGGTTCGTGAAATCGCCGCTTTGGGCGGAGATATCACCAAGTTCGTGCATCCAGCCGTGGCCGATGCGCTGACGCTGCGCTTCAAGAAGTAAGGCTGCTCGGTCGGTGCCTGCTCGCACTGCGGGCGCCAATGCGGCACAATTGCGCGCATTAGTTTTCAGATGCCTTGGCAGAGTGCCCTGGCAGGAGTTTCCATGTCCCTGATCATCACCGACGATTGCATCAACTGCGACGTCTGCGAACCCGAGTGCCCGAACGCCGCCATTTCCCAGGGCGAAGAGATCTACGTGATCGACCCTAACCTGTGCACCCAGTGCGTCGGTCACTACGACGAACCGCAGTGCCAGCAGGTATGCCCGGTGGATTGCATTCCGCTGGACGAGGCACACCCTGAGACGGAAGAGCAGTTGATGGAGAAGTACCGCAAGATTACCGGTAAGGCCTAAACCTCTTCATTGCCCCTAAGGGCCTCATCGCAGGCAAGCCAGCTCCCACACTTGGATATATGAATACATTCAAATGTGGGAGCTGGCTTGCCTGCGATAGCAATATCAGCCTTCACCCAGCAATCAGCTCTGACACCTGGGGCAAAACACACTCGCCCGCTGCCCCAGCACCACATTGCGCAGCTCAGTGCCGCAGACCTTGCATGCCTCGCCGCCCCGGCCATACACGAACAGTTCCTGCTGGAAATACCCCGGCTGCCCATCGCCGCCGATAAAGTCCCGCAACGTGGTGCCGCCCCGCTCGATGGCAGCAGCCAGCACCCGCTTGATTTCAATCGCCAGCTTCAGATAACGCCCGCGTGAAATACCCCCGGCGGCGCGGCGTGGGTCAATCCCAGCTGCAAACAGCGCCTCGGTCGCATAGATATTGCCCACGCCCACCACCACCGCGTTGTCCATGATGAACGGCTTCACCGCCATGGACTTACCGCGAGACAGCTGGAACAAGCGCTCGCCATCAAACAGGTCGGTCAACGGCTCCGGCCCCAGCCGCATCAGCAGCTCATGGTTGTGCGGGTCGTGGCTCCAGAGCATCGCACCGAAGCGCCGCGGGTCGGTGTAGCGCAGGGCCATGCCCGATTCCAGCTCGATATCCACGTGCTCATGCTTGGCCGCGGGCATGCCGACTTCCACCAGGCGCAAGTTGCCCGACATGCCCAGGTGGCTGATCAAGGTGCCCACTTCGGCATTGATCAACAGGTATTTGGCCCGGCGCTCCACCAGCACGATGCGCTGCCCTGACAGGCGCACATCCAGGTCTTCCGGAATCGGCCAGCGCAGGCGCCGCTCACGCACTACCACGCGGCTGACGCGCTGGCCTTCCAGGTGCGGGGCAATGCCGCGTCGGGTGGTTTCGACTTCTGGTAACTCGGGCATATGTACCTCTTGAATGACGGGTCAGTGCGCGCCCAGTTCGCGGATCGACAACTTCAGGCTCTCGAAGTCGTAGTCCGACAGGCCCACGTAATCCAGCACCAGATGGCCAATGGCGTTCCACTCATGATCCACTGGCTGATTGCCCAGTACGCGATAGGACGAACAGATATGCTCAGCCATCTTCAAAATGGCCAGCAGGTTCTTGAGCTGTGGGTTGCGCGACGTCTCATCGCTGAAAATCGCCAGGGCGTTATGGTGATTGGCGATGGCGTCGGTGACATGCTCCGGCAGGCGCCAGGACTTGGCGGTGTAGTAGCCGACTACCGCATGGTTGGTGTGGAACGCTTTGTTTTCGGTGTCGACCACGCGGCAATCCGGGGCGGCATTGGCGTAGGCCTCTTCCAGCACCGCCATGTAATTGGGAAAGCGCTTGAGCATCAGCGGCACGCCACAATCATGGAACAGGCCCAAGGCATAGGCTTCGTCCACGGCCTGGGAACCGGTGCGCTTGGCCAGGGTGAGGCAGGTCATGGCCACATCCTGGGCGGTGTCCCAGAAGCGGTTGAGGGTGACGATGGTGTCGTCGCACATCTCACCCTTGATCGACTGCGCGTTGATCAAATTGATGATCGAACGGCTGCCCAGCAGGTTCACCGCACGCTGGATCGAAGCGATTTTGTTGCTCAGGCCGTAATACGGCGAATTGACGATCTTGAGCAGCGCGCCGGACAAGCCCGGGTCCTGGGAGATCAACCTTGCAATCACTTCCAGGTCCGGATCGGGCATGTACTGCTCCATCTGCAAATCCACCATGATTTGCGGTTGAGGCGGCACGCTGATGCCTTGCAGGGCCTGTTGGATCTGCTCGGGGGAAAGCTCTTGGGACATAAGTACACACTCTGGGCTAGGCGCGAATTCTACCCCTTATGCCGATGTGGCCGACACCCAAAAACCCAAGTGAAACCCGATTGAATGTGGGAGCTGGCTTGCCTGCGATAGCATCACCACCGTACGTCTGATACACCGCGCCGCCCGCATCGCAGGCAAGCCAGCTCCCACATGAAAGAGTGCGCAAAGGGTATACTCCCGCTCTTTTTTCCGGAGCGACGTCATGTCCCTGCCAAGCCTGCGTCTCAAAGCCAACGCCGATCGTCGTTTGCGCAACGGCCACCTGTGGGTCTACAGCAACGAAATCGACGTGGCCGCCACCCCACTCCACGGCTTCCAGGCAGGCGACCAGGCTATCCTGGAAGCGGCCGGCGGCAAGACCCTGGGCATCGTGGCCATGAGCCCGAACAACCTGATCTGCGCCCGCCTGCTGTCGCGCGACATCAAGTTGCCGCTGGACAAGTCGCTGCTGGTGCACCGCCTCAACGTCGCGCTGTCCCTGCGTGACCGCCTGTTCGACAAGCCGTTCTACCGCCTGGTCTACGGTGATTCCGACCTGCTGCCGGGCCTGGTGGTCGACCGTTTCGGCGACATCCTGGTGGTACAGATCGCCTCGGCGACCATGGAAGCGCATAAAGAAGATGTGATCGCCGCGCTGACCCAAGTGCTCAAGCCCAGCGGCATCCTGTTCAAGAACGACTCCGCCGCGCGCGACGCCGAAGGCCTCAACCGCTACGTCGAAACCGTATTCGGCCTGGTGCCGGAGTGGGTGGCGCTGGAAGAGAACGGCGTCAAGTTCGAAGCCCCGGTGATCCAGGGCCAGAAAACCGGCTGGTTCTACGACCACCGCATGAACCGCGCCCGCCTGGCCCCGTATGCCAAGGGCAAGCGTGTACTGGACCTGTACAGCTACATCGGCGGCTGGGGCGTGCAAGCTGCAGCCTTTGGCGCCAGTGAAGTGTTCTGCGTCGACGCTTCGGCCTTCGCCCTCGACGGCGTAGAGCGCAACGCCGCGCTGAACGGCTTTGCCGAGAAGATGACCTGCATCGAAGGCGACGTCTTTGAGGCGTTGAAAGAACTGAAAGCCAGCGAAGAGCGCTTCGACGTGATCGTCGCCGACCCACCGGCCTTCATCAAGCGCAAAAAAGACATGAAAAACGGCGAAGGCGCCTACCGCCGCCTCAACGAGCAAGCCATGCGCCTGCTCAGCAAAGACGGCATCCTCGTCAGCGCCTCGTGCTCCATGCACCTGCCGGAAGACGACCTGCAAAACATCCTGCTCACCAGCGCCCGCCATCTGGACCGCAACATCCAGATGCTCGAACGCGGCGGCCAAGGCCCGGACCACCCGGTGCATCCGGCGATTGTCGAGACGCGCTACATCAAGAGCATTACCTGCCGGTTGCTACCCAATAGCTGATACTGTTCCCCTGTAGGGACTTGCGGGTTCCTACAGGTTTTTAGGAAATGTCGTACTGCCCCAGGCTTTGACTTTCCGTAGCGCAGACTCGATCCTCGCCCCTCTCATGGAACCGAGGCTCGCGCATGTCGAAGGCAATTACACAGGCTGAAAAACCGCTCTTGGTTTTCTGGCTGATGACCATGACTTTGCTGGGCGTCTTCCCCCTTGACGTCGTACTGCCCTCCTTTCCCGCCCTGGCTGAACACTTCCATACCTCGACCACCCATATCGCTCGATCCGTCAGCCTGTTCGCCATTGGATTTTCCTGCTCAATGCTGCTGATCGGCCCGCTGTCCGACAGAATCGGTCGCAAGAAGCTACTCCTGGCCAGTATGGTAGTAGCCATCCTGGGTGCAGTCGGGTGTCTGGCCGCCAGAAACACGCCCCAATTCCTGTTCTTTCGAGTCATTCAGGCCATAGGCTGCGGTGGTTTCATACTGTCCCAAGCGCTGGTGCAGGACCTTTTTTTCGGCAGGGAACAGGAGCGGTTGCGCATAGCAATGGCCACGGCCGGAGGCATTTTCATCTCGATTTCCCCAGTGCTGGGCGCATGGCTGCAATTGCACTGGGGATGGAAAGCCAGCTTCTACGCGTTTATCGCCCTCTGTGCCGCAACGTGGTTTATGGCTCACCGATTACTGCATGGCGGCTTCCCTCCAACCGCGCCAAGCGAGCGGGGTATTTTCAGGGCCTACGCCAAGGTTTTCGCCAACAGACATTTCGCCAGCTACGCCACGATCTCCGCGATCACCTTCGCCTGTCATTTCTCATTCATCGTTGTGTCACCGCTCATTTTCATGGACCAGTTAAAGCTGTCACCCCATGAGTACTCATTGACCTTGCTTCTCTACGGCGCCGCCTACGTAGTGGGAGGCCTCTGTGCCGGCGTCCTGCACAAACGGCTGGCGGCGGCTACCCAGATGGCAGTCGGGCTGGTTCTGATCGCTATCTCTGGCGTAGTCATGCTGCTGTTGGCCTACCTGTTCGGCTTATCAACCCCGACAGTGTTGGTGCCCATGCTGCTCTGCACGGCGGGCACCACCATCACCCGGCCCATTTCCAACTCCAAGGCCATGAGCCTGTTTCCAGACAATGCGGGAGCCGCAGCTTCCGCCGTTGCGGCAGCGCTGTTCATTGCTGGCGGCTGTATCAGTGCATTTATCAGCACCTTTACCCACCAGTTGAGTACTGCGCTTGGCTTGTGTTTTCTGATCCTGAGCCTTGCCGCCCTTGCGTTGAACTCATGGGCACGGCGGCGCCCGCACGTCCTGTAGCGGCTAACTTCAAGGTTGCGCCCATTCCCTCCAGCCGCCAGCGGTGTAGAATCGGCCCTATTCATCGCCAGTCATCCCCCGGCGGGTTTATGAGCTCGAGGCCCAAGCACGCGGCGATCCCGCGACGCGAGTGGCAACTTCCGGACACACGGCCATTTTCTGAGTGTTCCAGTCGTCAATTAGAAGCTCACTCCCCTTTAGTACTTGATTAGCCGCCCGGAGTGCTCCAATGCCTGATTACCGCTCGAAAACATCCACCCACGGCCGCAACATGGCCGGCGCGCGCGCGCTGTGGCGTGCCACGGGGATGAAAGATGACGACTTCAAGAAGCCGATCATCGCGATTGCCAACTCGTTCACCCAGTTCGTGCCGGGCCATGTCCATCTCAAGGACCTGGGCCAACTGGTCGCCCGCGAGATCGAACGCGCCGGTGGCGTGGCTAAAGAATTCAACACCATCGCCGTGGACGACGGCATCGCCATGGGCCATGACGGCATGCTGTATTCCCTGCCGAGCCGCGAGATCATCGCTGACTCCGTGGAGTACATGGTCAACGCCCACTGCGCCGACGCCATTGTGTGCATCTCCAACTGCGACAAGATCACCCCCGGCATGTTGATGGCTGCCTTGCGCCTGAACATCCCGGTGATCTTCGTCTCCGGCGGGCCGATGGAAGCCGGCAAGACCAAACTCGCCTCCCACGGCCTCGACCTCGTCGACGCCATGGTAATCGCCGCCGATTCCAGCGCTTCTGACGAGAAGGTCGCCGAATACGAGCGCAGCGCCTGCCCGACCTGCGGTTCGTGCTCCGGCATGTTCACCGCCAACTCGATGAACTGCCTGGTGGAAGCCCTGGGCCTCGCCTTGCCGGGCAACGGTTCCACATTGGCCACTCACAGCGACCGCGAGCAGTTGTTCCTGCAGGCCGGCCGTACCATCGTCGAGCTGTGCAAGCGCTACTACGGCGAGAACGATGAGTCGGTGTTGCCGCGCAATATCGCCAACTTCAAGGCGTTCGAAAACGCCATGACCCTGGACATCGCCATGGGCGGTTCCACCAACACCATTCTGCATTTGCTGGCTGCCGCCCAGGAAGCCGAGATCGACTTTGACCTGCGCGACATCGACCGCCTGTCCCGTCACGTGCCACAGCTGTGCAAGGTCGCGCCGAACATCCAGAAGTACCACATGGAAGACGTGCACCGCGCCGGCGGGATCTTCTCAATCCTCGGCTCCCTGGCCCGTGGCGGCCTGCTGCACACCGACCTGCCAACCGTGCACAGCAAGTCCATCGCCGAAGGCATCGCCAAATGGGACATCACCCAGACTGACGACGAAGCCGTGCACACCTTCTTCAAGGCCGGCCCGGCCGGTATCCCCACCCAGACCGCGTTCAGCCAGTCGACCCGCTGGGACACCCTGGACGACGACCGTGAAAACGGCTGCATCCGCAGTGTCGAGCACGCCTACTCGCAAGAAGGCGGCCTGGCCGTGCTGTACGGCAACATCGCCCTCGACGGCTGTGTGGTGAAAACGGCAGGTGTGGATGAATCCATCCACGTTTTCGAAGGCCGCGCCAAGATCTACGAAAGCCAGGACAGCTCGGTACGCGGCATCCTCGCGGACGAAGTCAAGGAAGGCGATATCGTGATCATCCGCTACGAAGGCCCTAAAGGCGGCCCGGGTATGCAGGAGATGCTTTACCCCACGTCCTATCTGAAATCCAAAGGCCTGGGCAAAGCCTGCGCCCTGCTGACCGACGGCCGTTTCTCCGGCGGCACGTCGGGCCTGTCCATCGGCCACGCTTCCCCGGAAGCCGCTGCCGGCGGCGCGATTGGCCTGGTGCAGGATGGCGACAAGGTGCTGATCGACATTCCGAACCGCTCGATCAACCTGTTGATCAGCGATGAAGAACTGGCAGCACGCCGGGTTGAGCAGGACAAGAAAGGCTGGAAGCCGGTGGAGAAGCGCCCGCGCAAAGTCACCACCGCGTTGAAGGCCTACGCGTTGTTGGCCACCAGCGCCGACAAGGGTGCGGTGCGCAACAAAGCCATGCTCGACGGCCTGTAAGCCCCGCGCATAAAAAAGCCCCGCCAGGTGCGGGGCTTTTTTTGTCTGCAGAAATTCCCCAAGACATTGGAGATCAAATGTGGGAGCTGGCTTGCCTGCGATTGCATCACCTCGGAGTACATGAAGTACCGAGGTGTCTGCATCGCAGGCAAGCCAGCTCCCACAGTGACTGCACTTCGACTTAAGGCTCTTTACTGAATCTCCTCCGGTTTCACGATCACCCAGTTCTTGTCCGCCGTCACCGGCAACCCTTCCTTGGCTTGCGCCGCCGCGTGCTTGGCGATCATGCCGTTGAGTTGGGTCATGTACTTGTCTTTGCGGTTGATCCACAGGTGGATGCCGCCCTTGGCCACGTCCACATCGTGGAACAGCATGTAGCCATCGCTGGTCGGTGTGTCACCGCCGACAATCACTGGTTTTTTCCATTCGTCGATGTAGGTGAGGATCGCCGCGTGCTTACCGGCCATCCAGGTCGCCGGGGTCCACAGGTAGGGAGTCAGTTCCAGGCCGAGGTTGCTCTTCTCGTCATACTTGCCGGCAGTGATCTGTTTGCGTGCGGTGGTCAGCTCGCCGGTCTTGCGGTCCTTGAGCATCGTGGTCACGCCGATGACGTTCTCGGGTTTGACGTTGTAGCCGTACTTCGGATCAGCCGCGACCATGCGCACCAGCTCCTCGGACGCGGCGGTCATCACATAGACCTCGATGCCGTTTTCCATCAGTTTGTTGTACAGCTCGGCCTGGCCGGTGAAGACTTTCGGCGGCTGTACCTCGGATTTTTTCACCACGTCGCCTTCGAAATAGCTGACCGGCACGGGCTTGCCGGAGGCCATCAGCTCGTCGACCTGCACTTTGAGCTCCTTGAGGGTAAAGCCGGAAAAAATCTGCGCAACCCAGGGGTAGCAGACCATGTCGTCGACTTCGCACAGGCGATAGTAGTAGCTGAACAGACTTTCCTTATGGTCGGCGGTGTCTTTGAAGGGGATAAGCTTGAGCGAAGGGTCCATGGTTTCGCGGGTGATCAGGCCCTTGTTTTCCATGAACGGCAGCAGCGACTCTTCAAGGTCATAGCGGTAGCTGGTGTTGTCCATGTCGAACACCGCGTAGTTACCCTTGTTGGCATTGGCGGCGATCATTTCGTTGAGTTGTTTGGCGGCAGGTGCCGGCCAGTGTTTCAACTCGGTGGCGGCAAACGCCTGGCTGGCGAGCCCGAGGCAAAAGGCGGCGGATACCAATAGTTTCGGCGCGAGCTTCATAGGCGTTGTCTCCCTCAAGTGAAAGACATCGACGCTAACAAATCCGTATGACAGTTATCGCCCGAGCGCGACCGCTGACGTCGCGATTGCGCCAAGGGCATACGCCTGGGCGTCAAACGCTTATTCCAAAAACGACAGTCGCCATTCCATATTGGTATTAAATCAATATATTTCAAGCTGTTAGGCTTCCCGGTTCGCAATCGCAGGCTCACGCGATTGGCTGCCTTCTCAACGGAGCTTCAATGAATCTGCCCCTGATTCTCAATTTATTGGTGTTCGTGGCCCTGTTGCTGGGCCTGGCACAAACTCGCCGTACTAACTGGAGCCTGGCCAAGAAGGTGCTGTTCGCCCTGGTGCTGGGCGTGCTGTTCGGCGCGGCGTTGCACACGATCTATGGCGACGGCAACCCGGTGCTCAAAGCCTCCATCGGCTGGTTTGACCTGGTCGGCAACGGCTATGTGCAGCTGCTGCAAATGATCGTGATCCCGCTGGTGTTCGCCTCGATCCTCAGTGCCGTGGCGCGCCTGCACAACGCCTCGTCCCTGGGCAAGATCAGCTTCCTGACCATCGGCACGCTGCTGTTCACCACGGCCATCGCGGCGCTGATCGGCATCGGCCTGACCAACCTGTTCGGCCTCACCGCCGAAGGCCTGGTGGCCGGCACCCAGGAAATGGCGCGCCTGCAAGTGATCCAGAGTGATTACGCTGGCAAGGTTGCCGACCTGAATATCCCGCAGTTGCTGCTGTCGTTCGTGCCGGCCAACCCGTTCGCCGACCTGGCCCGGGCCAAGCCGACGTCGATCATCAGCGTGGTGATTTTCGCCGCGTTCCTTGGAGTTGCCGCGCTGCAACTGCTCAAGGACGACGTGGAAAAAGGCCAGAAAGTCCTTAACGCCATCGACACCCTGCAAGCCTGGGTGATGCGCCTGGTGCGCCTGGTGATGAAGCTGACCCCCTACGGCGTGCTGGCGCTGATGACCAAAGTGGTCGCTGGTTCCAACCTGCAAGACATCATCAAGCTGGGCAGTTTCGTGGTGGTGTCGTACCTGGCCCTGGGCCTGATGTTCGTGGTGCATGGCCTGCTGCTGTCCCTGGCCGGGATCAACCCGCTACGCTTCTTCCGCAAGGTGTGGCCGGTACTGACCTTTGCCTTTACCAGCCGCTCCAGCGCTGCAAGCATCCCGCTGAGCATTGAAGCGCAGACCCGTCGCCTGGGCATTCCGCAATCCATCGCCGGTTTCGCCGCCTCGTTTGGCGCGACCATCGGCCAGAACGGTTGCGCCGGTCTTTACCCTGCCATGTTGGCGGTGATGGTCGCGCCGACCGTGGGCATCAACCCGCTGGACCCGCTGTGGATCGCAACCCTGGTAGCCATTGTGACCTTGAGTTCGGCGGGCGTTGCCGGCGTAGGCGGCGGTGCGACCTTTGCCGCGCTGATCGTGCTGCCCGCCATGGGCTTGCCGGTGTCACTGGTGGCGCTGTTGATTTCCGTGGAACCGCTGATCGACATGGGCCGCACGGCGTTGAACGTCAATGGTTCGATGACGGCGGGGGCGATTACCAGCCAGATCATGGGGCAGACGGATAAGGCCTTGCTGGATGCCGATGAGCATGCCGAGTTAGCGCAGGTCTGATAGACCGCTATAGCAGGCAAGCCAGCTCCCACATTTGAATGTATTCACACATCAAACTGTGGGCGCTGGCTTGCCTGCGATGCTTTTAGGCTTTTTCCCACACTTCGAAGTTGTAGGCCGGCTTATCACCTTCAGCCGGATTCTCGACATTCGACACCAGCTTCCACTGGTTCATATCAAACTCTGGAAACCACGCGTCCCCTTCCGGGCTCAGCGCCACGCGGGTCAGGTACAAGCGATCGGCCTGTTCCAGCCCCTGCGCATACAACTGCGCGCCGCCGATCAGCATCAGCTCGTCCACGCCTTGCGCCTTGGCCCACTCCTCAGCCCGCTCTACCGCTGCGTCCAGTGACGGAAACACTTGCGCACCTTCCAGCACAAGATCGGTCTGACGGCTGACCACCAGGTTCAAGCGCCCCGGCAGCGGTCGGCCCAGGGAGTCCCAGGTCTTGCGCCCCATGATGATCGGCTTGCCGAGCGTGGTGGCCTTGAAATATTTGAAATCCCCCGGCAAATGCCAGGGCATGCTGTTGTCGACGCCGATCACACGGTTTTCACCGAGGGCTGCGATCAGGCTTAAAGGGAGTGTTTTTTTCATGGCGACGAGAATACCAGAGCGGCGAGCCAGCGGTTATGCTCCAACCTCATCAACTCGACAGGACGGCGCGTGACTGCACTGAACCCGCTGCACAGACTTTGGCTGACAGAAACCGTGCGCCTGCGCGAAGAACACGCCGGCCCCCTGGAAGACCTGGAAGCCAACCGCCTGGCCCGCACCGCCGGGGGCGACCTGCCCTCGCGCATCCAGCAGCGTGCGCTGCACCTGGCCGAGCGCGATGGTCTGGCCGCCGCGCTCAGCCGCTGGCTGCAAGGCGCACGCCTGGCCCTGGTGTTACTGGCGGTGGTCGCCGTCATCAGTGGCGCCGGTTTGGCGTTCGCCGCGCTGGGCAATGGCCTGGCCCCGGTGAATGTGTTTTGGGCCTTGGGCAGCCTGCTCGGCCTGAACCTGATCTTGCTGATCAGTTGGGCCCTGGGCCTGCTGTTTGCCGGTGAACACAGCGCCAGCCTTGGCCGGCTGTGGTTGTGGCTCAGCGAGAAACTGGCGCGTGACGCCAAGGCCGCGCAACTGGCCCCAGCATTGTTGCTGTTGCTGCAACGGCAAAAACTCAATCGCTGGGCGGTGGGTGTGCTGGTCAACAGCTTGTGGTTGCTGGCCTTGCTCAGCGCCCTGGTGATCCTGCTGACCCTGCTCGCCACCCGCCGCTACGGGTTTGTGTGGGAAACCACCATTCTCGGCGCCGATACCTTTGTCGCCGTGACCCAGGCCCTTGGCACACTCCCGGCGCTGCTCGGTTTCAATGTGCCCACCGTGGAGATGATCCGCGCCAGCGGCGACTCCGCGCTGAATATCGAAAGCGCCCGCCAGGCCTGGGCGGCCTGGCTGGTGGGCGTGTTGCTGGTCTACGGCCTGCTGCCGCGGTTGATCCTTGCCTTGCTGTGCCTGTGGCGATGGAAACGCGGGCGCGCAGCGTTGCGCCTGGACCTCAACCTGCCCGGCTACGCCCAACTGCGCGAACGCCTGATGCCCAGCAGCGAGCGCCTGGGGGTCAACGATGTGGCGCCCGAACACCTGCACCCGATCAGCGGCGGCGCAAGTGAGCTGCAGAGTGATGGCGCCTTGCTGGTCGCCATCGAACTCGACGACCAACACCCTTGGCCCCCCAAACTGCCTGCCAACGTCAAGAACGCCGGCATCCTCGACAGCCGCGAATCACGCAACAAACTGCTGGAGCAACTCAGCCGTTTCCCACCCGCGCGCCTGGCCATCGCCTGTGACCCGCGCCGCTCGCCCGACCGTGGCAGCCTGGCGCTGATCGCCGAGCTGGCACGCAGCGCCACCGACACCCGCGTATGGCTGCTGCAGGCACCACCGGGCCAGGCGCTGGACGCCGAGCGCCTGGGCGACTGGCATGCCGCGTTGCAACAGCTTGAAGTGTCGTTTGCCGATTGTGCGCCGCTGAGCTGGCTGGAGACCGGTCATGACTAAACCGCTGAAACTCGCCGTGGTCGGCCATACCAACGTGGGCAAAACCTCACTGCTGCGCACCCTCACCCGCGATGTCGGCTTTGGCGAAGTGTCCCATCGCCCCAGTACCACGCGACATGTGGAAGGTGCGCGCCTATCGGTAGATGGCGAAGCCTTGCTGGAGCTGTACGACACCCCCGGCCTGGAAGACGCCATCGCCCTGCTCGATTACCTGGAGCGCCTCGACCGCCCCGGCGAACGCCTGGATGGCCCTGCGCGGCTGGCGCGTTTCCTGGAAGGCAGCGAGGCGCGCCAGCGTTTCGAACAGGAAGCCAAGGTGTTGCGCCAGTTGCTGGCCTCCGATGCCGGCCTGTACGTGATCGACGCTCGCGAGCCGGTGCTGGCCAAGTACCGTGACGAGCTGCAAGTGCTGGCCAGTTGTGGCAAACCGTTGTTGCCGGTGCTCAACTTTGTCAGCAGCAGCGACCACCGCGAACCGGACTGGCGCGAAGCCCTGGCCCGCCTCGGCCTGCATGCGCTGGTGCGTTTCGACAGCGTGGCACCGCCCGAAGACGGCGAACGCCGGCTGTATGAAAGCCTGGCCCTGCTGCTGGAAAACTCACGGCCGCAGTTGGAACGCCTGATCCTCGATCAAGAAGCCCAGCGCCAGGCTCGCCAGCAAAGCGCCGCCCGCTTGATCGCCGAACTGTTGATCGACTGCGCGGCCTGCCGTCGCAGTGTCCTCACCGAAGATGAACAGCAAGCCATCGGCGATCTGCGCAAAGCGGTGCGCCAACGGGAACAAAAGTGTGTTGATGCCCTGCTCAAGCTGTACGGCTTTCGCCCACAGGACGCGGCGGCCAGCGACCTGCCGCTACTGGATGGGCGCTGGGGCGACGACCTGTTCAACCCCGAAACCCTCAAGCAACTGGGCGTGCGGGTGGGTGGCGGGATCGCCGCCGGCGCAGCCGCCGGTGCGGGCGTGGACCTCCTGGTCGGCGGCCTGACGCTGGGCGCTGCTGCCCTGGCGGGCGCGATTGCCGGCGGTGCGCTGCAAACCGCGCGCAGCTACGGCAGCCGCCTGATGGGCAAGATCAAGGGCCAACGCGAACTCACCGTCGATGACAGCGTGCTGCGCCTGCTCGCCCTGCGCCAGCGCCAGTTGCTCAAGGCCCTGAACCTGCGCGGTCATGCGGCAATGCACAGCATCAAGGTCGACACACCCCAGGACAAAACCTGGCGCGAGGGCAAACTGCCCGACGCCTTGAACAAGGCCCGCGCCTATCCGCAATGGTCGTCCCTCAATCCCCACGCCAAACTAAGCCAGGCCGAGCGTCAAGAACAGGTCGAAGCCCTTGCCATGCGCCTCGACGAGACCTAAGCAGTCATCAGCACCTGCCGGGCCTTGGCCTTAAGCACCTCAAGGTCCAGCACCGGCACCTGCATTTGCTTGGCCTGCTCGTCCCAGTGGCGCATACGCAAGCTCACGGCATACAACGGGTCTTGCTCAAAGGTCCGAGCCTCTTCTGCGCTCATGACGCCGCCTTGGTAAGCCAGAGTGCGACGGCTGGCTTCGCTCAAGCGGGCGAAATAGTCCGGTTGGCTGAAGGTCAGGTAACGCTTGGCTTGGACGTGGTATTCCACCAGCCTGGCCAGGCGTTCGCTGAAGCCTGCCCGGCGCAGGTAATCGGCGCCCAGCCGCTCGTGGCTGACCACGCCATAACCGCCCATGTTCGCGCCGCCCTGGCCGCAGAGATGGCCGATGTCGTGGAAAAACGCCGCCAGCACCACCTCGTCGTCAAAACCTTCGGCCATGGCCAATTGCGCGGCCTGGGACATGTGCTCGATTTGCGACACCGGCTCGCCGATGTAGTCAGCCGTGCCATGTTGCTCGTACAAGCCAAACACCTGGGCAGTCGCCTGTTCCGGGCTCATCGCGTCGCGCCCCACAGTGTGCTGATATTACGCTCGGCCATCGCCGGCCCCACGCTCATCCCTACGCCGGTGTGCATCAAGGCAGCGCTGACGCCAGGTGCCGCCTGCACAAACGAAAACGGCCCAGGCCCGCGGGAACCGTAGACGCCCTGCCAGCGCTCCACCACTTGGACCTTGCAACCCAGGGTCTGTTGCGCCAGTTCGATCAGCCAGTCATCCACCTGCTCGGCGTTGAAGGGCGACGGATCGCTGTCGTAATGGTGGGAGTCACCGATGATCAACTCGCCATGGGGCGTAGGGCTGATCAACAGGTGAATGCCGTGCTCGTGCAGGTACGGCGTTTCGCGCAAGATCTGCGCCTGCACGGCGGCCGCTTCCGGCAGGTCGGCAAAGGCGCCGTAGTGCACGCAGCTCAAGCCGGTGAGCAAGGCATGTTGCAGGTTCAGGTTGAGCACTGGCCGGGCGCGCAGCATTTGCAGGCGACAGGTTTGCGGGTTGAGCGCGGCGATGGCGTCGGCCAGCAGGGTTTGATAGTCGTGGCCGGAGCAAACAATGATCTGCTCGCCGCGAAAGCGGCCTGCCGTGCTGTGCAACTGGCCCGGTTCAACCTCGCGCACCAGGGTAGAGAAGTGAAACTCCACGTTAAGCGCCTGGCTCAGGTAATGGATCAGCGCCGGGATGGCCTCGCGGGAATACAGTTGCTGGTCGTCCTTGCCATGCAGTGCGGCGCGGTGATGGCGGAACTGGCCGGCGTACAGGTCGTTCATGGCAGCGCCCTGCAGCAGCTCGACGTTGTAGCCGTGCTCCCGCGCGCGCCCGGCGCAGAAGGCTTCGAGCAGATGCTCTTCGGCTTCGGTGCGGGCGAACAGGTACGAGCCATTGCGTTTGAGCGCCAGGCCCGCCGCTTGCGCCCACTGGCCCCATATTTCGCGGCTTTCCCGCGCCAGGTCGAGCATTGGCCCTGGTGGTTGACCGGTGACCAGCGCCTGGCCGAAGTTGCGCACTGAGGCGCCCAATGGCGTGGCGCTTCGCTCGAACACCTTGACCTTGAGGCCGCGCCTGGCGGCGGCATAGGCGTGGGAGAGACCGAGGATGCCGGCGCCGACGACTAACAGATCACTACTCATACTGTCCTCTGGTTCCCGCGCTCCGCGTGGGAATTCATCCGGTGACGCTCCGCGTCACGACCTTTAAAAGCGGACGCGGAGCGTCCAGAGCGGCGTTACCACGCGGAGCGTGGGAACGATCGGTTACTGTTTTTCCGACTTGCCGTCATAACGCTTACGCCATTCGGCCAAGATGCTGTCACGGTTCTTGGAAGCCCAGATAAAGTCGTTCTTGATCAACCGTTGCTCATAGTCCGCCGGCAATTCGGTCTGCGGCTTGGCGATACCCGGTTGCGCGAGCACGGCGAAGTTTTCCTTGTACAGGTCCATCGCCGCGGTGCTGGCAGAGAAGTCGGCGAGTTTTTTCGCCGCGTCGGCATGGGCAGTGCCCTTGATCACAGCGGTGGCTTCGATCTCCCAGCCCAGGCCCTCTTTGGGCAGGATGATCTCCAGCGGCGCGCCCTGGCGTTTGAGCTGAACCGCCGGGTATTCGAAGGAAATGCCTATCGGGAACTCACCGGACGCCGCCAGCTTGCACGGCTTGGAGCCGGAGTGAACGTACTGGCCGATGTTCCGGTGCAGGTCGTCCATGTACAGCCAGCCTTGCTTCTCGCCGAAGGTCTGGAGCCAGGCGCTGACATCCAGGAAGCCGGTGCCTGAAGACGCCGGGTTAGGCATCACGATCTTGCCCTTGTATTCAGGCTTGGTCAGGTCCTGCCAGCTTATTGGTTTGGTGAGGCCCTGCTTCTCGGCTTCGACGGTGTTGAAGCAGAGGGTGGCGGCCCACACGTCCATGCCGACCCAGGCCGGAGGGTTGGCGGCGTCGCGGTAGTTTTTGCCGATCTTGTCCAAGTCCTTGGGCGCGTAGTTGTCGAGCATGCCTTGCTGATCGAGGATCGCCAGGCTGGAGGCGGCCAGGCCCCACACCACGTCAGCCTGGGGGCGGTCTTTCTCGGCCAGCAGTTTGGCGGTGATGATGCCGGTGGAGTCGCGCACCCACTTGATCTCGACGTCGGGGTTGGCCTGTTCGAAAGCTTTTTTGTAGGTCTTCAATTGCTCGGCTTCAAGGGCCGTGTACACCGTCAACTCGGTCTTGGCCAAAGCATTCAGGCTGAATGCCGTGAGGACTGCAGCGACCAGCGCCAGGGGCTTGAACATGGAGCACCTCCTTCAGGGATGTTTTATTGGCCAGGTGCGCGCTGGCGCCAGGCTTGGGAGCGGCGCAGCGCGCCACGTGAGGCCCACGCCAGCAGCAGCGAGACGCTGGCCGAAGTGAACAAGATCAGGGTCGACATGGCCGCCGCACCGCCCACATTGCCGGCGTCGTCCATGTTCAGCACGGCGACGGCGGCGAGGATGGTGTCGGGGCTGTAGAGGAAAATCGCGGCGGACACGGTGGTCATCGCCGAGACAAACAGGTAGCGCAGGATGTCCAGCAGCGCCGGCAGACAGATCGGCACCGTGACGCGCAGATAATGGCGGTACAACGGTGCCTTGAGGGACAACGCGGCGGCTTCGAACTCGGCGTCCAACTGGCGCAAGGCGGTGGTTGCAGTCATCTGCGCGGTGGTCAGGTAGTGCGCAATGGTGCACACCACCAGCAACGCCATGCTGCCGTACAACACATGCAGCGGGTTGCCGTTGAGGTTGAAGAAGAACACGTAGCCCAGCCCCAGGACCAGGCCCGGCACGGCCATCGGCACGAAGCTGAGCATGCGCAGCGCCAGGTTGAGGTTCTTCTGGCCCTTGGTCTTTTCCATCAGGTAGGCGCCGGTGAAAATCAGCACGCTGCCGATCAACGCGGTGCACAGCGCCATGGTCAGGCTGTTGCGATAGGCCAGCCAGCCGCCGCCGGCGGTGTCTTCGAACTGGTAGTGGTTGAGCGACAGCGACAGGTTGTACGGCCAGAATTTCACCAGCGAGGAGTACACCGCCATGCCGAACACCAGCAGCAACGCCGCGCAGATCAGCAGCACGATGGCCAGGTAGCAGCCGTCGCGCAGCCGCGATGGCGCTGGCTGGAACACCTGGGCGCGGCCGCTCATCGCGTCGCCATGCCGACGGCGCAACCACGCATCCACGCCAAAGCTGAACAGCGCCGGCAGCAGCAACACCATGCCGATCAACGCGCCGCGACCGAACTGTTGCTGGCCCACCACCGCCTTGTAGGCCTCCAGCGCCAGCACCTGGTAATCGCCGCCCACCACCACCGGTACCCCGAAGTCGGTGATGGTCAGGGTGAACACCAGGCAAAACGCGGCGAACACCGCCTGGCGCGTGGCCGGCCAGGTAATGCTGCGAAACGCCCGGGCCGGGCTGGCGCCCATGCTCGAAGCGGCGTCGAACAAACGCGCATCCGCCAGGGACAACGCCGACAGCAAAATCATCAA
The DNA here is from genome assembly GCF_044218845.1 of Pseudomonas sp. B16120. Taxonomy (NCBI): domain Bacteria; kingdom Pseudomonadati; phylum Pseudomonadota; class Gammaproteobacteria; order Pseudomonadales; family Pseudomonadaceae; genus Pseudomonas; species Pseudomonas sp. B16120. Next base: position 5,962,709 of record NZ_CP162588.1, read on the forward strand.
GGCATGGGGAAAGGTGTAAATCACCTCACCGAGCACAATGCCCCAGAACCCATAGATATTCTCCGAGAACAAGCCGCGCAGGAGGCCCTGGTTGCCGAACAAATAGACCAGGGCAATGCCCGGCAGCATCGACGGCGCCATCAATGGCAGCAATGACAGGCCACGCCAGATGGACTTGCCGGGGATCAGCGTGCGTTGCAGGGCATAGGCAAACAAGTAGGCCAGCGGCACGACGATGGCCGCCACGCTGAGGGAAACTTTCAGGCTATTGCCCAGCAACCAGTGGAAGTTGGCGCTGCTCAGCAGTTCGCGAGCGGCTACCAGGCCACCGCCCTGCCCGGCTTCGCTGCTGAAGCCGCGCCAGAAGATCGCCAACAGCGGCAACAGCACCGCCACCACTAACAGGCCCAGCCAGAGCCACTTGCCGCCGACCACGAAGAGGCGGTCGCCCCACTCGGCGCGGGACACCTGGCGCGGTACCGGCAATGTCATCACCGCCCCCATCTCAGGCAAACACCTGCAGGCTGCGCGGCGGCAACGCCACCCAGATATCCTGTGCACCCAGGCGCGGCATGGCTTCCGGCGCCAGTTCAGCCAGCAACGGATGGCCTGGCAACTGCTCCAGCTCAAAGCTCATGCGGCAGCGGTTGCCGAGGAAGGTGATCTCGCGAACCTTGGCCGGGAACAGGTTTTCTTCATGCACCGGTGGGTTGACGCAGATCGCTTCCGGGCGGCAGAACAAGCGGCCCGATTGGGCGACACCCGCGTCCTCAGCCAGGCGCATGTTCAACCCACCCACCTGGGCATGGCTGGCGCTGTTACGGCTGAACGGCAACCAGTTGCCCTGGCCGACAAACTCCGCCACGAACGGCGTGGCCGGGCGGTCGTAGATTTCCTGGGGCGTGGCGTACTGCTCGACCTTACCGTTGTTCATCACGGCAATGCGGTCGGCCATCAACATGGCTTCGTCCTGGTTGTGGGTCACCATCAAGGTGGTGATGCCCAGGCGCCGCTGCAGTTGGCGCAGTTCGGTGCACAGGTGCTCGCGCACGCGGGCATCGAGGGCCGACATCGGCTCATCCAACAGCAATAACGACGGCGCCGGCGCCAGTGCGCGGGCCAGGGCGACGCGCTGTTGCTGGCCGCCGGAGAGTTGGCCGGGGTACTTCTTTTCGCTGCCCACCAGGCCCACCAGCTCAAGCATCTGCGCGACCCGCTTGCGCACTTCATCGCGGCCGCTGCCCGTAAGGCCGTAGCCGATGTTCGCTTCAACGCTGAGGTTGGGAAACAACGCATAGGACTGGAACAGGATGCCGTAGTCCCGCGCCTGGGGTGGCAGCAGGGACACGTCCCGCTCGCCCAGGTAAAGCTCACCGCTGTCCTGGCGCTCCAGGCCGGCGATGCAGCGCAGCAGCGTGGTCTTGCCACAGCCGGACGGGCCCAGCAGGCACACCAGCTCGCCGGCGGCGACGTCCAGGGAGACGTTGTCCAGCGCGGTGAAGGCGCCAAAGCGTTTCTGGATTGCGCGCACTTTCATCGGTGCGCCGGGTTGGGTCAGGGCTGTGTGCATGGTGGCACCTCATCGAACGGATGAAGGCCATGCTAGAGAGGGAATGCGTAGCGGGTGTGGCAGGAAGGCAAAACGGGGTGATAGTGGTATTGGTGGATTTGTGTAGGACTCATGATCGTTCCCACGCTCTGCGTGGGAATTTCTCTAGTGACGCTCCGCGTCACGGACGCGGAGCGTCCTGGGCGGCGTTCCCACGCGGAGCATGGGAACTATCAGAGGGGTGACATTTCCTGGGCCAGGCCAAGGAAAGCCGCCGGCAGGCGCGCACCTTTGCGCTCCTTGAGGCAATACAGATACTCCGGAATCTGCGGTGCATCCTCGATGGTCAGCACGCGCAACTGCGGGTCATGGGGCACTTCCTGGCGGGCGATGATGCTAATGCCGATGTTGCGCAGCACCGCCTCGCGAATCGACTCACGGCTGCCAATCTCCAGCAACGGCCCGTACCCCACGCCGGCGTTCTTCAACATTTCTTCCGTCAGCCGGCGGGTGGTGGAGCCCGCTTCACGCATCAGCAAGGTGTGCCCGATAAGCGCGCTCAACGGTACGTGATCGAGCTTGGCCAACGGGTGATTGCGGTGCACCGCCAGCACCAGCGGGTCCGTGCCCAGCACGCGGCGGATCAGACGGGCATCTTCCAGCAATTGCGATGAGGCCGCGACATCGACGCGGTAATCGTCCAACGCCTCAAGCACCTGTTGGGAATTGCCGATTTCCACCGACACGTCCACCTGGGGCAGGCGCTCGCGAAAGGCTTTGACCAGATCGAGGATGTAATACGGCGCCGTTGCTGCAATTCTCAGCGCACCCTGGACCTGGCCGTTGTTGCGCAGGAAAAACTCGATATCCGCTTCCTGCTGCAACAGCGCCTTGACCATCGGCAACAGCCGCGCGCCTTCGTCGCTGACGGTGAGGCGGCGGCCGCCACGGTAGAACAACTCGACGCCGTAGTGGCCTTCGAGGTTGCGAATCTGGGTGGTCACCGTGGGCTGGCTCAAGCCGAGTTTCTTCGCCGCCTGGGTAATGCTGCCCAGGCGGGCGACCATGAAAAACGCCTTTAACTCAGCACTCAGCACACCACCCTCTCATCCGCTATTTGCGCACCAGGCGCAGGCCATTGAACACCACGAGCAGGCTCACGCCCATGTCGGCGAAGACCGCCATCCACATGGTCGCCATGCCCATGAACGTGACGGCCAGGAAGATCGCCTTGATCACCAGCGCCAGGGCGATGTTCTGCTTGAGGATACTCGACGTTTGCCGCGACAACCGAATGAAAGCCGGAATCTTGCGCAAATCATCGTCCATCAGCGCCACGTCGGCGGTCTCGATAGCGGTGTCGGTGCCCGCCGCGGCCATGGCGAAGCCGATCTCGGCACGGGCCAGGGCCGGGGCGTCGTTGATACCGTCACCGACCATGCCCACCCGACGGCCCTGGCCGTATAGGGTTTCGATGGCTTGCAGTTTGTCGGTGGGCAACAGGTCGCCCTGGGCCTTGTCGATACCCACCTGGGCCGCAATGGCCTTGGCAGTGTGGGTGTTGTCGCCGGTGAGCATCAGGGTCTTGATGCCCAGGTCGTGCAACTGCTGAATAGCTTCGCGGCTGCTCTCCTTGACCGTGTCGGCCACGGCAAACAGCGCCAGCGGGCCAGACTTGTCCAACAGCAACACCACGGACTTGCCTTGTTTTTCCAGGGCGAAGAGTTTTTCTTCCAACGCCTCTGAGCACAAGCCCAGGTCTTCCACCAGGCGGTGGTTACCCAGGTGATAGGTCTGGCCGTTGATATCACCCCGCACACCGCGCCCGGCCAGGGCTTCGAAGTTATCCACAGCGTGAGTCGACAGGTTTTTATCCACAGCTGCGTTGGCAATCGCCAGGGACACCGGGTGATCGGAGCGCGATGCCAAGCTGGCCGCCAGGGCCGGCGCGCTGTCTTCGATGTTCGGGAACAGCGGCAGGTAGTCGGTTTGCACCGGTTTGCCGTGGGTGATGGTGCCGGTCTTGTCGAGGGCCAGGTAGTCGAGCTTGTAGCCGCCCTCCAGGTACACGCCGCCCTTGATCAGGATGCCTTTGCGCGCCGCTGCCGCCAGGCCGCTGACAATGGTCACCGGGGTGGAGATCACCAAGGCACAAGGGCAGGCCACCACCAGCAGCACGAGGGCGCGGTAGATCCAGTCAAACCACACGCCCGCCATGAACAGCGGCGGAATCACCGCCACACCGAGGGCAAACAGGAAGACAGCCGGGGTGTAGACCTTGGAGAAACTGTCAACAAAGCGCTGGGTTGGCGCCCGTGCCCCTTGGGCCTGTTCCACGGCGTGAATGATCCGCGCCAGCGTGGAGTTGTTGGCCGCGGCGGTGACCTTGTACTCCAGGGCGCCGGCCTGGTTGATGGTGCCGGCAAACACTTTATCGCCCACGGTTTTTTCTATCGGCAGGCTTTCCCCGGTGATCGGTGCCTGGTCGATGGTGGACTGGCCGGCCGTGACTTCCCCGTCGAGCCCGATGCGCTCGCCAGGCTTTACCCGCACAATCGCCCCAAGATCAATGCTCTTGACCTCTTGTTCCAGCCAGGAACCGTCAGCCTGGCGCACCGTGGCCTGTTCCGGAGTCATCTGCATCAGGCCGCTGATGGCGTTGCGCGCACGGTCCAGGGACTTGGCCTCGATCAACTCGGCCACGGTGAACAGGAACATCACCATCGCCGCTTCGGGCCACTGGCCAATCAGGATCGCGCCCGTCACCGCGATGCTCATCAAGGCATTGATATTGAGGTTGAAGTTCTTCAGGGCAATCCAGCCCTTCTTGTAGGTGGTAAGGCCGCCGCTGAGAATCGACACCAACGCCACCAGCGCGATTACCCAGGTGGGCGCCACACCAGTGAAGTGCAGCACCTCGGCCCCCAGGGCACCCACGCCCGACACCGCCAGCGGCCACCAATGTTTCTTGGCGGGCGGCGCGGCGGCAGGGCTGCCTTCTTCGATAGGGTCGGCCTGCATGCCGATGGACTTGATTGCCTCAATGATCGGCGCGGTGTTCGGCAGGTCATGGGTGACGCCGAGGATGCGGTTGATCAGGTTGAATTCCAGTTGCTGCACGCCAGCGAGCTTGCCCAGCTTGTTCTGGATCAGCGTCTGCTCGGTAGGGCAGTCCATGGCTTCGATGCGGAAGGTGCTCAGGCGCGAGCCGGCGGTGGGCGCCTCGCTCAGGGTCACGATGGCAGGCCCGGCAGCGCCGGAGCAGCAGGAGCCGGAATGGCCGTGGTTATCCACAGGCGTGAGTTTGGCGGGCCCATGGTCATGTTTGTGATCATGACCGTGATCGTGATCGTGATCGTGATCGTGATCGTGATCGTGATCATGCTTGTGGTCGTGCTTGTGCGGGGTATGAATGGAGTGGCTCATCAGGTCGCGTCCGTAAAGGTGCCTGTTGCCAAGTAAAGACCCTGTAGCCACTATAGGGTCAAGCGCCCATTTGGAGATTGCTGCGATGAAGATCGGCGAACTGGCCAAACTCACCGATTGCCCGGTGGAAACCATCCGTTATTACGAGAAGGAAAACCTGCTGCCGCCCCCGGCACGCACCGACGGCAACTACCGCGTGTACACCCAGGCGCACACCGAGCGGCTGACCTTTATTCGCAACTGCCGCAGCCTGGACATGACCCTCGAAGAAATCCGCAGCCTGCTGGGTCTGCGCGACAGTCCCCAGGACCAATGCGAAAGCGTGAATGCCTTGATCGACGAGCATATCCACCATGTGAAAGCGCGGATCGACGGGTTGTTGGCCTTGCAGGAACAACTGCTGGACCTGCGCCAACGTTGCGGCGGTGGGAACCAGTGCGGGATCTTGCAGCAGTTGGAAGTCAGCGGCGGGATTGCGGCCAGCGAGGCCGAGCCTTCGCATGTGGGCAGAAGCCACGGCCATTAACTCAAGCGAACACCAAACCTATGTGGGAGCTGGCTTGCCTGCGATAGCGGCGGGCCCGCGACATTGATGTCGCCTGACACTGCGCTATCGCAGGCAAGCCAGCTCCCACAGTTTTTCACCGAGTAAGGCTTTAGATAGCTACGTCGGCCTTGATGCTTGGGTCGGCGTCGTAGCCCACAATCTCAAAATCTTCGAACTTGTAGTCGTAGATCGACGCAGGCTTACGCTTGATCACCAGTTCCGGCAGTTTTTTCGGCGTACGCGCCAACTGGGTCTGGATCTGTTCCATGTGGTTGCTGTAGGCGTGGGTGTCGCCCGTGGTGACGATGATCTCGTGGGGGATCAGGTCGCACTGCTGGGCCAGCATGTGGGTCAGCAACGCCAGCGCGGCAGTGTTGTACGGCAGCCCCAGGAATACGTCGGAGCTGCGGATATACAGCTGCATCGACAGATGGCCGTCATGCACGAACGCCTGGTACAGCAAATGGCACGGCGGCAGGGCTTGCTTGCCGTTACGCGCGTTTTCCTGCGGGCTCTGGGTTTCGTCCGGCAGGTATTCGACGTTCCAGCCGTGGAACAGGATGCGGCGGCTGTTGGGGTTGGTCTTGAGCGTGTGCACCATGTAGTCGATCTGGTTGATCGTGCCGCCGTCCTTGGTCGGCCAGGCGGTCCACTGCTCGCCGTACACGGGACCCAGGTCGCCGTCTTCGGTGGCCCACTCATCCCAAATCTTCACGCCATTTTCGTTGAGCCACTTGATGTTGGTGTTGCCGCTCAACATCCAGATCAGTTCGTTGGCGATGCTTTTGAAGTGCAGCTTCTTGGTGGTCAGCAGCGGGAAGCCGTCGGCCAGGTTATGCCGATACTGACGCGCAAACACAGCCTTGGTGCCGGTGCCCGTGCGGTCGCCCTTGGTCAGGCCATTGGTCACGACGTCCTGCAGCAGTTCGAGATATTGCTTCATGTTTTTACCCGTATCGTTGAAGCCAAGACCTCCTGGTCTTGGCATTCGAATTTAAAGCGCGGCGTTCTTCAGCGGCTGCGGGCGATTGTACGCCCACCACAGCATGCCTAGGCCCGCCAGGATCATTGGCAAGCTAAGCACCTGACCCATGGTCAGCCAGCCCCATGCCAGGTAGCCCAACTGCGCATCCGGTACCCGTACGAATTCGACGATAAAGCGGAAAATCCCGTAGAACAGCGCGAACATGCCCGACACGGCCATGGTTGGGCGTGGCTTGCGCGAGAAGATATAGAGAATAAGGAACAGCGCCACACCTTCCAATGCGAACTGGTACAGCTGCGACGGGTGGCGCGGCAGTTGCGCCGGGTCGCTGAACGGCGGGAACACCATCGCCCACGGCACGTCGGTCGGCTTGCCCCACAGCTCGGCGTTGATAAAGTTACCAATGCGCCCGGCACCCAGGCCGATCGGCACGAAGGGGGCGACGAAGTCCATCAGCTGGAAGAACGACTTGCCATTGCGCCGGCCAAACCACCAGGCGGCGATCATCACGCCGATAAACCCGCCGTGGAACGCCATGCCGCCCTTCCACACTTCGAAGATCAGGGTCGGGTTGGCGAGATACGCAGACAGGTCGTAGAACAGCACATACCCCAGGCGCCCGCCGACGATCACCCCCATCGACATCCAGAACACCATGTCGGAGAGCTTCTCCTTGGTCCAGGTCGGGTCGAAACGGTTCAGGCGCCGGGAAGCCAACAGCCAGGCGCCGCCGATGCCGATCAGGTACATCAACCCGTACCAATGGATTTTCAGCGGACCGATGGCCAGGGCCACCGGGTCGATCTGCGGGTAAGGCAGCATTGCGACTCCTCGTTAAAACATTTAGTCATGACGCACCGGACCATGCCGATGTGCGATTAAGCCTGCGTTACAGCGGCGAGATCAAATTAAGAAGTTCACATACACGCCAAATAGCCCGGCATGTTAACGGATCAGAGGTGCACGGCCCAACTTCGAGACGATGGAACACCGGCGCGTCTGTGGGTAGAGTGGCAAAAACACAAAAGGGGTCACCCAATGTGCCTGATTGTTTTCGCCTGGCGACCGGGCCATGCCCTGCCGCTGATCGTCGCGGCCAACCGCGATGAGTTCTACGCCCGCCCCAGCCTGCCGCTGGCCCAGTGGGCGGATGCGCCCCAGGTCTATGCCGGTCGCGATCAGGAGGCCGGGGGCACCTGGCTGGGGGTGAACGCGGATGGGCGCTTTGCCGCCTTGACCAACATCCGCGACCCGCACCAGCCACCGGCACGCAAGTCTCGCGGCGAACTGGTTGCGCGGTTTCTCAGCGGTTCGCTGCCGATCGACGATTATTTGGCCGATGTGAACGGCCGCTCGATTGAATATGCCGGGTTCAACCTGCTGGTGGGCACGCGGGATGAGCTGTGGCACTACAACGCCAATGACACCGAGCCGACGTTGCTGAAGGCTGGCGTGTATGGATTAGCCAATGCCGGGCTGGATACGCCCTGGCCGAAGCTAGTGAAGGCCAAAGCAGCGTTCAGCGCCGTGCTGGAGAACCCCGAGCCTGAGGCACTGCTGGGGATTCTCAGCGACCCGCAGACCGCGCCGTTTGCTGAGCTGCCGGACACCGGCGTAGGCCTGGCGACCGAAAGCCTGCTGTCGAGCGTGTTTATCGCCAGCCCCAGTTATGGGACACGGGCGAGCACAGCGCTGATCGTGAATGCCGATGGGACGCGGCGGATGCTGGAGCGCAGCTTTGGCCCGCACGGGGGGCGGCTGGGTGAGGTGGACCTGATGTTTTAGCGCTGCTTGGACCACCGCTATCGCAGGCAAGCCAGCTCCCACAGGGGAATGCATTCCACAGGTGGGAGCTGGCTTGCCTGCGATGAAGGCGCCTGGGTCTTTGATCGTTCCCCCGCTCTGCGTGGGAACGGCTCTTGTGACGCTCTGCGTCACGCTCTAAAAGCCGACGCGGAGCGTCCAGGGCTGCCTTCCCACGCAGAGCGCGGGAACGATCTGCTAGAAGCTCGCTCCTACAGGGTTTTGGCCGAGGCCGGGTTGATCATCCGGGTCAACCCCAGGTTTTTCAGCGCCAATTGCAGCGAGCTGTGGATAACTTGCGGGTTGTCGATGGTCATCAACTCGGCGAGCAAATCCTTGGCCCTGCTCAATTCCACCTGGCGCAGCATCCACTTCACTTTCGGCAAGTTGGTGGCGTTCATCGACAGGCTGTCAAAGCCCATCGCCATCAACAGCACCGCCGCCGCCGGGTCGCCGGCCATTTCGCCGCAGATACTCACCGGCTTGCCTTCGGCATGGGCGTCGCGCACCACGTGTTGCAGCGCTTGCAGCACCGCCGGGTGGAGGTAGTCGTAGAGGTCGGCCACCCGTGGGTTGTTACGGTCCACGGCCAGCAGGTACTGGGTCAGGTCGTTGGAGCCTACCGACAGGAAGTCCACCTGCCGCGCCAGTTCCTTGGCCTGGTACACCGCCGCAGGGATTTCGATCATCACGCCAATCGGCGGCATCGGCACATCGGCGCCTTCGTCGCGCACTTCGCCCCAGGCACGGTGGATCAGGTGCAGGGCTTCTTCCAGTTCATGGGTGCCGGAGATCATCGGCAGCAGGATTCGCAGGTTGTTCAAGCCCTCGCTGGCCTTGAGCATAGCGCGGGTCTGGACGAGGAAGATTTCGGGATGGTCGAGGGTAACGCGAATACCGCGCCAGCCAAGGAAGGGGTTGTCTTCCTTGATAGGGAAATAGGACAGTGACTTATCGCCGCCAATATCCAGGCTGCGCATCGTCACCGGTAACGGGTGGAAGGCTTGCAATTGCTCGCGATAAATCGCCAGCTGCTCCTTCTCGCTCGGGAAACGCTGGTTGATCATGAACGGCACTTCGGTGCGGTACAGACCCACCCCTTCGGCGCCGCGCTGTTGCGCACGGGCTACATCCGCAAGCAGGCCAGTGTTGACCAGCAGCGGTACCCGGTGGCCATCGGGGGTCACACACGGCAGCTCGCGCAGCGAATCCAGGCCCTGGGCCAGTTGCTTCTCTTCTTCCACCACCTCGGCGTATTGCTTGCGCAGCACGTCGCTGGGGTTGGTGAACACCTCGCCGCGATGCCCATCGACGATCATGTCGATGCCATCGACCTTGGAGTACGGCAGGTCCACCAGGCCCATCACCGTCGGGATACCCATGGCCCGGGCCAGGATCGCCACGTGGGAGTTACCCGAACCCAATACCGAAACCAAGCCCACCAGCTTGCCTTCAGGCACTTCGCCAAGCTGGGTGGCGGTCAACTCTTCACTGACCAGGATGGTGTTATCGGGGAAGACCATGTTGGTGCTGCGGTCTTCCTGCAGGTACGCCAACAGACGTCGCCCCAGGTCGCGTACATCCGACGCGCGCTCGCGCAGGTAGGCGTCGTCCATCATTTCGAAACGGTTGACGTGATCGGTGACCACCTGGCGTAACGCGCCCTGGGCCCACTGCCCGGTCTTGATCACAGTCTTGACTTCGTTACCCAGGGACGCGTCGTCGAGCATCATCTGGTACACGTCGAACAGCGCACGCTCTTCGGGGCGCAGCTGGGTGGCCAGCTTGGTCGACAGGTTGCGCATGTCGGCGCGCACGCCTTCGAGGGCGGTCTTGAACAGTTTGATTTCGGCGTCGATGTCACTGACGGTCTTGTCCGGCACCACATCGAGGTCGGCGGGCGGCAGCATGACCACCGCGGTACCCACCGCAGCGCCTGGCGAACCCGGTACGCCGACGAACTTGGCTTCCTGGATACCCTTGCCCTGGCGCCCCAGGCCGCGAATCGAGCCGGTCGCTTCGGCGTGGGCGATAACCCCGGCCAGTTGCGCGCTCATGGTCACCAGGAAGGCTTCTTCGCCTTCGTCGAACTGGCGACGCTCTTTTTGCTGGATAACCAGCACGCCGACAACGCGGCGGTGGTGAATGATCGGCGCACCAAGGAACGAGGCGTAGCGCTCTTCGCCGGTTTCGGCAAAGTAGCGATAACGCGGGTGATCGGCCGCGTTCTCGAGGTTCAGGGGTTCTTCACGCGTCCCCACCAGGCCCACCAGACCTTCATTGGGCGCCATGCTGACCTTGCCGATGGAGCGCTTGTTCAAGCCCTCCGTGGCCATCAGCACAAAACGGTTGGTCTCGGGGTCCAGCAGGTAAACCGAGCAGACCTGGCTGCCCATGGCTTCCTTGACGCGCAACACAATAATCCCCAACGCCGCCTTGAGATCCTTGGCGGAGTTAACTTCCTGGACGATCTTGCGCAGCGTATTGAGCATGGCTCGGGGTCGAACTCCGTCGTCAGTCGCGCGCTAAAAGGCGCGGGGCAAGCTCTTTGAGAGCGCGACGATAAACCTCGCGCTTGAATGTCACCACCTGGCCCAACGGATACCAATAGCTGACCCAGCGCCAGCCATCGAACTCCGGTTTACCGGTCAAATCCATCCGCACCCGCTGCTCGTTGGAGATCAGGCGCAAAAGAAACCATTTCTGCTTCTGGCCGATGCACAGCGGTTGGCTGTGGGTACGCACCAGGCGTTGCGGCAAACGATAGCGCAACCAGCCACGGGTACAGGCCAGAATTTGTACATCTTCGCGCTCAAGGCCGACTTCTTCGTTCAACTCACGGTACAAGGCGTCTTCAGGGGTTTCGTCGGGGTTGATTCCACCTTGAGGAAACTGCCAGGCATCTTGGTTGATTCGGCGAGCCCATAGCACCTGTCCGGCATCATTCGTCAGAATAATGCCGACATTAGGACGGAAACCATCGGGGTCGATCACGGCAACAACCTCGCAAACGCATGTCGCCGCATTGTTCCACAAAGGTTGTTCCAGCGGCAACGAGGCTTCTTACCTTATGTGCACTCTTGTGAAAAGACCGTATTCTGGACGCCTTTTTACAGACTTTTCAGCGAGTAACTGCAATGCGCCTGGCTTTATTCGACTTGGACAATACCCTTCTGGGCGGTGACAGCGATCACGCCTGGGGCGATTACCTGTGTGAACGCGGGATTCTCGACGCGGTAGCCTACAAGGCCCGCAACGACGAGTTCTACCAGGACTACCTGGCCGGGCGGCTGGATAACGCCGCCTACTTGAACTTCTGCCTGGAAATCCTCGGCCGCACCGAGATGGCCCAGCTGGACGCGTGGCACAACGACTACATGCGCGACTGCATCGAGCCCATCATGCTCCCGAAGGCCGTTGAACTGCTGGCCAGGCACCGCGCCGCCGGTGACAAGCTGGTGATCATCACCGCCACCAACCGCTTCGTCACCGCGCCGATTGCCGCCCGCCTGGGCGTCGAGACCCTGATCGCCACCGAATGCGAAATGGTGGATGGCCGCTATACCGGGCGCAGCACCGATGTGCCGTGCTTTCGTGAAGGCAAGGTGACGCGTTTGAACCGCTGGTTGGAAGAAACCGGGCATAGCCTGGAAGACAGCTACTTCTACAGCGATTCGATGAATGATTTGCCGTTGCTGGAGCAGGTGACGCACCCGGTGGCAGTGGATCCGGATCAGAATTTGCGCGCCGAGGCTGAAAAGCGTGGTTGGCCGGTGATTACACTGCGCAGCTGATGACGCTATCGCAGGCAAGCCAGCTCCCACATTTGGAATGCATTCCCCTGTGGGAGCTGGCTTGCCTGCGATGAACGCGACGCGGTCTAACGCTTTAAACCGGCTTGGCGCCCATAAGCCCGGCAATCGCCACAAACCCCACCAGGCTGACCACCGCCAGCACCAGGGTGAAATTCAGGCTCCCGCCCTCGCCCTTGCGCAGCCGATTGAGCCGCGCCACCAGCCAGAACCAGGCCAGCGCCGCCACGGTGTAGAGGATGCTGGAGCCCAAGATCCAGGTTTGCCCCAATGGCCAGCCGAGCAGGTGCACCAGCCACCAGCCGGTGAAGGGCATGCTCACCAGGCAAATCCCCATCAGCAGCCATACAAATGCCCAGGGGCGCTGCACGGTCGCGGCCGGGCCGGCGCTGCGTTTACGCCACGCCAATACCGCCAGGCCCAGGCCGCTGAGCAGCAGCAATACGGTGGCGGTGATGTGGATCACCTTGAGGGTGGTCAGCGTTTCCATGGTCTCTATTCCTTATAGGCCGCTCAGTCAGCGTAGTCGCTCAACCGAGGAACAGCTGGTAAGCCGGGTTTTCGCTTTCATCCCAGTACGGGTAACCGATTTGCGCCAACGCGGCAGGCACCAAGTGGCGCTCGTCCGCCGGTACTTGCAAGCCCGCCACCACTCGGCCGTCAGCCGCGCCGTGGTTGCGGTAGTGGAACATCGAGATGTTCCAGCGCCCGCCGAGCTTGTGGAGAAAGTTGAACAACGCCCCCGGCCGCTCCGGGAATTCGAAGCGAAACACCAACTCGTCGCTGACTTTGGCCGCATGCCCGCCGACCATATGGCGAATGTGCAACTTGGCCAGTTCGTTCTCGGTAAGGTCCAGCACCGGGAAACCCTGGCTGGTCAAACTGGCCACCAACGCGCTGCGCGGGTCGTTCTCCGGGTGGGTCTGCACGCCGACGAAAATGTGCGCTTCGCTGCCGGAGTGGTAGCGGTAATTGAATTCGGTGATCTGGCGTTTGCCCACCGCTTCGCAGAAGGCCTTGAAGCTGCCCGGCCGCTCGGGGATGGTCACCGCGATAATGGCTTCACGGCCTTCACCCAGTTCGGCGCGCTCGGCCACATGGCGCAAACGGTCGAAGTTGACGTTGGCGCCCGAGTCAATGGCGACAAAGGTCTGGCCGCTGACACCGCGGGTCTCGACGTATTTTTTGATCCCGGCCACGCCCAGCGCGCCGGCCGGCTCGGTGATGGAGCGAGTGTCATCGTAGATGTCCTTGATCGCCGCACAGATTTCATCGGTGCTGACGGTGATCACTTCATCCACGTAGTCTTTGCAAATGTCGAAGGTGTGCTGGCCGATCTGCGCCACCGCCACGCCGTCGGCGAAGATGCCCACGGTCGGCAATACCACGCGCTCGCCCGCCGCCATGGCGGCTTGCAGGCAGTTGGAATCGTCCGGCTCCACGCCGATGATCTTGATCTCCGGGCGCAGGTATTTCACGTACGCCGCAATCCCGGCGATCAGACCGCCGCCGCCCACCGGTACGAAAATCGCGTCCAGAGGCCCTGGGTGCTGGCGCAGGATTTCCATCGCCACGGTGCCCTGCCCGGCAATGGTGTGCGGATCATCGTAGGGGTGGATGTACACGTAGCCTTTTTCGTCGACCAGCTTGAGCGAGTAGGCCAGGGCTTCCGGAAAGGAATCACCGTGCAGCACCACTTTGCCGCCCCGGGAGCGCACGCCTTCGACCTTGATCTCCGGGGTGGTCTTGGGCATCACGATGGTGGCTTTCACCCCCAGCACCTTGGCCGCCAGGGCCAGGCCCTGGGCATGGTTGCCGGCCGACGCGGTGACGACGCCGCGTGCACGTTCTTCGGCACTGAGCTGGGTCAGCTTGTTGTAGGCGCCGCGAATCTTGAACGAGAACACCGGCTGCAAGTCTTCGCGCTTGAGCCAAATCTTGTTACCCAGCCGCTCGGAGAGCTGGCGGGCAGTCTGCAAGGGGGTTTCCACGGCGATGTCGTAAACACGCGAGGTGAGGATTTTTTTGACGTAGTGTTCAAGCATCGGCAGGCATCTACTTCACGGGTTGGGCAGGGCCAAGGAGTCTAACCCAGCGTTTGGCCGGGCGACCACACGAATCCCGAGGTTTTGTTGGGTTATACTCGCCGCCCTCGTTAATTCCCCGCCCGTTCCGGAGCCCGCATGACCCAGGATCAACTCAAACAGGCAGTGGCCCAGGCCGCTGTCGATTTAATCCTTCCTAAACTCGACGACAAGAGCATCGTCGGTGTCGGCACCGGTTCCACCGCCAACTGCTTCATCGACGCACTGGCCCAGCACAAGGGCGCGTTCGACGGCGCCGTGGCCAGTTCCGAAGCCACCGCCGCCCGTCTCAAGGGCCATGGCATTCCGGTGTACGAGCTCAACACCGTGAGCGACCTGGAGTTCTACGTCGACGGCGCCGATGAAAGCGACGAGCACCTGAACCTGATCAAAGGCGGCGGCGCGGCCCTGACCCGCGAGAAGATTGTCGCGGCCGTGGCCAAGACCTTCATTTGCATCGCCGACGCGAGCAAGCTGGTACCCGTGCTGGGCACGTTCCCACTGCCGGTGGAAGTCATCCCCATGGCCCGCAGCCATGTGGCCCGCGAGCTGGTGAAACTGGGCGGCGACCCGGTGTACCGCGAAGGTGTGTTGACCGACAACGGCAACATCATCCTCGACGTGTTCAATATGCAGATCACCAACCCGGTGGAGCTTGAGACGCAGATCAACGCCATTGTGGGCGTGGTCACCAACGGCCTGTTCGCGGCGCGCCCGGCGGATGTATTGCTGCTGGGTACCCCGGAAGGCGTGAAAACCCTCAAGGCCTGACCCTGTGGGAGCCGGGCTTGCCCGCGATGCAGACGACTCGGTGTATCAATGAATACCGAGGCGATGCCATCGCAGGCAAGCCAGCTCCCACATGTGTTTGCGCTCGACTCTAGAGCGATGTAACAAAAACGCTACTTTTCGCAGCACTCCTCGCCAAAACCGTGCGCTCTGTCACGGCACCCCCTGCCCCGCCTGGTATCCAATCCGTTACAAATTACAGCCACGCGACCCACGCGTTTAACAATGCGCCAATTCGCAGCCGCCCATGGAATGAGGCGCGCATTGTGCAAAGGGTCTGGGCTTGCACATTCCCATCACCTCAAGGAAGACCTTGTGATAAAGCCTCTAGCCTTCGCCATCAGCGTTGCCGGTGCCCTGCTGTCCACGCCTACCCAGGCCTACGATTACGGCCAGCACGCCAACACCACCCTGGAAAAACTGATCAACGACTACCCTGGCCGATATCGCGGCACGGCAAATTTTGCCGGGGCAGCCGACTGGATGCAGAGCCAGATGGGCACGGCCTATAGCATCAGCCGTCAGGACTTCACCTGGAACAACGGCAGCCGGGCTTCGCAAAACGTGGTGGCCTCTGCCGCTGGTACCAAGGCCCAGTACGTGGTGATTGGCGCGCATTTCGACACTTACTTCGGCCGCCCGACCCTGCAAGGCCTGGATGACAACGGTTCCGGCGCCAGCGTGCTGACCGAGGTGGCGAAGAACCTCAGCGGCTTGTCACTGGAAAATGGCCTGCAGGTAGTGGGCTTCGGCGCCGAAGAAGAAGGCCTGCGCGGCTCCCGTGCCTTTGTCGACTCACTCAACACCAGCCAGCGCGCCAACATGCTCGCGATGATCAACCTCGACAGCCTGATCACCGGCGACATGATGTACGCCCACGCCGGCCAGAACAGCACCGCCAACCCGGCCTTGGCCTCCTTGCGCGAGCACACCTTCCAGATCGCCAGGGAATTGAACATCCCCTTATTCAGCAACCCCGGCCTGGACCCGCAGTACCCGAAGGGCACCGGCTGCTGCAGCGATGGTGAAGCGTTTGAACCGCTGAATATCCCGATCCTTTATATAGAGGCCACCAACTGGGAACTGGGCGACCTGGACGGCTACACCCAGACCGACAACCCGAAAATCCCCGGCGGCTCGACCTGGCACGACCCGAACGAAGACAACAAAGCCGTGCTGACCGATGCATTCGGCCAGGCGCGCATCGACCAGCGCCTGCGCGACTATTCACGCCTGCTCAGCCGCCTGGTGCTGGAACTGACCAACGCCGACCTGATGGCCTCGACCGCTTCTGGCGGTGCCGTTGCGCGCAATATGCAAGACAACCTGCAGCGCCAGCATCAGGCCCTGGTGCGCCTGCATGATCGCCGTTGGCTGACCCTGCAAGCGGCCAGCCGCGGGGTCGGCAGCTTCGATGGCGAGATCGGCGTGGATGGCGAATACAACCCGGACAGCGGCTTCGACACGGCCCCCAACCCCGAAGCCCGGCGCGTGGGCCTGCATGCCCTCGGCGACTACCAACTGACTTCAAGCCTGAATATCGGCGCCAGCCTCAGCTACCTCAATGGGCGCGACAAACTGGAGCATCGCGGCAAGCTCGACAGCGACACCTGGCAGGCAGCCGTCTATGCACTGCTCAACGATGGCGGGCCACGCTGGCTGGCCGGTGACCTGAGCGTGGGCCACACGCGCTTCGACTCCAAGCGCAACCTGGTCATCCAGGCCAATGGCGGGCCGATCCTGCTCAACCAGCAACTGACGGGCGATACCGATGCCCTGGCGTTGGGCGCACGGGTGCTGGGTGGCTATGACTTTGACTTTGGCGCGATCAAGAGCGGGCCGTTCGCCGGCCTGGACTACAGCCATTACCGCATCGACAAGTTCCACGAAAAGCAGAACCTGCGCACGGCCCTGGAGTACGAAGAGCAGTCTTTCGACTCCCTGGAAGCCAGCCTCGGCTGGCGCGTGCGCGGCGCTGTTGCCCTGCCCTATGGCCTGAACCTGATGCCCTACGGCGACATCGCCTGGGTCAAGGAATTGGCCGACGGCCGCCTGGACGACCTGCAACTCACCGCACGCGCCGATGGCCAGGCCCGCACCGCCAGGCTGGGCTCAGTGGATAAGAGCTTCGCTCGCGCACAACTGGGCAGCCAACTGGCGATCACCCCACAGTTGGGCGTGTTTGCCGAGGTCAATGGCCGCCTCGGGCATGCTGAGGGCAGCCAGACCGGTTATTCGCTGGGTGTGCAATGGATGTTCTGATCAGGGTTTCTTGAACACGTAAAACAGGTTGGGCTCGCTGACCATGTACAGCGTGCCGTCGTCATCCATGGCGATCCCTTCGGCCTGGGGCACGCGCTTGCTCAGGCCATGGCGCCCTTTAAGCAACGACAGACTGCTTAGAGGGCGACCATCAATATCCAGCTCCAAGACCAGGAACGACTCATCCGACAGCGCCAACAGATGGCCACTGCGCTCGTCGTATTGCAGGCTCGACAGGTCGCGCACAAACAGGCCGGCATCGCGCTTGGGGTTGTTGATCACATGTACCGAATAGGTTTTTTCCGGCTTGAAATGGGGAAACCCGTGCACCTCGTAGATCAGCATGGGGTCGCGTTCCTTGGCCACGAACAAGCGCTTGCCCACCGAGTCGTAGGCCAACCCTTCAAAGCCCTTGTTGCCGCCGACGTGCACGCCCAGGGTCATTTGCTCCGCATCGGCGGCGTCGAGGAACTTGGTGTCATCGTCCACATGCACTTTGATCAAGCGCTGCTGGCGCTCATCGCTGATGACGTAGATGTTGTCGCTGATAAATTCCACCGCTTCGGCATCGCCAAAGCCCACCAGCGGAATGCGCCGCAGGATCTTGCCCTCCAGCGACAACTCGACCAGTTCGGCGTTTTTATTGGTGACAGTAAACAGGCTTTTGCGCACGGGGTCGTAGGTCAGGGCCGAGACATCGTCGTCGAGCCCTTCGATCACCTGGCCTTCGAGGGTGACACGGTAGTCCGCCAGGCCAATGGCGCGCTCATCCGCAGGCTGGTACCACACCTGCCAGTTGAACCAGGCGCGTTCGAACAGACGGAACTGCTGTGCCACCAGCCCGGCAGTGACCAGGGCGAGCAACAGCAGGATAAAAACAGCAGGTTTAGGGCGGGCAAGTCGACGCATCGGGGCGGGCTCAGAGAAAAAACTGGCGAATAGATATCAAGGTCACCTGAATTTAAACTTAAACGCACCGGACTGCCTGGCGAATGCCGTTTATAAAGAAAACTCTGACGTAATTCGTCAGTTATTTCTGCTTTTCAAAGCGATAGAACAGGTTTGGCTCACTGACCATGTACAGGTTGCCGCTCTCGTCCATGGTCACGCCTTCGGCACGGGGGATCGTGTCTTTCAGGCCATTGAAGCCGCCAAGCAAGGTCATGAAGCTGACTTGCTCGCCCGTTTCATCCAGTTCCAGCAGCAGGTGGGAATCGGCCGACAGCACCAGCAAATGTCCGGTACGTGGGTCGATGGACAGGGCCGACAGGTTGCGCACATCCAGTTCGGTGCTGGCCAGTTTTTGCTTGTCGCCGGTCAGCGTATTGCCATCGCTTTTCCAGGTGAACAGGGCCGGGGGACGTTCTTCGCCCAGCACCAACTGCTGGTTGCGCTTGTCCCAGGTAACGGCCTCAAAGGCTTTGTTCTGATCTTTGGACGGGCCCAGGTCATAACTGGGGAAATCGGCCTTGTTCAGCGCCGTAGTGCCGGCGTCGACCTTGACCACGGTCAGGCTGTGATCGCGTTCATCGACCACCGCCATCAAGCCGTTTTCCATCACTGCCACGCCTTCCGGATTGTTCCAACCGTTGAGCGGCATTTTGCGCAACACATCGCCTTGCAGGCTCAGTTCGACCAGGAAGGGATTCTTGCCCATCACTGAAAACAGGGTTTTGGTCTGCGGGTTATAGGACAGGTCTGATGCCTCGTCCTTCTCCATACCGGGCAGCAACTTGGCGTCGATCACCGCGTGATAGTCCGGCAGCCACACACTTTCCCGGCGTTCGGCCGAACTCTCGAAACGCTCCAGCACCCACAGCAGGCCGCGATCATCCCAGTGCATGGCCCAGGCGATGCCATACAAAATGGCACCAGCCAAAAATACCCAGGAATACCAGCGCATGGACAAGCGAGAGCGAAGCGAGGTTTTCGAAGTGGGCAGAGGCACGACCATTGAGCGCTTTTCCGGAAAGTCAGCTGTAGGGGATAGCACAGGATTCAAGGACCCGCGCGCAAGAGCAGGAAATTATCCGGATAGTGTGTGAAAAAAATGCAAAACGCTGGATCCTGCAGATGTACACAAACAACTGTGGGAGCGGGCTTGCCCGCGATTAAGGGCGTTCAGTCAACTATTCAGTGACTGTCACACCGCCATCGCGGGCAAGCCCGCTCCCACAGTTTGATCGCAGTTTGGCAGTGATTTAGCGCACAACGCTTTCGAAGCGATTGACACCCGCCAGCTCCAACACCACTTCATCCCCCACATTCAACGGGCCAACGCCCGCCGGGGTGCCGGTCAGGATCACGTCGCCCGCTTGGAGGGAGAAGCAACCCGCCATGTACTGAATCATCGGCACAATCGGGTTAAGCATCTGCGCGCTGTTGCCGTCCTGGCGCAATTCGCCGTTGATGCTCAGGCGAATGCCGATATCGGTCACGTCCGCAAAGGTACTGCTGACCACGAAGGGGGCAATCACCGCCGCGCCATCGAAAGACTTGGCGATTTCCCACGGCAAGCCCTTGGCTTTGAGCTCGGCCTGTTTGTCGCGCAGGGTCAGGTCCAGGGCCGGAGCGAAGCCGGAGATGGCGTCCAGCACTTCTTCCCGGCTCGGCTTGGCGGACAAAGGCTTGCCGATCAATACGGCGATTTCCGCTTCGTAGTGCACCGAACCACGCTCGGTCGGAATGGCAAAGCCACCTTCCAACGGTACCACGCAGCTGCCCGGCTTGATGAACAGCAGCGGCTCGGTGGGTACCGGGTTGTCCAGTTCCTTGGCGTGTTCGGCGTAGTTACGCCCGATGCACACCACTTTACCCACCGGGAAGTGGATGTTGGTGCCGTCGACATACTTGTGCTGGTAGCTCATGGAACGACTCCTTCAGGTGCGGTTAAACAGCGAAGATCTTGCCGGGGTTCATGATCCCGTTAGGGTCGAACACGGCTTTGACGGCCTTCATGTATTCGATTTCAACCGGTGAACGGCTGTAGGTCAGGTAATCGCGCTTGGTCATGCC
The DNA here is from genome assembly GCF_044218845.1 of Pseudomonas sp. B16120. Taxonomy (NCBI): domain Bacteria; kingdom Pseudomonadati; phylum Pseudomonadota; class Gammaproteobacteria; order Pseudomonadales; family Pseudomonadaceae; genus Pseudomonas; species Pseudomonas sp. B16120. The sequence continues at coordinate 5,982,981 of NZ_CP162588.1, forward strand.
CACGCCGTGTTCGGCGGAGATCGAGCCGTTGTACTTGGCGACGGTCTCGAATACCCACTTGTTAACGGTGGCGCACTTGGCGAAAAACTCATCCTTGCTCAGGTTTTCCGGCTTGAGGATGTTCAGGTGCAGGTTGCCGTCACCGATATGGCCGAACCAGACGATTTCGAAGTCCGGGTAGTGTTCACCGACGATCGCGTCAATTTCGCTCAGGAACGCTGGCACTTTCGACACGGTCACCGAGATGTCGTTCTTGTACGGCGTCCAGTGGGAAATGGTTTCGGAGATGTACTCGCGCAGTTTCCACAGGTTGTGCAGCTGGGTTTCGCTCTGGCTCATCACGCCATCCAGCACCCAGCCCTGCTCCACGCAATGTTCGAACGTTTCCAGGGCGTGGTTGGCGACTTCTTCGGTGGTGGCTTCGAATTCCAGCAGGGCGTAGAACGGGCACTCGGTTTCGAACGGCGCCGGCACGTCGCCACGACCAAGGACTTTGGCCAGGGCTTTGTCCGAGAAGAATTCGAAGGCGGTCAGGTCCAGTTTGCTCTGGAAGGCGTGCAGCACCGGCATGATCGAGTCGAAATCAGTCGTGCCGAGCACCATTGCCGTGAGGTTCTTTGGCGCACGGTCCAGGCGCATGGTGGCTTCGACCACAAAGCCCAGGGTGCCTTCGGCGCCGATAAACAGCTGGCGCATGTCGTAGCCGGTGGCGTTTTTGATCAGGTCGCGGTTCAGCTCCAGCACATCGCCTTTGCCGGTGACGACCTTCATGCCGGCCACCCAGTTGCGGGTCATACCGTAGCGAATTACTTTGATCCCGCCGGCATTGGTGCCGATATTGCCGCCAATCTGGCTGGAACCGGACGAGGCGAAGTCCACCGGATAATACAGGCCGTTTTCTTCAGCGACGTTCTGCAGTTGCTTGGTCACCACACCCGGCTGGCACACGGCGGTGCGGTCGGTGAGGTTCACGTCGAGGATCTGGTTCATATAGTCGAACGACACCACCACTTCGCCATTGGCGGCAACGGCAGCAGCCGACAGACCGGTGCGCCCGCCCGAGGGCACCAGCGCCACCTTGTGCTCATTGGCCCACCGCACGATGGCCTGTACCTGCTCGGTGGTCTTGGGGAACACGATGGCGCTAGGTGCGGGAGCGAAGTGCTTGGTCCAATCCTTGCCGTAAGCCTCCAGGGAGTCGGCGTCGGTCAGCACTTTGCCGGGCTCAACCAGGGTCTTTAGCTCATCAATCAGGGCAGGATGGGTCATCGACAGAACTCTCGAACAATTCATGGTCATCCTGAGAACGCTTCACGTCGCAGGAATAGGTGTTTAGCGGGGTGCGTATGCTAGCATACCGCCCCCGCAGGACAGACCCAAAGGGCGTTTCTGCGGTGACGGCTTTCCTGCCGTCCGGGTCAGCTTGCGCTGCTCGACTCCCTGCCAATTTTCTCCGGGATACAGGTTTACGCAGATGAGCAAGACTTCTCTCGATAAGAGCAAGATCAAGTTCCTTCTTCTGGAAGGCGTCCACCCATCGGCTGTCGACGTTCTGAAAGCCGCCGGGTACACCAGCATTGAGTACATCACCAGTTCTCTGCCGGAAGCCCAGCTCAAGGAAAAGATCGCCGACGCGCACTTTATCGGCATTCGCTCCCGCACTCAGCTGACCGAAGAGATCTTCGACCACGCCAAGAAACTCGTGGCTGTCGGCTGTTTCTGCATCGGCACCAACCAGGTCGATCTCAATGCAGCGCGCGAGCGCGGCATCGCGGTGTTCAATGCACCGTACTCCAACACCCGTTCCGTGGCGGAGCTGGTGCTGGCCGAGGCCATCCTGCTGCTGCGCGGTATCCCTGAGAAGAACGCTTCCTGCCACCGTGGCGGCTGGATCAAGAGCGCGGCCAACTCCTTCGAAATCCGCGGCAAGAAGCTGGGCATCGTCGGCTACGGCTCGATCGGCACGCAACTGTCGGTGTTGGCTGAAGGCCTGGGCATGCAGGTGTTCTTCTACGACACCCTGACCAAGCTGCCATTGGGCAACGCCACCCAAGTGGCCAGCCTGACCGAGCTGCTGGGCATGTCCGACATCGTCACCCTGCACGTTCCGGAAACGGCCGAGACCCAGTGGATGATCGGTGAGAAGGAAATCCGCGCGATCAAGAAAGGCGGGATCCTGATCAACGCCGCTCGCGGCACCGTGGTCGAGCTGGATGCCCTGGCCGACGCGATCAAGGACAAGCACCTGATCGGCGCTGCCATCGACGTGTTCCCGGTGGAGCCGCGCTCCAACGATGACATCTTCGAAAGCCCGCTGCGTGGCCTGGACAACGTGATCCTGACCCCGCACATCGGCGGCTCCACCGCTGAAGCCCAAGCCAACATCGGCCTGGAAGTCTCGGAAAAACTGGTCAAGTACAGCGACAACGGTACCTCGGTATCGTCGGTCAACTTCCCGGAAGTGGCCCTGCCGGCTCACCCGGGCAAGCACCGTCTGCTGCACATCCACCAGAACATCCCTGGCGTGATGATGGAGATCAACAAGGTCTTCGCCGAAAACGGCATCAACATCTCCGGTCAGTTCCTGCAGACCAACGAGAAGGTCGGCTACGTGGTGATCGACGTCGACGCCGAGTACTCGGACCTGGCGCAAGAGAAGCTGCAGCACATCAACGGCACTATTCGTAGCCGCGTGTTGTTCTAAGGCTTCAAGCGCTGGATAAAAAATGGGAGACCCGCAGGGGTCTCCCATTTTTTTGCCCGAATAACGCTTATTTGACGTTAACGGTGATCACTTTCGAGGCGACTGTGGGTTCGAACTGGCGATGCACGTTGTCGCCGGCCACCAGTTGCAGGGTGTGCTTGCCTGGCGTCAGGGTCAGCTCGGTTTCGGTCTGCGCCTTGCCGAAGTGAATCGAGGTAGGCGTGGCCGGGATCGCCTCATTGGCGTTGAGCGACTCCACCTTCTGGTCTACCAACAGATGGTGGTGCCCGGCGTTAGGCACTTGCTTGTCGATCGGTTCCAGGTCCAGCTTCTTGACGCCGAATTTGACGGTGAAGGTTTTATCAACGGTGGCGCCATCTTTCGGCGAGACGATGAACACTTCGGCACCTTCAGGCGCAGGTGTACGAGGAAGGTCTGCGGCACTGGCCAACATCGAGGTACCCAGCAAAAGGCTGGCAATCGTTGCACGGGACAAAAGGGCTTTCATTCGCTTCTCCAGTTTTTCGGTGAAATCTGTAGGGTTATGACAACTTCGCGATAAATTGCGGTCCAAGGCACCCGACACCATAACAAAACGTTGCTGAACGGCGTCTCGCCTGTACGAATTCTTTAGGAGTGACCATGCGCTTTTCGCCTGGCCTGTTGCTGTTGCTTCCTCTTCTGAGCCCCTTGGCTCATGCCGAACTGATTGACGACGTCAATGATCGCGGTGAACTGCGCATCGCCCTGGAAGCCAACACCCCGCCGTACAATTTCAAAGAGGGCGACAAACTCGCAGGCTTTGAAGTGGAGCTGGGTGAACTGCTGGCCAAGGAGATGGAGGTGCGCTCCTCGTTTATTACCACCGATAACGCGGACCTGCTGTCCGGTGTGGAAACCGGCAAGTACGACGTGGCCATTAACCATATGGCTATGACTGCCGAGCTTGAGGATCGTTTCGATTTCAGTGAGCCTTACCACCAGAAGCCGGCATTGGCGATCCCGTTCCAGAAGGGCAACCCGGCGTTCAAGACCAGTTTGAACGGGGCGTTGAAGCGGGTTAAGGACGATGGCCGGTTGAAGGCGCTGGCGCAGAAATGGCTCAAGGTGCAATAAAATGTGGGAGCTGGCTTGCCTGCGATAGCGGTCTGTCAGTTACACATAAGGTGCTGATACACCGCTATCGCAGGCAAGCCAGCTCCCACACTTGATCTGTTTAAACTTCTTAAAGCTGCGTGAGGGCAATTGCCGCCTGTGGCAACTCCAACTCACTGAACACCTGCACACCATGGCGCTTGAGCAGCGCCGCCGTGACGCCTTCGCCACTGACCTTCACCCCGCTGAAGGTGCCGTCATAGGTCAACAGATTGCCGCAGGATGGGCTGTTGGCCTTGAGAATGGCGATGCGGATGTGATGGCGTTGCACCAGCGCCAAGGCTTGGCGGGCACCGTCGAGAAAGGCGCTGGTGAAGTCTTCGCCCTCGGCCGTCAGCACCTGGGCGCGGCCTTCCCACACGTCGATGCCCTGCCCGCCTGGGATTTCGGCCGATGGCCGCGGTGTGGGCAAGCCCCCCGCCACTTCCGGGCAGATGGCAACCACGCGGCCTTCAGCTTGCCACGCTGCCAGTGGGTCGAATGGGCCGCTGGCCCCGCCGTCGTAGCGCACCTTGTGCCCGAGCAGGCAGCGGCTGACCAGAATCTTTTCCATGTTTAAAACGGCTCGTTGCCCCGCCGGCGAAACCAGCCCGTCAAGGACAGGCGTTCGCGCGTAGCGGGCAGGACTTCGTGAGGCACCTCGCCCGACAGGAATACCACCAGGCAACCCCCGGTGGGCACCACGTCGTATTCGACACCGCCCTTGAGGTACATGCGCAGTTGGCCGCCATGCTCGGGCAGCCAGGCGTCGTTCAAGTAGATCACCGCCGAGACCATGCGCCGGTCATCGTCGCGAAAACGGTCTACATGCTTGAGGTAAAACGCGCCCGGCGGGTACATCGCGAAGTGGCTTTCGAAATCTTCCAGGCCCAGGAACAGGCTGCGATTCATCGCCAGGCGCAGGCCGTCCATCACGCCCATGTAGGTGTCGCAGATAGGCGCGTCCCCCTCCTCCAACCACTGGATATGGTCACCGCGAATGCCTTCGCGAATCTCCTGGGCCGGCCCACGCCCTACCGCTGCGGGCGCCAGCTCACCCTGCGCCGCACGTTTACGGCACTCAGCCGCCAGCTCCAGGGTCAGAGCCTGGGGCAGGAAGCCATTTTGCTGCGACCAGCCTTTTTCGGCCAAGTCGTCGACGATGCGTTGCAGCAGCGGGTGATCGAGGGGTATTTGCATGGCGCGCATAGTATCCATACGCCTGAAAATCCGACAGCGCCGTTGAGCGTCTGAATGCACTTTAGTCAGGTGACCGATAGGACTTCTCGACAAATCCTACGCCCGACACGGACAATAGTGGCCGACTGACAGGAGTCCTTATGCGTCGTTTGTTTTTTTCTGTGTTGATGTTCTGCGTTTTGCCCGCCTGGGCAGACGGCCATGACCAGTTGTACAAGGTCGCCGGCTGGGCCGAACAACGTGCGCACTTCAATGACGCCCTCAGTGCCGCCCAGCAGCGCTACCGCAATAGCCTGCCGCCGGTGGTGTACCAGGCGCTGGTGGACAACAGCAATAAACGCTTTGCCGCCCAGGCCATGGACCAGCGTGCCGAGGCGCAACTGCGCAAGCACTTGCCAGACCCGAAACCTGCCCTGGCGTTTTTCCAGTCGCCCCTGGGCCGCAAGATCGTCGCCGCTGAGTTGCTGGCCACGCGCCGCGATCAACTGGCGAAAAACGCACAGGGTCTGCCCAAACTCGAAGCCGATGCCACCCGCAGCCTGATCATCGGCCACCTGGCCCAGGCCCTGCCCGCCCGCGAGGCCGGTGCCGAGGTCAGCCTGGCGATTGCAGGCGTGGCGGCCGACAGCTTGAGCCAGATGATCCCCGGCCTGCTCGGCGGTAGCCAGGCGCAAGGAATGTTGAATGGCCAGCGCGAGCGGTTGATGCAGCAGATCGACAAGGATTTGAACAATACCTTGCTGTATGTCTATCGGGATTTGTCCGACCCTGAGCTGGAAGAGTTCGCCACCTTTGCCGAGTCGCCGGAGGGCAAGGCGTATTACCAGGCTGCCCTGGCGGCCATTCGCGCAGGGCTGGCTGTCGGCCAAAGCACCTCAAGCCTGACGCAGTAAACCCTGTGGGAGCTGGCCTGCGATTGCGATCTGTCAGTGACACCGCTATCGCAGGCAAGCCAGCTCCCACATTTGAACCGCGTTATTTCAGGTGATCCGTGAGGAAGTTAAAATATGCTTCGCGAATCTGCGGAATTTCATTGGCCAAGTGATGCCGACCCCGCTTGAGCATCAACACCTCAGGCCGGTCGAACTTACCTCGCAACACCTGCAAATTGTGCTGCCAGTCCACCGTCATATCTTCCTCACCCTGCACGATCACCGGGCGCCGGGGGCTGCGTGGTGCGGCTTCGATGCGTTTGATCCAGCGCGCCAGCGACCCCACCCAGGCGGTAGGCAGCTGGCGAGGCTGTAGCGGGTCGGCTTCCAGGAACGGCTTGAACGCAGGGTCGTTGGAGTTATCGCTGAAACGCCGGGCGATGCCTTTGACGAACGGGCGCAGCAGGTAATAGCTGACCTGGGACCAACCCCAGGCACGCGGCCGCACCAAAGGCGACAGCAGGAAAGTCTTGCCCTGGGCCGGACTCTGGGCGCCGTGGTGGAGCAGATGGTCCACCACGATGGCGCCGCCGGTGCTTTGCCCGAACAGGTGCCAGGGTTGCGGCAATTGCAGCGCCTTGGCCTCGACGAACAAGGCCTGCACCACGCTCTGGTACACCGCAAAGTCATCGATGCTGGCGCGCACGCCGCTGGACAAGCCATGGCCAGGCAGGTCGCAGGCGATCACCACGAAGCCCTGGTCCAACGCCCAATCCACCACATGGCGATACAGCCCCATGTGATCGTAGAAACCGTGGAACAGGAACATGGTCGCGACCGGCGCTGGCGGCCACCAGACCTGGGCCACCACCTCGAACCCATCCACCTGCAAGCGCCCCAGGCGGCTCACCGCCGGCACCTGACGTGCGGCCAGGTCGAGCCCGTAGAAACGCTGGTAAACCCTCGCCTCGGCTGACAGCGGCTGCGCATCCACCAGGGGGCGCAAGCTTTCGCGCAGATGATCAGGGTCAAAGGTGACGGGCATAAAGGCTTCCAGACTTGCGGTGAAGATGAATATCGAGCTGCGATATTCATCTGTCAGGACAAGCATGGCAAGCTACGCGACCTGTGAGGATACATCCAATGCGACCGCCCTACCGTAACGCCCTGTTCGCCAGCCTGATCCTGGTTATCTGCGCCGGGGTGCTGTGGGCGGCCTATGACTGGTTCCAAGGCCGCTACCTGCGTGCCTTCAGCGAACACACCGCGGTATTTTCCGGCGATGCGCTGCAACTGCCCGCCGCCCTCAGTGGCCCGGGCCCGATTCGCCTGGTGCACTTCTGGGACCCGGCCTGCCCGTGCAATGTCGGTAACCAGCAGCACCTGGGCGAGTTGATCGAGCAGTACGCGCCCCAAGGGGTGGAGTTCTATGCCCTGCAAAAACCCGGCAGCCACGGCCAGTTGCCCGAGAACCTGCGCCACATGAAAGTCCTCGATGCCCTCCCCGGCGCGGACCAGATCCCCGCCAGCCCGGCCGTGGGCATTTGGGATCGCACCGGCAAGCTGGCGTATTTCGGCCCCTACAGCGAAGGCCTGACGTGCAACGCCAGCAACAGTTTTATCGAGCCGATCCTCAAGGCGCTTGGAACCGGACGCGAAGTGAATGCCACTCACACCCTCGCGGTAGGCTGCTATTGTTCGTGGCCTAAGGATCTGTAGCCCGTCCACTTTGGTAAGGAATGTTCATGAAGCGCGTCCTGCAGGTTTTTGCGGTGCTGATTGTGCTGGTCGCCCTGGGCGCCGGTTGGTACGTCTACAGCAAACAACCCACGCGCCAGGGCACGGTGACGCTGGCGCACCTGCAAGGATCGGTCACGGTGCGCTACGACGACCGTGGCGTACCGCATATCCGCGCCGAGAATGAGGCCGATCTGTACCGCGCCCTGGGCTATGTGCATGCCCAGGACCGGTTGTTCCAGATGGAGATCATGCGGCGCCTGGCCCGTGGCGAACTGGCCGAGGTACTGGGGCCCAAGCTGCTGGAGACCGACAAACTGTTTCGCAGCCTGCGCATTCGCGAGCGTGCCTTGAGCTATGTGGAGCACATGGACCCTGACTCGGCCTCGTCCAAGGCCCTGCAAGCCTACCTGGACGGGATCAACCAGTATCAGGACAGCCACGCCAGCCCCATGGAGTTCGATGTGCTGGGCATCGCCAAGCGCCCGTTTACCGCCGAAGACAGCATCAGCGTCGCCGGGTACATGGCCTACAGCTTTGCCGCAGCCTTTCGCACCGAGCCGGTACTGACCTATGTGCGCGACCGACTGGGCAGCGCCTACTTGAACGTCTTCGATCTCGACTGGCAACCCAAGGGCGCTCTCAACCTGGCCGCCAGCGATTGGCAGACCCTTGGCGCCATCGCCGCCCTGAGCGAACAGGCCCTGGCCGACAACGGCCTGCCGCAGTTCGAAGGCAGCAATGCCTGGGCCGTCAGCGGCAGCCATACCCAAAGCGGCAAACCGTTGCTGGCGGGTGACCCTCATATCCGTTTCTCGGTGCCTTCGGTCTGGTACGAGGCGCAGCTGTCGGCGCCAGGCTTCGAGTTGTACGGCTACCACAACGCGCTGGTACCGGTGGCGTTCCTGGGGCACAACCTGGACTTCGGCTGGAGCCTGACCATGTTCCAGAATGACGATCTCGACCTGATCGCCGAAAAGGTCAATCCGGACAACCCCAACCAGGTCTGGTATCACGGCCAATGGGTGGACATGAGCAGCAGCGAGCAGCAGATCCAGGTCAAGGGCCAGGCGCCGGTGACCCTCACCCTGCGCCGCTCGCCCCACGGCCCGATCATCAACGACGTGCTCGGTGAGAACGCCGGCAGCACACCGATTGCCATGTGGTGGGCGTTCCTCGACAGTGAAAACCCGATCCTGGATGGTTTCTACCAGCTCAACCGTGCCGACACCCTGGCCAAGGCACGTGCCGCAGCCGCCAAGGTCTCGGCACCGGGCCTGAACATCGTGTGGGCCAATGCCAAGGGCGATATCGGTTGGTGGGCAGCGGCGCAGTTGCCGATCCGCCCGGCCGGCGTTAACCCTGCGTTCATCCTCGACGGCAGTACTACCCAGGCCGACAAGCTGGGTTTCTACCCCTTCAGTGCCAACCCCCAGGAAGAAAATCCGTCGCGCGGCTATGTGGTGTCCGCCAATGCCCAGCCGGCATCGCCCACCGGCATGCCGATTCCCGGCTATTACAACCTGGCTGACCGCGGCCAGCAGTTGAACGCGCAGTTGAGCGACACAAGCGTGAAGTGGGATGTGACCAACAGCCAGGCCCTGCAACTGGGCACCACCACCGCCTACGGCCCACGCCTGCTGGCGCCGCTGTTGCCGGTGCTGCGCGAGGTGGTCAAGGACCCGGCGCAACTCAAACTGGTGGAACAGCTTGCCAACTGGAAGGGTGACTACCCGCTGGACTCCACCAGTGCCACGCTGTTCAACCAGTTGCTGTTCAACCTTAGCGACGCGACCTTTCACCCCAAACTCGGCGATGCCTTGTTCAAGACCCTGCTCGGCACCCGCGTGATCGACGCCGCCTTGCCACGCCTGGCCGCATCGGCAGACTCACCCTGGTGGAACGGCAATCGGGCCGACACCGTCAAGCTCGCCTGGGACAACAGCCTGGCCCATCTCATGGCTGCGTTCGGCGATGACCCGGCACAGTGGCAGTGGGGCAAGGCGCACACCCTGACCCACGGCCACCCGCTGGGCCTGCAAAAACCGCTGGATAAAATCTTCAACGTCGGCCCCTTCCCGGCACCGGGCAGCCACGAAGTGCCGAACAACCAGACCGCCCCGATTGGCCCGGCGCCGTGGCCTGTGACCTACGGCCCGTCGACACGGCGCCTGATCGACTTCGCCGACCCGGCCCACGCCCTCACCATCAACCCGGTGGGGCAAAGCGGTGTGCCCTTTGATACGCACTATGGCGACCAGGCGCAGAGCTATATCGAGGGCAGGTATGAGCAGGCGCACTTCAGTGAGGAGGAAGTGACAGCCAATACCCGCGGCACCTTGAAACTGCTGCCCGCCCGATGATCGTTCCCACGCTCCGCGTGGGAATGCAGCCATGGACGCTCCGCGTCCGCCCTTAGAAGCAGCCCTTTCAAGGTCTTTTCGTCTTGGCAGCCTTGATTATCCGGTCCGTTGAAACATGCGCATTCACCGCGGTGCCTTTAACCCATGTTTTGGGCTTGGGTACCTTGGGGCCACGGAGGCTTTTCGCAACTTGTTTAGGTTGGATATTTCTGGCAAGCGCCAATAAGTGCTGAGCCAGTTTTTCCAACGGAATGACAGGAAGATGTTCCGAGGGCAGCGCAATCTGCATTCCCTCATATCCACTCCTGACCTGAACCGCTAAATGGTAAATCGAGGCTTCCCATCCTTCAGGCTGGGTATCCCGATGAGCCTGTTCAACACTGCGTTTGAGAACAGCCAGGACGTTGTAAGCCAATACCGCCGTTGCGAACCCCAGTAAGGCAGCCTTTGGGCTGCCAAGGGTTTCGATCTCACTTTCCAGGATCGCTTCCAGTCGCTGGAACATACCTTCAATGCTCCAGCGGCGGCGATACAGTTCGGCGATCTGTTGCGCACTGACGCTCTCAGGCAGGTTGCTCCAGAACATCAAGCTGCTGTCGCCGGAGTCCGTTGGCGAATGAAGCGTCAGTTCGACACGCCGACATTGGTAACCGCCTTTGACCTGGATGATCTGCTCACGCACAGTGCCAGTTTCCACAGGTACTGGCTCTTGCCACTCACCCTCTTGAATCAAGCGTGGATGCTTGGCTTGCTGACGAATGACAAAGCAAGTTTGGACTTGCTCACAAGCCTCCATAACCGGGAGCGTGCAATAAAGCCGGTCAGCCAGCCACACTTGGCCTGGCTCGGCATTGGCCAATAAAGGCAGCACACAAACGCGCTCGCTTGCGTAGGCATCCTCACACGCCTGAAGGTCGACGACCTGATCCAGATCGGGATCGTATGCAACAACCGAAAAACCGGGACGAGCGGCGCCGCGCTCGTTGCGTAAAGCTCCCAGACGTTTTTCAGTGGATGCCAGGTGATTACCGTCCACTACCCGAACCTGCCAACCCGGCAGCATCGCCGTGCAGCCCAGCTCCCGGATGGTTGGAGCCAGGCGCTGTGCACAGCCCGTAATCAGGGCGCGCAACAGAGCAGGCTCGGTACGACTGATCTTGTCGTAGAGAGCCGCCAGGCTGACCGGAAGGTCCTCCAGTTGTCGCGCGGCGGCGTGCAGAGATGGCTTCAAGCCCAATGAAACAAGGGACATTAGCTTGATGATGGTCGAGAACAATAGCTCACGAGAATACTGCCGTTGCCGGTGTTCTTCGAAAACCTGATCAATCCACTCGGGGGCAATAGCCTGCTGCAGCGCCAGTTTGGCCATGACACTGGCAGGTGCTTTTTTTTCGAAACGCGCTAGAACTTCCGCCCACATCGTTTAGGTACCCCCTGAATGAATTTCAGGGGATTTTACAGAAGACCTTGAAAGGGCTGGCCCTTAGAAGCGGGACGCAGAGCGTCCCAAGAGGCGTTACCACGCAGAGCGTGGGAACGATCACGCATCGTTCCCACGCTCAAACCGGCGCCGCAAAGTTAAGCCTGAACTGTTGCGGCGTGACGCCCAGCCGGCGGTTGAACACACTGCGCATGTGCTGGGCGTCGCGAAAGCCGCATTGAAAGGCCACGGTCTTAAGCGGTGCGTGGCTGCTTTCAAGCATCACGCGCGCCGCATCCACGCGCGCCCTCTCGACAAATTCCGCCGGCGTAATCCGCGCTTCACGGGCAAACACCCGGGAGAAATTGCGCGCACTCATATTGGCCGCCTTGGCCAGGTCGGCAATGGTCAAGTCTCCCGTCAGGTTGGCCAGCACGTACAGCTGCACCAGCGCCACCGCCGAGGTGGTTTCGGCATGGGGCGTGAGGAACGGGCTGAACTGCGATTGCCCGCCCGAGCGCTGGGTGAACACCACCAGGCGCTTGGCCACGCTCAGGGCCACTTCCGGGCCGTGATCCTGGGCCAGCAAGTACAACGACAGGTCGATACCTGCCGTGACCCCGGCGGAGGTGTAGAGCTTGCCGTCCTGCACATAGAGGCGGTCGGCTTCGACCTGGGCCGAGGGGCACAGGCGCGCCAGGCTGGCGGCATCGTTCCAATGGGTCGTGACGGTCTTGCCGTCCAGCAAGCCTGCGCGGGCCAGCATGAAGGCGCCATTGCAGATCGAGCCGAAGCGCTGCGCCTTCGCGGCGGCCGCGCGCAGCCAAGCGTCAAACTCGAAGCCGAAATCCTCGAAGGGTAACTGCGGGCCGCCGGCGACCAGCAACAGGTCATAGGGTTGCCGGGCTTCGCTGTAGTGCTTGTGCGCCTGCAGTGACAAACCGTTGGAGGCCGCCATGGCGCCGTGGCCAAAGCCGAGTACTTCCAGCCGATAGTGATCCTCGGGCGCCAGGAAGCGGTTGGCCTCGCAGAACACATCCATCGGCCCGGTCACGTCCAGCGACTGGACACCGGGGAAGATCAGGATGGCGACGGTTTTGCCCATGGTCACAAACACCTTTTTCCAACTGGATAAACGCGACCCCCTTGTGGGAGCTGGCTTGCCTGCGATGCAGACGACTCGGTACCTCAGGTACACCGAGGTGATGCTATCGCAGGCAAGCCAGCTCCCACAGGGGATCGCCTACATGCTTGGCACGATGTGGCGGCACATTGGCCGGGATCGCCTCCCTGTGGCGATAGCCGCTTCAGGGTCATGGGACCAGACTGGAATCTTTCCAGAGGAGATCCACCATGAGCACCACCATAGCCGGTATCCAGATCCCTGACAGCACCTTGGCCAGGGCCACCACCGAATACATCCGCGACGTCGAATCGGACCTGCTCTACCACCATTCGCGCCGAGTCTTCCTGTTCGGCGCCTTGAGCGGTGAGCGCAAGCAATTGGCCTACGACCCGGAGTTGCTCTACGTCGGCGCGATGTTCCATGACCTGGGGCTGGTGGAAGGCCACCGCAGTAACGACGAGCGCTTCGAAGTGGACGGCGCCAACGCCGCCGCCGCATTTCTCAAGCCCTATGGGTTGAGCGATGACGATATCGAACAAGTGTGGTTGTCCATCGCCCTGCACACCACGCCGGGCGTGCCGAAACACTTGCGTCCCACCGTAGCGCTGGTGACCGCCGGGGTGGAGATGGATGTGCTGGGCATGGACTACGCCGCGTTCAGCAGCGCGCAGCGCGAAGCGGTGGTGCACGCGCATCCACGGGGTGAAGGGTTCAAGGAGTGCATCATCTGCGCGTTCGCCGACGGCTTGCGCCATCGCCCGCAGACCACGTTTGGCAATGTTAAGACCGACGTGCTGGTGGACCAGGAGCCGGGGTTCAAGCCGATGAATTTTGTGCAGGTGATCCGCACGTCGCCTTGGGCGATGTAATCAACCTGAAATGCAATCAAATGTGGGAGCTGGCTTGCCTGCGATGACGGTGAGTCAGCACCTTATAAGTGACTGATACACCGCCATCGCAGGCAAGCCAGCTCCCACATTTTCACCCTGCTCCGGCAGTCAGACCGGCGCTGGCGCCCGGCGCTTGTCCGGCTGCTGCCAGCCATCCGCTGCGGCTTCTTCAATCGCTTGCTGAATAGCCTTCTTGCGATGCTCTTCGGCCCGACGGCTGAAGAACCACACCAGGAAGGTCACCAGCGACACCGCCAACAGAATCAGGCTCGCCACGGCGTTGATCTCGGGTTTAACCCCCAGACGCACCGCCGAGAACACTTCCATCGGCAAGGTGGTGGAACCAGGGCCCGACACGAAGCTGGCCAGTACCAGGTCGTCCAGCGATAGCGCGAACGACATCATGCCGCCCGCTGCCAGCGATGGCGCGATCATCGGGATGGTGATCAGGAAGAACACCTTCCACGGCCGTGCGCCCAAGTCCATCGCCGCTTCTTCGATCGACAGGTCCAGCTCACGCAAGCGCGCCGACACCACCACCGCCACATACGCCGCACAGAAGGTGGTGTGGGCGATCCAGATGGTGACGATGCCACGTTCCTGGGGCCAGCCGATCATCTGTGCCATGGCCACGAACAGCAGCAACAACGACAGACCAGTGATCACTTCGGGCATCACCAACGGTGCCGTCACCAGGCCACCGAACAGCGTGCGGCCCTTGAACTGGCTGATGCGCGTCAGCACGAAGGCCGCCAGGGTACCCAATGCCACCGCCGCCACCGCCGTGTAGCAGGCGATTTCCAGGGAGCGGGCCACCGAGCCCATCAACTGGGTGTTGTCCAACAGGCCCACGTACCACTTGATCGACCAACCGCCCCACACTGTCACCAGCTTGGATTCGTTGAACGAGTAGATCACCAGGATCAACATCGGCAGGTAGATGAACAACAAGCCTGCGACCAGCATGAAGCTGGAGAAACGAAAGCGCTTCATATCTTGCCCTCCAGCTCTTTGGCCTGGCTGCGGTTGAACAGGATGATCGGCACGATCAGGATCGCCAGCATCACCACCGCCAGGGCAGACGCCACCGGCCAGTCACGGTTGTTGAAGAACTCTTGCCACAACACCTTACCGATCATCAGGGTTTCCGGGCCGCCGAGCAGTTCAGGAATCACGAACTCGCCCACCACCGGGATAAACACCAGCATGCAACCGGCGATGATGCCGTTCTTGGACAGCGGCACGGTGATTTTCCAGAAGCTGTTGAAGGTGCTCGAACCGAGGTCCGAAGCGGCTTCCAGCAGGCTCTGGTCGTGCTTCACCAGGTTGGCGTACAGGGGCAGGATCATGAACGGCAGGTACGAATAGACCACGCCGATGTACACCGCGATGTTGGTGTTGAGGATCTGCAGCGGCTCGTTGATCAAGCCCATGGACATCAGGAAGCCATTGAGCAGGCCGTTGTTGCTGAGGATGCCCATCCACGCATACACCCGGATCAGGATCGCGGTCCAGGTGGGCATCATGATCAGCAGCACCAGCACGGTCTGCATCTCTTTGCGCGCGGTGGCAATGGCGTAGGCCATCGGGTAGCCGATCAGCAGGCACAGCAGCGTGCTGAAAAACGCCATCTTCAGCGAGCCCAGGTAGGCAGCGATGTACAACTCGTCGCCCGCCAGCAAGCTGTAGTTGGCCAGGTTCAGCACCACCTCCAGCTTTTGCTCAACGTAGGTATAGATCTCGGTATAGGGCGGGATCGCCACATCGGCTTCGGCAAAGCTGATTTTCAGCACGATGAAAAACGGCAGTGCGAAAAACAGGAACAGCCAGAGGAAAGGAATCCCGATGACCACCTGCTTGCCATTGGGCACGATGCGATCCAAGCGCCGCTTGAATTTCTTCATGTTCATGAGCGAAGTACCACGCCGCTGTCGTCTTCCCACCACACGTACACCTGGTCACCCCAGGTTGGGCGCTGGCCACGGCGTTCGGCGTTGGCGACGAAAGACTGCACCAGCTTGCCGCTCGGCAGCTCCACGTAGAACACCGAGTGACCGCCCAGGTAGGCGATGTCGTGCACCTTGCCGCTGGACCAGTTGTGCTCGCAGGTCGGCATTTCAGTGGTCACCAGCAGCTTTTCCGGGCGAATCGCGTAGGTCACCGACTTGTCTTCCACCGAGGTGGCGATGCCGTAGCCCACGTAGATGTCGCGGTCCAGGTCCGGGCACTTGAGCACCGCGTGGCCTTCAGCGTCGTCCACCACCTGGGTGTCGAAAATGTTGACGTTGCCAATGAACTCGCACACCAGGCGGCTGGTGGGCGTTTCGTAGATATCGATGGGGCTGCCGATCTGGGCGATCCAGCCCAGGTGCATGATCGCGATGCGTTCGGCCATGGTCATGGCTTCTTCCTGGTCGTGGGTCACCATCACGCAGGTCACGCCGACGCGCTCGATGATTTCCACCAACTCCAGTTGCATCTGCGAGCGCAGCTTCTTGTCCAGGGCGCCCATCGGCTCATCGAGCAGCAGCAGTTTCGGGCGCTTGGCCAGGGAGCGGGCCAAGGCCACACGCTGGCGCTGGCCGCCGGACAATTGGTGCGGCTTGCGCTTGGCGTACTGGCTCATCTGCACCAGCTTGAGCATCTCGGCCACGCGTGCGTCGACTTCAGCCTTGGGGATCTTGTCCTGTTGCAGGCCGAAGGCGATGTTCTGCGCCACGGTCATGTGCGGGAACAAGGCGTAGGACTGGAACATCATGTTGATCGGCCGCTCGTAGGGCGGCATGTCGGTGATGTCCACACCGTCGAGGTAGATGCGACCTTCGGTTGGGCGCTCGAAACCTGCAAGCATGCGCAGCAAGGTGGATTTGCCCGAACCCGAACCGCCGAGCAAGGCGAAGATCTCGCCTTTCTTGATTTCCAGGGACACATCGTCCACGGCAATCGTCTCGTCGAACTTCTTCGTGACCCGGTCGATTTTGACCAACACCTTTTTCGGTGTCTGGTCGCCCTCGAGGGCTTTCTTATAGGCGCCGGAGGCAACTGCCATTTACGAAACTCCCAAAAAAAACTGTGCAGCCGGCCCAATGCGGGCCAGCCTTGGATAGTTTGAGCCTTACTTGCCCGTCTTGACCTTGGTCCAGCTACGGGTCATTAAACGCTGCACTTTCGGGGGTAGCTCAAAGTTGACGAATGTCCGCTCGAGAACCGCCTGCGGTGGGTAAACCGCTGCGTCGGTGCGTATCGATTGCTCCATCAGTTTGTCCGCCCCTGGGTTAGGGTTGGCGTAACCGACTTGATCGCTGACCTGAGCGATCACCTCAGGCTGCAGCAAATAGTTGATGAAGGCGTGGGCTTCCTTGACGTTGCTGGCATCCTTGGGAATCGCCAGCACGTCGAACCACAGGTTGCCGCCTTCTTTGGGAATCGTGTAGGCGATGTTCACGCCTTTGCCCGCCTCCGCCGCACGGGCCTTGGCCTGGAAAACATCGCCGGAGAAACCGGCCGCCACGCAGATGTTGCCGTTGGCCAGGTCCGAGATGTATTTGGAGGAATGGAAGTAGGTCACGTAGGGCCGCACCTTCAGCAGTTTTTCCTCGGCTTTCTTGTAGTCGGCCGGGTTGGTGCTGTTGGGGTCCAGGCCCATGTAGTTGAGTACTGCGGGCAGCATTTCATCGGCCGAGTCCATGAACGACACACCGCAAGTGGCCAATTTCTTCATGTTTTCCGGTTCGAACAACACGGCCCAGGAGTCGATCTTGTCGACCCCCAGCACTTCCTTGACCTTGTCGACGTTGTAGCCAATGCCATTGGTGCCCCACAGGTACGGCACCGCATACTGATTGCCCGGGTCGTTCTTTTCCAGGCGCTTGAGCAGCACCGGGTCGAGGTTGGCGTAGTTTGTCAGCAGTGACTTGTCGAGCTTCTGGAATGCCCCGGCCTTGATCTGCTTGCCCAGGAAATGGTTGGACGGCACCACCACGTCGTAGCCGGTGCGCCCGGCGAGCAACTTGCCTTCCAGGGTTTCGTTGGAGTCAAACACGTCATACACAGGCTTGATACCACTGGCCTTTTCGAAGTTGGCCAGGGTGTCGGGGCCGATGTAGTCCGACCAGTTATAAATATGCACCGTCGGTGCGGCCTGTACGCTGGCAGCCAGCGTGATACCTGCACCCACCAGCATGGCTTTGCGAAATAAAGAAATTGGCAAGTGGAGGTCCTCTTGAATAGTTGGGGCCTTGAAGTTGTTGCCCGGCAACAAAACCGGCGCGCAACTTACCGTCGATAAACCGATCCGGCAAAACTTTCTGTCATTTAATTTCTGAGAGCTGTTTTGTGTGGGAGCGGGCTTGCTCGCGAAAGTGGCGTATCAGTTGATACATATGCTGGCTGACGCTCCGCATTCGCGAGCAAGCCCGCTCCCACACAAGCTCGCTCCTACAGGTTTCTGGCGTTATTTACCGGACTTGATCTTGGTCCAGCTACGGGTCATTTCACGCTGAGTTGCCGCTGGCATGTCGGCAATGGCGTAGAGCTTGGATTGCACTTCGGCCGACGGATAAATACCCGGGTCGCTGGTGATGTCTTTATCGACCAGGGCAGTGGCTTTCTCGTTACCGTTCGGGAAACGCACACTGTTGGTGATCGCGGCCATGACGTCTGGCTTGAGCAGGTAGTTCATGAATGCGTAGGCAGCCTCGACGTTTTCGGCATCCTTGGGAATGGCGACCATGTCGAAGAAGCTGCCAGCACCTTCCTTGGGAATGTCATAGGCGATCTTGACCTTGCCACCGGCTTCAGCCGCACGGGTTTTGGCCTGTTCGATGTCACCCGAGTAGCCCACAGCCACGCAGATGTTGCCGTTGGCCAGGTCGGAGATGTACTTGGATGAGTGGAAGTAGCCGATCGAAGGACGGATTTTCATGAACAGGTCTTCGGCCTGTTTCAGATCAGCCTTCTTCGTAGTGTCGGTCGGCAGGCCCAGGTAATGAAGCGCTACCGGCAGCATTTCGGTTGGCGAATCGAGGAAGCTCACGCCGCAGCTTTTCAGCTTGGCGATGTTTTCCGGCTTCATCAGTACGTCCCACGAGTCGATCTTGTCCACGCCCAGTGCGGCCTTGACCTTCTCCGGGTTGTAGCCGATGCCCATCGAGCCCCACATGTACGGGAAGGCGTGCTTGTTGTCCGGGTCGCTGACCGATACAGCCTTGAGCAGGGATTTGTTCAGGTTGCCGTAGTTGGACAGCTTGGACTTGTCCAGCTCCTGGTAGACACCGGCCTTGATCTGCTTGGCGAGGAAGCTGTTCGACGGCACGACGATGTCGTAGCCGGACTTGCCTGCCAGCAACTTGGCTTCCAGGGTTTCGTTGCTGTCAAAAACGTCGTACACCACTTTGATGCCCGACTCTTTTTCAAAGTTGGCGATGGTGTCCGGTGCAATGTAGTCGGACCAGTTGTAAACGTGCAGCACTTTATTGTCTGCCTGGGCCGCGCCCGCCATTGCGCCCATCAGGGACAAGGCGAGGAGAGTCTTGCCAGCGTTCTTCAAACCTAATGCCTTCATTTGGTGATGCTCCAATTTTTTCTTTTTTGGGCCACAAGCGTTGTATGTTTTACGGCCCAACCGAAGGGCAACAAAACAGGGCGACAGTCTGGCAAGTTCAGGGGCCGGCTTTCAACCAAAGCCCCTGCATTTTTAACTGCCCAGTGCACCGCGCACTGAGCCTAGCACTTAGCCCTGCAAGGCAGCCAAAGTCAGGTCCAGGCAATGGCGGGCCTTGGTGACCAGCTCGTCGATTTCAGCCTTGCTGATGACCAGTGGCGGCGAAATGATCATGGTGTCGCCCACGGCGCGCATGATCAGGCCATTTTCAAAGCAGAAGGTTCGGCAGATCATGCCGGCGCCTTTGCCTTCGTGACGCTTGCGCGTCGCCTTGTCCTGCACCAGCTCGATCGCACCGAGCATACCGACGCCGCGTACTTCACCCACCAGCGGATGATCGCCCAGTTCCCTCAGACGTTTCTGCAAATACGGTGCCGTTTCGTCGTGCACACGGTTAACGATTTTTTCATCGCGCAGGATGCGGATGTTTTCCAGCGCCACGGCCGCGGCCACCGGGTGGCCGGAGTAGGTAAAGCCGTGGTTGAAATCGCCCCCTTCGTTGAGCACCGCCACCACTTCGTCACGCACGATCAGGCCGCCCATGGGCACGTAGCCCGAGGTCAGGCCCTTGGCGATGGTCATCATGTGCGGCTTGAGGTCGTAGAAATCGCTACCGAACCACTCACCGGTACGGCCGAAGCCGCAGATTACTTCGTCGGCGACAAACAGGATGTCGTACTTGGCGAGGATTTCCTTGATGCGCGGCCAGTACGTGGCAGGCGGCACGATCACGCCACCGGCGCCCTGGATCGGCTCGGCAATAAAGGCGCCGACGTTGTCCACGCCCAGCTCCAGGATTTTCTCTTCCAACTGGTTTGCGGCCCACACACCGAATTCTTCGGGGCTCATGTCGCCGCCTTCGCCAAACCAGTACGGCTGCGCGATGTGGGTAATGCCCGGGATCGGCAAGTCGCCCTGCTCGTGCATATAGGTCATGCCGCCCAGGCTGGCGCCGGCCACGGTAGAGCCGTGGTAGCCATTCTTGCGGGCAATGATGGTTTTCTTGTTGGGCTGGCCCTTGATCGCCCAGTAGTGGCGGACCATGCGCAACATGGTGTCGTTGCCTTCGGAGCCGGAGCCGGTGAAGAACACGTGATTCATGCCTGCCGGCGCGACATCGGAAATGACCTTGGCCAACTCCAATACCGGCGGGTGTGCGGTCTGGAAGAACAGGTTGTAGTACGGCAGTTCTTTCATCTGCTTGGCGGCGGCATCGGCCAGTTCATCGCGACCGTAACCGATCGCCACGCACCACAGGCCGGCCATGCCGTCGAGGATCTTGTTGCCTTCGCTGTCCCACAGGTAAACGCCGTGGGCTTTGGTGATGATCCTTGGGCCTTTCTCTTTCAATTGCTTGAAGTCGCTGAACGGCGCCAGGTGGTGATCATTGCTCAAGGCTTGCCATTCACGGGTTTGCGGGTTGTTGCTGGACATACCAATCTCCTAGACTTTTCAGTGAAGGCGCGCCATTTAAAAGGCGCGCCCGGCGCATCAGACGGCGAAGAGCAGGAATTCCCGCTCCCACGAACTGATCACGCGCTTGAAGTTTTCATGCTCGGCCCGCTTGACCGCGACGTAGCCCGTGATGAATTTTTGCCCCAGGTATTTCTCGATGGTCTTGCTGTTTTCCATGCGTTCCAGAGCGTCTTCGATGGTCAACGGCAGGCGCAGGTTGCGCCGCTCATAACCACGGCCCACCACCGGCGCGCTCGGGTTATGGCCTTCGACCATGCCGATGTAGCCGCACAACAGGCTGGCGGCAATCGCCAGGTACGGGTTGGCGTCGGCGCCCGGCAGGCGGTTTTCCACGCGGCGGTTCTGCGGGCCGGCATCCGGTACGCGCAGGCCGACGGTGCGGTTTTCTTCGCCCCATTCCACGTTCACCGGCGCCGAGGTATCGGGCAGGAAGCGGCGGAACGAGTTCACGTTGGGGGCGAATAAAGGCAGCAATTCAGGGATGAACTTCTGCAGGCCGCCGATGTGGTTGAGGAACAGCTGGCTCATGGTCCCGTCTTCATTGGAGAAGACGTTCTTGCCGGTGGCAATGTCGATGATGCTCTGGTGCAGGTGCATCGCGCTGCCGGGCTCGCCGGTCATGGGCTTGGCCATGAAGGTGGCGGCCACGTCGTGCTTGAGCGCGGCTTCACGCATGGTGCGCTTGAACACCAGGATCTGGTCGGCCAGGGACAGGGCATCGCCGTGACGGAAGTTGATTTCCATCTGCGCGGTGCCGTCCTCGTGGATCAGGGTGTCGAGGTCCAGCTCCTGCAGTTCGCACCAGTCGTAGACGTCTTCAAACAGCGGGTCGAATTCGTTGGCTGCTTCTATAGAAAAGGACTGGCGACCGGTTTCCGGGCGGCCGGAGCGGCCAATCGGCGGTTGCAGCGGGAAGTCCGGGTCTTCGCAGCGCTTGGTCAGGTAGAACTCCATCTCCGGCGCCACGATGGGCTGCCAGCCGCGGTCGGAGTAGAGTTTGAGGACTTTCTTGAGCACGTTGCGCGGCGACAGCTCGATCGGGTTGCCTTGCTTGTCGTAGGTGTCGTGGATCACCTGGGCGGTCGGTTCGATGGCCCAGGGCACCAGGAATACCGCGTTCTGGTCGGGGCGGCAGATCATGTCGATGTCGGCCGGGTCGAGCAATTCGTAATAGATGTCGTCTTCGACATAATCGCCGGTCACGGTCTGCAACAGAACGCTCTCGGGCAGGCGCATGCCTTTTTCGGCAATGAACTTGTTGGTCGGCGAGATCTTGCCCCGGGTAATGCCGGTGAGGTCGCCAATCATGCATTCGACTTCTGTGATCTTGTGGTCTTTCAACCAATCGGTGAGCTGGTCGAGGTTGTTACTCATAAATGCCTCTGGGCTGGGTTTCCTGGCATCCATTAAAGGCCAGGCGTTGGTTGACGCAGCATCCGCGTCGTTTTTTCATTCAGGGTAGGAGCTTACCTGCCATTTGCCCGCAGGTTGCATTCCTCAGGCCAAAGTTGTGCGCAATTATGATCGGCACGGCGGATGAGGGTCGCTCAGTGGCGTCGGAGATGGCAAAAAGGAGATCGGCCGGGCCGTCAAGAATATTGGCCGGTGCCTGAGCATTCACACGGGGCGAACGAGCTGCGGACAAAGCCTGGCTGGAGCAGGCGCAGACGCCGATTGGCGGCAGGTGAAACATGAAGCACCCCGGTATTATTGCTGTTATGGGTTTGAATCGAGCTTAGCCTTGTTCATTTTTTTACACAACACCCCCGTAAAAAATCCTACACGGCCCGCTCAAGCCTGCAGGTCCCAAGCCCCTAAAACCCAAAAAACCGCCCCAAAACCCCGCAAAAAAGGCTCCATGGCGCTTTTTTAGGGCAAAAAATGCCTCGCTTGACTTCGGCAGGCCGTTCGGGTTGACTGAAACCAGAAAAGATCAATGATTGATATTTTTAACAACAAAGGTGTTGCATCATGTCGGTACCCCCGCGTGCCGTTCAGCTTAACGAAGCGAACGCGTTCCTTAAGGATCATCCTGAGGTTCTGTACGTAGACCTTCTAATTGCGGATATGAATGGTGTGGTGCGCGGTAAGCGCATCGAACGCACCAGCCTCCACAAGGTTTACGAGAAGGGCATTAACCTGCCTGCCTCTTTATTTGCCCTGGATATCAACGGCTCTACGGTGGAAAGCACCGGCCTGGGCCTGGACATCGGTGATGCTGACCGAATCTGTTATCCAATCCCCGACACCCTGTGCAATGAACCCTGGCAAAAGCGCCCTACCGCGCAACTGCTGATGACCATGCACGAACTTGAAGGTGAACCTTTCTTCGCCGATCCGCGCGAAGTGCTCCGCCAAGTTGTTACCAAGTTTGACGACCTCGGTCTGACCATCTGCGCCGCCTTCGAGCTTGAGTTCTACCTGATCGACCAGGAGAACGTGAACGGCCGGCCACAACCGCCCCGCTCACCGATCTCCGGCAAACGCCCGCACTCGACACAGGTCTACCTGATCGACGACCTCGACGAATACGTCGACTGCCTCCAGGACATTCTGGAAGGTGCCAAGGAGCAAGGCATCCCGGCGGACGCCATCGTCAAGGAAAGTGCCCCGGCGCAGTTCGAAGTGAACCTGCACCACGTTGCCGACCCGATCAAGGCCTGTGATTACGCGGTACTGCTCAAGCGCCTGATCAAGAACATCGCCTACGACCATGAGATGGACACCACCTTCATGGCCAAGCCTTACCCAGGCCAGGCAGGCAACGGTTTGCACGTGCACATCTCCATTCTGGACAAGGACGGCAAGAACATCTTTGCCAGCGAGGATCCCGAGCAGAACGCCGCATTGCGTCACGCGATCGGCGGTGTGCTGGAGACCCTGCCCGCCCAAATGGCGTTCCTGTGCCCCAACGTCAACTCCTACCGTCGTTTCGGCGCACAGTTCTACGTGCCGAACTCGCCGTGCTGGGGCCTGGATAACCGCACCGTGGCGATTCGCGTACCCACCGGCTCGTCCGATGCCGTGCGTATCGAACACCGTGTGGCTGGCGCCGATGCCAACCCTTACCTGCTGATGGCCTCGGTATTGGCGGGCGTGCACCACGGCCTGACCAACAAGATCGAGCCGAACGCTCCGGTGGAAGGCAACAGCTACGAGCAGAACGAGCAGAGCCTGCCGAACAACCTGCGCGATGCCCTGCGTGAGTTGGACGACAGCGAGGTGATGGCCAAGTACATCGATCCTAAATATATCGATATCTTCGTCGCCTGCAAGGAAAGTGAGCTGGAGGAGTTTGAACACTCCATCTCCGACCTTGAGTACAACTGGTACCTGCATACCGTGTAAGCGGTTGCTGCAATAAAAGAACGCCGCTGATTTTGGTCAGTGGCGTTTTTTTATGGGTTTATTTTGGAAACCGGGTTGGCCTCATCGCAGGCAAGCCAGCTCCCACATTTGATCGCGTTCCAACCTTGAAATGCGTTCCATTGTGGGAGCTGGCTTGTCGGGTCGCCGCATCGCTGCGATAGCGGCCTGGCAGACAACACACCTTCCTGCTCATACAATGCCCGCTGCCTTGTAGGAGACATCCATGACCACCCGCCCCGCCACTGTTCGCAAACCCCGCGCCCGCAGCCAGGCCCGGATCGATGCGATCCTCGACGCCGCCCGCACCTTGCTGGCCGCCGAAGGTGTGGCCAGTTTGTCGATCTACAGCGTGGCCGAACGAGCACAGATACCACCGTCATCGGTGTACCACTTTTTCGCCAGTGTGCCGGCGTTGCTGGAGGCGTTGACCGCTGACGTTCACGCAGCCTTTCGCGCCGCCATCCAGGCACCCATCGAGCATGAATCGCTCAAGCATTGGCGCGACCTGTCCTACATCGTTGAACAACGCATGCTCAGCATCTACAGCAACGATGCCGCGGCGCGCCAGTTGATCCTCGCTCAGCACGGGTTGACCGAAGTGACCCAGGCCGATCGCCAGCATGATCTGGAATTGGGCGACTTGATGCTGGCGGTGTTCAATCGCCACTTTGAAGTGCCAACGCTACCGAGCGATGTGGACGTGTTTGCCCTGGCATTGGAGTTGAGCGACCGCGTGTACGCGCGCTCGGTGCATCAGCATGGGCTGATTACGCCGCGCATGGCGGAGGAAGGGATGCGGGTGTTTGACGCGTATGTGGGGCTTTATTTGCCGGCCTATCTGCCCAAGCGCTGATCGTTCCCACGCTCTGCGTGGGAATACATCCCGTGGCGCTCTGCGTCACATTTGGCACAGCGGGACGCGGAGCGCCCCAGGCGGCATTCCCACGCAGAGCGTGGGAACGATCAGTGGCGTTATCACAACTTGGCAATCGACACCTCAGTGGATTTCACAAAGGCAATCACTTCACTGCCGATCACCAGCTCCAACTCCTTGACCGAACGGGTGGTGATCACCGAGGTGACAATGCCGGACGCGGTCTGCACGTCAATTTCCGACAGCACGTCGCCAACCACGATTTCCTTGATGGTGCCTTTGAACTGGTTACGCACGTTGATGGCTTTAATAGTCATGGTGTTTTTCCTGTGTGAGTTATTGAGCCCAACGCAATTGCGTCGGCAGCGGTGAAACAGGTTCGGGTTCCGGTGGGGAACCGGGTAGCGATAGCACGCGGTTGAGCACTTCGGCTTCCAGCGCGGCCAAGCGATGTGAGCCACGGGCCCGTGGGCGTGGCAGGTCGATGTTCAGGTCGAGGCCGATTTCGCCGTTTTCAATCAGAATCACGCGGTCGGCAATCGCCACGGCTTCGCTGACGTCGTGGGTCACCAGCAACACCGTGAAACCGTGCTTGCGCCACAGGTTTTCGATCAGTTGCTGCATCTCGATGCGGGTCAGGGCATCCAGTGCGCCCAGCGGCTCATCGAGCAGCAACAGGCGCGGCTGGTGGATCAACGCCCGGGCGAGTGCCACGCGCTGTTTCTGGCCACCGGACAACGCCGCCGGCCATTCATTGGCGCGCTCGGCCAGGCCAACCGCTTCCAGCGCATCCAGCGCTTTGGGCCGCCAGTCGCCCTTGAGGCCCAGGCCGACGTTATCGATGATCTTTTTCCAGGGCAGCAAACGCGCTTCCTGGAACATCAACCGTGTATCTTCAATCGCTTCGTGCAGTGGCGCGGAGCCGGCCAGCAGCTCGCCGCCACTGGCTTTGTCCAGCCCCGCCAACAGGCGCAGCAAGGTACTTTTGCCGCAACCGCTGCGGCCGACCACAGCCACGAACTGCCCCGCGGGAATATGCAGGTCGATCTCTTTGAGCACTTCGCGGGTACCAAAGGCCTTGCGCAATTTGCGCACCGCCAGCGGGATGCCCTTCAACAGACGCGGAGGTTGTTGGGCCGTCATGCTGCACCTCCTTTGACTTGATACGCCGGGTGCCAGCGCAGCCACACACGTTCCAGCCCACGGGCTGCCAGGTCGGCCAGCTTGCCGAGGATGGCGTACATGACGATGGCCAGCACCACCACGTCGGTTTGCAGGAATTCACGGGCATTCATCGCCAGGTAACCGATGCCGGAACTTGCCGAAATGGTTTCCGCCACGATCAGCGTCAGCCACATGAAGCCCAGGGCGAAGCGCACCCCCACCAGGATCGACGGCAGCGCGCCCGGCAGAATCACTTGCCAGAACAGGCTGAAACCGGACAAGCCATAGCTGCGCGACATCTCCACCAATGCCGGGTCGACATTGCGAATGCCGTGGTAAGTGTTCAGGTAGATCGGGAACAAGGTCCCCAGGGCCACCAGGAAAATTTTCGCGGTCTCATCAATGCCGAACCACAGGATCACCAGCGGAATCAGCGCCAGGTGCGGCACGTTGCGGATCATCTGCACGGAGCTGTCGAGCAAGCGCTCGCCCCACTTCGACAAGCCGGTGATAAAGCCCAGGGCCAGACCGATGCTGCCTCCGATCACAAAACCCAGGCCGGCGCGCCAGCCGCTGATGGCCAGGTGCGTCCAGATTTCGCCGCTGACCACCAGGTTCACCCCGGCTTCGATCACTGCACTCGGCGCTGGCAGAATGCGCGTCGACAACCAACCCACCGACACCGACAACTGCCACACCGCCAGCAATAAGATCGGCAGCACCCAGGGCGCCACGCGATGGCTGATTTTTTCTAAGTCCATAACGGCGCCTCAGCTCTGTGACGCAGCTTTGGGAAGGATGTCGTTGGCCACCATCTCGCCAAACGGACTGACGTAGCCGGCGCTTTTTGGCAGCTCGGGACGTTCGATATCCAGGTGCGGGAACAACAGCTCGGCGACCCGATACGACTCTTCCAGGTGTGGATAACCGGAGAAGATAAAGGTATCGATACCCAGGTCCGCGTACTCCTTGACCCGCGCCGCAACCGTGGGGCCATCGCCCACCAGCGCCGTCCCTGCGCCGCCACGTACCAGGCCGACGCCGGCCCACAGGTTGGGGCTGACTTCCAGGTTGTCACGGCTACCGCCGTGCAAGGCTGCCATGCGTTGCTGGCCCACCGAATCGAAGCGCGCCAAGGACGCCTGGGCGCGGGCGATGGTCTCGTCGTCCAGGTGGGAGATCAGTTTGTCGGCGGCTTTCCAGGCTTCGTCGTTGGTTTCGCGCACGATCACATGCAAGCGAATGCCAAAGCGCACCGTGCGTCCCAGTTTTGCAGCCTTGGCGCGTACCTGCGCGATCTTTTCCGCAACGGCTGCCGGCGGCTCGCCCCAGGTCAGCACCATCTCCACCTGTTCGGCCGCCAAGTCCTGGGCGGCCTCGGAGGAACCGCCGAAATACAGCGGCGGGCGTGGCTGCTGGATCGGTGGGTAGAGCAATTTGGCGCCTTTGACGCTGATGTGCTCGCCGTCGTAGTCCACGGTCTCGCCTTCCAGCACACGGCGCCAGATGCGGGTGAATTCCACCGACGCCTGGTAGCGCTCTTCATGGCTCAAGAACAATCCGTCGCCAGCCAGTTCTTCCGGATCGCCACCGGTGACCAGGTTGAACAGCGCACGGCCACCAGACAGGCGATCCAGGGTCGCGGCCTGACGCGCGGCCACGGTCGGGGAGATGATCCCAGGGCGCAGGGCAACCAGGAATTTCAAGCGCTGGGTCACGGGGATCAGCGAGGCGGCCACCAACCACGAGTCTTCGCAAGAGCGGCCCGTAGGGATCAACACCCCGCCGAAACCCAGGCGGTCGGCAGCCTGGGCCACTTGTTGCAGGTAACCGTGGTCGACAGCGCGGGCGCCTTCGGCGGTGCCAAGGTAATGACCGTCGCCGTGGGTGGGCAGGAACCAGAAAATATTGAGGCTCATGGAGTTGTCTCCTGAATGAAGTCGGATTACGGCGCTTTGGCAACCGCGGCGGGTGGCGTCCAGATCACGTCCTTGATGCTCAAGGGCTTGGGGATCAATTTGAGTTGGTAGAAGGTGTCTGCGATTTTCTGCTGGGCGGCGACCACTTCCGGGGTCAGGAACAGCGCGCCGTAGCCCTGGCGTTTCACCGATGTGAGGGTGATATCTGCCGGCAGGCCGAGCAGTGGGGCGACCTGCTCAGTCACTTCCTGCGGGTTGGCCTTGGACCATTCGCCTACCGCACGCACCTCTTCCACCAACGCCTTGATCACTTGCGGGTGCTGTTCGGCGTAGGGTTTGGTGGCTAGGTAAAACTGATGGTTGTCGGCAATTGCGGTGCCGTCTCGCAGGGTGCGCGCTTGCAGTTGCTTCTCGGCGGCGGCCTGGTACGGGTCCCAGATTACCCAGGCGTCCACGCTGCCACGCTCGAATGCGGCACGGGCATCGGCGGGGGGCAGGAACACGGTCTTTACGTCGGTGTAGTTGAGGCCGGCATCTTCCAGGGCACGCACCAGCAGGTAGTGCACGTTGGAGCCTTTGTTGAGCACGACCTTTTTACCCTTGAGCTCGGCCACCGATTTGATCGGCGAGTCCTTGGGCACCAGGATCGCTTCGCTGGTAGGCGCGGGTGGTTCGTAGGCGACGTAGAGCAGATCGGCGCCAGCCGCCTGGGCAAACACCGGTGGGGTTTCGCCGGTAACGCCGAAGTCGATGGAGCCGACGTTCAGGCCCTCGAGCAATTGCGGGCCACCGGGGAACTCGGTCCACTGCACCTGCACGCCTTGGTCGGCCAGGCGTTTTTCCAGGGTGCCCTTGGCCTTGAGCAGCACCAGGGTGCCGTACTTCTGATAACCGATCCGCAAGGTCTCGGCGGCTTGGGCTTGAACGATGGCGCCGAAGGACACAGCCGCAGCAAAGAGTGCGACCAGACCACGACGCAAGATGACAGTGCGCATGGCGCTCTCTCCAACTGTGCGATTAGGGTTTTGGCTGCACCTGCTTGGCCGTTGTCGGCTGAGTAAGGTGAGGGTTTCCAGCTTTTCGGGGTGAGGCTCAGATGCTCCAGCGAGCACTCAACAAACGTTCATTCAATACGTCAGGGTCCAAAGGTTTTGGCCGTCGCGCCATGGCGCTGTAGAGCTGCTCCAGGGCTTCGTGCAGACGCTGTTCAAGTACCGGCGCCAGTTGCGCCTGAACACTGCCTTCGCCATAGGCGATCTGGCTGTCTTCGGCAAAAATACCGTGGAGCAATTCCTGGGCCTTGAGGGCCGACAGCACCGGCTTCAGGGCGTAGTCCACCGCCAGCATGTGGGCGATGCTGCCGCCGGTCGCCATCGGCAGCACCACTTTATGGGCCAGCGCACGCTCGGGCAGCAGGTCCAGTACGGTTTTCAACGCCCCGGAAAACGACGCCTTGTACACCGGCGTGGCGATCACCAGCCCGTCAGCATTGGCGACTTGTTGCAGCAGGTCGATGACCTTGGGGCTGTCGAAGCGTGCGTGCAGCAAGTCTTCAGCCGGGAAGTCCCGTACCTGGTAACTCACCACTTCCACGCCCTGCTGTTGCAGCCACTGACGGGTTTTATCCAGCAAGACCCCAGAGCGGGAACGCTGGCTGGGACTGCCTCCAAGTGTTACGACCAGCATGCAGGAGATTCCTTGAGCAAGTGTCGGCGGTTCGCTGTGCGGCGATGGCGCCAAGATGGGATAGACCTTATCAGCAGATTTATATATCTATAAATCTTATTTATTCATTTGTTTATTCCATAAATACATAAGCGTTTAACCAATCGCCAGGCGAAAAAAAAGGCCGTCGAAACGGCCTGAAAACCCCTGCTGTGTGAGACGGTTTGCAACTTGAAGCCTGTGCTGTTCATGAGGCCGCCATCGCGGGCAAGCCCGGCTCCCACAGGGGAATGCGGTCAACTGTGGGAGCCGGGTTTGCCCGCGATGGCGATATCAGCCTTAACGATTGGGTTGTGGGGTAAGACGCAGGTACGGCTTCACCGCGCGATAGCCCTTGGGAAAGCGTTTCTTGATCTCTTCCTCGTCCTTGAGTGACGGCACGATCACCACTTCATCCCCATCCTGCCAGTTGGCCGGCGTCGCCACCTTGTGGTTGTCGGTCAGTTGCAGCGAGTCGATCACCCGCAGGATTTCATGGAAGTTACGCCCGGTACTGGCCGGGTAGGTGATGGTCAGGCGGATCTTCTTGTTCGGGTCGATCACGAACAAGGAGCGCACGGTGAGGGTATCGCTGGCATTCGGGTGGATCAGGTCGTAGAGGTCCGAGACCTTGCGGTCGGCGTCGGCCAGGATCGGGAAGTTGACCACGGTGTTCTGGGTCTCGTTGATGTCTTCGATCCACTTGTGGTGCGAGTCCACTGGGTCTACCGACAGGGCGATGGCCTTGACCCCACGCTTGGCGAATTCGTCCTTGAGCTTGGCGGTGAAACCCAGTTCGGTAGTGCACACCGGCGTGAAGTCCGCCGGGTGGGAAAACAACACTCCCCAGCTGTCGCCCAGCCATTCGTGGAAGCGAATCTTGCCGGCGCTGGAATCCTGTTCGAAGTCGGGGGCGATGTCGCCCAGTCTTAGGCTCATGGTGTGGCTCCTGATGAGTGCTTATGGAGCCCACTGTGCATGGATTTTTTGTGATTTAAAAAGAATAAATATCGATTTATCTAGACGATAAAAGAATATTAAAAATCAGTTCATTGGACTTGGGAACGGCCTGAGGCCAACATCGCCTTCAAGGTTCGAGAAGGCCTTGAGACGCTGCAAAAAAGAGGGATTCAGGAAGGGCTTGCGGGGGTTGAGCCCGACTTGAACAGCAAGACACCTTGCCCGGCATTGCGCCGGGCAAGGTTTTACAGTCTTACAACAGCGGGATCGAGTAGCTGACGATCAAGCGGTTTTCGTCCTGGTTACGCGCGTTGGCGATGTCGCTGCGCCACATAGCGTTTTTCCACGCCACGCCGACGTTTTTCAGCGGACCTTCCGGTACGACGTAGGCAACAGTGATGTCACGTTCCCACTCGGACTGGCCGGTGAACTCGGTACGGTTGCTGGCGACGGTGTCGATATGATCACCTTTCAGGTAAACCACACCAGCGGTCAGGCCAGGTACGCCCACCTTGGCGAAGTCGTAGGAGTAGCGAGCTTGCCAGGTGCGCTCGCCGGCACGGGCGAACTTCTGGATCTGCATGTCGGTGGTGATGTAAGCCGACGAGCCGTCACCCTGGTTCAGCCAAGGGAAGTCGCTGCTGCCGTTGCTGACCTGGTAACCGCCACCGAAGGTGTGGCCGGCAACCGAGTACAGGAACAGGCCGCTGTACAGGTTGTTGTCGACTTTGCCACGGCCGGAGTTCACGCCGCTGTAGTTGCCCGTCGAGAAGTAAGCGGACTGGTTGCCGTTGTTACCATCGTCGGAGCTGTTGAAGTAGCGCAGGTCAGACTTCAGCACGCCAGGACCAATGGCCCAGTTGTGGGTCAGGCCCAGGAAGTGTTGCTTGTAGAAATCTTCCAGGTTGCCGTAGTAGTACTGGGCGGTCAGATCCTTGGTGATCTTGTAGTCGCCACCGGCGTAGTAGAACTTGTTGCTCGAACGCCAGTTCACACCACGGCTGTTGGCGCCGGAGATGGACAGGCTTTCGTTGTTGCTGGAGTTACGGCCCTTGGCTTTTTCGATCTGGCCGGCGACCAGGGTCAGGTCCTTGATGTCGCTGGAGGTGATCTGACCACCCTGGAAGGTCTGCGGCAGCATACGACCATCGTTGGTGACGATGACCGGCAGCTTGGGCTGCAAGGTACCCAGCTTCAGTTCGGTCTGGGAGATCTTGGCCTTGGCGGTCAGGCCCAGGCTCGAGTAGTTATCAACGGCTTCGCCATTGGACTTGCTCGGGAAGATAGTGCCGCCGTAAGAGCTGGCAGTCGCACCGTTGGTGCCGCCGCCGGAATCCAGGCGAACACCCAACAGGCCGATAGCGTCGAGACCGAAGCCAACAGTGCCTTGGGTGTAACCGGAGATGAAACGCAGATCGAAGCCTTGGCCCCATTCTTCGTTCTTGCTCGGGTTGGCCGTGCCTTCGCGGTTATCGGTGTTGATGTAGAAGTTACGCAGGCCCAGTGTGGCCTTGCTGTCTTCGATGAAACCGGCAGCGCCTGCTTGCTGGGCGATTGCGCCCAACGTTACAGCCACAGCCAAGGTGGACTTCTTCATGTACCGCTCCTCTCATTTCTAATTTTTGTATTTCTTTGGTCTCGGGTCTGACGCCCTCGATCCACAGATGCGCGATTAGCGCCAGATAGTGACCACCAAGTCAATCGTAACCTTGTGTGTCTACTACCTTCGTCTAATCGCAGTTGATTTGGTCCCTGCAGGGTAATGAGTTTTTCATACACCCAAAAAGAATTATTTCATTCTTTTTCATACGATCCAGGAATAAGACTTTCCGTGAAGCTGGTCGGTCAGGATAGACGCGCCGCTCCATAAGCTAATTCCTAAAGGGTATTTACTGGTGCTTTTTTAGATCGATTAGTGTTGCCGTACGGTTGCATACGTCACTCACGATCAAAAAGGCGACGCCATCATGGCCAAACGCACATCCTCCCGTCAATTTGTTACAGTTTTTGTATCGCTATTACTTTCTTTGGGTGTCAACGCCGCCGACCTGACGGTGGGCTATCAGACCGGCATCGATCCCAGCAAGGTTCCCCAGGCCGACGGCCTGTACGAAAAAGCCATCGGCGAAAAAATCGCCTGGCGCCGCTTCAACAGCGGGCCAGAGGTGGTCACGGCCATCGCTTCGGGTGATGTACAAATCGGCAACCTCGGCTCCAGCCCGCTCGCGGCGGCGGCGTCGCGCAACTTGCCAATTGTGGCGTTTATCGTATCGGCACAGATCAACGCTTCTGAAGCCCTGGTGGTGCGCAACGGCAGTGGCATCGATAAACCCCAGGACCTGATCGGCAAAACCATCGCCACGCCCTTCGTCTCCACCTCCCATTACAGCCTGCTCGGCGCGCTGAAACACTGGGGGCTGGACACCAAACAAGTCAAAGTGGTGAACCTGCAACCGGCCGAAATCGCCGCCGCCTGGAAGCGTGGCGATATTGATGGGGCTTTTGTGTGGTCACCGGCCCTGGGCGAAATCCGCAAGACCGGAAAAACCCTGACAGACGCGGCGCAGGTGGGCCAATGGGGCGCGCCGACGTTTGAGGTGTGGGTGGCGCGCAAGGATTTTGCGCAAAAACATCCTGACGTAGTGGCCAAGTTCGCCAAAGTTACCCTGGATGCCTTTGCCAACTATGCCGCCCACAAAGACAGCTGGACGGTGGATTCCGAGCCAGTGCAGAAAATCGCCAAATTGACAGGTTCAAATGCCGACGACATTCCGGAACTGTTGGCCGGTACGACGTTTCCGGATGCGCAGGCACAGCAAACCGCTGCGCTGCTCAAGGGCGGCACGGCGAAGGCGATTGAGGAAACGGCGAAGTTCTTGAAGGAACAGGGGAAGGTGGAGACGGTGCTGCCGGATTATTCGGCCTATGTGACCGATAAATTCATCCCACAATAAATACAGTCTTTGGTGGGAGCTGGCTTGCCTGCGATGCCAGCAACTCGGTCCTGCAGTTAAACCGAGGCGCCGCTATCGCAGGCAAGCCAGCTCCCACACAGAGCAGTATTCTTTTACAGGGCCTTCTCGAAAATCTTCGAATTACGCTGATAGTTGTACAGAGACGCCCGCGCCGACGGCAGGCGGTCCACGCTGCTGGGTACAAAACCGCGTTCGCGGAACCAGTGGGCCGTACGGGTGGTGAGTACAAAGAGGGTTTTCAAGCCCTGGGCGCGTGCCCGGGTCTGGATGCGTTCGAGCAATACATCGCCTCGCGCGCCGTGGCGGTACTCCGGGTTCACTGCCAGGCACGCCAACTCCCCCGCATCCGAATCCGCGATCTGATACAGCGCCGCGCAGGCGATGATCATGCCTTCGCGCTCGACCACGCTGAACTGTTCGATCTCACGCTCCAGCACTTCCCGCGAACGGCGCACCAGAATGCCCTGCTCTTCCAGCGGGCTGATCAGGTCCAGCAAGCCGCCGACGTCTTCAATCGCCGCTTCGCGCACCAGTTCGAATTGTTCCTGGGCCACCAGCGTACCGCCACCATCGCGGGTGAACAGTTCGGTAAGCAAGGCGCCATCTTCGGCGTAGCTGACGATATGGCTGCGCCCTACTCCACCCCGGCAGGCTTCGGCAGCGGCATCGAGCAGTTCGGCTTGATAGTTGCTGCCCAGGCGCTGCAGGTGCGCGGGTACTTGTTGTGGGCGCAATTCACGCACCAGGCGGCCGTTCTCATCGATCAGACCGGGATCGGCGCCGAACAGCAGCAATTTGTCGGCGCCCAGGTCGATGGCGGCGCGGGTGGCGACGTCTTCGCAGGCCAGGTTGAAGATCTCGCCGGTGGGCGAATACCCCAACGGCGACAGCAGCACGATAGAGCGCTCATCCAACAGGCGGTTGATGCCCTTGCGGTCGACCCGGCGCACTTCGCCGGTGTGGTGGTAGTCCACGCCTTCAAGCACGCCGATTGGCCGTGCGGTGACCAGGTTGCCGCTGGCCACGCGCAGGCGCGAGCCCTGCATCGGCGAGGACGCCATGTCCATGGACAAGCGCGCCTCGATGGCAATACGCAGATGGCCCACCGCGTCAATCACACACTCCAGCGTCGCAGCATCGGTGATGCGCAAGCCTTCGTGGTAAGCCGGGGTAAGGCCGCGTGCTTGAAGGCGGGTTTCGATTTGCGGGCGCGAGCCATGCACCAGCACCAGGCGCACACCCAGGCTGTGAAGCAGCACCAGGTCGTGGACGATATTGCCGAAGTTGGGGTGGTCCACACCATCGCCGGGCAGCATGACCACAAAGGTGCAGTCGCGATGGGCGTTGATGTAGGGCGAAGCGTGACGAAGCCAATTGACGTATTCGGGCATAACACCTGGGCCTGTAATAAAAAGCAGCCAAATAAAGGATCAATCGTGAAAGCGCACAGCGGCTGATGGTTATCGTCGGAACAGGCTTGGCGACACGCTCACTCTCCTTATGTACGAATGGGCAAGGGCAAATTTATGCAGGTTTCAGGCAGTAGTGTTCGATCAGTTCCCGCAATAGACGCACTGTAGGCGTCAAGCGTGACATTTCAAGGTATTCGCCCGGCTGGTGAGCGCAGGCAATGTCGCCAGGCCCGAGCACCAGGGTTTCGCAACCGAGGCGCTGAAGATAAGGCGCTTCGGTGCCGAACGCTACTGCTTCGGCACGATGACCGGTCAAACGTTCCGCCACCCGCACCAACTCGGCGTCTTCGGGCTGCTCAAAGGGGGGGACTTCGGGGAACAACGGCGCATAGTCGATCTTGACCTTATGCCGCTCGGCCACGGGTTCGAGCTTCTGGCGAATCGCGGCGCGCAGCACCTCGGGGTCCATGCCCGGCAGGGGGCGCAGGTCGAACTCCAGGGAGCATTGGCCGCAGATGCGGTTGGGGTTGTCGCCGCCGTGAATGCAGCCGAAGTTCATCGTCGGCTGCGGCACGCTGAATTGCGCGTTACGGTACTCGCGCTGCCACGCCAGGCGCAGGCCGCGCAGTTCGCCGATGGCGTCATGCATGGCTTCCAGGGCGCTGTGGCCCAGGCTGGGGTCCGACGAGTGGCCGCTGCGCCCGAGGATGTCGATGCGCTCCATCATCACGCCTTTGTGCAAGCGGATAGGCTTGAGCCCGGTCGGCTCGCCGATCACAGCTGCACGACCTAATGGGCGCCCCGCCTCGGCCAGCGCACGGGCACCGGACATAGAGCTTTCCTCATCACAGGTGGCAAGGATCAACAGCGGTTGCTTGAAGGGTTGGTCCAGCAGCGGCAACACCGCGTCGATAACCAGTGCGAAGAACCCCTTCATGTCACAACTGCCCAGCCCTACCCAGCGACCATCGACTTCCGTCAGCTTGAGCGGGTCGGTGTTCCACAGCGCCGCGTCATACGGCACGGTATCGCTATGCCCCGCCAACACCAAGCCACCGGGGCCGCTGCCGAAACTGGCCAACAGGTTGAACTTGCCGGGGCTGACTGGTTGGATATCGATGGCAAAGCCCAGGTCGCCCAGCCAAGCGGCGAGCAGGTCGATCACCGGGCGGTTGCTCTGGTCGAGAGACGCCTGGGTGCAGCTCACCGACGGCGCGGCGATCAAGGCGGCGAACTGCTCTTTCATGGACGGTAACGGCATGCGCGGTCTCCCAACTTCCCGGATGAACCTCACTATAGAGGCATCTGCGCAACACAATAAACCGTTGCGGCACGTTGCCGGGCTCAGTCCTGTACACTGCACGACCTTGGCAGCCACACTTTTCCCCGGCTGCGCTCCCGATCCTGGATTTTCCGGCCATGCAGAAAGAAACCGAAATCAAGCTACGCGTCAGCCGCGAAACACTCGCCGCGCTGCGTGAGCACCCGTTACTGAAAAAACGCAACAAAAGTGGCTGGGAACGCCGTGAGTTGATGAACCAGTACTTCGACACCCCCGAGCGTGACCTGGCCCAGGCCAAGGTTGCCCTGCGCCTGCGCAAGGACGGTGACGACATCATCCAGACCCTCAAGACCCGCGGCCAAAGCGTCGCCGGCCTGTCGGAACGCAACGAATACAACTGGGACCTGCCCAAAGCCAAGCTCGACGTGAAGAAACTCGATGGCGAGTGCTGGCCCGAGCAACTGGCCGAGCTGGACAAAAAGACCCTCAAGCCGATCTTCACCACCGACTTCGTGCGTGAACGCGCCGAGATCGCCTGGGGCCGTGGCAAGGCCAAGGTGGTGATCGAAGCCGCCCTGGACCTGGGCCATGTGGTGGTCGGCAAGCAGAAAGAAGAAATCTGCGAGCTGGAACTGGAACTGCGCGAAGGCGAACCGGCGGCCCTGCTGGAACTGGCCGCCGAGCTGGCCGCAACCCTGGCCCTGATGCCGTGCGACATCAGCAAGGCCGAACGCGGCTACCGCCTGTATGACGCCAGCAGCTACTCCCTGAGCCTGCCGGCGCCACAGATCCACGCCGAAATGCCATTGGACGACGCCTTCGCCGCAATCCTGTGGCACCTGCTGGGCAGCAGCCAGCGCCTGGCTGAGCAATACCGCTTCAATGGCCACTGGCGCCTGCTGCAGGACTGGGTCGAGAACCTCGGCGAGTTGCGCGCCCTGATCGGCAGCCTCGGTCAGGCCGCGCCGCGCCAATCCACCAGCGAACTGCGCAGCGCCCTGGATGCGTTGCTGGAAGACTGGCGCCCGCTGGTCCAGGCCGGTGACGACGATGAAGACATTCGCAAAGCCGCGCCCGAGCAGTTCATCGAAGAGCTGCAAGACGTGCGCTGGGGCCTGTTCTCACTCAACCTCTCGCGCTGGCTGCTGGCCCGCACCTGGACGGCCGAGCGTAATGTGCGTGGCAACCGCCAGGGCGCTGCGCAAATCACCAACTGGCTGCCACGCCTGCTGGCCGACGACGCCGTCGCCCTGCAACTGCAGCGCTACCAGCAACAGCCGGAAGATCTGGCCGAGCAACTGCCGCGTATCGAACGCATTCAGGCCTGGCTGCACCATGCGCGCCATGTGGTGGACATTCCTGAGCTGGACCGATTGTACGGCGAACTGAACAAGCTGGCGCACCTGGCCAACCAGCCGATTACCGATGAATCCCTGGATGCGCGTATGCATCAGGCGATTGCGGTGTATCAGAATCGTGCCTGGAAGACCCTTCTGCGCCTGTAATACCGCTATCGCGGGCAAGCCCGCTCCCACATTTCCTGTGGAAGCGGGCTGCCCGCGATGAGGCCCTCCCTGTCAGCGCAAGACTGGCAGGCTGGTGGTGGACTTGATCTCCGACAGCGCCACAATCGAGTTGACCTCCTGAATCCCCGGCACCATCGACAACTTCTCGAAGAAAAACCGCTCGTACGCCTCGATATCCGAGGTGACGATACGCAGCAGAAAATCCACCGCCCCCATCAGCACATAGCACTCCAACACTTCCGGAAACCCGCGAATCGCCTCGGTGAACTCGGTGAAATTGGAGCGACCGTGGGCGTTGAGTTTGACCTCGGCGAAAATCTGCGTGTTGAGCCCGATTTTCTTGCGGTCCAGCAGGGTGACCTGGCCGCGGATCACGCCCTCCTCCTTGAGCCGCTGAATACGCCGCCAGCATGGCGACTGCGACAGGCCGACCTGCTCGGCAATCTGTGCACTGGAGAGCGAGGCATCCTCTTGCAGCAAGGCCAGGATGCGGCGGTCGTAGGCGTCCAACTCATTTTGCATAAAAGCACCCATGAATAGGCTTATCTTGAATTGTTTTGGTCTATTTATCGCCAAATAGGTTTATTTTAGATAAGAAATCTCCCGAGGCGAATGTAAAAATTTCTCCAGTCGAAACTGGAGAGTCAGCATGCATGCCGTCGAAACCGCCTACCCCGCCACCCGCGTCGATGCGTGGGCCGTCAATAGTAGCCACTGCCAGGCGCACTATCGCATCGTCGCCGAGGCTGAACCGGACGTGCTGTGCCGGGTGCTGAACTACTTCGCGCTGCAATTGCTCACGCCCACCCAGGTCAGCATGAACCGGGAAGCCGACCTGCTGAGCATCGATATCGTGATGACCGGCCTGAGCAGGCACCGCGCCCAGGTGATCGGTGAAAAGATTCGAAACCTGATCAGCGTCTGCACCCTGGAGCTGTGGTCGGCTGATTCCGAGCGGCCTCAAGCGCTGGCGGCGATGGCGCAGTAAAAACCGGCAATACAAACGCCAGCAGGATCTTCAGCGGCTGGCTAGCCTGGGATTACCCCCACGCCCCAGGAAAACCTGCATGCCCGTCGCCGCTCACGATCACCTCTTGGAACTGCAGCAATTGTTGCCGGCGCTGGTCGAGCAAGGGTTGATCACGGCGCAGGCGGCGCAAAAGGTAGCGCCAGCGTCCGGCAGCCAGCATCCCTTGGAATGCATCGCAGCCCAGGGCCCTTGTCTGGAGACCTTGATTCAATGGCTGGCCCGGCAGGTCGGCCAGCCTTACCTGCGCATCGACCCATTGAAGATTGATGTGGCGGCCGTGGTGCCCTTGATGTCCCACGCCTTTGCTCAGCGCCACGGCATTCTTGCAGTCGCGGTGGATGCCCACAGCGTGACGGTCGCTAGTGCCCAACCCCATATCACCACTTGGGAAGCCGGGCTGTCCCAGGTACTCAAACGCACGATCAAGCGCGTGGTTGCCAACCCTCAGGATATTCAGCGCTGTATCAACGAGTTTTACCGCTTGGCCAAGTCCGTCAGCGGTGCGGATCAAAAAATGACGGCGCCTGGCAATGTCGACTTGCTCAGCCTCGGCGCCAGCGACAAGGAGCCGGACGCCAACGACGCGCATATCGTCAACATCGTCGACTGGCTGCTGCAATACGCCTTTGGCCAACGAGCCAGCGACATCCATATCGAGCCCTGCCGCGACCAGGGTCGGGTGCGCTTTCGCATTGATGGGCTGCTGCATGACGTCTATCAATTTCCCCCGCAGGTCACCATGGCCGTGGTCAGCCGCCTGAAAAGCCTGGGGCGAATGAACGTGGCCGAAAAACGCAAGCCCCAGGATGGCCGCGTCAAGACCAGGAACCCTGCGGGTGTCGAAGTGGAATTGCGGCTTTCCACCCTGCCCACGGCATTCGGCGAAAAACTGGTGATGCGAATTTTCGACCCACAGGTGCTGCTCAAGGATTTCGACCAGTTGGGT
This sequence comes from Pseudomonas sp. B16120, assembly GCF_044218845.1. Taxonomy (NCBI): domain Bacteria; kingdom Pseudomonadati; phylum Pseudomonadota; class Gammaproteobacteria; order Pseudomonadales; family Pseudomonadaceae; genus Pseudomonas; species Pseudomonas sp. B16120. Next base: position 6,022,726 of record NZ_CP162588.1, read on the forward strand.
TTGTCCAGCGCCGACCAGCAACGCTGGCACGCCATGACGCGACGCACCCACGGCATCATCCTCGTCACAGGCCCGACCGGCTCAGGCAAGACCAGCACCCTCTACACCACCCTCAGGCAACTGGCGACCCGCGAGGTCAACCTGTGCACGGTGGAAGACCCGATTGAAATGGTCGAGCCGGCCTTCAACCAGATGCAGGTCCAGCACAACATCGACCTCACCTTCGCCAGCGGCATCCGCGCCCTGCTGCGCCAAGACCCGGACATCATCATGATCGGCGAAATCCGCGACCAGGAAACCGCAGAGATGGCTATCCAGGCCGCGCTGACCGGGCACCTGGTGCTCTCGACCCTGCACACCAACGATGCACCCAGTGCCATCAGCCGCCTGCAGGAACTGGGCATTGCTCACTATTTGATCAAAGCCACGCTCATAGGTGTGATGGCGCAGCGCCTGGTGCGGCTTCTGTGCAGCCACTGCAAGCACCCCGCGGGCCTGGAGGACGATGGCGGCTACGAAGCTGTCGGCTGTGCACACTGCCGTGACAGCGGTTATCGAGGCCGGGCCGGACTGTATGAAATCATGCTCATGGGCCCGGCACTCCAGGCGCTGGTCACTCCAGGCGCGGACGTACAAGCCCTGCGCCGTGGGGCACTGGCGCAGGGCATGAGCAGCCTGCGCATGGCCGGCATCGAGAAAGTGAAGGCCGGGCTGACCACGATGACGGAGGTGTTGCGGGTCACGCCAGGGGATTCAGAAACAAATCCTTTGTTTGTTGGGCCATGAAACCGTCCTTATCCGTGACCAGACCGTTACAATCGGCCTAATGTCATTCACTGACACCTTCAGATAGGGAATCGCTATGCAGATCGGAACCGTACTGCTTCTTTTCGTGGGCTTGGCCATCGCCATCCTGTTCATGGGGTTCAAAGTGGTGCCCCAGGGCTACCAATGGACCGTCGAGCGTTTCGGCCGCTACACCAACACCCTCAAGCCCGGCCTGAATATCATCATCCCGGTCATGGACCGCATCGGTCGCAAGATCAACGTGATGGAAAGCGTGCTGGATATCCCGCCTCAAGAAGTCATCACCGCCGACAATGCCACCGTGCAGATCGATGCCGTGTGCTTCTTCCAGGTGGTCAACACCGCCCAGGCCGCCTATGAGGTCAATAACCTCGAACATGCTATCCGCAACCTGCTGCAGACCAATATCCGTACCGTACTCGGCTCCATGGAACTGGACGCCATGCTGAGCCAGCGTGACGGCATCAACGAAAAACTCCTGCGCACCGTGGATGAAGCCACTGCGCCATGGGGCATCAAGATCACTCGTATCGAGATCAAGGATATCAGCCCGCCTGCCGACCTGATGGCCGCCATGTCCGGCCAAATGAAAGCCGAACGGATCAAGCGTGCACAGATCCTCGAAGCCGAAGGCCTGCGGGCGTCGGCGATCCTGACAGCGGAAGGCAAAAAGCAGGCGCAAATCCTTGAAGCCGAAGGCAGCCGCCAGGCAGCGTTCCTGGAATCCGAGGCCCGCGAGCGCCAGGCCGAAGCCGAAGCGCGGGCAACACAAGTGGTGTCCGAAGCCATTGCGTCGGGCAACGTGCAAGCGGTGAACTACTTCGTCGCGCAAAAATACATCGACGCCCTGGGCAAGCTTGCGTCTGCCAACAACAGCAAGGTCATCCTGATGCCGCTGGAAGCCAGCCAGGTGATTGGCGCCGTGGGCGGTATCGGCGAAATCGTCAAGGCAACCTTCGGCAACCAGAAAGGCTGAGGCCAACACCATGTGGGACTTTTTGCTGCATTTGTCGTTTTGGGACTGGTTAGCCCTAGGCACCGTGCTGTTGATTCTCGAGGTGTTCGGTGCCGGAGGCTACCTGCTCTGGATGGGCATCGCCGCCGCAGCCGTGGGCGTGATCAAGTTCCTGTTCCCGCCGCTGGGGCTGGAATGGCAACTGCTGTTGTTTGCAGTGTTGTCGATACTGACCGCCGTGTACTGGTGGAAACGCCAACGCAGCAGTGCCAAGGCCAGCGATCAACCGGGGTTGAACGAGCGCGGTTCAGAGTTGGTCGGGCGCACTTTCGTGGTGCATCAAGCCATTGTGGATGGCCGCGGCAAGGTCAAAGTCGGCGATGGCGTGTGGATGGTCACCGGTGCAGACGCCCCCGTGGGCGCTCAAGTCCGCGTGGTTGGGCAGGATGGGGTGATTTTAAAGGTTGAAACTGTTTAGTCAGTGATGGAACTGGATCGGGTTAACTACAATCAAAACGTACAGATAACCCACCGGAGTCACCCATCATGCGTCTCAAATATGCTGTCGCAACCCTCGCTGTGCTTTCCCTACCTGTCGGCTCAGCCATGGCCGATAGCTTCTGGCGTAATGTCATCTCGTCGGGCGCCACCACTGGCTCGACTTACCTGACGTTCAAGGACCACAAGCTGGTGGTCGCCGCCCAGGACGACGCAGGCAGCTTCGTCGCCAGCGACGGCGGCATTCGCGGCCCGTACCTGGAAGCGGCCATGCAGAAGGTCCGCGCCGACAACCCTGGCCTCCAAGCCACCGACATGGAACTGGCTAACGCCATCCTGGCGAAGAATGCTGTAACCGAGTAACAACTGCCCTCATAAAAAATGCCGCTTTTTCAAGCGGCATTTTTTTGCCTGCTGCATGACGAATCGTTCATGGATGACAGGCTATATTCAGTCTCAGCGTGCAACCATGCCCTACTGACACGTCTATTTTTCATTGCCTACCTGAAACGGATGCCTTCTTCGTCATGAGCCAACAGCCCTTCCTGCCGTTTTCCAAACCGACCATTGATGAAGCCACCATCGCGGCGGTCGGCGATGTTCTGCGTTCCGGCTGGATCACCAGCGGGCCAAAGGTGCAGGCGTTCGAAGCACAGTTGTCAGACTATTTTGGCGGACGTCCGGTGCGCACCTTCAACTCGGGCACCTGCACCATGGAGATCGCCTTGCGCATCGCCGGGATCGGGCCTGGGGATGAAGTCATCACCACGCCAATCTCCTGGGTTGCCACGGCCAACGTGATTCTCGAAGTGGGCGCCACTCCCGTCTTCGCCGACATCGACCCGGTGACGCGCAATATCGACCTGGCCCAGGTGGAAGCCGCCATTACTCCGCGCACCAAGGCGATCATCCCGGTGTACCTGGCCGGCTTGCCCCTGGATATGCCGATGCTCTACGCGCTGGCCAACAAGTACAACCTGCGCATTGTCGAAGATGCTGCCCAGGCCCTGGGGTCCAGCTGGGATGGAGAACGCATCGGCGCAACTGGCGACTTCGTGTCCTTCAGCTTCCAGGCGAACAAGAACATTACGTCGTCCGAAGGCGGCTGCCTGGTGTTGAACAATGCCGAGGAGGCCCGTCTGGCAGAGAAGTACCGCCTGCAAGGCGTCACCCGCAGCGGCTTCGATGGCCTGGATGTGGATGTGCTGGGTGGCAAGTTCAACATGACCGACATTGCCGCCGCCATAGGCCTGGGGCAATTTGCGCACATCGAGAAGATCACCGCCCATCGTCAGAACCTGGCACGGCACTACTTCAAATGCTTTGGCAGCGATTTCGAAGCCCAATACGGCGCGCAACTGCCGCCGGCCGACTTCGAAAACAGCAACTGGCACCTGTTCCAACTGGTATTGCCGGAGCGCCAGGATGGCCTGCCAGCCCGTGCGACGTTCATGGAGCAGATGCAGGCCCACGGCGTGGGTATCGGCTATCACTACCCGCCGATCCACCTGCTGAGCCTCTATCGGGCACAGGGTTTCAAGGAAGGCATGTTCCCGGTGGCCGAACGTGTTGGGCGTTTGATCGTGTCGTTGCCGATGTTCACGGCGATGACAGAGGCGGATGTGGAGCGGGCTGTAGCGGCGGTTAAAGCCGTACTGAAAAAAGACTGATCACAACAAATCAACTGTGGGAGCTGGCTTGCCTGCGATGCTGGCACCTCGGTGTATCGGTGATACCCGGGTGATCCAATCGCAGGCAAGCCAGCTCCCACATTGAGGTGTGCTGTTGCAGCTGTTGCGTTTATTCGCCGATCGCGGCTTTGTAGCCGGCGGCATCCAGCAGTTTGTCCAGCTCGGCCTTGTCGCTTGGCTTGAGCTTGAAGATCCAGGCGCCGTACGGGTCAGAGTTCAGCAGCTCAGGGCTGCCACTCAGCTCTTCGTTGACAGCAATCACTTCGCCGGCAACCGGCGAGTAGATATCCGAGGCTGCTTTCACCGACTCAACCACACCCGCCTGGCCTTGCGCTTCAAAATTGGCACCCACTTCCGCCAACTCAACAAACACCACATCACCCAAAGCTTCCTGTGCATGGTCGGAGATCCCGACGGTCACGGTGCCGTCAGCTTCCAGACGGGCCCATTCGTGACTTTCGGCAAAACGCAGGTCGGCAGGGATATTGCTCATAGTCTGTGTCCTCAAGATGAAATGTCAGCGGCCATTGGCCTGCCGGAATTGGTTAGATCAGGGTTTTGCCATGACGCACGAAGGTCGGCTTGACCACTCGAACCGGATACCACTTGCCGCGGATTTCCACTTCGGCCCGGTCGGCAGTCGCCGTCGGCACACGCGCCAGCGCAATGGATTTGCTTAGCGTAGGCGAGAAACTACCACTGGTGATCTCTCCTTCGCCAACATTGGCGATACGAACCACTTGGTGAGCACGCAGCACACCACGCTCTTCAAGGACGAGCCCGACCAGTTTGAACTGCACGCCGGCTGCTTTTTCTGCTTCCAGCGCAGCGCGGCCAATGAAGTTACGCTCGACAGGTTCCCAGGCGATGCTCCAGGCCATGTTGGCCGCTAGCGGCGAGACGGCCTGGTGAATATCCTGGCCATACAGGTTCATGCCGGCCTCCAGGCGCAAGGTATCGCGCGCACCGAGGCCGATGGGGGAAATGCCCGCGCCCACCAAGTCGTTGAAAAAGCCCGGTGCCTGATCGGCCGGCAGCACGATTTCGAGGCCGTCTTCGCCGGTATAGCCGGTGCGGGCGATATACCAGTCGCCGTCGGCCCGGCCTTCGAACGGTTTGAGCTGATGGATCAGGATGCCACGGGACTGGGTCACCAGTTCGGCGATTTTCTGCCGGGCGTGGGGGCCTTGGATGGCGAGCATGGCCAACTCGGAGCGCTCATGCAGTTGCACTGAGTAGCTGCCCAGTTGCGCCTGCATCCAGGCCATGTCCTGATCGCGTGTGGCGGCGTTGACCACCAGGCGGTAACCGGTTTCGGTGCGGTAGACGATCATGTCGTCCACCACCCCGCCCTGCTCGTTGAGCATGGCGCTGTATAACGCACGGCCACAGCCGTGCAGTCGGTCGACATCATTGGCCAGCAGGTACTGGAGCCATTCCTTGGCCTGGGGGCCGGTGACATCGATCACGGTCATATGAGATACATCGAAGACCCCGCAGTCGCGTCGCACCTGGTGGTGTTCTTCAACTTGCGAGCCGTAATGCAAAGGCATATCCCAACCGCCAAAATCGACCATTTTCGCGCCGAGGGCGAGATGCAGGTCATACAGAGGCGTACGCTGTCCCATGGGTTTCTCCTTCCGGGCTTGGCGAAGGCGCGCAGAGCTGCCACGCGCGCCGAACACCTTGTACTACAAGGCCCGCAGCCACATACAGCAGGTCGATCCGAAAGACGGAGCGCACCGAATGCCGCGCATTGTAGCCTCAAGCCGTAGGACTGGCACCTAACCGATTTGCCGAGCCGAGCGACGAATCAGCCCGATGACCGGCAACAAGCCGACCAGCACAAGGGTCAGCGCCGGCAAAGACGCCCGTGCCCATTCGCCTTCACTGGTCATTTCAAAGATGCGGACCGCCAGGGTGTCCCAGCCAAACGGGCGCATCAGCAAGGTGGCCGGCATTTCCTTGAGCACATCTACAAACACCAGCAGCGCTGCGCTCAACGTGCCCGGCAGCAATAACGGCAGATACACTTTGCAAAACAGTCGTGGGCCGCTCACCCCAAGGCTGCGTGCCGCTTCGGGCAAAGACGGTCGGATTCGCGCCAGGCTGTTTTCCAGCGGCCCGTAGGCCACCGCCAGGAACCGCACCAGGTACGCCAGCACCAGTGCCGACAGGCTGCCCAGCAGCAAAGGCTTGCCCGCCCCGCCCAGCCAGCCGGAGAGCGGCACCACCAGCTCGCGGTCCAGATAGCTGAACGCCAGCATGATCGACACCGCCAGCACCGAGCCTGGCAAGGCATAGCCGACATTGGCCAGGCTGATACCAGAGCGAATCGCCCGGGTGGGCGCCAGACGGTTGGCAAAGGCCAGTATCAGCGCGACGCTGACGGTGATCAGGGCTGCGATACCGCCCAGGTAGAGGGTATGCACGATCAGCCCGGTGTAACGTTCATCTAGGTCGAAGCGGCCACGCTGCCAGAACCACGCCACCAGTTGCAGCATCGGAATCACGAACGCACAGGCGAAGACCAGGCTGCACCACGCACTGGCCGCCACGGCTTTGAACCCGCGCAAGTGGTACAACGCCTTGCCCCGCGGGCGCTCATTGCTCGGTCGACTGGCCCCGCGCGCACGTCGCTCGCCATACAGCACCAACATCACTACCAGCAGCAACAGACTCGCCAGTTGCGCGGCACTGGACAGGCTGAAAAAGCCGTACCAGGTTTTATAGATAGCGGTGGTGAAGGTGTCGAAATTGAACACTGAGACCGCGCCAAAATCCGCGAGTGTCTCCATCAACGCCAAGGCCACACCGGCACCAATCGCTGGCCGCGCCATTGGCAATGCCACACGCCAGAACGCTTGCCATGGCGATTGCCCCAGCACCCGGGCCGCTTCCATCAAGCCTTTGCCCTGAGCCAGGAACGCGCTGCGCGCCAGCAGGTAGACATAGGGATAGAACACCAGCACCAACACGATGACCACGCCGCTGGTAGAGCGTACCCGCGGCAAGCGCAACCCGGTGCCGAACCACTCGCGCAGCAGGGTTTGCACCGGGCCGGCGAAATCCAGCAGGCCCACAAACACGAAGGCCAGCACATAGGCAGGGATTGCAAAGGGCAACATCAGTGCCCAGTCGAGCCAGCGCCGCCCGGGGAACTCGCACAGGCTGGTCAGCCAGGCCAGGCTGACGCCCAGCAGCGTCACGCCCAGGCCGACACCGAGCACCAGGGTCAAGGTGTTGCCCAGCAAGCGGGGCATCTGAGTGTCCCAGAGGTGCGACCAGATCTGCGGGTCGATGCTTTGCCAGGACAGCAGCAGCACGCTCAGCGGCAACAGCACCAAGGCGGCGACGCTGAAAACCGGCAGGTACCAGCGACGTTGGGCGGGGTGGGCCAAGGAAAAGCTCTCAGAAAAATAAAGATGTTGAAGCGGCCACTAACCAATGTGGGAGCTGGCTTGCCTGCGATACAAGCACCTCGGTGTATCAGTGATACCGACGTGATGCAATCGCGGGCAAGCCAGCTCCCACAGTCGAGCGGCGCAGCTTCAGTTCCAGCCAGCGCGATCCATCAGGCGAATCGCTTCGGCCTGGCGCTTGCCTGCCACTTCCACTGGCAAGGTATCGGCCACGAACTTGCCCCAGGTCGCCACTTCCGCCGATGGCGGTACCGCCGGGTTGGCCGGGAACTCCTGGTTGACGTCGGCGAAGATCTTCTGCGCCTCAGGCGTGGTCATCCACTCCACCAGCGCCTTGGCCGCTTCCGGGTGTGGTGCGTGCTGGGTCAGGCCGATGCCGGAGAGGTTCACATGCACGCCGCGGTCGCCCTGGTTCGGCCAGAACAACTTCACTGCCAGGTCTGGCTTCTGCTTGTGCAGGCGACCGTAGTAATAGGTGTTGACGATACCCACGTCGCATTGCCCGGCGTTGATGGCCTCCAGCACGGCGATGTCATCGGAGAACACGTCGGTGGAGAGGTTATTCACCCAACCCTTGATGATTTCTTCGGTCTTGGCCGCGCCATGGGTCTCGATCAACGTGGCGGTCAGCGACTGGTTGTAAACTTTTTTCGCCGTGCGCAGGCACAGGCGGCCTTCCCACTGCTTGTCGGCCAGGGCTTCGTAGGTGGTCAGGTCGCCCGGTTTTACCCGGTCGGTGGAATAGGCGATCGTTCGCGCCCGCAGGCTCAAACCGGTCCAGGCGTGGGCCGATGAGCGATATTGCAGAGGAATGTTCTTGTCGATCACAGGAGAGGTGAACGGTTGCAGGATGCCCATCTGCTCTGCCTGCCAGAGGTTGCCGGCGTCAACGGTGAGCAGCAGGTCGGCGGTGGCGTTCTCGCCCTCGGCCTTGATGCGCTGCATCAACGGGGCTTCCTTGTCGGTGATGAACTTGACCTGTACGCCGGTCTTTTTGGTGTAGGCGTCGAACACAGGCTTGATCAGTTCGTCGATACGCGAGGAGTAGACCACGACTTCGTCGGCCGCCTGCACGGTGGTGCTGCCGATCAGGGTGAGTGCCAGGGCAGTCAGGAGGCGCTTGGGTGCCAACATGGGTGCGGTCTCTCATTTGCAAATGGAGGGCAAATGATAAGGACTCACATTTGGTAACGCTTGGTGGAGGCGTTACCAGATGTTGCACAGCCAGAATATGCGCCGGAGCTGACGGCCTCATCGCGGGCAAGCCCGGCTCCCACAGAGGGTTGTATTGTCAGTTCAGGGTTTGGCGAGTTCGGGGAGATCGCCAGTCAATCCGAGTGCCTGGCGCACAAACACGGCTTTGGCTTCGGGCATCTGGTCGACGATTTTCAAACCCGCGTTGCGCAACCAGCGCAGCGGCAGTTGATCGGCCTGGAACAAGCGCTCAAAGCCTTCCATCGCCGCCATCAGCGCCAGGTTATGGGGCATGCGGCGCCGCTCGTAACGGCTCAGCACTTTCACATCGGCCAGGCGCTCGCCGCGCTCGGTTGCCGCCAACAGCACTTCGGCCAGCACGGCTGCATCGAGCAAACCCAGGTTGACGCCCTGCCCCGCCAACGGGTGGATGACGTGAGCGGCGTCGCCGATCAGTGCCAGGCCTTCGGCCACATAGCGTTTGGCATGGCGCTGGCGCAACGGTACGCACACACGCGGGTCAGCACTGAGCACGGTGCCCAGGCGCCCCTCGAAAGCACGCTCCAGCTCACGGCAGAAGCCTTCTTCATCCAGCGCCATCAAGCGCTCGGATTCGGCGGGCGTGGTCGACCAGACTATCGAACACCAGTCTTCCTGCCCATCGCGCACCAGCGGCAGGAACGCCAGCGGACCGGTGTCGGTGAAGCGTTGCCACGCGGTGCGCTGGTGCGGCTGACTGCTGCGCACGCTGGTGACGATGGCGTTATGCAGGTAATCCCATTCACGGGTAGGTGTACCGGTCAGGCGGCGTACGGCGGAGTTGGCACCGTCGGCAGCCACCACCAGCGGCGCGCGCAGCTTGCGGCCGTCGGCCAGGGTCAGTAACCAGTCATCGCCGGAGCGGCGCATCTGTTCCAGGCGCGCACTGGCCAGCAGGCCGAGGTCGCAGTCATGCAGGCGATCGAGCAAGGCATCCTGCACCACGCGGTTCTCGACGATATGCCCAAGCACCTCGGCATGCACACTGGCCGCCGAGAAGTGGATCTGCCCGGTGCCGCTGCCGTCCCATACCTGCATTTCGCCATAGGGGCTGGCACGCCGCTCTACGATACCGTCCCACACGCCCAGGCGCTCAAGAATGCGCTGGCTGGCCGCCGACAACGCGCTCACCCGCGGTTCAAACGCCGCAGCCGGGTCAAATGGCTTGACGCTCAACGGGCTGCCGTCGAGCAGCAGTACTTGCAAGCCACTGCCCTGCAACGCCAGCGCCAGGGCGCTTCCGACCATTCCGGCCCCGACAATCAGCACATCTGCGCGCATGTCCATATTCAAGCCTGTCTCGCTGGCGGCTTGCGCCGCACATAAAGGGTTTTGTCGACCCGCGCCACCAGAGTGCCGGAGCCGTCATGAATCTCGACTTTGAGGTGGGGCAGATATTTCTCGCCACCTTCAGTCTGGCGCCGGATCTGATCGAGCAAAGCGTCGTCGATGGAGAATTCGGCATACACCGGGCCTTTGCCCGGCGAGATGAAGTCGATACTCGCAGCCTTGTCCCACACGATGTAGTCGCGGCCCAGGTTCTCGATCAACAGCAACATGTAGAACGGATCGACCATCGAATACAGGCTGCCGCCAAATTGCGTACCGACGTAATTGCGGTTGTACCAACCCAGGCCCATGCGCACCTTGGCATGTCGGAAATCGGCACTCAATGCCTGCACCCGCACCCCGGCGCCGAGGTACGGCGGGTACAGGGTGAGGAACCAGCGCAACAGCCGCGCCTTGCCCACGCGTTGGGTTAGCCACTTACGCATCGGAACGCGTACCCAGGCCCATGGCCTGACGGGCGAACCAGCGTTTGGCCGGTGGTAACAGGTCGAGGCCAAGCAAGCCCATATTGCGGCCCAGCGCCATCAACGGTTGGGCACTGCCAAACAGGCGCGTGACCTGGTCGGAGAAGCCTACGGTGAGTTGCTGGTCCAGGCGCTGGCGCTCGCGATAGCCTTGCAAGGTCGCCAGGTCACCCGGCACAGCAGGCCCGGCCAACAGGGCTTCGGCCAAGGCATTGGCATCGCGCAGGGACAGGTTGAACCCCTGCCCGGCAATCGGGTGCAGGCTGTGGGCGGCATTGCCGAGGACCACCAGGTGCGAACGCACTTGCTCTTCGGCTTCCACCAGGGTCAACGGGTACAGGTGGCGGGCGCCCACTTGCTTGAGGGTGCCCAGGCGATACCCGAACACACCCTGAAGTTCGCTCAGGAAGCTACGCTCGTCGAGGCTGGCCAAGCGCTGGGCGTCCATGCCGATGCGGGTCCAGACCAGCGCGCAACGGTTGTCCGGCAGCGGCAGCAAGGCCATGGGGCCTTCATCGGTAAAGCGCTCGAACGCCTCGCCATTGTGCGCTTCGCTCGGCGTGATGTTGGCGATCAGCGCGCTCTGGTTGTAGGGCCGGGTTTTCACGCCGATGCCCAGCTGCTCACGCAAGCCGGAACGGCCGCCATCGGCCAGTACCGCAAGGTCGCATTCCAGCACGGTTTCATCGTTGAGGGTCAGGCGATAGCCATCGGGCAGAGGCTCCATGCGCGTGACTTCTGCCGGGCAACGCCAGCTCACCACGTCCTTGTCCAAGCCTTGCCACAGGCATTGGCCGAGCCAGGCGTTTTCCACCACATAACCCAGGGCTGGCACGCCCTCCTCCATCGCGGACAAACGCGCGGTGGAGAAGCGCCCACGGTCCGATACATGGATCTGCTTGATCGGCTCCGCCCGTCGGGAAATGGCCTGCCACAGGCCCAGACGCTGGTAAATCTGGCGCGCGCCAAACGACAGCGCGGAAGAGCGCGCATCGTAGCTCGGCTGGTAGCTGTCGCCCGGTGCAAAGGGTTCGATCAGCACGATCTTCCAACCCCGCGCCTTGGCCCCGGCTTGCAATGCCAGGGCCAGGCTGGCCCCCACCAGGCCGCCGCCGACAATCGCCAGGTTGACCCGGCTCATCGGGCAGCCGCCATCAACGCTTCGATCTCGGCAACGGTCTTGGGCACGCCGCCGGTCAGGATTTCACAGCCTTGCTTGGTCACTACCACGTCGTCCTCGATGCGCACGCCAATGCCACGCCATTTCTTTGCCACTGTCTGGTTGTTCGGGGAAATATAGATACCCGGCTCCACGGTCAAGGCCATGCCCACTTCCAGCACGCGCCATTCACCGCCCACTTTGTACTCGCCCACATCATGCACATCCATGCCCAGCCAGTGGCCGGCACGGTGCATGTAGAAGGCGCGGTAGGCTTCGCTGGCGATCAGTTCGTCAACGTCACCTTGCAACAACCCCAGCTTCACCAGGCCGGCGGTGATGACCTGCACGGTCGCCTCGTGGGCCTGGTTCCAATGTTTGTTCGGCGCGATCTGCTTGAAGGCGGCTTCCTGGGAGGCCAGCACAATCTCGTAGATCGCCTTTTGCTCGGGCGAAAACTTGCCGTTGACCGGCCAGGTACGGGTGATATCGCTGGCGTAGCAATCGATCTCACACCCGGCGTCGATCAGCACCAGGTCGCCGTCCTTGAGCACCGCGTCATTCTGCTGGTAATGCAGGATGCAGCTGTTGCGCCCAGCAGCGACGATGGAGCCATAGGCCGGCATCTTCGCGCCGCCTTTGCGAAACTCGTAATCCAGCTCGGCTTCCAGGCTGAACTCATGCAGGCCGGCACGACTGGCCTGCATCGCCCGCACATGGGCCGCACAGGAGATTCGCGCCGCCTCGCGCATCACCTTCACTTCTGCCGCCGATTTATACAGGCGCATATCGTGGAGCAAATGATCCAGGGCAACGAATTCGTTCGGCGGCTGGGCGCCCAGGTGCGCTTTGGAACGGATCACGTTGATCCACTCCATCACGTGCCGGTCGAACTCGGCATTGCTGCCCATGGCCGAGTACACGCGGTCGCGACCTTCGATCAGGCCGGGCAGGATGTCGTCGATATCGGTAATGGGGAAGGCGTCATCCGCGCCAAAGTCGCGAATCGCGCCCTCGGTGCCCGCACGCAGGCCGTCCCACAATTCGCGCTCGGCATTGCGCTCGCGGGAGAACAGCACGTACTCGCCGTGCTGGCGACCGGGCATCAGCACGATCACCGCTTCGGGCTCGGGGAAACCGCTCAGGTACTGAAAATCGCTGTCCTGGCGGTAAACATGCTCGACATCGCGGTTGCGGATGGCCACGGCGGCGGCCGGCAGGATCGCGATGCTGTTGGGTTCCATCTGCGCCATGAGCGCTTTGCGGCGCCGGGTGTATTCCGCTTTGGGGATATGGATCATGGGCAGATGGGTGTCCTTTCTCAGTGCAACGACGGCTTGGGAGCAGCGGGCTCAGCGGACTTGCGGGTCTCGGTGAACAGCAGCAGCGGCGCGACGCGCAGGTACTCCATGACTTCCATGTAGTCGCCTTCGCCGTCTTCGGATTCTTCCAGGGCATCTTGCACCTGGGAGATGGCCGCCAGGTCCTGCAGCACTTCCTTGGCGTCGGTGCTCAGCTCCAGGCCGCCGGCATTCACGCCGAAACCGTGGAGGAAACCCTGGCACCATTGGCCCAGCGCGGCAGCGCGATCGGCCAGCGGGGCGTCGTCGGTGGGCAGCAGCAGGACCACGGTGACGTCATCACCGGTCAGTTCGCCCTTGACCATTTCTTGCAGGCCGATCAATGCGTTGCGCACATTGTCGGTGGGTTCGGTTTCCAGCAGCTCGGCCACATCGGCCAGCCAGTTGTCGGCATCAAAGCCGACACCGGTGCAACTGCGGCCCAACAGCACGCCGTGCAGTTCAGCAGGCGAGCATGGATGGCCGCTGGCGCTCAGCAGTTTGGAAAAAGCATCGTACGGGGAGTTCTGAATGGGCATGGTGAGCTAGGCGCCAGACGGCGCAATGTCTAGAATGGAGCGCTGTATCCTAGCACCGGCAGACGCACCAAGACTATCGAGGGCGTCAGATCGTTTATCCTGCAGTTGCCATTCATCAGACAAATCCAGTGGAACCCAATGGAAGACACCGACCTGCAAGCGCTGATGGCCAGACTCGAACTGCTAATTGATCGGGTCGAGCAACTTAAGAGTCAAAACGGACTCCTATTAGCTCAGGAAAAGACCTGGCGCGAGGAACGCGCTCACCTCATTGAAAAAAACGAAATCGCCCGGCGTAAGGTCGAATCGATGATTTCGCGCCTGAAGGCCCTGGAGCAAGACTCATGAGTTCAAGCAATAGCGTTACCGTGCAGATCCTCGACAAAGAATATTCGATCATCTGCCCCCAGGAAGAACGCAGCAACCTGGTGAGCGCTGCCCGCTACCTGGACGGCAAGATGCGCGAAATCCGCAGCAGCGGCAAAGTGATCGGCGCCGACCGCATCGCCGTGATGGCCGCGCTGAATATCACCCATGACCTGCTGCATAAGCAGGAGCGCCCTGACGTACAGGCCAGCGGCTCGACGCGCGAGCAGGTGCGTGACCTGCTCGATCGCGTGGATCTGGTGCTTTCCACCGATTCAGACACACCCAAGGGCTGATTGCCGAGCAGGTTTAAGGTATACTCGCCCCACTCCCTGGCGTGTTTGCCAGTCGGCGATGTCCCTGAGCCGATTCGCACTACCCTGGAAGTTGCACGTTGGGCTGGTGTGCATGTCCGCTAGACGGAAAGCCTTAAAGCCTACTGCTTCTTCCACCTTGAACTTTCGGGTTCAAGGGCTAAGTCGACAGCGGCTCTGTCGGGGAGCCTGAATTCCCAAACTCAATGCCAGTCCCCGGACTGGCATTGTTTTATGAGCCGAAAAATCATGACCGAACCTGCGCCGCTTTCCCGTCCGCAACTTCGACGCATGTTGCGCAAGGCCCGCCGCGCGCTCACGCCAAGCGAGCAGCGCCAGGCCGCTCAGGGTCTGTACCGGCAACTGGCACAGCACCCGCTGTTTCGCCGGGCCAAACATATCTCTTTATATCTGCCCACGGACGGTGAAATCGATCCGCGCCTGCTGCTGCGTGCGGCCCAGCGTCGCGGCAAAGCCACTTACCTGCCGGTGCTCAGCGCCTGGCCGCGCACCAAGATGGTGTTCCAGCGCGTACGCCCTGGGGATAGGTTGTTGCCCAACCGCTTTCGCATCCTTGAGCCACGGGTCAATGCCCATCACCAGCGCCAAGTCTGGGCGCTGGACCTGGTGTTGTTGCCGTTGGTGGGGTTCGATGATGTGGGTGGGCGCCTGGGCATGGGCGGCGGGTTCTACGATCGCAGCCTGGCCTATCTTGCCCGCCGCCAGAGCTGGCGCAAGCCAACGCTGCTGGGGCTGGCCCATGAATGCCAGAAAGTCGAACGCCTGGCGCAGGCAAGCTGGGATGTGCCGTTGGCGGGGACGGTGACTGATAAGCAGTGGTATGTCGCACAAACGCCGCTGGAAACAGCGGCGCCTTGGTGAATGCTTGAGTTAACGCTTGAACGGTTGTGGCTGCTGCTGAGCCAGTTCAACCGGTGCATCGGTCTTGTTCGACCACAGGCTCTGGGCATAACCGGTGGTCACGACGCCCAGACCAAACAAAATAACCAAAATCCATAGTAAATCCGGCTTACGTTGCATCGATTGCCCCCCTTTCAGGCACCTCGTACACGATGACAACAACGTTCCAAAGTAGTCCGTTGCAGCTGCGTCAAGCTTAAAAGCGCGCATTCTGCGGTAACGTGAACCAACACGCAAACCTTGACGCCAACCGACTGTCGGTTTGTCATGCAATTGCCCGACAACTTACCCAATGCCTTTTTCAGGAGCCCAACCATGGCCTACTGGCTGATGAAATCCGAGCCCGACGAACTCTCCATCAACGGCCTGGAAAAGCTCGGCGAAGCGCGCTGGGACGGGGTACGCAACTATCAGGCGCGCAACTTTTTGCGCGCCATGGCCGTGGGCGACGAGTTTTTTTTCTATCACTCCAGTTGCCCGGAGCCAGGGATTGCCGGCATCGGCAAAATCATCCGGGCCGCCTATCCGGACCCCACTGCGCTGGAACCAGAAAGCCACTATTTCGACGCCAAGGCCACCCCGGAGAAAAACCCGTGGAGCGCGATCGATGTCGCACATGTGCAAACCTTCTCCAAGGTGCTGGGGCTCAGCTATCTAAAACAGCAAACTGCACTGGCTGAAATGCCGCTGGTGCAAAAGGGCAGTCGGCTTTCGGTCATGGCGGTCACACCGGAGCAGTGGGCAGCGGTCCTCCAGTTGCTTTAATTGAAACTGGCTTCTTGCGGTGCCTGTCACGGCCTCTTCGCGGGCAAGCCCGCTCCCACACTGGAAATGCGAACCCCTCTGGGAGCGGGCTTGCCCGCGATAGTCGCGCAGCGACTTACTGGATGATCAGGTTGTTGAACAGCAGGTCTTCTACCACTGGCTTGCCGGTTTCATCATTCATCACCTGCTGCGTTTGCTTCAACGCTTCCTGACGCAGCTTTTCCTTGCCTTCCACACTGCTCATGGTCTCGTTGGTCTGCTGGGTAAACAGCGCCACCAGTTGGTTGCGAATCAACGGGTCGTTGGCCTTGACCAACTTCGCCGCCTCATCACCCGTCACGCGCAGTGCAATGTCGGCTTTGTAGACCTTGAGCTTGGCGGTGCCATCCAGGCCGTAATTGCCCACGAACGGCGGGCTCAGGCTGATATAGCTGACCTTCGGCGCCTCGCCCTCTTTGGCCTCTTCGGCCTGGGCTGCCATCGGCAAGGTCAGGGCCAGCATCAACAGGATCCACGCTTTCACAGTTCATTCCTCGAATTCGGTTGCCGGGTAGCATAACGCTAGCAAGGCTGAGCACAAGCTTATGGAGGCTTATCAGGCGCGGGCATGCTCGTTGACCCACGGGCGTACCCTCCTACACTTATCGGCCACGACGCCAAAAGGAATAGTCCGATGAAAGCTGTGCTGTGCAAAGCCTTCGGCCCCGCCGAAACCCTGGTGCTGGAAGAGATCGCCAGCCCCGCGATCAAGAAGAACGAAATCCTGTTGGACGTGCACGCGGCCGGGGTGAATTTCCCGGACACGCTGATCATCGAAGGCAAATACCAGTTCAAGCCGCCCTTTCCGTTCTCACCCGGTGGTGAAGCGGCAGGCGTGGTCAGTGAAGTGGGTGAGAAAGTCAGCCATCTGAAAGTCGGGGACCGTGTGATGGCGCTGACCGGCTGGGGCAGCTTTGCCGAGCAGGTCGCGGTGCCCGGCTATAACGTGCTGCCGATCCCGCCGAGCATGGATTTCAACACCGCCGCCGCCTTCAGCATGACCTACGGCACCTCCATGCATGCGCTGAAACAACGCGCCAACCTGCAACCTGGCGAGACCCTGCTGGTGCTTGGCGCGTCCGGCGGCGTGGGCTTGGCCGCCGTGGAGATCGGCAAGGCCATGGGCGCCCGGGTGATTGCCGCCGCCAGCAGCGCCGACAAGCTCGCAGTGGCCAAGGCGGCCGGCGCCGATGAGCTGATCAACTACAGCGAATCCAGCCTCAAGGATGAGGTCAAGCGCATGACCGATGGCAATGGCGCTGACGTGATTTACGACCCGGTGGGGGGTGACCTGTTTGACCAGGCCATTCGTTCGATCGCCTGGAATGGGCGCCTGTTGGTGGTGGGTTTCGCCAGCGGGCGTATTCCTGAACTGCCGGTGAACCTGGCGTTGCTCAAGGGCGCAGCGGTGGTCGGGGTGTTCTGGGGTTCGTTTGCCCAGCGCCAACCGCAGGACAATGCAGCGAATTTCCAGCAGCTGTTCACCTGGTATGGCGAGGGCAAGCTCAAGCCGCTGGTGTCGCAGGTGTATCCGCTGGAACAGGCCGCCCAGGCGATCAATGATCTGGGACAGCGCAAGGCGGTGGGTAAAATAGTTGTCCAAACCCGATAACACACCTGAAATGCAATCCATGTGGGAGCTGGCTTGCCTGCGATAGCGGTGGGTCAGCTGCTACAGATGAAGCTGACCCACCGCTATCGCAGGCAAGCCAGCTCCCACAGTAGTTACTTCGCGGTCTTAGGACCAGCCCTTTCAAGGTCTTCTGTAAAATCCCCTGAAATTCATTCAGGGGGTACCTAAACGATGTGGGCGGAAGTTCTAGCGCGTTTCGAGAAAAAAGCACCTGCCAGTGTCATGGCCAAACTGGCGCTGCAGCAGGCTATTGCCCCCGAGTGGATTGATCAGGTTTTCGAAGAACACCGGCAACGGCAGTATTCTCGTGAGCTATTGTTCTCGACCATCATCAAGCTAATGTCCCTTGTTTCATTGGGCTTGAAGCCATCTCTGCACGCCGCCGCGCGACAACTGGAGGACCTTCCGGTCAGCCTGGCGGCTCTCTACGACAAGATCAGTCGTACCGAGCCTGCTCTGTTGCGCGCCCTGATTACGGGCTGTGCACAGCGCCTGGCTCCAACCATCCGGGAGCTGGGCTGCACGGCGATGCTGCCGGGTTGGCAGGTTCGGGTAGTGGACGGTAATCATCTGGCATCCACTGAAAAACGTCTGGGAGCTTTACGCAACGAGCGCGGCGCCGCTCGTCCCGGTTTTTCGGTTGTTGCATACGATCCCGATCTGGATCAGGTCGTCGACCTTCAGGCGTGTGAGGATGCCTACGCAAGCGAGCGCGTTTGTGTGCTGCCTTTATTGGCCAATGCCGAGCCAGGCCAAGTGTGGCTGGCTGACCGGCTTTATTGCACGCTCCCGGTTATGGAGGCTTGTGAGCAAGTCCAAACTTGCTTTGTCATTCGTCAGCAAGCCAAGCATCCACGCTTGATTCAAGAGGGTGAGTGGCAAGAGCCAGTACCTGTGGAAACTGGCACTGTGCGTGAGCAGATCATCCAGGTCAAAGGCGGTTACCAATGTCGGCGTGTCGAACTGACGCTTCATTCGCCAACGGACTCCGGCGACAGCAGCTTGATGTTCTGGAGCAACCTGCCTGAGAGCGTCAGTGCGCAACAGATCGCCGAACTGTATCGCCGCCGCTGGAGCATTGAAGGTATGTTCCAGCGACTGGAAGCGATCCTGGAAAGTGAGATCGAAACCCTTGGCAGCCCAAAGGCTGCCTTACTGGGGTTCGCAACGGCGGTATTGGCTTACAACGTCCTGGCTGTTCTCAAACGCAGTGTTGAACAAGCTCATCGGGATACCCAGCCTGAAGGATGGGAAGCCTCGATTTACCATTTAGCGGTTCAGGTCAGGAGTGGATATGAGGGAATGCAGATTGCGCTGCCCTCGGAACATTTTCCTGTCATTCCGTTGGAAAAACTGGCTCAGCACTTATTGGCGCTTGCCAGAAATATCCAACCTAAACAAGTTGCGAAAAGCCCCCGTGGCCCCAAGGTACCCAAGCCCAAAACATGGGTTAAAGGCACCGCGGTGAATGCGCATGTTTCAACGGACCGGATAATCAAGGCTGCCAAGACGAAAAGACCTTGAAAGGGCTGGGTCTTAGGACCTAACCACGACCATCACTTATCTATAGGCGACATGTTCGTAAAAGAACATGCAATTGCTCTCGTTTCCTGTGTTTGCGGATAAGAGGCGATGCTATTTTCGGTAACGAAACTGTAACATTCGCATCCGCAGTCAAAACAAGAAATTTGGAGCTCTTGAATGTTTGCTTTCTTTCGTCCTGCCGCACACCAGGCGCCCCTGCCTGAAGAAAAAATAGACAGTACCTACCGACGGCTGCGCTGGCAGATCTTCGCGGGTATTTTCTTTGGTTACGCCGGCTACTACCTGCTGCGTAAAAACTTCTCCCTGGCCATGCCCTACCTGATCGACGAGGGTTACACCCGTGGTGAACTGGGCCTGGCAATGTCGGCGATCGCGATTGCCTACGGCTTGTCCAAGTTCCTGATGGGCCTGGTGTCCGACCGCTCCAACCCACGTTACTTCCTGCCCTTCGGCCTGCTGGTTTCGGCGGGGGTGATGTTCATTTTCGGTTTCGCGCCTTGGGCAACCTCCAGCGTGACCATGATGTTCATTTTGCTGTTCATCAACGGCTGGGCCCAGGGCATGGGCTGGCCGCCAAGTGGGCGGACCATGGTGCACTGGTGGTCGCAGAAAGAACGCGGCGGCGTGGTGTCCGTGTGGAACGTGGCGCATAACGTCGGGGGTGGCTTGATCGGCCCGCTGTTCCTGCTCGGCATGGCGTGGTTCAACGACTGGCATGCGGCGTTCTACGTGCCGGCCACCGTGGCCCTGGCGGTGGCGGCGTTTGCCTTCATCACCATGCGCGACACCCCGCAATCGGTGGGCCTGCCGCCTATCGAGCAGTACAAGAACGACTATCCGGAAGGTTACGACGCCAGCCACGAAGACGAATTCAGCGCCAAGGAAATCTTCGTCAAGTACGTGCTGCGCAACAAAATGCTCTGGTACATCGCCTTCGCCAACGTGTTCGTCTATCTGTTGCGTTACGGCGTACTGGACTGGGCGCCGACCTACTTGAAAGAAGCCAAGCACTTCACGGTCGATAAGTCGTCCTGGGCGTACTTCTTCTACGAGTGGGCAGGTATCCCGGGTACGCTGCTATGCGGCTGGATGTCGGACAAGATCTTCCGTGGCAACCGCGGCCTGACCGGCATCGTGTTCATGGCCCTGGTGACAGTGGCAACCCTGGTTTACTGGCTCAACCCGCCGGGCAACCCGATGATCGACATGATTGCGCTGTTCTCCATCGGCTTCCTGATCTACGGCCCGGTGATGCTGATCGGCCTGCAGGCACTGGAACTGGCTCCGAAGAAGGCCGCCGGTACCGCAGCAGGCTTCACCGGCTTGTTCGGTTACCTGGGCGGTTCGGTAGCGGCAAGTGCCGCCATGGGCTATACGGTTGACCATTTCGGCTGGGACGGCGGCTTTGTACTGTTGATCAGCGCCTGCGTACTGGCGATCGCGTTCCTGATCCCTACGCTGTGGCACACCAACAGTGTCAGCTCGGCGCGTTAACCGCCCAGGCAATCCTTGGCACAACGCTTGAGCCGCGCCTCCAGGTTTTTATCTGGCATGGCGTGGCTACGCAGGGCGTTCACGGTCTGCTCGACATAATCGCGAGTCGTACCGTAACGCCCGCAAGCGCTTTGCAGTACATGATTAAGCACGATATCGGGCAAGTTGCCGGCATAGCTGGGCAAATGCCGCTCCAACACAAACCCCAACGCCTGGACGGTGCTGCCATCTTCCAATCGGCAACTGAGCCAGTGCGGCCGGTACGAGGGGTAAGGCATCTCACGCTGCCACAGGGCGTAAAGCGAGGCCTCCAACTGGTCCTCCCGCAAGCGGTAGGCAAACCCGCTGCAGGAACCACCGCGATCCAACCCAAACACCAGCCCCGGCAGCTCCGGCGTACCGCGATGCTCGTGTGACCACAAATACAAGCCACGGTGATAACCGTGAACCCGTGCACGTACCCGCTCGGTCGACGAGCATTCAGGGCGCCAGATCAGCGACCCATACGCAAACAGCCACACCGGCCCACCCTTGTGCCGAGCCATGGTGGCTTGCATCGAGCTCATCAATTGTTCGTGAGTGAGTTGCGGCCCCAGATCGAGCCGCGGAGGGTAAGCCAATTGCAGAAGATCGGTTTCAATGGCGGTCATGGCGAAAAGCGGTGCGCCTCCTGTGTGTTACCAGTTGTAAGCGACTTTACCGTAATAGAACGCGCCGCTGTAACCGTACGGCGAAAAAGTGCTGTAGGCGAGGTTGCCGCCGCTGCTGGCGAAGGCGTTAACCTTCTCCGGGTACTTATCGGTGACGTTGTCGCCACCCAGGGTGAAGGTCCAGTTCTTCAACTTGTAATCCGCCGACAGGTCCAGCACCCAGGCGGCCTTGAAGGTCTGATCGTTGACCTTGTCCGTCTGATAACTGGTGAACTCACCATAGCGCACCAGGTTAGTGTGCAGCGCCCAATTACCGAAGGTGAAGTCATTGCCCAGGCTCAGCTTGTGCTGGGGCGTGGTATCGCCCAGCAAACCGATACGCTCGCGGCGGTCCACCCGCACCAGGTTGGCCCCCAGGCTGTCGAGAATCGCGGGGTTGGCTTTCACGTCGGTGACTTTGGTGTGGTTGTAGTTGTAGCCCACGGTACTGTTCCAGCGAATGCCGTTATCGAGCTGGTAGCGATAGTTGGCTACCAGATCGACGCCATCGGTGCTGGTGTCCGTGGCGTTGGTGAAGTAACGGGCCGTGGTGTAGTTGATATTGCCGACGCCATTGGCTTGCAGGTAGGCCACCGTGGCCGGGTTGAGATTGAGGTTGGACGACAGGCTGATGCGGTCGCGGATGTCGATGCGGTACACATCGAGCGTGACGGTCAGGTCATCGGCCGGCTCGAGCACCAGGCCGAGGCTGTAGTTGCGCGACTTTTCGGCCTTGAGGTCTTCGGCACCCAGCAGGCGCGCGACCTGACGGTTGGCCGGGAAAGTGCCGGCTTCCTGGATGGTGCTACCGATCAACTGCGATGAGGTGTAGGCAAAATTCTGCTGGGCAAGGGACGGCGCACGGAAACCGTTGGAGATGCTGCCGCGCACGGCCACCTGGGGGGTGAAGTCGTAGCGGGCCGACAGCGAGCCGCTGACGTTGGAACCAAAGTCACTGTAATCCTCATGGCGCACGGCAGCCGAGGCGCTGAGCTTTTCGGTGAAGTTGGTTTCCAGGTCCAGATACTGCGCCCAGTTATGCCGCGTGCTGGTACCGGCATCGGCATCGCGGAAACCACCCAGGCCGGAGCTGCCGGTCTGGTAATAGGACGCGGGCTCGCCCGCCTCGATTTCATAGCCCTGATGCAGGTACTCACCGCCGAACGCCACAGAGACCGGATACGGCAGAAAGCCCACATCGAATTCACGGGACAGGTCCAGGCTGACTTGCTTCTGATCGTTGCTCAGTGTGCCGTTATTGAATTTACGCGGCGTCGCGAGGCCCAGTGAGGTGTTGATGGTTTCAGTCCCCAATTCGTACTGGTTCTTGCCGTAGTTGGCCGACAAGTCGTAATGCCAGTCGTAGGCCAGCAGGCCGCGCAAGCCCACTACCAGCGAGGTGTCTTCCAGGTTGCCTTTGATCAGTGGCAGGTAGCCGTTGGGGTTGAGCGCCTTGATGTTGTTGGACGCGTTGCTTGCCCGGTAGAAGGCTGCCGTTTCACCGCGCCGCTTGCTGTAGCCACCGAAGGTGTAGAACTCGGCGGCATCGTTGAAGGCATACTCCGAGTTGAACTGGAATTTGCCTTCATTGGTGGCCGGCTCACCTTGGCGGAACACACGCTGGCCGTAAGTAGTAGAGCCGATGCTGCCGGAGCGGTAGTCGTTGCCGGCGCGGTTGGTGTAATCGTTGTCGGCGCCTTCGGCAGACAGGTTGATAAAGCCATTGTCGCCCAATGCCAGGCCCGTATTACCGCTGACATTACGCTGGATGCCGTCACCCTTTTTGTACTCGCCAAACTTGCTGGAAACCGAGCCGCCATGGTCGGCGTGCTTGAGGATCACGTTGATCACCCCGGCGATCGCATCGGAGCCGTAACGGGCAGAAGCGCCGTCGCGCAGCACCTCGATATGGTCCACCGCCGACAGCGAGATGGCATTCAAGTCTGCCGGAGCCGAACCGCGCCCAACCGCACCGCCCAGATTGACGAAGGCACTGGTATGGCGACGCTTGCCGTTGACCAGTACCAATACCTGGTCCGGCGACAAGCCGCGCAACTGCGCCGGACGCACGAGTTCGGCGCCGTCCACCAGGCCTGGTCGGGGGAAGTTGATCGACGGAATCAGGCGCGCTAATACGGCACCCAGCTCATCGGAGCCGGTGCTGCGCAGGGTTTCACCGGAGATTACGTCGATTGGCGACAGCGATGCACTGGCGGTGCGCTCTTGGGCGCGGGTGCCGGTGACGATCACGGTGTCGAGTTTAGGTGCATCAACCGCAGAAGTTTCGTCTGCCAGAACTGGATTGAATCCCACAACGGTCAGCAAATTTGCCGACAAAATCGCCGTGTATAGCGCGTGTTTCCTGTAGCTGCCCATACCGCTCCCCTTTGAATCAAAAATAGAACTGCAATGCGCGAAGTTCGTACGATCGATCCGGCTGGCGGGCGGTGGCGGTCAGTATCTGGTTATGGTCGGTGAAGTCGGTAGTCCGTTGCGATATAGCTTAAAGATATTCATCAACCAGAATAAATACCTTAAAAGAATAAGCAAAAGCATAAGCACACTCGCCCATTCGTCAGGATCCACGCGGCTAATCCCGGTACTTTCAGCCCCGGTTCAGCCTGGGCGGGTGCCAAGCCGTCAAACTGACGCGCCTATAACGACCCACTTAGCCGCTCATCAAATCGACTACCGAGGTCGCCCATGAAAAAATTCCGATTGCCTGGCCTGCTATTGCTTGCCCAGGCCACCACAGCACTGGCTAGCGAAACGCCAACGGTCACTGACGACAAAGGCTTCTGGTACGCCCAGACCAGCATCTACACCCGGCACTTTGCACCCGACCCGCAACACAACAACAAACAGGACTTGATCGGCCTGGAGCGCAATGAGGCGTCGGGCCTGGTGTATGGCGGGGTGACCTTTCGCAACTCGTTCCGCCAACGCTCGTACTACGCCTATGCGGGCAAGCGCTATGACATGGCCGACTATCCGGTGTATGCGAAGTTGACCGGCGGGCTGATCCAGGGCTATCGCGGCGAGTATCGCGACAAGATCCCATTGAATCGTTTTGGCGTAGCGCCAGTGATCATTCCATCGGTGGGAACGCATTACGGGCCGGTGGCGGCTGAGCTGGTATTGCTCGGGTTCAACGCGGCAATGGTGACGACTGGAGTGCGCTTCTGACACAGCACGGTCGCGGGTGGGAGCTGGCTTGCCTGCTCCCACATTATTCAGCGCAAGGTGTTAGGGCCTTGGGGCGTAGGCAAACACGTCAGCGCGCATCCGGTGAGCATCCATACCGGCGTCGACCAATGCATCCAAGGTGCCATAAATCATCGCCGGTGAGCCGCTGGCGTAGACATGTACCGTGTTGAGGTCGGCAATGTCTTCGCACACCACTTCATGCAGCAAACCGCAGCGCCCTTCCCAGCCACACAGGTCGCTGACCACTTTGTGCAGGAACAGATTGGGCAATTGCAGCCACTGATTCCAGTGCTCGATCTGGTAGAAATCTTCCGGGCGCCGTACGCCCCAATACAGGTGCACCGGGTGCTTGAAGCCCGAAGCGCGGCAGTGCTCGATCAGGCTGTGCATCTGCGCCATACCGGTACCGGCGGCCATCAGCACCAGCGGCCCGTCCGGCAACTCGGCCAGGTGGGTGTCACCGAACGGCAGTTCCACACGAGCCATCTGGTTGCGCTGCAATTGTTCGATCAGGTTGCGCGCACTGTCTTCGCGCACCAGCACATGCAGCTCCAACTCACGCCCGGCATGGGGCGCAGAAGCCAGAGAAAACGCCGACTTTTCGCCGTTCTCCCGTTCGAGCATCAAGTATTGCCCGGCGTGGTAACGCACCGCCTTACCGGCCGGGGCGCGCAGGCGCACACGCCAGACATCGCCGCCGACTTCCACGCACTCGATCAATTGGCATGACAATTTGCGCAACGGCAACTCTCCTGGCGCCAGTACGCCATCCCACAACACAATGCAGTCTTCCAGGGGCTCGGCGATGCAGGTGTAGAACTCACCATGATCGCGCACTTCCCCGGCTTGGCGTACCCGGCCCTCCACCAGCAACGCCGCGCAGACATGGCACACGCCATTGCGACAGGCCTGAGGGCACTCATAGCCCAGGCGACGGGCGCCCTCGAGGATTCGCTCGCCAGGGGCCAGTTCCAGCACAGCACCGGAAGGTTGCAGGGTTACACGCATCAATCTATTCCCAATTCTTTCCAGATCGCATCGACCCGCGCCGTGACGGCTTCATCCTTGACGATCACCCGGCCCCACTCACGCGTGGTTTCGCCCGGCCATTTGTGCGTGGCATCCAGGCCCATCTTTGAGCCAAGGCCCGATACCGGCGACGCGAAGTCGAGGTAGTCGATAGGCGTGTTGTCGATCATCACCGTGTCGCGCTTGGGATCCATGCGCGTGGTGATGGCCCAGATCACGTCGTTCCAGTCCCGGGCATTGATGTCGTCGTCGGTGACGATAACGAACTTGGTATACATGAACTGTCGCAAAAACGACCACACACCGAGCATTACCCGCTTGGCATGCCCCGGATACGACTTCTTCATGGTGACGATGGCCATGCGATACGAACAGCCCTCGGGCGGCAGGTAGAAGTCGGTGATCTCAGGGAATTGCTTTTGCAGGATCGGCACGAACACTTCGTTGAGCGCCACACCGAGGATGGCCGGCTCATCGGGCGGACGGCCTGTGTAGGTACTGTGGTAGATCGGCTTGACCCGATGGGTGATGCGCTCGACGGTGAACACCGGGAAGCTGTCGACTTCGTTGTAGTAACCGGTGTGGTCGCCGTACGGGCCTTCATCGGCCATTTCACCTGGGTGAATCACGCCTTCAAGGATGATTTCGGCGGTAGCCGGCACTTGCAGGTCGTTACCGCGGCACTTCACCAGCTCCGTGCGATTACCGCGCAACAAGCCGGCGAAGGCGTACTCGGAGAGGCTGTCAGGTACGGGAGTGACGGCACCGAGAATGGTCGCCGGGTCGGCACCCAGGGCCACGGACACCGGGAACGGCTTGCCGGGATGCTTCTCGCACCACTCACGAAAGTCGAGGGCGCCGCCACGGTGGCTGAGCCAGCGCATGATCACTTTGTTACGGCCAATGACTTGCTGACGGTAGATACCGAGGTTCTGGCGATCCTTGTTCGGGCCCTTGGTGACAGTCAGGCCCCAGGTGATCAACGGGCCGACGTCGCCGGGCCAGCAGGTTTGCACCGGGAGCATGGCCAGGTCGACATCATCGCCTTCAATGACCACTTCCTGGCACACCGCGTCCTTGACCACCTTGGGGGCCATGGCGATGATCTTGCGGAAGATCGGCAGTTTGGACCAGGCGTCCTTCAAGCCCTTGGGCGGCTCGGGCTCCTTGAGAAAGGCCAGCAGCTTGCCGATCTCACGCAGCTCGCTGACGGACTCGGCGCCCATGCCAAAGGCCACGCGCTCGGGAGTACCGAACAGGTTGCCCAGCACCGGGATATCAAAGCCGGTCGGGTTTTCGAACAACAGCGCCGGGCCCTTGTTGCGCAAGGTGCGGTCGCAAATCTCAGTCATTTCCAGCACCGGAGAAATCGGCATCTGGATACGTTTCAACTCTCCGCGCTGCTCAAGTTGCTGCACGAAATCCCGAAGATCCTTGAATTTCATTAACCATGCCACCCGTAAAATAGGCGTACATCCTACCTGCTCTGAGGGCGGCTGGCAGCTTAATTGGCCGTCAATCCACGTGATTGCAACGAACTGAACAACGGTTCCAGGAAGGCTTCGATGTGTCGCGCGCCGACGTCCGAAAGATGGTTATCGTCGGTATACAACGCGCGGCCATTGAGTTCGACCCGGCACAACCCATCGGCGCCGCACAGTAATGGCGCGGGGTCCAGCACCGCGACACCGCTGTCGGCAGCCGCCAATTCATCAAACAATTGCGTGATAAAGGCCTGGCGCTTCACATGCTCGGCCACGGCGAGCCCTTCACCGTCCACGGGCCGGTTCATCATGGCCAGGCGGCTGAGACGGTAAGGCACGATGATTTCCTGCAGCGGCACTTCCTTGACCAACCAGACCTTGTGGCCGGCAGCGCGCAAGTCCCGAATGCGCTCGCGCAGGCCCTGGGCAAAGCGTTGTTCGGCGACGGCACGCACATACTGGCCGGTGCCAGGATCTTTGAGTGCATGCTCCTTGTCACCGGACATTTGCCCATACACATACAGGCTCCAGCGGGCGGCCAACACCACATCGCTGAACGTCTGCTCGGCCATGGCCTTCTCGACGCGCCGGTTGAAATGCGCGCAGCGGGCAATATTTTCCAGGCCATCGAGGGGAATACAGCCGGCAAAACTGGCTTCGACCAGGCTGATATCGTGACGATCAGCGCCCTCTTTGAGTGCCGGTATCAGCGCGGTAGCGTGACTGTCACCCCATACCAACGCCGAAACCGATTGGTCTTTCGGGCCGAAATGGCAGAACAAGCGTTCATCGGGCGTATCTTTGTCGGCCATGCACGCCAGCAGGTCAGGGCTCCACTTCTTGGCCTGGGCAAAACGCAACGCCTGTTCGGACAAGCGCGAAGGCACGCCGTCAGCTTCGCGTATCGCAAGGCCAGTGAAGCCCAGCCCCAGAATGCCGACCATGGCTGACGCCAGAATCGCCTTACGCGAAGCCAGCAAACGTTTTTCCCGGAACGGCGTTTCCACGAAGCGCCAGGACAGATAGCCCAGCACCAGCGAAAGCAGCATCAGCCCCCCCAGTTCCAGCGCGCTCAAGCCATCCACCGCGGCGTAGTTGGCGTACACGAATACCGGCCAGTGCCAGAGGTACCAGGAATAAGAGATCAGCCCGATACCCACCATGATCCGCGTGCCCAACAGGCGAGCGACCCAAGTCTGTTGCTGGCCGTTGGCCCAGATCAACCCGACCACACCCAGCACAGGCAAAAACGCAGTCGCGCCTGGGAACGGCGTTTTCGCGTCGTAGCCCAGCACAGCGATGAGGATCAATGCCAGGGAAGCCAGGCTGATCCCTTGCGCCAAGGCCGGCGACGCGCGCCACTCACGCTTGGGCTGCACCGCCAGCATCGCACCGGCCAGTAGCTCCCAGGCCCGTAGATGCAACAGGAAGAAAGCTTTCTGTGGCTCATGCTGAACCGCCCAGACGCTCATGCCAAACGACGCCAGCAGCACCGCGAACAATGCCAGGCGCCAGTGCTTCAAACGGCTGGAAAGCAAGGTCAACAGCAATGGGAAGAAAATATAGAACTGCTCTTCTACCGCCAATGACCAGGTATGCAACAGGGGTTTGATGTCTGATGAAGCATCGAAATAGCCGTGCTGGCGCGAGAACAACAGGTTCGAGGTAAAAGTCACCTGATAATGCGCAGACCGCCCCAACTCTTCATAGTCCTTGGGCGCCAACAGAAACCAACCCACTGCCAGTGTCGCCGCGATCATCACAAACAGGGCCGGCAAGATACGCCGGGCACGGCGAGCCCAGAAGTCGATGAAGCTGAAGCGTCCGGCTTGACGCTCACGCCAGATAATTGACGTAATCAGAAAGCCCGAGATGACGAAAAAGACGTCAACGCCAACAAAACCGCCAGTAATGCCAGGGACACCAAAGTGGAACAACACGACTGCAAGGACAGCGATGGCACGCAGGCCATCGATGTCTCTGCGGTAAGCAAGGGTGGTCATAAGAATGTGGTCAGTCTGCGACGAAAGGGATGAGCGAAGTCACGCGTCAATTTTTGTTACTTAACGGATACTTATGCCACAAAAATCGCAGAATCTCGACGCAAAAAAAAATGGCCCCCCATTAAGGGCGCCATTTTTTTGGACCTGAAACGCTGTATTACTTGCGTTTCATCGACAGGAAGAACTCGTCGTTGGTCTTGGTGGTTTTCAGCTTGTCGATCAGAAACTCGATGGCAGCGACTTCGTCCATCGGGTGCAGCAGCTTGCGCAGGATCCACATACGCTGCAGTTCGTCGTCTGCGGTCAGCAGCTCTTCGCGGCGGGTGCCGGAGCGGTTGATGTTGATCGCAGGGAACACACGCTTTTCAGCGATGCGACGGTCCAAAGGCAGTTCCATGTTGCCGGTACCCTTGAACTCTTCGTAGATCACTTCGTCCATCTTCGAGCCGGTTTCAACCAGCGCGGTGGCGATAATGGTCAGCGAGCCGCCTTCTTCGATGTTGCGCGCAGCGCCGAAGAAACGCTTTGGTTTTTCCAGGGCGTGGGCATCGACACCACCGGTCAGCACCTTGCCGGAGCTCGGGATCACGGTGTTGTAGGCGCGGGCCAGACGAGTGATGGAGTCGAGCAGGATCACCACGTCTTTCTTGTGTTCGACCAGGCGCTTGGCCTTTTCGATCACCATTTCTGCAACCTGCACGTGGCGGGTTGGCGGCTCATCGAACGTCGAGGCAACCACTTCGCCGCGCACGGTGCGCTGCATCTCGGTCACTTCTTCCGGACGCTCATCGATCAACAGTACGATCAGGTGAACTTCAGGGTTGTTACGTGCGATGTTCGCTGCAATGTTCTGCAGCATGATCGTTTTACCGGCTTTCGGCGGTGCGACGATCAGGCCACGCTGGCCTTTGCCGATTGGAGCGCAGAGGTCAATCACACGACCGGTCAAGTCTTCGGTGGAGCCGTTACCGGCTTCCATCTTCATGCGCACGGTCGGGAACAGCGGCGTCAGGTTCTCGAAGAGAATCTTGTTTTTCGCGTTCTCGGGGCGATCGAAGTTGATCGTGTCGACCTTGAGCAGGGCGAAGTAACGCTCGCCTTCCTTCGGAGGACGGATCTTGCCAACGATGGTGTCACCGGTGCGCAAGTTGAAGCGACGGATCTGGCTCGGCGAGACGTAGATATCATCTGGGCCGGCGAGATAGGACGCATCTGCAGAGCGGAGGAAGCCGAAGCCGTCCTGGAGAATCTCCAGCACGCCATCACCGGAGATTTCCTCGCCGCTTTTCGCGTGCTTCTTGAGCAGGGAGAAAATCACGTCCTGCTTGCGCGAACGGGCCATATTTTCTATGCCCATTTCTTCGGCCAGTTGGAGCAGGTCGGTAATCGGCTTTTGCTTGAGTTCAGTCAGATTCATATAGGAATGACGTAATCATTTATGGAGGGGGGAAATTAAGCTTTTGGCTTAATGAGGCCGCGCCGCAGAGAAGGCGACAGGATCGCGTACTAATCGAAAAGGAATGCGTCGGCGACGGCTTGCAGGGGGCAGTGGAGAAACCACTGCGGGGCCGAATGTACCACCTGGATTTCGGAGCGTCTAGCCCTGTTTTACGAAAAAGCCCCGCAATTTGCGGGGCTTTTTTGACGACGCTTAGAGGCTCGCGTCGAGGAAAGCTTGCAACTGGGACTTCGACAGAGCACCCACTTTAGTCGCTTCGACATTGCCGTTCTTGAACAGCATCAGGGTCGGGATACCACGCACGCCATGCTTGGCCGGGGTGTCCTGGTTCTCGTCGATGTTCAGCTTGGCAATGGTCAGCTTGCCTGCGTAGGTGGTTGCAATGTCGTCCAGGACCGGAGCGATCATTTTGCAAGGGCCGCACCATTCAGCCCAGTAGTCAACCAGCACCGGGCCGTCAGCCTTGAGGACTTCGGCTTCAAAGGTCGCGTCGGTGACGTGCTTGATAAGATCGCTGCTCATGGATGTCTCCGGATTGTAAGCAAAAAAAACGTTGCCCATCATAGCCGCCCTTCCCCTGTTCAGGAAGCCGCGTCTGATTGAGTCTTGCTATGAGGTTGAATGAGCGTGGGTATGACTCTGTCACGGCGTGGCGGGCGTCATGAACGCAATGCCCGTGCGCAACGCTGCATTACGTATATGTTCCTGCATGGTTTTCTGCGCCGCCGTACTGTTGCGGCGGGCCAGGGCGCGCAGGATTCTGCGATGTTCCTGCCAGGTTTCCATGGCCCGTTCCGGCCGGATGAACGGTAGCTTCTGACTTTCCAGAAACACCTCGGCGCTGGCGCTCAGGATGCTCACCATGGCCTGGTTACCGCTGGCCAGCAGAATACGCTGATGAAATTCGAAGTCCAGGCGGGCGGCCGCTTCGAAGTCGCCCGCCTTGAGCACTTTGCGCATGGCTTGGACGTTGTCTTGCAGGCTGTCCAGTGCATCGAGGGTCAGTGTCACTGCTGCCAACCCCGCCGCAAACCCCTCCAAGGCGTAGCGCAGCTGGAAGATATCCGGCGGCGTGGCCTGCGCCGCGAAGGGCCAGGCGAACCCCGGTGCCTCTTGCACGTCCTGCACGAACACGCCCTTGCCCGGCTGCACGTTGACCACGCCCAAAGCGCTGAGGGACGACAGCGCCTCACGCAACGACGCCCGGCTCACCCCCAATTGCAGGGCCAGGTCGCGCTGGGATGGCAGCGCGTCGCCCGGCCCAAAGCCTTGCTCCTTGATCAGTTTGCGGATGGCCTGCAAGGCCGCTTCCGGTACGGCTTGGGCAATGGAATTCATAAAAAGCTCAGGGTTCCCGATAGCGTGTGTGACCCGTTGTAAAACTATTCATAGCTGGCTGCAAGCCACGCCCCAAAGGCGCTCGCGGCTTTTTGCAAACGCTCGAAAAGGGTGCTGGAAACCTGACCACTGTTCAGACCAGTAAGACCACTGCACCTCAACAAACATCAGCCTTGCAGACGATCCGAACGGTGCTGGCATGGGCTGTGCACTGGGCAAACTCAGAAAATTCCTTCGCCTTTTTCGGAGAGTTGCCATGACCAAGCGCTACAGCGCCCTGCTCACTGCCCTGTTTGCCAGCCTGATGCTGAGCCAGGCACCCGCCCAGGCGAGTGGTCTGGATGACATCGTCGCTCGTGGCACCCTGAAGGTTGCCGTCCCCCAGGACTTCCCGCCGTTTGGTTCGGTCGGCCCTGACATGCAACCCCGGGGCCTGGACATCGACACCGCCAAGCTGCTGGCCGACCAACTCAAGGTCAAGCTGGAACTGACGCCGGTCAACAGCACCAACCGCATACCGTTCCTCACCACTGGCAAAGTCGACCTGGTTATTTCCAGCCTGGGCAAGAACCCCGAGCGCGCAAAGGTCATCGACTTCTCCAACGCCTACGCGCCGTTCTACCTTGCCGTGTTTGGGCCGCCTGATGCCGCCATCGCCAGCCTCGACGACCTCAAGGGCAAGACCATCAGCGTGACCCGTGGCGCCATCGAAGACATCGAGCTGACCGCGGTAGCGCCCAAGGAAGCCACGATCAAGCGTTTTGAAGACAACAACTCCACCATCGCCGCCTACCTGGCCGGCCAGGTCGACCTGATCGCCAGTGGCAACGTGGTCATGGTGGCCATCAGCGAACGCAACCCCAAGCGCGTACCGGCACTGAAGGTGAAACTCAAGGATTCGCCGGTGTACGTAGGCGTGAACAAGAACGAGCCGGCGCTGCTGGAAAAGGTCAACCAGATCCTGGTGGCAGCCAAGGCTGACGGCAGCCTTGGGAAAAACGCGATGCAGTGGCTCAAAGAACCGCTGCCTGCCGACCTCTGACGCGGAGCTCAAAGATGGCCTATCAATTCGACTTTGTGCCGGTGCTGGCCAATACCGACCTGCTCCTGCGTGGCGCGCTGTTCACCCTTGAGCTGACGGCCATTGGCGCCATCCTCGGCGTGGCCCTGGGCACTGTCGGCGCCGTGGTACGGGCGTGGAAGATCCAACCGTTTGCGTGGGTCTTTGGTGTGTATGTCGAGTTGATCCGCAACACACCGTTCCTGGTGCAACTGTTCTTCATCTTCTTCGGCCTGCCATCCCTCGGGTTGAAAATTACCGAGTGGCAAGCCGCCGTGCTGGCGATGGTGATCAACCTGGGGGCCTACTCCACCGAGATCATCCGTGCCGGCATCCAGGCCATCCCACGGGGGCAACTGGAGGCGGCCGCGGCACTGGCAATGACGCGCTTTGAAGCGTTTCGCCATGTGGTGCTGCTGCCGGCCCTGGGCAAGGTGTGGCCCGCCCTGAGCAGCCAGATCATCATCGTGATGCTCGGTTCGGCGGTGTGTTCGCAGATTGCGACTGAAGAATTGAGCTTTGCCGCCAACTTTATCCAGTCGCGTAATTTCCGTGCCTTTGAAACCTATGCCCTGACCACCCTGGTGTACCTGTGCATGGCGCTGATGATTCGCCAATTGCTCAACTGGATCGGCCGACAGTTTGTCATGAGGAACAGCCGATGAGTGATTTTTCGTTCTGGGACATTGTGCGCAACCTGCTGACCGGCCTGCAATGGACGCTGTTGCTGTCATTGGTGGCGTTTGTGGGCGGCGGCCTGATCGGCTTATTGGTGATGACCCTGCGCATCAGCCGCAAAGCGTTCTCACGCAATATGGCCCGCACCTATATCGAACTGTTCCAGGGCACGCCACTGCTGATGCAGCTGTTCCTGGTGTTTTTCGGCGTTGCCCTGCTTGGCGTGGACATATCGCCCTGGCTGGCAGCGGCAATTGCCTTGACCCTGTTTACCAGTGCCTACCTGGCTGAAATATGGCGCGGTTGCGTCGATTCCATTGCCCACGGCCAATGGGAAGCCTCGGCCAGCCTGGCCCTCAACCCGCTTGAACAACTGCGCTATGTGATCCTGCCCCAGGCGCTGCGCATTGCTGTCGCGCCGACGGTGGGCTTTTCGGTGCAGGTGGTCAAAGGCACCGCCGTGACCTCGATCATCGGCTTCACCGAACTGACCAAGACGGGCGGCATGCTCGCCAACGCCACCTTTGAACCCTTCATGGTCTACGGCCTGGTGGCCCTCGGTTACTTTTTGCTCTGTTACCCCTTGTCCCTCAGTGCGCGCTACCTGGAAAGGAGACTGCATGCCTCTGCTTAGAATTTCTGCCCTGCATAAGTATTACGGCGATCACCACGTACTCAAGGGCATCGACTTGACGGTGGACGAAGGCCAGGTGGTCGCGATCATCGGCCGCAGCGGCTCGGGCAAGTCCACCTTGCTGCGCACCCTCAATGGCCTGGAGTCGATCAACGACGGTGTAATCGAAGTCGATGGCGAATACCTCGACGCCGCCCGCGCCGACCTGCGCAGCCTGCGGCAGAAGGTCGGCATGGTGTTCCAGCAATTCAATCTGTTCCCGCACCTGACCGTGGGCGAGAACGTGATGCTGGCGCCGCAAGTGGTGCAGAAAGTGCCCAAGGCCAAGGCCGCCCAACTGGCCAGGCAGATGCTGGACCGGGTCGGGCTGGGCGAAAAATTCGACGCCTTTCCCGATCGCCTGTCCGGCGGCCAGCAACAGCGCGTCGCCATTGCCCGCGCCCTGGCCATGTCGCCCAAGGTGCTGCTGTGCGACGAGATCACTTCAGCCCTGGACCCCGAACTGGTCAATGAAGTGCTGAGCGTGGTGCGCCAACTGGCCCAGGACGGCATGACCCTGATCATGGTGACTCACGAAATGCGTTTTGCCCGTGAGGTCGGCGACAAGCTCGTGTTCATGCACCAGGGCAAGGTACATGAAACCGGTGACCCGAAGATACTGTTCGCCAACCCGAAAACGGCCGAGCTGGCTAACTTCATTGGCTCGGTGGAACAGCCGGGCTAACCAGTTCGAAACGGCCCTGCCCTTCAAGGTGGGCCTGCGTGCGTACCATCAACGCGTCGAAGGGCAGTTCGGTGTCAATATCGACCTGGGCGGTGAGCCTGCGCCCTGTCACCGGCACACCTGAGACTCGCGCAATCAAGGCCTGGCCGGGTAACAACTGGCCGCTGGCCGACTCATCAGGTGCTTGAGCAGACGACCAGCCGACTGCTCGCCCGTCGACCTGGGCATGCTTGAGACGCAAGCGCAAACGCCCCTCACGACCAAACCGAAACCCTTGCCCATCGGCAGGCGCTGCGACAAAACGCAGGGCCATTGCCGCCGGCTCCGCGCAGAGTACGGTCATGCTGAACGTGCGGGTAGCCAGCACCACAGCGGCATTTTCAACCACTGCATCCCGGTATATCGGCCCATAGTCGATGCGCGACTGGCTCAGCGATAGCCGACAGTTTTCAGCTTGCGCATCAAGTGCTGCCAGCAACATGCATAACAGGGCCAAGGGCAGGCTTGCACGCTTAACCACCCTGGCACACCGCCGATACCGCTTCATAGAATTTGTCATTGTCAGGCTTGGCCTCGGGGTCGATGTGCAACAGGCAAGTGGAAGAGTCCGGCAATGAAACTTTCAGGCTTTGCGACTCGGAGACGTCGTTGAGGAAAATCATGCCCTCGCCCACCACACTGGTGATGAAGCGATTGCCCTTGCCCAAGACCGAGGCGCCCTGAGGCAATGGTCGGCCGTGCTGATCGTTGGCGGTTACCAGCATCCGGCGTACTTTCACCACGTCAAAATCCACGTTATTGAACGAGCCTCGGCCTGCCGCAAGGACCTGGGTGCCGTTTTTCAGGTCCACCCGTTTGGGCAAGGAAGGGGTCTGCACCTGGACGCGGCTGTTGGTGTAGGCCGGCAAGCCGGCGATTACCGCCTGGCCGCTGAAGTCGGTCCATACCGGGCCTTGTGGCGTCTCGACTTTCGCCGAGCCGATATCGCCGACCGAGACGATGCCGAACGTGTCCTGCACGCTGTAGGGCGAAAAGGTCAGCCCGCCTTCGTGAGCCACCGCACCACCCTGCCATTGGCCGGTGTAGCTGGTGCCCAGCGGGTCACGGCTAACGCCCAGGCCCACTCGCGTATAGCGTGGCAACAAGTCCACTTGCCCACGCAACGATTGCTCCCTGGCCCGCATGTCACGCTCAACTCCCACTTCGTAGTTCACATACTCGTTGACCCGCTCGCTCAGTGCAGTGCCAGCGGTAAATTGCTCCCCACGGCGGCTGGTGTAGCTGCTCACACGGCGATCGCCGCCCAGCGGCACGCTGACCTGCAACCGCAGGGACACATCGTTATCCACGGCACGATCACGCCGGCTGCCAGTATAGGTGGCGTCACGGCCAGCCCGTGAACCCCCTACCTGTGAATCAGCGATCAGCGCCACATCGGCATGGCCAAACGACTTGTTCCATGAGGCAAACACATGCTCGCTGGTTTGCCCGCCAAATTGAGCGCTGCGGGTGTAATTCAAAGAAAATACGCCCAGCGTGGGGTCGGCCCAGCTCACGCCCGCGGTGTACTGGTTTTTAAAGTGGGAATCGAGATCATCGGCCCTGAGCGACTGGCCCACTTCAGTGACTTCACGGTAACCACGCGTCTGGGTAGTGGCGCTGAGGTTGACGTCGATATTGGCCCCGACCGGGCTGCTCAGTGACAGGCTGCTGCGTGAGCCGGACACGGCTTTCTGGCTGTCCCGGGACAGGTTATGGCGTGCGTTGACAGAAACCCGCTGGAAAAACACGCTGCTCAGGGAGCCCCCTGCCGCCCAATAGTCATCGGTACTCAACAAGCCAAAACCCGCAGACGAGTGGCTCCCCAGCCCCCAGGTACCACTGCCCATGGCGATCACCGGTGAAGGCCCTTCCTCACCCGCCGTTCTGCGCAACTCGCCCACCGACAAATAGTATCCAGGCGCCGCCGGGGTAGCCCCCGCGAACGATGCCGCCGGCACCACGAAACTGCGCTTGGCACCCCGCACGTCAATTACACTGACCTCAAGGTCGCTGGTGGTGTTAAGCAGGGGCAAGCCCGTCAGCCGGAACGGTCCTTCAGGCACCAACGTACTGTGGACCAACACACCGGACTGGCGTATTTCGACCCGCGATTGGCTTTGGGCCAACCCCTCGACCACTGCGTTATTGCCGCCTGCGGGTGTTCTGGCCTGCCCATCGGGGGAGAACTGCACGCCCGACAGTTGGATCCCGCCAAACAACGGGTTATTGCTGGAGATCTGGCCTGCCTGGAACGTCGACTGCAACCCGGCGATATCCCGCTGGGCATAAGCGTGCAAGTGTTCGGTACGGGTCTGGCCGTTGTCAGACACATAGAACTGGCGGCTGCGGACAATCCAGTCGTCGAGGTTGAAGCCCGCCTCTGTATAAGCCGACACGAACCGGCTGGGCCCACTGCGCAAATGGCTGTCGTAACCCAGCACGTCATAGTTGAACAACGCTGCCGCGCCGCCGTGGGAAAAATTCCCGCTTTCCCACTGGGGTTCGCGCAAGGCCTGGGTCGGCACCACCAGCACCAC
The DNA here is from genome assembly GCF_044218845.1 of Pseudomonas sp. B16120. Lineage (NCBI taxonomy): Bacteria > Pseudomonadati > Pseudomonadota > Gammaproteobacteria > Pseudomonadales > Pseudomonadaceae > Pseudomonas > Pseudomonas sp. B16120. The sequence goes on from NZ_CP162588.1 coordinate 6,060,145, forward strand.
TTCGTCGTTGCCGGGGCGCAGCCGCACCATCGTCGCCGGGAATGCGCCGAGAAAGTCATGGCAGGCCTGGTCGGGCCTGGCGCCGGGCTGCAGGATTGCGCCGGGTTTAACCAGCCCGGCCTTCTCAAGTAAACCTGGGGTGAAACACAACTCACCCTGCGAACCAAACCGGGCATCCACCCGCCCAAGCGGGTTGCCATTGACCCGCAACCCCACCACCTGGACACCTTCGCGAAAGCGCGCCGCACTGCGAAAGTAATCGGCAACCTTGGGGTCTATGCCGTGGGTTGTGAGGGCCGCCAGGTCAAACCCTTCCCCGAGTTCCAGCGCGGTCGCCATACCAGGCAGACTCCAGAGCGCCGCAAAGCCGATGGATAACGTGGATCGACCGGGCCAGGCAGTACCGGCAATGTCGCGCCTCGAAGGAAGCCTCATGAACCGATCAACCTTCATCGGTGATGACCGGCGCTCGGTAGCCGTCTACCGAAAACCCGTAGACCGTGGCGGGCTGGATCTCTACTTGAGCCACATTGCCCAGAGTACCTTCGCCCTTCGCCACCAATGCCTCACCCGGCAAGATGTAAGTGCGCGGCAATGTCGCCAGTGTGCCTTGTGGCAGCAGCTGCACATCTGGCGCCAGGCGCACCACATAGGCGCTGTCGTTGTGGACGCTGAGCCGGTCCCCGACGCGCTTCCAGGTCAACAATTCCCACGGCGTATGGTGTCGCGGCAGGCCTTGGGGGTGCAGGATAAGCGGCAAATTCTGCCGCAGGGTGATGCCAATGGTCGCACCACCCGCAGCCCGCGCCTGGGGGATGCCCTCAAACGACACGCGCTTGAGCCGCTGGGTCTTGAGCGGCTGTTTCAGGGTGCTGATAAAACGCACCAGCTGGGTGTCGCCTGCCTCCACACGGGTAACTGGCGGTGTGACAATCAGTAGCGGCTCCAGGTCTTCAGGCACATTCTCAACCACGGAATGCAGCAGCGCGGGCCCCGCATCGGTGTTCTTGATACTCAGGGTGGCTTCGCCGTCCTCTTCATAAAGCACCACCACTGTTGTTTCCGGCAACATACCGTCGGCGGTGGCAACAGCACTAAAAAAAAGATGCCACAGCCATACACAACTTATTAAAAAACCACGCACTCAGTATTCCCCTCAACTCATGCCATTGACGATTGGCAATCGCGCAGCCATAGAAAAACAGCCAATAAGAAAGGGTTAGTTTCTTGATCGGCTGCTTTCAGTTATTTAGATGTAACTCAATACAAGCGTGGCGCGCCCATCAATGGAAATGTCGCGGCTTAAATCCAGATCCCGAGCCTTGTTGATTACCGCTTTCACCGCGAGCGTACCGGTCAATTGGCTGATAGCGGCAGGGGTAATCGTCGTGCCATTACGCCAAGAGTACTGGCTCGGCGACTGGGCCACTTTGCCATCGCTGTTGTACCAGGCCCCCAGGCCGCTGCGCATGATCGGAAACAGCGTTGTGCCGGAGGACCTGAGGTCCTTGAGAGTCACCGAATAGCCACCGGTACGCCGGGCGCCTACCATACCCAAACCATAGTTCTGTGCTTCGGTGAAGCCCGCGCCGAGGATGCCCGTCACCTTGCTGCCCGCTTGCAGGTCGGTAAACGTGAGCCCGAACCTGGCAGGCGTGGTGCCGCAATTGATCACCAGCGAAGTGGTCCTCTCTTCGCGCGGGTTAAACGCTGTTTGGGACAATTCGCCCGAGCGAATCGTGCCGTAGTCGATGATGCCACTGCCCGCCAGGCTGAGGTTGCAGGCAGCAGGTGTAATGGTGCCCCTGACGACCAACTGCGCACTGGTGGTTGCCTGGGCATTGAGGGTTGCAGCCAGGCACACCATACCGACGGTTAATCCAATAATTTTTTTCATGCTCGTCCTGTCATTAGGAATTAACAGGCGTTCTTTATTTTCCTGAATTCAACACATAAGTGCAACGCTCACCCCTGTATGCACTTCGTACGGCGTCTTCCAGCCCAAGCGCTTGCGCGGGCGTAGATTGATCCTCGCTACTGTCCGATTGACGGCTTCGACGGTCAGCTTGCTGAAGTCGCTGCCCTTGGGGAAATACTGGCGGAGCAGACCGTTGGTGTTTTCATTGGTGCCACGTTGCCAGGATGAATAGGGGTCTGCAAAAAAGACCTGGCACTGGCTCCGTAGCGCGATGCGTTCATGCCCGGCAAACTCCCTTCCGTTATCCAGCGTCAGCGTGTGAGCGGCATGGCCCTGAAGCATCAGATTGATCGCCCGCGTTACCTGCCGGCGCGTTCTGCGCTTGACCGGATAGGCGCTCAGATAGCCGCTTTTGCGATCAACCAGGGTCACCAGGTTACCGCCCAGTCCATGTACCGTATCGCCCTCCCAGTCCCCCAGGCGCTCGCGGCTTTCGACCTCGGCTGGGCGTTCACTGATTGACACGCGATTACGCAGCTGCCCGCGCCGATCGTGGCTTCCATAGCGTTTCCGGTAGCGCTTTCGGCGATGTCGCAGATAGGTATAAAGCTCACCACCGGCGCGCTGTTCGGCGGCAATGAACCGATAAATCCACTCATGGCTGACCGCCCGGCTTGGCTGCTCCTGCTTCAACCGCTGGGCGATCTGCTCCGGACTCATGCCATGCTTGAGCCACACCGGGAGATGATGGCTGAGCCATGTCGCCGGCTTGCAAAACTTGCGCGCACCCGCTCGACGAGCATCACTTTCATGGGCCGCAGAAACAGCCTTGTAGATATTCTGGGTGCTGTTGCGGCGAACCTCGCGACTGATCGTCGAGGGATGCACGCCGACCCGCTTTGCAATGCTCGCCTGGCTCTCTGCGGCGCTCAAGCCAGCCTCAATCTGGTAACGTTGTCCCTGAGTCAGCTGCCGGTAATGCGTAGTCATCTGCGCTTGAATCCTTCGGTGTGAGAGCCTGGATTCTACCGGTGGCTGGCTCTCTGCCTCTCGTTTCAAGCGTTGCGCTTATTCTATGAATTCAGGTTTGGTTTCAGCGACTCCGTCGCTCAACGCTTTATCTTCCGTAACACAAAACTATAAATAAATAACACCCAGGCAGAATTGCCGAATGACAGTCTGGCGCCTTGGTGCCTGGCAAAAAAATCAGACAACACGGTATTTGCTGTGGGCCCTATTAAATTAGGCAACGGCTTTAATCGTTCAGCAAAGTAGTCCTCTGACTGAAATCGCATGATCTACAGCCCCGATCACTGTAAGCAATGTCATACACAACTTACGACGACATACAGTTAAAACGTCTTACGGTATCGGTTTACCTATTCGTTTAAAGCTTGCGAAGCTGCCCTACACTTCCCAGAGATTTCCCTACAGACAGCATCGGTCCAATTACCGAAGCACAACGCGTTGGCGTCAGCGGTCGATCGTGGCACGATGGCAAGGTTATCGACCGAGATCCTCAAACCATGCCGCAATCCCAAGCCAAGAATCTGTCCTTGATCGCCGCCATCGACCTGGGCTCCAACAGCTTTCATATGGTCGTGGCCAAGGCCCAGAACGGTGAGATCCGCATCCTTGAGCGGCTCGGCGAAAAAGTGCAACTGGCCGCCGGGATCGACGACGAGCGCAAGCTCAATGAAGAATCCATGCAGCGCGGCCTCGATTGCCTCAAGCGTTTTGCGCAACTGATCAACGGCATGCCCCCTGGCGCAGTGCGTATCGTTGGCACCAATGCCTTGCGCGAGGCCCGCAACCGCAACGAGTTCATCCATCGCGCCGAGGAAATCCTCGGGCATCCGGTGGAGGTCATCTCGGGCCGTGAAGAGGCTCGCCTGATCTACCTCGGCGTGTCACACACACTGGCCGATACGCCCGGCAAACGCCTGGTGGCAGACATTGGCGGCGGTAGCACCGAGTTCATCATCGGCCAGCGTTTCGAACCGCTGCTGCGTGAAAGCCTGCAGATGGGATGCGTGAGTTTCACCCAGCGTTATTTCAAGGATGGCAAGATCACTCCGGCGCGCTATGCCCAGGCCTACACCGCAGCGCGTCTGGAAATCATGAGCATCGAACACGCCTTGCACCGACTGACCTGGGATGAAGCCATCGGCTCGTCCGGCACCATCCGTGCCATCGGCCTGGCCTTGAAAGCCGGTGGCCATGGCACCGGCGAGGTGAACGCCGAGGGCTTGGCGTGGCTCAAGCGCAAGTTGTTCAAGCTGGGGGATGCAGAGAAAATCGACTTCGATGGCATCAAGCCCGACCGCCGTGCGATTTTCCCTGCGGGCCTGGCAATTCTCGAAGCCATCTTCGACGCCCTCGAACTGCAACGCATGGACCACTGTGACGGCGCCCTGCGCGAAGGCGTGCTCTACGACCTGCTGGGCCGGCACCACCACGAAGACGTGCGCGAGCGCACCCTCAGCTCGCTGATGGAGCGTTATCACGTTGACCTGGAACAAGCCGCACGCGTGGAGCGCAAAGCCCTGCACGCGTTCGACCAGGTGGCCGAGGACTGGGACCTGGAAGACGGCGTCTGGCGCGAGTTACTCGGCTGGGCAGCCAAGGTGCATGAAGTCGGCCTGGACATCGCCCACTACCATTATCACAAGCACGGCGCCTACCTGATCGAACACTCGGACCTGGCCGGTTTCTCCCGGGAAGACCAACAGATGCTCGCGCTGCTGGTACGCGGCCATCGCCGTAATATTCCCAAGGACAAGTTTGCCGAATTCGGTAAAGACGGCATCAAGCTGATCCGCCTGTGCGCGCTGCTGCGCTTTGCGATCCTGTTCCACCACATCCGCGGCACCCAGGAAATGCCCCAGGTCAAACTGCACGCCGATGGCGATAGCCTGGAAGTGATGTTCCCCAAAGGCTGGCTGGATGAAAATCAGCTGACCCAGGCGGACTTCGCCCAGGAAGCGGAATGGCTGACACGGGTGGGGTTCAGCCTGAACCTGCGCTAAAGCCCACTGCAAAACAAATGTGGGAGCGGGCTTGCCCGCGAATGCAGTGGATCAGTCACCAGATGCATTGACTGACACACCGCATTCGCGAGCAAGCCCGCTCCCACATGGAGTTGCGTATGCCTGGGCTAGTTCACCGTCAGAATCGGGCTACCCAACTTCTCCAATAATGTCGCCTGCGCGCTGCGCGGGTTCTGGTTGCCGGTCGGGGTGTTACGCACGTAGCGACCATCCGACTGCAGGCTCCAGCTGTGGGTGTTGTCGGTGAGGTAGCTTTCCAGCTCCTTCTTGACCCGCATGATCAGCTTCTTGCCTTCCACCGGGAAGCAGGTCTCCACGCGCTTGTCGAGGTTGCGCTCCATCCAGTCGGCACTGGAGAGGAACATCTGTTCTTCGCCGCCGTTAAGGAAGTAGAACACGCGGGTGTGCTCCAGGAAGCGGCCGATGATCGAGCGCACATGGATGTTATGCGACACGCCCACAATGCCGGGGCGCAGGCAGCACATGCCACGTACCACCAGGTCGATGCGCACACCGGACTGGCTGGCCTTGTACAGAGCACGGATGATCTTCGGATCGGTCAGCGAGTTGAACTTGGCGATGATGTGCGCCGGCTTGCCATCGAGGGCAAACTGGGTCTCGCGGGCAATCATGTCGAGCATGCCCTTCTTGAGCGTGAACGGCGCGTGCAACAGCTTCTTCATGCGTAGGGTCTTGCCCATGCCGATCAACTGGCTGAACAACTTGCCGACGTCTTCGCACAGCGCGTCGTCGGACGTCAGCAAGCTGTAGTCGGTGTAGAGCTTGGCGTTGCCGGCGTGATAGTTACCGGTACCCAAGTGGGCGTAGCGCACGATCTCACCGGCTTCACGACGCAGGATCAGCATCATCTTGGCGTGGGTCTTGAAGCCGACCACGCCGTAGATCACCACCGCACCGGCCGCTTGCAGACGGCTGGCCAGTTGCAGGTTGGACTCTTCGTCGAAACGCGCACGCAACTCGATCACCGCAGTGACTTCTTTGCCATTACGCGCCGCATCCACCAGCGCATCGACGATTTCCGAGTTCGCGCCGCTGCGGTACAGGGTCTGGCGCACGGCCAGGACGTGCGGGTCCTTGGCAGCCTGGCGCAGCAGGTCGACCACCGGGGTGAACGACTCGAAAGGGTGCAGCAGCAGGATGTCCTGCTTGCTCACCACGCTGAAGATGTTCTCGCTGTTTTGCAAAAGTTTCGGGATCTGCGGCGTGAACGGCTTGTATTGCAGCTCCGGGTGGCTGTCCAGGCCGGTAATGCTGAACAGGCGCGTGAGGTTCACAGGGCCGTTGACCTGGTACAGCTCCGATTCTGCCAAGTTGAACTGCTTGAGCAGGTAGTCCGACAGATGTTTCGGGCAGGTGTCCGCCACTTCCAGGCGCACCGCATCGCCATAGCGCCGTGAGAACAGTTCGCCGCGCAGGGCACGGGCCAGGTCTTCAACGTCTTCGGAGTCCAGCGCCAGGTCGGCGTTACGGGTCAGGCGGAACTGGTAGCAGCCCTTGACCTTCATGCCCTGGAACAGGTCGTCGGCGTGCGCGTGAATCATCGATGACAGGAATACATAGTTGTCGCCAGCGCCCCCTACCTCTTCCGGTACCTTGATGATCCGAGGCAACAGACGCGGCGCCGGGATGATCGCCAGGCCCGAATCGCGGCCGAAAGCGTCGATACCTTCGAGTTCGACGATGAAGTTGAGGCTCTTGTTCACCAGCAAGGGGAACGGGTGCGTCGGGTCGAGGCCGATAGGCGTGATGATCGGCGAAATCTCGTCCCGGAAGTAACGGCGCACCCAGGTCTTGATCTTGGCGGTCCAGTGACGACGACGAATGAAGCGGACTTGGTGCTTTTCCAGCTCCGGCAGCAGGATGTCGTTGAGGATCGCATACTGGCGGTCTACATGGCCGTGCACCAGCTCACTGATACGCGCCAGGGCCTGGTGCGGTTGCAGGCCATCGGCACCGGCTTGTTCACGGGCAAAGGTGATCTGCTTCTTGAGGCCGGCAACACGGATCTCGAAGAACTCGTCCAGGTTACTGGAGAAGATCAGCAGGAATTTCAGCCGCTCCAGCAAGGGGTAGGACTCATCCAGCGCCTGCTCAAGCACGCGGATGTTGAATTGCAGTTGTGACAACTCGCGGTGGATGTACAGGCTGCTGTCATCCAGGTTGGTGACCACGGCCACCGGCGCCGGCGCAGGCGCTTCGGCCACCACCGCAGGCGGTGCGGGCTCCAGCTCCGGCGGGGTCTGGGCGACTTGTTCAACCACCGGGTGAGCGTCTTTTACGGCAACTTCTGAGAGTCCTTCGGTATTCATCGAGTGTTCCTGTGAGGGCTATTGTTGCTCTCTAAGCAATTGGGCGGCGCGGGCGGCGAAGTAGGTCAGAATGCCATCAGCGCCGGCACGTTTAAAGGCAGTCAGGGATTCGAGGATCACCCCTTCACTCAACCAACCATTCTGGATGGCCGCCATGTGCATGGCGTATTCACCGCTGACCTGATAGACAAAGGTCGGCACTTTGAATTCCTCTTTGACCCGGTAAAGAATGTCAAGGTAGGGCATCCCCGGCTTGACCATCACCATATCGGCGCCTTCGGCCAGGTCGGCAGCCACCTCGTGCAGGGCTTCCTGGCTGTTGGCCGGGTCCATCTGATACGAGGCCTTGTTGGCCTTGCCCAGGTTCAGCGCCGAGCCTACCGCATCGCGGAATGGGCCGTAGTAGGCGCTGGCGTATTTGGCCGAATAGGCCATGATCCGCACATTGACGTGACCGGCCAGCTCAAGGGCTTCGCGAATCGCCTGGATGCGCCCGTCCATCATGTCCGACGGTGCAACCACCTGGGCGCCCGCAGCCGCGTGTGATAACGCCTGCTTGACCAGTGCATCGACGGTGATGTCGTTCTGCACATAACCGTCTTCGTCAAGAATGCCATCCTGGCCGTGGGTGGTGAACGGGTCCAGGGCCACGTCAGTGATCACCCCAAGCTCCGGGAAGCGCTCGCGCAAGGCACGGGTGGCGCGCTGGGCAATCCCGTCGGGGTTCCAGGCTTCAGCGGCGTCCAGGGACTTGAGTTCCGCCGGGGTCACCGGAAACAGCGCCAGCGCCGGAATGCCCAACTCGACCCAATTCGCCGCTTCTTCAAGCAACAAATCAATGGTCAGACGCTCCACACCCGGCATCGACGCCACCGCTTCCCGGCGATTTTCGCCGTCGAGCACGAAAACCGGCAGGATCAGATCATTCGTGGTCAGTACATTTTCACGTACCAGGCGACGAGAAAAATCATCACGACGATTGCGACGCAGACGGGTGGCAGGGAACAGGCGATTGGCAGGGGTAAAGCTCACGACAGACTCCTGAGCCCGTGTTTACGGGCGAGCGTTGCAGTTATAAGCGGCCATTATGACGAATGAATGACAGTTGTGCTTATCGACGCGACCTGTAGTCCCATTCGTCATTTGCATAGGAATTGTTCACTTCGTGACACATCTCGATACTTTCATGAATCTTCGTGAAGGCGTAGGCTGCGCGTTCATTTCGCCAGCACCCTAGACCATGCTTCAACAATTTCTGCATGACTTCGGCTACTTTGCCCTCTTTCTCGGCACGTTCTTCGAAGGCGAGACCATCCTTGTACTCGCAGGCTTCCTGGCGTTCCGTGGCTACATGGATATCAACCTGGTGGTGGTCGTTGCCTTTTTTGGCAGCTACGCCGGCGACCAGCTCTGGTACTACATGGGGCGCAAGCACGGCCGCAAGTTGCTGGCGCGCAAGCCGCGCTGGCAATTGATGGGCGACAAGGCGCTGGAACATATCCGCAAGCATCCGGATATCTGGGTATTGAGTTTCCGCTTCGTCTACGGCTTGCGCACGGTGATGCCCGTGGCGATTGGCCTGTCCGGCTATCCACCGTTGCGCTACCTGGTCCTCAACGGTATTGGCGCGGCGATCTGGGCCGCGGCACTGGGGGCGGCGGCCTACCACTTTGGCGCGGTGCTGGAAGGGATGCTCGGCAGCGTCAAGAAATACGAGCTGTGGGTACTGGGCGCCTTGCTGGTGCTGGGCTTTGGCCTGTGGCTGCGCCGTCGCTTCAAGAATGCCCGCATCGCCCGCCAAGCCTGTGCCGAGGCCAAGGCTCGGCTGGCTAACGAGCCAGCCCCGATCGAAACGCCTAAGACACCCACCGAGTAAGCCGGCTTCTGCAACAGTAGAGGCCGATGAGGCTGAGCAGGCTGTAGCTCGCCAGGCCCAGCCAGCCCAGGTTGCTGGCGGGCCACAACCCTGCCAGCGGCGCCAGCCATACCAAGGGAACATTCAGCACCAGGCGCGCCAGCTCGGCCTTCAGTGCCCATGGGCGATTCTCCAGCGCAACCCCCAGGGTAAACAATCCCAGTGCCATCGCGCCCCAACCGAGGACCAGCGCCGAGGTGGGCGAGCCCTCACCCACATTCATCAGATAGCTGCCAAACCCCACATAAGCCGCAAACTGCAAGGCGATGTAGACCTGGTGGCGCACGTCCAGCGGCACCTCGAATTTGCGGAACTGGCTCAGGTCCGGCTTGGCCATCGGGTACTTGGCCTTGACGTCCGCCGGCCGCCAACCGGTGCGCATGAACCAGATGCGCAGCTTGTCCCACCAACGCTCAGTACGCCTGGCGTCGCTCCAGAGCTGCGCATAAAACTGCAGGTTGGCCCACAGCGGATTCCAACTGGCCAGGGGTGTGGTTACGCCGAAAATCACCGGTTCGTTATCGTCTTCCTCTTGGAAGGTGCCGAACAGCCGGTCCCAAATAATGAACACCCCGCCGTAGTTGCGATCCATGTAGAGAGCGTTCTGTGCATGGTGGGCCCGATGATTGGACGGTGTGACGAAAAACCATTCGACCCAGCCGAGCTTGGGAACATGGCGTGTATGGACCCAGAATTGATACAGCAGGTTGAGCGACGCTACGCTGATAAACACCACCAGCGGCACACCAACCACCGCCAGGGGCAAGTAGAAGATCCAACTCAGCAGGAAACCGGTGCTGGTCTGGCGCAAGGCAGTGCTGAGGTTGTAGTCCTCGCTCTGGTGATGCACCGAATGCGCGGCCCACAGGATGTTGCGTTCATGCCCCATGCGGTGCAGCCAGTAGTAGCAGAAATCATAAAACACAAAAGCGAATACCCAGGTCCAGACGCTCTGGGTCGGCAACTCGAACAACGCTAGGTGCTTGAGGGCGAAGGCGTAGGTCAGCAGGCCCACACCCTTGGTGAGCAAGCCGGTGGTGGTGGACAGCACACCGGTGCTGAGGCTGTTGATGGCATCCGCCACTCGGTAGTTGCGCGCGCCGCGCCAACGGTCGGCCAGCAACTCCACCACAATCAGGGCGATAAAAAACGGTACTGCGTAAGGCACGAAGTCCATGGGCTAGTCCGGTCTATTTTTGTTACATCAAGATTAGGTGCAGCGACGTGAGATCCCATTGGCAACAGGTTACAAATTAGTAGACATTTAACGCCATGAATCAGGAGAAATGCCCATGAGCAAAAAGATTGCAGTGATCCTTTCCGGCTGTGGCGTGTACGACGGCGCAGAGATCCATGAAAGCGTGATCACCCTGCTGCGCCTGGACCAGCGCGGCGCTCAAGTGGAATGCTTTGCACCCGACGTTGCGCAGTTGCACGTGATCAACCACCTCACGGGCGAAGAAATGCCCGAGTCGCGCAACGTGCTGGTGGAATCCGCGCGTATCGCCCGCGGCGCCGTGAAGGATATAGGCCAAGCCAACGCCGCAGACTTTGACGCGCTGATCGTGCCGGGGGGGTTTGGTGCGGCCAAGAACCTGTCGAACTTTGCCGTGGAAGGCGCCGGTTGCAGCATCAACCCTCAGGTGCTGGCACTGGCTGAAGCCTTTGCCGAAGCGGGCAAGCCGGTGGGGTTGATCTGCATTTCGCCGGCCCTGGCCGCCAAGATCTACGGCCCTGGCGTGACCTGCACCATCGGCAACGATGCCAGCACCGCCGCAGCCCTGGACAAGATGGGCGCCACCCACCTCGAATGCACCGTGGAGGACATCGTCGAAGACCAGGCGCGCAAGCTGGTGAGTACGCCGGCCTACATGCTGGGCAAGAACATCAGCGAGGTGGCGTCAGGCATCAACAAGCTGGTGGATCGGGTGTTGGAGTTGACTCACGAGAACGACTGACGCCCTCTTTCTGTAGGAGCGAGCTTGCTCGCTCCTACAGTGGTTTCATCAAGCGGGTAAGGATTCGGTCCAGCGAATTGGCAAACGCCTGCTTGTCCTTTTCGCTGTGGGGCGGTGGGCCGCCGCCCATCTGGCCTTGCTCGCGCAGGTCGGTAAACAGGTTACGCACCGCCAACCGCTCGCTCATGTTCGCTGGGCTGAATTCCTTGCCACGCGGGTCAAGGGCCGTCACGCCCTTCTTCACCAGGCGGTCGGCCAAGGGCACGTCGCTGCAAATCACCAGTTCGCCGGGCACGGCGTGCTCCACCAGGTAATCATCGGCGGCATCCGGCCCGCTGGGCACCACGATCAGCTTCACACAGGCAAAGCTCGGTTTGATCTGGCTTTGCCCTGCCACCAGCACTACCTCAAACTGGCGCTTGAGGGCGAACTTCACCACTTGGTCCTTGGCCGCCCGAGGGCAGGCGTCGGCGTCGATCCACACGCGCATGCTACGCCGCCACCCGGCGCTTTTCGGTCAGGCGGCTACGGCCGTACAACACCACAATCGCCAGGATCGCCACGGCCTGTGCCCCCAACGAGTACGCATCGGCGTGGATGCCCAGCCAGTCGAAGTCAAAGAACGCCACCGGCCGCGTGCCGAAGATGCCTGCTTCCTGCAAGGCTTTCACACCGTGCCCGGCAAACACCACCGACAGCGCACACAGCAGCGCGGCGTTGATGCCGAAGAACAGCGCCAGGGGCAACTTCGCCGAACCGCGCAGGATCACCCAGGCCAGGCCCACCAGCAGCACCAACGCCGTGGCACCACCGGCCAGCACCGCGTTGTGCCCGGCAGGGCCGGCTTGCAGCCACAGGGTTTCGTAGAACAGGATGACTTCGAACAGTTCGCGGTACACCGAGAAGAACGCCAGCACGGCAAAACCGAAACGCCCACCGCCGCCCACCAGGCTGCTCTTGATGTAGTCCTGCCAGGCTGCCGCGTGACGCCGGTCGTGCATCCACACGCCGAGCCACAGCACCATCACACTGGCGAACAACGCCGTGCAGCCTTCAAGCAACTCACGCTGGGCACCGCTGACGTCAATGACATAGGCCGCCAAAGCCCAGGTACCCAAGCCTGCCAACAGCGCCAGGCCCCAGCCGACGTTGACGCTGCGCACCGCCGATTGCTGGCCGGTGTTACGCAGAAAGGCGAGGATCGCTGCCAGCACCAGAATCGCTTCCAGGCCTTCGCGCAGCAGGATCAGCAAGCCGGAGATATAGCTCAACGACCAGCTCAGGCCATCGCCGCCCAGCAAACCGGCCGATTCAGTGAGTTTGCCTTTGGCCAAGTCCAAGCGCTGCTGCACCTGCTCGATAGGCAAGCCGTCCTGCAACGATTGCCGATAGGCCATCAGGGCCTTCTCGGTGTCTTTGCGCACATTGGCATCGACGTTATCCAGGGAGCTTTCCACCAGTTCGAAGCCTTCCAGATAGGCCGCGACGGATAGATCGTAAGCCTGCTCATGGTCGCCGTTGCGGAAGGCCGCGAGGCTCTTGTCCAGGGTGGCGGCGGTGTAGTCGAGCAACTGCGCGGGGCCACGCTGAACCTGCGGCGGTTGGGCACGTTGAGCGCGGAATGTCGCGGCAGCGCCAGGGCCGTCAGCGGCGAGCACTTCATTGGGGGTCTGGCGGGCCAGGTCGGCAAGGTTGAATGTCTGCTCGCCTTTGGCGGCGGCCGGGTCGGCCGTGAAGCCGGCGATATAGGTTGCCAGGTCCCAGCGCTGGCGGTCGTCCAATTGGTCAGCGAACGACGGCATGTCGGTGCCCTCCACGCCCAGGCCGAGGGTGTTGTAGATCGCGTAGAGGCTCAGGCGATCCAGGCGCGTGGCATCGCGCAGGTTAGCGGGTGGTGGCGTCATGCCCATGCCTGCGGGGCCATCGCCGGCACCTGCTGTGCCGTGGCACACCGAACAATGCTGGGCGTAGAGCGGCGCGCCGCGCGTCGGGTCCGGCGTGATGGCCGGGGCCTGGCTGACTTCATACGCCACGGCCAGCTTGGCACCCAATTGACGGGCCTGGCGGGCAACGCTTGCGCCATCCTGGTGGGCAGTGACCGCGGCCAGCAGTTCATCAACGCCCTTTATCAGCTCGGCGCGCTCGGGTTTGTCTGGCAAATCCGCCACCAGCCCCTGCAACACTCCGAGAAATTCCACTTGTTCACGGTATTCCGAGTCATCCACCACCTTGCCCGCCTCCACCGTGGGTGGGTAGTCGGCGCCAATGTAGTCCAGCAAATGCAGGGCTTGCGGCGCGCCCTCGGCGGTCGCGGCCAACAGATTGAAGCTGCACGACAGCAACGCCGGCAACAGCAGCCAGGCGAGAAAGCGGAAAGGGGCGGTCATGAATGAATCTCAAGTGGAAATACGAAGTAACACTATTGTTGAGCTTTAATGGATTCGACTCAAGGTGTTATTTCATATCACCCTAAAACCAATGTGGGAGCGGGCTTGCTCGCGAACGCGGTGCTTCAGTCACTATTTTCTTTGACTGATACCGTATTCGCGAGCAAGCCCGCTCCCACATTTTTGAGCCAGTCGCTTGGTCAGGCCGTGGCGCGATGCAGGCTCGCCAGGAAACCGGCAGCGCCGACAAACAAGCCAGCAAAGGTGCGGTTTACGCGTTTCTGTTGTTTGGGCGTACGCAACAGGCGCAAGACTTTCGACGCCAACCCTGTGTAGCCCGCCATCACGATCATATCGACGCTGATCATAGTGGCACCGAGGATCAGGTACTGGATCAACAACGGCGCCTGCGGGTTCACGAACTGCGGCAGCACCGCCAGCATAAACACCAGCGCCTTGGGATTGCTGGCGTTAACCAGGAAGCCGCGGAACATCATCGCCATCGGTTTGCCGATCGGGCGCACGGCGGCGTCATCGGTCATGTCCATGGGCAGGGCACGCCATTGTTTGATGGCCAGATACACGAGGTAGGCCACGCCAAACCATTTGATCGCATAGAACGCAGTAGACGAGGCCGCCAGAATGGCACCCAAACCACCGGCGACCACCGCAATCTGCATCGCCAGGCCCAGTTGCAGACCGATGGCGTTCCAGTAGCCACGCACAAAACCGTATTGCAGGCCGCTGGACATCGAGGCGATGGCACCGGCGCCAGGAGAAAGGGAGATGATCCAACTGGCCAGGAAAAAGGCCAGCCATGTATCGAGAGCCATTGCACACCTCGTAAGGGAGTTAGCGGTTGTGCCTTAAGCTAACTCCAGCGACCAAAGGCTGGCTATAGATTTCTGTAGGAGCGAGCTTGCTCGCGCCTACAGGATATTAGTGCCAGAGCCGGGCCAACGGCGTACCGAACGCTGGAAGAACAGACTATTGGGCACCTGCACCATCGCGCTGTTGGTCCCGGCTTCCTCGACTTCGATCAGCGTGGTGTAGAGCAAGTTGATCGCCACGACCCGGCCCTTCACGCCCGGTTTGTCGACGGTGTCCACCAACTCGACGATATCACCGAGGCGAAACGGCCCGACCGTGAAGATCAGGATCGCGCACAGCAGGTTGGACAGCACCGACCACATGGCGAAGAACGCCACGGCCGCCACCGCGACAAAGCCTGACAGGGCCGTCCACAACACCGTGGCAGACACACCCAGGCGGCCCAGCACAAAGATCAGCGCACTGCCCATGATCAGCCAGCGCAAGCCGCCCCGCAGGGGCATCAGCAATTGCGGCGGGAACGGGTAGCGCTCACCCAGGCGCGTAAGGCCTTTTGCGACGAAGCGCTGAGCCAGGTAGCCAGCCAGCAGGATCAGCAGGATTTGCACGCCGATCCAGATGGGTTCGATCCATTGCACCGGTACCGGTAATTGCAACGCCTCCATCAGGACAGCGCCTCCAGCTCCGCTTGCAGGGTTTCGAGCAATTCGAGGGCCTCCATCCAGGTTTCCTCCAACTGCCCCTCGCGCACCTTGAGCTTGGCCTGTTCGGCCAGCAGGTCACGCAGCTCGTCCTTGCGCGCCGCCTCGTACACGGCGCTGTCGCCCAGGCTGGCTTCGATCTTGGCCAGGCGCTCATGCACCTTGCCCAGTTCGGCTTCCAGCTTGTCGGCCTCACGCTTGTGCGGCGCCAACTGCTGGCGCAGCGCGGCGGCGGCCTGGCGCTGGGCTTTCTTGTCGGTCTTGTCCGGGTTGACCGGCGTGTTGCTGGCCGGCGCATTGCGCAGGCGGTACTCCGTCAGCCAGCGCGCGTAGTCGTCCAGGTCGCCATCGAACTCTTCGACCTTACCGTCGGCCACCAGCAGGAAGTTGTCGGTGGTGCTCTTGAGCAGGTGACGGTCGTGAGACACCACCAATACCGCACCGCTGAATTCCTGCAGGGCCATGGTCAGCGCCAGGCGCATTTCCAGGTCCAAGTGGTTGGTCGGCTCGTCGAGCAGCAACAGGTTCGGGCGATCCCACGCGATCAGGGCCAGGGCCAGTCGGGCTTTTTCGCCACCGGAAAAATTCAGCACAGGTTCGTCAATGCGCGCGCCACGGAAGTCGAAACCGCCAAGGAAGTCGCGCAGGGTCTGCTCGCGCTCGGTCGGCGCCAGGCGTTGCAGGTGCAACAACGGGCTTGCCTTGGCGTCCAGCGAGTCCAGTTGATGCTGGGCGAAGTAACCCACCACCGTGTTCTCGCCACGAGTGAGGCGACCGGCCAGCGGCTCAAGCTCACCCGAAAGGTTCTTGATCAGTGTCGACTTGCCTGCGCCGTTCGGGCCGAGCAAACCGATGCGTGCGCCCGGCGTGAGCTGCAGCTTGACCTTCTCCAGGATGGTTTTGTCGCCATAGCCAAGGCGAGCGTCCGAGAGGTCCAACAGCGGGCTGGAGATCTTCACCGACTCACGGAAGACAAAGTCGAACGGCGAATCGACGTGGGCCGCCGACAGCTCTTCCATGCGTTCCAGGGCCTTGATCCGGCTCTGGGCCTGGCGGGCCTTGGTAGCCTGGGCCTTGAACCTTGCGATGTAACTTTCCATGTGCGCACGTTGCGCCTGTTGCTTTTCAAAGGCCTGTTGCTGCTGGGCCAGGCGTTCGGCGCGGGCGCGTTCGAACGCGGTATAGCCGCCACGGTAAAGGGTGATTTTCTTCTGTTCGACATGGGCGATGTTATCGACCACGGCGTCGAGGAAATCCCGGTCGTGGGAGATCAGCAGCAAGGTGCCCTGGTAACTCTTGAGGAAATCTTCCAGCCACAGGATCGCATCGAGGTCCAAGTGGTTGGTCGGTTCGTCGAGCAGCAGCAGGTCAGAGGGGCACATCAGCGCTTGAGCCAGGTTCAGGCGCATGCGCCAGCCACCGGAGAAATCGGCGACCGGGCGGTCCATCTGTTCGTTGGTAAACCCAAGGCCAGCGAGCATCTTGCGAGCGCGAGCGTCGGCCGTGTAGCCGTCGGCGCTGTCCAGCTCCGAGTGCAGGCGCGCCTGGGCGGCACCGTCCTGGGCTTTTTCGGCCTCAGCCAGGTCGTGTTGCACCTGGCGCAGGCGCAGGTCGCCATCGAGCACGTAGTCGATGGCGATACGGTCCAGGGTGTCGATCTCCTGGCGCATATGGGCAATGCGCCAGTCGGCAGGCAGCAGGCAGTCCCCGGAATCCGGGGTCAGCTCCCCCAGCAACAGGGCGAACAACGTGGATTTGCCGGCGCCGTTGGCACCGATCAGGCCGGCTTTGTGACCGGCGTGCAGGGTCAGCTCGGCGTCTTCAAGAAGACGTTGCGGGCCACGCTGTAATGTTAGGCTTTGAAGTCGGATCATAATGGCGGCGGAGTCTACCAGCTTCGTTGGCCGCTGGCTTGGGTGTGAATATGTGCGCTGACCTGTGGAGCTTTGCCCTTTCGACCTATGCCCGCCCGGGCGTGGAGGCCGCGTGCCTGCGCTTGCAGGAGCAAGGGGCAGACGTGTGCCTGTTGTTGTGTGGTGCTTGGCTGGAGCAACGTGGTGTGGCGTACAAGCCCGAACGCGTTCTGGCACTGCAACAGATGGCTCATCCGTGGCGGGTGCAGGTAGTCGAACCGCTACGACAAGTGCGCGTGCAATGGCGAGCCTTGGCCCAGCAGGATGCGCAATTGGCATCGCTACGCGAGCAGATCAAGACACTGGAGCTGGAGGCCGAAAGAACGTTGCTGGCGCGCTTGGAAGCGCTGGCGCAGACATGGCCGATCAATGAGGTGGTGGATCAGCAAGACTGGCTTGAAGGCCTGGCGACCGAAGCCGCCAACCTTGACCACGACGCGCTGCTGCAATTGCGCGTCATGGCCACCAACACTTAGGAAGCGCTGGTTGGGGTGGTGCTTGGCGCTACCGGTGCAGGGGTGCTGCTGGCCGATGCAGTTGGAGCGGTGGCTGCTGCCGGGGTGGCAGTGGGTGCTGCTGGAGCGGCTGGCTTTGCGGGCGCTGGCTTGGCGGCTGGCTTCACGGCTGGTTTAGCAGCCGCAGGTTTAGCGGCTGGCTTGGCAGCCGGTTTGACAGCAGCGGTTTTAGCGGCTGGCTTCGCGGCTGGTTTGGCAGCAGCGGTTTTAGCGACTGGCTTGGCAGCTGGTTTGGCAGCAGCAGGTTTAGCGGCTGGCTTCGCGGCTGGTTTGGCAGCAGCGGTTTTAGCGACTGGCTTGGCAGCTGGTTTGGCGGCAGCAGTTTTAGCAGTTGGCTTCGCGGCTGGTTTGGCAGCAGCGGTTTTAGCGACTGGCTTGGCAGCTGGTTTGGCAGCAGCAGTTTTAGCAGCTGGCTTCGCGGCTGGTTTGGCAGCAGCGGTTTTAGCGACTGGCTTGGCAGCTGGTTTGGCAGCAGCAGTTTTAGCAGCTGGCTTCGCGGCTGGTTTGGCAGCAGCGGTTTTAGCGACTGGCTTGGCAGCTGGTTTGGCAGCAGCAGTTCTAGCAGCTGGCTTCGCGGCTGGTTTGGCAGCAGCGGTTTTAGCGACTGGCTTGGCAGCTGGTTTGGCGACAGCAGTTTTAGCAGCTGGCTTCGCGGCTGGTTTGGCAGCAGCGGTTTTAGCGGCTGGCTTGGCAGCTGGTTTGGCAGCAGCAGTTTTAGCAGTTGGCTTGGCGGCTACTTTTGCAGGCGTACGAGCACCCAGTGCTTTAGCTACGGCTTCCTTCACACGGCCAACACCTTGGGCCAGTTTCAGGCTTTCTTGAGCGTCTTTTTTGAGTTGGGAAATGTAGCTGCGGGTTTCGGCTTGGCGATCCTTGAGAGCATCCAGCAGCTCTTCAAGTTCTTTGACCGCGCCTTTGGCTTTGGCTTGTGCCTTGGACTTGCCGGCAGTGGCGGCGTCTTGCAGTTTGGTGCGGGATTTGTGCAGCTTTTCTTGCGCTTTACCGCGTTGTTTTTCCAGTTTGGCGAGCAGCTTTTCTGCATCAGCCAAGGCTTGGGAGCACGCGCTTTCCAGATGTTCGAGCAGGCTGCCCGAAAGTTGTTGGAGCAAGTGCAACGGGGTATTTACAGGCTTCTGTTTGGCCGACATGGTTTACCTCCTGGCTGACGTGGGTGCGGCTCATACTAGCCCTCTGCTCTTACCGCCGCTAGGGCATGTTGACAGTATCCTTTGCGTTGCGTTGCAGCGTGCGAAAATTCTTATCGATATAACGGAAAACCGCGCCACTTTTTACGCACTCGCACTGGCATAATCCGTCGCACTTTCGCCGGGAGAATGCCCATGTCGCGTTACCTTTTTCTAGTGTTCGGCTTGGCGATCTGCGTGGCCGATGCAAGCGAGCAACCCTCGTCAAACACCACCGCCGCAACCCCGCACGATCTTGCCTATAGCCTGGGCGCAAGCCTTGGCGAACGGTTGCGCCAGGAAGTCCCCGAACTGCAGATACAGGCCCTGCTCGACGGACTCAAGCAAGCCTACCAAGGCAAGCCACTGGCGCTGGATAACGCGCGCATCGAACAGATCCTCGCGCAGCACGAAACGCAGAACGCCGCCGACGCCCAACGACCTCAAAGCGAAAAAGCACTCGCTGCCGAGCAGCAATTTCTCTCAAGGGAAAAAGCCGCAGCCGGCGTTCGTCAGTTGGCCGATGGGATCCTGCTCACCGAGCTGACACCCGGCACTGGCAACAAGCCGTTGGCCAGCGATGAAGTGCAGGTTAAATACGTGGGCCGACTGCCTGATGGAACTGTCTTCGACAAAAGTACGCAACCGCAATGGTTTCGCCTCAACAGCGTGATCAGCGGTTGGAGCAGTGCATTACAACAGATGCCGGTGGGTGCGAAATGGCGTCTGGTGATTCCTTCAGCCCAGGCCTATGGCGCAGACGGCGCAGGTGAGTTGATCCCCCCCTACACGCCGCTGGTGTTCGAGATCGAACTAATCGGCACTCGCCACTGACCCATAAAAAAACGGTGCGACATGCGCACCGTTTTTCTTACCTCGCCACCAGCTTCAAGCCTGGGTGGCGGGTTCTTCCTTATGAGCGTTGTGCAGCACTTCGATCAAGCAATCTTCCAGCTCGAAACGCTCATGCAACAGCGCCCCCAACTCTTTGAATTTTTCCGCGACACATTTCCCGGCATCACACAGGTCGGTGAACGCCAGCAGCTTTTCAGTGATCACATCGATGCGCGGATAAAGCGTCTCAGCCAACTCCAGGCCACGCTGATCATCGAAGGCTTCGGCCTCCTTGGTCAGTTGCTCGTAGACGCCGAAATGGCCGGCAGACACGTAGTCCACCAACACCTCACAGAACTCCTGCAACGGCTTGCGATTCTCGCCCAACGCTTCGGGCTTGGCGCCGAGAGCATCAAAGGCCCGAACCAGTTCGTGACGTGCCTTCAACCAGCTGTCGATCAGCTTGTGCACCCCACCCCAGCGTTCCTGAGCATTCTGACAACTTTCCAACATGATGATCTCTCTTCCCTATTGGGGCGCCGCAGCTCTGTACCTGCGCAACACTTCAAGGATGAAGCAGCAGACGGACAAGGCCGCGTCTGACAAGCGGTTTGGATAACGCGTGCGGGCCAGATTATGCCCGCATGACTATGGCTTCAAGGTACGCAGGAGAGAATGTTCATACAAGTGTTTAATCCGCTCCTACAACCTGAGTCTCGTTTTCAATGTGTTGCGAGGCGCAAATGCCTGCCGAACAACAGCCGTGACACCTGCATGAACCCCAGGATCAGCATCGCCACAAAAAACAGCAGGCTCCACTCAGGCAGGCTCAAGTCAAACAGCGTCCAGTTGATTTCAACGCAATCGACCGTGCCATTGAACACCGAGCGCATTGCCTGCCAGACAGACAGGTTTTCAAGCATGTCCTGCAGGCTGGGCCAGCAATCCCCCACCTGGCTTGCCGGCCTGTTCTGCAACAGGACTTGCCGGCCTGCGGTGATGGCGCCCAGCAACGCACAGCCCATGCTCGCCAACCCATAAAGACAAAGGCCGGAACGCCCAGGTTTGTGAAGCGCGGCAATCAGGTTGATCAAGGCAAAAGAGGCGAGGAACAGGCGTTGTACCTGGCATAGAAAACAAGGTCGTAGCAGCGCACCGTATTGAAGGTAGTAAGACGCGCCCAACGTCAGCGCACCCGCCATGAACGCCAGGAAAAACAAAGAGCGTAAAGGGGCCAGAGACATTGTTTATCCGCACTGCAAGAGATAGGTCGCTACGGTAGAGGAAAGGCCCGACCCCTTTCAATACGCCCTAGAGCGGACTTTTCCTCGAAAACATAAGGACATCCCGCCACGGGCCCGAGGAAAATCAGCCAAGACAAGTAGGAATTAGTAACAAAGCCAGTTAAGCCGAGGGGTTGCAGGGTTTGAAGGGTTGGGTGTCAGATCGGTCCTAGCCAACCCATCCACCCTTTCCTACTTCAAACTCGCGCAGGCACTGGCAGCGGCGAGGACAGCAGGCGATTGTCGAGCAACCCCAAGCCCTCCTGAAACAGCTGGTTGCTGCGCTCGGTATCGCCCAATTGGGCCAGCAGGCGAGCCAATTCGGCGCAGGCTTCGGGATTGCGCTGTACTTGCAGGCTGCTTTCCAGATAATCCCGAGCCTTGCCCCACAGACTGTTTTGCAGGCACAGACGACCCAGCGTCAGCAGCAGGCTGGCATCGCCTGGATGGTCCTTGAGCCAGCCTTCGGCAAACTTCAGTTGCCGCGCAGGATCACTGCCGCGCAGCAGGCCATACAACCGGATCAGGTGACTGTCATAACCGCGTTTAAGGGCGCCACGCAGCACTTCTTCGGCCTTGGCATCCGCGCCCAATCGACGCAGTTGGTCGGCATACGCCAAAACCAGTTGTGGCTGTTGGCGCTGGGCAGCGGTCAGTTGCTCCCATGCGCGTTCCAAGGACTGTAACCCGGCTTCGCCTTGCTCTTCACGCTGGGCCGCCAGGCTCAGGTTCTCGCCCCAGGCGCGACGCTCCAGCTCGGCCAGTTCATTGGCGGGCAAGACTTTGTCCTTGCGCAGCTCAGGCAGCAGGCGAATCACAGACGACCAATCGCCACGCTGCTGATGCAGGCGTTGCAGTTGTCGCAGCACTTGCGCGTTATGCGGGTGACGCTCATGCATCGCCTGAAGAGTGACCAGTGCGCCTTCCGTATCGCCACGGTCCATCTGCAACTGCGCATGGCTCAGTGCAATGGCCAGTTCGGCCTGGGGCTGGCGTTCCAACGCACGCTCCAGCAAGCCGTCGGATTCCTCATAACGGCCCTGTTCATTGGCCGCACGGGCGGCACCGATGTAATACAGAAGGGGTTGGCGCTCTGCTTCGGCGGCGCGGTGCAGGTGGCGTTCGGCGCTGGCCCAGCGGCCCTCGGCGAGGTCCATCTGGCCTTGCTCGATAGCGATCTGCACACGACGGCTGCGGTTGCGTCGTGACCAGGGGTTGACCACGCCACCGGATGTGCTGACCAGGCTCCATAACACGCGGATCAGGTAAATCGCCAGGCCAATGGCGAACACCGCCACCAATGTCGCCCACAGGCTTGATTCGTAATGCAGCAGGTGAGGATAAGTAATCAACACGTAGCCGGTGTGTTTCGAAATGCCCACACCCAGGGCCAGCGCGAGCGCAATCGCGAGCACCAGGATCACATAGAAACGCTTCATCAGCTCTACTCCTGGGTCGCCGGTTTGCCAGCCGAAGCCTTGGCTTCGTCGGCAGACTGATGACGGCGTTCAAGGTACGCCTGCACAGCAGCCAGGCTCGCAGCCAAGTCAGGCGTGACCACCGACACCGCCTTGGGCTCAAGCTCGGCAATACGCGCCAGCATCGCCTTGCTCTGCGGGTTGTCCTGGTTGAAGTTGTCCTGCAATACGCTGCGCGCTTCTCCCAACGAGCGGCTGTACACCGCCGCCTCGCCGTTAAGCGCAGCCCATTGGGCTTGCTCCAGCGCCAGGCTCAAGGCCAGCCGCACTTGGTTCAGGCCTTGGCCTGCCAACAAGGGACGGATGTTGTCATCCGGGTTGAAGTCGATGCGGAAATAACGGGAGATCTGCTCCCACCACTGGCTCAACTGGTTCTGCGTATCGCTGGTGGGACGCCCCTGGGAAGCAGGCTCCGTGAGCTGATACTCCGGGGCAATCGCCGCCAGTTGCACCACCTGGTCACGCAAGGCAGCCAATTGCAGGTACAGGCCGGTACGGTCCGGTTGCTCGGTGCTGCGCAGCGCGGCCACGCTCTTGGCCAATTGCTCCCGTGCAGCGAAAGCCCCTGGGTCGCTTTGCTCGCGAAGAATTTCGTCGGCCCCCTGCACCAGCGACTGGGCGCTGTTGATGTCTTGCAAGGCGGACAAACGCAAGCTGGCCAGACGGATCAGATGCTCGGCCTCTGCCAGGCGCCAGTCCTTGCGGCTGGCACCCAACACGGTTTCCAGACGCTGGTTGAGACGCTGCTGATCACCCTGCAACTGAGTGACCAGGCGGCGACGCTCTTCCAGCTCATCCGCACCCGGCAACTGCGCCAGGCGGGCGGCCAGCTGTTGCTGGCCTTGCTTGAGGCTCTGGGACTGGTCATCCAGGGTCTGCACCTGGCCCAGTTGGTGCTGGCTGCTGGCTTGCAGGGCACGGACCTGCCAGATCCCCCAGCCGCCGGCGGCTACGCCCGCAGCGCCCAACAGCAAGGCGACGACTGCCAGGCCATTGCCACGGCGTGGCGCGCTGACCGGTGTCTCGACCGGCGCATCAAGCGCGGGCTGAGCTTCATCTTTAGGCAAGGCTGTTTCGCTCACGTATCCGTCCTTTGCGTATCAGAGAGTGGGAACGGGATAGCTCCCTAACGCCACTAACAAAGCCGCGGCACTCGCGCCGCGACAATCCACAACTTTTTCTGCACCCGCGGCCCGCGCCATTTCATATACACGCGGGCTGGGCACGAACAACGGCAGCTGTGCCACCTCTGGCCAATCGGGGCCGGCTAACGCGTGCAGGTGTAAAAAACCCTGCCCACTGCTGACCACCAGGCCGTTCAAGCGTTCCAACTGGATGCGTTGCATCAACGCGCCCTTCTCATACACCGGAAGAAAACGCCGATACAATTCCAGGTAATCGACACTAGCACCTTGCTCGCGTAAACGCTCTGCCAGCAACTCACGCCCGCCCTCGCCGCGCAGGATCAACACCCGGGCACCCGGCGCTGCAATAGCCTCGCGCAAGGCGGGCAGTTCAAGCAAGGCCTCGCTGTCATCGCCCGTGGCGGGAAAGTGAACGTTGAGGCCATGATCGGCCAATATCTGGGCCGTGGCCGCGCCGACACTGAACCAGGGCATTGGCGGCACACTGCCCCCCAACCGCAGCAACGCCAGGCGCGCAGCCGGCTTGCTCACCACGATGACGGCGCGATAGCGCGGCAGCGCGCCGAACACCGCGTGTTGCTCTGCGGTCACCGGCAAGGCTTCAGTCTCCAGCAAAGGCAGGCAGTTGCTGTGAATACCGCTCTGGGCTAATAACGCCGCCAGGGCCGTCGACTCCTCGGCAGGCCGCGTCAGCAGCACTCGCCAGTCGGTCACTGCGGGCCGGCCTCGCCATAGACTTTTTGCAAAATGGTACCCGCGCCTTTTTCCAGCAACGCTTCGGCGACCTGAATCCCCAAGGCCGTGGCATCACGTTGCGGCCCACGTACCTCGGCGGTCAGCAGGTTACCGCCGTCCGGATCACCAACCAGGCCACGCAGCCACAGGTTCTCACCCTCGAGTACGGCATAGCAGGCGATGGGCACCTGGCAGCCACCGTTGAGGTGTTTGTTCAAGGCACGCTCGGCGGTGACGCGCACTTCGGTGTCTGCGTGATCGAGAGGTTTTAGCAGCGCATGAATTTCGCTGTCGGCGGTGCGGCATTCGATTCCGACTGCGCCCTGCCCGCCAGCGGGCAGGCTGTCTTCGACGCTGATGGCCGAGGTGATGCGGTCTTCAAAGCCCAGGCGGATCAAGCCGGCAGCGGCGAGGATGATCGCGTCGTATTCGCCGGCGTCGAGCTTGGCCAGGCGCGTGTTGACGTTGCCACGCAAAAAGCGGATCTGCAGGTCGGGACGCCGCGTCAGCAACTGGGCCTGGCGACGCAGGCTGGAGGTGCCAACGATACTGCCCAGCGGCAATTCGTCCAGGGACGCGAAGGTGTTGGAAACGAAGGCGTCGCGCGGGTCTTCGCGCTCGCAGATACAAAAAAGGCCCAGGCCTTCAGGGAAGTCCATGGGCACGTCTTTCATCGAATGCACGGCGATGTCGGCTTCGTTGTCCAGCAGCGCAGTTTCCAACTCCTTGACGAACAGGCCCTTGCCGCCGATTTTCGACAATGGCGAGTCCAGCAGCTTGTCGCCGCGACTGACCATGGGCACCAGGGAGACCTTGAGGCCGGGATGGGCCTGTTCAAGGCGTGCTTTGACGTATTCGGCCTGCCACAAGGCCAAGGCGCTTTTACGGGTGGCGATGCGGATTTCGCGAGAGGACATGGATCAATCCGTACTGAATAGATACGGCGGATAATAACAGCTCAGGCAAATACGCTTTGATTTGAATCAGCAAGTGCGGGGCCTCCCTGGCCACGTCGCACCGGGATAAGGAATGCAGACCGCGCCGCAACCCTTGGGCTAAAGCTGCTGCATCATCTTGCGCACGCCAGCGACATGGCGTCGGCTGACGATCAACGCATCGCCATTGAGCCCCTTCAGGAATAGCTGAAAGTGCCCCAGGGGCGTGCGCTGCAGGCGCTCGATGCGTTCACGGGCGACCAGCGCGTTGCGATGAATGCGCACGAAACGCTCGCCAAACTCGTCTTCAAGCGCCTTGAGCGGTTCATCAAGCAACACTTCACCGGTCTCGTGGCGCAAGGTCACGTATTTGTGATCGGCAATAAAGTAAACCACCTGGCCGAGTGGGATCAGCTCGATGCCCTTGCGGGTACGTGCGCTGATATGGCTGCGTGGCCCGTTACCACTTTGCGCAGCCGGTTGCGTCAAGGCAGCCAGTTGGGCGCGGCTGGGACGCTCGGCTTTTTTCAAGGCTTTGAGCAAGGCTTCGGCAGTGGCCGGCTTGACGAGAAAACTGACACCGCTGTCTTCCAGCGCTTGTGCAGAAAACTCATCCTGCGCCGCACACAACACCACGGCGGGCGGCGATTCGCGTTCGCTCAAGCGGGCGGCGACCTGCAGGCCATCAAAGCCCGGCATGCGGATATCGAGCAGCACTACATCCGGCTTGTGGCTGTCGATCAGCGTCAACGCCTCTTCGCCGCTGGTGGCGCTCGGTTCAAGGACTGTATAACCCTCGAGTTCACTGACCAGACGGCTCAGTCGCTCGCGGGCTTGGGGTTCGTCATCAACGATCAGGACATTCATATTGCGCTGGATTCCTGCGTGAGTCTCGCACAAGGATAGCGTAGACAGGTGCGGTGACTGACGTCACAGCGATCCACGCTAAGACTAGCGCGAGCGGCAAAAAGTGCCCTGAGAATGGCACCCAAATTTACCCGGACCTGTTCAATAGCGCCCAAGACCCGCTGCCTTCGGGCATCGTCGTAGGGTTCACTGATAAACAATCCGAATACCCCCCTGTTTAATGGATAGTCTGGTTATGACCGCATCACCCGACTTTGGTGCATTCACACACTATCAGTCCAACTGTAGACGCTCACTGAGGCGACATTGCTCAATCGTCAAATATCGTTTCAATAAGTACCTGCCCCCAGTCTCGTCCCGGATGCGGTCGGCGGCAAGGCACTTAGCCATCTCTTACACAAATAAAATTGCCGATCACCCGCAGCACCGCCTCCACGGGCAACCCTGTTATGATCGCCGGCACACCTTCATGCCTCTTTTAAGCAGATCACGAGCGAATCCATGAGCACCGACAAGACCAACCAGTCCTGGGGCGGCCGCTTCAGTGAACCCGTCGACGCCTTCGTCGCGCGCTTCACCGCCTCCGTCACCTTCGATCAACGCCTGTACCGCCACGACATCATGGGCTCCATCGCCCACGCCACGATGCTGGCCAAGGTCGGCGTGCTGACCGACGCCGAGCGTGACAGCATCATCGACGGCCTGACCACCATCCGCGGTGAGATCGAGGCAGGGACGTTCGACTGGCGCGTCGACCTGGAAGACGTGCACATGAACATCGAGGCACGCCTGACCGATCGCATCGGCGTGACCGGCAAAAAATTGCACACCGGTCGCAGCCGTAACGATCAGGTCGCCACCGATATCCGCCTGTGGCTGCGCGATGAGATCGACCTGATCCTGGGCGAAATCACCCGCCTGCAAAAAGGTTTGCTGGAGCAGGCCGAGCGTGAATCGGACACCATCATGCCCGGCTTCACTCACCTGCAGACCGCACAGCCTGTGACCTTCGGCCACCACCTGCTGGCCTGGTTCGAAATGCTCAGCCGCGACTACGAGCGCCTGGTCGATTGCCGCAAGCGTGCCAACCGCATGCCGCTGGGCAGCGCTGCACTGGCCGGCACCACTTACCCGATTGACCGTGAGTACACCGCACAGTTGCTGGGCTTTGACGCCGTGGGCGGCAACTCCCTGGACGGCGTGTCGGACCGGGACTTCGCCATCGAATTCTGCGCCGCCGCCAGCATCGCGATGATGCATCTGTCGCGCTTCTCCGAAGAGCTGGTGCTATGGACCAGCGCGCAATTCCAGTTCATAGACCTGCCGGACCGCTTCTGCACCGGCAGCTCGATCATGCCGCAAAAGAAAAACCCCGACGTGCCAGAGTTGGTGCGTGGCAAGAGCGGCCGTGTATTTGGTGCACTGATGGGCCTGCTGACCCTGATGAAAGGCCAACCATTGGCCTACAACAAGGACAACCAGGAAGACAAGGAACCGCTCTTCGACGCCGCCGACACCCTGCGCGACTCGTTGCGCGCCTTTGCCGACATGATTCCGGCGATCAAGCCCAAGCACGCGATCATGCGTGAAGCGGCCCTGCGCGGGTTCTCTACCGCGACCGACCTGGCGGACTACCTGGTGCGCCGGGGCCTGCCGTTCCGTGACTGCCACGAAATTGTCGGCCACGCCGTGAAGTACGGTGTGGACACCGGCAAGGACTTGGCGGAAATGAGCCTGGAAGAACTGCGCCAGTTCAGCGACCAGATCGAGCAGGATGTGTTTGCCGTGCTGACCCTGGAAGGCTCGGTGAATGCCCGTAATCATGTGGGCGGCACTGCGCCGGCACAGGTCAAGGCGGCGGTCGTGCGCGGCCAGCAATTGCTCGCCAGCCGCTAAAAGCATCGCAGGCAAGCCAGCTCCCACATTTGATTGGGTTCACATATCAAAATGTGGGAGCGGGCTTGCCCGCGATGGCGCCCTTACAGACGCCAAAGGTTTATTTCTTGGCCGCAATCATCGCCATGAATGCAGGCATCGCCGCCTGCCTGTCCGCCTCTACCTTCTGCGCATTGGGCATCCCATTCAGGCGCGCCAACAAGGCTTTCGCCTTCGGCAACTGCTCCAGCAGGTCCAGCCCAAACAGCTTCTCGCCCACACCGCAGGCCAGGTTCAGGCTGTACATGAAATACAGGTCCGCAAGGGTGAAGCTCTCCCCCGCCACATAAGGCGCAAACTTCCCGTGCCGGCCTAAGGTACCTACTCCAAGCAGCAGCTCGGCCCTGGACTTCTCCTTGATCGCCTCCGGCACCGCCATGCCGAAAAAAGCCTCGGCGAAACACGCCCGCGCAGGCAGTTCGATGTACAGCTCGATCTCACGGCACAGCGCCAGCACCTGAGCCCGCGCAAACGGGTCGGCGGGCAACAGCGCCGGACCTTCCTGGGTCTGTTCGAGGTATTCGAGAATGACGCTGGTTTCGTTGATGAACCCCTGCTTCACACCCAGCACCGGCACTTTGCCGCGGGGGCTTACCGCCAAGGCTTCGGGAGTTTGCCCAGCATAAAAAGGCACCTCTTCGAAGGGCAGTCCTTTCTCCAATAGCGCCAGCTTGACCATGTTGTAGTAGTTGCTGACCGAAAATCCGTAAAGCTTGAGCATCGCAAAGCCTCCAGGCCGGGTGTGGGGTTGGCTGCAAGAGTTATAGATCCTCGAGGGCACCCTGACCAGCAGCATCACCCACCTGAATGGGGGTAGACTGACGCCCTTTCCTTGAGGAGCCTGCCATGAGCGAGCCGACCGATATCGACAACGACGAAGAAGAATTCACCGAGACCACGCTGATCGAAGCCATCGAGAACCAGATCGAGAGCGATAACCCGCCAGCGGCCAAGGCTACGTTCAACAAACTGACCCTGGTGGGTTACGAGCGCGAAGATATCCTGAATCTGATGGCTCACGTGCTGGCGTTCGAGATCGACGCCATGCTCGAAGATGACCGCGCCTTCAATACCGAGTGGTATGAAACGGCACTGCGGGCACTGCCCGAGCTGCCGCCGGAAAAGGAATAACCCCGGCACGCAGCAACACGCTGGACAGTTCGGCAAAGTGCGTTCACCTTATGGCCTGCTAGCCTCTAATAAATTTTAGAAAGTCTGGAGTCCTTATGTCGTATACCCCTGAGTTGGTTGCCGAACTGGAAATCCTTGTACTCTTCCCCTTGGACAGCACCAAGGAAGGCTTGAAAGTCCATCAGACTGCCGCCCCTACTGCCATCGCCGCTGCCAAGCGCCTCCATGCCAAAGGGCTGATTGACCAACCGGACGGGGGCTACCTGACGAGCCTTGGCCGGGACGCTGCCGAGCAAGCCCAAACCCTGCTGACCATCCTGACCACTGCCAACACCAAAGAAGCCGCCTGATACTTGATACCGCCCATGGAGTCCGCCGCCTGCGGATTCCGCGGGTGTTGCTGCGCGGCATACGAAATTCTGACGCCAAAAAGCCACTTCCCTCTAAAACTCCTACGCTACTGTCTGTAAACTCCTGCATGGCCGCCCGCGTCGGGCTGCGAGCCACCGAGTTCGACATGACCCGCACCCATGAAATCCGCCCCGATCTGGACGAAGGCATCGACCGTAAGGTGCTGACCCAACTGCGCGCGCGTTTCATGACCCTCAATCAAGGCCGCATGGCCCGGGCCGTCGAGGGGCTGACGCCACGCCAGCAAAGCGTGCTGGCTTTGTTGCCGCTGTTTTTCCACGTCAATCATCCGCTGTTGCCGGGCTATGTCTCCAGTAACACACCGGCTGGCCTGTCGAATTTCGAACCGGACGCCCAGGCCTTGGCCGATGCCCAACGCCTGACCCGCTCGTTCTCCTATAAACCGCGCCATGGCAACCCGCCTACGCCGATCCACGGTTTGTTCCTGATGGGCAGCCTTGGCACGCTGGCGCAGGCCGATCAAAGCGATATGGACGTGTGGGTATGCCACGCTCCCGACCTGAGCGAGACCGAGCTGGCCGAGCTGCGCAAAAAGTGCCAACTGCTGGAAACCTGGGCCTTGAGCATGGGTGCCGAGGCGCATTTCTTCCTGATCGACCCGACGCGCTTTGTGTTGGGTGATCGCGATACGCCACTGAGTTCCGACGACTGCGGCACCACCCAGCACTACCTGCTGCTGGATGAGTTCTATCGCACCGCGATCTGGCTGGCCGGGCGCACCCCCATCTGGTGGCTGGTACCGGTCTACGAAGAAAACCGCTACGCCGAATTTACTCACGCCCTGGTGTCCAAGCGCTTCATCCGCGCCGATGAAACCCTCGACCTCGGCCATCTGGCTCATATTCCTCCGGGGGAGTTTATTGGCGCCGGGCTGTGGCAACTGTTCAAGGGCATCGAGTCGCCCTATAAATCGGTGCTCAAGCTGCTGCTGACCGAGGTCTACGCCAGCGAACACCCGAAGGTGCAATGCCTGAGCCTGCGCTTCAAACAGGCGGTGTTCAGCCATCAGGTAGACCTGGATGAGCTGGACCCGTACATCATGGTCTACCGCCGCATCGAGGAATACCTCAAGGCCCGCAACGAGCTGGAGCGCCTGGAACTGGTGCGCCGCAGCCTGTACCTGAAGGTCAACCGCAAGCTCAGCGCCGGCCAGCGCACCGCCGGTTGGCAACGGCAGCTGCTGGAACGCCTGGCGCATGAGTGGGGCTGGGACACGCGCCAACTGGCCCTGCTGGACAGCCGCAGCCAATGGAAAGTGCGCCAGGTAGCCTCCGAGCGCCGTGCTCTGGTCAATGAGTTGAACTACAGCTACCGCTTCCTCACCCAGTTCACCCGCAGCGAACACACCGCCAGCGCGGTCAATAAACGCGAACTCAATGTACTGGGCCGCCGCTTGTATGCGGCGTTCGAGCGCAAGGCCGGCAAGGTCGAGTTCATCAACCCCGGCATCGCCCCGGACCTGGCCGAAGACACTTTGACCCTGGTGCAGTCGCCCAACCGCAAGGAGCCGGGCCAGCACCATTGGGGCCTGTATAACGGCAACCTTACCGCTCTGGAGTGGGAACACTTCGCCCCGATCAAACGCAGCCGCGACCTGCTGGAAATGCTCACCTGGTGCCATCGCAACGGCGTGATCGACAGCAGCACCCGCCTGGCGCTGCACCCCGGCACCAGCGACATGACCGAGTTCGAGCTGTTCAACCTATTGGGCAGCCTGCAACAGACCATCGCCCTGCCCCTGTCCAGTGTCGATGAGAGCCGCTTGCTGCGCCCGGCAGTGCCGGAAGAGGTGCTGCTGTTGATCAACGTTGGGGTTGACCCGCTCAAACATCATCGCGACCTGAATATCCTGATGACCACAGAGCGCACCGACTCCCTGAGCTATGCCGGCGTGCGCGACAATCTGGTGCTGACCCTGGACCAGGTCACGCTCAACAGCTGGAACGAAGTGATGGTCAGCCGCTATGACGGCCCCCACGCCCTGCTCGACTGCCTGCGCGACTACCTCAACCAACTGCCCTCGAACCATCTGCCACGCCTGCGAGTGCGTTGTTTTTGCCACAACCGGGCACAGTTCATTGCCCAGCGGGTGGAAGAGGTATTCGACACCGCGCAGCATCTGCTGCTCGGCCAGGGCAATCATCGCTACCTGCTCCAGGTGCAGCAGCATTATCACGTCATGGAACTGGTACCGGGCCAGGCCACCCATGTGTCACTGCCGACCCAGGACGCGCTGATCGCCTACCTCAGCGAGGAGCTGGTCAGCTATAGCCCGTGGCACCTGGACGCCATGGCCTTGGAAGACCACGACCTGGCGCTGCTGCTGCCCATGGGCCAAGCCGAGTGTGTGCAGGTGTTCTACCGCGTTAATGAAGGCTTCGCCGACGTCTACGTGCTCGACGAATTCAACGCGCTCTGGCAACAGCGCTTGCCATTTCATGATGAGCAAAGCCTGTTGGCGCCGTTGCAGCGCTTTTTGCAATCGATCCTGTATCGCCGCGAAGCACTATCGTCCCTGGACACCCAGCAACCCGCGGGCGAGATACAGATCCTGTATTACCAACTGTTGCCATCGGGCAGCGGCCGTGCGCGGGGCGTTGAGCCAAGGCCGGCCCCGCAAGACCCGGCCAACAAGGCGTTTTATGACGTGCAGGCCATTATCGGCAAAGGCACGCCAGGCCACGTAGGGATCACCCTGTACTGCAATCAGCGGGAGTTTTGCGAACTGGAATTTGGCGACCAGCTGTTTACGGTGGTCGCCCGGGAGATCGTCGGGCAACGTCGGGAAACCGAGCGTTACCGCTGCTATATCACTGATCTGGATCTGTCGGGGCTGCTCGGTGATGTGCAAAGCCCAAGCAATCTGTACCTGCGCTATAAAGCCGAACTGGAACAGTCACTCAATGCGGCCTTGAATCAGGTTTAGAGCGGGAAGGCGCCGCCATCTTTGGGCTGGCCTTCGACGCTGAGCAATTCCAGCTTCAAGGTCTTGCCGCCTGGCGCCGGCCAGTCGATGTGCTGGCCCACTTGCAGGCCGAGCAATGCGCTGCCCACGGGTGCCATGATCGAAATCTTGCCTTCGTCGGCGTTCGCGTGCTTGGGGTAGACCAGCGTCAGATGATAGTCCTTGCCGCTGCTTTGCTCACGGCAATGCACGCTGGAGTTCATGGTCACGACACCCGCAGGCACTTCATCGTGACCAACCACGTCTTCGGCGCGGTCGAGTTCGGCTTGCAACGCTCGGGCGCCGGGAAACTCGTCGCCCAAGCGGTCGATCAGTTGCTCCAGACGCTGCACGTCAAGACGGGTAAGAATGATGGACGGTGCGGTGGTCATGATTCAGGCAGACTCCTTTTTTCTGCACAAAAAAGCAAAACCCCGCCAGGAAAAGGCGGGGTTCTCACGGACCTCGATGAATGGAGGTGTATCCGGACACTACCACAGCGACACAAATAAACAAGACGCCGTCAGGCGCTCGCCTTGCGCTGTTCAGCCTCGGCGCAGATCACCCGGCGCCGCGCATCGTCGGCAGAGCGCCATTCCCGGATGTCTTCCACGTGGCGGAAGCAGCCCAGGCAGACTTTCTGCTCGTCCAGGCGACACAAACTGATACAAGGTGACGGCACTGCCGGGCTGACATTGCTAAACAGCGGCTTGGGCGGGCGTACGGTTGCAGGCTCACTCACCATCAGACCTCGTCGAAATCCAGCTCGACGCCGGTGTATTCCTGGACCAGTCGGGTGAGCATCTCACCCAGCAACTCTTCACTCTTGTCGCACTGCCATTTGCCGCTTTCTTCATCGTAGTCGAAGTGAACGCCACCGGAGCGCGCCGCCAGCCACAGCTGACGCAGAGGCTCCTGGCGACTGAAGATCAATTGCGGGCCAGTCTCGAACTTGACGGTCAGCACACCGGCCGAGTTTTCCAGATCCACATCCAGGTCGCTGTCGTCGAAAATATCTTCCAGCTTCTCCTGGGTGGCATCCACCAGGTCGTGAAAACGGGCTTCGGTCAAACTCATTGTGGCAACCTCAAAAGTGTCTGGTTTTGCTCAAGCGCCGCACGATACGGGCGAGCCTCGCCGATTGCAAAGGATACTGATTTCATCACGGATGACGGTACGAAATATCCCCAGGCATCGTAGCCTGCTTCCCTACTGTCTCGGCAAACCCCCGCCGGACGGGTGTTGCGGCGCATAGGCAAGCTGGCGGGTGGTCGGTATACTCGGGCGCAATTAATGCATATTCAAGGATTTCGCCATGAAGCGCCTGATCTCTTCCCTTGCTGCGCTCGTCGCGGTCGCTTGCCTCGTTAGTGCCTGTGGCCAGAAAGGCCCGTTGTACCTGCCGGATGACAGCAAAGATCCAAACGAACAGGCGCAATCGTCGCAAAAGCCGTCAAAAGCCCATAAGCACGACACCTACTAAGTTAAGGGAAACTTATGGACGCTTTTAACTACCGGGACGGCGAGCTGTTCGCGGAAGGCGTGGCCTTGTCCGCGATTGCCCAGCGCTTCGGCACCCCGACCTATGTGTACTCGCGTGCGCATATCGAAGCCCAATACCGCTCGTTCACCGACGCCCTCGACGGCGTGCCGCACCTGGTGTGCTACGCAGTCAAGGCCAACTCCAACCTGGGTGTACTCAATGTCCTGGCGCGTCTTGGCGCTGGTTTTGACATCGTGTCCCGTGGCGAGCTGGAACGCGTACTGGCCGCCGGTGGCCAGGCGGACAAAATCGTCTTCTCCGGCGTCGGCAAGAGCCGCGAAGACATGCGCCGCGCCCTGGAAGTCGGCGTGCATTGCTTCAACGTCGAATCCACCGACGAACTGGAGCGCCTGCAAGTCGTTGCCGCCGAAATGGGCGTTCGCGCGCCGATCTCCCTGCGCGTCAACCCGGATGTCGACGCCGGCACCCACCCGTACATCTCCACCGGTCTCAAAGAGAACAAGTTCGGCATTGCCATCGCCGACGCCGAGGACGTGTACATCCGCGCAGCCCAACTGCCGAACCTGGAAGTGCTGGGCGTCGACTGCCATATCGGCTCGCAACTGACCACCCTGCCACCGTTCCTGGATGCCCTCGACCGCCTGCTGGCCTTGATCGACCGCCTCGGCGAGTGCGGCATCTACCTGCACCACATCGACCTCGGTGGTGGCGTGGGCGTGCGTTATCGCGATGAAGAGCCGCCACTGATTGCCGACTATATCCAGGCCGTGCGCGAACGCATCGAAGGCCGCGACCTGACGCTGATGTTCGAGCCGGGCCGCTACATCGTCGCCAACGCTGGCGTGTTGCTGACCCAGATCGAGTACCTCAAGCATACCGAACACAAGGATTTCGCCATCGTCGATGCGGCGATGAACGACCTGATCCGCCCGGCGCTGTACCAGGCCTGGATGGATGTCACCGCCGTGACGCCGCGCACAAGCGAAGCCCGCGCCTATGACATCGTCGGGCCCATCTGCGAGACCGGCGACTTCCTCGCCAAGGATCGTGAGTTGGCGCTTGAGGAAGGTGATCTGCTGGCCGTGCATTCGGCCGGTGCCTACGGGTTTGTCATGAGTTCCAACTACAACACCCGCGGGCGTACCGCCGAGGTGCTGGTGGACGGTGATCAAGCATTTGAAGTGCGTCGCCGCGAGACGGTAGCCGAGTTGTATGCTGGCGAAAGCCTGCTGCCGGAGTAAGCCATGCTGCTGCGTTTTACCAAGATGCACGGGCTGGGTAATGATTTCATGGTCCTCGACCTGGTCAGCCAGCACGCGCACATCCTGCCCAAGCACGCCAAACAGTGGGGTGATCGCCACACCGGGATCGGTTTCGACCAGTTGCTGCTGGTCGAGGCGCCGAGCAACCCGGAGGTGGATTTCCGCTACCGGATCTTCAACTCCGACGGTTCCGAAGTGGAACAGTGCGGCAACGGCGCGCGCTGCTTTGCGCGCTTTGTGCTCGACAAGCGTCTGACTGCCAAACGCCAGATTCGCGTCGAAACCAAAGGCGGCGTGATCGAACTGGACATCCGCAACGATGGCCAGATCAGCGTCAACATGGGCGCCCCACGCCTGGTGCCGGCGGATATTCCGTTCCAGGCCAGCGAGCAGGCCACCAGTTATGCACTGGATGTAGACGGCAAGACCGTCGACATCGCCGCCGTGTCCATGGGCAACCCTCATGCAGTGCTGCGGGTCACCGACATCAATAACGCCCCCGTGCACGAACTGGGGCCGAAGATCGAACATCACCCGCGCTTTCCGGCAAGGGCCAATGTGGGCTTCCTGCAGGTGATCGACCGCAACCGTGCGCAATTGCGCGTATGGGAACGCGGCGTCGGCGAAACCCAGGCTTGCGGCACCGGTGCTTGCGCCGCTGCCGTGGCCGCGATCAGCCAGGGGTGGATGGATTCGCCACTGTTGATCGACCTGCCCGGCGGACGTTTGTCCATCGAATGGGCAGGCCCTGGCCACCCGGTGATGATGACCGGGCCGGCCTCGCGCGTATACGAAGGACAGGTCCGTCTATGAGTGAGCCAAGCTAATGACCGATAAGCCTCAAGTACCCGCACACGCTACCCCGAGTGAAAGCCTGGAGGCTGCTGCTGTCGCGGCGTACCTTGAGGCTAACCCGGACTTCTTCGTCGAGCACGAAGAACTGCTGCCGGCCCTGCGCATCCCTCACCAGCGCGGCGATACCGTATCGCTGGTGGAGCGGCAGATGAAGATCCTGCGCGAGCGTAATATTGAAATGCGCCACCGGCTCTCGCATCTGATGGACGTGGCCCGCGACAACGACCGCTTGTTCGACAAGACCCGCCGCCTGATTCTGACCCTGATGGATGCCACCAGCCTGGAAGAAACGGTGATCGCCGTGGAAGACAGCCTGCGTGAGGATTTCCAGGTGCCCTTCGTCAGCCTGATCCTGTTCAGCGACAAACCGATGCCGGTGGGCCGCTGGGTCACAGGTGGCGAAGCGCAGACGGCCATCGGCGGCCTGCTGTCCGAAGGCAAGACCGTCAGCGGCACCTTGCGCGAGCATGAGCTGGACTTCCTGTTTGGCGCCGAACAGCGCAAGCAGATCGGCTCTACGGCCGTCATCGCCCTCAGCCATCAAGGCTTGCACGGGGTACTGGCCATCGCCAGCCGCGACCCGGCGCACTACAAAAGCTCGGTGGGCACGTTGTTCCTGACCTATATCGCCGAAGTGCTGGGCCGCGTCCTGCCACGCCACACCACCACCCTGCGCGCGGTGCGCTGATCATGGAGCGGCAACTGGACGCTTACTGCGCTCACCTGCGCAATGAGCGCCAGGTGTCGTCCCACACGCTGGAGGCTTATCGGCGGGACTTGAACAAGGTCCTGGCCTATTGCGAAAAGCAGCACGTCAGCAGCTGGAAGGCTCTGGACATCCAGGCCCTGCGTAGCCTGATTGCCCGGTTGCACCAGCAGGGCCAATCCTCCCGCAGCCTGTCTCGCCTGCTGTCGGCGGTGCGCGGCCTCTATCACTACCTCAATCGCGAAGGGCTGTGCGACCACGACCCGGCCAATGGCCTGTCACCGCCCAAAGGCGAACGGCGCCTGCCCAAGACCCTGGACACAGACCGAGCCCTGCAATTGCTCGACGGTGCCGTCGAGGATGACTTCCTGGCCCATCGCGACCAGGCAATCCTCGAGCTGTTCTATTCCTCGGGCCTGCGCCTGTCGGAGCTGACGGGCCTGAACCTCGACCAGTTGGACCTCGCCGATGGCCTGGTGCAAGTGCTCGGCAAAGGCAGCAAGACGCGCGTACTGCCCGTGGGCAGGAAAGCCCGCGAAGCCTTGCAGCTATGGCTGCCGCTACGCCTTCTGACCAACCCGGCAGACGATGCCGTGTTTGTCAGCCAGCAAGGCCGGCGCCTGGGGCCGCGGGCGATTCAGCTGCGGGTCAAGGCTGCCGGCGAGCGCGAGCTGGGGCAGAATCTGCACCCGCACATGTTGCGTCATTCCTTTGCCAGCCACCTGCTCGAATCCTCCCAGGACCTGCGCGCCGTACAGGAGCTGCTCGGGCACTCGGATATCAAGACCACGCAAATCTACACCCACCTCGACTTCCAGCACCTGGCAACGGTGTACGACAGCGCCCATCCACGGGCCAAACGCATCAAGGGCGGCGACTCATGAGTATCAAGCTGATCACCTTCGACCTGGACGACACCCTCTGGGACAACGTACCTGTCATCATCAGCGCCGAAGCGTCGATGCGTGAATGGCTGGCGACCCACGCGTCCAAGGTCGGCGACCTGCCCCTTGAGCATTTTGCCAGCCTGCGCCAGCAGGTGCTGCAGCGTCATCCCGAACTCAAACACCGTATCAGCCTGCTGCGCCACCGCGTGTTGATGCATGCGTTCGAGGAGGCCGGTTATCCCCAACCTGAGGCCACAGAGATGGCGGATGTCTGCTTCGAAGCGTTCATCCACGCACGCCACCAACTCACCGTGTTTCCGGAAGCCGAGCCGATGCTCAAGGCGCTGCGCCAGCACTTCCTGCTCGGCGTGATCACCAATGGCAATGCCGATGTGCAGCGTGTGGGCCTGGCGGACTACTTTCACTTTGCCCTGCGCGCTGAAGATATCGGCATCGCCAAGCCGGACGCACGGCTGTTTCATGAAGCACTGCAACGTGGCGGTGTGGACGCCAGCGCGGCAGTGCATGTGGGCGATCATCCTGGGGATGACATCGCCGGCGCGCAGCAGGCGGGACTGCGGGCAGTGTGGTTCAACCCCACGGGCAAGGCCTGGGAGGGTGACAAGCGCCCGGATGCGCAGATTCGCAGCCTGACGGAGTTGCCGCCACTGCTGAGTCGCTGGAGCTAACACTGGCCCCAATGTGGGAGCTGGCTTGCCTGCTCCCACAGGGTATTGCAGCAAACCGGTAAATTGCTCCAGGCATGAAAAAGCCCGCAGCGACGGCGGGCTTTTTCTTACAAGCAGGAGGCAGACCTCAGATGGGTCGGCTGCCGTACTTATTATCCGGCTTCTTCGGTGGATCAGCCACCACGTTGGCCTCGACTTCCTGCACTTTGCCGCCTTTAGCGAGGAACTCTTCCATCGCACGGGCCAGGGCATCGCGCTCTTTGTTCTTGGCTTCAACGCTCGGCAACTCGTCTACCGAAACAGCCGCCTTGGCTTTGCCTTTGGCTTTGGGAGCCGCGTCATCGCCAACACTGTCATCGACATCCTCAGCAACGTCTTCGGCCGCTACTTCAAGACCTTCTTCGGTGTCGTCTTCATCGCCTACTTCGAGGTCGTCTTGTTCCAGATCATCGTCGCTCATGTTCTACCTCATGACTTGCGAAAAGCAGATTAGTTATAGCCCAGCTTCACCCTCTGTCGAGGTCGCCGGAAAAAAATCAACATCCACCAGATAACCAGTGGCTTATGCCCCTTCACCGTGCAAGGTGGCGAGGACTTTACGAGCACCGCCATGATCACGGTGCTCGCCCAGATAAACACCTTGCCAGGTCCCTATCGCCAAGCGGCCGGCCTTGACCGGCAAACTCAACTGGCAGCCCAGCAGACTGGCCTTGAAGTGAGCCGGCAGATCATCCGGACCTTCGTCGTTATGTTCAAACCCTGCGCGACCCTGTGGCACCAGCAGGTTGAAAAAACGCTCGAAGTCACGGCGAACCGCCGGGTCGGCATTCTCGTTGACGGTCAACGAGGCCGAGGTGTGCTGCAGCCACAGATGCAACAGGCCCACACGGCACGCCTTCAACTCAGGCAAGCCGGCAAGCAACTCGTCCGTTACCAAGTGAAAGCCCCGGGGCTTGGCCCGCAGGGTAATCAGGGTCTGTTGCCACATACAGTTCTCCGCCCATCGGCGCGCATTCTAGCGCGCTCTGGGAAAAAACAAAGTGCCGAATACGCCTTCATGCCTGTAAGACATTTGCACCCTTAAAAGTGCTGTGTGGATCCCATCACAAAGTCGATAAAAAACCCATGCGCCTTTAGCCACAGACAAACGCCAGGCAAAAAAATGCCCGGCAAGCCGGGCATGTTTTTTTCGCCTGGTTACAAGTTGTAGCCGCGCTCGTTATGTTGCGCCAGGTCGAGGCCAACCGCCTCTTCTTCCTCGGTGACACGCAGGCCCATGACTATGTCGAGCACCTTGAGGATGACGTAGGTCACGATCGCCGTGTAGATCACGGTGAAGCCCACGCCTTTGCACTGGATCCAGACTTGGGCTGCGATGTCCGTCACGGTGCCGAAGCCGCCCAACGCCGGGGCAGCGAACACACCGGTAAGGATCGCACCGACGATGCCGCCGATACCGTGCACGCCGAAAGCGTCCAGGGAGTCGTCATAACCCAGCTTGCGCTTGAGGCTGGTAGCACAGAAGAAGCACACCACACCGGCGACCAGGCCAATCACCAGGGCGCCCATCGGGCCCACGGTGCCCGCCGCAGGCGTCACGGCGACGAGGCCGGCGACCACGCCCGAGGCGATACCCAGTGCGCTGGGCTTGCCGTGGGTGATCCACTCGGCAAACATCCAGCCCAGGGCCGCAGCTGCTGTAGCGATTTGAGTTACCAGCATCGCCATGCCCGCGGTGCCGTTGGCCGCCGCGGCGGAACCGGCGTTGAAGCCAAACCAGCCGATCCACAGCATGGCCGCGCCCACCAGGGTATAGCCCAGGTTATGCGGTGCCATCGGGGTGGTCGGGAAGCCTTTGCGCTTGCCGAGCACGATGCACGCCACCAGGCCAGCCACACCCGCGTTGATGTGCACAACGGTGCCGCCAGCGAAGTCCAGCACGCCCCAGTCCCACATCAGGCCGCCGTTGCCGCTCCAGACCATGTGCGCAATCGGCGCGTAGACCAGGGTGAACCAGATAGCCATGAAGATCAGCATTGCGGAGAACTTCATACGCTCAGCGAAAGCACCGACGATCAGCGCCGGGGTAATGATGGCAAAGGTCATCTGGAAGGTGATGAACACGGCTTCCGGAAACAGCGCCGCCGGCCCGGTGATGCTGGCCGGGGTGACACCCGCCAGGAACGCCTTGCCCATGCCGCCGAAGAAGGAATTGAAGTTGACCACGCCTTGTTCCATACCGGTGGTATCGAACGCGATGCTGTAGCCGTAGACGACCCAGAGGATGCTGATCAGGCCAGTGATGGCGAAACACTGCATCATCACCGACAGAATATTCTTGGAGCGGACCATGCCGCCGTAGAACAGCGCCAGGCCAGGGATGGTCATGAACAGCACCAGCGCGGTGGCGGTAAGCATCCAGGCGGTGTCGCCGGAATTGAGGACTGGAGCAGCCGCTTCATCTGCCGCCATGGCCAGGCTTGGCATTACGATGGACAGCAGGGCTCCGAGCCCTGCGAATTTACGCAGAGTCATATTGTTTTCTCCTGGGGCGTTGGGGTTTGGCGGCTTAGATTGCGTCGGTATCGGTTTCGCCGGTACGGATGCGAATAGCCTGTTCCAGATTGACCACGAAGATCTTGCCGTCACCGATCTTGCCGGTGTTGGCCGCCTTGGTTATCGCCTCGATAACCCGGTCAAGATCCTTGTCGTCAATGGCGACATCGATCTTCACCTTCGGCAGGAAATCGACCACGTATTCCGCGCCGCGATACAGCTCGGTATGACCCTTCTGCCGACCGAAGCCCTTGACCTCAGTAACGGTAATGCCCTGCACGCCGATCTCGGACAGTGACTCGCGAACATCGTCCAACTTGAACGGCTTGATGATGGCAGTGACTAGCTTCATGAAAACTCTCTCCCGAATTTGGTGGACTTGCCCCAGGAAAACAAACCCGTCTCAAGTCTAAGCGCAGTGCCTGGCTTTGTAACGCATCGTCGCCTCGGCATTTGCCGTCGCGACGCCAGCGAACCACTGGTGACGAGCCCTGTACCCCGGATCCGTCGGCGCACTGCATTCGTCACAGCGACTGCATCAGTGCATGGGTCATGATCGTCTAAGCAGAAACCTTGCCAGCTCCGTAAAAACCACTGAAATCAATCCATTGCCCGCTTGTGCCCACCTACGGGGCGCCTGCGCGACAGCATTGCGCATCAAAACAGTGCGCGGCCGCCCGCCCCAATGCGCGAAAACCGTGCGCAACAGAGCGTGAAAATGACTATAGACGCTGCGTGATACACTGCCGGCCAACTGTTTTCCGGAATATGTCCAATGCTCGCGCCCAAAGACTTCCTCGACGCCCTGAGCGGCCACGCCTCTCGCCTGTTCAGCGGCGACACCCCACTGCCCCGCAATGAAATCGAAAGCCAGTTCAAGGCTTTGCTACAGAGTGGTTTCAGCAAGCTCGACCTGGTCAGCCGAGAAGAGTTTGACAGCCAGATGGTGGTGCTGGCCCGTACACGTGCGCGGCTGGAGAGCCTGGAGGCGAAGGTGGCTGAACTTGAAGCCCGGTTGACGCCACCTTCTGCTGAGTGAACGCGATTGTTGTGGGAGCTGGCTTGCCTGCTCCCACACTTGTTTTGCGTTGCCGCCCGGATACGTTCTGTAAAACCTCCCCCGCCCCGCTCCATCCCACCTCGTCTACCCTTGAAAAAACCGCAGGAAGCGGCCCTCCCATTCAAGGAACGAGCATGTCCCTCGCCATTGTCCACAGCCGCGCACAGGTCGGTGTGGAAGCCCCAGCCGTCACTGTCGAAGTGCATATGGCCAATGGCCTGCCGTCTCTCACCTTGGTGGGTTTGCCCGAAACCGCAGTGAAGGAAAGCAAGGACCGCGTGCGCAGTGCCATCCTCAACTCGGCGCTGCAATATCCGGCCCGGCGCATCACGCTCAACCTCGCGCCCGCCGACCTGCCCAAGGACGGCGGGCGTTTTGATCTGGCGATTGCCCTCGGCATCCTGGCGGCCAGTGTGCAAGTGCCGGCCTTGATGCTCGATGACGT
This sequence comes from Pseudomonas sp. B16120, assembly GCF_044218845.1. Taxonomy (NCBI): domain Bacteria; kingdom Pseudomonadati; phylum Pseudomonadota; class Gammaproteobacteria; order Pseudomonadales; family Pseudomonadaceae; genus Pseudomonas; species Pseudomonas sp. B16120. The sequence goes on from NZ_CP162588.1 coordinate 6,102,530, forward strand.
GGAGTGCCTTGGGGAATTGGCGCTGTCCGGCGAGGTGCGCGCGGTGAAGGGGGTATTGCCGGCCGCGCTGGCGGCGCGCAAGGCCGGGCGCACCGTGATAGTGCCGCGCGCCAACGCCGAAGAGGCGTGCCTGGCATCGGGGTTGAAGGTGATTGCGGTGGACCACCTGCTGCAAGTGGTGGCGCACCTGAATGGGCACGTGCCGATTGAGCCCTACAGGTCCGACGGCTTGCTGTACGTGAACAAGCCTTACCCAGACCTGCGTGAAGTGCAGGGCCAACTCGCGGCCAAGCGAGCATTGCTGATCGCGGCGGCGGGCGCGCATAACCTGCTTTTCAGCGGGCCACCGGGCACCGGCAAGACGTTATTGGCCAGCCGGCTACCGGGCTTGCTGCCGCCGTTGAGCGAGCAGGAAGCACTGGAAGTGGCCGCGATCCAATCCGTGGTCAGCCTGGCACCGCTGAGCCATTGGCCAAACCGCCCGTTTCGCCAGCCGCACCACTCGGCATCCGGGCCGGCGCTGGTGGGGGGCGGCTCGAAGCCACAACCGGGGGAAATCACCCTGGCCCATCACGGGGTGTTATTCCTGGATGAGCTGCCAGAGTTCGATCGCAAGGTACTGGAGGTCCTGCGCGAACCATTGGAGTCGGGGCATATCGTGATCTCCCGAGCCCGAGACCGGGTGAGCTTCCCGGCTCGCTTTCAACTGGTCGCGGCGATGAATCCCTGCCCCTGCGGCTACATGGGCGAACCCAGCGGGCGTTGCCGGTGTACGCCGGAGCAGATCCAGCGTTATCGCAACAAGCTATCCGGCCCTTTGCTGGACCGGATTGATTTGCACCTGACCGTCGCGCGGGAGGCCACTGCGCTGAGCCCCACTCAACCGGCGGGCGATACAACGGCCGATGCCTCGGTGCGGGTAGCCGAAGCACGCGAGCGTCAACAGCAACGCCAGGGGTGTGCCAATGCTTTTCTGGACCTGCCGGGGCTGCGCCAGCACTGCAAGCTGCCAAAGGTCGACGAGGGCTGGCTGGAGACCGCCTGCGAGCGACTGACACTGTCACTGCGGGCGGCCCATCGGCTGCTGAAGGTGGCGCGCACCCTGGCGGACCTGGACCAGATGGACGCCATCACCCGTGATCATCTGAAGGAGGCCTTGCAATACCGCCCAGCATCTCTCAGTTGAGCCTCCCACAATTTGATTGGCGGTGCCTCAACGAAACCGATCCACCTCATGACGCAAGCCTGCCGCCAAGGTCTCCAGTTCCTTGGCGGTAACCGCCAGGTTGGACACCACTTCACGCTGCTCGCTGTTGGCCAGCGCAATGCTCTGCAGGTTGCTGCTGAGCAAAGTCGCGGTGCTGCTCTGTTCCTGGGTGGCGGTGGTGATCGCAGCAAATTGCTGGCCGGCCGAGCGGCTTTGCTCGTCGATACGCGCCAGGGCCGAGGCCACGTCGGCGTTGCGCGACAAGCCTTCCTGCATCAGCGCATTGCCGTGTTCCATGGTGCTGATGGCGTTGCCGGTTTCCTGCTGGATGCTCTGGATCATGCTGGAGATTTCATCGGTGGCCTGGCGGGTACGCGAAGCCAAATTGCGCACTTCGTCGGCGACCACGGCAAAACCACGGCCTTGCTCACCGGCACGCGCGGCTTCGATGGCGGCGTTGAGCGCCAGCAGGTTGGTCTGTTCGGCGATGGCGGTAATCACGCCGACGATCCCGCCGATTTCCTGGGAACGCTGGCCCAGGGTGTTGATCACTGCAGCGGTGCTGTTCAGCGCAGTGGCGATATGTTCCAGGGACGATGACGCTTCTTGCATCGAGGTGCGGCCGATACGAGTTTGCTGGGCATTCTCTTGGGCCAGGCGCTCGGTGTTGCCCATGTTGTCGGCAATGTTCAGCGAGGTGGCACTGAACTCTTCCACCGCGCCGGCCATGCTGGTGATCTCGCCGGACTGCTGCTCCATGCCTTCGTAGGCACCACCGGATAGGCCCGACAACGCCTGTGCGCGGCTGTTGACCTGTTCGGCCGCGGTACGGATATGCGACACCATGGTCGACAGCGCTTCACCCATCTGGTTGAAACTGCGCGCCAACTGGCCGATTTCGTCATGGCTGGAAACGTTGAGGCGCGCACTCAAATCGCCCGCGCCCAGCGCCTGGGCCTGGCGCACCAGCTCGCTCAATGGCGCCAGCTTGCTGCGCAACAGCCACACCGTGGCGCCCACTGCCAGCAACATCGCCAACACACTGCCGATCACCAGGCGGATGCCGACTTCCCAGGTCACTGCGCGAATCTCAGCCTTGGGCATGCTCGCTACCACCGCCCAAGGGCCGCCTTCGAACGGCACCGATACGCTATAGAAATCTTCGTTATTGTCGCTCCAGAAACGGCCTGCGCCCGGCTTTTTCGCCAGGTCGAGCATCACGGCAATCGCCTGATCCGGCGCTTGCACGCCAGCCGGCGGCACCAGCCAGTGCTTTTGCTCATCGAGCAGCGCGAGGGAGCCGGTCTGACCGATACGGAAGCGCTTGAGGTTTTCAAACTGGGCGTTCTGAGCATCGGTGTAATCGAAACCGATGAACAGCACGGCGATGACCTGGCCACTGCTGTCACGCACGGGGCTGTATTGGGTCATGTAGGAGCGGTCGAACAACACGGCACGGCCGATGTAGGTCTGGCCGCCCACAACGCGCTGGTAGGCCGCGCCCTGACGGTCGAGCACGGTGCCAATGGCGCGATTGCCATCCTGCTTGGTCAGGGAGGTGCTGACGCGGATAAAGTCGTCGCCGCTGCGCACGAATACCGTGGCCACGCCGCCGGACATCTGCTTGAACTCATCCACCTCTTCGAAGTTGTTATTCAATACCTCGTTGCCCAGGTAGAGGCTTGGCGTCTGCATGCCGGCCACGGCCACGGGCTGGTCCGCACGTACACTCAAGCCGGCGCCGAAGCGCTTTTCAAACAGCCCGCTCAAACGCTGGGTGCTTTCGCGCAAGGTGCTGTGGAAGGTGTTGAGTTGGTCGGCGAGCAGACGCGCCTCGCTGGCCAGGTGTTCCTCGCGGGTGGCGAGGTTGGCGGAGTCGAGGGTACGCAAGGCAAAGACCGTACTGCCGCTAATCACGACAGCCAGAATCACGGCGAGTGCAAGGCCTAACTGGGAGGCAATCCGGGCACGAGGTTGAGACATGACAGCTCCTGGCCGAGGCCAGGATCATCCTGATCTCATAGCGCTGCTCGGCAAATTATCTAGTGGGAAACGTTGATGCACGATGGTTCCAACCTCCTTCTTCGGCGGCATTTGGCAATACTTGAGCGAATCACAGGGGTATCCCGCAAACGATTGCACACGGTCCGGCCCTACTCAATCGAGGCGTTCAACCTGGGGCAATTCCATCGCCTTGACTTCGCCCTGAAGAAATTCCGCCAGCCGTCGCAAACGCTCCCCGCCCGGGCGAGTTTTCGGCCACACCAGGTAGTAGCTTTCCCCACTGGCGACCGCCGTGGGCCACGGCAGGCTCAAGCGTCCCTGCGCCACGTCTTCGGCCACCATCAGCAAGTCACCCATGGAGACGCCATAGCCCCGCGCCGCAGCGATCATGCCCAGCTCGAGCGTGTCGAACACCTGCCCACCCTTGAGTGAAACGTGAGATGACAACCCCATGCGCTGCAGCCAGTAACGCCAGTCGCGGCGGTCCGGGGTCGGGTGCAGCAGTTCGGCGGTTGCCAGCCGCGTCACGTCCCAGGGACCGTCGTCCAACAGATTCGGCGCTCCCACCGGGATCAGCATTTCCGCAAACAGATAACTGGCCTCCCAGTCCGCCGGAAAGTGCCCGTTGCTGAGCAACACCGCACAGTCGAACGGCTCTTGGTTAAAGTCCACTTCATCGATGCTCATCCACGCACTGGTGAGTTGTACCTCATTGCCTGGCTGCAATGCGCGGAAGCGACTCAACCGCGCCAGCAGCCAGCGCATGGTCAAAGTGGACGGCGCCTTCATACGCAGGATGTCATCTTCGGCATTCAAGGTATGGCAAGCACGCTCCAGGGCAGCGAAGCCTTCCCGTACGCCAGGCAGCAACAACCGCGCCGCTTCCGTGAGCTGCAATGTGCGACCGCTGCGCTGGAACAATCGGCAGGCGAAATAATCTTCGAGCGTACGGATATGCCGGCTGATCGCACTTTGGGTAATCGACAACTCCTCAGCCGCGCGGGTAAAGGAGTGGTGCCGGGAGGCGGCTTCAAATGCCCGCAAGGCATAAAGAGGAGGAAGACGACGGGACATTCTGAAAGCTCCGACTGCGCAATCTGGAAACCCTACCAGAATCGCTCAAGCATGAGTTTTAATCATGCCAACGATCGCTTTTATCCTTTTGTGCAATGCGCTGAATGCGCCGAGAATCAACCCTTCCCCACCTTCCTGATTATTCGAGTGTGATGATCATGCAACATCCGGCACGTACCGAACTCTGGGCCATTCTGCGGCTGTCGGGGCCGTTGATTGCCTCACAGTTGGCGCACATGCTGATGGTGCTGACCGACACCCTGATGATGGCGCGCCTGAGCCCCGAGGCCTTGGCAGGCGGCGGCCTGGGCGCGGCGAGCTATTCGTTCGTGGCGATCTTCTGCATCGGCGTGATCGCAGCCGTGGGCACCCTGGTCGCCATTCGCCATGGCGCGGGCGATATCGACGGCGCCACCCACCTGACCCAGGCCGGGCTGTGGCTGGCGTGGTTGATGGCGCTGGCGGCGGCGTTGCTGTTATGGAACTTGAAGCCGGTACTGCTGATGTTTGGCCAGACCGAAACCAACGTGCAAGCAGCCGGGCAATTTCTGACGATCCTGCCCTTTGCCCTGCCCGGCTACCTGAGCTTCATGGCTCTGCGCGGCTTTACCAGCGCCATCGGCAAGGCCACTCCGGTGATGGTGATCAGCCTGTGCGGCACCGTGGTCAACTACCTGCTCAACCATGCCTTGATCGAAGGCATGTTCGGCCTGCCGAAACTGGGCCTGATGGGCATCGGCCTGGTGACTGCCATCGTCGCCAACGGCATGGCGCTGGCATTGATGTGGTACATCCGCAGCAACCGGGCCTACGCCGCATACCCGCTGGGCACCGGCCTGCTGCGCCTGAATACCCATTACCTGCGCGAGCTGTGGCGCCTGGGCCTGCCGATTGGCGGCACCTATGCGGTAGAGGTCGGGTTGTTTGCCTTTGCGGCGTTGTGCATGGGCACCATGGGCAGCACGCAGTTGGCGGCGCACCAGATCGCCCTGCAGATTGTCTCGGTGGCCTTCATGGTGCCGGCGGGGATGTCCTACGCGGTGACCATGCGCATCGGCCAGCATTACGGCGCCGGGCAGTTGCTGATGGCACGCCTGGCCGGGCGAGTCGGCATAGGATTCGGGGCCATGGTGATGTTGGGATTCGCAGCAGTGCTGTGGCTGTTTTCCGACCCACTGATCGGGCTGTTCCTCGACCATGACGACCCGGCGTTCCATGACGTCATCGTCCTGGCGGTGAGCCTGCTGGCCGTCGCCGCCTGGTTCGAATTATTCGACGGTGTGCAGACCATCGCCATGGGTTGTATCCGGGGTTTGAAGGACGCCAAGACCACCTTCCTGGTGGGGCTGGGTTGCTATTGGCTGATTGGCGCACCGTCTGCCTGGTTGATGGCGTTCACCCTGGGCTGGGGGCCCACCGGCGTCTGGTGGGGCCTGGCACTGGGCCTGGCGTGTGCGGCGGTGAGCCTGACCTGGGCGTTTGAGGCGAAGATGAAGCGGATGATTCGGCAGGAGCCAGATGCTCCTGTTGGTTTCCAAGCGGCAATGCCTGACTAGCAAGTGCACGCGGCCCATGTGGGAGCTGGTTTGCCTGCTCCCACATTTGAACCACTTTGAAGGCTTAGCCCAACAGCGCCTGCTGGCTTTGACCAAACAGCAGGTATTCCACCAGCTCCGGCAACGGCAACGGCTTGCTGATCAGGTAACCCTGGACCTGATCGCACCCAAACAAGCGCAAAAGTTCAAGTTGCTCAGGGGTTTCCACGCCTTCGGCGACCACTTCCAGATTGAGGTTGTGGGCCAGGTTGATCATGGCGTGCACCAGCTTGCGGTTTTCTTCGCGCTCTTCCATGCCGCCGACAAAGCTCTTGTCGATCTTCAACAAGGCAATCGGCAGGCTGTTGAGGTGCACAAACGACGAAAAACCGGTGCCGAAGTCATCCAGGGAAAACCGCACACCCAGCCGGCCAAGGGCGTCCATGGTCTGCTTGACCAGGTCGCTGCGGCGCATCACGGCGGTTTCGGTCAATTCGAACTCCAGCCATTGCGCTTCCACGCCGCGCTCGGCAATCAGGCGGCTGAGGGTAGACAGCAACTGACTGTCCTGGAACTGGCGAAACGACAGGTTGACCGCCATGTGCAGCGGCGGCAGGCCGCGTTCACGCAGGTCTTGCATGTCGCGCAGGGCTCGGGAGATCACCCAGTAGCCCAATGGCACGATCAAGCCACTCTGTTCGGCCAGCGGCACGAACTCGCTGGGCGGCAACAAGCCGCGCTCGCCGTGACGCCAGCGCACCAGGGCTTCGAGGCCAACGATATGACCGTCGTCCAGGTCCAGGCGCGGCTGGTAATGCAGCTCCAACTCATCGCGACGCAAAGCCCGGCGCAGTTCACTTTCCAGGTCGGCCAGGCTGCGGGCGTTGCGGTTGATGCGCTCATTGAAGATATGGAAGGTGCAGCCCTGGGTACTTTTGGCCTGCTGCATGGCGATATGGGCGTGCCACATCAACGGGTCGGCGCCAGCGCGGGCTCGAGCATGGGCCATACCCAGGCTGCAACCGATCAACAGGCTTTCACCATCCACCCAGTAGGGCTCGGCCATCACTTCGGTGATGCGCTCAGCCATCCACTCGGCGCGCTGAGGTGCCCGGCGGGTATCGATCAACAAGGCAAACTCATCGCTGCCCAGGCGCGCCAGTTGGTCCCCGGCTTCGAGCTGGCTCTTGAGCCGCGACACCACTTGCAGGATCAACCGGTCGCCCGCCTGATGGCCGAGGGCATCGTTGGCATGACGAAAATTGTCTAGGTCCAGATGACCGAGGGCCAGGCCACGGCCGTCATTGTCGGCCAAGCGTGCAGCGAGCAAGGTCTGGAAGCCCTGACGGTTGGCAATACCGGTGAGCGGGTCCTGCTCGGCCAGGCGCTGCAAGGTATTCTCCAGCACGCCGCGCTCGCGCACATGGCGCAGGCAGCGGCGCAATGTGTCGGCGTCCAATGCATCCAACACCAACCAATCGCTGACACCCAGCGGCGACACCAGTGGCTCCTGCTCCAGCAGCAATACACACGGCAGGCTGCACCGGCCAGGGCCTGGCTGCAGGCTGGGCGTGGTCAATAACACAGCACCCTGGTCGTCATCGAACAGGCGGCTTACCGAGTCCCAGTTGGGCGCACTGATCAGCACAGCCCCTTCGCCCATCGGCGCCAGGCACTCGCGCAACAACGCTGCCCACTCAGGCTCATCGGCCAGCAGCAGCAAACGCAAGGGTTCGACAGGCGTAGACACGCTAACTCCCTAGACTCTGCAAAATTTCATTAGCGGTGCCATTATGACGTGCGGCCTGACAATGACAAAGGATGACAAATGATAGGTGTTATCAAATACGCAGACTGTAAATAATCGTCTCGGATATTCCTCCACATCCTGCGGCAAAGTAGCAAAACCGGCAAATTTAGATCGAGTGGTACGTCACACCGTCGTTCTATGGCAGCAGAATCTTTCCAGCCTGTTAAAATGCCCGCCCTTTTGAACAACGACCCCTAAAATTCCGTATGTCCCGACTCAATCCCCGGCAGCAAGAAGCCGTGAACTACGTCGGCGGCCCTCTATTGGTGCTCGCCGGTGCAGGCTCCGGCAAGACCAGCGTGATCACGCGCAAGATCGCGCACTTGATCCAGAACTGCGGCATCCGCGCCCAGTACATCGTCGCCATGACCTTCACCAACAAGGCGGCGCGGGAAATGAAAGAGCGGGTCGGCACCCTGCTCAAGGGTGGCGAAGGCCGTGGCCTCACCGTGTGCACCTTCCACAACCTGGGCCTGAACATCATCCGCAAGGAGCATGTGCGACTGGGCTACAAGCCCGGCTTCTCGATCTTCGACGAGACCGACGTCAAGGCCCTGATGACCGACATCATGCAGAAGGAATACGCGGGCGACGACGGCGTAGACGAAATCAAGAACATGATCGGCTCGTGGAAAAACGACCTGATCCTGCCCGCCGAAGCCCTGGAGGCCGCACGCAACCCCAAGGAGCAGACCGCCGCCATCGTCTACACCCACTATCAGCGTACGCTCAAGGCGTTCAACGCGGTGGACTTCGACGACCTGATCCTGCTGCCGGTCAAGCTGTTCCAAGAGCACAAGGACATCCTGGAGAAGTGGCAAAACAAGGTGCGCTACCTGCTGGTGGACGAATATCAGGACACCAACGCCAGCCAATACCTGCTGGTGAAGTTGCTGATCGGTACGCGCAACCAGTTCACCGTAGTGGGCGACGACGACCAGTCGATCTACGCTTGGCGCGGCGCCCGCCCGGAAAACCTGATGCTGCTCAAGGAAGACTACCCCTCCTTGAAAGTGGTGATGCTGGAGCAGAACTACCGCTCCACCAGCCGCATCCTGCGCTGCGCCAACGTGCTGATCTCCAACAACCCCCACGAGTTTGAAAAACAACTGTGGAGCGAGATGGGCCATGGCGACGAGATCCGTGTGATCCGCTGCCGCAACGAAGACGCCGAAGCCGAGCGCGTGGCCGTGGAAATCCTCAGCCTGCACTTGCGCACCGACCGGCCCTACAGCGACTTTGCGATCCTGTATCGCGGCAACTACCAGGCCAAGCTGATCGAGCTGAAATTGCAGCATCACCAGGTGCCGTATCGCCTGTCGGGCGGCAACAGCTTTTTCGGACGCCAGGAAGTCAAAGACCTGATGGCCTACTTCCGGCTGATCGTGAACCCGGACGACGACAACGCCTTCCTGCGCGTGATCAACGTGCCACGCCGGGAAATCGGCTCCACCACCCTGGAAAAGCTCGGTAACTACGCCACCGAACGCAAGATTTCCATGTATGCCGCCACCGACGAAATCGGCCTGGGCGAACACCTGGACACGCGCTTCACCGATCGCCTGTCGCGCTTCAAGCGTTTCATGGACAAGGTGCGCGAGCAGTGCGCCGGCGAAGACCCGATCAGCGCCTTGCGCAGCATGGTCATGGACATCGACTATGAAAACTGGCTGCGCACCAACAGTTCCAGCGACAAGGCCGCGGATTACCGCATGGGCAACGTCTGGTTCCTGATTGAAGCGCTGAAGAACACCCTGGAAAAAGACGAAGACGGCGAGATGACCGTCGAGGACGCCATCGGCAAGCTGGTGTTGCGCGACATGCTCGAGCGCCAGCAAGAAGAGGAAGACGGTGCCGAAGGCGTGCAGATGATGACCTTGCATGCCTCCAAGGGCCTGGAATTTCCCTACGTGTTCATCATGGGCATGGAAGAGGAAATCCTCCCGCACCGCTCCAGCATCGAAGCCGACACCATCGAGGAAGAACGCCGCCTGGCCTACGTGGGCATTACCCGCGCACGTCAGACCCTGGCCTTCACCTTTGCCGCCAAGCGCAAGCAATACGGTGAAATCATCGATTGTGCCCCCAGCCGGTTCCTGGATGAACTGCCGCCGGACGACCTGGCCTGGGAAGGCAATGACGACACGCCCACCGAGGTGAAGGCCGTTCGCGGCAACACCGCCTTGGCGGACATACGCGCGATGTTAAAACGCTAGAATCGACTACTTTTTAATCTACTTTCGGCGCACAACGCGCCATTAGAGGAAGCTTTCCGTGGAAGCACTGCACAAGAAAATTCGCGAAGAAGGCATCGTGCTTTCCGATCAGGTCCTCAAGGTTGACGCCTTTCTGAACCACCAGATCGACCCGGCACTGATGAAACTGATCGGCGACGAGTTCGCCGCACTGTTCAAGGATTCGGGCATCACCAAGATCGTCACCATCGAAGCGTCGGGCATTGCCCCGGCGATCATGACCGGGCTGAACCTGGGTGTGCCGGTGATCTTCGCCCGCAAGCAGCAGTCGTTGACCCTCACGGAAAACCTGCTGTCGGCCACGGTGTATTCCTTCACCAAGAAAACCGAAAGCACCGTGGCGATCTCCCCGCGCCACCTGACCAGCAGCGACCGCGTGCTGGTGATCGATGACTTTTTGGCCAACGGCAAGGCGTCCCAGGCGCTGATCTCGATCATCAAGCAGGCCGGCGCGACCGTCGCCGGTTTGGGCATTGTGATCGAGAAGTCGTTCCAGGGTGGGCGTGCAGAACTGGATGCACAGGGTTATCGGGTTGAGTCGCTGGCGCGGGTGAAGTCGCTGGCCGGTGGTGTCGTGACCTTTATCGAGTAATCACTGTGTGGGAGCTGGCTTGCCTGCGATAGCGATGTGTCAGTCGACAGAGATGTCGACTGACAGGCCCTCATCGCAGGCAAGCCAGCTCCCACATTAGGTTTTGCGTTGCGCTGTCAGTGGGCGGTGGCCTGCAGTCCGGCCAGCAGCAAGCGTTGATACAGGTCTTCCTTGATGCCCTCCGGCTTATCCAAGCGCATCCGCTGCAAATGCTCGGGAAACGCCTCCGGCTCCGGCGCGTCGAGTGCCGCCTTGCCCAACTCCAGAATTTCCGTGAGCTTGAATTTGCTCTTGAGCCAGTTCAGCGCTCGTAACAAATCCCGCTCTTCATTCGTGAAGTCGCTGCCCAGGGGGTATTCCGGGAACAGGCGACGATGCCTGGCCTGAATCGCCTGAAGCCGCTCTGGCGTGTTGTCGGCAAAACGCGGATCCAACTGGAAATCCTTGGGCAGTTTGCCGGCCTTTTGCGCCTGCTCAATCAAGTCGTGCTGGAACCTTGAGTCAGTGATGTTCAGCAACGCTTCGATCACCTTGGCATCCGTCTGACCGCGCAAGTCGGCAATACCGTATTCGGTAATGACGATATCCCGCAGGTGCCGGGGAATGGTGCAGTGGCCGTACTCCCAGACAATATTGGAACTGACCTCACCCGCCGACTCACGCCAGCTGCGCAAAATCAGGATTGAGCGTGCACCTTCCAGCGCATGCCCCTGGGCCACGAAATTGTATTGCCCGCCCACACCACTGAGCACGCGACCGTCTTCCAACTGATCAGCCACGCCAGCACCGAGCAAGGTGACCATGATGGCGCTGTTGATAAACCGAGCATCCAGGCGCTGCAGGCGCTTGAGTTCTTCCTGCCCGTACAGCTCGTTGATGTAGCTGATGCGGGTCATGTTGAATGCCTGGCGCTTGGCATGGGTCATTTCCTGCAGGCGCTGGTAAAAACTGCGCGGTCCCAGGAAGAAACCGCCATGAATCGACACGCCATCAGGTTGCGCCGCGTCGTCCAGGGTGCCCGCGTTGGCCTGCATCTGGGTCGCCACATCCGGGTAGACCTTGCGCCGCACGATCCCGGCATCGGCCAATACCAGCAGGCCGTTGACGAACATCTCGCTGCAACCGTAAAGGCCACGGGCAAACGGCTCAACGCCGCCTTCGCGGCTGATCAACGGTGCCCACTGGTACACATCCAAGTCGGTGAGCAACAGGCGATAGGCTTCGTTGTCGGCCTGGCGCGCCAGCAGGGCAGCCGTCAGGGCATCGCCCATGGAGCCGATGCCAATCTGCAACGTACCGCCATCACGCACCAGGGTGCTGGCATGCAGGCCGATAAAATGATCCTGAAAGCCCACCGGCATATTCGGGGTGGAGAACAACGTGGTGCTGTCTTTTTCATCCAGCAGGTAGTCGAACTCATCCATGCCCAACTCGGCATCGCCAGGCATGTAGGGCAAATCGCTATGGACCTGGCCGACGACCAGGATGGTCTCCCCGGCCGCGCGGCGCTTGGCGATCATGGGCAGCAGGTCGAGAGTGATATCCGGGTTGCAGCTCAGGCTCAGGCGGTCGGGATGCTCGCTGCTACTGGCAACCAATTGCGCCACCAGGTTCAGGCCGGCGGCATTGATGTCGCGGGCCGCATGGCTGTAGTTGCTGCTGACGTAATCCTGCTGCGCCGCGGCGCTGTGGAGCAGGCTACCGGGCTGCATGAAGAATTGCTGCACACGGATATTCTTCGGCAGGCTGCCCCTGTGCAGGTCCGCGAGGAAATCCAGTTCGGGGTAGTCGCCAAACACCCGTTCGATGAAGGGTTCGAGAAAGCGCTTTTGAAGACCATCACCCTGCGTAGGCCGACCCAGGCTCAGCGCGGTATAAAGCGTCAGCGCCCGTTCGGGCAACTTTGCGATACGCCGGTACAGGGCGTTGACGAACAGGTTGGGCTTGCCCAGCCCCAGCGGCATGCCCATGTGGATATGCGCCGGCAGGCGCTCCAGTACGTCGTCAACTGCTTGCTCGATTGAACACAACTGCACCATCCGACTGCTCCCGAACATTCCATGAATTAGGGGTTGGACCGAGCTTGCCGGGTCTTTGCTGCAAAGAACAGCCTGAATACCAAATCGCGGGCACAAAAAAGCCGCTCGTAAGCGGCATTTTTGACGAAGATCGACCGATTACAGCCCGGACATCTTCTTGATCGCACCCTTGAGGTCGTCGTCCGAGCAATCAGCGCAGGTGCCTTTGGGCGGCATGGCGTTGATACCGGTGATGGCCTTTGCCAGGATGCCATCGAGGCCACCTTGATGGTCGGCGCGCTCTTTCCATGCGGCGGTGTCGCCAATTTTTGGCGCACCCAAAAGGCCGCTGCCGTGGCACGCGTTACAGTGCTTGGCGATGATATCATCGGGGGTTTTCGCGCCGCCGCCGGCTGCCACGGCAACTTCCATGCCCTTGCATTCCTGGCCCTGGACGCAAACCTGGCCCACAGGCTCCAGGCGCTTGGCAATGTCATCATTGGTCGCAGCTTGAGCGCTGACAGCCCATAGGGCCAGTACGGTTGCTGGTGCAGCCAGCATTTTCATAATTAGGTTCACGCGTTCACCCTCAATGGTGGCTATTCACGCCTGCGGCCACGGTTTCGCAGGCGGCGAAAGTATAACGGTTAGCCCGCCTGGCCGAAACAACCCTATTAAATAAAGGGAGATTCGGCCTCACGGTGTACAGCTGCGGGAACCTCTGCAACGCTGGCAGGGCGCCTCTATTCTTAAAAGTTCGCGGGTGTGGCTGCGCTGATTAGTCGCGCCGGCACGTCGAACGGATTGCGAAAACGATGAGGCCTGGTGCTTTCAAAGTAGTAGCTATCGCCCGCTTCGAGCACAAAAGTTTCAAGGCCGACCACCAATTCCAGGCGCCCTTCCACCAGAATTCCGGTTTCTTCGCCTTCATGAGTGAGCATTTCTTCGCCCGTGTCGGCACCCGGAGGGTAGATTTCATTGAGAAATGCGATGGCCCGGCTTGGGCGCGCCCGGCCCACCAGTTTCATGGTGACGGCACCGTCAGAGATGTCGATCAGCTCATTGGCTTTATAGACGATCTGCGTCGGTATTTCCTGGAGGACTTCTTCGGAAAAGAACTCGACCATGGACATGGGGATACCGCCCAGCACCTTGCGCAGGGAGCTGATCGAGGGGCTGACGCTGTTTTTCTCGATCATCGAAATGGTGCTGTTGGTGACGCCCGCACGCTTGGCGAGCTCACGCTGGGAAAGACCTTTGAGTTTACGGATGGATTGCAGTCGTTCGCCGACGTCCAATGCAGGAGCCTCCTAGGATTCAGGCTTTGTTGTAATTGAGCGTTATCATGGCGACAGCGTTCAGTATTTACAACACTTGGGCCTAAATCCCGGCGTGCTCGGTTCGTTGCCGGCGGCTAAGCGCCGCTATAGAGCCTTGGCACTCGGCGCAGATTGCAGAAAATCTGATAAGGGATGGTCTCGGCGGCCACGGCCACATCGCTGGCGAGGATGTGCTTGCCCCACAGCTCTACGGTGGAACCAAGGCCCGCCTGGGGCAAGTCGGTGAGGTCGACACACAGCATGTCCATGGACACGCGCCCCAGCAGCCGGCTGCGCTGGCCAGCGACCAGCACCGGTGTGCCGGTAGGCGCATGGCGCGGGTAACCGTCGGCATAGCCCATGGCAACCACGCCGATGCGCATCGGCTTGGACGTGACGAACCTGGCGCCATAGCCCACCGGCTCACCGGCCGGCAATTCGCGTACGCAGATCACTTTGGACTCCAGGGTCATCACCGGCTGCAAGCGCGCCGCAATGGCCTGGTCTTCGCCAAAGGGCGTTGCGCCGTAAAGCATGATACCGGGGCGCACCCAGTCGCTGGACACGCTCGGCCAGCCCAATACAGACGGTGAGTTGCGCAGGCTGACCTCAGCCGCCAGCCCCTGACGCGCCGCCTCAAACACCGTTACTTGTTCGTTGCTGCTGACGCAATCGAGCTCATCGGCGCGGGCAAAATGACTCATCAGCACGATTTTCGCCACTTTGCCACTCGCCAGCAGGCGCTGATACGCTTCCTGGTAATCCTTGGGGTGCAGGCCCACACGGTGCATGCCCGAGTCCAGCTTCAGCCACACTGTCAGCGGCTTGCTCAAACGAGCTTGCTCGATGGCGTCCAACTGCCACAGCGAATGCACCACGCACCACAAATCCTGCTCGATGATCAGCGGCAACTCGTCGGCTTCGAAAAAACCTTCCAGCAGCAACACCGGCGCACGAATGCCGGCGGCGCGCAGTTCCAGCGCTTCCTCGATGCACGCCACCGCGAACCCGTCGGCTTGCGCCTCCAGTGCCTGGGCCACGGGCACCGCGCCATGGCCGTAGGCATCGGCCTTGATCACGGCGAGGGCCTTGGCCCCGGTGACTTCTCGGGCCAATTGGTAGTTATGGCGCAGGGCTTGGAGATCGATCAGGGCACGGGCTGGACGCATGTCGGCAGGCTTCTAGGCAGCAAAGTCAATAAAAAAACCGGTGCAGACCAACAACGCCGGCACCGGGAGAGGGATCATTGTTAAGGCAGCGCAGCCACGACTGACAGCTCTACCAGAATCTCGGGTTCGCACAGCTTGGCTTGCACAGTGGCGCGGGCCGGGGCGACGCCTTTGGGCAGCCACTTGTCCCACACCGCGTTCATGCCGGCGAAGTCGGCGTCGATGTCTTTCAGGTAGATCGTCACCGACAGCAACCTGGACTTGTCAGTACCGGCCAAGTCCAGCAAGCGCTCGATATTGACCAGGGTTTCACGGGTTTGCTGTTCAATCCCGGCGCTCATGTCGTCGCCTACCTGCCCTGCCAGGTACACGGTACCGCTGTGGACAACGATCTGGCTCATGCGCTCATTGGTGAGCTGGCGCTGGATTGACATGTTGTGCGGACTCCTGGTGGTTGCCATAACGGGAAATATCGAGGCCTGCGGCGCTGATCTGCGGCGTTTTCTTCGCCATCAGGTCGGCCAGCAAGCGACCCGAACCACAGGCCATGGTCCAACCGAGGGTACCGTGGCCTGTATTCAGGAACAGGTTCTTGAACGGCGTGGCACCCACAATCGGCGTGCCGTCTGGGGTGGTCGGGCGCAGGCCGGTCCAGAAACTGGCTTGGGCCAGATCGCCGCCCTGAGGATAAAGGTCGTTGACGATCATCTCCAGGGTTTCACGTCGCCGCGGGTTCAGCGACAGGTCAAAACCGGCTATTTCAGCCATGCCACCGACGCGAATACGGTTGTCGAAACGGGTGATCGCGACTTTGTAGGTTTCATCGAGAATGGTCGAGGTCGGCGCCATTGCCGGGTTAGTGATCGGCACGGTCAGCGAGTAGCCCTTGAGCGGGTACACCGGCGCCTTGATGCCCAATGGCTTGAGTAACTTGGGCGAGTAACTGCCGAGGGCCAGTACATAGCGGTCGGCGGTTTCCAGCTTGCCGTCGATCAGCACACCATTGATGCGGTCGCCTGCGTAGTCCAGGCGCTGGATGTCTTGTTCGAAGCGGAATTCCACGCCCAATTGTTTGCACATGTCGACCAGGCGCGTGGTGAATATCTGGCAATCGCCCGTCTGGTCGTTGGGCAGGCGCAAGGCACCCGCGAGGATATCGGTGACGCTGCCCAGAGCCGGTTCAACCCGGGCAATGCCGGCTCGGTCGAGCAATTCGAACGGCACACCGGACTCTTTCAGCACGGCGATGTCCTTGGCGGCGCCATCGAGCTGGGCCTGGGTGCGGAACAGTTGGGTAGTCCCGAGGCTGCGCCCTTCGTAGGCAATGCCGGTCTCGGCGCGCAATTCGTCGAGGCAGTCGCGGCTGTACTCGGACAGGCGCACCATGCGCTCCTTGTTCACCGCGTAGCGGCTGGCCGTGCAGTTGCGCAGCATCTGCGCCATCCACAGGTATTGGTCGATATCAGCAGTGGCCTTGATTGCCAACGGCGCGTGGCGTTGCAACAGCCACTTGATTGCCTTGAGTGGCACACCCGGCGCGGCCCAGGGCGAAGCATACCCAGGGGAGACCTGGCCGGCGTTGGCGAAACTGGTTTCCATGGCAGCGGCAGGCTGACGATCAACCACCACGACATCAAAGCCGGCCCGCGCCAAATAATAGGCACTGGTCACCCCAATGACGCCGCTACCCAAGACCAGAACGCGCATTTTTATATCCTCATCGCGGGCTTGGCCGCTGACGTGTGTTATTCGAGCAATGATGGGCGCAGTGTAAAAAACAATCGACAGTGCATTTCACTATATAAATGCCTATATTTGGCGACAATTCTTGGCAAAAACCCTTTTGACAGAGGCGTATCCCCTATGCGTACCAACACCCAGACCAAACGGGAGCTGGACAAGATCGACCGCAATATCCTGCGCATCCTGCAAACCGACGGGCGCATCTCGTTCACGGAGCTGGGGGAAAAGGTCGGGCTGTCCACCACGCCCTGCACCGAGCGCGTGCGGCGCCTGGAGCGCGAAGGGATCATCATGGGCTACAACGCACGGCTCAATCCCCAGCATTTGAAGGGCAGTTTGCTGGTATTTGTCGAGATCAGCCTGGATTACAAGTCGGGTGACACCTTTGAAGAATTCCGCCGAGCCGTGCTGAAACTGCCTCACGTGCTGGAGTGCCATCTAGTGTCGGGTGATTTCGACTACCTGGTGAAAGCGCGAATCTCGGAGATGGCTTCGTACCGCAAATTGCTGGGCGATATCCTGCTCAAACTCCCCCATGTGCGCGAATCCAAGAGCTATATCGTGATGGAAGAGGTGAAAGAAAGCCTGAACCTGCCGATCCCTGACTGACCCACTGACACAACACGGTCAAATGTGGGAGCTGGCTTGCCTGCTCCCTTGGTTTTAACCGAATACATCCGCTAGACCAACACCTGCCGGGTACTCGCCATGTACTCATGAATCTGCTTCTCCACCCGCGGATGAATCAGCTCCACTGGCCGGCGGCCATTAGGGCACGGCAAGGTCTTGGTGGTGCCGAACAGGCGACAGATCAGCGGCCGCTCGTCATACACCGTGCAACCCTTGGGCCCCAGATGCACGCAGTTCAGCTCGTCCATCGCCGCCTCTTGCTCGGCAGCGGTCTTGCGCGGCAGGCGCGACATTTCCTCGGGCGAGGTGGTCACCGGCCCACAGCAGTCGTGGCAACCGGGGACGCACTCGAACGAAGGAATCTGGCGACGCAGCGCGCTGATTTTCTGACTGTTGCAACTCATCGAAACCCATACCGAACGGCGAATAGACGTGGATTCTGACGCAAAACGCCCCGCGCAGACAGCGTCGTGCGACCACTGTATCCTGCGTCAAATTTTCCAGACAGGGAGGTTCCCCATGACCGCCAGCGCCCGGCACACCGCTTCCTACTACGCCGCCAGCAGCGTGCCGCAACCGGATTACCCGACGCTGACCGGTGAGGTAAACGCCGATGTCTGTGTGATCGGCGGGGGGTTCTCCGGGCTCAACACCGCCTTGGAATTGGCCGAGCGCGGCTTTCGCGTGGTGTTGCTGGAGGCGCGCAAAATCGGTTGGGGCGCCAGCGGGCGCAATGGCGGCCAGTTGATTCGCGGTGTCGGCCACGGGCTGGATCAGTTCACCCAGGTGATCGGCAGCGACGGCGTGCGCCAGATGAAGCTGATGGGCCTGGAAGCCGTGGAGATCGTGCGCGAGCGTGTGGAGCGCTTCCAGATCCCCTGTGACCTGACTTGGGGCTACTGCGACCTGGCCAACAAACCCCGCGACCTGCAGGGCCTGGCCGAGGATGCCGAAGAGCTGCGCAGCCTGGGTTACCGCCACGAAGTGCGCCTGTTGCAAGCCAGCGAGATGGGCACCGTAATCGGCTCTGATCGCTATGTAGGCGGCATGATCGATATGGGTTCCGGCCATCTGCACCCGCTGAACCTGGCACTGGGTGAGGCTGCCGTTGCCCAGCAGTTGGGCGTGGCGCTGTACGAGCAATCCCAAGTGACCCGTATCGACTATGGTCCTGAGGTCAAGGTGCACACCGCCCAAGGCACTGTGCGCGCCAAGACCCTGGTACTGGCCTGCAACGCCTACCTGAACGGGCTCAACCCGCAACTGAGCGGCAAGGTGTTGCCCGCCGGCAGCTACATCATTGCCACCGAGCCCTTGAGCGAGGCGCAAGCCACCAGCCTGTTACCGCAGAACATGGCCGTGTGTGACCAGCGCGTGACGGTGGATTACTTCCGCCTGTCCGCCGACCGTCGCCTGTTGTTCGGCGGCGCCTGCCACTACTCCGGTCGAGACCCCAAGGACATCGGCGCCTACATGCGGCCGAAGATGCTGCAGGTATTCCCCCAATTGGCAGACGTGAAAATCGACTACCAATGGGGCGGCATGATCGGCATCGGCGCCAACCGCCTGCCGCAGATTGGCCGCCTGGCCGATCAACCCAACGTGTATTACGCCCAGGCCTATGCCGGCCATGGCCTCAACGCCACGCACCTGGCGGGCAAGCTGCTGGCCGAGGCCATCAGCGGCCAGCAACAGGGGCGCTTCGATCTATTCGCTCAGGTGCCACACATCACCTTCCCCGGCGGCAAACACCTGCGTTCTCCGTTGCTGGCCCTGGGGATGCTCTGGCACCGCCTCAAAGAACTGCTCTGATCAATCGCGCCAGAAGGGTTTCAAACCCTCACGGCGCGCCTGCTCGGCGGTCAGCCCGATGTCGCGTAACTGCTCGCGGCTCAGGTCCAGCAGGGCCTTGCGCGTATGGCGACGGCGCCAGAACAGATGCCAGCGGCCAGGCGCCGGGGCAGTGAGCGCCTGCTCCTGCCCCGCTTCCAGTTCCTGACTGCGTAACGCCAGCCGTACATCGCTCATGCCGCTCATTTGACTGCCCCTCATTGGCCTGTTGCCTTGAGTGACCAGCATGCGCGGGCGGCCAGAACCATTACAGATTCAGCCAACTTTTATTAGATCCATACAGATACTCCCTATGCGTGGCTGAATCCTGTATTTTCCCTTTATCTGTACTGGTCCCTCGGGAGCGACCACCATGACTCTTTACGTCAACCTCGCCGAATTGCTCGGCACCCGCATTGAACAGGGCTTCTATCGTCCGGGCGATCGACTGCCCTCGGTGCGGGCCTTGAGTGTGGAACATGGGGTGAGCCTGAGCACCGTGCAGCAGGCGTATCGGTTGCTCGAAGACAACGGCCTGGCGATGCCCAAGCCCAAGTCGGGCTATTTTGTTCCGGTGGGCCGTGAACTGCCGGCACTGCCCGAGATTGGCCGCCCGGCCCAACGGCCAGTGGAAATCTCCCAGTGGGACCTGGTGCTGGAACTGATTCGTGCGGTGCCGCGCAAAGACGTCATACAGATGGGTCGGGGCATGCCGGATGTATTGTCGCCCACCTTGAAGCCGCTGCTGCGTAGCCTCGCCCGTGTCAGCCGGCGCCAAGACCTGCCGGGGCTGTATTACGACAATATCCTCGGCTGTATGGAACTGCGTGAGCAAATCGCCCGGCTTTCATTGGACTCCGGTTGCCAACTGAGCGCCGAAGACATCGTGATCACCACCGGTTGCCACGAAGCCCTCTCCGCCAGCATTCACGCCATTTGTGAGCCCGGCGATATCGTCGCGGTGGATTCGCCCAGCTTCCACGGTGCCATGCAGACCCTCAAGGGCCTGGGCATGAAAGCCCTGGAAATCCCCACCGACCCGCTCACCGGCATCAGCCTGGAGGCCCTGGAACTGGCGCTGGAACAGTGGCCGATCAAAGTCATCCAGCTCACCCCAAACTGCAACAACCCCTTGGGCTACATCATGCCGGAAGCGCGCAAACGCGCCTTGCTGACCCTGGCCCAGCGCTTTGACGTGGCGATTATCGAAGACGATGTGTATGGCGAGCTGGCCTACAGCTACCCACGCCCGCGCACCATCAAGTCCTTCGATGAAGACGGGCGTGTGCTGCTGTGCAGCTCGTTCTCCAAAACCCTGGCGCCCGGTCTGCGCATTGGCTGGGTCGCACCGGGACGCTATCTGGAACGGGTGCTGCACATGAAATACATCAGCACCGGTTCTACGGCTACACAGCCGCAGATTGCCATTGCAGAATTCCTCAAAGGCGGTCATTTCGAGCCGCATTTACGCAGGATGCGCACCCAATACCAACGTAATCGCGACTTGATGCTGGATTGGGTCAGCCGTTATTTTCCCGCTGGTACGCGTGCCAGCCGGCCCCAGGGCAGCTTTATGTTATGGATCGAGCTGCCGGAGGGCTTCGACACCTTGAAGCTCAACCGCGTGCTGGTGGAACAAGGCGTACAGGTGGCGGTAGGCAGTATCTTCTCCGCTTCCGGCAAGTACCGTAACTGCTTGCGCATGAACTACGCTGCCAAGCCAACAGCGCAGATTGAAGAGGCCGTGCGCAAGGTAGGTGCTGCCGCTGGCAAGATGCTGGAAGAGACGGCGGACTGACCTTTCCCGAGCAATTGCCGTCATATGCCACAACCGCCCTGACCTGGAAGCAGTTTCCTTGATGATTCGACGGCTTTTACCGTTTTGCCTGCTGGCCGCCCTGGCCCTGGGCGGCTGCGCCACGGTCGACACCCCGCGCATCCCCAGCGATGCCCTGCCGGCGAAGGACTCCTCGTTCGGTCGCTCGATCCAGGCCCAGGCCGCCCCCTACCAAGGGCGCTCGGGCTTTCGTTTGCTGCCCAACAGCAGTGAAGCCTTCATGGCCCGCGCCGAGCTGATCCGCAACGCCCAGACCAGCCTCGACTTGCAGTACTACATCGTGCACGACGGCATCAGCACACGCATGCTTGTGGACGAACTGCTCAAGGCCGCCGACCGCGGGGTGCGCGTACGCATTCTACTGGACGACACCACCAGCGATGGCCTCGACCAGATCATCGCCACCCTCGCCGCCCATCCCAAGGTGCAGATACGCCTGTTCAACCCGCTGCACCTGGGGCGCAGCACCGGCGTTACACGCGCCATGGGCCGTGTATTCAACCTGTCGCTGCAACACCGGCGCATGCATAACAAGCTGTGGCTGGCCGATAACAGCGTGGCCATCGTTGGCGGGCGCAACCTGGGCGACGAGTATTTCGACGCCGAACCCAACCTGAATTTCACCGACATCGACATGCTCAGCGTCGGGCCGGTAGCCGAGCAATTGGGTCACAGCTTCGACCAGTACTGGAACAGCGCCTTGAGCAAGCCTATCGATGACTTCGTCTCGAACAAACCCTCCAAGGTCGACCTCGCCGTCGCCCGCGGGCGCCTTGAAGCCTCCCTGGCTCAGTCCCGTCAGCAGAACCACGCGCTGTATAACCGCCTGCGCACTTACCAGACCCAGCCCCGCATGGACATCTGGCGCCGCGAGTTGATCTGGGCCTGGAACCAGGCGCTGTGGGACGCACCGAGCAAGGTACTGGCCAAGGCCGACCCCGACCCGCGACTGTTGCTGACCACCCAGCTGGCGCCAGAGCTGGCGGGGGTCAGCCATGAGCTGATCATGATTTCGGCTTACTTCGTACCGGGCCAACCTGGGCTGGTCTACCTCACAGGGCGTGCCGATGCGGGTGTTTCGGTGCGCCTGCTGACCAACGCCCTCGAAGCCACCGACGTACCGGCCGTGCACGGCGGTTATGCGCCGTATCGCAAGGCGCTGCTGGAGCACGGAGTAAAGCTCTATGAGTTGCGCCGGCAACCGGGCGACCCCAGCGCAAGCAGCGGCCCGCACCTGTTTCGGCATGGCAGCTGGCGCGGCTCGGACTCCAGCCTGCACAGCAAGGCGATGATTTTCGATCGAGAAAAGTCGTTTATCGGCTCATTCAATTTCGACCCGCGCTCAGTGCTGTGGAACACCGAAGTCGGCGTACTGGTGGACAGCCCCGAACTGGCCGAACACGTGCGCAACCTGGCGCTGGAAGGTATGGCGCCAGCGTTGAGCTATGAGGCCAAACTGCAGGACGGCCAAGTGGTGTGGGTGACAGAAGACAACGGCCAGATGCACACTCTGACGCGCGAACCGGGCAATTGGTGGCGGCGGTTCAACGCCTGGTTCGCCACCAGTGTTGGCCTGGAACGCATGCTCTAAAACCCCTGCGGATCACCTGTGGGAGCCGGGCTTGCCCGCGATAGCGGTGTGCCAGACAACAAATCCGCTGGCTGACAAACCGTCATCGCAGGCAAGCCAGCTCCCACATTGGCCGCGTTTAAAGGTCAGGCCGGCTGCGTAGCGCCGAAAGCCCCCTGGCGCAGCAACAGCACCACCAACCCCAGCGCCCCGGCGGCCATCAGCAGCGGTAGCGCATGCCCGCTGATCCACTGGCTGCCCGCTCCTGCCACCAGCGGCCCGATCAGGCAGCCAATGCCCCACAGCTGCGCCACGTGAGCGTTGGCACGCACCAACGCATCGTCGCGGTAGCGCTCGCCAATCAAAATCAGCGACAAGGTAAACAAACCGCCGGCACTGGCGCCGAACAGCACCCACACCGGCCAGATCAGCAAGGTGTGCATCAATAACGGCACCGCCAGGCTCGACGCCAGTAACAGCAGTGCACAGGCCAGAAACAGAGTGCGTCGCGGCAGGTAGTCGGCCAGCGCGCCAATGGGCAATTGCAGCAACGCATCGCCCACCACCACCGTGCTGACCATCGCCAAGGCGATCTCAGCGGTAAAACCCTGTTGCAGGCAGTACACCGGCAACAACGTCAGAATCATCGCTTCGAAGGCAGCAAACAACGCCACGGCCCAGGCAATCGCCGGCAGGCCCAGGCAAAAGCGCCACAGGTCGCCAAAGGTCACGCTGAACGAATCCGCCGTCGGCGCGCCGGTACGTCCCAGCAACAGCAGCGGCGCCAGCACCAAAAGGCCCGCGCCGACCCAGAAGCCGTAGTCATGGTCGGTGCCAATCAGGCCCAACAGCAACGGCCCCGACAGTTGGCTCAAGGCATAACTGCAGCCGTAGAGCGCCACCAGGCGGCCACGCCACTGCTCGACCACCAATTGGTTGATCCAGCTTTCACCCAGGATAAATACGATGGTCAGGATCACCCCGATCATCAGCCTGAGCACCAGCCACACCGGGTAGCTGGGCAGGATCGCCAGCAAGCCGATGGACACCGCACCGGCCCACAGGCACAGGCGCATCAGGTTGGCAGTGCCGAGCCAGGACGCCATGCGGCTGGAGACCTTGGCGCCCAGCAGTACGCCGAATGCCGGCATCGCCGCCATCACGCCAATGGCGAAACTGCCATAACCCCAACCTTCAAGACGCAGGGATACCAACGGCATGCTGACACCCAGGGCCAGGCCAACGCTGAGTACCGAGGCCAGCACGGCGAAATATGTCGCCCAACGCATTGCCACGCTCCTGTGGATAATTCTGCTTCGCAAAACGAACTGTAGGAGCGAGCTTATGTGGGAGCTGGCTTGCCTGCGATACAGACGCCTCGGTGTGTCAGCCACACCTCAGTGATGCTATCGCAGGCAAGCCAGTTCCCACACAGGCTCGCTCCTACAGGGGATCAGCAGTGTTGCTTAGAGCTTGATCCAGGTCGCCTTCAGCTCGGTGTACTTGTCGAATGCATGCAGCGACTTGTCGCGGCCATTACCCGACTGCTTGAAACCACCGAACGGTGCGGTCATGTCGCCGCCGTCGTACTGGTTAACCCACACGCTGCCGGCGCGCAGAGCCTTGGCCGTCAGGTGTGCCTTGGAGATATCCGCCGTCCACACCGCCGCAGCCAGGCCGTATTGGGTGTCGTTGGCGATGGCGATGGCTTCTTCGGCGCTGTCGAAAGTGATCACCGACAGGACCGGGCCAAAGATCTCTTCCTGGGCGATCTTCATGGCATTGGTCACGCCGTCGAAAATCGTCGGCTCGACGTAGGTGCCGCCGGACTCTTCCAGGGTGCGCTTGCCACCCGCGACCAGCTTGGCGCCGTCGGCGTGGCCGGCTTCAATGTACGAAAGCACGGTGTTCATCTGTTGCGTATCCACCAATGCACCCACAGTGGTGGCTGGGTCCAGTGGATTGCCGGGTTTCCAGCCCTTGAGGGCCTCGATCACCAGCGGCAGGAAGGTGTCTTTGATCGAACGCTCGACCAGCAGGCGCGAGCCGGCAGTGCAGACTTCGCCCTGGTTGAAGGCAATGGCGCTGGCGGCGGATTCGGCCGCCGCTTGCAGGTTCGGCGCGTCGGCAAACACGATGTTCGGGCTCTTGCCACCGGCTTCCAGCCATACACGCTTCATGTTCGACTCGCCGGAGCGGATCAACAGTTGCTTGGCGATCTTGGTGGAGCCCGTGAACACCAGGGTATCGACGTCCATGTGCACCGCCAGGGCGTTACCCACGGTGTGGCCATAGCCAGGCAGCACGTTGAACACGCCTTTTGGAATACCAGCCTCAACGGCCAACGCGGCGATGCGGATGGCGGTGAGCGGGGATTTTTCGGACGGCTTCAGGATGACAGAGTTGCCGGTGGACAGCGCCGGGCCGAGTTTCCAGCACGCCATCATCAACGGGAAGTTCCACGGCACGATGGCGCCAACAACACCGACGGGCTCGCGGGTCACCAGGCCCAGTTGATCGTGGGGCGTGGCGGCGACTTCGTCGTAGATCTTGTCGATCGCCTCGCCGCTCCAGCTCAGGGCTTGCGCCGCGCCGGGGACGTCGATGTTCAGGGAATCGCTGATGGGCTTGCCCATATCCAGGGTTTCAAGCAGCGCCAGTTCTTCGGCGTTAGCCTTGAGCAGCGCGGCGAAACGGATCATGACGGACTTGCGCTTGGCCGGTGCCAGGCGCGACCACACGCCGGAATTGAAAGTGGCACGCGCATTTTCCACGGCGCGCTGGGCATCGCTGGCATCACAGCTGGCGACAGTGGCCAGCAAGCGCCCATCCACCGGGCTGATGCATTCGAAGGTGTCACCGGAAACGGCGGCGGTGTATTCGCCATTGATATAGGCGCGGCCTTCGATCTTCAGAGCCTTGGCGCGTTGTTCCCAGTCGGCACGGGTCAGGGTGGTCATGCGAGTGTCCTCCTCTTATTGAATACAAGGGCCTGGGAGGTTTATCCCGGCGCCATCACGAATGCTTGCCCGACCAGCCTGCTGTTCGGCTCAAGGCAGCTGCCACCCTAAACCAGCGGCTGGGGATGTTTCAATATATTTGACATAACGGCGGCAAACGCCCTTGCGATGTTCATTTTAATAAACATAGACTTTGGACTCTCCAACCGCAGGCCAGACGGGAAATGCACATGAGCATCCAGGACATCGTCGATTTCAGCCAAGCCAACACCGCCCCCGAACGCTACCGCCCTGCCGCCGAGAAAATCCTCAAGGGCGATCCCGAGCAGACACTCTACAACCACTACAACAGCCCATGCGGCCAGATGAACGCCGGCGTCTGGGAAGGTGAAGTGGGCCAGTGGAAGGTCAACTACACCGAGCATGAGTACTGCGAGATCGTGCAAGGCGTGTCGGTGTTGCGTGATGCCGAGGGGAATGCCAAGACCCTGCGGGCCGGCGATCGCTTTGTGATCCCTGCCGGTTTCAGCGGTACCTGGGAAGTGCTGGAAGCGTGCCGCAAGATCTACGTGGTGTTTGAAGAGAAAGCCTGATCATTGATTGATCGACAACGGGACGCTAAGCGTCCGAGACGGCATTCCCACGCAGAGCGTGGGAACGATCAGCAGAGCGTGGGAACGATCAGGCAAAAAAAAGCCCGCATCGTGAGATACGGGCTTTTTTTCACAAGGAGGAAAATCAATTACTTGATTTTGCCTTCTTTGTAGATCACGTGCTTGCGAACGCGCGGGTCGAACATTTTCTTTTCGAGCTTGTCCGGGGTAGTACGCTTGTTCTTGTCGGTAGTGTAGAAGTGACCAGTACCGGCGCTAGAGATCATTCGAATCAATTCACGCATGATAGAGCTCCTTAGATCTTGCCAGCGGCGCGGATTTCGGCCAGCACGACAGTGATGCCACGCTTGTCGATAATACGCATGCCTTTAGCAGATACGCGCAGACGCACGAAACGTTTCTCTTCTTCAACCCAGAAGCGGTGATGCTGCAGGTTCGGCAGGAAACGACGACGGGTTTTGTTATTTGCGTGGGAAATGTTATTCCCAGTCACCGGACCCTTACCGGTAACTTGACAGACTCTCGACATGCCTCAGCCCTCTAAAACCACATGCCCAACCCGGCATGGGTTGGCCGCTTAATCTCTCAGTCATTTGGCGCCAGGCGCCGCGTTTCTTTAGGGTCTTACCGGCTACACCTACAGTGAAGGAACCGGGCCCCTAGAAAAGAGCGCTGCTTTATACCAGAAAGACCCCAGTGCAACAACAACCTGTGTACTTTTAGCAGCGTAAATCTTGGCCACAAGTGCCTGAACCGCTGCCAGGAGGGGCCGCTGTAACAGCCGACCGCTCGTCGCACAGAATGATTTACAACGCCTGCGGTCACAGGGAAGTGCACGGCGAAACACGCTGAGGCGCCATCAAAACAGCATTTTGGCCAAAAGCACAGGCAAAAATGGGCTAGTCATTTATCAATCAGACCTCTACGGTAGGCTTTTTCCAGACTGCACTCGCAGATGGGCCTTCGATCTGCACAGGAAACCGAATATGCGCCTCGCTGCCCTACCGCTATTGCTTGCCCCTCTCTTTATTGCGCCGATGGCCGTTGCGGCCACCAACTTGAGCGTATGCACCGAGGCCAGCCCCGAAGGCTTCGATGTGGTGCAGTACAACTCACTGACCACCACCAACGCCTCGGCCGACGTGCTGATGAACCGTTTAGTGGAATTCGACGCGGCCAGTGGCAAGTTGGTACCGAGCCTTGCAGACAGCTGGGAAGTGTCGCCCGATGGGCTGACGTACACCTTCAAACTGCACCCCGATGTGAAATTCCATCGCACCAGTTATTTCAGCCCAAGCCGCACCTTGACCGCCGAAGACGTGCGCTTCAGCTTCGAGCGCATGCTCGACCCGGCCAACCCGTGGCACAAGATCGCCCAGAGCGGCTTTCCTCACGCCCAATCCCTGCAATTGCCCACACTGGTCAAGAAAATCGACGCCCTTGACCCACTGACCGTGCGCTTCACCCTCGACCATGCCGATTCCACCTTCTTACCAGCACTGAGCATGGGCTTTGCCTCGATCTATCCGGCTGAATATGCCGATAAATTGCTCAAGGCCGGCACACCCGAGAAGCTCAACAGCCAGCCAATCGGCACCGGCCCGTTTGTGTTCGTGCGTTTCCAGAAAGATGCCGTGGTGCGTTACAAGGCCAACCCGGACTACTTCGCCGGCAAACCGGCGGTGGATAACCTGATTTTCGCCATCACCCCGGACGCCAACGTACGCCTGCAGAAGCTGCACCGCGATGAATGCCAGATCGCCCTGTCACCCAAGCCCCTGGATGTGGGCGAGGCCGAAAAAGACTCGGCGCTGAAGGTGGAAAAAACCGCCGCCTTCATGACCGCGTTCGTCGCCATCAACAGCCAGCACCCACCGCTGGACAAGCCCGAAGTGCGCCAGGCGATCAACCTGGCCTTTGATAAGGGCAGCTACCTCAAGGCCGTGTTCGAAGGCACCGCCGAAGCAGCCAACGGTGTCTACCCGCCGAACACCTGGAGCTATGCCAAGGAGTTGCCAGGCTACCCGCAGGACCTCGCCAAAGCCAAGGCGCTGCTGGGCCGCGCCGGGCTCAAGGACGGCTTCAAGACCACAATATGGACCCGCCCTACGGGCAGCCTGCTGAACCCCAACCCGAACCTCGGCGCCCAACTGTTGCAGGCCGACCTGGCCAAGGTTGGCATCCAGGCCGAGATTCGCGTGATCGAATGGGGCGAGTTGATCCGCCGCGCCAAGGCCGGCGAGCACGACTTGCTGTTCATGGGCTGGGCCGGCGACAACGGCGACCCGGATAACTTCCTGACGCCGCAGTTCTCATGCGCAGCGGTGAAGTCCGGCACCAACTTTGCCCGCTATTGCGATCCCACCCTGGATAAGTTGATCAGCGCGGGCAAAACCACCAGTGAGCAAGGTGTGCGCAGCAAGCTGTATCAGCAGGCCCAGGCGCAGATCCAGCAACAGGCGCTGTGGCTGCCACTGGCGCATCCGACGGCGTTTGCCTTGACCCGCAAGAACATCCAGGGGTACCAGGTAAGCCCGTTCGGGCGCCAGGACTATTCGAAAGTCAGCCTCAAGCCCTAAGGCACACTCCCACCTGTAGGAGCGAACTTGCTCGCTCCTACAGAGGCCGGACCGTTACAACCAACCGTATTCAGCCATCGACAGCGGGTCGCCATCGCCCACGATGATATGGTCCAGCACTCGCACATCCACCACGTCCAGCGCCTTTTGCAGCAGCTTGGTCAATTTTCGATCAGCCGCGCTGGGCTCCGCGCTCCCCGACGGGTGGTTGTGGCACAGGATCAACGCCGCCGCGTTGTACGCCAAGGCGCGCTTGACCACTTGTCGCGGATAGACAATCGCAGCGTCGATGGTGCCCTGGGAAATGACCTCGAACCCCAGCACCCGATGCTTTGAGTCCAGAAACAGGCAGCCGAATATCTCATGGGGCTCATGGCGCAGCAGCGCCTTGAGGTACTCGCGCACGGCCAACGGGCTCTCCAGCACCGAGTCAGCCCGCAAGCGCTCAGCCAAGTGGCGCCGGGACATTTCCAGCACCGCCTGCAGTTGGGCGAACTTCGCCGGGCCCAGCCCCAGATGCTGGCTGAACAACGTCTGGCTGGCCTCCAGTAACGGGCGCAGGCCACCGAATTGCGCCAACAGATGGCGCGCCAGATCCACCGCACTTCGCCCGGCAACCCCCGTACGCAGGAAAATCGCCAACAGCTCGGCATCGGACAGGCTCGCTGCGCCGCCTTCCAATAATTTCTCCCGCGGACGCTCCGCCACGGGCCAATCACGAATACTCATCCCACCTCCCTGTATCTGCTCCGCTGTTGCCCGGCGGGCGCTGTGTTATCGTAGGGCCCTCTTTTTTGCCGGCGATTTCACCTGGGGAGGGGTCATCGCAGGCGTCACTGAACTGGCATCACTGAACTGGAAAGGCAAACCAATGCAGCGTCTGTATCGGAAACGCATCGTTCTCGGCGTCGGCGGCGGCATTGCCGCCTACAAGAGCGCAGAGTTGGTTCGCAGGCTCCTGGACCAGGGCGCCGAAGTGCGCGTGGTCATGACCCGTGGTGGCAGTGAGTTCATCACCCCGCTGACCATGCAAGCCCTGTCCGGCCACCCGGTTCACCTCGACCTGCTGGACCCGGCAGCAGAAGCCGCCATGGGCCATATCGAACTGGCCAAATGGGCCGACCTGGTGCTGATCGCCCCGGCCACTGCCGACCTGATCGCCCGCCTGGCCCAGGGCATTGCCGATGACCTGCTCACCACCCTGGTATTGGCCACCGACGCCACCGTCGCTATCGCTCCGGCCATGAACCAGGCCATGTGGCGCGACCCGGCCACCCAAGCCAATACCCAACTCCTGCAAACCCGCGGCCTCAAGGTGTTCGGCCCGGCGTCCGGCAGCCAGGCCTGCGGCGACGTCGGCCTGGGCCGCATGCTCGAAGCCACGGACCTCGCACAATGCGCCGCCGAGTGCTTCCAGCACCTGGCCCTGACCGGCAAGCACGTGCTGATCACCGCTGGCCCAACCCAGGAAAACATCGACCCGGTCCGCTACATCACCAACCATAGCTCAGGAAAAATGGGCTTCGCGTTGGCAGAAGCCGCGGTCGAGGCAGGCGCACGGGTCACACTGATCACAGGTCCCGTGCATCTGCCGACCCCTGATCGCGTCACGCGGATCGACGTAGTCAGCGCCCGGGACATGTTGGCGGCCTGCGAAGCCGCCATTCCCTGCGACCTGTTTATCGCCTCGGCAGCGGTTGCGGATTACCGCCCGGAGGTCGTGGCCCCGCAGAAGCTCAAGAAAGACCCTACGAGCGGCGACGGCCTGCTCCTGCAAATGGTGCGTAACCCGGACATCCTGGCCACCATCGCAACCCGTCCAGACCGTCCGTTCAGCGTCGGCTTCGCTGCCGAGACCGAGCACCTGCTGGACTACGCCGCACGCAAACTGAAAGACAAAAACCTCGACCTGATCGTTGCCAATGATGTCGCCAACCCGAGCATCGGCTTCAACAGCGAGGAAAATGCGTGCAGCGTGATCGACCGCGAACTGCACGCCACCCTTTTCGCCCAGACCAGCAAGGGCAAGATTGCCCGCCAACTGATCTCTTTTATCGCCCAACGGCTGAACCAGGTTTAATGTCCATGCACGCTTTGCAAGCCAAGATTCTCGACCCACGCCTCGGCAACGAATTCCCTCTGCCGGCGTACGCCACGCCGGGTTCCGCCGGCCTGGACCTGCGCGCCATGCTCAAAGAGGACACCGTCCTTGAGCCGGGCCAAACCATCCTGATTCCCACTGGCCTGTCGATCTATGTCGGCGATCCTGGCTTGGCGGCGCTGATCCTGCCGCGCTCCGGCCTGGGTCACAAACATGGCATCGTGCTCGGCAACTTGGTCGGCCTGATCGACTCCGACTACCAGGGCGAGTTGATGGTGTCGTGCTGGAACCGTGGCCAGACTGCTTTCAACATCGCCGTCGGCGAGCGCATCGCCCAACTGGTATTGGTGCCGGTGGTGCAGGCGCATTTTGAATTGGTGCAGGAATTCGATGAAACCCAACGCGGCGCAGGCGGTTTTGGGCATTCCGGCAGTCACTGACTAAGCTGAACGTGGCCGGATGCAATCGTCCGGCCACGCGCCACCGCCCGGCTTTTCAGGATGAAGAATGCGCGGAAATAATCATCGAGATTTCTCTAATGAAATCAAAGGACTACGTAAAAATAATGCTAGCGCCGAAGCGCCGATGGCATTTTTACACCACGAACTCTCTGCCGAAAACGCCGTCATACCCTTCAGTTTGAGCCTGCCGGCCAGCCACATCAGGCCCGCCTTGCCCCCTTTCAGATGGAGTTTCCCCCGCGATGAGTACCGCAGCCCGCGTAGCCCCGACCTTTCCCAACAGCATTTTTCGCGCCTATGACATCCGTGGTGTGGTCCCCAAGACCCTGACCGCCGAAACCGCCTACTGGATCGGCCGCGCCATCGGCTCCCAGAGTCTGGCCCAAGGCGAACCCAACGTTTCGGTAGGCCGTGACGGCCGCTTGTCTGGCCCGGAGCTGGTCGAGCAACTGATCCAGGGCCTGGCTGACAGCGGCTGCCACGTCAGCGACGTCGGTCTGGTGCCAACCCCCGCGCTGTACTACGCCGCCAACGTACTGGCGGGCAAATCCGGGGTCATGCTTACCGGCAGCCACAACCCGTCGGACTACAACGGCTTCAAGATCGTCATCGCTGGCGACACTCTGGCCAATGAGCAGATCCAGGCCCTGCACACCCGCCTGAAGACCAACGACCTGACCCGCGGCACAGGGACCATCACCAAGGTTGACATCCTGCAACGCTACTCCGATGAAATCACCCGTGACGTCAAGCTCGCCCGCCGCTTGAAAGTCGTGGTGGACTGCGGCAACGGCGCAGCGGGTGTGATTGCCCCGCAATTGCTCGAAGCCCTGAACTGCGAAGTGATCCCACTGTTCTGCGAAGTGGACGGCAACTTCCCCAACCATCACCCAGACCCGGGCAAACCGGAAAACCTGGTGGACCTGATTGCCAAGGTCAAGGAAACAGGCGCCGACGTCGGCCTGGCGTTCGATGGCGACGGCGACCGTGTGGGCGTGGTGACCGAAACCGGCGAGATCGTGTTCCCGGACCGCCTGTTGATGCTGTTTGCCCGCGACGTGGTTGCGCGCAATGCCAACGCCGAGATCATCTTCGACGTGAAATGCACGCGTCGCCTGACGCCATTGATCAAGGAGTACGGCGGTCGCCCTCTAATGTGGAAGACCGGTCACTCGTTGATCAAAAAGAAAATGAAGGAAACCGGCGCGCTGTTGGCCGGTGAAATGAGCGGCCACGTGTTCTTCAAGGAGCGCTGGTTCGGGTTTGACGATGGTATTTACAGCGCCGCTCGCCTGCTGGAGATCCTCAGCAAGGAAAAATCCACGGCCGAAGAGCTGTTTCAGACCTTCCCAAATGATATTTCTACGCCAGAGATCAATATCCATGTGACCGAGGAGAGCAAATTCAGCATCATTGACGCATTGCACGATGCGCAATGGGGTGAAGGCGCCAACCTGACCACCATTGATGGTGTGCGAGTCGATTACGCCAAAGGCTGGGGCCTGGTTCGCGCGTCCAACACCACACCGGTGCTGGTCCTGCGTTTCGAGGCGGATACCGAGGCTGAGTTGCAGCGCATCAAGGACGTGTTCCACGCCCAGTTGAAACGTGTTGCCCCTGATCTCCAATTACCGTTCTGATTTTTTGCCCGGAGCCCTGAATGACCCTCGAACGCGAAGCCGCTGCCAACACCGCCAAGGTCCTGTCCGAAGCGTTGCCTTATATTCGACGCTACGTCGGCAAGACGCTGGTGATCAAGTACGGCGGCAATGCCATGGAAAGCGATGAGCTGAAAACCGGCTTTGCGCGCGACATCGTGCTGATGAAGGCCGTAGGGATCAACCCCGTGGTTGTCCACGGCGGCGGCCCGCAAATCGGCGACCTGCTCAAGCGGTTGTCCATCGAGAGTCACTTCATCGATGGCATGCGCGTCACTGACGCGCAAACCATGGACGTGGTGGAAATGGTCCTCGGCGGCCAGGTCAACAAAGACATCGTCAACCTGATCAACCGCCACGGCGGCAGCGCCATCGGCCTGACCGGCAAGGATGCGGAACTGATCCGCGCCAAGAAACTGACCGTGACCCGCAAGACGCCGGAGATGACCCAGCCGGAAATCATCGACATCGGCCAGGTGGGCGAAGTCATCGGCATCAACACCGATTTGCTCAACCTGCTGGTCAAGGGCGACTTCATCCCGGTAATTGCGCCGATCGGCGTGGGTGCTAATGGCGAGTCCTATAACATCAACGCCGATCTGGTAGCCGGTAAGGTGGCGGAAGCACTGAAGGCTGAAAAGCTGATGCTGCTGACCAACATCGCCGGCTTGATGGACAAGGAAGGCAAGGTACTGACCGGCTTGACTACCCAGCAGGTAGACGACCTGATCGCCGACGGCACCATCTACGGCGGCATGTTGCCGAAGATCCGTTGCGCACTGGAAGCGGTGCAGGGCGGCGTCGGCAGCTCGCTGATCCTGGATGGCCGCGTGCCAAATGCAATCCTGCTGGAAATCTTCACCGATACTGGTGTGGGCACGCTGATCAGTAACCGCAAGCGTCCTTAACCGCTGCAAAGCAAAAAGCCCCGCTCAATCGAATTGAGCGGGGCTTTTTGTTTGTACACAGTTCAAATGTGGGCGCTGGCTTGCCTGCGATGACGGCAGTACATTCTAAAATGCACCGCCTGACACACCGCTATCGCGGGCAAGCCCGCTCCCACAGGATTCAGTGTCAGACGCCGAACTGCTCGCGGTAGGCACGCACCGCCGGCAAATGCTGCTTGAGCTGCGGGTCATCTTCCAGGAACTGCAACACCTGGTTCAACGACACGATGCTCACCACCGGAATGCCGAAGTCACGCTCCACTTCCTGGATCGCCGACAACTCACCGTTGCCGCGTTCCTGACGGTTCAAGGCGATCAGTACACCGGCAGCCTTGGCGCCGTCCTGGGAAGCGATGATCTGCATCACTTCACGGATAGCAGTACCCGCGGTGATCACGTCATCGATGATCAGCACCTCGCCGGTCAATGGCGCGCCGACCAGGCTGCCACCTTCACCATGGGCCTTGGCTTCCTTACGGTTGAAACACCACGGCAAGTCCTGCCCGTGATGCTCCGCCAGCGCTACCGCCGTCGCCGCTGCCAGGGGAATACCCTTGTAGGCCGGGCCAAAGAGTACGTCGAAGGAAATACCGCTCTCAACGATGGCTGCCGCATAGAAACGGCCCAGCTGAGCCAGGGCCGAACCTGAGTTGAACAGGCCCGCATTGAAGAAGTACGGGCTGGTGCGCCCGGACTTGAGGGTGAACTCACCGAAGCGTAAAACGCCGCGATCGATGGCAAAACGAATGAAATCGCGCTGATACGCCTGCATGAAAAAAGCCTCAGATACCACGGATTTAGCTAATTGGGTGGACGGCGTGTATCATACACGCACGCGATTTTTGGGGCCATTTATGCGGATCATCAGTGTGAACGTTAATGGTATTCAGGCTGCAGTCGAGCGTGGTTTGCTCAGTTGGCTGCAAGCACAGAATGCCGACGTCATCTGCCTGCAGGACACCCGTGCCTCCGCCTTTGAACTGGACGACCCAGCCTTCCAACTGGATGGCTACTTCCTTTATGCCTGCGATGCCGAAGTGCCCACCCAAGGTGGCGTGGCTTTGTACTCGCGGTTGCAACCCAAGGCGGTCATCAGCGGCCTCGGCTTCGAGACAGCCGACCGCTACGGGCGTTACCTGCAAGCCGATTTCGACAAGGTCAGCATCGCGACCTTGCTGCTTCCTTCCGGGCAGAACGGCGATGAAGACTTGAACCAGAAATTCAAGCTAATGGACGATTTCGCCCGTTACTTGGATAAACAGCGACGTAAACGTCGCGAGTACATTTATTGTGGCTCGCTGTACGTGGCGCAACAGAAGCTGGATATCAAGAACTGGCGCGACAGCCAGCAATCCCCAGGCTTCCTGGCGCCGGAACGCGCCTGGATGGACGAGATTGTCGGCAACATGGGCTATGTCGATGCCCTGCGCGAAGTCAGCCGCGAAGGCGACCAGTACAGCTGGTGGCCAGATAACGAACAGGCTGAGATGCTCAACCTGGGCTGGCGTTTCGACTACCAGCTGCTGACCCCAGGCCTGCGCCGGTTCGTACGCAGTGCACGCCTGCCGCGCCAGCCGCGCTTCTCGCAGCACGCGCCGCTGATCGTGGACTACGACTGGACATTGACCATCTGAGGTCGTTTTCCAGGCACAAAAAAACCGACACTGATGTCGGTTTTTTTGTGGCCGTTCGGTTACTTGACCAGGCGCCAGGTCCACGGATAGCGATAGGCAATGCCTTTGTTGGCCTTGATACCGGCGATGATCGTCAGTATCAACGCCCCGATCACCAGCACGGTCATCAGCAAGAAGCCAACAACCACGAAGCCCAACAAGAGGCACACCAGCCAGGCGATCGCCACGGTGATCTGGAAATTCAGCGCCTCCTTGCCCTGGTCATCGATGAGCGGGTCCATGTCCTTCTTGAATTGCCACAGGATCAACGGCCCCAGCAAGCTGCCGAAGGGGAATACCAACCCCAGGAATGCCGCAAAATGACACAACATTGCCCACTGGCGTACTTCCTTGGACGGGGCCGGGACCGGCAACTGGCTGTCATTCATGGCGCTTCTCCTTGGGGCCGGCTCAGTCAGCCAGCGCGGCGTTCTGCAATTCAAAGATTTCGGTCATGCCTTTCTGGGCCAAGGCCAGCATGGCGTTCAGCTCAGCCGGCTGGAATGGCGCGCCTTCGGCAGTGCCCTGCACTTCGATGAAACCACCGGTGCTGGTCATGACCACGTTGAGGTCGGTCTCGGCGGCCGAGTCTTCCAGGTAGTCCAGGTCCAACACAGGCTCGCCCTGGTACATGCCAACCGACACAGCGGCGATCATCTGCTTGAGCGGGTCACCCGCTTTCAGGCCGCCACGCTTCTTGATCACTTTCAGTGCGTCGACCAGGGCCACCATGGCGCCGGTGATGGACGCCGTGCGGGTGCCGCCATCTGCCTGGATCACGTCGCAGTCGACGTAGAGAGTCACGTCACCCAGCTTGGACATATCCAGGGCAGCACGCAGGGAACGGCCGATCAAGCGCTGGATTTCCAGGGTACGCCCGCCTTGCTTGCCACGGCTGGCTTCACGCTGGTTACGCTCGCCAGTCGCGCGCGGCAGCATGCCGTATTCAGCGGTCAACCAACCCTGGCCCTGGCCCTTGAGGAAGCGCGGCACGCCGTTTTCGACGCTGACAGTGCAGATGACCTTGGTATCGCCAAACTCGACCAGTACGGATCCCTCGGCGTGTTTGGTGTAGTTGCGGGTGATGCGGATCGAGCGGAGCTGATCGGCAGCGCGACCACTTGGACGTTTCATAGGGGATACCTGTACTGAGGACGAAAAACTGCCGAGCATTATAGAGCCGCAAGCCGGTTCGGGGCACTTCTAAAAAATCCGGTTACCAATGCCCGGGTTTGGGCGCCTACCTCCCACTGCGCTACAATCCTGCGCCTCCAGACTGTAGGAGCGAGCTTGCTCGCGAAAAACGCCAACAATTACGGGGGCTTCCTGATTCAGCGCGGCGCCTTGCGTTCTTCGCGAGCAAGCTCGCTCCTACAGGTCGGCCTGGCCAATTTCTATTTATCCAACGCGAGGTACCTCCATGGTGCACAGCATGACCGCCTTCGCCCGTGTCGAAAAAGCCGGGACCCAAGGCACCCTCAGCTGGGAACTGCGCTCGGTCAACAGCCGTTACCTGGAGCCGCACCTGCGCCTGCCAGAGTCGTTCCGCGACCTCGAAGGCGCCGTGCGTGAAGCGCTGCGCCAGGGCATTTCCCGTGGCAAGCTGGAATGCACCCTGCGCTTTACCGAAGAAACCACCGGCAAGCCGCTGCAGGTCGACCGCGACCGCGCCGCCCAACTGGTGGCCGCTGCCGAAACCATCGCCGGCCTGATCAAGCAGCCGGCCGCATTGAACCCTCTGGAAGTATTGGCCTGGCCCGGCGTGCTGGTGGCCGACGCGGCTGACCCACAGGCCCTGAATGCCGAAGCCCTCGCCCTGTTCAACCAGGGCCTGAAGGAACTCAAGGCCGGCCGTGAGCGCGAAGGCACCGAACTGGCGCGCCTGATCAGCGAGCGGCTGACATCGATCGAAGCCGACGTAGTGACCCTGCGTGAACTGGTACCGCAGATGCTCGCCACCCAGCGCCAGAAGGTCCTAGACCGCTTCACCGACATGAAGGCCGACCTCGACCCGACGCGCCTGGAACAGGAAATGGTCCTGCTCGCACAGAAGAGCGACGTGGCCGAAGAACTCGACCGCCTGAGTACCCATATCCTTGAAGTGCGCCGCGTACTCAAGTCGGGCGGTGCCGCCGGTCGGCGCCTGGACTTCCTGATGCAGGAACTCAACCGCGAAGCCAATACACTGGGCTCCAAGGCGTTCGACCCGCGCAGCACCACGGCGGCGGTCAACCTCAAAGTGTTGATCGAGCAAATGCGCGAACAAGTACAGAATATTGAGTAAGGCAACCTCCATGACCCACAGCACCGGCACCCTTTACATCATTTCCGCCCCTTCGGGCGCGGGCAAGAGCAGCCTGGTCAAGGCCTTGACCGACGCTGACGAGCAGATCCGCATTTCGGTCTCGCACACCACCCGCGCCATGCGCCCGGGCGAGGTAGACGGCGTGCACTATCACTTCGTCGAGCGTACCGAGTTCGTCAAGATGATCGAACACGGTGACTTCCTGGAGCGCGCCGAAGTGTTCGGCAACCTCTACGGCACCTCGCAGAGCCACCTGCAACAGACCCTGGACGAAGGCCACGACCTGATTCTGGAGATCGACTGGCAGGGCGCCGAGCAAGTGCGCCAGCTGATGCCCAAGGCGCGCTCCATCTTCATCCTGCCGCCCTCGCTCCAAGCCCTGCACCAGCGTCTGACCAACCGTGGCCAGGACAGCGACGAGATCATCGAAGGTCGCATGCGTGAGGCCGTCAGCGAAATGAGCCACTACGTCGACTACGACTACCTGATCATCAATGACGACTTCACCCACGCATTGGACGATTTGAAGGCGATTTTCCGCGCCAACCAACTGCAGCAAAAGCGCCAACAGCAGCGTTTCGGCAAATTACTCGCCGAATTGCTCGGTTGATTGGCGCTTCCCAAAACAGCTGCAAGGGCCTTACATTGGCACTTGTAGCGGTTTTGCGAAGGCCTGCGAAAAATCAGCGCTTCCCTAAACGCTGGTGATTTTTTAAACTGCTCAGTCCGCTCGCCCAACCGGGCAGCGCGCATCTTGCATTCGCTCCGAGGAATACCATGGCCCGCGTAACCGTTGAAGACTGCCTAGAACACGTGGATAACCGCTTTGAGCTGGTCATGCTCTCTACCAAGCGTGCCCGTCAACTGGCCACTGGCGGCAAAGAGCCCCTGGTCCAGTGGGAAAACGACAAGCCTACCGTTGTAGCCCTGCGTGAAATCGCTGAAGGCCTGATGAGCTACGAGTTCATCGCCAACGCCGAAATCGTTGAAGACGAACCGCTGTTTGCAGCGTTCGAAGGCGAGTCCAACGAGGACGTCTAAGCCTATGCCTGGTCGACGTAGCACGGCGCGGGGTCACAGCCATCGGCAGGAGTTCACACTTTGCCGAGCATAGACGCCCTCGCCGATCGCTTATCGGCCTACCTCGGCGCCGACCAGGTCAACCTGGTTCGCCGAGCGTATTTCTATGCCGAACAAGCCCACGACGGCCAGCGCCGCCGCAGTGGCGAGGCGTATGTCACCCACCCTCTTGCGGTGGCCAATATTCTTGCCGACATGCACATGGACCATCAGAGCCTTATGGCCGCGATGCTGCATGACGTGATCGAAGACACCGGCATTGCCAAGGAAGCGCTCAGTGCGCAATTTGGCGAAACCGTGGCCGAACTGGTCGATGGGGTCAGCAAGCTGACCCAGATGAACTTCGAGACCAAGGCCGAAGCCCAGGCGGAAAACTTCCAGAAGATGGCCATGGCCATGGCCCGAGACATTCGGGTGATCCTGGTCAAGCTGGCCGACCGGCTGCACAACATGCGCACGCTGGAAGTGCTGTCCGGCGAAAAGCGCCGGCGCATCGCCAAGGAAACCCTGGAAATCTATGCGCCCATCGCCAACCGGCTGGGCATGCACGCCATTCGTATCGAATTCGAAGACCTCGGCTTTAAAGCCATGCACCCCATGCGTTCGGCGCGCATCTACCAGGCGGTCAAGCGCGCACGGGGCAATCGCAAGGAAATCGTCAACAAGATCGAAGAGTCCCTGAGCCATTGCCTGGCGATCGACGAGATCGAGGGCGAGGTCAGCGGTCGGCAAAAGCACATTTACGGCATCTACAAGAAGATGCGCGGCAAGCGCCGGGCCTTCAACGAGATCATGGACGTGTACGCGTTCCGGATCATCGTCGACAAGGTCGATACCTGCTACCGCGTGCTGGGCGCTGTACATAATTTGTACAAGCCGCTGCCGGGCCGGTTCAAGGATTACATCGCAATTCCCAAGGCCAACGGCTACCAGTCGCTGCATACCACCCTGTTTGGCATGCACGGCGTGCCGATCGAGATCCAGATCCGCACCCGCGAAATGGAAGAGATGGCCAACAACGGCATCGCCGCCCACTGGCTGTACAAGTCCAGCGGCGACGAGCAGCCCAAAGGCACCCATGCCCGTGCGCGCCAATGGGTCAAGGGCGTGCTGGAAATGCAGCAACGTGCCGGCAACTCCCTGGAATTTATCGAAAGCGTGAAGATCGACCTGTTCCCGGACGAGGTCTACGTGTTCACGCCCAAAGGCCGGATCATGGAGCTGCCCAAAGGCTCCACGGCGGTCGACTTTGCCTACGCAGTGCACACCGATGTCGGCAACAGCTGCATCGCCTGTCGCATCAACCGGCGCCTGGCCCCGCTGTCCGAACCACTGCAAAGCGGTTCCACGGTGGAGATCGTCAGCGCACCGGGCGCTCGCCCCAACCCGGCCTGGCTCAACTTTGTGGTCACCGGCAAGGCGCGTACGCATATTCGCCACGCGCTGAAATTGCAGCGCCGCTCCGAATCCATCAGCCTGGGCGAACGCCTGCTGAACAAAGTGCTCAACGGCTTCGACAGCGCCCTGGACAAGATCCCGCAAGAGCGCGTGCAAGCGATGCTCCATGAGTACCGCCAGGAAACCATCGAAGACCTGTTGGAAGATATCGGCCTGGGCAACCGCATGGCTTACGTGGTTGCGCGCCGCCTGCTGGGCGAAGGCGAACAGTTGCCGAGCCCTGAAGGCCCGCTGGCAATTCGCGGCACCGAGGGCCTGGTGCTCAGCTACGCCAAATGTTGCACGCCGATCCCGGGCGACCCGATTGTCGGCCACTTGTCCGCCGGCAAAGGCATGGTGGTGCACCTGGACAACTGCCGCAACATCACCGAAATCCGCCACAACCCGGAAAAATGCATCCAGCTCTCGTGGGCCAAGGATGTCACCGGCGAATTCAACGTCGAGCTGCG
Organism: Pseudomonas sp. B16120; assembly: GCF_044218845.1. NCBI lineage: Bacteria > Pseudomonadati > Pseudomonadota > Gammaproteobacteria > Pseudomonadales > Pseudomonadaceae > Pseudomonas > Pseudomonas sp. B16120. The sequence goes on from NZ_CP162588.1 coordinate 6,143,408, forward strand.
GGTTGAGCTGGAACACCAGCGCGGCCTCATCGCCCTGCTGGCCAGCAGCGTCAACGCCGCCGACGGCAATATCGAGAAAATCAGCATGGACGAACGCGATGGTCGCATCAGCGTGGTCCAACTGGTGGTCAGCGTGCACGACCGTGTGCACCTGGCCCGCGTGATCAAAAAGTTGCGCGCCTTGACCGGTGTGATCCGCATCACCCGCATGCGTGCATAACCGATCCATTACAAGGAGTCATTCATGACCAAGACAGTTATCACCAGCGATAAAGCTCCAGCCGCCATCGGCACTTATTCCCAGGCGATCAAGGCGGGCAACACCGTCTACATGTCCGGCCAGATCCCGCTGGACCCAAAGACCATGGAACTGGTTGAAGGCTTCGAAGCCCAGACCGTACAGGTCTTTGAAAACCTCAAGTCCGTGGCTGAAGCTGCCGGTGGTTCGTTCAAGGACATCGTCAAGCTGAACATCTTCCTCACCGACCTCAGCCACTTCGCCAAGGTCAACGAGATCATGGGCAAGTACTTCGAACAACCTTACCCAGCCCGCGCCGCCATCGGCGTGGCCGCCCTGCCAAAGGGTGCACAGGTTGAGATGGACGCCATTCTGGTCATCGAGTAAAACACCCGGCGCAGCCCCAAAAGGCTGCGCCGACTTCGTTTCAGAAGGATTTCGTAATGCGCAAAGCGCTTGTAGCCTCTTCGTTGCTCGCCCTGTTGCTCGGTGGCTGTGCCAGTAACCCCGCCGACCTGGATGTAAGCGGCACCTGGATCAACCAGGCCGCCATCGACGCGGCAGCCAAGGGCGGCCCTTTGCGTGAAGCCCTGCAGTCTTATGGCCCCAACCTTGAGTGGGAGGTCAACACCAAGGCCTTGCAGGCCCGCTACTACAACGGTTTTGAAGTGGCGGAAGGCAAGTTGTCGGGTGAAGAGCCCGGCGCATGGAACGTGGATTTCTATGGCAGCTCTGCCACCGAACTCAAGCGCAAAGGCAAGCAACTGCTGCAAGTGGCCAACGACAACGAGCCCGAGCAGCTGTTTGCCCGCGCCAAAGACCCGGCCCCAGAAGGCGCGCCACTGGGCGCCAACTTCGAACGCGCGCTGTACGCGGCCTATATGGGCGGCGACTGGAAGATCAGCGACGGCACCGGCAGCGGCGCCACGGTGCAGTTCCAGGCAGACGGCAAGGTCGCCGGCCTACCGGGGGTTGATCGTTATTCACTCTGTCTGGCAGGCGATTGCGCCTCCATGAGCGGCGGCTATGACAGCATCTGGCTGCAACTGAACGGCCAGGGCAACCCTTGGATCTTCGCGCGCAAGGGTGAGCAACTGGAGATCTTCCAGGCGATCAATACCGCACAGGCCGATGAAGTGCCTTCGTTTACGCCAGGCCCTCGCCAATGGTTGCTTGAAAAGTAATAAAAGCCTCACCCAAATCCAAATGTGGGAGCTGGCTTGCCTGCGATGACGGTATTACATCCAACAAAGATGTGATTGATATACCGCTATCGCAGGCAAGCCAGCTCCCACATTTTTTGCGCGCTTCAGCCTTTCAGAATCGCCGCATAGCCTTCCCGGTAAGTCGGGTATGTCGGCATCCAGCCAAGCGCCTTGATACGCGCATTACTGCATTGTTTGCTGCCAGCACGGCGCACACTTGCATCTTCAGCCCACTCGGTCACGCCCAGGTACTCGCGCAACCAGGCCACCACCTCGGCCAGTGGTGCCGGCGCATCGTCAACGCCGATGTAGACCTTGTCCAGCGAACCGCCCTTTTCCACATGCCGCAGCAAAAAGGCGAGCAGGCCCGCGGCGTCATCGGCGTGGATACGGTTGCCATACAACGGCGGGTCAATCGCTACACGATAGCCTTGGCGAACCTGAGTGAGCAGCCATTCACGACCCGGGCCGTAAATCCCGGTCAGTCGCACGATGGTCGCTGGAATACCGCTGTTGAGCGCCACCTGTTCAGCCTCCAGCATCACCTGCCCGGAATAGCCCTTCGCTTGCGTCTCGGACGTTTCGTCGACCCACTCGCCGTTTTGCTGCCCATACACACTGCTGCTGGAGACAAACAGCAAATGCTTGGGCGTCTGGCCGTAGTCTTCCAGCCACTCCAGCACATGCAGCAACCCTTGCACGTAAGCGGCGCGATAGCCGGCTTCGTCGTGGTCAGTGGCAGCGGCGCAATACACTAGGTAATCCACCCCGCCGATGGGCCAAGTGTCAGGGCAGTCCTTTTTGAACAGGTCGCCGGCGATGCCGATCACCCCGTCGGGCAGGCGCGAAATATCGCGGCGCAGGCCGTGAACCTCCCATTCCGAGGCCAGCAATTGGCTAGCCAGCCGACTACCCACATCACCGCAACCGGCAATCACAACAGAAGGCACAGACATCACAAAACTCCATTCTCAAAGGCGCAGATTAGCCGCGCGAGTGGATCAACGGCCAGTAAAAAGCGAAATAAAGTAACAGTGCCACTTTAGTTAACAAGAATTACTTGCAATAATAACCGCCCATTTGTCCTCGACCCGAAATGGTCTGGAAGGACGATCACCCATTTTTTCTCTCAGGTCCGGCCAGCATGACACGTCATACAAACCCCGCTTCGCCAACCAAGCTTCACAGCCCCTCCCGCGCCTGGCGTGCGATTGCTGCGATGCTGTTCAGCGTATTGCTGGCACCGACCGCCGCATTCGCTGACGCCACTGCCCCCGCCGCTCCGGCAGCTGCCGAGCAAAATGCCGCTACTGCGGCAACGCCTGCCGTCGCGCCAGTGGCCACCGACCCGGCCCAGGCCGCCGGCGCCGCCGCACCTGCCGACGAAACCGGCGTGGTGCTTGAGGAAGACAACACCCTGGGCATGGCCCACGACTTGTCACCATGGGGCATGTACCAGAATGCTGACGTGGTGGTGAAAGCCGTAATGATCGGCCTGGCCATTGCCTCGATCATCACCTGGACCATCTGGATTGCCAAAGGCTTCGAGCTGTTGGGCGCCAAGCGTCGTCTGCGCGCTGAAATCGTCCACCTGAAAAAAGCCACCACCCTCAAGGAAGCGAGCGAAACCGCGACCAAGAAGGGCACCCTGGCTAACCTGCTGGTGCACGACGCACTCGAAGAAATGCGCCTGTCGGCCAACACTCGCGAAAAAGAAGGCATCAAGGAGCGCGTCAGCTTCCGCCTGGAGCGCCTGGTTGCCGCCTGCGGCCGTAACATGAGCAGTGGCACCGGCGTACTCGCCACCATCGGTTCCACTGCGCCCTTCGTCGGCCTGTTCGGTACCGTGTGGGGCATCATGAACAGCTTCATCGGCATCGCCAAAACCCAGACCACCAACCTCGCCGTCGTTGCCCCTGGCATCGCCGAAGCCCTGCTGGCTACCGCCCTGGGCCTGGTTGCCGCGATTCCTGCGGTGGTGATCTACAACGTCTTCGCCCGTTCGATTGCCGGCTACAAGGCTCAGGTATCGGATGCATCGGCTGAAGTCCTGTTGCTGGTCAGCCGTGACCTCGATCACCTGCCTACCGAGCGCAGCTCGCAACCGCACATGGTGAAAGTGGGGTAATCGGCCATGGGCCTGCATTTGAATCAAGGCGACGACGAACTCGTCGAGAACCACGAAATCAACGTCACGCCGTTTATCGACGTGATGCTGGTGCTGCTGATCATCTTCATGGTGGCGGCACCGCTGGCGACCGTGGACATCAAAGTGGACCTGCCCGCGTCCAGCGCCAAGCCGGCGCCGCGGCCAGAGAAACCGATATTCCTCAGCGTCAAGGCGGACCAACGCCTGTTCCTGGGCGAAGAAGAGGTCAAGGCTGAAACCCTGGGGCCGGTGCTGGATGCCAAGACCCAAGGCAAGAAAGACACGACGATCTTCTTCCAGGCCGACAAAGGCGTGGACTATGGCGACCTGATGAGCGTGATGGATGCCCTGCGGGCAGCCGGCTACCTCAAGGTAGGCCTGGTCGGACTTGAGACGGCAGCCAAGAAATGATCACGACGCGCCACAAACTGACGCGTTATGGCACCAGCCTCGCCGTCGTGCTGGGCGTGCATGCCGTCGCGATCATCATCGCGCTCCAATGGTCCGCGCCGCAGGCGATCCAGCTGCCACCTGCCGCCATGGTCATCGACCTGGCGCCGCTGCCAGCGCCACCGCCGCCTCCAGCACCGCCCAAGGTCGTTGCGCCGCCGCCACCACCGGTCGAAGAGCTGCCCCTGCCGAAGCTGGCCGAGGCGCCCAAGCCAACGATCCAGGTGCCCAAGCCGGTCAAGCCCAAGCCTAAGCCACAACCGCCAAAGCCGGTGGAGAAGAAGCCCGAGCCGCCCAAGGAGAAACCTTCCGAGGAGCCACCGAGCGAAACGCCGCCGAGCAACGCACCTGCGCAGAAGTCCGCCCAGCCTACACCGGGCCCGTCGGCACAGCAGCTGGCCGCCCAGGCATCCTGGCAAAGCACGTTGCTGGCGCACCTGCAGAAGTACAAGAAGTACCCGCCCGGCGCCCAACGCAGTGGCAAGGAAGGTATGAACCGCTTGCGCTTCGTGGTCGATGGCGAAGGCAATGTGCTGTCCTACGAACTGGAAGGCCGCTCCGGCAACGCCGACCTGGACCGTGCAACGCTTGAGATGATCCGCAAGGCTCAGCCGCTACCCAAGCCACCGGCAGACCTGTTGAAAAACGGCAGCGTCGAACTGGTCGCGCCGTTCGTCTACAACATCGACAAGCGTCGCCGCTGACAGAGCACTGTGGGAGGGACTGGTGCCCTCCCACATTCGCTTTATTACCTCAGCAAAATTCCGACACTCCCCACTCAATCCCCAGCAAAGTTCTGATAACGTGCGTCTATCGATTGCAGCCGGTATGCTTGGCCCGCAACCTCATGGACGCCCGCTATGACTCTCACAGAATTACGCTACATCGTGACCCTCGCCCAAGAACAGCACTTCGGCCATGCAGCCGAGCGTTGCCACGTCAGCCAGCCGACGCTGTCGGTGGGTGTGAAAAAGCTTGAAGACGAACTCGGTGTGCTGATTTTCGAGCGCAGCAAGAGCGCCGTTCGCCTCACCCCGGTGGGCGAAGGCATCGTTGCCCAGGCGCAGAAGGTCCTGGAACAGGCGCAAAGCATTCGCGAATTGGCCCAGGCCGGCAAGAACCAGCTGACCGCGCCGCTCAAGGTCGGCGCGATCTATACGGTCGGCCCCTACCTGTTCCCGCACCTGATCCCGCAACTGCATCGCGTCGCGCCGCAGATGCCGCTGTATATCGAAGAAAACTTCACCCACGTGCTGCGCGACAAACTGCGCAACGGCGAGCTGGACGCGATCATCATCGCCCTGCCCTTCAACGAAGCGGACGTGCTGACCCTGCCGCTCTACGACGAGCCGTTCTATGTGCTGATGCCAGCCTCTCACCCGTGGACCAAGAAGGACACCATCGACGCCGGCCTGCTCAACGACAAGAGCCTGCTGCTGCTCGGTGAAGGCCACTGCTTCCGCGACCAGGTGCTGGAAGCCTGCCCGACCCTGACCAAGGGCAACGACGGCGCCAAGCACACCACGGTGGAATCCAGCTCCCTGGAAACCATTCGCCATATGGTCGCTTCCGGCCTGGGCATTTCGATCCTGCCGCTGTCTGCGGTAGACAGCCATCACTACGCCCAGGGCGTGATCGAAGTTCGCCCACTCACGCCGCCGGTGCCGTTCCGTACCGTAGCGATTGCCTGGCGCGCCAGCTTCCCGCGCCCCAAAGCGATTGAGATCCTCGCGGACTCGATCCGTCTGTGTTCGGTGGCCAAGCCGCCCGTTGCGAGCTAAGCCACGGTATGACTGAGCTGTCGCAGGTGTCGGTGACGGCACTCAAGGGTGTCGGTGAGGCCATGGCCGAGAAGCTGGCCAAGGTCGGCCTGGAGAACCTTCAGGACGTGCTGTTCCACCTGCCCCTGCGCTACCAGGACCGCACCCGCGTGGTGCCCATCGGCCATTTGCGCCCTGGGCAAGACGCGGTGATCGAAGGCACCGTCAGTGGCGCCGACGTGGTGATGGGCAAGCGCCGCAGCCTGGTGGTGCGCCTGCAGGACGGCACTGGCGGCTTGAGCTTGCGCTTCTACCACTTCAGCAACGCGCAGAAGGAAGGGCTCAAGCGTGGCACCCGCGTGCGCTGCTATGGCGAGGCACGCCCAGGCGCATCGGGCCTGGAAATCTACCACCCGGAATACCGCGCCATTACCGGCGATGAGCCGCCACCGGTGGACACCACGCTCACGCCGATCTACCCGCTGACCGAGGGCCTGACCCAGCAACGCCTGCGCCAGTTGTGCATGCAGACCCTGACCATGCTCGGCCCGCAAAGCCTGCCCGATTGGCTGCCCCTGGAGCTGGCCCGCGACTATCAGCTGGCGCCCCTGGCCGATGCGATCCGGTATTTGCATCACCCGCCCGCCGATGCCGATGTGGACGAACTCGCCCTCGGTCATCACTGGGCCCAGCATCGCCTGGCCTTTGAAGAACTGCTCACGCACCAGCTGTCCCAGCAACGCCTGCGCGAAAGCATGCGTTCCCTGCGCGCCCCGGCGATGCCCAAGGCCACGCGGCTGCCTGCGCAATACCTGGCCAACCTCGGCTTTGCGCCGACCGGCGCGCAACAGCGTGTGGGCAATGAAATCGCCTACGACCTCAGCCAGCAAGAACCGATGCTGCGGTTGATCCAGGGTGACGTAGGCGCCGGCAAGACCGTGGTCGCTGCCCTCGCCGCCCTGCAAGCCCTGGAAGCTGGCTATCAAGTGGCGCTGATGGCACCGACGGAAATCCTCGCCGAACAACACTTCATCACCTTCAAGCGCTGGCTCGAACCGCTGGGCCTGGAGGTGGCGTGGCTGGCTGGCAAGCTCAAAGGCAAGAACCGCGTGGCCGCCCTGGAGCAGATCGCCGCCGGCGCACCGATGGTGGTGGGCACCCATGCGCTGTTCCAGGACGAAGTGCAGTTCAAGAACCTTGCGCTAGTGATCATCGACGAACAGCACCGATTTGGCGTGCAACAGCGCCTGGCCCTGCGCCAGAAAGGCGTGGGCGGGCGCATGAACCCGCACCAGTTGATCATGACCGCCACGCCGATCCCACGCACCCTGGCCATGAGCGCCTACGCCGACCTCGACACCTCGATCCTCGACGAACTGCCGCCAGGGCGTACGCCGGTCAACACCGTGCTGGTCACCGACACCCGACGTGTCGAAGTGATCGAGCGCGTGCGCGGTGCCTGCGCCGAAGGCCGCCAGGCGTACTGGGTGTGTACCCTGATCGAAGAGTCCGAAGAACTGACCTGTCAGGCCGCCGAAACCACTTATGAAGACCTCACCAGTGCCTTGGGTGAGCTCAAGGTGGGGTTGATCCATGGCCGTATGAAACCGGCGGAAAAAGCCGCAGTGATGGCCGAGTTCAAGGCCGGCAACCTGCAATTGCTGGTGGCTACCACCGTGATTGAAGTGGGCGTGGACGTCCCCAACGCCAGCCTGATGATCATCGAAAACCCCGAACGCCTGGGCCTGGCGCAGCTGCACCAGCTGCGCGGGCGGGTTGGCCGGGGCAGTGCCGCCAGCCACTGCGTGCTGCTCTATCACCCGCCACTGTCGCAGATCGGTCGCCAGCGACTGGGCATCATGCGCGAAACCAACGACGGTTTTGTTATCGCCGAAAAAGACCTCGAACTGCGCGGCCCCGGTGAAATGCTCGGCACGCGCCAGACCGGCCTGCTGCAATTCAAGGTCGCCGACCTGATGCGCGATGCCGACCTGCTGCCCGCCGTGCGCGATGCTGCGCAAGCATTGCTCGAACGTTGGCCCGATCACGTCAGCCCCTTGCTCAACCGCTGGCTGCGGCACGGCCAGCAATACGGCCAAGTGTGACGCCTGACGCACTTATCCGACCAACACCCGTATCAAGCTGGTTATACTCCAATGAATGTAAGAAATTGGATCAGGCCATGTCAGAAGTTGCCCTCGCCACAGCCCCACTGACCGCCCCGCCGGTCATTCGGGCGCTGCTCGCAAAGCTCGCCATCCCCTACACGGAAATCATCGAACAGCCTGGCCTGAACCCTGCACAAAAGGTCCAGGCGGTGTTGCTTGAAGATGCGGTTGGCGCGCTCATGGTGCTGTTCCCCCAAAGCCAGTTGCTGGACCTCAACCGCCTCGCCGAACTCACCGGTCGCCGCCTCACGGCCGTCGCCCCCGAGCGTGTCGAGCGCATGCTGGGCAAGCATGACCTGAGCCTGCTGCCGGGTTTGCCGCCCCTGACCAGTTCGCCGTGCCTGTACGAAGGCCGCTTGCTCAATGAGCCGAGCCTGCTGGTGCATTCGGGCGAAGCCGGGCTGTTGCTGGAAATCCCCAGCGACGCCTTCAAGAGCCTGCTCACCAAGGCCAGCGCCGCGCAGTTCGGGGAACCCTTGAGCAACATCCGCCCGAATCTCGACCGCCCCAATGATGACCGTGAGGAAATCACCCAGGCGATGCAAGCCTTCACCGCGCGTCGTATTCAGCAGCGCCTGGAAGCGACCATCGAGATTCCACCGCTGGCCGACACCGCGCAGAAGATCATCAAGCTGCGCGTCGATCCCAATGCCACCATCGACGACATCACCGGCGTGGTGGAAACCGACCCGGCCCTCGCCGCCCAGGTCGTAAGCTGGGCCGCGTCGCCCTACTACGCTTCGCCGGGCAAGATCCGCTCAGTCGAAGACGCCATCGTGCGCGTGCTGGGCTTTGATCTTGTGATCAACCTGGCGCTGGGCCTGGCCCTGGGCAAAACCCTGAGCCTGCCCAAGGACCGCCCGCACCTGTCCACGCCGTACTGGCACCAGTCGATCTACACCGCCGCCGTGATTGAAGGCCTGACCCGTGCCATGCCCCGCGCCCAGCGCCCGGAAGCCGGCCTGACCTACCTGGCAGGTTTGCTGCACAACTTCGGCTATCTGCTGCTGGCCCACGTGTTTCCGCCGCACTTCTCGCTGATCTGCCGGCACCTGGAGGTCAACCCGCACCTGTGCCACAGCTACGTCGAGCAACACTTGCTGGGCATCAGCCGCGAACAGATCGGCGCCTGGCTGATGCGCTACTGGGACATGCCGGACGAACTGTGCACCGCCCTGCGCTTCCAGCACGACCCGACGTACGACGGGCAATACGCCGAGTATCCGAACCTGGTGTGCCTGGCGGTGCGCCTGTTGCGCAGCCGGGGGATTGGCTCCGGGCCGGATGAATCCATTCCGGACGCACTGCTTGAGCGCCTGGGCTTGAGCCGCGAGAAGGCCGAGGACGTGGTGGGTAAAGTGCTGGATGCCGAAGTGCTGTTGCGCGAATTGGCTTCGCAGTTCAGCCAGGGGTAAATCTGGCGCCTGTTACACCACTATCGCAGGCAAGCCAGCTCCCACAGTGACCGCGTTCCAACGTTGAAATACGGTCAACTGTGGGAGCTGGCTTGCCTGCGATGAAGTCAACTCGGTCTACCTGACCACCTACTTCTTTTTCTTCGGCTTCAAATACTTGGTCAGGCCCTGGAACCAGATCACCAGTGCCGGGTTGCCCTTGATCTGGATCGACTTGTCCTGAATCCCCGTCATGAACGCCAGTTGCTTGTTCTTCGCCTGCATCGTGGCGAAGCCGTAGGCGGCATCCTTGAAGGCAATGGCGAAGGCCGGCGCCGGGTGGACACCTGAGCGGCTGGTGATGCGCTGGTCTTTGACGATGAAGTGACGGGCAACCTTGCCGTCGAGGGTCTGCAGCTGGAAGGCCAGGTCTTTGTCACCCAGTTGCTGCTGGAAGGCGGGGTTGGTGCGGCTGGCTTTGCCCATCATCAGGCCCAGCACCCACAGGAGAAGACGAAATTTCATGCACACGGCCTCGGTGTATTTATTGGAGTGGCCGCAGCAGTGTAACGATTTGCAAAAAGAACGCCACCGATCTCGCGCTTTAGGCGCAGATCGGTTGGCGTTTAACGCTTATAGCAACAAGTACTTAAACGTTAGGACATGGCACTGGCGCCCAATCGGCCAGGTTTGGATTGCGGCAGGTTGCTTCGATCTGGGTCTTGCCCGCACTGGCGACCTGCTTGCTTTCAGCTTGCTTGGCCTGCACGGTCTGGATGCTACGTTCGGTGGTTACCGCTTCTTTCGGCACTGTCGGCAGCACCGGCTTCTTGGCTGGCTTGACGGCTTTCTTGCCCTTGGCCGGAGCGACCACTGGCGTGGTATCGGCGGTGGCCACGGTCACCACATCGCTGCGCTGTACGCCGACCTGTTGCAGGTCTTTCTCGTACGCCTGGGTGTAGTTGTTCAGGTCTTCGCTGGCCTTGCCGTTGACCGTCACGATCAGGTCATTAGATTCCTTCAGACCCGCGACGATTTCCGCCAGGCGCTTGCGGCCTTCGGTGTCGTTAACGGTCTTGGCCTTGCGATCAGCCACCAGCTTGGTGAATGCGCTCTGGTAGCACTGCTGCGAGGCCTTGGCATAGGCGGTGCTGCGGTCGATGTCCGAGGCGCTTTTGTTGAAGTCGGTGGAGTAGGACGCGATGCGCTGGTTGTCATCGGTGATCTGTTTCTGGCGCTCGGTGTAGTAACCCGCCGCACCGCCAGCCAGGGCGCCGCCTGCGGCACCGATCGCGGCATTGCGGCCACGGCTGTCCTTGTCGCCGGTCAGCGCGCCCAGCAGGGCACCGCCGGCCGCGCCGATAGCGGCACCGGTGACGACCGACTTGGTCATGTCCGAATCGGTGGCGCGCAGGTGCTGCACCGGCTCGTAGCAGTTGGGGTAGTACTCGACCTTGGTGCTCGACGCCACCTTGGACGCAGGCGACGTAGCGCAACCAGTCAACACGGTACTGAAACCAGCTGCGATCAGCAGCAGGTGACGCTTGGAAACCGCCTTACGGGAAAAAAGCATAGATGTGATCTCTGTTAAGTTTGACTTGCCCAGCACGGCCCACCGCCGCCTGAGTCCCTTCCAAGCTCGCTAGACAGCCAACGATCAAGACCGCTGACCGCTCGCTGCGAGCAATTCCTTCAAGATCGTTGCCGGGTCGGCCCGCTGTTGCTTGCGGTAGTTGCCGACATGGCGAACGAACAGTGTCGCGCGCGTCACCAGGCTCTTGCCGAGCACTGGCTTGCGATCCAACTCTTCCTTGATCCGTTGAAACTGCGCCTGGATCACCGCATCGGTGTAGCGCGTGCCGGTGGCCAGGTTGTCGATGTAAATCGCCACCGCGCCGTCCAACGCGCTGCGTCCATTGGTAATGGCCATGTCAAACAGCTGCGCGCTGGCCTCGTCCTTGCTGTCCACCGCCTGCTGGCGACTCTTCTGCAGGTTGGCCAGGCGGATGTTGTAGTTGCTGATGGTCTCGGCCACCAACGCCGCCGACTGGATCAAATTGCCCGCGGCTTCTTCGCGTTGCTGGGCGATCAGCGACACGTTGCGCTTGAGCTCTTCGTTGACCAGGCCCAGCTCGGCTTGAAGCTTGGGATCGACACTGGCGGCGATGATGCTGTCCAGGCGCTTGGTCGGGTCCTGGGCGTCGTCGATGGCATCGGTCAGCGCGGCCAGGCGGCCTTCCTTCTGCCATTGGGCAAACAATTCCTTGTAGCGCGAGCGCGGCGCAGACAACGCGCCAATCGCCACGCGAAAGCCGGTGGTCTCGTTGCTTTGCTCGGTGCCATCAGCGGCAAACAACGGGTATTCGCGGCGCATGCCGGTGAACAACGTGCCCTCGCCTTCCAGGTAGTTGCCGCCCTTGACCACAAAGCCGCCGTAGGTGCCCTGGCGGCGGCCAGCGTGTACCAGCTGGAAGGATTCCTGGACCATTTCCGCGGCGTTGCCGATCACGTCGAACATGCCGATGGGGTTGGGCAACTTGGTACCGATGGGCATCAACCGCGCCGCCTGGCCGGTGCCGCCGGCCACTTGGTTGAACACCGCGTAATCGGCCAGCGGACCATCGCTTTCACTGCCCTCGGCGCGCCGTGGATACAGACGGCCTTCGAGGTCCTGGCGGCTCACCGCCTGGCCGCCGCGTGCGGCGTACTCCCACTCCACTTCGGTGGGCAGGCGCACAAAACCCAGGCCGCCGTCTTCGGCCGACGCACCGCGCCCGCTTACCGGCAGCAGTTCGCGGTGGTATTTCATCAGCCAGGCGCTGTACACCGCCGAGAAACGCTCGGCTTCAAAGCGCGACAGTTTCACCTTGGGCAAACGCCCGGCCATGCCGCTGGGCGCCTCACATGCGGGAGCCGGTTCTCCGCTGGCCAGGGATTGCGCCTGGGCCATCACCTGGGCGTACTGGCGAGCAGTCACTTCGTATTTGCCGATAAAGTACAGCATGGGCTTGAGCGGGGTCTTGGCGTCGGTCTTCGGCATCTGCGGCGCGATGACCTTGCTCCAGTCCTTGGGCAAGTCCTTGAGGGTGAACTGGCCGTTGATGAAGTCGCGCCGGTAGCCGGAAATAAACGACTGCTGATAACCCGCCTCGCCTTCGGCAAAGGGGTAGCCCAGGTTGATTTCACGGTCATCCAGGGTGCCCTGGGCCAGAATATAGGCGTAGCGGAATACCATGTTACCTTCGCAGGGCAGCGGCAGGCTCACGTCGTCCGGCAACGGCTTGGGGTTGTCGAGCTTGTCACTTGCCTCATCGGCCCAGGCCAGCGAGGCCAGGCTCAGCGCCACGCAGGCGCCCAGTAATTTATACATCTCTGATTCCTTCAGAAGCCTGGATACGTGCCACCCGCCAACCACCACAGGCGGCCGCCACGGCACTGACACCGAGCACCGCCACCAGGGCCAGGCCATAATGGCGCGCCAACAGGTGGCTGGCGTACTCGCCCGGCACCTGCACAAAAAGCTTGTTCAACGCCGCCTCAGCCAGGCCATACAGCCCAACGCTGAGCACAGCGGCAAAACCCGCGCTGTATAGCGCTTGCAGCAGCACAAACAGCAACAAGGCGGCGGTGGAAAACCCCAGCAGGCGCAACACCGAGAGTTCACGGTGCTTACGCGCTACCGCCGCCAGGGTGCCCGCGAAAATCGCCGCAAACGCCCCGGCCAACGCCAACCCGGCGATGATCCAGAACACAATCGACAGGTTGCGGCTCAACGATTGCACTTGAGCGATGGTGTGCGCCTGGGTTGAAACCAACAGGTTCTGCCCGGCGAAATACACCCGCAACGGTTCCACATCACTGAGGCTGCGCGCGTACAGGCGAAACGCCGGGTAGATACGCTGTTCGCTCACGCTCGCCGCTTCACCGGCCCAACCCAACGCCGGCACCGCACGGCCATCGCGATAATCTTCCGCTGCCTCCAACAACGCCAGATCGGCAAACAGGCCCTCGCGAACGAAGGCCTCCAGCGGCAACACCGCCAGCACCTGCAACCGCGTGCGCTGGGCCTCGACGCGCCCCGCCACTTGCCGCGCAAAGCTGGTTTCCAGCCAGTCACCGGGCCTTGCCGCGAGCTTTTCGGCGGCGGTATGGCTGAGCACGATCTGGTCCAGGCCGTGGGGCATCGGCAAGCCTGCCAACAACGGGTCGCCTGCGGCAGTCGGCAGCATTTCCAGGGTCAGGGTGCCCACCTGCGCCGTGGCGGCAATTTGCCGTGTGCGCGGCACAGCAAACGCCACCTCGCTGCGCTCACCCAGTTGCGCGATAAACGCCGCGCTGAATCGACCACCGCCCAATGGGATGATTTCACGGCTGGCGGGGTCGGTCTCCAAGCGTTCGGTCAAACTGCTAACCAGTCCAAATTTCAGCCCGAATAACACCAGCAATGGCGCGATAACCGCCACCAATGCCAACACCGAACAGGCCGACAACCACCCATCGTTGCGGTAGTCCTGCCACGCAAGCGAAGCAACCAGGCCGATGCGCATCAGCACGCCTCCCCGAGGGTTGCGGTGATACCGCCGTCTGGATCGCGCTGGTAACTGATACGCCGCACCTGCAAGCCACTGGCGCGGGCCAGCGGTTCATCATGGGTGGCGATCACACAGGCCGTACGGTGTTCGCGGGCCTGGGCCAGCAGCGCCTGCATCACGCGTTCGGCGTTGAGCGGGTCCAGGGACGCCGTCGGCTCATCAGCCAGCACCAGTTGCGGCCCATGGGCCAGGGCCCGTGCACAGCTGACCCGCTGGCGTTGGCCCACCGACAACGCCGCCGGGCGCTTGGCCAACTGATCGCTGATCTGCAACTGCTCAGCCAGGCGCGCCACGCGGCCGTCATCCTGCAAGCCCAGCAGTTGGCGCGACAGCGCGATATTGCCGCGCACGTCCAGAAACCCCAGCAACCCCCCGGTCTGCGGCACATAGCCCAAGTGCTGGCTGCGTAACGCGGCCAGCGCCGATTGCCGGTCGGCACGCCACAGCGCGCCGACGTCGTGTTGGTTGAATGCAAACTGCCCCACCTGATCCGGCGCCAACACCAGCGCCAGCAGGTCGAGCAAGGTGCTCTTGCCGCAACCACTGGGGCCGACAATTGCCAGTTGTTCACCCGCGCCCAGCTGCAACGCAGGGATCACCAGGCTGTAGCGCTGGCTACCGACGCCCCGGCTCTTGTGCACCGCGCTCAGGTTCAACATTACGGCAGCGTCGACAGCGGCACGCGATACAACGCATCGCCCGGTTCGGCATCGCCGAAACGGACCCAGTTGGCCACGTCGTTATGGAAGGTTTCATACAGACGGATTTTCGAATCCAGCTCGTCGATAAAGTCTTCCTGCTCGGCCACGCTCAATGACAACCACAGGTCCTGGGTCATGTTCAGCGACTTGCTGCGGTACGGCAGGCCCTCCAGGTATTCACCGAGCAGGCCACCGTCAGCCAGGTTGCCGCCCTTGCGCAGGGCCTGCGGGTCGCGGCTCATATAGGCCGAGGCGCTGGCGATTTCCTGGAAGAAATCCTTGGGCGAGCTTTGGGTCTTGCGCGCCGCATCCACGATCAACTTCAACGATTGTTGCAGGTCGTTGAGTTGCAGCTTGGTCAACATCACGCACACCTGGAACGCTGGCAGCGCCGGGTTGGTCAGGTCACGATCAGCGGTCCAGGCGCTGACCAATTGCGGTGCCTGGCTCGCGGTCTTGCGCCCGAGAAAGTCCATGTGCATGGCATAGCCGACGGCGGCGGACTTGTCCGCCAGGCTCGGCGCGGCACTGAGCAACGGCACGGGCTGCGGCGTGTTGCTGCGCACCTGATGCACCAGGTTGGCGAACACCGTGCCGATCTCATCGACGCGCTCACCCAGCTTGCGCACATCGCCCCCTGGCACCGGCGTGTACAGGTCGCCGATCTGCGGGTTGGCGTCGGCGGTGAGGACGCGATACTGGCTCTCGGCGCCGGCATGGGTTTTCTTGCCGGCATCGGTGCGCAGGTGCAGCGCGTAGATCTTGATCTGCTTGCCCAGCGCCGCCTGGCGCACTTCCGCTTCGTTCATCTGGGTGGCGGCGAACGGGTCGTTCTTGCGCAGCGCGCCGGCATCGGAGACCAGCAGGATGATGCGCCCGCCGTAGCCGGACCAATCCATGCCGTCCACTGCCTGCATCACCCCGGCAAACGCATCTTCGTTGAACGAGTGGCTGGACACCGTCGACGCTTTGACCTGGCGCGCCATATCCAGAAAGCGCTGCGGGTCGCGGCCTTGGTCGAGGCTGATCAGGGTCTTGGCGACATACTCAAGGCCCGGCGTTTTCTGGATGCTGCTGCGAAAGCCGACCATGCCGAAGCTGACGCTGTCCAACTCGCCACGCTCAGCAATGCGGGTTTGCAGCTCGTGCACCACGTCGCGAATCTGGTCGATGTAGGGCTGCATCGACACGGTGGTGTCCACCACCAGCACCACCGCCGTGCGGAACGCGTCGGCATTGGCGCTGAGCGTCGGGCTGGCGGGTCTGGCAGCGGCGCGGCTGCCTGGGTCGATGGAGGCCACGTTGAGCAACTGCACCGGCTGGCCGTTGTCGTCGAAGCTCTCCTTGGAATCGAAGATCGGCAACAGGTAGAACTGGTTCTGCGGCACCGCGCTGGCGGTGGGTTCCAGGGCCAGGACTTGCTGGTTGTCTTCACGGTTGTTCTGCGCCTTGGCCAAGGCGCTTTTCGCTGCGGCAGGGTCGGCCAGCAGTTTTTCCACCTCACCGGGCTGGCGCAGGAACATCACGGGAGCCCGGCCGGAGCGCTCGGTGAACTTGAGCACCAGGCTTTGTTTCCAGTCGCTGACCTGGGAGGCTGGCAGCCAACCGTCGCTGCGACCATCAGTGGCCGCGCCGACGCGTACCCACTGGCTGCCATCGACCTCTTTGCGCTGGTACACGTAGAGCACGGAAAACGCCGGCAGCGCTTTACCCGGCGTACTCCCGGCGTCCGCTGAAAGCTGGGCGCCGGGTTTGCTGAGTACACGTTGGAACAAGGTTTTCTTGCCTGCCATCAGCAACGGGCGCTGACCGCCATCCACTTCAGCGACAGCCACGGGCGGCGTCACCTTGGGCACCACGGCGGCTGGCGGCTTGGCCGGTTCATCGCCGCCGCTCAACCACCAGTAGCTGGCGCCACCAATGGCCAACGCGACGGCGACTGCCACGGCGGCCAAAGCCAATACCGGCCCACGGCGCTGCTCGGACGGGGCATTGTGCTGCGTCGGCGTCACCACCGGCTGACGCACTATTGGCTGCGGCTGCGGTTTATCCGTCGGAATGTCGATGGTGACAGGGGTCATACCCGCCAGATCAAAGCTCAATGGAATCGGCAGCGGCCGCACCAGCGTGGCATCCGATTCATCAGCCGGCAGTTGATCCAGCGCCAACAACAACGCTGCCGCATCCGGATAACGTTCCGCCGGCTCCTTGGCCAACAACTTGCGCAGCACGCCCTGATAGCGCCCATGGTGCACAGGCAATTCCGGCAAGGGTTCGGTCAGGTGCGCCAGCGCCGTGGAAAGCGCATCGGTGCCGTTATAAGGCAGCTTGCCGACGAGGATTTCATACAGCACCACGCCCAGCGCGTAGAGGTCGGCGCGGCCATCGATCTCCTGGCCCCGCGCCTGCTCCGGGCTCATGTAGCTCGGCGTGCCCACGGCAAACCCGGCCTGGGTGAACTGGGTGCGATCGTCCAGCGACTTGGCAATCCCGAAGTCCGACAACACTGCCGTGCCATCGGCGCGAAACAGAATGTTCGCCGGCTTGACGTCGCGGTGCACCAGCCCTTGGGCATGGGCATAGCCCAGGGCCGAGGCAATCTGGCGGATCAGCGTCACGCCCTGCTCCGGGGTCAGCCCAGCAGCGATGCGCTCCTTGAGCGTGCCGTTGGGCAGGTATTCCATGGCCATGTAATACAGCTCACCGACGTTGCCGATGTCATGGATGGTCACCGTGTGCGGGTGCGACAAGCGCGCCAGGGTCTTGCCCTCGCGCAGGAAGCGTTCGCAGAAACTCGGGTCGGCCGCCAGCGCCGCCGCCATCACCTTCAACGCCACCTTGCGCTCCAACGAGCGCTGGGTCGCCAGGTACACGCTGGCCATGGCGCCTTCGCCAATCTCGCCTTCGATGTCATAACCTGGGATGACGATGTTCATGACGAGACCTTCACGACGAGGGTGGTGATGTTGTCCGGTGCGCCGCGATTTAGGCCCAAGTGCACCAGGCTGCGCACGATTTCATCCGGTGCGTCATGGCTGAGCACCTCGCGGATTTCGTGGTCTTCGACGGTTTTGTTGAGGCCATCGCTGCACAGCAAATAGCTGTCGCCGGGAGCGATCAACAGGTCCACCGAGGCGACGTCCAACTGGGCCTCAACGCCAATGGCGCGGGTGACGATATTGGAGCGCGGGTGGGTGCGGGCGTCGGCTTCGCTGAGCAGGCCGCTGTCTTGCAGGTCTTGCACGTAGCTGTGGTCGCGGGAAATGCTTTCCAGCACGCCGTCGCGCAAGCGGTACAGGCGGCTGTCGCCGGCCCACAGGCACACCCCGCGCAAGCCGCGCGCGGCAAACACCACCACGGTGCTGCCCATCATGGTCACGCCACGGTTGGCGGTTTCTTCGCGCACGGCCGCGTTGATGCGCAGCAGGTCATTGCGCAGCGCCGCCGAGTATTCATCCAGAGAGCGGCCCAGCGGCACATGGCGCAGGCTGTCGACGATCAAGCTGCTGACATAGTCGCCCGCAGCGTGCCCGCCCATGCCATCGGCCACCACCCACAGGCGGTTTTCCGGCAGATCCAGAAAGGCATCTTCGTTGACTTGGCGAACCATGCCCACATGGCTTTTGCTCGCGGATTCGTACGTCACGCCCATCTACACCACACCTTCTTGTCCGAGCAAAAACTGCGCAAAATCGCTGGCGGCAGGCAGGCCCTGGCACCGTAATAAACCGGGGGAGATACGCTGCGAGCCTCGCCCCCACCACAGGCTTGCGCCCTCGCATGCCTGTTCGGCCAGTGCGGTCATACGCTGGTGCGGCACGGTGGCTGCCACCCTTTGCAGGCCGGCGAAACGGCTGTCCACCGCCCGCGGCTCGCTGGCCGGCACACCCAACTCGTCGAGCCCGGCGTTGAAGCTTTCGAAGGTCGCGCCGCTGTCGAGGGTGCTGAGCAACAAGGTTTCAGCCTGCTCGAACCAGGCGTCCGAACCGCCCACCAGCGACGCCGGGTTGGTGTCGTGATCCAGCAAGGTCACCACCGCCAGCGGAAAGTAACGCCCGACCCGGTCAATGCTCGGCATCACCACGCCCGCCGCCGCGTCCGGCCCGCACACGCCCGGGGCCAGCACAAAGCGCCACAACGGGCTGACCAGGTACGCATTCAGCCAGTCAGCGCCGAGGCTGTTCTGGCTGGCGAGCAAACCCGCCGCCAGCCAGCTGTCCCACGGGCCGATAAAGCTCTGCGGCAAGGCGCGGCTGACGAAGTCCCCGCGGCTGGCCAACTTGCCGTAGAAACCCAGGGCCGTCATAGCCGCTCCGGCAGGCTGAAGCCACTGAGCACGCGGCTCTTGAACGGGTTGAAGGCACTGTTGGCGCGCAACTCGTAGGCGATGCTCGCGCCATCGACTCGCAGGCGCAGGTTGAAACGATCCGGCGAGTTGCCTGCGGTGAGGTCTGATTGCTCCAGCAGACGGAACCAGGCCCACGGGCCGTCCAGAGTGATGCCGGAGCGACCACTGGCCGACGGGGGCATGATGGAAATACGCACCACGCCAATGCTGCCCGGGTTCGGCCATTGCATCGCCACCGGCCGGCTCGGGCCGTGGTCGTAGCTCAATTGCTGGCCGTCCAGGTCAAGCAGAAACTG
Organism: Pseudomonas sp. B16120; assembly: GCF_044218845.1. Taxonomy (NCBI): domain Bacteria; kingdom Pseudomonadati; phylum Pseudomonadota; class Gammaproteobacteria; order Pseudomonadales; family Pseudomonadaceae; genus Pseudomonas; species Pseudomonas sp. B16120. The sequence continues at coordinate 6,162,709 of NZ_CP162588.1, forward strand.
AGTGATGGTAGGGTCCATCGACACCGGCTTGAGTTCGAAACGCACGATGGGTTGGGTGCCACCGGAGCGGAAGAACGCGTCCCGAATCGACGCCGCACGCTGGAAGGTTTGCAGCACGCCAGGAGCAATCCCCAGCTTCTGCGCCGCCCCAGGTTGCCAGCGCCAGGTCTGTGCCGATGTGTCCACATAGGGCTGCAGGTATTTGCGGAAGTAGTTGTCCATCACCCCGCCCACGCCGAAGAACTGGCCGAAGTCATCCAGGGTGGCGTCCCGCGCACTGCCCGGCGACATCGGGTAACGCCCGGCCAACGACTGGCGATACACGTTGACCACCTCACTGACCCAGGCCGCGTTCAGCTGGTTACGCACCCCGCCCATCATGCTGTTGGTGGTGGAATTGACCACCGACTTGACCATGCCCTGCACCAGCGGCGGCTGACGCTCGGCGTTCAGGCTGACCCGCGTGGCCGCAGCCGCCGCCTGGTTCTTGGCCTCACCGAGCAAGGCATCGCCGCTGGCACCGACCATGGCACTGACCTGCACATACAGTGCATTCATGTCCGACAGCAGGCCGTCGATGGCCGCCGGTTCACCTTCGTTTTTGCTGACGATGCTGTTGAGTTCGGCAAAGTGCGCGGTCACGGGATCATCCGCCGGTGCCGGTGCATTCGCCGTCGGTTGCGCCTCGCCCAGCAAACTGCCGAGGCGCTCCTTGAGCTTGTCCACGCCGCCTTCCACCGGCACGCCTTTGGCGGCCAGTTGGCGTTCTTCGGCTTGCAGGTCGGTTTCCCTGGCAACCGCCACCAGCAGCTTTTTCAGCGGCGAGGTGGGACCGGAAATCACCCGCAGCACATCGGCGGCCTGTGCCACGCTGGTGATCGGCACAAAGTCGATGTCGGCGAGCAACGCGTCCCACTGGCGCTGGTAATCCTGGAAGTACAAACGGCGCACGTCGGCGGCCAGGCTCACCACGTTCTGCTGGTCGGCCTGTTCATGGCCCAGCACCCATTGCTCTTCGGCCAGGGTGCCGGTCTGGTTCAAGCTGCTGAGCAAGAACGCCTGGCGATAGCCTTTGGCGGTAAAGAAACCACTCAACGGCTCACCCAACGGCTTGCCGCTCTTGCGGCTGAACACTAGCGCGGCATCGCGACCGGCGGCTTCGTTGAGGCGAAAGTCCGGGATACCTTCGGGCAGTTTCTGGCGCTTGACGCGGTCGTACACGCGCTGGGCTACCGGCAATTGCTGCAACTGCCGACGCAAATCGTCGATCAGCCGTGGGTCCAGGCGTGCGCTCGGCGGGTGGCGTTCGAACAGCGCCTGCAAGTGCCCGGCCAGGGCCTGACGCTGGTCGGCCGGCAGGTCGCGGGGCAGGTTGCGGTCCCAGTCCAGGGCGATCCAGGCCTTGATGAAGTCCGGGTCGTAATGCTCGGTGTCGGCGAGCATCAGGTAAGCCTTGAGGCCCTCGTAGAGAAAGTCCGAGTTACCGCCGCCGTGCAGTTGCTCTTCGATACGCGTCACCAGGCGTGGCGCGAACACGGCGATCAACAGTTTGCGGTACACGCTGGTGGACTCGGCTTCGAGCATATCGCCCTGGTACAGCCCCAGCCCTTCGGACCAGCTCGGCGAATCCCCCGCCAGGTTCTTCACCGCATTGAGCAACGGCAGCACGGCGAGCACTTCCCGCTGTGCCGGGCTCAGGTTCTGTACGGTCTGGCCCAGGGGCGCGACCTTCTGATCGACCTGGGCGATATATGCCTGGTTGGCGCGATAGCTCACCCACCACAGGCCGCTGACCACCACCACCAGCGCGACGGTGGCCGCCAGTACGCCACGGGCGATCCACTTGCGGCGCCGCTCGACTTTCGGGTTCACCCCCACCAGGCCGCGCTCGGCAAAGGCCACGGCGGTGAACAGTTTTTCGATGAAGTAACTGCGCCCGGTGCCGCTCTGGCGCGCCAGGTGCTGGCGGTCCAGGTTCATGCTCTGGGCCATGGCACCGATCAGGCGGTCAATCGGGCTGCCTTCCTGGGTGCCGCTGGTGAAGTACACGCCACGCAGCAACACGCGCTCTTCAAAGGCGTTGGGTTTGAACACGCCTTCGAGGAAGCTTTGCAGGCAATCTTTCAACGCGCCGAACTGCTGCGGGAAGCCGTAGATCAGGTCGCGTCGTGCCGGGTCGCGTTCCTGTTGCAAGCGCTCGACCAGGCGTTCGTTGAGGCGCTGCTCCAGGCCGGCGAATTCGCTTTGCAGGTGCGCCAGCGGGCTGTCGCTGTTTTTGCCGTCGTCCAGGGCAAAGGTCATGCCCCACACCTGGGCGCGCTCTTCCTTGCTCAGGTTGTCGAAGAACTCCATGAAGCCCGGCACCAGGTCGAGCTTGGTGAGCATCAGGTAGATGGGGAAACGCACGCCCAGTTGCGTATACAGCTCCTGGATGCGCAGGCGAATCGCGGCAGCATGGGCTGCGCGCTCGGCGTCGGTGCCCAGCAGCAGATCCGAGAGGCTGATGGCGATAAAGGCACCGTCGATAGGCCGGCGCGCACGCTGCTTTTTCAGCAAGTCGAGAAAGCCCAGCCAGGCGGCTTTGTCCACCGTGGAGTTGCTGTCCTGGGTGGTATAGCGGCCAGCGGTGTCGAGCAATACGGCCTGGTCGGTAAACCACCAGTCGCAGTTGCGCGTCCCCCCCACGCCCCGCACCGCACTGGCGCCCAATTGCGCCGCCAGTGGGAAATGCAGCCCGGAATTGACCAGCGCGGTCGTCTTGCCCGAGCCCGGCGGGCCGATGATCACATACCACGGCAACTCGTAGAGGTTGCGGCGCTCATCGCCGCCCAGCTTGGCCTTTTTCAGCAGTGCCAGGGCTTCGTCCATGCGCTGGCGCAGCGTGGACAGCTCTTCGGCGGTCGCAACGCTGTTGGGGTCGACCGGGGTTTCTGCGGCCAGGCTGCGCATCACTTCGGCGGCCTGGCGACGGGCCTGGATGATGCGGAACACGCGGTAGGCCACCCACAGCGCAAACACCAGCACGATCAGCGCCCAACGGCGCCCTTCGGGCACCAGCACGTCCAGCAGCGGGCCAACAAACCAGATGATCAGGCTCAGGGCAATCAGGCCCAGCACGGGGATCACCCAGCGAATCATGAAACTGAAAAACGCCTTCACTCGACGCCCTCCGCCAATACGGTGATTTCAACCCGACGATTGCGGGCACGGCCTTCGGCAGTACTGTTGGTGGCCAACGGCTCGGTGTCGCTGCGGCCTTCGGCGCTGAAGCGTTCGGCCTGGCCGGTCTTGGCCGCGAGAATCGCCAGCACCGACTTGGCCCGGGCTTCGGACAACGCCCAGTTGGACGGGAAACGCAACGTGGCAATCGGGCGGTTGTCGCTGTGCCCGGTGACACGCACCTGGCCCTTGACCTTGCGAATGGCGTCAGCGATGCGCAGCATCAGCGGCTGGTAGTCATCGACGATGCTGGAGCTGGCCGAGGCGAACAGCTCATCGCCACGAATGGTCACGACAGAGCGGTCGACCTTGTCTTCCACCGCCACGCGGCCGGCCTTGATGTCGTCGGCCAGGAACCCGGCCAGGCGCGGGCGCTCAATCACTTTGGGCTGCGCCACCGGACGGTCGATGGCCTGCACCGGGATCTCGCCCAGGGCATGAATATTCTTGAACACCGGCTCGGCGTCCGAGGCCAGCTTCAGGCGCAGGCCGAACAGCAACGCCAACAGCAGCGCCAAGCCAATCGCCACGGCAATCCATGGCGGCATGAATTGCGCCAGGCGATCACGGGCCACGGTTACACCGCGCCAGTGCGGCGACAGCTCACGCTCGTGCTCGCCACGGGCGCTGCGTATCGCTGCGGCGGTGCGTTCACGCAAGGCTTCCAACTGGCTGCGCCCGTCGGTCATCACGCGGTAACGCCCTTCAAAACCCAGGCACATGCACAGGTACAACAGCTCCAGCAGGTACAGGCGTTCCCGTGGGCTTTGCAGACAGTGGTCAAGCAACTGGAAAACCTTTTCGCCACCCCAGGCTTCGTTGTGCACGGTGATCAGCAGGCTCTGCTTACCCCAGTCACTGGTGCTGCCCCACGGCGTGCTCAGCACCGCTTCATCCAAGGCAGTGCACAGCGCGTAACGGGCCAACAGCACTTCATTGCGTGCCACACCGGCGGCTTCGGCGCGTTCTTCGAACTGGCGCAGGTACGCCAGCAACTGCGCACGCAGGCTGGCCGGCGCGGGATGGGCGATGGTGTTGCGCAACCGCGTCAACAACGCCAGCAACGGGCCGGCGGCACTTTCCAGCGGGTTGAGGCCCTGGCTCTTGCCGGTGAGGATCGGCGCAGCCGGCATCGACAGCGGCGCAGGTTCGGCACGCGCGGGTGCAGGTTCTCGGCCACCCGGGCGCGGCATGAACTGGGTGCGGTCATCATCATTGGGATGCATCGCCAATTATCCTCGGATCGCCCAGAAGGCCAGGTTCAAGCCCGGGAACTGCCCGGCGATATGGAAGGCGAAACCGCCGGAATTATTCAGCTGCTGCCAGTGCTCGCTGCCACGGTCCAGCTCGTAGTAGGTGCTGCCAGCGTGGTAAGGCAACTGGCGTGGCGCCACCGGCAACGGCAGCAGGCCGATGCCCGGAAGTTGCAGGTTGACCATGTCGCGGATGTGCTCCACCGAGCCGACCTTGCTCTGCTGGCCGAAACGCGCACGCAGGGTTTCGCCGGGCACATCGGCGCGTACCACGAGGATGAAACTGGCGTTGTCGAGCAGGGTCTTGTCGGCCAACATCGCCACATGGATGCCGTAGGCTTTCTCCACAATGGGGATCGGCGTGGCCTTGCTGTCGATGAGCATCGACAGCGCTTCACGCAGGGCCGCCATCACCGGCATGAAGCTCAGGGCCAGGTCGTCGTGCTGGTACTGCGGGTATTCGTGTGGACGGCGGCTGGAGGTTGAGAAGGTGGAAAACTCACCGGCCAGGCTGACCAGTTCGCTGAAGAAGCGCTCCGGGTGCAACGGGCTCAACTGGCTGAAGTGCTGGATCAGCGGCTGGGCGCGGTTGACCAGTTGCAACAGCATGAAGTCGGCGATCTCAGAGGCCCCCCCGGCACCCGAGGCCACAACGCGGCCGGCCAGGGCTTCGCCACGCTGGTGCAACAGGCCCAGCAGTTCGCTGCGAAAGGCCGTCAGCGGCTTGCTTGCGGCCACGTCCAGCACGGGCGGGATGTAAGTGTCATCGAGCACCAACGCACGGTCGGCACGCTTTTCCTTGATGCGTACCAGGCCGATGGCGGCGTAGTCGCTGATGCCGTCCTGCGCCGTCAGCAGGCGCAATGCCCGCGACCCCACCGCAACCGGTGCACGGTTTTCGAACGGGGCGTTGTCGTCGCGCACTTCACGCACCTGGCTCACGTAGCGCGCCGCTTCCAGGGCTTCACCCTCGTCCACCGTGTCACGGGCGCCGGCGCGCTTGAGCGGCAGGGCCAGGTACACCAGGCCGTCGCGCAGGTTGTCGTCGATGTTCAACGGGCTCGGCGCCAGGTCGTCCTGGGGAATATTGAACGGCGTGCCATCGGGCAGCAGGCCGCGGGCCGACACAATCGCCAGCTTGCCCTGGGCCAGCAGGCCCTGGTCGATCAGCAGTTCGGAGAACCCCCAGGCACCCGCTGACAACGGACGGCTGCGGGCATCGATCAGGTTTTCCAGGTAACGGTCATGCTGCTGGAAGTGCTGCGTTCCGATGAACATGCCTTCCGACCAGACCACGCGATTGTTCCAGGACATGGGGGCTCCGATTGCTTGTTATTGGGCTGGGCTGGATGGGGAAGCCACGACGTCGGCGCGCACGGCATGCACGTCGAGGCTGATCTGGTATTCGCTGTATTGGCGCGGCGGCACGTTGATGACCGTGCGCCATTGCGCACGGTCCAACTCGCGGTAGCCCACCAGCAAGCCGATCTGGCGCGTGGACGGGTCGAGATCGCGCTGCAGGCTCAGTTGTTGGCCGGGCTGCACCATCACTTCGTCCTGGTCCAGCAGGTCGAGGCCGAGGGTCGATTGCGCACGGTCCGCCAGGGCGAAGTAATCGGAGCGTGAAAAGGTCGCGGCGTTTTTCAATTCGAAAATGCGCACCCGCACCGGCGCGGCCTGGCCGTTGGCACCGGGGTTAAGCCCGGCAATCGCATGAAAATGCAGCTCAACGGCGGCCGTGTCAGCTTCGGCCTCGGCAGCCGCCTGGGGTTTGGCAGTGTCGTTGGCACACGCCGTCAGCAGCAGCGCGGTGGCGGCTGCGAGTAAAAACCTGGGAATCATCCTGCGTCCTCAATGACGTATTTAGCTATCCGTTTTATCCATTGGTGCGAGGCGTTTTCAGCGTCGCTGTCGTGCACTGTGTTCTTCGTAGGCCCGGCTGAATTCGCGACCGAACAGGTCCTGGAAATCGTCCTGGGCCTCGCGGGAAATGTTGCTGTAGAGCTCGGTGAACTGCTGCCAGTACTGGGCCTGGCGCGAACCGTTGAACAGACTCGAGAGGCCGCCGGGTTTGCCCATGCGCTCCTCCAATTGCGCCGGTTCAAAGCGCGTGAGCAGGTGTTTGATCGCCGCTTCCACGCCAGCCATCACGGCCAACTGGTGGGCGCGCAGGTCGTCGAAACTGTCACGTACGGCGAGGTCCGGCGCCATAAACGCCTGGTTGCCATGACGCAGCAACAGCAGTAACGCTTCATCGGCATTCGGGGCGAATTTCAACGGGTTGTTTTCGGCGGGGCGGATCATCGTCTGCTGCATGCGAAACTCGCCCTTGAGGCTGGCACGGGCGCGCAGTACGTCGATCAGGCCCTCGACCATCAGCCGGTAGCTGCGGCCGATGCTTTCCATCTGCGCGCAAGCGTCGGCTTTGTCCAGGCGCAACTGGTCCAGGCCCGCACCGCGCAGAAAGGCTTGCAGGAGGTCCGGTTGTGGCTCGGCATTGGCCACGGGGAGCGCAACAGGCTCGACCACAGGTGGCGGCGGGATGATCGGGTCTGGGGCGGGCGCAGCATTGACCACGGGCGCGGGCGCGTCGCCGAACAGGTCCCAGTCTTCGGGAATCACCGAGCCTTGCACCAATGGCTTTTCGGGCGCCGGTACGGTCACTGGGGCCGGGGGGCGAAAATCGTGTTGCTCGGACGGCACATGGTCCGCCACGGTGGGCGGCGGCACGGCGGTGGGGCTGAGGAAGTCGAACAGGTCTGGCAGGGTTTCCATGGCCGAGGCGCCCTGGAATTGCGGGGCGATCATCGGCGTGGGCGCAGGTTGGCTCGCCACGGCGCCCATCAGCGCTTCAAAGCTATTGGGTGAGTCACCGGCAAATGGCTGGCTGTCGATGGCCTGCACGTTGAAGTCGATACGCGCCTGGATTTCGTAATCGCCGATGCGGATCAATTCACCGTCTTGCAACGGCTCGCTGTTACCCCGACGCATACGAATACCCGCCTTGACCAACTCCACACCATTGGTGCTGTTATCAGTCAAATAATAACGGCCATCTTTGTATTGAATAACGCAATGTTGCGAAGAGACGAGACGCTCAGGGTCGGGCAATACCCAGTCATTGTCAGAACTGCGGCCAATAGCCATCACGCCCTGATCCATGGACTTTTCGGGGCATTGCCCAGGTGTGATCTTGTGATAACTAGTGATAGTCAAACACAGCGACATCTTGCCTCCTTGCTGATACATCGCGCGCAGTCTACCCAGGAGGCAGCACCGCCCTGGAGAGTCCCGTCCTGTCGTACAAACGACCGCCAAAATCTGCTTTTACCAGCATGATCGCTGATCTTAACTGGCTTCCATGACAAAAATCCGCTCTGTGCGCGCCTTTCGACTCGCCAGTCGCGCAGGTTGTTAAACACCGCACATCTGTCACAGAGGGCGAATAGCTTACCTTGACAAGCCATAAGTACTACACCAAAAATGCACAACTTCTTGAACATCAGTGATGGCGCAGTAGTGGCACGCTGAGTATATGACCAAGAAAACATGCAAAGTTCATTACGCAACTAATGCATGCATTGCCCGCCATCCAGCGGGCCGATAAGGAGATCGAATTCAGTGGATGTGCCGTTGCTGCTCACCGCCGTTTCCGCGACGTCGCCCTGTGGCGAGGACATGGAGTATGACGCGCAATTTCTGCAATTGGAACGTGATGCCAAGGGCCAACCCGAACGCAGCATGGGCGACTCGATCCTGCCCGCTGAGCCGCCCGAGTGGCGCAGCATCCAGCAGCAAAGCCTCGACCTGTTGCAGCGCAGCAAAGACCTGCGCATCACCCACTTTCTGCTGCAAAGCACCCTCGCCCTCCAGGGTGTGGCTGGGCTGGCCGAAGTCCTCACGCTGATCGACGCCTTGCTGCGCCAATACTGGGCCGATCTGCACCCGCGCCTGGATGCCGACGATGACAACGACCCCACCGTGCGCATCAACGCCCTTACCGGCCTGACCTGCGAGACCAATATTCGTCTGCTGCGCGAAAGCATCCTGACGCGCTCGCGCACCTTCGGGCCCGTGACCCTGCGCGCAGCGCTCAACGCCAGCGGCCTGCAGAGTTTTGCCGATGAGCAGTTGGGCAACCAGCAACTCAACGCCGCGTTCCTGGACAGCGACCCCGAACAACTGCAAGCCACCCGTGACGCCTTGAGCGCGGCGCGTGCGGCGTGCGAGGCCATTGAGCAACAGGTCAATGACCAAGTCGGTTCCGCCCAGGGCGTGGACCTCAGCGCCTTGAAGCAGCCGCTCAAACAGGCCCTGCAACTACTCAACCAAGCGGTGCCAGGCACCGACAGCAGCAGCGATCCCGAGGCCGTCAGTGAAGACAATGCCCCCTCGGTCGATAACGCCGCCGCGCCCGCAGCTCCTCGCCCTTCTGGCGACATCGCCACCCGCGACGATGTGCTGCGCAGCCTCGACAAAATCCTCGCGTACTACACCCGCCACGAGCCTTCGAGCCCGCTGCCGGTGCTGTTGAACCGAGCCAAGAATCTGGTACATGCCGACTTTGCGGCCATCGTGCGCAATCTGATTCCCGATGGCATGTCCCAATTTGAAAACCTGCGCGGCCCCGAAAGCGAGTAAGCCGCCGGACCGTGCAGTAACAACACCGTCGCTCAAGCGACCAGGAGCAGCAACGTGGCGAAGCAAAGTTCTCAGAAATTCATCGCGCGCAACCGTGCGCCTCGAGTGCAGATCGAGTACGACGTCGAGCTTTACGGCGCCGAGAAAAAGGTCCAGCTGCCCTTCGTGATGGGCGTGATGGCCGACCTCGCCGGCAAGCCTGCCGAGCCGCTGGCACCCGTGGCCGACCGCAAGTTCCTTGAGGTGGACGTCGACAACTTCGACTCACGCCTCAAGGCCATGCAGCCACGCGTCGCGTTCCACGTACCCAATGAGCTGACAGGCGAAGGCAACCTGAGCCTGGACATCACCTTCGAAAGCATGGACGACTTCAGCCCGGCCGCCGTGGCCCGCAAGGTCGACTCCCTGAATCAGCTGCTCGAAGCCCGCACCCAATTGGCCAACCTGCTGACCTACATGGACGGCAAGACCGGCGCTGAAGAAATCATCATGAAGGCGATCAAGGACCCGGCATTGCTTCAGGCACTTGCCAGCGCGCCCAAGCCTGCAGGGGAGCAGTAATCATGACGGACAATACCGCCCGCGAAGGCAGCCAGATCCTGGGTACCACCGAAGAAGCCAGCGAGTTCGCGAACCTGCTGCTGCAAGAATTCAAACCCAAGACCGAGCGTGCCCGCGAAGCCGTTGAAACCGCGGTGCGCACCCTGGCTGAACAGGCCCTGGCGCAAACCGACCTGGTGTCCAACGACGCGATCAAGTCGATCGAATCGATCATCGCCGCCATCGACGCCAAGCTCACCGCCCAGGTCAACCAGATCATCCACCACCAGGATTTCCAACAACTGGAAAGCGCCTGGCGTGGCCTGCATTACCTGGTCAATAACACCGAGAGCGATGAGCAACTGAAGATTCGCGTGCTCAACATCTCCAAGCCAGACCTGCACAAGACCCTGAAGAAATTCAAGGGCACCGCGTGGGACCAGAGCCCGATCTTCAAGAAGATGTACGAAGAAGAATACGGCCAGTTCGGTGGCGAACCTTACGGCTGCCTGGTGGGTGACTACTACTTCGACCAGTCGCCGCCCGACGTGGAACTGCTGGGCGAGCTGTCAAAAGTCTGCGCCGCCATGCACTCGCCTTTCATCGCTGCGGCCTCGCCGACCGTGATGGGCATGGGTTCGTGGCAGGAACTGTCGAACCCACGCGACCTGACCAAGATCTTCACCACCCCGGAATACGCCGGCTGGCGCTCGCTGCGTGAATCGGAAGATTCGCGCTACATCGGCCTGACCATGCCGCGCTTCCTGGCACGCCTGCCGTACGGCGCCAAGACCGACCCGGTAGAAGCCTTCGCCTTCGAAGAAAACACCGACGGCGCCGACAGCTCCAAGTACACCTGGGCCAACGCCGCCTACGCCATGGCAGTGAACATCAACCGTTCGTTCAAGCACTACGGCTGGTGCTCGCGCATCCGCGGTATCGAGTCTGGTGGTGAAGTGGAAAACCTGCCGGCCCACACGTTCCCTACCGATGACGGTGGCGTGGACATGAAGTGCCCGACCGAAATCGCCATCAGTGACCGCCGTGAAGCGGAACTGGCGAAGAACGGTTTCATGCCGCTGCTGCACAAGAAAAACACCGACTTCGCCGCGTTCATTGGCGCCCAGTCGCTGCAAAAGCCTGCCGAATACGACGACCCGGACGCCACCGCCAACGCCAACCTGGCCGCACGCCTGCCGTACCTGTTCGCCACCTGCCGTTTCGCCCACTACTTGAAGTGCATCGTGCGCGACAAGGTCGGCTCCTTCAAAGAGAAGGACGAAATGCAGCGCTGGTTGCAGGACTGGATCCTCAACTACGTCGACGGCGACCCGGCGCACTCCACCGAAACCACCAAGGCCCAGCACCCGTTGGCGGCGGCCGAAGTGATCGTGGAAGAAGTCGAAGGCAACCCGGGGTATTACAACTCCAAGTTCTACCTGCGCCCGCACTATCAGCTTGAAGGGCTGACGGTGTCGTTGCGCCTGGTATCGAAACTGCCTTCGGCAAAAAGCGCATAAGTAACGATTGAGCTAGCTCGTTCCCACGCTCCGCGTGGGAATGCCGCCCGGGACGCTCTGCGTCTCGGTGACGCGTAGCGTCACAGGATGCGTTACCACGCAGAGCGTGGGAACGATCACCCAATCAAGTGGCATGGGCCACACAGGGAGAAAACATGGCTGTTGATATTTTCATCAAGATCGGCGACATCAAGGGCGAGTCCATGGACAAGGCCCACAAGGACGAAATCGATGTGTTGAACTGGAGCTGGGGCATGTCCCAGTCCGGCAACATGCACGTCGGCGGTGGCGGTGGCGCGGGCAAGGTGAATATCCAGGACCTGTCGCTGACCAAGTACGTCGACAAGGCTTCGCCCAACCTGATGATGCACTGCGCCAGCGGCAAGCACATCGACAAGGTCAAGCTGACCGTGCGCAAGGCCGGTGGCGAGAGCCAGGTCGAGTACATGGTGATCAACCTGGAAGAAGTGCTGGTCACCTCCTTGAGCACCGGCGGTTCGGGCAGCGATGATCGCCTGACCGAAAACGTCACCCTGAACTTCGCCCAAGTGATGGTCGACTACCAGCCGCAGAAAGCCGACGGCACCAAAGACGGCGGCGCCATCAAGTTTGGCTGGAACATTCGCTCCAACACCAAACGCTGATAGCCCTTGTGGCCGTGGCCCGGTGCCACGGCCATTGTGTCCCTCTCGCAACCCGTCCGTGGAGCTGCTTTGGTGGTAACTGAAATCGCTTCCCGCGACCGTCTGCAACCGTCCCTGCTGGACCGGTTGACCGACGACGACCCGACCAACCCCAAGGAAAGCGCCGACAAACGCGTGCTGTCCCTGACCCAATTGAAGGCCTCGGTGCTGCGTGACCTGGCGTGGTTGCTTAACACCACCTCGTTACTCGATACCGATGCCACGCTGCACACCCCGGCCGGCACTTCGGTGGTCAATTACGGCCTGCCAGCACTGGCGGGCAACAGCGCGTCGAGCGTCGATATCAAAGCCCTGGAAGCCTTGATTTACCAGGCCATCGCCACTTTCGAGCCGCGTATTTTGCGCCACACATTGCGGGTCAAGGCGCGCATGGGCCATGGCGAGATGAATCACAACGCCCTGAGTTTCGAGATTGAAGGCGACCTGTGGGCACAGCCGGTGCCGTTACGTTTGCTGTTGCAGACCGACGTGGACCTGGAGTCCGGCCATGTGCGCGTGCTCAATGCCGACCAGCGGAGACGCCCATGAACCCGCGCCTGCTGGAGCTGTACAACCAGGAACTGCACCACGTGCGCGAAAGCGCCGCCGAGTTCGCCAAGGAATACCCGAAGATCGCCAGTCGGCTGACCCTGTCCGGCATGGACTGCGCCGACCCGTACGTCGAACGTTTGCTTGAAGGCTTCGCCTATCTCACCGCCCGCGTGCAGCTCAAGCTCGACGCCGAGTACCCGACCTTCACCCACAACTTGCTGGAAATCGCCTACCCGCACTACCTGGCACCGACGCCGTCGATGACCGTAGTGCAATTGCAGACCGACCCCGATGAAGGCTCCCTGGCCGGCGGTTTCCCGCTGCCCCGGGACACGGTGCTGCGTGCCGCCCTGGGCCGTGAAACCCAGACCTGCTGCGAGTACCGCACCGCGCACCCGGTGACGCTGTGGCCGTTGCAGGTCAGCAACGCCGAATATTTCGGCAACCCCGCCGCCGTGCTCGGACGCCTGGCCGCCAGCGAACCGAAAGCCAAGGCGGGCCTGCGCCTGACCCTGCGCACCGGTGCCGAGCTGCCGTTCAACAGCCTCGACCTGGATACCTTGCCGCTGTACCTGAGCGGCGCTGATGAACAACCGTTTCGCCTCTACGAACAACTGCTGGGCAATGCCTGCGCGGTGTTTGCGCGCCAGCCCGGTGGCGATTGGGTCGAGCGCCTGCCCCAGGGCGCGTTGCGCTCGCGGGGGTTCGATGATGCCGATGCGGCCATGCCGGTGGTGGCGCGGGCGTTCCAGGGCTATCGCCTGTTGCAGGAGTACTTCGCCCTGCCCCATCGCTTCCTGTTCGTTGAGTTCGCCGAGTTGAGACGCGCGGTCAAGCGGTGTGACGGCCAGGAGCTGGAACTGATCGTGTTGTTCGACCGCCACGAACCGAGCCTGGAAGGCAGTGTCGGCGCGGCGCAGTTCTTGCCGTTCTGCACGCCCGCCATCAACCTGTTCCCCAAGCGCGTGGACCGCATCCACTTGTCCGACCGGGTCAATGAACACCATGTGATCGCCGACCGTACGCGGCCGATGGATTTCGAGATTCACTCCTTGAGCGGCATTACCGGCCATGGCACCGGACCGGAGCAGCCGTTCTTGCCGTTCTACGCAGTGCGCGATCCGTCGCGCTATGGCCGCGACCAGGCGTATTACAGCGTGCGCCGCGAGCCACGGGTGCTGTCCAGCGACCAACGCCGCAATGGCCCACGCTCCACTTATGTGGGCAGTGAAACCTTCGTCAGCCTGGTGGACAGCCGCCAGGCGCCGTATCGCCATGACCTGCGCCAACTGGGCGTGACGGCGCTGTGCACCAACCGGGACCTGCCGCTGTTCATGAGCGTGGGCAACGGCAAGACCGACTTCACCCTGGCCGACAGCGCGCCGGTACTGGCCGTGCGATGCGTCGCCGGGCCAAGCCGCCCGCGTGCCAGCCACGCACATGACGCCAAGGCCTGGCGCCTGATCAGCCAGTTGTCGCTCAACTACCTCTCCTTGAGCGAACAGGGCCAGGGCGCCGGCGCCTTGCGCGAATTGCTGCGCCTGTACGGCGACAGCAATGACGCCGCCCTGCAATTGCAGATCGAAGGCCTGCGCGAAGTCAGCAGCAAGGCGGTGACCCGACGCCTGCCGATGCCTGGCCCGATTGTGTTTGGCCGCGGCCTGGAAATCACCCTGGAGTTCGATGAAAACGCGTTTCGCGGCACCGGCGTGTTCCTGCTCGGTGCAGTGCTGGAGCGCTTCCTGGCACGCTACGTGTCGATCAACAGCTTTACCGAGACGGTGATCCGTACCACCGAACGCGGCGAGATCATGCGATGGAAAGCCAAGCCCGGACGGCGTCCGACCCTGTGAGAACCCTGGACGCGATGCACCAGGAGCCCTGGGAATATGACTTCTTCCAGGCATTGCGGCGCATCGAGTGCGAAACGCCCGAGCTGCCACGCCTGGGCCATTCCCTGCGCCTGGCCGATGATCCGCTGCGCCTGGGGCAGCAGGCCGATTGCATCTTCGCACCCGCCACCCTCGCCTCGGTCGCCCCTGGTGGCGACGGCAAGCCGGCGCGGTTGGAGCAGTTCTTCTTCGGCCTCGGCGGCCCCAACGGGCCGCTGCCGCTGCACATCACCGAGTACGTGCGCGAGCGCCAACGCAACAACGCCGACAGCACCAGCAAGCAGTTCCTGGATGTGTTCCACCATCGCTTGTTGACCCTGTTCTATCGGGCCTGGGCCGAGGCGCGGCCAACGGTCAGCCATGACCGCCCGGACGATGACTACTGGTCCGCCCGCCTCGCCGCCCTGAGTGGCCGCGGGATGCCGAGCCTGCTCAATCAAGGGCTGATCCCCGATACCGCGAAGCTGCATTACAGCGGCCATCTGTCGGCGCAAACCCGTTACCCGGATGGCTTGAAAGCGATCCTGGGCGAGTACTTCGGCCTGCCGGTAGAGATCGAGGAATACGTCGGCCAATGGCTGGAACTGCCCGAACGCAGCCGCGTGGGGGTCAGCGCCAACCAGTTGGGCGTGGACTTCTGCCTGGGCAGCCACGTATGGGACCGCCAGCACAAATTCCGCATCCGCCTGGGCCCGCTCACGCTGGATGACTACATGGGCATGCTGCCCGGCCAACAGCCGTTCAACGAGCTGGTGGCGTGGGTGGCCGAGTACCTGGGCCATGAATTGGACTGGGACTTGAACCTGGTTTTGCAACAACCCGAAGTACCGGCGCTGCAACTCAACGGCCAGTTCCGCCTGGGCTTCAACACCTGGCTCGGCCAACCTGCGCATGACGCCAACGACCTAATCCTGGCCCGGCATTACGCCGACCACGCCACCACCTCAAGGAATCCAGAGCATGGGTGAAATCAGTCGCGCCGCACTGTTCGGCAAACTCAACAGCGTGGCCTACAAAGCCATCGAAGCCGCCACCGTGTTCTGCAAATTACGGGGCAATCCGTATGTGGAACTGGCCCACTGGTTTCACCAGTTGTTGCAACTGCAGGACTCCGACCTGCACCGCATCATCCGCCAGTTCAACGTGGAGCCGGCGCGCCTGGCCCGCGACCTCACCGAAGCCCTGGACCGACTGCCGCGCGGCTCCACGTCGATCACCGACCTGTCCTCCCATGTGGAAGAGGCCGTAGAACGCGGCTGGGTGTATGGCAGCCTGATGTTTGGCGAAAGCCAGGTGCGCACCGGTTATCTGGTGCTGGGCATCTTGAAGACACCGAGCCTGCGCCATGCGCTGCTGGGCCTGTCCGGCGAGTTCGACAAGATCAAGGCCGAGGCCTTGAGCGAGCGCTTTGACGAATACGTCGGTGACTCGCCGGAAAATGCCTTGAGCGCCAGCGACGGTTTCAATGCCGGTGTGCCAGGCGAGGCCAGCGGTGCCATGGCGCCCAGCGCGATGGGCAAGCAGGAAGCGCTCAAGCGTTTCACTGTGGACCTGACCGAACAGGCCCGCAGCGGCAAGCTCGACCCAATCGTGGGCCGTGACGAGGAGATCCGACAACTGGTGGACATCCTCATGCGTCGGCGCCAGAACAACCCGATCCTCACTGGTGAGGCCGGGGTGGGCAAGACCGCCGTGGTCGAAGGTTTCGCCCTGCGCATCGTCGCCGGTGACGTGCCGCCTGCGCTCAAGGACGTGGAGCTGCGCAGCCTCGACGTGGGCCTGTTGCAAGCCGGCGCCAGCATGAAAGGCGAGTTCGAACAGCGCCTGCGCCAGGTCATCGAAGACGTGCAGGCCTCGCCCAAGCCGATCATCCTGTTTATCGACGAAGCCCATACCCTGGTGGGTGCCGGTGGCGCTGCCGGCACCGGTGACGCAGCCAACCTGCTCAAGCCTGCCCTGGCCCGTGGCACCTTGCGTACCGTGGCTGCCACCACCTGGGCCGAGTACAAAAAGCACATCGAGAAAGACCCGGCCCTGACCCGCCGCTTCCAAGTGGTGCAGGTTGCCGAACCGTCGGAAGACAAGGCCCTGCTGATGATGCGCGGCGTGGCTTCCACCATGGAAAAACACCATCAGGTGCAGATCCTCGACGAAGCTCTGGAAGCCTCAGTGAAGCTCTCCCACCGCTACATTCCGGCGCGCCAGTTGCCGGACAAATCCGTAAGCCTGCTGGACACCGCCTGCGCCCGCGTCGCCATCAGCCTGCACGCGGTACCCGCGGAAGTGGACGACAGCCGTCGCCGTATCGAGGCCCTGGAAACCGAGTTGCAAATCATCGCCCGTGAGCATGCGATCGGCATTGCCATTGGTGCGCGTCAAACCAATAGCGAAGCGCTGCTGACCGCCGAGCGTGAGCGTCTGGCCACGCTGGAAAGCCGCTGGGCTGAAGAGAAAGCCTTGGTGGATGAACTGCTCGCCACCCGCGCAACCTTGCGCGAGAAAGCCGGTGTGGTGGACAGCGGCAACGATGAGTTGCGTGCGCAATTGGTCGACCTGCAACAGCGCCTCACCGCCCTGCAAGGCGAAACCCCGTTGATCCTGCCGACCGTGGATTACCAGGCCGTGGCCTCGGTGGTCGCCGACTGGACCGGCATCCCGGTGGGCCGCATGGCGCGCAATGAGCTGGAGACTGTGCTCAACCTCGACCAACACTTGAAGAAACGCATCATCGGCCAGGACCATGCCCTGCAGATGATCGCCAAGCGCATCCAGACCTCCCGCGCCGGCCTCGACAACCCGAGCAAGCCGATTGGCGTGTTCATGCTGGCCGGCACCTCGGGTGTGGGCAAGACCGAAACCGCCCTGGCCCTGGCCGAAGCCATGTATGGCGGTGAGCAGAACGTCATCACCATCAACATGAGCGAGTTCCAGGAAGCCCACACCGTGTCCACCCTCAAGGGCGCGCCACCGGGCTATATCGGCTACGGCGAAGGCGGTGTGCTGACCGAAGCGGTACGGCGCAAACCCTACAGCGTGGTGCTGCTCGATGAGGTGGAGAAAGCTCACCCGGACGTGCATGAGATCTTCTTCCAGGTGTTCGACAAGGGAGTGATGGAGGACGGCGAGGGCCGGGTGATCGACTTCAAGAACACCTTGATCCTGCTGACCACCAATGCCGGGACAGAGCTGATATCCCAGGTGTGCAAAGACCCGGCGAACATCCCCGAGCCCGAGGAAATCGCCAAGGCCCTGCGCCAGCCACTGCTGGAGATTTTCCCGCCGGCCTTGCTCGGCCGCCTGGTGACCATCCCGTACTACCCGCTGAGCGATGAGATGCTCAAAGCGATCACGCGCCTGCAACTGAACCGAATCAAGAAGCGCGTGGAGAACACCCATAAAGTCGCGTTCGAGTATGACGACGCAGTGGTCGACCTGATCGTCTCGCGCTGCACCGAGACCGAAAGCGGCGGGCGCATGATCGACACCATCCTGACCAACAGCCTGCTGCCGGACATGAGCCGCGAGTTCCTCACGCGCATGTTGGAAGGCAAGGCACTGGCGGGGGTGCGGATCAGTAGTCGGGATAATGAACTGCACTACGACTTCAGCGACACCGAATAACTATTGTTGGAATACGGTCAGTGTGGGAGCTGGCTTGCCTGCGATAGCGGTCTGACATTCAGCATTGATGTTGACTGATCCACCGCTATCGCAGGCAAGCCAGCTCCCACAGTTGATCCGGTTCCGTCAGTGATGACGGTATTTACGGGACTACCGATGCTATTCAACCAAGCCTCACGCCTGGCCAAGATCAACAGCCCCCTCGGGCCGGATGTGCTGCTGCTCAACGAAATGGGCGGCGGTGAAGAGTTGGGCCGGCTGTTCAACTATGAGCTGCAACTGACGTCCCTGGACGCCAACATCGACCTGAACCAATTGCTGGGTAAACCGATGAGCGTCGGCCTGCAACTGGCGGACGGCGGCGAGCGGCATTTCCACGGGATCGTTGCGCGGTGCAGCCAGAACATCGACAAAGGCCAGTTCGCCAGTTACCAAGTCACCCTGCGCCCTTGGCTGTGGTTGCTCAGCCGCACCTCCGACTGCCGGATTTTCCAGAACCTGAGCATCCCGCAGATCATCAAGCAGGTGTTCCGTGACCTGGGTTTTTCCGACTTTGAAGACGCCCTCAGCCGGCCGTATCGCGAGTGGGAGTACTGCGTGCAGTACCGCGAGACCAGCTTCGATTTCGTCAGCCGACTGATGGAACAGGAAGGCATCTACTACTTCTTCCGCCATGAACAGGACCGCCATGTGCTGGTGCTGGCCGACGCCTATGGCGCCCACACCAGCGTGCCCGGCTACGCGTCGATCCCCTACTACCCCAAGGACGAGCAGCAGCGCGAACGCGACCATATGCACAATTGGCACCTGGCGCAGGAGGTGCAGCCGGGCTCGCTGGAGCTGAACGACTACGACTTCCAGCGCCCCAGCGCGAGCATCGACGTGCGCTCGGCCATGCCGCGCCCGCACACCGCCGGCGACTACCCGCTGTACGACTACCCCGGTACCTACGTGCAAAGCGCCGACGGCGAACACTATGCGCGCACCCGCATCGAGGCCCTGCAAACCCTGCATGAACAGATCGAGTTCAGCGGCAATGCGCGCGGGCTGGGCTCGGGCCATCTGTTCAGCCTCACCGGTTTCAGTCGCCAGGACCAGAACCGCGAGTACCTGATCGTCGGTTGCCGCTACTTCATCGTGCAAGAAAGCCTGGAAAGCGGTGGCGGTTCAGGCTCGGCGCAGTTTGAAAGCAGCCTGACCTGCATCGACGCCCAACAGAGTTTCCGCCCGCTGGCCAATACTCACCGCCCCATCGTCAAAGGCCCGCAGACCGCCTTGGTGGTAGGCCCCAAGGGCGAGGAAATCTGGACCGACCAGTACGGCCGCGTGAAGGTGCATTTCTACTGGGACCGCCACGACCAATCCAACGAGAACAGCTCGTGCTGGATTCGTGTGTCGCAATCCTGGGCCGGCAAGAACTGGGGCTCGATGCAGATTCCGCGCATCGGCCAAGAGGTGATCGTCAGCTTCCTCGAAGGCGACCCCGACCGACCGATCATCACCGGGCGGGTCTACAACGCTGAGCAGACGGTGCCCTACGACTTGCCGGAGAACGCCACCCAGAGCGGCATGAAAAGTCGCTCCAGCAAAGGCGGCACGCCGGCCAACTTCAATGAAATCCGCATGGAGGACAAGAAGGGCTTGGAGCAGTTGTATATCCATGCCGAGCGTAACCAGGACATCGTGGTGGAGGTGGATGAAAGCCACTCGGTGGGGCATGACCGCAACAAGAATATTGGGCATAACGAGACGGTGACCATTGGCAGTAACCGCCTGCGGGTTGTGCGCAATAACGACACGGTGATCGTGGGCGGTGCCAAGTCCGACAGCGCCGCCACGAGTTACACCATCGAGGCCGGCGAGAGTCTTCGCCTGGTGTGCGGCGACAGCGTGATTGAGCTCAAGGCTGGCGGCGACATCAACCTGACCTGTGGCTCGTTCAACCTGTTTTCCACCGGCAGCAGCAAGATCCAGACGAAGGGCAAGCTGGACATCAACCTGGGCAGCGACAAAGGCACTTCGCCGGGTGCCCAGGGCGTGCAAAGCACGATCAAGTCCGCCGTCGAGTCAAAATTCCCCGGTAAGCCCGGTGCTGGTCAATAACGAGATTTTGTCACCATGAACTACCTGATCAACGAAGCCCAATTCATCCTTCCCGACGCCGAGGTACAGGACACCTCCATCAATATCCTCAAGTTCGCCAAGCTGGGCACCACCCTGGTGGTGAGCCGCAGCCCGTTGGCGGACGGCGAAAGCCTGCAAAGCAATTTTGAAGGCCAGCTGAAAAAACTCGAGCAGCAGGTCAAAGATCTGCGCTATAGCCCTGCACAAGCGGTCAAGGTCGGCCCAGCGCAGGACATCGATGCGTTTGAAGTGCAGAACCACTTCAACAAAGGCAGCGACAACATTTACCAGTATCAGCTGGCGATGCAGATACCTGGCACCCGCAATCTGATTGCCCTGAGCTACGTCAAGACCCAGCCCCTGGGCCCTGCCGAAGCGGCACACTGGGCAACGCTGAAAAACACACTCCACTTCCTCGCCACGCCCTGAGTCGAGTCTGAGCAATGAGTGAGGATCTTTGGGCGGCCCGCGAAGGCGACGCACTGCTGCACACCTCGGTGATGGCCGATATTCTCGGCGGCGTGCTGGAAGTGGCCGCCTATGCGGCGCTCACCACCGTGGGCTGCCTGGCCGTTGCCGGGGCGGTGTTCCTCGCGACGGGTGCAACCATCGCCACCGGCGGTGTAGCCCTGGTGTTGGTGGTGGGCGCGGTCGTCGGTATTACCGCTGGCCTCACGGGGGCGGACTTGAAGATATCCAGTTGGTGCGAGTCCGCCGCCAACTGGGTGTTCCCGCCGGTGATCGATGCCTTCATCACCAGCGGTTCGCACAACGTGTTCATCAATGGCAAAAAGGCCGCCCGCGCCGCAGGCAAGATGACGGCTGTACCGGTCGCGCCCAGCGAGCCGGCAGCGCCGAGCTTCCTGGATATGGCCGGGGAGTTTTTCTCGCAGATGTGGCGCCCGACCGTCGCCTCGCCCGCCCCCGGCACCGAGCCGTGCCCGCTGGACACCGTGGCGTGCAACAAGCATCCGCCCATGCCCCTGCAGTTTATTGCCGAAGGTTCCAGCTCGGTGTTCATCAACGGGCAGCCTGCGGCACGCAGCGGTGATCGCAGTACCTGTGACGCCAAGATTGGGACGGCTGAGGGCCTGATTTCGCCGGATGTGCGCATTGGTGGTGAGACCATTGTGGTGCAGGAGATTCGTAGCGGGAAAACGCCGGGGGTGGGGCTGGCGATTGCCGTGGTGATGGCGCTACGGGGCAATGTGAAGTGTTTCTGGACCAAGCTGCCGTGCCTGGTCGGTGGCTTGCTGGTGGGGGGCGCCGTCTCTTACGCAACCAGCAAGGTCACCTCCGCGCTCAAGAGCGCCATGAATGGCTCGCCCAATCCAGTGCACAGCGCGACGGGAGCCAAGATCCTGGGCGGGGATGAGGAACTGGACTTCACGTTACAGGGATTGCTCCCGATAGATTGGCAGCGCTTTTACAGCAGCCTCGACACACGCCGGGGCGGCCTATTTGGCGCTGGCTGGAGCGTCGCATATGAGGTGTCGATCGAGATAGAAGCGGACGAAAACCTGGTCTACATCGACGAGCAAGGACGCCGCCTGGAGATCGGTTACATCCCATTGTCCGGCGGAGCGTTCGATCCGGGCCAAGGCCTTGCAGTCAGGCGCAGCGGCGACGGCGCGGTATTGATCGAGAGCATCGACGGCCTGTATCGCCTGTTCGAGCCCGACCCGCTGAATAACTCGCGGATGCGCTTGCATCTGCTGGGTGATCGCAATGAGGGGCGGATCTTCCTCGACTACGACAGTCAGGGCCGACTGTATCGCCTGCGCGACACCCACGACTTGATGCATGTAGAACTGAACTACTCGGCTGAACACCCTAGGCGTGTGAGCTACATCGAGCGGCGTTACCTGCGCCAGGACCATTTCGATGCGCGCAGCGATGTGCTCGTCAGTTATCGCTACGACAGCGTGGGCGATCTGGCTGAAGTGCTGGACGAGCAAGGTACAACCCTTCGACGCTTTGCCTACGACAATGACCGGCGAATGGTCGAACACCAATTGCCGAGTGGCCTGCGCTGCTTCTACCAATGGGCTGAAGTACCTGGGCCAGGCGGCCCGGAATGGCGCGTCAGCCGCCACTGGACAGATGCGCGTGATGAATACAGCTTCCATTACGACCTGGACGCCGGCATTACCCGCGTGACCGACGGCCTGATGCGGGTCAGCACCCGGCATTGGAACCCGCAGTTCCAGATCACTCGCTACGTCGATAACCTGGGTCATACGTGGCAGTTTGAGTGGGACGATGATCGCCAGTTGCTCGGTGCGATTGATCCGCAAAAAGGCCAGTGGCGTTTCAACTATGACGCGTCCGGCAACCTGAGCGCCGTCATCGATCCGCTGTCCAGAACCAGTAGCACGCAATGGCTGGCGCACTGGGCATTGCCCCAAGTGGAAACCGATCCGGCAGGCAACAGTTGGCATTATCGGTACGACCAGCGTGGCAATTGCGTCGAGGAAATCGACCCACTGGGAAACCGTACGCGCTATGTGTATGACGGGTTCGGTCAGCCGGTGCAAATCATCGACGCCACTGAAAAAACCAAGACACTGCATTGGAACGAATGGAACCAGTTGGTCGAGGCGGTAGATTGCTCGGGTTACCCCACCCGTTATCAATACGATGCGTTCGGCAATCTGGTGGTGCAGACCAATGCGGAAGGCGAGTCGGTGCGCTACCGGTACGGACCTCGAGGGCTATTGCTGGAATGCCAGCTTCCGGATGGTCGCGTGGAACAGTTCCAGCGCAGCGCCACTGGTTATCTGCTTGCTCACATCGATCCCGGCGGCGCCGTCACACGCTATGCCTATAATAGTCGCGGCTTGGTCAACCAACGGTGGGATGCGCATAACCGCAGCGTGATGTTCGACCATGACGACTATGGGCGACTGCGCAAACTGACCAATGAGAACGGAGAGAGCTATCACTTTGAATGGGACGCAGCGGATCGCATGGTACAGCAGCAGGATCTTGACCAGAGCCGGCGCCGCTACACCTATGATCCGCTGGCTGATGTCGTCGCCGTGGATTACCTGCCGGGGACGGAAGGCGAACCCGTAGCCCCATTGTCGCACCAGTTTCAGCGAGATCCGGTTGGACGCCTGGTCAGCAAAATAACTGCGGACGGTACTACCAGCTACGTCCACGACCTGAGCGACCAACTGATCGGTGTCACTTTCACAGCGCCTGATGGGAGTGAGCAATCACTCGGTTTCAGCTATGACGCCATGGGGCAGCTCCTAGAGGAACAAAGCTCGGCCGGTTCTGTGCAGCATCGTTACGACGAACTGGGAAACCTGATTCAAACCGGCTTGCCCGATGGTCGGTGGCTCAATCGCTTGTACTACGGCAGTGGCCACCTGCATCAGTTGAATCTCGATGGTAAGGTCATTAGCGACTTCGAGCGGGATCGTTTGCACCGCGAAGTGCAACGCACTCAGGGCCAACTCAAAACGAGTACCGCCTATGATCGAAGTGGACGGGTTCGCTCGCGACAGCGTCGTAGTATTGACCAACCGTGGCAATTGCCACCGTTGGTTGAGACTGAATACTGCTACGACCCAAGCGATAACCTGATCGGGCGTCGTCGTACTGACCGTCAAGAGCTTTTGGGCTACGACAGTACGGGACGTATCCTCGTCAACCACCAAGCAGGACGCAGCGAAACCTACGCCTATGATGCTGCCGCCAATTTGCTCGACGGCCCGACCCAAGGCGGCCTGGTAAGGCATAACCGCCTGCTCACCTATCAAGACAAACGTTACAAGTACGACACCCTTGGACGGATGATCGAGAAAAGCAGCACGGCGCGCGGGTTGCAACGGTTTACTTACAATGCCGAGCATCGCCTGATCGAAGTGCATAGCCAGAAAGGCGCGCTGAACACGATTGTGAGGATGGTGTACGACCCTCTGGGGCGGCGTGTTGGCAAAACCGAACACGATGCCAATGGGCTCTGCCTGGGAGAAACACGCTTCGACTGGGATGGCTTGCGTCTTTTACAGGAACATCGGCATAGCCAGACCAGCCTTTATCTATATGACAATTACAGCTATGACCCGCTAGCTCGAGTGGACGGTACGGGGAAACACCAGTGTGTACGGTATTACCACAATGACCTGAACGGACTGCCAGAGTACCTCACTGAGACTGATGGGCTCATAGTTTGGCAAGCGCGCTACGAAGCATGGGGCGCGCCCCTTGAAGAAGTGCGAGAAGCGTACTTCATCGAGGAGCAAAACCTGCGATTCCAGGGTCAGTATCTTGATCGAGAAACCGGGTTGCATTTCAATACCTTGCGGTATTACGACCCCGACATTGGCCGTTTTACGACACCTGACCCTATAGGTCTGGCAGGTGGTTTGAATCTTTACGCTTATGCCTCGAACCCGCTGACTTGGATCGATCCTCTTGGACTGAACCCAGCGCTCCTGGAGGCGCTTGGCTCGGATGCAAAATCAGTCGGTGTTTATCGATTTACTGACAAAAATGGCAAGCTCTACGTAGGTTCTACTACTGATCAAACCTTCGGTTCAAGACTGAGTCAGCATGTCGCTTCTGGAAAACTGCCGGCTGACAAAATCAGCTCGGTACAGTTACACAGTATGAACGGGGCCACCGCCCAGGAAATCTACAAGGTCGAAGCCAGTGAAATTGTGCGAAATGGCGGCAGGAGCGTAGACGGCGGGAAAACCTCCAACCTTCGAGCGCCTGCCGGTACACGTGAGCTATTCAAAAACCCCAACTGGGTCGCAACAGAAAAATCTAAACCATCACGTTTCGGAAAATGTGGCTAAGGAGTCAAAAATGGGCGCCTGGAATTACAACCCTTGGGAAAACGATGAAGCCGCGGACTGGTTTCAGGAGTTCTGGAAACAACAAAATTTTGCGGTCTTGATCAACGAAATCAGCCAGTTTGATCCCGCTGAAGAACGTTATGACGCCTTTAGGGCTGCCTGTTATCTATTACAAACCCTAGGCAACCCCTATATATGGCCAGCTGAATATCTGGCACAACTCAAACCCCTGATCGAGCAGGCTATTTCAATACTGACCCAACTGATTGATCCGCCCAATGACGAATGGGGGTTTCTTGATATGTGGGGCGACAGCGCCGATGTTATCAACGCAGTGGAGGAACAAATCGACGCTCTGAAAATGCGATTAGGCGAGCTGGCTTAATCTGGCATACGCATCAGCACCCAACAAAAAATGGGCACCCGACCCAGTCGGCGTGCCCATCTTCTTTACCGCCCCGCCTCCCTTCGAGACGGTACCGCTTAACTTACGGGTTGACGCTGTCTTTGAGCGACTTGCCCGGCTTGAACGCTACCGTGTTGCTCGCCTTGATTTTCACTGGCTCACCGGTTTGCGGGTTTTTGCCGGTGCGGGCGCCGCGGTGGCGTTGCAGGAAAGTGCCGAAGCCGACCAGGGTGACGCTGTCCTTGCGGTGCAGGGCGCCGGTGATTTCTTCGAGGACGGCATTGAGGACGCGGTTGGCCTGTTCTTTGGTGAGATCGGCTTTTTCAGCGATGGCGGCTGCGAGATCTGGTTTACGCATATGTGAAGCCTCTTTGACGGTTTTTTGTTGTTATGTCCGTGCTGCTCTCTGGTGGAGCAGCGCCAAGGCGCCGCAGGCTCTACTCTGCGGCAGACGGGAGTGAGGATGGCACGCCCTCGGGCGCCGCGCCAGTCTCGCGGCGGCCTTTCTACGGGTATGAACGTGATGTTTGCGACAGAACGGGTGGTATTTACGCCAGTAACGGCGGAAGTTCTTTGTTCAGCGCCAGTTTTTCCATGACAGCGCTGCCGGTCAGTGCATAACCCAGCAGACGGCCGCTGGCATCGCGGCACAGGGCCTTGATGTCGGCACCCTGCCCTTCGACGCTCCAGACGCCTTCGGTGCCTCGTGGCGCAGGTGATACCACCAGCGGGCAGACCGGGGTTTTCACGGTGATGGGCATCGGCCCATAGCTCACCGCCGTGGCATTGCCAGCCAAGGTTTGTGCCAGGGCGCGAGCGCAGCTCATCAGCGGCATCACGTACAACAGGTTCAGGCCATCGACCTCGGCGCAGTCGCCCAAGGCGTAGATATTAGCGTGGGAGGTCTTGAGGTGACGGTCCACCATGATTCCGCGGTTGATTTGCAGGCCAGCGGCTGCGGCCAGGTCTACGCGTGGGCGCAGGCCGATGGCGGACACCACCAGGTCACAGTGGATCACTTCGCCGTCCGAGAGGTGCGCTTCAAGGCCATCAGCGGCGCGTTGCAGGCGATTGAGCACCGGGCCCAGGTGAAAGCGCGCGCCGATGCCTTCGAGCCCGGCTTGCACCGCGGCGGCCGCCGCCGGGTGAAGCAGGGTCGGCATGACTTGCTCACAGGGCGCGACCAGGTCGATTTCATAGCCGCCCAGGATCAGGTCGTTGGCAAATTCGCAGCCGATCAGGCCGGCGCCGAGCAGCAGCACGCGCCGTTTGCCAGCAGCAGCGGCACGAAAGCGTGCGTAGTCTTCCAGGTCGTTGATCGGGAAAATCAAATCAGCCGCATCGCCTTCGACCGGTACGCGCACGGTTTCTGCGCCCCAGGCCAGGACCAGGTCGCGATAGGTCACCGCTTCCTCGCCGATCCACAGACGCTTGTGGCCTGGGTCGATGCCGCTGATACGCGTATGGGTGCGCACCTGGGCCTTGAGCTGCTCGGCCATGGCGCCGGGTTCGGCCATGCTCAGGCCATCGGCTTCCTTGCTCTTGCCAAAGCCGGTGGAGAGCATGGGCTTGGAGTAGGAGCGTCCGTCATCGGCAGTGATCAGCAGCAATGGGGTCTCGCTGTCGAGCTTGCGAAACTCCCGGGCGACGTTGTAACCGGCCAATCCTGTGCCGATGATCACGACAGGTGCGTTCATTCCTTTCTCCTTGTAGTACGTTTCTTAAATTCGGGATTACGCGATTTCGATCATTTCGAAGTCCGACTTACCCACGCCGCAGTCCGGGCACAGCCAGTCTTCCGGAACGTCCTGCCACAGAGTGCCTGGTGCAATACCGTCATCCGGCCAGCCGTCCGCTTCGTTGTAAATAAGGCCACAGACGATACATTGCCACTTCTTCATTACGTGCTTCCTCAGGTTCAGGCGTGTTGGCCGGCGGTCGATGGATCCAGCGTTGCCGCGCGGCTCAGGGCGTTTTGTACTGATCGGGGCCGGCAGATGCAAGCACGTTCGACGCAAACGGCCGGTTTGGCGCGGCAAAAGTTCAGGGTGCCATGGTAAGCTCGCCGCCTCTTTTGCTGCCAATACTGACTCACCGTGCCGCACTCAATCGCCCTTCCCGATGCTTGCCAATGGCTGACCCAGAGCCTTCTGAGCCCCTTGCCCACGCCCTTGACCCTCAACTGGCTATTTGACGAAGGCTCGCTGACGCGACGGCTGACGTGGCTGTCCAACGAGGCTTTCAGCGTGACGCCGCTGTTCGAAGGCTGGCAACCGTTGCGCGATGATGAATGCGCCGCCCTGGACCTGCCGCCGGCCAGTATCGGCTGGGTACGCGAGGTGTATTTGCGCGGGCACGGCCTGCCTTGGGTGTTCGCCCGCAGCGTGGCGGCCCGCAGTGCTTTGCAGGGCGATGGCCTGCACATGGACGAGCTGGGCAGCCGTTCGCTGGGCGAGTTGCTGTTCTGCGACCGCGCCTTCACCCGCCAGGCCATTGAAGTGTGTCACTACCCTCGTGCCTGGCTGCCGACAGCGGACCAGGCCGATAATCTGTGGGCACGCCGCTCGCGCTTCGACCGCGGAGCGCTGAGCGTGCTGGTGGCGGAAGTCTTTTTGCCGAGTTTCTGGCGCGCGTTGCACGATCATCCGGAGAACTGCTGATGTACCAACGTCTGCTCAAGTCCTTGAACCGCCTGAACCCCAGGGCCTGGGATTTCATTCAGTTGACGCGCATGGACAAGCCCATCGGCATCTACCTGCTGCTGTGGCCGACGCTGTGGGCCCTGTGGATCGCCGGCAAGGGTTCGCCGTCGCTGATCAATATCGTGATTTTCGTGCTGGGCGTGGTGCTCACCCGGGCCGGCGGCTGCGTGATCAACGACTGGGCCGACCGCAAGGTCGATGGCCATGTGAAACGCACCGAGCAACGCCCGCTGGTGAGCGGCAAGATCAGTTCGAAAGAAGCGCTGGTGTTTTTTGCCGTGCTGATGGGCATCAGTTTCCTGCTGGTACTGCTGACCAATGCCAGCACCATCCTGCTGTCCCTGGGCGGCCTCGCACTGGCGGCAAGCTACCCGTTCATGAAGCGCTACACCTATTACCCCCAAGTGGTGCTGGGCGCAGCGTTTTCCTGGGGCATGCCGATGGCGTTTACCGCCGAGACCGGCCATTTGCCTGCCACCGCGTGGCTGCTGTACATCGCCAACCTGTTATGGACGGTGGGCTACGACACCTATTACGCCATGACCGACCGCGATGACGATTTGAAGATCGGGGTGAAATCCACCGCCATTCTGTTCGGTGACGCTGACCGCGTGATCATCCTCACCCTGCAAGGCCTGGCGCTGGCGTGCCTGTTGCTGGCCGGCGCGCGGTTCGAGCTGGGCGGGTGGTTCCACCTCGGGTTGCTGGCGGCAGCGGGCTGTTTTGTCTGGGAGTTCTGGTACACACGGGACAGGGACCGCATGAAGTGCTTCAAGGCGTTCTTGCATAATCACTGGGCGGGGTTGGCGATTTTTGTCGGGATCGTGGTGGATTACGCGGTTCGCTGAGGATTCTGTGGTGGCTGTTGGGACGCCATCGCAGGCAAGCCAGCTCCCACATTTTGACTGTATTCGCAGATCAAAAAATTGGGAGGGGCTTGCCCCCGATGGATTCAGCAGCGCCGCAGACTTAAGGCTTGATGATGTGCCAGACGCTACCCTTGCCATCACCGGTCTTGTCACCGGCTTTCTTGTCGTCCTTGTAGGTGTAGACAGGCTTGCCTTTGTAGGCCCACTGGCTGGTCTGGTCGTCGCGGGTGATCACCGTCCAATCGCCGGTCTTGGTGTCAGTGGACTCTGCCTTCAGCGGTGGCCAGTTGGTCGCGCACTGGTCCTTGCACACTGATTTGCCATCAGCGTCCTTGTCGAAGGTATAGAGCGTCATCCCCTTGTGATCCACTAACATCCCGTCTTGGGTCATCGCCGGCTCTGCCGCAAACGCCAGGCCTGGCAGCGTCAACACCGCAGATACCAGCAGGGCTTTCCAGGAAACAGTGCTGTAAGTCATCGGAACCTTCCTTTTGTGGTTGTCAGGATTCGGACCCAAAGGGTAGTCCAGAGTGCCGTTAATTGCCCAAGCGACTAAATTACTGTCACACGACTGCAATAATTCCGTTATCTAATGCGGCGCAAGACAGTTAAATGACAAGAGGATTGAGCATGGTTGGCAGGAGCATTCTGATCGTTGACGACGAAGCGCCCATTCGCGAAATGATCGCCGTCGCGTTGG
Organism: Pseudomonas sp. B16120; assembly: GCF_044218845.1. NCBI lineage: Bacteria > Pseudomonadati > Pseudomonadota > Gammaproteobacteria > Pseudomonadales > Pseudomonadaceae > Pseudomonas > Pseudomonas sp. B16120. The sequence continues at coordinate 6,192,245 of NZ_CP162588.1, forward strand.
AAATGGCCGGCTATGACTGCCTGGAGGCGGAGAACTCCCAGCAGGCCCACGCCATTATCGTCGACCGCAAGCCGGACCTGATCCTGCTCGACTGGATGCTGCCCGGCACCTCAGGCATCGAGTTGGCCCGCCGTCTCAAGCGTGACGAGCTGACCGGGGACATCCCGATCATCATGCTCACCGCCAAGGGCGAAGAGGACAACAAGATCCAGGGCCTGGAAGTCGGCGCCGATGACTACATCACCAAGCCGTTCTCCCCACGGGAACTGGTGGCGCGCCTCAAAGCCGTGCTGCGCCGCGCCGGCCCGACCGATGGCGAAGCGCCTATCGAAGTCGACGGCTTGATCCTGGACCCGATCAGCCACCGCGTGACCATCGACGGCAAGCCTGCGGAAATGGGGCCGACCGAATACCGCCTGCTGCAATTCTTCATGACCCACCAGGAGCGCGCCTACACCCGTGGCCAACTGCTCGACCAGGTATGGGGCGGCAACGTCTATGTGGAAGAGCGCACTGTGGACGTGCATATCCGCCGCCTGCGCAAAGCCTTGGGCGATGCGTACGAGAATCTGGTACAAACCGTGCGCGGTACCGGCTATCGGTTTTCTACCAAAGGCTGAGCCAGTCCCTTTCCTCCCTTAACAGCTGACAAGGACGCATGTTTAAGTGAACCAGAACTGGCACGGCACCCTGATCCGCCACATGCTTCTGTTGATCACTGCCTGCCTGCTGGTCGGGCTGATCAGTGGCTATTACGGCTGGAGCCTGGCCGCCGGCATCGCGTTGTACCTGGGCTGGACCCTCAAACAATTGCTGCGCCTGCATGAATGGCTGCGCCAGCACAAACCCGACGAAGCACCGCCCGATGGCTATGGCCTGTGGGGCGAGGTGTTCGACAGCATCTACCACCTGCAACGCCGCGACCAACGGGTACGCGGGCGCCTGCAAGCGGTGATCGACCGGGTGCAGGAGTCCACCGCCGCACTCAAGGACGCGGTGATCATGCTCGACAGCGACGGCAACCTCGAATGGTGGAACCGCGCCGCCGAGACCCTGCTGGGCCTCAAGACCCCTCAGGACAGCGGCCAGCCGGTAACGAACCTGGTACGCCACCCGCGCTTCAAGGAGTACTTCGAGCAGGACAACTACGAAGAAGCCCTGGAAATCCCCTCGCCCACCAACGACCGCGTGCGCATCCAGCTGTACCTGACCCGCTACGGCAATAACGAACACTTGATGCTGGTACGTGACGTGACCCGTATCCACCAGCTGGAACAGATGCGCAAGGACTTCGTCGCCAACGTCTCCCACGAGTTGCGCACGCCCTTGACGGTGATCTGCGGCTACCTGGAGACGTTGCTGGACAATGTCGATGAGATCAACCCGCGCTGGAGCCGCGCCCTGCAGCAGATGCAGCAACAAGGCTCACGCATGCAAACCCTGCTCAACGACCTGCTGTTGCTGGCCAAGCTTGAAGCCACGGACTACCCCTCGGATAACCACCCCGTGGCGGTGCAGAGCCTGTTGCAGACGATCAAGAACGATGCCCAGGCGCTCTCAGGCGAACGCGGGCAGCAGATCACGCTGGAGGCCGACCCAACCGTATTGCTCAAGGGCAGTGAAGGCGAACTACGCAGCGCCTTCTCCAACCTGGTGTTCAACGCGGTGAAGTACACCCAGGACAAGGGCAATATCCGCATTCGCTGGTGGGCCGACGAGCATGGCGCACACCTGAGTGTGCAGGACTCGGGTATCGGTATCGACGCCAAGCACCTGCCGCGCCTGACCGAGCGCTTCTACCGTGTCGATTCCAGCCGTAACTCCAATACCGGCGGCACCGGGCTGGGCCTGGCCATCGTCAAACATGTGCTGTTGCGCCATCGGGCCCGCCTGGAAATCAGCAGCGTGCTGGGGCATGGCAGTACCTTTACCTGTCATTTTCCGCCGGCGCAGGTCACCCGTTCGCGAGCGGTCGAGGCCGATGACTAATTTGAAGTGAGCACAGCCCACTGTGGGAGCTGGCTTGCCTGCGATGGCGGCGGGTCAGCCAAATCATCGGTAGCAGGCAGACCGCCATCGCAGGCAAGCCAGCTCCCACACGGGTTCTGTGAGACGATTTTGCAGCCCCGCCCGGCAGCAGGCACTAGGCAAGCGCCCCGTCAGCCGCTACATTGGCCGACTTGTGCCTGCCTTTCAGGCCCACCTGTCACCCCTTATTGAACACACGGAACCTGCAAAACCCCATCATGGACCCTTCCCCTGGCATCACCCTCGCGACACTCTTCGCCGATTTCGGCATGATTCTTTTTGCACTGATCCTGGTACTGCTCAACGGTTTCTTCGTTGCGGCGGAATTTGCCATGGTCAAACTGCGCGCCACCCGCGTCGAGGCCATCGCCCATAAGAACGGCTGGCGCGGGCAGATCCTGCGTACCGTGCACAGCCAGCTCGACGCCTACCTGTCGGCTTGCCAGTTGGGTATCACCCTGGCGTCCCTGGGCCTGGGCTGGGTCGGTGAACCGGCCTTTGCGCACATCCTCGAGCCGATGCTGGGCGCGGTCGGCGTGCAGTCGCCTGAAGTGATCAAGGGCGTGTCGTTCTTTGCCGCCTTCTTCGTGATTTCCTACCTGCACATCGTGGTCGGTGAGTTGGCCCCAAAATCCTGGGCGATTCGCAAACCCGAGTTGCTGTCGCTGTGGACGGCCGTGCCGCTGTACTTGTTCTACTGGGCGATGTACCCGGCTATCTACCTGCTCAACGCCAGTGCCAACGCCATTCTGCGTATCGCGGGCCAAGGCGAGCCTGGCCCCCACCATGAGCACCATTACAGCCGCGAAGAACTCAAGCTGATCCTGCACTCCAGCCGTGGCCAGGACCCCAGCGACCAAGGCATGCGCGTACTGGCCTCCGCCGTGGAAATGGGCGAGCTGGAAGTAGTGGACTGGGCCAACTCCCGGGAAGACCTGGTGACCCTGGACTTCAACGCCCCGCTCAAGGAAATCCTCGCGCTGTTCCGTCGCCATAAATTCAGCCGTTACCCGGTGTATGACGCGGTGCGCAACGAGTTCGTCGGCTTGCTGCACATCAAGGATTTGCTGCTGGAACTGGCGGCCCTGGACCATATCCCCGAATCGTTCAACCTGGCCGAATTGACCCGTCCATTGGAACGCGTATCGCGACATATGCCGTTGTCGCAACTGCTGGAGCAGTTCCGCAAAGGCGGCGCGCACTTCGCCCTGGTGGAAGAGGCCGACGGCAAGATTATCGGTTACCTGACCATGGAAGACGTGCTGGAAGTGCTGGTGGGCGATATCCAGGACGAACACCGCAAGGCCGAGCGCGGCATCCTCGCCTACCAGCCCGGCAAACTGCTGGTGCGTGGGGACACGCCGTTGTTCAAGGTGGAACGCCTGCTGGGCGTCGACCTGGACCACATCGAAGCCGAAACCCTGGCCGGCCTGATCTACGACACGCTCAAGCGCGTGCCGGAAGAAGAAGAAGTGCTGGAAGTTGAAGGCTTGCGGATCATCATCAAGAAGATGAAAGGGCCGAAGATCGTGTTGGCCAAGGTGCTGCTGCTGGACTAACTGCAGGCGCAGTGCTGCGTGTGGGAGCGGGCTTGCCCGCGATAGCGGTGGGTCAGCCAGCGCATCGTTGACTGAGAGATTGCTATCGCGGGCAAGCCCGCTCCCACATGGACTAAGCGTCGCCTTGAAGGGTCACGCACCCGGCACGAAATGCTTCTGCGCCGTGCCACGGGCGATCAGGCGGGAAATGTAGTCCAGCTTCTGCGCATCCTGGTCGATAAAGCGGAAGGTCAGCTGCAACCAGTCGCTGTCGGGCTTGGGCTCGTAGGCGACGATGGCGTGCAGGTAGCCGTTGAGCCGTGCGACTTCGGCGTTGTCGCCCTGCTCAAGGTCGAGCACGGCGCTTTCCAGCACCTGAGGCAGGACCTCGCCACGCTTTACCACCAGCAACGCTTCCTTGATGCTCAGGGCCTTGATCACGCATTGCTGGGTGCCGCTTGCGAGGCGCAACTGGCCCTGACCGCGACTGCCAGCCGGCGCCGCTGCGGCGGGGGCCTTGACTGGCGGTGTATTGAGCAAACCTTTGCTGGGCGCCGCCACCGGGGCCGGCTTGACCGCTTCGGGTTTGCCGCCGGTCAGGGCGCTCAGGGAGTCGTTGCCAAAGGCTGAGTTCATCTTGGTCGGCGCGCTGGCAATCAGCGCATCGAGGCGACCGATCTTGTGCAGGGCTTGCTTGACCTTGTTCAGCAACTGCTCGTTGGTGAACGGCTTGCTCACGTAGCCGGAAACGCCGGCCTGGATGGCCTGCACCACGTTTTCCTTGTCGCCACGGCTGGTCACCATCACGAACGGCATGGCCTTCAGGTGCGCTTGCTCGCGGCACCAGGTCAACAGCTCAATACCGGACATTTCCGGCATTTCCCAGTCACACAGCACCAGGTCGAAGGTTTCGCGCATCAGGATGGATTGCGCCTTTTTGCCGTTCACCGCATCTTCGATCTTGATTCCGGGGAAGTAATTGCGCAGGCACTTCTTCACCAGGTCGCGAATAAACGAGGCGTCATCCACCACCAACACACTGACTTTACTCATCGACCCTTCATCCTATAAAAACGTCTGCAAAACGCCTGACTGATGGCATTTTGCCAAAACTCGCGGGTCACAGAAGGACTTTATGGCGCCTGCTGTGCAAAAAATTCAGATGCCACAAACGAAAACGCCCGGCCAGAGGCCGGGCGTTAATTTCTCGGGCAACCTTACTTATCGTCAGATTCGCCCGAAACATTAGGGATTAGATCAGCAGTCCCTTCAACTTCGGCTTTCATGCGCTTGAGGCCCATGTGCCGCACATCGGTGCCGCGCACCAGATAAATCACCAATTCCGAGATATTGCGCGCGTGGTCGCCGATACGCTCCAGGGAACGCAGCACCCAGATAATGTTCAAGACCCGCGAGATCGAGCGCGGGTCTTCCATCATGTAAGTGGCCAACTCGCGCAGCGCGGTCTTGTATTCGCGGTCGATGATCTTGTCGTACTGGGCCACCGACAACGCCAGTTCGGCGTCAAAGCGGGCGAAGGCGTCGAGGGCATCGCGCACCATGTTGCGCACCTGATCGCCGATATGGCGCACCTCCACGTAGCCACGGGGGGCTTCACCCTCTTCGCACAGCTGGATGGCGCGGCGGGCAATCTTGGTGGCTTCATCACCGATGCGTTCCAGGTCGATCACCGACTTGGAAATGCTGATGATCAAACGCAGGTCCGAGGCCGCTGGCTGGCGGCGGGCAAGAATGCGCAGGCACTCCTCGTCGATATTGCGTTCCATCTGGTTGATCTGCTCGTCAATCTCACGCACCTGCTGAGCCAGGCCCGAGTCGGCCTCGATCAGCGCGGTGACCGCATCATTGACTTGCTTCTCCACCAGCCCGCCCATCGCCAGGAGGTGGCTGCGCACTTCCTCAAGCTCGGCATTGAACTGCGCGGAGATGTGGTGGGTAAGGCCTTCTTTGCTAATCATGTTGGCGTCCTTGGAGCGTCCGGTAAGGTGCGGAAAACCGCAGCGTCAGTGCAATCAGAACCACAGCTTCCTAGCCGTAGCGACCGGTGATGTAGTCTTCGGTCTGCTTCTTCGCCGGATTGGTGAACAGGGTGTCGGTGTCGCCGAACTCCACCAGCTTGCCCATGTACATAAACGCGGTGTAGTCGGAAACCCGCGCCGCCTGTTGCATGTTGTGGGTCACGATGACGATGGTGAACTTGGACTTGAGCTCGTAGATCAGCTCTTCGACTTTCAGGGTGGAGATCGGGTCGAGGGCCGAGCACGGTTCGTCGAGCAGCAGCACTTCCGGCTCTACGGCGATGGTACGGGCGATCACCAGACGCTGCTGCTGGCCGCCGGACAAGCCGAGTGCCGATTCGTGCAGGCGGTCCTTGACCTCGTCCCACAATGCCGCGCCCTTGAGCGCCCACTCAACGGCTTCATCGAGGATGCGTTTCTTGTTGATACCCTGGATACGCAGGCCGTAGACCACGTTTTCGTAGATGGTCTTGGGGAACGGGTTGGGCTTCTGGAACACCATGCCCACGCGGCGACGCAGCTCGGCCACGTCCTCGCCCTTGCGGTAGATATTGGTGCCGTAGAGGTTGATCGCGCCTTCCACACGGCAACCGTCCACCAGGTCATTCATGCGGTTGAAGGTACGCAACAACGTCGACTTGCCGCAGCCCGACGGGCCGATAAAGGCGGTCACACGCTGTTTTGGGATGTTCATGCTGACGTCGAACAGCGCCTGCTTGTCACCGTAGTACAGACTCAGGCCCGGTACTTCGATGGCCACGGTTTCCTGGGCCAGGCTCAGGCTCTGCTTGTCGCGACCCAGGGCAGACATGTTGATGCCGTGGGATTGGGTTTCGTGTTGCATGGGATGCTCCCTGTGCTACCAATTCATTCGTTGAACCGCCGGGGCGGCTTACTCAAATTCTGTGTCTGTGGGAGCTGGCTTGCCTGCGATGGCATCACTGCGGTCTTACTGATACACCGCGTCGTCTGCATCGCAGGCAAGCCAGCTCCCACATTGGATCGCATTAGCTGTCCAGCGCTTTGTATTTTTCGCGCAGGTGGTTACGAATCCACACTGCCGACAGGTTGAGCGTGGCGATCACCAGCACCAGCAGCAACGCGGTGGCGTACACCAGAGGCCGTGCCGCTTCGACGTTGGGGCTCTGGAAGCCGACGTCATAAATATGGAAGCCCAGGTGCATGATCTTCTGGTCCAGGTGCAGGTACGGGTAGTTGCCGTCCAGCGGCAGCGACGGCGCCAGTTTCACCACACCCACCAGCATCAGCGGCGCCACTTCACCGGCGGCGCGGGCCACGGCGAGGATCATGCCGGTCATCATCGCCGGGCTGGCCATCGGCAGCACGATCTTCCACAGCGTTTCCGCCTTGGTCGCGCCCAGTGCCAAGGAGCCTTCACGCACGGTTCGAGGGATCCGCGCCAGGCCCTCTTCGGTGGCCACGATCACCACCGGCACCGCCAGCAGCGCCAGGGTCAGCGAAGCCCAGAGCAGCCCCGGCGTACCGAAGGTCGGCGCAGGCAGCGCTTCAGCGAAGAACAGACGATCGACCGAGCCCCCCAATACATACACGAAGAAGCCAAGGCCGAACACGCCGTAGACGATCGCCGGTACACCGGCCAGGTTGTTCACGGCGATGCGGATGATGCGCGTCAAGGTGTTCTGCTTGGCGTATTCACGCAGGTACACCGCGGCCAGTACGCCAAACGGGGTCACGATCATTGCCATGATCAGGGTCATCATCACGGTGCCGAAGATGGCCGGGAAGATCCCGCCTTCGGTGTTGGCTTCCCGTGGGTCATCGCTGAGGAATTCCCAGACCTTGCTGAAGTAGAAACCGATCTTGGTCATCGTGCCCATGGCGTTCGGCTGGTAGGCGTGCACCACTTTGCCGATGCCGATTTCCACTTCCTTGCCGTTGCCGTCACGCGCCGTCAGGGCGTCGCGGTTGAATTGGGCATGCAGGTCGGCCAGGCGCGCTTCGATGTCCTGGTAGCGCGCATTCAGCTCGGCGCGGTCGGCGTCCATGTCGGCCTGGGCGGCAGCGTCGAGCTTGCCTTCCAGTTCCAGTTTGCGACCGTGCAGGCGGATGCGCTCCAACCCGGCGTTGATCGCGCCAATATCGGTTTTTTCCAGGCTCTTGAGCTGAGCGGCCAGCTTGTTCACGCGGTCCACGCGAGCTTGCAGCTCCGGCCACGCGGCCTCGCCTTCGGCAATCACCTTGCCGTCCTGCTTGACGTTGACCAGGGTGCCGTAGAAGTTGCCCCACTCACGACGCTCGATGGCCATCAGGTTCGCAGGCTTGGTCTGGTCCTTCAGCCACTCACCGACAATCCAGGTGAAGTCGTTACCGTTCAGGTCGCGATTGCCGACCTTGATCAGCTCACGGGTCATGAATTCCGGGCCTTGGTCCGGCACTGGCAGGCCCGCGCTTTTCAGACGCTCACGCGGCACTTCTTCTTTCTGGACCACTTCGCCGATGACGATGTGGTTGGCCTGGCCTGGCACGTTGTAGTTGGCCTGGATCAGGTCGGCCGGCCAGAAATGGCCCAGGCCCCGCACCGCAATCACAGCCAGCAAACCAATGGTCATGATGACCGCGATGGACACCGCGCCACCGCTGATCCAGACGCCGGGGGCGCCGCTCTTGAACCATCCATTCAGGGAGTTCTGTTTCACAGACTTCTACCTTTCTTAAAGCGACGAGTATTTCTTGCGCAGACGCTGACGAATCAGCTCGGCGAGGGTGTTCATGATGAAGGTGAACAACAGCAGCACCAGCGCCGAGAGGAACAGCACGCGGTAATGACTGCCGCCCACTTCCGACTCGGGCATCTCCACCGCAACGTTGGCCGCCAGGGTGCGCAGGCCCTCGAACAGGTTCATCTCCATCACCGGGGTGTTACCGGTGGCCATCAGTACGATCATGGTCTCGCCCACGGCGCGGCCCATGCCGATCATCAGCGCCGAGAAGATGCCCGGGCTGGCGGTGAGGATGACCACGCGGGTCATGGTCTGCCACGGCGTGGCGCCCAGTGCCAGGGACCCCAGGGTCAGGCCGCGTGGCACGCTGAACACGGCGTCTTCGGCGATGGAGTAGATGTTCGGGATCACGGCAAAACCCATGGCCAGGCCGACCACCAACGCGTTGCGCTGGTCGTAGGTAATGCCCAGATCGTGGGAGATCCACATGCGCATGTCACCGCCGAAAAACCAGGTTTCCAGGTACGGGCTCATGTACAGCGAGAGCCAACCCACGAACAGGATCACCGGAATCAGGATCGCGCTTTCCCAGCCATCGGGAACGCGCAGGCGGATCGACTCAGGCAAGCGGCTGAAGACAAAGCCGGCGACCAGGATGCCAATCGGCAACAGCATCAACAGGCTGAAAATGCCCGGCAGGTGCCCTTCCACATACGGCGCCAGGAACAGGCCGGCGAAGAATCCGAGGATCACCGTCGGCATGGCTTCCATCAGTTCGATCACCGGCTTGACTTTGCGGCGCAGGCTCGGCGCCATGAAGTAAGCGGTGTAGATCGCTGCAGCAACCGCCAGTGGCGCCGCCAGCAACATGGCGTAGAACGCGGCCTTCAAGGTGCCGAAGGTCAGCGGGGCCAGGCTCATCTTGGGTTCAAAATCGGTGTTGGCGGCCGTGGATTGCCAGACGTATTTAGGCTCGTCGTAGTTCTCGTACCAGACCTTGCTCCACAACGCGCTCCACGACACTTCCGGGTGCGGGTTGTCGAGCAACAACGGTTGCAGCTTGCCACCCGCCTCGACGATCACACGGTTGGCCCGTGGCGACATGCCGAACAGACCCTGACCGTCGACCACCGGGTCGACCAGCAAGGTGCGATGAGCGGTGCTGTGGAACACGCCGAACTGGCCAGCAGCATCCAGGGCGGTGAAGCCTTTGCGGCGCTCCTCAGCGCTGATTTCGACGATGGGTGCAGTGCCCATCTGGAAGGTGCGGATCTGCTTCAGGCGTTGCTCGCCATCCGGGTCACGGGCCATGAACCACTGGGCCAGGCCGCCTTTGGAGTTACCCAGGATCAGCGAGATGCCGCCGACCAACTGGGTGCTGGCGGTGATTTCCGTGTCGGCGTCTTCCAGCAGTTTGTAGCGCCCGTTGAGGCTCTTGTCGCGCAGGCTGAACACGTCGGCCAGGGCACGGCCGTTGATCACGTACAGCCACTGCTGGCGTGGGTCGATGAAGATCGCCTTCACCGGCTCGGTCATCTGCGGCAGCTCGACACGCTTCTGCTCGCTGGTGACCTCACCGGTCATCATGTTTTCTTCGCGGCTCAGGGTCAGCACGTTCAAGTGCGAACCGGCGGAACCTGCCACCACCAGGGAGGTGTCGGTGGCGTTGAGCGCGACGTGCTCCAGCGGGCGACCGGCGTCATCCAGCACGATCGGCGTTTCGCCGTAGGGGTACTCGATCGCTGGGGTAATGGTTTTCTTGCCGTCGGGGTACGACACCTTATAGGTGTGGCGGAACACTAAAGACTGGCCATTGGACAAGCCGAGAATCACCAGCGGGCTGCCCGGCTGATCTTCACCAATGGAAGCAACACTGGTACCGGCCGGAATCGGCAGGTCGACACGCTTGAGCTCGGCACCGGTGTCCACGGCAAAGAACAGCGCCTGGCCCTTGTCGGAAACCCGCATGGCGACCTGGTTCTGTTCTTCGAGGGAGATCATCAACGGCTTGCCGGCGTCCTGCATCCAAGCGGGCGTCAACGCGTCTTCCTTGGTCAACGAGGCGCCCTGGAACAATGGCGCAACCACATAGGCGAGGAAGAAGAAGATCAGGGTAATGGCGGCCAGCACGGCGAGCCCGCCGACCAGCACATACCAACGGGTGAAGCGATCCTTGAGCGCGCGGATTCGGCGCTTGCGTTGCAGCTCAGGCGTATTGAAATCAATGCGCTTGGGAGGGGAAGTCGTCGTCATGGTGGAATTGGCCAGATCATTCATGCGCACACCCTAGCGATCCTGTATGACAGAAAGATGACAGTGCAGTGACGCAACAAATCCGCCGCGAAGCAGGGCTGGCAGCGGATAAAAATTAGGGATGCAGACTGCTTATGTGGGAGCAGGCTTGCCCGCGATGGCATCAACACGGTTTCAACGCTAAACCGCGTCGCCAGCATCGCGGGCAAGCCCGCTCCCACAGAAAAGCATGCGTCTACATCAGGTATCGCAGGCTTAGTTGCCTTCTTTCAGACCCAGGTCAGCCAGGGCCTTGGCGGCGACTTTGGCTGGCAGCGGGATGTAGCCGTCTTTGACCACCACTTCCTGGCCCTGCTTGGACAGCACCAGTTTCACGAACTCAGCTTCCAGCGGCGCCAGTGGCTTGTTCGGGGCTTTGTTGACATACACGTAGAGGAAACGCGACAGCGGATACTTGCCGTTCAGGGCGTTTTCTTCAGAGTCTTCGATGTAGTCAGTGCTGCCTTTCTTGGCCAGTGGCACGGTCTTCACGCTGGCGGTCTTGTAGCCGATACCCGAGTAACCGATGCCGTTCAGCGAGGAGCTGATCGACTGCACGACCGAAGCCGAGCCCGGTTGTTCGTTCACGTTTGGCTTGTAGTCGCCTTTGCACAGGGCTTCTTCCTTGAAGTAGCCGTAGGTGCCGGATACCGAGTTACGCCCGAACAGTTGCACTGGCTTGTTGGCCAGGTCGCCGGTCACGCCCAGGTCACCCCAGGTTTTCACATCGGCTTTGGCGCCGCACAGACGCGTCGACGAGAAGATAGCGTCGACCTGTTCCATGGTCAGGTGCTGGATCGGGTTGTCCTTGTGCACAAATACCGCCAGAGCATCCACCGCAACCGGGATTGCCGTTGGCTTGTAGCCGTACTTCTGCTCGAAGGCCGCCAGTTCGGTGTCCTTCATCTTGCGGCTCATCGGGCCCAGGTTGGAGGTGCCTTCAGTCAGCGCAGGTGGCGCAGTAGCGGAGCCGGCAGCTTGAATCTGGATGTTGACGTTCGGGTATTCCTTTTTGTAACCCTCGGCCCACAGGGTCATCAGGTTAGCCAGGGTATCGGAACCGACGCTGGACAGGTTGCCCGACACACCAGTGGTCTTGACGTAAGCCGGGATTGCCGGATCAACACCAGCGGCCACCGCGTTGGCGGTCGCAACGCCAGCAGCGACAAAAGTCATTGCCGCCATCAAACGTTTCAGTTTCATGCCTTGCTCCTAGCAGATAGGGATAATTGGATCGGGGCCAAGTATCGGCAGGCCGTGTGAACACTCTATGTCTGAAATATGACAATTAGATGAAAGGCCACTATCTGAATGTGCAGGCTTCAGCGACCGCGTTTCCACAGATACCCGCCCACCAGCATCCCCATCACACACAGGACGGCCACATAGTAAGCCGGGCCCATCGGGCTCTCCTTCATCAGCAGCGACACCGCCAAGGGCGTCAACCCGCCGAACACGGCATAAGCAACGTTGTAGGAGAACGACAGACCGCTGAAGCGCACCACCGGCGGGAAGGCTTTGACCATCACGTAGGGCACCACGCCGATGGTGCCGACAAACAGGCCGGTCAGGGCATACAACGGGAACAGCCAGTCCGGGTGGGCCATCAGGCTGTGATACAGCGTCCAGGAGGTCGCCAGCAGCAGTGCGCAACCGGTGACCAGCACGCGACCGGCGCCAAAACGGTCGGCCAGCGCGCCTGCGGCGATGCAACCCAGGCTCAAGGTCACGATGGCCAGGCTGTTGGCCTGCAGTGCCACCGTGGGGCTGAAGTGATAGATAGTTTGCAACACGGTCGGGGTCATCAGGATGACTACCACCACGCCGGCCGACAGCAGCCAGGTCAACAGCATCGACAGCACAATGGCGCCACGGTGATCGCGCAACACTGCGCGCAAGGGCAGTTCAGCGGCCAGGCTCTTGCGTTGCTGCATCTCGGCGAAGATCGGGGTTTCATGCAGCCAACGACGCAGATACACCGACAGCAGGCCGAATACGCCGCCGAGTAGGAAAGGAATCCGCCAGGCGTAATCAGAGACCTGTTCCGGTGTATAGGCGCTATTGATGGCGGTAGCCACCAACGAGCCCAGCAGAATACCGGCGGTGAGGCCGCTGGTCAGGGTGCCGCAGGCGTAGCCGATGTGGCGCGGCGGCACGTGCTCGGAGACGAACACCCAGGCGCCCGGTACTTCGCCGCCAATCGCAGCGCCCTGGATGATGCGCATCAGCAGTAACAGGACCGGCGCCCACAGGCCGATCTGCGCGTAGGTCGGAAGCAAGCCCATGATCAGGGTGGGCACGGCCATCATGAAGATGCTCAAGGTGAACATTTTCTTGCGGCCCAGCAGGTCACCAAAGTGCGCCATGATGATGCCGCCCAAGGGGCGGGCCAGGTAGCCGGCGGCGAAGATGCCGAAGGTCTGCATCATGCGCAGCCATTCGGGCATGTCGACGGGGAAGAACAGTTTCCCGACCACGGTGGCGAAAAACACAAAGATGATGAAGTCGTAGAACTCCAGCGCCCCGCCCAAGGCAGACAGCGACAGGGTTTTGTAGTCGTTGCGGGTCAGCGGGCGCGAGGGTTGCGCACTGCTTGCAGGCACGGAGGACATGGCAAGGCTTCTCTTATAGTAATCATCGTAAAGGACTGCACGCCCGTGACTTGCGGCGGGTTTGGCAAGATAGCAAATCGCCTGAAAAAGCACAGCGCCAGGAGCACAGTTGCGCGCAAAAGCCCCGATACAGCGTCTATTTACCGACCAAATGAGCGTCGGGAGGTCGTCGTGGCGCCAGGGTCTCGATATACTCGCCGGTGCAAGCGCCAGACCCGCTGTCTTGACGGGCTGCTGTGCCAAAACGCTGTTGGGTACCATCCAGCCGATTTGGCAGAGTTTCCCTTTAGTTCGCCTTACGAGAAACGCATCGAGCGGTGTATGTTGGTGCTGAAACGTTTTTCTGAGAAGACGGCTATCCACTTGAAATACCCATGAAGCGTCACGGGTCAGAGGCACCCTCGGCATGATCGAACTCGAACAAGAAGATCCTATCCCGCAAGGCGATCTCGCCCTGCAAATCACCGCGCTTCCGCGTGAAACCAACGGTTTTGGCGATATCTTCGGCGGCTGGCTGGTCGCGCAGATGGACCTGGCCGGCACGGCAATGGCCAGCAAGGTCGCCGGTGGGCGCGTGGCCACCGTGGCCATTGATCGCATGGCGTTCCTGGTGCCGGTAGCCGTGGGCGCGCAGCTTTCCTTCTATACCCAGGCCCTGGAAATCGGCCGCAGCTCGATCCAGATGATGGTCGAAGTGTGGAGCGACGATCCGTTGTCCAGCGAATGGCGCAAGGTGACCGAAGCCGTATTTGTGTTCGTCGCCATCGATGGCAGCGGCCGCACGCGCTCGGTACCGTCACGGGCGCGTTAAACCTCGCCGGGTTTTAACGGTCAATTGCCCCATTGCCTGCCACTAAGAGAGCTTTGTCATGCCTACGCCCCACGTTGAGACGGTAAAAATCGACGAGCTGGACTGCTGGCGCATCCGCCACAACGGCGCCGAGTTGATGGTGGCCCAACAGGGTGCGCATATCTTCAGTTACCAGCGCGAGGGCGAACAGCCGCTGATCTGGCCGAACCCTGAGGCCGTGTTCAAGCAGGGCAAAGGCATTCGTACTGGCGTACCGGTGTGCTGGCCGTGGTTCGGGGTGTTCGACCGCAACCCGCAAAGCGTCAAAGCCATGCGTCAGAGTAATCAGCCTGCCGGCGCCCACGGTTTTGTGCGCACCGCCCGCTGGGAATTGGCCGCCACCGAACTCGACGGCCAGACGCTGCGAGTGGACCTGGTTTTGCCGGTGCCGGCTGGCGGCTTTCCAGGCTGGCCCCATCAGGTAGACCTGACGCTGAGCCTGCTGTTGGATGACCAACTGCACATCCGCCTGACCAGCCACAACCGCGGCGCCGACATCGTGACCCTCAGCCAGGCATTGCACACCTACTTCGCCGTGAGCGATGTGCGCAAGGTTCAGGTCGAGGGCCTGGATGGCGTGGCTTACATCGATACCGCCGACGGGTGGGCCGAGAAACAACAAGCCGGGCTGCTGCACTTCAGCGCCGAAACAGACCGCATTTACCTGAATACGCCGGCACAGCTGAATATCGTCGATAGCGATTGGCAGCGCCGTATCCAGCTCACCAGCGAAGGCTCGAAAACCACCGTGATCTGGAACCCCTGGACCGAACGCGCCAAGGCTTTCGACGATATGGCCGATGACGGCTGGCAGGGGATGTTGTGCATCGAGACGGCCAACGTGCTGGACGATGTGGTGAACCTGGCACCCGGGGAAAGCCACACCTTGGGCGTGAGCATCACGGCCCTGGCCTTGTAAACCCAACCCAATGTGGGAGCTGGCTTGCCTGCGATGCAGACAACTCGATGTGTCAGGAACACCGAGGCGCTGTTATCGCAGGCAAGCCAGCTCCCACAGGGGTTATGCTTTGGGCTTTAGAGATCAGACTCCTGCACCACCCGAACCTTCCCGGCCTCCAGCGCATACGCGGCATCCGCCAAGTCGTTATTGACCTTCTCCACCTTCAACGTGCCCGTGACCCACAGCGGCGTGTAGATATCATCCAGCTTCAACCCCTTGGGATAGCGCACCAGCACCAGTTGATTAGGCGGCGGTGGTGGCACGTGTATGCAGGCGCCCGGGTAAGGCACCAGGAAGAACAATGTGCTGCGGCCCTTGGCGTCCGTTTCAAGCGGCACCGGATAGCCGCCAATGCGGATATTTTTGCCGTTCATGGCTGCGACGGTCTTGGTGGAATACATCACCGCAGGCAGGCCCTTGCTCTGCTTCAAGCCACCCTTTTCGGTGAACGTGCCTTGAGCTTCGGGAGAGTTATGGTCGATCTCGGGCATGGCTTCGAGAGCTTTCTGATCCGACAGCGGCATCAGGTCGAGCCAGTCGGTTTCCGGCAGTTCGCCAGCGTGCGCCAGGCCAGAGCCCAGCAGAAGAAGCGTTAACAGAAGACGGCGCATGGAGAGGCTCGGCAAATACAAGTGCCGAGCATTCTAGCCCTCTGCGCCTGCGCAGCGCAGAGGACTTTGTCGGCTGATTACTTCTTTTTGATCAGGCCGTAGATCACCAGCAACACGATGGCACCCACCAGCGCGCCGATGAAACCTGCGCCCTGGCCTGCCTGGTAGATCCCCAGGGCCTGACCGCCGTAGGTCGCGGCCAGGGAACCGGCGATACCCAGCAGGATGGTCATGATCCAGCCCATGCTGTCGTCGCCAGGCTTGAGGAAGCGCGCCAGAAGGCCGACGATCAAGCCGATAAAGATGGTTCCGATGATACCCATGGCATTTCCCTCTGATTGGTATGAGTCATGCCAAAGCCTAGTCAGGCTTTGGCATCCTGCAATCAGAGAGACGCAGAACCCCAATGGTTCCCGCCGTGGCCAGGCTTATTGTTCGGCGATCAGTGCTTCAACCTTGAGGATCTGCGCCTGCAGCGTCGCACGATCCTTGCAACGCAGGTTGACGTGGCCGACCTTGCGCCCGGCCTTGAAGGCCTTGCCGTAGTGATGCACGTGGCAATCGTCGATCGCCATCACACGCTCCACCGGCGGTACAGAGCCGATGAAGTTGAGCATGGCGCTCTCGCCGACCTTGGCCGTGGAGCCCAACGGCAAGCCCGCCACCGCCCGCAGGTGGTTTTCGAACTGGCTGCACTCGGCGCCTTCAGTGGTCCAGTGTCCGGAGTTGTGAACGCGCGGGGCGATTTCATTGGCCTTGAGGCCACCGTCGACTTCAAAGAACTCGAACGCCATCACGCCAACATAATCCAGCTGCTTGAGCACACGGCTGGAATAGTCTTCGGCCAGGGCCTGCAGCGGGTGGTCAGTGCTGGCTACCGACACTTTCAGGATGCCGTTGACGTGAGTGTTGTGCACCAACGGGTAAAAGCGGGTTTCGCCATCACGGGTGCGTACGGCAATCAGCGAGACTTCGCCAGTGAACGGCACGAAGCCTTCCAGCAGGCAGGCAACGCTGCCCAGCTCGGCAAAAGTGCCGACCACATCGGCC
This sequence comes from Pseudomonas sp. B16120, assembly GCF_044218845.1. NCBI lineage: Bacteria > Pseudomonadati > Pseudomonadota > Gammaproteobacteria > Pseudomonadales > Pseudomonadaceae > Pseudomonas > Pseudomonas sp. B16120. The sequence continues at coordinate 6,208,928 of NZ_CP162588.1, forward strand.
GCGGTACGCAGGACTTTCTGACCCTTGCCGTCGTAACCCAGGGTGCGGGTTTTCAACACCGCCGGCAGGCCGATGCTGGCGACCGCGGCGTCCAGGTCCGCCTGGGACTGGATGTCGGCGAAGGCCGGCGTCGGAATGCCCAGGTCCTTGAACATGCTCTTTTCGAACCAGCGGTCGCGAGCGATGCGCAAGGCTTCGGCGCTCGGGTACACCGGCACGAACTGCGACAGGAAGGCCACGGTTTCGGCCGGGACGCTTTCGAATTCGAAGGTCACCAGGTCGACTTCATCGGCCAGTTGGCGCAGGTGGTCCGGGTCGCTGTAGTCAGCGCGCAGGTGTTCACCCAGGGCCGCAGCGCAGGCGTCCGGCGCCGGGTCCAGGAAAGCGAAGTTCATCCCCAGCGGCGTACCCGCCAAAGCCAGCATGCGGCCCAGTTGGCCGCCACCGATTACACCGATTTTCATCAATAACAACCTCAGGCGATGCGTGGGTCTGGATTGTCCAGCACGCTGTCTGTCTGCTCAGCACGGAATTTTTTCAGCACCGCATGAAACTGCGGGTGCTTGGCGCCCAGGATGCTGGCGGACAGCAAGGCTGCGTTGATCGCGCCGGCCTTGCCGATCGCCAGGGTTGCCACCGGAATGCCAGCCGGCATCTGCACGATGGACAACAGCGAATCCACGCCCGAGAGCATCGACGACTGCACCGGCACGCCAAGCACGGGCAGGTGAGTCTTGGCCGCGCACATGCCAGGCAAGTGCGCCGCGCCGCCGGCACCGGCGATGATCACCTCGATGCCACGGGATTCTGCTTCATCGGCATACTGGAACAGCAAATCCGGGGTGCGGTGGGCGGAGACCACCTTCACTTCGTACGGAATGCCGAGTTTTTCCAGCATATCGGCGGTGTGGCTAAGGGTGGACCAATCGGACTTGGAGCCCATGATCACGCCAACCAATGCACTCATCGTCGTGCCTCTTCTCTCTGGGCGCCCGCAGGCGCGTCAAAAAACAACAAGCCACGCGGGAGACCGGCGTGGCTTGGTGTACGAATTAAGGCCGGTTGGACCGGCCGAAGGCCGCGCAGTATACCGTAATAATCCAGATAAACAGCCCCTGGGATGACCATCTGTCTAGCGGCGCAAAGTGGCGGTTTTATTGACTTAAGAGTCAGCGAAAACACCACGAAATCCTGTGGGAGCTGGCTTGCCTGCGATAGCAGTGGATCAGCGCAAAATAGGTTGGCTGACACACCGCTATCGCAGGCAAGCCAGCTCCCACATGTGTTCTGCGCTGGGCTCAAGCGCTTTGCGCCGCCCCACCTTCAAGCTTCCTCCACAACAACCGCACATTCGCCTTGCGCACCAACGCGCAGCGATACAGACGAATCTCCAGCGGCACGTGCCATTGCGGCCCGCCACACACCACCAGTTCGCCGCGCGCCAACTCTGCACGTACGCTCAACTGCGGTACCCAGGCGATTCCCAAGCCTTCGAGCGCCATGCTCTTGAGGCTGTCGGCCATGGCGGTTTCATAGATGGTGGTAAAGCGCAGAGCCCTCTGGCGCAGCAGCAAATTCACCGAGCGGCCAAGGAACGCGCCGGCGCTGTAGGCCAGCAGTGGCACGCTGCCCTCGCCTTCCAGGTCGAACAGCGGCTTGCCGTCGGCATCGGCGGCGCACACCGGGAGCATTTCAGTGTTGCCCAGGTGCAGCGACGGGAAAATCTCGGCGTCCATTTGCATCGCCGCGTCCGGGTCGTAGAACGCCAGCATCAGGTCGCAACCGCCTTCGCGCAGGGCGTGCACGGCATCGCCGACGTTGGTGGCCACCAGCCGCGTGGCGATATTCAAGCCCTCGTTGCGCAACTGCGCGATCCAGCGCGGGAAGAACCCCAAGGCCAGGGAGTGGGCGGCCGCCACTTGCATGACTTCGCCCTGCCCGCCTTCCAGGTGATGCAAATGGCGCAGTACTTCACCGAGCTGTTCGACCACGGTGCGCGCCGTCACCAGAAACAACTGCCCGGCCGCTGTCAGTTCCACCGGCGTGCGTGAACGGTTGACCAACGTCAGCCCCAACGCGGCTTCCAGGCTGCGGATACGCCGACTGAACGCCGGCTGGGTGACAAAGCGCCGCTCAGCCGCCTGGGAAAAACTACGCGTCGCCGCCAGGGCGCTGAAGTCTTCCAACCACTTGCTCTCAAGGTTCATCACTGCCTCCCACGGAATGCACCATTTTGGCACACACGCCCGCCAAGATAACCGGGTCACATCCACATTATGCCGTTTGTGCATAGGCCAGTGTTTAACAGCATTGGCCCAAAAAGTTCTACAAGCCTAGCATTCGCAGCGTTCCGGCCAGTTCCGGGTCCATATTGAGATGATTTCCGTCATGTCCTCTGCTGCATCATTCCGTACCGAAAAAGACCTGCTTGGCGTACTCGAAGTACCGGCTCAAGCGTATTACGGCATCCAGACCCTGCGAGCGGTGAATAACTTCCGCCTCTCGGGCGTTCCGATTTCGCATTACCCGAAATTGGTGGTCGGTCTGGCAATGGTCAAGCAAGCGGCCGCTGACGCCAACCGCGAGTTGGGCCAGCTCAGCGAAGCCAAGCACGCTGCCATCAGCGAAGCCTGTGCGCGTCTGATCCGCGGCGATTTCCACGAAGAGTTCGTGGTGGACATGATTCAAGGCGGCGCCGGCACTTCAACCAACATGAATGCCAACGAAGTCATCGCCAACATCGCGCTGGAGGCCATGGGTCACCAGAAAGGCGAATACCAGTACCTGCACCCCAACAACGACGTGAACATGGCGCAGTCGACCAACGACGCCTACCCGACCGCGATCCGCCTGGGTCTGCTGTTGGGCCATGACGCGCTGCTGGCCAGCCTCGACAGCCTGATCCAGGCGTTCGCCGCCAAAGGCGCCGAGTTCAGCCATGTGCTGAAAATGGGCCGCACCCAGTTGCAAGACGCCGTGCCGATGACCCTCGGCCAGGAATTCCGCGCCTTCGCCACTACTTTGGGTGAAGACCTGGCCCGCCTGAAAACCCTGGCACCGGAGCTGCTGACCGAAGTGAACCTGGGCGGCACCGCCATCGGTACCGGCATCAACGCCGACCCACGCTACCAGGCCCTGGCCGTACAACGCCTGGCCACCATCAGCGGCCAGCCGCTGGTACCGGCGGCCGACTTGATCGAAGCCACCTCCGACATGGGCGCCTTTGTACTGTTCTCCGGCATGCTCAAGCGTACTGCCGTGAAGCTGTCGAAGATCTGCAACGACCTGCGCCTGCTGTCCAGCGGCCCACGCACCGGCATCAACGAGATCAACCTGCCGGCTCGCCAGCCAGGCAGCTCGATCATGCCCGGCAAGGTCAACCCGGTAATCCCGGAAGCGGTCAACCAGGTAGCGTTCCAGGTCATCGGCAACGACCTGGCCCTGACCATGGCAGCCGAAGGCGGCCAACTGCAGTTGAACGTGATGGAGCCGCTGATCGCCTTCAAGATCTTCGACTCGATCCGCCTGCTGCAACGCGCCATGGACATGCTGCGCGAGCACTGCATCGTCGGCATCACCGCCAACGAAGCGCGCTGCCGCGAACTGGTGGAACACTCCATCGGCCTGGTCACCGCGCTGAACCCGTACATCGGCTATGAAAACGCCACCCGCATTGCGCGTATCGCTCTGGAAAGCGGGCGCGGCGTGCTGGAACTGGTGCGTGAAGAAGGCTTGCTCGACGACGCCATGCTCGACGACATCCTGCGCCCGGAAAACATGATTGCCCCACGTTTGGTCCCGCTGAAGGCCTAAGCGTTTGTTGCACCGCTCACCAGGTTGAGGGACTAGACACCTCTCACCTTTTGAGGGCCTGAAGGCTCGTTCTTCAGGCCCTTTTTTTTGCCTTGAGGTTGCTCCATGACGCCCATAAAAAATCTAATATCGCACCGCAAACCTTCCTCGCCTTGCGCGACCGCGCTGAAACCTTTAATCGCCCCGTGCAGACGGATCACGCTCGCCTAGGTATAGTGCCGCCCCTCTTCGCGTCTGCGGCTGTCGGTAACGAGGCCCGGGAACCACGCGAAAGCGCATGAATAACAACACCCGCAAAAGGATGGGGATCGAGCGTCGTGCACTGCCTGGTGCCGAGCGATGCGTCGGACCGTCCTGCGTTTGCCATTAGAAAAATCAGCGAGGAACACTCCATGCTCGAAGTCATCAACGACTTCCTCTCAGGGAAAGTACTGATCGTGCTCATAGTCGGGCTCGGCGGTTATTTCACGATCCGCTCGCGTTTCGTGCAGTTGCGTCACTTTTTCCACATGTTCTCGGTGTTTAAAGACAGCCTCAAGAGCAGCGCCGGCCAACTCAGCTCGTTCCAGGCGCTGATGCTCAGCCTGGCCGGCCGAGTGGGTGCCGGTAACATCGCCGGAGTCGGCATTGCCGTGACGTTGGGTGGCCCGGGTGCCGTGTTCTGGATGTGGGTCACCGCGCTGGTGGGCATGTCTTCGAGCTTTATCGAGTGCTCCCTCGGCCAGTTGTACAAGCGCACCGACGCTGAAGGCACCTACCGTGGCGGCCCGGCGTATTACATCCAGCACGGCCTGCAGAAACGCTGGCTGGGGATGGTCATGGCGTTCCTGCTGCTGGTGACCTTCGGCTTTGCCTTCAATGGCCTGCAAGCCCACGCTGTAACACACTCGTTGAATAACGCGTTTGGCCTCGACACCACCTACACCGGCCTGGCGCTGGCGGTGTTGCTGGGCCTGGTGTTCATTGGCGGGATCAAGCGTATTGCCTCGATTGCCGACCTGCTGGTACCGGTCAAGACTCTGGTGTACATCGCCGTGACCCTGTACGTGATCGTGCTGCAATTCGACCACGTACCGGCCATGCTCGCGACCATCGTCAAGAGCGCGTTCGGCCTCGACCAAGCCTTCGGTGGCCTGGTGGGCAGCGCGATCATCATGGGTGTAAAACGCGGCGTGTTCGCCAACGAAGCAGGCTTGGGCAGTGCGCCTAACGTGGCGGCAGTGGCGTCGGTAGAACACCCTATCGCCCAAGGCGTGGTGCAAGCGTTCAGCGTGTTCCTCGACACCTTCGTGATCTGCACCTGTACTGCGTTGCTGATCCTGCTGTCGGGTTTCTACACCCCAGGCTTTGAAGGCGACGGCATTGCCCTGACCCAGAACTCCCTGGCGGCGGTGGTGGGTGACTGGGGCCGCATGTTCATCTCGGTGGCCCTGGCGTTGTTCGTGTTCACCTCGATCATGTACAACTACTACCTGGGCGAGAGCAACCTGCGCTTTCTGGTCGGCAATAACCGCAAGGTGCTGATGGGCTATCGCGCCTTGGTGCTGGTGCTGATTTTCTGGGGCTCGATCGAGAACCTGAGCACCGTGTTCGCCTTCGCCGACATCACCATGACCATGCTCGCGTTCGTCAACCTGTTTGCCCTGGCGTTCCTGTTCAAGATTGCCATGCGCATCCTCAATGACTACGACAACCAGCGCGCAGCGGGCATCAAGACCCCGGTGTTCGACTCCAGCCAGTTCCCCGACCTGGACCTGGACCGCAAGGCATGGCCAGCCAACCCGGTGAAAACCGAGGCGGCTCCGGCAGCTGAACTGAGCGCTCAAGCGCAACGTTAATCACGGCTAGATGACACGCCGCCCGGCCTTGGGCATGCTCTGGGCCCGGCGGCGTTTTTCGTTCAGGAGATTTTCGATGCAATCAGCTAACAACGTCATGGTGCTCTACACCGGCGGCACCATCGGCATGCAGGCCAGCGCCAATGGCCTGGCGCCCGCGTCTGGTTTTGAAGTGCGTATGCGAGAACAGTTTGCCGACGCAGACCTGCCCGCGTGGCGCTTCCGGGAAATGTCACCACTGATCGACAGCGCCAACATGAACCCCGCCTACTGGCAACGCCTGCGCAGCGCCGTGGTCGAGGCGGTAGACGCCGGCTGCGATGCCGTACTGATCCTGCACGGCACCGACACCCTGGCCTACAGCGCAGCGGCCATGAGCTTCCAGCTGCTGGGCCTCCCGGCGCCGGTGGTGTTCACCGGTTCGATGCTGCCGGCCGGTGTGCCCGACAGCGATGCCTGGGAAAACGTCAGCGGTGCGTTGACGGCCTTGGGCGAAGGCCTGAAGCCGGGTGTGCACCTGTACTTCCACGGCGCGCTGATGGCGCCGACTCGCTGCGCGAAGATTCGCAGTTTTGGGCGCAACCCGTTTGCCGCACTGCAGCGCAACGGCGGTGTCGCCCTGGCAGACAGGCTTCCCGCCGCGCTGGCCTACCGCAACGACAAGGCCCCGGCCAACGTTGGCGTCCTGCCGCTCGTTCCGGGCATTGCTGCCGCGCAACTGGATGCATTGATCGACAGCGGCATCCAGGCATTGGTACTCGAATGCTTCGGCAGCGGCACCGGGCCAAGTGACAATCCGGCCTTCCTCGCCAGCCTGCAACGTGCGCAGGATCAAGAGGTGGTAGTGGTTGCAATCACCCAATGCCATGAAGGCGGCGTGGAACTGGATGTCTACGAAGCCGGCAGCCGCCTGCGCGGCGTGGGTGTACTGTCCGGCGGCGGCATGACCCGAGAAGCGGCCTTCGGCAAGCTCAACGCCTTGATCGGCGCGGGGCTGGACAGCGGAGAAATCCGCCGCCTGGTGGAATTGGACCTGTGCGGCGAGCTGAGCTGACCGGCATGTAACTTGCTCCACTTCCAGCCATCCCCTGGCTGGAAGTTCCCATGCTGCATTCCCACCTCACCACCCTCAATGCCGTGTCCCTGGTGCTGCGTACCTTCGAGGCCGAAGGCTTGCCCCATGAAGCATTGCTGGCCGGCAGCGGCATCTGTGCGGCGGATTTGAGCCGCGCCGACACGCGTATCGCCACACATCAGGAGATGCAAGTGTGCGCCAATGCCGTGGCCCATCAGCGTGATATCGGCTTGATCGTTGGGCGGCGTATGCATGTTTCCTCGTACGGCCTACTGGGCTATGCCCTGCTCACCAGTGCCACTTTCGGTGACGCTTTGCGCCTGGCCCTGCGGTATCCGGCGCTGTTGGGAACACTCTTTGAACTGAGCCTGGACGAAGACGGCGAACGCATCTGGTTCACGGCCGGCGACTACCGCGAAAACCCGGCACTGACTGCCTTCAATGTCGAGCTGTGCCTGGGATCACTGAAGGTCATTTGCGACGACCTGCTCGGCCATCCCCTGCCGTTGTTGGGCGCTCGGTTCGAGCACGAGGCGCCGGATTATCAGGCCCGCTACGCCGAGAGCTTCGACTGCCCGCTCCAGTTTCAGGCTATAGCCAACGCGTTCGCCTTTGATAAACGCTGGCTCGCCCAACCTTTGCCCCTGGCCGACGCGGTCACCCACCAGGCCATGGTCGAACGTTGTCGCAAACAGAACACCGAATTCACCGGGCGCGAGGCCTGGCTGGGGCGAATCCGCCAGTTGCTGGCTGCACAATTGCACGCCGCACCTGGGCTCGATGGCCTGGCCCAGCAGATGAACTGTTCGGCGCGCACCCTGCGCCGGCACCTGCACAACCTGGGTTGCAGCTATCAGGAACTGCTCGATGAGCTGCGCTTCGAACGCGCCAAACAGTTGTTGGCTAACGACCTGTGGCCGATCCACCGGATTGCCGAGACGCTGGGGTTCAGCGAAACGGCGAGCTTCAGGCATGCGTTCGTGCGCTGGAGCGGCGTCACGCCGAGCCAATTTCGAGCATGACGCGCCAATAAGGGGCGAATTGCGGACACACACTTTGGCCATATTTATCTCCTTTTGGCCGCTCCTGTCGTTCTCATAAAGCGCGTGCGCCGCAAGACTGCACTCACGAATACAGCCTGCGGAGAACAACAAATGCTGACGATCTACTCGGACGATCACCACCTGCACCATGGCCGCTGTGAACTGATGGACGGGCAACTGATGCCCTGCTTCGAAATGCCCTCGCGTGCCGATCACGTGCTGCAACGGGTCAAGGACCGTGAACTGGGCCCCGTGCAGGCCCCTCAGGACTTCGGCCTGGCGCCGCTGCAACGTATTCACAGCCGTGACTATCTCGACTTCTTCAAAGGCGCCTGGCAACGCTGGACCGAGTACGGCCAGGACGGCGACCTGTTGCCCTACACCTGGCCCGCTCGTACGTTGCGCCGTGTGCTTCCCACCAGCCTGCACGGCCAATTGGGCTATTACAGTTTCGATGGTGGCGCGCCGATCACCGCCGGCACCTGGCAAGCGGCCTACAGCGCGGCGCAAGTGGCCCTTACCGCGCAGGCCGCCATCGCGCAAGGCGCCCACAGTGCCTTCGCCCTGTGCCGCCCGCCGGGGCATCACGCCGCCAGCGATTTGATGGGAGGTTATTGCTACCTCAACAACGCGGCCATCGCAGCCCAGGCATTCCTTGATCAAGGCTGCAAAAAGGTCGCGATCCTCGACGTGGACTACCACCACGGTAACGGCACGCAGTCGATTTTTTATGCGCGCAGCGACGTGCTGTTCACCTCGATTCACGGCCATCCGGAGGCAGAATTTCCGTTCTTCCTTGGCTACGCCGATGAGCATGGCGAGGGCGCCGGCGTTGGTTTCAACTTCAACTATCCGTTGCCGGCCGGGTCCGGCTGGCAGGCCTGGAGCGCGGCGCTGGAACAGGCCTGCGCCGAGATCGAGCGCTACGCCGCCGATATCATCGTGGTGTCCCTGGGCGTGGACACGTTCAAGGACGACCCTATCTCGCAGTTCAAGCTCGACAGCCCGGACTACCTGGCCATGGGCGCGCGCATTGCCCGTCTGGGCAAGCCTACGCTGTTCGTGATGGAAGGCGGCTACGCGGTGGAGGAAATCGGCATCAACGCCGTCAACGTGCTGGAAGGTTTCGAGGAAGCAGCCCAATGAACATACTCAAGTCGCTCGCCCTGTGCGCCGTGGTTGTCAGCGGCGCAGCCCAGGCCGAAGAAAAAACCCTGAAGGTCTACAACTGGTTCGACTACATCACGCCCAAGGCGCTGGAAGACTTCAAGGCCCAGCACCCGTCGATCAAGCTGGTGTACGACATCTTCGACACCAACGAAGCCCTGGAAGCCAAACTGCTCACCGGCAACTCCGGCTATGACGTGGTGGTACCCTCCAACGTGTTCCTGGCCAAACAGATCGAAGCCGGCGTGTTCCAGCCCCTGGACCGCAGCCAACTGCCCAACTGGAACCACCTCGATCCCAAGCTGATGAAGCTGATCGAGGCCAACGACCCCGGCAATCAATACGCCGTGCCCTACATGTACGGCACCATCCTGATCGGCTTCAACCCAGCCAAGGTCAAGGCGGCCCTGGGCGACAACGCCCCCGTGGACAGCTGGGACCTGATCTTCAAGGAAGAGAACATCAGCAAGCTCAAGCAATGCGGCGTCGCGCTGCTGGACTCGCCCTCGGAGATCCTGCCCCTGGCGTTGCAGCACCTGGGCCTGGACCCCAACAGCAGCAACCCCAAGGACTACGACAAGGCCGAAGCGCTGTTGATGAAGATCCGCCCGTACATCACCTACTTTCACTCTTCCAAATACATGGCGGACATCGCCAATGGCGATATCTGCGTGGCGGTGGGCTACTCCGGCAGTTTTTCCCAGGCCGCCAACCGCGCCAAGGAAGCCAAGAATGGCGTGACCGTGGATATGCGCTTGCCCAAGGAAGGCGCGCCGATCTGGTTCGACATGCTCGCCATTCCCAAGGGCGCTAAAAATCCGGGCGACGCCTACACCTTCATCAACTATTTGTTGCAACCCGACGTCATCGCACCGGTCAGCGATTTTGTCGGTTATCCCAACCCGAACAAGGACGCTACCGAGCGGGTCGACCCGGCCATACGCAACAACCCCAACCTGTACCCGACCGACACGGCCATGACCACGCTCTACACCCTCAAACCCCTGGACAGCAAAGCCGAACGCGCCAGGACAAGGGCCTGGACCAAGATTAAGTCCGGGAGGTGAAGCGCTGTACTGGCGTACGTGCATTTAACAGCAGGCCTATGTAAGCATCGCCTACCTGTCTGGCCGAGCCCTAGCATGGAAATTCCGAACCTATACCTCGGGCTATCTCCATCAACCGGTCAGACAGGGAAGCCACTCTATGACCTCACCCGCTGCAAATAACCACACGAACGCCAAACGGCTGGATGAGCGCTCAGCGCTGTTCACCCAACTCTATGTCGGCCCTTCATTCAGGGAGACCGCATCGGCTCTGTTGCGCCAGTCACTTCGGGAACAGTACCCGACGCTGGATATCAACCCGGACATCGCCATGGTCGGCACGCCGACCTGGCGACTGATTGACGACGAGATTGTCGCGGGGCCCACGGAATATCAGGCACTCAGCGACATCCTCGCTCAACAGGCAGTTCTGTCAGTGCCGACCCTGTACATCGAGGGCGAACACTTTCTCACCCAGCAACCGATCGTCGAGCCGACGGTTCACTTGCCCGTGCGTATCTGTGAAATCGCCAAAACCCTCAACCTGCTGGCTCCTGTCATGCTGCGGGCCTTCCAGCAACAGTTGGTCGCCTACTGGAATCAAACCAACGGCAGCGGCCCCCATTGGCACGAGTTGTCGAGCATGTTGCGGGCAGTCTGGAATGTCGAGACCGCAGACGACTGGAGCGCCACCGAGTGCGCCATGGCGCGCACCCTGTTCACCCACCCCGATAAAGCCGACAGGAAGGGCAAATACCCTTACAACCTCAAGGCCTGCCTGATCGATATCGACCGCGTCGACGCTGACCACGTGACGCACCAGAATGAAGTGGTGATCGCGGTACTGCTCGGCGAACATGAAGGGCAGCGTTCGATCCTCATGTATTCACTGCTCAAGGGCTATGAAAAATTTTCTTCGCTGGAGCACCTGGGCAATTCATTGTCGTTGCACCTGCCAGCCTCTGCTTCGAACCAGGAAATTCATTGGCGGCTGTTCGAGCCTGATGGCGACTTTTTTGATCATCAGGCCTGCGCAATGGTGTCCGTGCTGGTCGAGGCCGTGGGTGCAATCGACTTCTCGGACCTGCGCCAGACCCATAACGCCGATGTCGTCCTCGGCACGCCGCCAGCCATCGCCCCGCTTGCCCCTGAAAAGGGCCCAGGGCTTGCCTGGTATCAGAACCAGTTGCCCGACTGGCTGACGAAGGCGTCCGTCGCCGACCAGAACTTCTTTGCCCGGCACTTGAAGGACCTCGCCGCCCTGCACAACCAGAACGCCGGCCGCTCTTACCTCGACGACGTTCCCTCCATCGAGGCTTACGCGTTGAAGGTGATCAAGGCGCAAATGATCAAGGATCATCCTGCCAGCGCCAACGTTCCCTTGGATAAAATCCGCCTGACGGTGAAAAGCCCGGTCATCTGGGGCACCTTCGTGGTGCCGGGTCAGTTCGAAACCACCTCTTTGAGCGTGGTAGAACTGGCCTTGCAAAACCTGATTGCGCTGCCGACCGGCAATCGATCTGTCGAGATCGATAAGGGGTTCAGCCTGCCTGGATGGATGACCTCAGGCTATTTTGTAGACTTGGTCACCGATGCCGATATCGGCAGTGCCTATCCCGCGTTGATCAAACAAAAACTGCTGGACGACCCGCAGGAGTCATTACGCCGTAAAACCCTCTATAGCCAGCACCTGCGTATCCAACTGCCTATGCAGGCCTTGCAAGCCAAGATTCGCCAGCAAGAAGGCATTGACGAGCGAGGCTACCGCTATGTGGCGGCGGTGTTACAAGACGAGGCCACTGACCGCCAGGTTGACGGGCAAACCATTGTGCTCAGGCCATTGGCGTTTCGGCCCCTGCGGCGCGCGGAAGCGACATTGGACACCGTTGCCAACATGTACGTGATCGGCCCCGAGGACCTGACGGCCGGCCCATGCCTGTTGTATCGACCGATGTTCACACCGCCCCTGATGCAGTTCCCGACTCCGGCCAATCTGATCTATGGGATTTCGCAATCGAGCACCCTGCGCGAGTCGGTACTGGCCTGGCTACCGGATGCGGTGCGTAACGACTACGCCAATTACGTATTCCCCGGCGCACTGCCTACGCCTTGGCAGGTGGCCGATTACCTGATCGAGCCTGACAAACTATGGACCATGAGCGGCCCCATGGCGCTGGGTGAACAAGTGCTTAACGGCGACCGATTTTCCACTCTGTTCAAAGCCAACGCCAATGCCTTGATCGAACTGTCGGATCGGCAATCGGTTTCCAATGCCGAAAACCGTTGGGCCACGTTCAAGCAAGCCGGCTGGCTGATATTCAACGCCGTGCTGCCCTTTCTCGGTCGTACCGTGGGCACGGCGGTGTGGATCTGGCAGGTGGTCGATCAACTGCAGAACTTTATCGAGGCCCAGGAGCACGGTGAGCAGCAAGCCGAGTGGTCGGCGCTCAGCGATGTCCTGCTCAACCTTGGCATGGCCATCACCCTGCATGTCGCCAGCCGCAGCCACCGTCCAGGCTACCCACGTAAGGCCCAGCCAACCCTGCCGCAGCCGACAAGCGCCACGGACGTCACCGTCAAACAACAGCCGTCCCTGACCCAGGCGTTGGCGTCCAAACATTCACCTCACTTGCACATCAGTGGCGCAATCAAGCGCGCCCCTGGCGAACTTGCCACCCTGCTCGACAGCTTCAAAATCAATAAGCCCGACGGCCTGGGCCCCGCTGAAAGCGCGGCAGGCCAGCACCAGCACCTATTCCGGCATGCACAGCGCTACTACGCCCCCGTGGGGGAGCGCTGGTTTGAGGTGAACACCGATGACGATGAAACAGTGGTCATCATCGACCCCAAGCAACCGGAGCGCACAGGCCCGACGTTGATTCACAACGCCCAGGGCCAATGGTTCATCGACACGCGTCTGCGTCTGCGCGGCGGCGGCCCGAAAAAACAACAGCAAAGGTCCAAATCCGAAGCGGACGTCAAGACAGTGGAAGCCCAGCGGCGATTGTCAGAATTTGAGCGAGACAAGAGCGCCACGCAATTGGAGATACAGGCGGCCCGCGCTGAGATGGAGGACCCCCAGGCCAGCACTTCGGCCGATGCCCGCCGTGAGATCTACCTGCAAAAGCTCGAGGCCCAGCGAAATAACTACGAAACGGCGCTGCAACAACTCAAGATCTTGAATGTGTTTGCCCCGACTGCGAATTATCAAGAGCAAGTCGTGCGCTACGTCGGCGCCCAGTTGGACCTGACGGAAACCGGTATACGCGAAGCTCAAGTCACGTTCACACCGAAGCTTAAAACCGTGCTGGACCAGATTGAGCGCCAGGCCAGCCATCCCGAGGAGCGTCATATCGAGGACGCCCAAACCTTGACCGAGATGAGCCAGGACATGATCGCACGCCTGAACTACACAGAGTCGCGGTTCGCTCAACTTAGAACGATGGGGCGATCCGGCTTCAAGGCTATCTGCCAACACCGCAAAAGCTTGCCGATTTACACGGCCCGCGACCTCAGGTTCCTGCAAGTGGCCCTGGCGCGCAATCTGTGCGTGGACGAAAACAGCATGACCACGGCTCCGGATGCCTGGAACGCCATCGACCGTATTGTCGACAGCGCCAATCTGTCGATTCAGACCTTGCGTGAAACCCTGTTCGAACGCAGCGAGTCGCGTCTGGACGAACGCATCGAAACCGTGGGCAGCCTGGTCGAACAGTTCAATGTCCTTGATGAACGCCTGCAGGACTTTCCAGCGGAATTTACCAACGTTGCACTGACCACCCCCCTTACGCGCCTGCGTGAAAAAATCCGCAGCTTCTACAACGAAACCGTTGGCCACCTGGAGCTGCTGCACAGTGACCGGGACGCCATCAGAAACCGGCCAACTCCGCCGCCGACCCCGCCTAAAGCCAGGAAAAAAGTCATTTATACGCGTTACAACGGTGTGCTGGTCGGTGACCCACGCCTGTCAGCAACAGGCGAGGAAACCGGTCTGGTAGATATCAGATCTCCACTGACTCAGGACATCATGGCGACCTTCCACGAAAAGCCCGCAGGCGTCTGGGTACAGCGCGTAACGCCCGCCGAAACACAACCCAGTGTTGTCGTGGACGTTGCCACCCGCATCAAACAGGCACAGGACCTGTTGGACGCACTGGAGACTTTCAAGCAGCGGACCGCCGAACAAGCGGCCAAGCCGGAGCGCACGGCCATCGGCATAGAAACGTTGTTTCACCAGCACGCATTGGCGCTGGAACAGGCGTCTTCGAATATTAAAGAGGCCCTCACCCAAGGCAACGCAACCGAGAGCCACAAGGACTCGGCTGCGCTTGTGGACAGGAAGCTCAACGAGGCGGCCCAAGCCCTCTACAAGGAGGCTTCACGCTACAAGTCGTTGTTGTTCAAAAAGCATCCACCCACCGTGCATGCTCTGGAATGGCTGCTGAAAAACCAAGAGGTCGTCATCAAGAAAACCGTCACGCGGCGACGGCTCAAAGGTCCGGAGAAGGACTATCTGGACGAGTACACCATCCACAACCGCGAAGACCATAGCGTGCTGTGGTATGCCCACTTTCATTACTCAACCGACTGGGTGCCCGCCAAGGCATTCCTGCGCGCGCGCCTGAAAACCCCGCAGGAGCACGCCCGTGGCGCGGAGTCCGACACCCTCAACGGCCTTGGCGAGAAGCAGAAAACCGCGGTGTATCTCAGTGAAATCAATCTAGACCAGGCCCGGCGGTTGTTTTTCACGGTGAAATGACTCGCCCCCCTGAGGCGGGGGCGTTCGCGCCCTCGACTCATGACCGCAGCCAGCCGCAGCGCGACGTATCTACCACCCCTGCGGTAACGTCGCTCGCTACCTTGCGCGTTCCTTAAAGCCCGTACGGGCCATTGAATGCAAAGGAGCTGCGCATGCCCAATGACACTGTCAACAATCACCGTCCACCTACTACCTATGAACTGCTGACCCAGTTAACCAGTGGCCCCACTATCCGCGAAGTGGCCGCAACGGCATTGCGCTCAGCCATCAAGGCGCTATATCCCACGCTGGATATCGAACCCGACCTGGCCATGGTCGTCAGCCCTCAATGGGTGGTGGTCGGCAACGACGTCGTGCGTGCGCCGGCCACTGTCGAATCGCTCACCTCAGTGCTGGCCCGCCAGGCACTGTCCAGCGAGAGAGTGACCTATATCGACGGCCAACATTTCCTCACCTTGCAGCCGTACGCTCTGATTCCTGTGCATCTGGCAGTGAAAATCGATGCCATCGCACGCCTGATCAACGAGCTATCCGACCTGCTGTTCACTGCATTCCAGGAACAGCAACTGGACTTCTGGAACGCGTCCAATGGCACCACCGGTCCGCGCTGGCAATCCTTATCCAGCACACTGAGGAAGGTGTGGAACATCACCGAAGAGCAAGGCCTGAGTGAGCACGAAAGCGCGATGGCACGTGCATTTTTCCAGGAACCCGACCTGGCCAGACGCTCGCTGAAAGACCCTTACAAGACCCACGCGTACCTGGTCGACGTGGACATTCTTGAAGCCGGCCGGTCCACCCATGCCAGCTTCTTGGATATCACCGTATTGGTGGGCGAGCACGCCAATCGCCCGATGATCCTGACGCACTCGTTGGTGAGCGGGTATGAAACGTTCGAGTCACTGGCACAATTGGGTGCCGCGCTGCCTGCGCGAATGAGTGCGCCCGCCAGGGACGCCACCTTGCAATGGCGCTTGTATGAACCCGACGGCAACTTCTTCGATACGCTGGCCTGCAATCTGATCTCGTTGCAAATCTACGCCATAGGCAGTTATGGCGAATCCGGCCTGGGTAACCTGGCCGAAGCAAAGGTGCCCGCGACCACGGTTGCCCGCATCGTGCCCAGTATCGAAGAAATGAGCGATCACCAGCTGTCGAATATCCGCGATATTCACCGACAACTTCCAGACTGGCTGGCTTCGGCAACGGACTCCGATATCGCCGCCTACGGCCGCTATATGATCAACCTGGCCCAACTGCACAGCCATTATCACGGCGAAACGTTTCATGACGGCATTCCAGCCATTCGTGACTACGCCCGGACACAGCTGCAAAACCTTATCCGCTCCCCCCAAGCGGGGGCGCGCCTGAACCTGGATAACATCGAAATCGTTATCGAGAGCCCAGTGCTGTGGGGCACGTTTATCGTCCCCGGAGCCGTGGACACCACACGACGCAGCCTGATCGACCTAGCCTTGGAAAACCTCACCGGCCTGCCCACCGGCAACGTGACAGTGCACTACAACGGCAGGGGCGGTGACGCCCCCGCATGGCTGACCTACAGCTACCTGAAAGACGTGATCGAGGACATCGACATCGGTCAGCGCTACCCCGCGCTGGTCAAACAGCAACTGCTCGATGACCCCACCCAGTCGAGTCACCGCCAACAGCTCTACATCCGCCACCTGCAGATTCAACTGCCGTTGCTGGCCCTGCAGATGAAAATCCGCAGCCAGGGCGGCTTCGATGAGCTGGGTTATCGCTACGTCGCCGCCGTCATGCATCCCGATGAACATGCGCGCCGTGTCGACGGGCACCCCATTGTCATCCGCCGCCTGGCCTTCGTGCCCAGTCTGCGCCCCGGGCCTGAGCAAGACGTGGTCACCAATATGTTCGTGATTGGCCCGAAGCATTCCGGCAACGGTCCCTGCGTACTCTATCGGCCATTGCTGGAGCCGGCCCTGATGCAATTTGCGTCGCGGCAAAACCTGCTCTATGCCATCAAACATGAGCGCTCCTTGCGCGAGTCGGTGTTGGCCTGGCTACCTGAACCGCAAAGATTCAACTACGCCCAATACGTTTTCCCCGACACCCTTCCTTCGCCCTGGACCGTGGTGCGCGCACTGGTCGAACCGCTCACCGTGCTGTACATGAGTGGCCCGGTGACGTTGAGCGATGAAGAAATGGGCAATGACATTTTTGCCACGCTGTTCAAGGCCAACGCCAATGCCATGGTCGAGTTGGCGACACGCCAGTCGGTGTCCAACGTACAGAAACGCTGGGCGACCTTTCGACAGGCCGGCTGGCAAATTTTCAACGCCGCCCTGCCCTTCCTGGGCCGCACCCTTGGCATCGCCGCTTGGGTCTGGCAAATCATGGACGACCTGCAGGCCGCTGAGGAGGCCGTGAACAAGAGTGACCAGCCCGCCTCCTGGACAGCGTTGGTGGATGTCTTCCTCAACCTCGGCATGGCCCTAACGCTGCACATCGCCCTGCGCCACCCTCGAGCGTCCAAGCGATCCGCTTCCCCCAGGGTCGGCACTGAACCCACGAAAACGACGATTGAAACGGTAGGCAGGCCGTCCGTTACCGAGAAGACATTTACTTCAGTCCAACAGGCCACTATTTCCGACAGCCAACTTTCAGCCAAGCATCAAGGCCCCGTGCACACTCGCGGAGCCCTCAGTCACAGCCGCCTCGGACTGGCCAAGACGCTCGACAGCTTCAAGGTCGCCAAGCCCGAAAAACTCGGTGAACAAAATAAAAACCCCGGTCACCATCTCAATCTCTATCCGCTTGCAGATAAGTGGTACGCACCGGTCAGCGAGCGTTGGTTCGAGGTCACGGTGGATGACAACGACAGCGTCGTCATCATCGACCCGAAGGAACCTTCGCGTACCGGCCCACCGCTGATCGGCAACCTCGCGGGGCAATGGTTTGTCGATGTCCGTTTGCGGCTACGCGGCGGCGGTCTTCGAAACCGGCGGCGTGCGGTCAAGATCGATCAGCCGGCGCGCATTGCGGCACTTATGACTCAACTCAACGCCTTCGACGCGGTCGCCGCCCGCCAACAGCTGGACGTGCTTGAGGCAAAGCCTGCGCTGGACGCTGCCCCTGGCCCATCCACGGACCTTCGGCGTACAACGTTCATCGGTAAAGTCGACAGCCGGCTGGCGGCGTATGACGAAGCGATCAGCCAACTGAAGTCCTTGAGCATCATCGACACGGTGCCCACCTACAAGAGCACTATGAGCGGTTACCTGAAACAGCAATTGCAACTGACTCAGATCGCTTTGGAGCAACAAGTGGTGAGTTATAGGGAGGCCCTGAAGTCGTCGTCCCCAATCCTCGACGCCGAGGTGGACATCGACTATAAAAACCAGGCTCGCAGCGCCCAAGACCTGTCCACCCTGAACCAGGCAATCATCAAGCGCCTGCAGTTCATCAACGACCGTTTCAACGATCTCAGAGCATTGGGAGATGAGGGTGCAGCCGTCATTCGTAAAACCATCGGGGAGTTGCCACAGCTGACCCTCACTGAACTCAAATCCCTGGAGATCATCCTGGGCCGCTACTTGTGTATCGATGAAGAGCAACGCCAGATCCCCGCCACGCTGCGCGAGCGGATGGGCCAGATCGTCGATAGCGCCGAACTGAACGTCGAGAGTTTCAATGAGATTGTGGAACGCGGTAATGGCGCATCGCTGGATGAGCGCATCGATGTACTCAACAGCCTGGTAGAGCAATTTTCCACTGCCGACCAGCGCCTGCTCGATCTTCACGCCGATTACCCACAACACTTGCACAAAAGCCGCCTGGAAAGTTTCCGCCAACAGATTGGCGAGTTCAGCCAACGGGCCGTGCACGACCTGGCGCAATTGCTGC
Source organism: Pseudomonas sp. B16120 (assembly GCF_044218845.1). Taxonomy (NCBI): domain Bacteria; kingdom Pseudomonadati; phylum Pseudomonadota; class Gammaproteobacteria; order Pseudomonadales; family Pseudomonadaceae; genus Pseudomonas; species Pseudomonas sp. B16120. Next base: position 6,227,554 of record NZ_CP162588.1, read on the forward strand.
GAACGAAGAAAGCCCTGGAGCCCAAGCCCGGCAGCTCGAAGACCGAGCCCCGCCCGCGGCGCAAAGTAATCAAAACACGCCATCACGGCTTGGTAATGGGTGAACCGCGTGAAACCGACAGTTCCCTGGTAGACGTCAGGGCCGGCATGACCGGCAAGGTGATCGCCACATTCCATGAAAAGTCGCCAGGGGTGTGGGTCACACGGCACAAAACTGCGCTGCACCCACCCGTGCCTGTTTCGGTGGACCTGGACACCAGCATCAACGCTGGGCAAACGCTATTGGAGGGCGAACACGCCGAAATTCGCAAATACAAGGGTTTCTCAACAAAGCCCTGGCATGCTCCGCAAGACATTCAAGATATGTTCGATGACTATGCGAAGACGCTGGAAGACGCGTCAAAGAACATCGAAGAAGCGCTGACCCAGCGCAATCTCACAGAAAGCGAACATACCTCCGCTGCTGTGACCAATCGTCATCTCAAAGACGCGGCACAACGTTTCTATCGGCAGGGCAAAGAAACCTACATCGACATGATCAAGCGCCAGCCCCCAACCGCGGAACGGGTGAACTGGCTGCACAGCCAGGGGCTGATCACCATCGTCAAGGTCATCACTCGGCGTGCCCTCAAGGGGCCCAGAAAGGACTTTCTGGACGAGTACGAGATTCGCGATAACGAGAATGGCACGGCGCTGTGGTACGCGCACTTTCACTATGAAACCAAGAACGCTGCATTGGAGAATTTCACCAAGGATCATCTCAAGACCCGCGAACAACATCGGCTCGGCGGCGCCCACCAACGTACCGGGCCCAGTGACTGGGACATCATAGAAATCCACCGCCGCAGTATCGGTGAGCAACTGGCCAAGTCGCTGTTCTTCAAGAACTGATCGGCTACGCCTTCCACGCTTGACGCAAACGCGCCAGCGCCTGCGCAATGGCCGCCTCCGGCACGGCGGCAAACCCCATCACCAGGCCAGCATGCTGGTCCGGTGGCGGGCGTGTGCCAGCCAGCCAATAGCTGCTCAAACCATTGATCTCGACATCCACTGCACGGGCCTGAGCGAGCAACGCCTGCTCCCGGGCCAGGCTGTCCACCCGCACCGTGATGTGCAAACCCGCCGCGGCATTTGGCAACGCGCCGACCCCGGGCAACCCGGTGGGCCATCCGGCCAACAACGCATTGCGCCGGCTGAGCGCGGCGCGACGCATCCGACGAATGTGGCGCTGGAAGTGCCCCGCCGCCATGAACTCGGCCATCACCGCCTGGGTGCTGACTTCGGAGTGACGCACGTCCACGGCGCGGCGCCGGGTGAAGGCTTGCACCAGGCCCGGTGGCAACACCAGATAACCCAGGCGCAACGCCGGGAACGCCACCTTGCCGAAGGTGCCCACATACAGCACGCGGCCACTGCGATCCAGCGCGGCCAACGGTGACAGCGGCGCGCCGCTGTAGCGGTACTCGCCGTCGTAATCGTCTTCCACGATCCAACCGCCTGAACGTTCGGCCCAGGCCAGCAATTCCAGGCGCCGAGCCAGGCTCATCACCACGCCCAGCGGGTACTGATGGGAAGGCGTGACATACGCCACGCGGCAATCATTGAGGGTACTGAGCACCTGGCAATCCATGCCCTCGCCGTCGACCGGCACGCCATGCAGTCGCCCGCCGGCCAAAGCGAATGCATGGCCGGCCGCGCGATAGCCAGGGTTTTCCACCGCCACGCCATCCCCAGGCTCCACCAGCAACTGTGCACAAAGGCTAATGGCCTGCTGTGCGCCGCTGGTGATCACAATTTGTTCAGCCGTGCATTGCATGCCGCGCGAGCTGCGCAGGTACGCGGCGATCAAACCGCGCAGGCGACCGTCACCGGCCGGGTCGCCATAGCACAGCTGTTCCAGGTCGGGTTTGCGCCAGAACGCCCCATTCAGCTTGGCCCATACCTCAAACGGGAACAGATCGAAGGCGGGTACGCCCACGCGAAATGCCCGGGGCGGTCCCAACGGCGGCTGAGGCAGATGATGGTCTTTTACCCGTGCCAAACCGGCGCTGTGGATAACTTCGTCATCTAAATCCTCGGGCATATTCGCCCATTTTGTGGATAAGCCTGGGGATAAGCCTGTTGACAACCCTGTGGATACTTTTGTGGATAGTTTTTCGGCCATCGGCAATTGGGCAACATAGGTGCCATCACCGACCCGGCTTTCGATAAACCCCTCCGCGTACAGCTGATCGTAGGCGCGCACCACGCTGTTGCGGGAAATCGACAAGGCCGCCGCCAGATCACGGGTAGCGGGCAGCCGCGTGCCACTGACCAATCGCCCATCCAATACCCGCTGGCGCAGGGCCTCATACAGCTGGCGCGTGAGGCCCTGGCGGCGGTCTAGCTCGATACCGGCGGGGTTGAAGGACAACGGTGGCGAAACAGGCGGCATATTGGACCTATAAAAATAGCGCTAGATGGCTCTTACAACGAACCAATAGCCTGCCTAGGATGCAGGCATTCGCCAAGGAAAATCTCCATGTACACACCCCGCGCCTTTGCTCTCGATGACTTGCCCGAAATCCAGCAACTGATCCAGCACACCCGTCTGGCGCAGTTGGTAACCGTGGGTGAAAACGGCCTGCAAGCCAGCCACTTGCCCTTGCTGCTCAACCCCGATGAAGGGCCCAATGGCACGCTGTACGGTCACTTGGCCAAAGCCAACCCGCAATGGCGCGAGCTGCAAAATGGCGGTGAAGCGCTGGTGATCTTCGCCGGTGCCGACGCCTATATCAGCCCGGCGTTTTACCCCGCCAAGGCCGAGCACGGCAAAGTGGTCCCGACCTGGAACTACATCGCCGTGCACGCCTATGGCACGCCTGCGGTATTCAGCGACGCCGAGCGCTTGCTCAAGGTGGTCACCGCCCTCACCGACCGCCATGAAAGCGGCCGCGCCCAACCCTGGCGTGTCAGCGACGCACCGGCGGACTACATTGACGGCATGCTCAAGGCCATCGTCGGCTTTGCCCTGCCGATCAAGCGCCTGGTGGGCAAACGCAAGCTCAGCCAGAACCGCAGCGCCGCCGACATGGCCGGTGTGCGTGACGGCCTGGCCGCCAGTGCCGATGTACGTGACCAGACCCTCGCCCGCTTTATTCCCCAAGGAGTTTCAGAATGAGCTTGATCGACATTCGCCAGGTTACAGCCGCCGACCAAGCCGCCTGGCTGCCGCTGTGGCAGGCCTACTTGGCGTTCTACAACACCGAACTGCCGGACGCCGTCAGCCAAAGCACTTGGCAACGCCTGATCGACCCCCGCGAGCCGACCCATTCGGCACTGGCCTGGCAGGACGGCAAGGCGGTGGGCATGGTCAACTTCATCTACCATCGCTCCAACTGGAGCATCGAGAACTCCTGCTACCTGCAGGATTTGCTGGTGGACCCGACCCAACGTGGCACGGGCGTAGGTCGCAAGCTGATCGAATTCGTCTACGCCACCGCCAAGGCCGATGGCTGCTGCAAAGTGCACTGGTTGACCCACGAGACCAACGCCACCGCGATCCAACTCTACGAGCGCATCGCCGAACGCCCAGGCTTCATCCAATTTCGCAAAGGTCTTTAAGGAGCACAGCATGATCACTTCCCTCGCTGATTGGAAAGGCATCCCGGCGCCGACTGCGCAACTGCTTGAAGGGCGTTTTATCCACTTGGAAAAGCTCGACCCGGCGCGCCATGCCGATCAACTGTGGCAAGCCCTTGAAGGCCCAGGGGCCGACCCGAAGCTGTGGGATTACTTGCCCTACGGCCCGTTCACCGAGCGCAGTGCCTTCGACGCCTGGTTGAACAACCACGCCGCCCACAGCGACCCGTACTTTTTCAGCGTGATCGACCGCGCAACGGGCCAGGTTCAGGGCATCCTCAGCCTGATGTCCATCGTCCCGGCGCAAGGCCGTATCGAAATCGGCCACGTCACCTTCGGCGCACCGATGCAGCGCTCGCCGAAAAGCACCGAAGCGGTGTACCTGCTGGCCAAATATGCGTTCGAGCAGGGCTACCGTCGGCTGGAGTGGAAGTGCAACAACGGCAACGCGCGGTCCAAGTACGCAGCCGAGCGCTTGGGGTTCAGTTTTGAAGGGGTGTTCCGCCAGCACATGGTGGTCAAAGGGCAGAACCGCGATACGGCGTGGTATTCGATCCTGGATTCGGAATGGCCGAAGGTCGGTGCCGGGTTTGAGGCGTGGTTGTCGCAGGCGAACCAGAGTGGGTCGGGCCAGTTGAAGACACTCACAGAGTGTCGGGGTTAATACTCACATGTGTGGGAGCTGGCTTGCCTGCGATACAGACACCTCGGTGTATCAGGCAAAACCAGTTGATGCCATCGCAGGCAAGCCAGCTCCCACAGGTTTGACTAGCGGTGAATCAGTCGGTCAGGCGCTGCGCCAGCACCGCAATATGCTCCGGTCCGATGCCGCAGCATCCACCCAGATGGCTAGCGCCGCGCGCTTGCCAATCGGCCGCCCATTGCAAGTAGCCGGGTGGGTCGAGGTCATCGCGCAACGGGTCCAGGCCATCGTTGGCCGTGGCTTCCTTGGGTTGCGGCGGGAAAGCGTTGGCGTAGGCGCCGATCTGAATCGCTACACCCAAACGGTCGAAGGTCTGGCGGGCAGCGTCAATCGCCGCGCCGATCACTTCCGGCTGGCTGCAGTTGAACAGCAATACCTGCACCCCCAGTTGCGCCGCCGCCTCGGCTGCGTCCGCCACCGGTTCGCCGGAGCGCAGGCGCGGCACCTCGTCGGTGTCTTCGTCTTTCAAGGTAAACGACAGCCAGAACGGCTTGCCATCCTTAGGCAGCCCGGCATGGATCGCCCGTGCTTCAGCGATTGAGCTCTGGGTTTCCGCCAGCCACAGATCGACATGCGGGGCCAGGCCGTTCACCAAGGGGGTGAGCAACTCACTGACGCGCTCGGCCTGGAACAGATCTGGGCGATAAGAGCCAAATAGCGGCGGCAGTGAGCCGGCTACCTGCACGGCTTTACCGGAGGCCTGCACCGCCCGTCGCGCCAACTCACCGGCCAGGGCGGCGAGCGCCTGCCCTTCTTGGGCGAACCGCGCTTCGCCGATATGGAACGGCACCACCGCGTAACTGTTGCTGGTGATCACATTGGCGCCGCTGTCGATGTAGGCCGCGTGCACCGCCTCCACCGCTTGCGGCGCTTCGCTCAAGGCCAGTGCCGACCATTCCGGCTGACGGAACGGCGCCCCACGGCGTTGCAGTTCACGGCCCATGCCACCATCGAGAATTACTGTGCTTACTGCGCCCATATGCTTTTTACTCATATGCTTATGAAAATAACTCACTATGAGAGTCGTTCTTATAACTATTTAATGCGTACCGTTCGGTTAATAACAACCTCTTTTTTATTCAGGTGTTCGATTTTGAAATTCAGACCGCTGTTGGCCCTGGGCCTGACGATGTTGGCTGCTTCAACCCAAGCCTTTGGCGGTGCCACGCTGGATCGTGTCGAGCAGAAGAAAGAGCTGGTCGGCGTGCTGATGGAAAGCTATCCGCCGTTTTCATTTCTCAATGACCAGAACCAGCTCGACGGTTTCGACGTGGACGTGGCCAAGGCCGTGGCGCAAAAACTGGGCGTGAAGTTGCGCCTGGAAACTCCGTCCTGGGACGTGATCGCCGCCGGCCGCTGGAGCGGGCGCTACGACATCTGCATCTGTTCCATGACCCCAAGCAAGGCACGCGCCGAGGTGTTCGACTTCCCGGTGGAGTACTACGCCTCGCCCGCCGTGATTGTGGTCAATGCCAAGGACGACCGCATCCACGACGCCCGGGGCCTGACCGGCAAAAAAGTCGGCCTCACCAGCGCCTCGAGCTACGAAAGCTACCTGAACAAGAACCTGGTGATCGAAGGCGCCGAAGACACGCAGTTGCAGTACCCGTTCGAGGAGGTGCAGATCGCCCCGTACGACACCGACAACGTGGCGTTTCAGGATCTGGGCCTGGGCGCTGGCGTGCGCCTGGATGCGATCCTCACCAACCTGGTCACCGCGCAGCCGCGCCTGACCCAGGACAAGCGTTTCAAGCTCGCCGGTGCGCCGCTGTACTCGGAGCCCAACTCGGTGGCCATCGAGAAAGGCGACCCGCAGTGGGACAGCAAAGTGCGTGAGGTCTTCGCCCAGCTCAAGCAGGACGGAACCTTGAGCGCGCTGTCGCAAAAATGGATCGGCGCCGATATCAGCCGATGAGTTTTCGCCTACGGCTTTACCTGACCTGGGCGGCGCTGTTCGCGCTGTTTGCGAGTTTCTTCCTGAGCTTTGACCTGAAGTTCTCGATCATCCTCGACAAGCTGCCCAACCTGGTCGGCCTGCACCTTGCGCCCAACGGCTTCCTGCAAGGCGCGGCGCTGACGCTGTTCTTGTGCCTGTGCGCCATTGTCGCGTCGTCGGTGCTGGGCTTTATCACCGCGTTGGGGCGCCTGTCCAAAAGTGCCGTGGCGTTCGGCATCGCCAGTTTCTACGCCTCGTTCTTTCGCGGCACGCCGCTGCTGATCCAGATCCTGTTGATCTACCTGGGCCTGCCGCAATTGGGGCTGGTGCCAGGCGCCATCGTCGCCGGGATCATCGCGTTGTCACTGAATTACGGCGCCTACCTGAGCGAGATTTTCCGCGCCGGCATCCTCGGCGTGCCCCACGGCCAACGCGAGGCCGCGCTGGCCCTGGGCATGCGCGACAGGGCGATCTTCTGGCACGTGACCCTGCCCCAGGCCATGCGCACCATCATCCCGCCGGCCACCAACCAGTTCATCTCGATGCTCAAGGACTCCTCCCTGATCTCGGTGATGGGCGTGTGGGAAGTGATGTTTCTGGCGCAGTCCTATGGCCGCTCAAGCTACCGCTATATCGAGATGCTCACGACGGCGGCGATCATTTATTGGGTGATGTCCCTGGGGCTCGAATTGATCCAGGCGCGGATGGAGCGGCATTTCGGCAAGGGCTACGTGCGGCGCGGTTGACGGTCAGGGCCTGTTGCGCCGCACCTTGACCACGCCCATCTGCAAACCGAAGGGCCGAAACACGGCATTCAGCGATTTCAGGGTTGGGTTGCCATCGCCATGTTCGATATGCACCAGGGTACGCACCGAAATTTTGCACATTCTGGCGAACTGGCTTTGGTGCAGGCCGGTCACTTCGATGCGCAGGCGGCGTACGGCGGAGCCCAGCTCAAGCGAGCCACCGGCCAAGCCTTGTTCGACGCTGTCGATCAACAACGCACGAGCATCCATGCTAATCGTCATCTCAACCCCCACTGCCTGAGACGCAGGTCCAGTTTCCCTAATGGGATGCTTGGGTGATTCAAGGTCACAGCGGGCACGCCACTGGCCACCAGAAGATCCGGTAATGCACGCAGGTGCTCGGCTGTTTGTCGCAGGCGTTCAAAGCTTTGCTCGGGGTCGACGAGGTCGGCCAGAGCCTCGCATACCGCTCGCCAATTGATATCCCCGGCGAGTTCCAAGGGTTTGGGCCATTTGGTGGTTCGAGTGACGGCTTCAGCGTCCATTACCATGGGTGCCAAATCATAAATGGGGGCCAGGCGCAGCGCCTTGGGCTCGCGGATGATCGATGTATTGCGGCCGTGGTTATCCGAATTACCCAGCACTTTATTCAGCAAATCCCGGCGCAGGTACTCTGCGACCAGATCTGCGACGTGGTCCTCTTGTCCCACTGCTCGCCATTGATCGACCAACAGCCTCACCACCTCCAGATGATCCATGTAGCTGCCAGGGGTGGTCACACCGGCCAAGGAATAGATCGACTCGACGGCCAGCCGTTCAACACCGCCCTCACCCAGCCTGCGATCAAAACGATGCATCCACAGGCTGGGTTTTGTCGCCTCTTCCAGCGCCAGCCCTTGGGTGGCGACCGTTTCGATGCCAAGAGACTCAAGCGCCCGGTAATAGTGGTACTCACTTCGCAGGATATCTTGATCAGTCTGCGTAGCCTGGTTGCGCGCGAACTTGATGAACCAGTGCTGAGCGACGTCAGCGTCATTCAGGATCGCGTCTGGATACAGCAAGCCATCTACGCCTTGGGTCATCAACAATTTCGGTGCCTCGCCCCCTGCTCCGGTAGCACCGCCGATGGCAGCACCTTGTTCATAGGCATATTCCAGGAAACGGCTATCGCGACTGACGACCTCATGTCGTGCAAACCCCATCGGGGTTTCACCGCCCAGGGCTTGGATGGACTCCTTGATCCGCATGTTGCCAATCGGCGCCGACGTACTGCGCCCCAGCAAGAACAAGTCTTCATCGATGGCCTGAGGTTTCTCACGACCAAGACGCTGCATCAAAAAGCGCTTGGCCGCGCCGGCTGGCGCGATATCGTGCAAAAAAGCGGGGGCTGACTTGAGCACCGTAACGTCCCAATCCAGCGGGCACCGGGCACTGGCCGCGTAGCAAAAAGGCTGCTGGATCTCTTCGAGGTGATCGGCCAGATAATCCTGGCGGTAATGAAACCTGCAGGGCCCGACAAAACCCCGTTGCGGTTCAGGAAATTCAAGCCGCATAGCATCATGCCAGTGCCCGGCGGTGAAAATTTGCAGCGTCAAAGAGTAAGCGGTGTCTTTCTGCAATTTAGTGCACCTGCTAAGCAGTGATGAGAGCAACACATGCAATATAGTGCATTTCTCACTCATAGAGTGTCTTTATATATGCATTAAAATGCAGATATGGAGGGGAAAGACCTGGAGATATGCAATTTAATGCATACGACTTGACCGTCATCACTGCGACACATTTCTGCAACGACCTTGCGCTATACCAGTCGACTCGCTTGCCATAACAAGGTCGCCCAGCATGCCCCCGTGTCCACAACGCCTCGCGCTCGCCATCACCCTGTTGGCCAGCGGCGGTTTCATTGAAGCAGCCGCAGCCAAGACCCTGCAGATCGACACGCCTACGACACAGGGGCAAACCCTGGGTGGCAGTGATACGTTGACCACGTCGGCGCCTGGCAGCATTACAACCTCCGGGGTGGCGGTGACGCTCAAGGACGGCACCCGCGGTGCGGGGGTGGTGGTGACTAACGCGGGCAAGCTGGTCTCCAGTGGCGGTCGGGGTATCGACAGTTCGGGGAACGTCAGCGGGGAGCGCAGGTACAGCATTTACAACCTTGCCGGTGGGGTGATTCAAGGTGCCAATGATGCGTTGCGCATCAACAGTAACGTTGTCAGCGGCAGCGTGCTGATCGACAACAGCGGCACCCTTCGCTCGGCCACCGGCCAAGGGCTGGACCTGGATGCGCTGCGCAGCAGCAACGTCACCACCACGATCATCAACCGTGCCGGTGGCTTGATTCGCGGGGAGGCCAGCGACGGCATGAAGACTGGCGCCAACGCCTCTATCACTAACTACGGTGAGATCTCCACCGGCAACACCTTCTCCCGCGATGACAAGTTCGATGGCGTGGACATCGACTCCGCCAGCGGCGTGACGGTGACCAACTATGGCCTGATTTCCGGTGGCCGCCATGGCATCACCACGGACGAGGGCGCCACGCTGACCAACTACGGCACGGTGATCGGCCGCAACGGCTCGGGCTTTGGTTCCGATGGCGACGGCACTGTGATCAACCACGGCACCATCACCGGCGCGTTCTCCGGGCTGCAACCGGATGGCGACGGTGACGGCGTGGACATCGACAAGATCGCCCATATCGAAAACTACGGCGTCATCCAGGGTGTCGGCGCCGGGGGTGTCGACAAGAACGGCTTTGCCAACGGCAGCGAAGGGATCGCCCTGGGCGGTGGCTCTCTCTACAACGCCAAAGGCGCGTTGATCAGTGGTGCCAACAATGCCATCCTGGTGGACGACGGCAGCGACGGGCCGGGGCTCGCGGCTACCATCCTGGAGAACCACGGCACGATTCAGGGCCTGGATGGCTTTGGCGTGAAGTTCGTCGGCAACTATGCCGACACGGTTATCAATAGCGGCACCATCAGCGGCAGTAATGGCCTGGCCCTGGATTTGGGCGGCGGCGATGACCAGCTGATCTTGCGCAACGGCAGCCGCTTTATCGGCACGGTGGACGGCGGCAGTGGTTACGACCGACTGACCCTGGACGACGTCGCAGGCGGCAGTTTTGGCGACAGCCGCAACCTTGAATGGCTGGAGGTCAAGCAAGGTACCTGGACGTTGACCGGCCAGGGTGATTTCAGCGACGGCGGCAAGATTTCCAGCGGTGCCAAGCTGGTCAACCAAGGCGGGATTACCGGTAACGTGACGGTCGACACAGGCGGTGTGTATGCCGGCGGCGGCTCGGTGGGCAGCCTGGTGGTGAACGGCACCCTGCAGACCAACACCGCGTTGGGCACCGCCACCATCAACCGCGACTTGCGCATGGGCAGCGGCTCGACCCTGGCCTATGGCGTCAACGCCGACGGCAGCAGCGCGCCGATCAAGGTCGGCGGCACCGCTTACCTCAATGGCGCGACCCTGGCGGTCAACCCCGGCGAAGGCACCTACCCCTGGCAAAGCCATTACAGCGTGCTGCAAGCCGGCAGCATCAATGGCACGTTTGGCAAGGTCACCAGCGACTACGCCTTCCTGACCCCAACCCTGGATTACAGCGCCACTCAGGTCGGCCTTACATACACCCGTAACGACATCGCCTTCAACCAATTCGCCAGCACCGGCAATGGCGCCAGCGCCGCCAACAGCCTGGCAGGCCTGGGCACGAACAACCCGCTGTACAACGCCCTGCTCAATACCACCAGCGCCACAGCCGGGGCAGCCATCGAGCAACTGGCGGGCAGTAGCACCGCCAACCTCACCAGCGCCACCCTCAATGCCAGTGCGCAAGTGGGCCACAGCATGCTCGCCGCCATGCACCAGGTGGGTGGCGGTGCGGGACTGCTGGTGGGGCTCAATGACCAAGATACGCCGGTACTGGCCGCCACCGGCGTGCCCGCCGATGTGCGCAACCTCAATGACCCGAACGCGCGCGGCCGCCTGTGGCTGCAAGGCATCGGCAGCTACGGCAAGCTCGATGGCGAGCACGGCAGCAACGGCTTGACCCAACGCACCAAAGGTACAGTGCTCGGCGCCGATTGGGCGCTGGATAGTGACTGGCGCCTGGGTGTGCTGGGCGGTTACTCCAAGACCGACCTGGACACCACCGGTGTGGACGGCAGCGTCGACAGCTGGCACGCCGGCGTCTATGCCCTGCGCCAGAGCGGCCCACTGGCCTTGCGCCTGGGTGCGGCCTACAGCGGGCATCAGGGCGACAGTAAACGCACGGTGGCCTTCAACGGTTTTAACGACCGCCCCAAGGGCGACTATGACGCCAACAGCCAGCAGGCTTTCGCTGAACTGGGCTACGCCATGGGTAGTGGCCGCTTGAGCGCAGAACCGTTCGCCAACCTCGGCTACCAGCGCTACCAACGCGACGGCTATAACGAAAAAGGCGGCGCCGCTGCGTTGCATGTCGAGGGCCAGACCCAGGACAACTTCAGCAGCACCTTCGGCCTTCGCCTGGCGCACCTGAGCCAGCTGGACAACGGCGTCAGCCTCACACCTCGTGCCAGCGTTGGCTGGAAGCACACCTATGGCGATGTCGACAGCACCACACGCCAGGCTTTCCTGGCCGGTGGCACCGTCTTCAATGTGCAAGGCAGTGCGCTGGATCGGGACAGCCTGTTGCTCGAAGCGGGCCTGGACGTAGGCTTATCCGTCCGTCATCGCCTGGGCCTGGGCTATACCGGCGAAGTGGGCAGCAACAGCCGCAACCATGCGCTGACCGGCCAATGGCAGATGAGTTTTTAATCGCACCGTACTAGAGACAACTCCCGCAAAACGGTGGTCGATAGCCTGACAGTTATCCCCCCGCACCTCGCCTAAATTCCCGGCCTCATTCATCAGAGGTTGGGAATTCATGCCCTTTACACTTCAAAGAACCGCAATCGTCATCGGCCTGGCAGTGGCCGCGAGTTTTCAGCCCGCCCACGCGCGAGGCGATATCGAATATAAGCCCTATGAGAACCATCCCTACGACGCCACCGACTATAGCGGGGCGTTTATACCCAAGTTCGAAGCGCCGCCCATTCCACCGCCCTTCGACGGATTCCTCACCCAGCAGGCCACTTCGCACAACGGCCTGCAGGTCGCCAAGGTGCTGGAGCCGGCAGTGATTCAACTGGTGGCCTCCGGCGAGTTGGACTCGGAAGACCTCAAGGAGCTGCAAAAATCACTTGAGCAATTGAGCAAGCAACCCGGAGGGATCGGCGCAGCCCTTGAGCAACTGGCCGCCAGCCAAAACGCCAACCTGGCCACCGCAACCCAGGCCACCACCCAGCACCTGAGCCGCCAATTGCTCGCCACCCTGCGCACACTGCCTACTGACGACGACGGCCACTTCTGGGTGCAAGGCCTGGGCAACGGCGGCAGCCTAGACGCACAACACGGCAGCGCCGGCTTGAAGCACGATACCCAAGGCCTGTTGCTGGGCGCCGACTGGGCGCTCGACCATGCCTGGCGGGTGGGTGTCATGGGCGCCAAGACCTCCAGCCACTTCGATGCCCCGCGTTATGCCGCCAACCTGGACAGCTGGCACTTGGGCGGCTACGCCGTGCGCCAGGACGGCCCCTTCGCCCTGCGCCTGGGGGCGATCTACAGCAACCATGCCGGGCAGAACAAACGCAGCGTCAGCCTGCTCAATTACCACGACTCGCTCAAAAGCAAATACAACGCCAGCAGCCAGACACTGTTCTCCGAACTCGGCTATCAATTGGGCAGCGGTGATTCCACTGTCGAACCCTTCGTCGGCCTCGGCTACCAACGCTATCAGCGCGACCGTTTCAAAGAGAGCGGCGGCGTAACCGCATTGAACGTCGGCCCACAAACCCAGCGAAACTTGAACAGCACCTTTGGCCTGCGCCTGGCAACGCTGTATCGCTTCGACAACAACATGAGCCTCACGCCTCACCTAAGTACGAGCTGGAAGCACCTGTATGGCGACGTCAATAGCCAGGTCCGCCAAACCTCGCGCTATGCGCCAGGCCTGATCGACGGTTACACCATCACTGGCACCGCCCTGGACCGCGATAGCTTTGACTTGCAAGCAGGCCTGGACCTTGCCTTGTCCACCCAACACAGCGTCGGCCTGACCTATACCAGCCAAGCCGGCAACCATGGCCACGACCAAGGCCTGATGGGCCAGTGGAAAATGAGCTTCTAAGCCCGGGAACGCCTGAATTTCAGGCGAAAAAAAAGGGGAGCACCTGCCCCCCCGAGGATTAAACGTCAGTCTCGAAGGCTGTGATCAGCCTTCGATCTCAATCAGGATTTCGCCAGGATTCACCCGGTCGCCCTTGGCCACATGTACAGCGCTCACCTTGCCGGCAATCGCTGCCTGCACTTCGGTTTCCATCTTCATGGCTTCGGTAATCAGCACGGCCTGGCCGGCCTTGACCACGTCGCCGACCTTGACCAGCACATCGACGATATTGCCCGGCATCGCCGTGCTGACATGGCCCGGTTCGGTGGCATGCTTGCGCTTGCTGCCGCCGCTGCTGACAAACTCGTTGAGCGGTTCGAACACCACTTCTTCCGGCATGCCGTCGATGGACAGGTAGAAGTGACGCTTGCCTTCGGCCTTCACGCCGACACCGGTGATATCCACGCGGTAGCTTTCGCCGTGCACGTCGATAACGAATTCGGTCGGTACGCCTTCGCCGCCAGCACGGGCCACGCCGCCCGCTTCAGGGATCGGCAACAGCACTTCAGGAGCCAAGGTGCCGGCGTCGCGCTCTTCGAGGAACTTGCGCCCGATGTCCGGGAACATGGCGTAGGTCAGCACGTCTTCTTCGGACTTGGCCAATGCGCCGATTTCACCGCGCAGCTTGGTCATTTCCGGCTTGAGCAAATCCGCCGGGCGCACGTCGATCACGTCTTCGCTGCCGATGGCCTGGCGGCGCAGTTTTTCGTTCACCGTGCCAGGCGCCTTGCCGTAACCGCCTTGCAGATAGAGCTTCACTTCGTTGGTGATGGTCTTGTAGCGCTCACCGGCCAGCACGTTGAAGAACGCCTGGGTACCGACGATCTGCGAGGTCGGCGTTACCAGCGGCGGGAAGCCAAGGTCTTCACGCACTCGTGGAATCTCGGCCAACACTTCACTCATGCGGTTAAGAGCGCCCTGCTCTTTGAGCTGGTTGGCCAGGTTGGAGATCATCCCGCCCGGCACCTGGTTGACTTGCACACGGGTGTCGACGGCGGTGAATTCGCTCTCGAACTGGTGGTACTTCTTGCGCACGGCGTAGAAGTACAGGCCGATCTCTTGCAGCAGTTCCAGGTCGAGGCCGGTGTCGAACTCGCTGCCTTTAAGGGCCGCTACCATCGACTCGGTGCCCGGATGGCTGGTGCCCCAGGCAAAGCTGGAGATGGCCGTGTCGATATGGTCGGCACCGTTTTCGATGGCCTTGAGTTGGCACATCGCGGCCAGGCCGGCGGTGTCGTGGGAGTGGATGAAGATCGGCAGGTTCTGTTCGGCTTTGAGTGCCTTGACCAGTTCGCCAGTGGCGTAGGGCGTGAGCAGGCCAGCCATGTCCTTGATCGCGATGGAGTCGCAGCCCATGGCTTCCAATTGCTTGGCCTGGGCCACGAACGCTTCCACGGTATGCACTGGGCTGGTGGTGTAGGCGATGGTGCCTTGTGCATGTTTGCCAGCGGCCTTGACCGCTTCAATGGCCACGCGCAGGTTACGCACATCGTTCATCGCATCGAAAATGCGGAACACGTCGATACCGTTGACCGCCGCCTTGGCCACGAAGGCCTTGACCACGTCGTCGCTGTAATGGCGGTAGCCCAGCAGGTTCTGGCCGCGCAGCAGCATTTGAAGGCGCGTGTTAGGCAGTGCGGCGCGCAGTTGGCGCAGGCGCTCCCACGGGTCTTCCTTGAGGAAGCGCACACAGGCGTCGAAGGTTGCGCCGCCCCAGACTTCCAGGGACCAGTAGCCGACTTTGTCGAGCTTGTCGCAGATCGGCAGCATGTCGTCGGTGCGCATGCGGGTGGCCAGCAACGATTGGTGGGCGTCGCGCAGGATGGTGTCGGTTACGAAGATCTTCTTGCTCATTGTTATATTCCTCACAGGCCTGCGTGGGCGGCGATGGCGGCGGCGATGGCCAGGGCCAGCTCTTCGGGTTTGCGCTTGATCGAGTAGTTGGTCAGCTCAGGGTGGCTTTCCACAAAGCTTGTATTGAACTGGCCGCTACGGAATTCCGGGTTGCGCAAGATTTCCTGGTAGTAGGCGGCGGTCGTCTTCACGCCTTGCAGGCGCATGTCGTCCAGGGCACGCAGGCCGCGGTCCATGGCTTCTTCCCAGGTCAACGCCCACACCACCAGTTTCAGGCACATGGAGTCGTAGAACGGCGGGATGGTGTAACCGGTGTAGATCGCCGTGTCAGTTCGCACGCCGGGACCGCCGGGGGCGTAGTAACGGGTGATCTTGCCGAAGCTTGGGAGGAAGTTGTTCTTCGGGTCTTCGGCGTTGATACGAAACTGCAACGCGAAACCCCGGTGCTGGATGTCTTCCTGCTTGACCGACAACGGCAGGCCGGAGGCGATGCGGATTTGCTCGCGAACGATATCGATGCCGGTGATTTCTTCGGTGATGGTGTGTTCCACCTGCACCCGCGTGTTCATCTCCATGAAGTACACCTCGCCCTCGGCGAGCAGGAACTCCACGGTACCGGCGTTCTCGTAGCCCACAGCCTTGGCCGCGCGCACCGACAGGTCGCCGATGTAGGCGCGCTGTTCGGGGGTCAGCTGTGGGCTGGGGGCAATTTCGATCAGCTTCTGGTTGCGACGCTGGATCGAGCAATCACGCTCGAACAGGTGCACCACGTTGCCAAAGCTGTCACCGAGGATCTGCGCCTCGATGTGCTTGGGATTGACGATGCATTTTTCCAGGAACACTTCCGCCGAACCGAAGGCCTTGGTGGCTTCGGAAATCACGCGGGGGAAGGCTTGCTCGAGTTCTTCGCGACTGTTGCAACGACGAATGCCACGGCCGCCACCACCGGAGGTGGCCTTGAGCATCACCGGGTAACCGATACGGTCGCCTTCGGTGAGGGCTTCATGGATGTCGGCAACGTTGCCTTCGGTGCCCGGCGTGACTGGCACACCGGCCTTGATCATGCTGCGGCGCGCTTCGGTCTTGTCGCCCATGCGGCGAATCACTTCTGCCGACGGGCCGATGAACTTGATGCCGCGCTCGGCACAGATATCTGCCAATTCGGCGTTTTCCGACAGGAAGCCGTAGCCGGGGTGTAGCGCATCGCAGCCGGTTTCCACCGCCAGGTTCACCAGCTTGCGCGGGTTCAGGTAACCGGCCAGTGGCTCGGCACCGATGCTGTGGGCTTCGTCGGCACGCTTGACGTGCAACGCGTGGCGGTCGGCGTCCGAATAAACCGCGACCGAGCGAATGCCCATCTCGGCGCAGGCACGCACGATTCGTACGGCAATTTCACCACGGTTGGCGATCAGGATCTTTTTTATCACTTGGAAATTCCCTTGAGCCGATTGCTGCGTTCTTCGACCCGCTTGAGGCGGGTCGGCGCGTGACCAAATGTTTCATGACAGTCGCGAGACACACACTATGCGCACAGGAGAATTAACAAAAATCAATAATTATTGGGTTGTGTATAAGTAAAGACTTATAGTTGGCCGGACGACCGAAGAGCCAAGGGCTTATAAAATGCGTAAGTCATTGATGCGTATGACATTGCGTCAATTGCAGATCTTCAATGAAGTGTGTGATTTGCGTTCCTACAGCCGTGCCGCCGAGGAAATGTCACTCACCCAACCGGCGGTCAGCCTGCAAATTCGCCAGCTGGAAGAACTGGTCGGCCAGCCGCTGTTCGACTATGTCGGCAAAAAACTCTACATGACCGAGGCCGCCGAAGCCTTGCAACGGGCCAGCCGCGATATTTTCGGGCGCCTGGAAAACCTCGATATGCAGCTGTCGGACATGCAGGGTTCACTGCAAGGCCAACTGAAACTGGCGGTGGAGTCCAGCGCCAAGTATTTCGTGCCGCACCTGTTCGCCGCCTTCAAGCGCCAGCATCCGGAAGTGCAATTGCAGCTCACGGTGGTCAACCGTGCCCAGGTAATCCGCCGGCTCTCGGACAACCGTGATGACCTGGTGATCATGTCCATGGTGCCCCAGGACATGGGCCTGGAGTTCCTGCCGTTTCTCAACAACCCGATTGTGGCCGTGGCATTGCCGGATCATCCCTTGAGCCTGCAAGGGCCGCTGCGCCTGCAAGACCTGGAGCCTTATACCCTGCTCATCCGCGAACCGGGCTCTGGCACGCGGCTGGCCTGCGAAGAATACTTCAAGGAAAAACGCGTGCACTTCACCCAAACGGTAGAAGTGGCCTCGGCGGAGGCGCAGCGTGAGTGTGTGGCGGCAGGGTTGGGCGTGGCCCTGCTGACGCGCCACGCCTTGAACCTGGAGCTGGCCACCGGCGGGCTCAAGGAGCTGCCGGTGGAAGAACTGCCGCTGTACCGCAGTTGGTGCCTGGTGCAGGCCAAGGCTAAACGCCTGTCACCGGTGGCCCATGCGTTCCTGGGCTTTATTCGCAGCGAACGGGTGCAGATCAGCGCGTTGGCTGAGCGTTTCGCTGGGCAGCCACGGGTGCCTGCCAATGCAGTTCCGGGTAGTCACTGATGCTCTGGAGCAACTGGCGCTCCTCGCAACGGTCTTCGATGGCGCGACGGAACGCCATGCGGCGCTGGTCTTCCTGCTGACGACGGGTCTTGACGGTGCTGTTGCTGTCTTCGTAGGGCCGGGTCATTTGGAGTCTCCCAATGCGAGTACGGGGAGTACAGGATGGGCGCGGGGGATGACGGTTTGGCGGCGCGGGGGTTACAGGATGATGAATCTTGCGAAGCTGGCGCAAATCCATGTGGGAGCTGGCTTGCCTGCGATGGCGGTGTATCAGGCAATGAAGAGGGTAACTGGCAGACCGCTATCGCAGGCAAGCCAGCTCCCACAGACCCTCAGTCGTCGAGGGCTTTGACGGATTTTGGCGAGAGGCGAAGGCTGCGCAAACTGCGCTTCACGCTCTTGAGGTGGTTGACCAGGCTCGGGCCACGGGCCATGGCCACGCCCATTGCCAACACGTCGATGACCACCAGGTGGGCAATGCGCGAGGTCAGCGGCGTGTAGATTTCGGTGTCTTCATGCACGTCGATCGCCAGGTTCACCGTGGAGAGCTCCGCCAATGGCGTCTGGCTTGGGCACAGAGTGATCAGCGAAGCGCCGCTTTCACGCACCAGGTTGGCGGTGATCAGCAGGTCTTTGGAACGACCTGATTGGGAAATGCAGATGGCCACGTCTGTGGGCTTCAAGGTCACCGCCGACATCGCCTGCATGTGCGGGTCGCTGTAGGCCGCGGCGGTCAGCAGCAGGCGGAAGAACTTGTGCTGGGCATCGGCCGCCACCGCGCCGGACGCACCGAAGCCGTAGAACTCGACGCGCTGGGCCTGGGACATCGCGGTCACGGCCTTTTGCAGCTCCACCGGGTCGAGCTTCTCGCGCACTTCCATCAAGGTGTGCAAGGTGGTGTCAAAGATTTTCAGGCTGTAGTCGGCGACGGAGTCGTCTTCATGGATTGCAAACTGGCCGAAGCTCGCACCAGCAGCCAGGCTTTGCGCCAGCTTGAGTTTCAGATCCTGAAACCCGGAGCACCCAATGGCGCGACAGAAGCGCACGATGGTCGGCTCACTGATGCCCACGCTGTGGGCCAGGTCGGCCATGGAACTGTGCATCACGGCCGCAGGGTCAAGCAGCACATGATCGGCAACCTTGAGTTCCGATTTGCGTAACAGGTGGCGCGACTGGGCGATATGTTGCAACAGGTTCAAAGGGCAGGACTCTTGTTATTGGCAGGCGCCAGGGATGTAGCAAGCTTGTAGTTATACTACAAGAATTGTCGTTTTGCCCGTGTGATGCATCACTAAATCGCCCTGCTCCCCCCTGATTCAGCGGGCAGGCGCTATGTAGCCATAAAGGCGGCCTACGCTGCGCTAAGAAAAATCTGCATTTTTACGTAACAAATCTGCCAGCCCCTCGGCCCGCATGGGCGGGCTGATCAGGTAACCCTGTACCTCGTCACACTGCTCGCCGCGCAGGAAATCCAGCTGCTGCTGATCCTCCACGCCTTCGGCCACTACCTTGAGCGCCAACCCGTGGGCCATGGCGATGATCGCACGGGTGATTGCCGCATCCTCGCGCCCCTGGCCAAGCCCGCGAATAAAGGCCTGGTCGATCTTTACGTAGTCCACCGGGATACGTTTGAGGTAGCTGAGGGATGAGTAACCGGTGCCAAAGTCGTCGATGGCCAGCTTCACCCCCAGGTCACGCAGTTGCTGGAAGGTGGCGATGATGTGTTCAACGCTGTCGAGCAACTGGCTTTCGGTCAGTTCCAGCTCCAGGTATTGCGGGTCCAGTGCGGTTTCTTCCAGCACTTGGCGCACCAGGCTGACCAGCTTGCCCTGGCGCAACTGATGCACCGACAAGTTGACCGACACGCGAATCGGCGCCAGCCCTTGACGCTGCCATTCGCAGGCCTGCCAGCAGGCCTGGCGCAGCACAAATTCGCCCAACGGCACGATCAAGCCGGTTTCTTCCGCCAAACCGATAAAGTCGCTCGGCGGCACCATGCCCCACTGCGGATGCTCCCAGCGGACCAACGCCTCGGCAGCCTTCAGCTTTCCCGTCGCCAGGCACAGCTTGGGTTGGTAAAACACCGTGAGCTGACGCTCGTCGATGGCTTTGCGCAGGTGGTTTTCCAGCTGCAAACGCTCCAGGGTGCTGGCTTGCAGGCTGTCGGTGAAGAACTGGAAATTATTCCCGCCCAAATGCTTGGCGTGCTGCATCGCCATATTCGCCTGGCTGACCAGTGCAGAAATTTCCCGTGCGTTATCCGGCAACAGGCTGACGCCCATCGAGGCGCTGACCACCAGTTCATGCCCCTCCACATTCACCGGCACGCGCAATTTCGCCAGCAGCCGGGTCGCCACCCGCGCCAGGCTCGATAGGTTGCCATAGGCGTCAAACAACACGGCGAATTCATCACCGGACAGGCGCGCAATGGTGTCGGCCTCCGGCAGCGCGTTGATCAAGCGCCGCGCCATTTTCTGCAGCAGTTGGTCGGCCACTTCATGGCCCAGGCTGTCATTAAGCAATTTGAAGCGGTCGAGGTTGATATGCAGCAGCGCAAGGCTGCGACCGCCTTGGCGCACGCGCTGGTGAGCCTCGCGCAGCCGTTCGCGAAACAGCGAACGGTTGGCCAGGCCCGTCAACTCGTCATAGTGGGTGAGGTAGCGCATGCGCTCCTCCGACTCGCGCCGGGCGGACAGATCGGCGAAGAAGCCTACGATATGACTGACGTTTCCCCGCACATCGCGCACCACGTTCAGTTGTAGCCACTGCGGGTACAGTTCGCCGTTCTTGCGCGTCTCCACCAATTCGCCCTGCCAGGTGCCGTGGCTGAGCAATGCCTGGCGGATCAGCGGGAAGTGGCGCCGCGCATCGCGACTGCAGGGCAGTTCCACGACGTTGCGGCCAAGCATGTCGTCGATGTCAAAGCCGGTGACGCGGCTGAACGCCTGGTTCACGGCGATCAGCGCGTAGTTCGGGTCGAGGATCACAATGCCTTCGCTGGCCGCCTCGAACACCGTCGAAGCCAGGCGTTGCTGCTCTTCTACGGCCTTGCTGGCACTGATATCGCGACGCGTGCCCAGCATACGGATAACGCGGCCACTGGGCGTGCGCTCCACGGCGCGCCCGCGGTCTTCGATCCACACCCAATGCCCATCGCCATGACGTATCCGGTATTCCACCTGATAGTCCTCGCTGCGACCCTTGAGGTGCTCTACCAGCGCGTGCTTGAGCAGTGGCAGATCGTCGGGGTGCAAGCGCGGTTTGAGGTGGCTGAGCATCGCCGTGACGTATTCGGGCTCCAGGCCAAACAACTCCTTGAGTTGCGTGTGGTGGACCTCGTCGGTTTGCAGGTTCCAGTCCCACAGGCCCAGTTCACTGGCTTGCAGGGCCATGGCCAGGCGCGCTTCGCTTTTACTCAAGGCGAGGCTGGCAGCATCCAATTGCTGGCTGCGTTGCGCCACACGGTCTTGCAAGCCGACTTGGGCTTCACGCAAGTTCTGCTCCACCTCGCGGCGCTGCTCGACTTCGCGCACCAGGTCTTGGTTCAACTGCTCACTGCGTTGCTGCGCCTGCTGTAAATGCTCGATCAGGGCCTGGTTCTGGAAACGGCGCAACAACCCGCGCTGGATCAGGCGGTTGACCTGCCACGCCACCAGGCTCAGGGACGCCAGCAGGATCAGCCCGAGCACGCCCCAGCCTTGTTGCTGCGGTGTGCCATTCCAGAACAGGTAGACGATGGCCGGCACCAGGCACGGCAAGGCAAACGACAGGTAGGCCCAAAAGCTCACGGCATAGGCAACGCTGGCCGACAAGGTGGCGGCGCCGATCAGGCCAAACACCCAGGCTTGATGCATGAAACTGTCCGTGGGCACCAGGGCAATGGCCGCAGCCGAGAGGGTCAGGCCACTGACCGCCGAGCCGAGCATGAACATACGGCGCCACACGGGCTGGGCCTGCCGGCTGGGCATGGCCGCGTCAAAGGCCGCTACTTGAATCACGCGCATCGCCACCAGGGCCAGCAGCCAGAGCAGCCAGACGCTGTCCAGCAGGTATTGATTGGGGTTCCACAGCAACCAGGCGCAGACCAGCCCGTTGACCAGCATCAGCAGCGTCGGCAGCAACGAGCCCTGATAGAGCAGGCGCGTGCGCTCAACCGCGATTTGGGTTGCATAGTGTTTACGGATGACCTGTGCTGGGGCCGGCGAGGGGCCAAACAGGTCGGTGCTAAGGGTCATAGGCGGTGTTCTTATAATGGTGAGCCCGAAACGTCGACGGAGCATACACAAGCAAGCGCCTGGGCCAAACTGCTACAAGTCATAAAAAACCCGCTGCGATCGGCCGCAAACCTTTGGCCCAGACCGCTTGAGCAAGACACGGCACGGGTTGCGGCCGATGACCAACCGGTCATCACCCCCGTCAGAATGTTCGCCGCGTCGCTAGCCTGCAGGCGTTTTGCATCGACCATCCGGCATTGGGATTTGCCCAGGCCCCCCAAGGCCCATAGAATGCGTCGATGCGCGATGATCTCTCTCTTTTGCTGAACTCCCTCAACGATGCCCAACGCCAGGCCGTAGCGGCCCCCGTTGGCCGTCAGTTGGTCCTGGCCGGTGCTGGCTCCGGTAAAACCCGAGTGCTGGTGCACCGTATCGCCTGGTTGATCCAGGTCGAAAACGCGTCCCCGCATTCCATCCTGTCGGTGACCTTCACCAACAAGGCCGCTGCCGAGATGCGTCATCGCATCGAGCAGTTGATGGGCATCAGCCCGGCCGGCATGTGGGTGGGCACTTTCCACGGCCTGGCGCACCGCCTGTTGCGGGCGCATTGGCAGGAAGCGGGGCTGAGCCAGACCTTCCAGATTCTCGACAGCGACGACCAGCAACGCCTGGTCAAGCGCGTGATCCGCGAACTGGGCCTGGACGAACAACGCTGGCCGGCGCGTCAGGCGCAGTGGTTTATCAACGGCCAGAAAGACGAGGGCCTGCGCCCGCAACATATCCAGGCCAGCGGCGACCTGTTCCTGGCCACCATGCGCAGCATTTATGAGGCCTATGAAGCGGCCTGCGTGCGCGCCGGCGTCATCGACTTCTCCGAACTGCTGCTGCGTGCCCTCGACCTGTGGCGCGACAACCCCGGTTTGCTGGCCCATTACCAGAAACGCTTCCGCCATATCCTGGTGGACGAGTTCCAGGACACCAACGCCGTGCAGTACGCCTGGTTGCGCCTGCTGGCCAAGGGCGGCGACAGCCTGATGGTGGTGGGCGATGACGACCAGTCGATCTACGGCTGGCGCGGCGCGAAAATCGAGAACATCTACCAGTATTCCGAAGACTTCCCGGACGCGGTGACCATCCGCCTGGAGCAGAATTACCGCTCCACCGCCGGGATCCTCAAGGCGGCCAACGCCTTGATCGCCAACAACACCGGGCGCCTGGGCAAAGAGTTGTGGACCGACGGCGGGGAAGGCGAAGCGATCAACCTGTACGCGGCGTTCAATGAGCACGATGAAGCGCGCTATGTGGTGGAAACCATCGAAAGCGCACTGAAAACCGGCCTGGCCCGTAGCGATATCGCGATTCTGTACCGTTCCAACGCCCAATCGCGGGTGCTGGAAGAAGCGTTGCTGCGCGAGCGCATCCCCTACCGCATCTATGGCGGCCAGCGCTTCTTCGAACGTGCCGAAATCAAGAACGCCATGGCCTACCTGCGTTTGCTTGAGGGCCGTGGTAACGATGCGGCGCTGGAGCGGGTGATCAATATCCCGGCGCGTGGCATTGGCGAGAAAACCGTTGAAGCGATCCGCGACCATGCGCGCCATGCCGATGTGTCGATGTGGGAAGCCATGCGCTTGCTGATCGCCAACAAAGGCCTGACTGGCCGTGCTGCCGGGGCGTTGGGGGTGTTTGTCGAGCTGATCGAGAACCTGGCCGCCAAGTGCGCAGAGATGCCACTGCACCTGATGACTCAGACCGTGATCGAGCAGTCCGGGCTGATCGCCTATCACGAAGCGGAAAAAGGCGAGAAAGGCCAGGCCCGGGTAGAAAACCTTGAGGAACTGGTCAGCGCCGCCCGCGCGTTCGAAAACACCGAGGACGACGAAGAGCTGACGCCGCTCGCCGCCTTCCTGGGCCACGCCTCGCTGGAAGCCGGCGATACCCAGGCCGACGAGCATGAAGACAGCATCCAGCTGATGACCTTGCACAGCGCCAAAGGCCTGGAATTCCCTTACGTGTTCCTGGTGGGCATGGAAGAAGGCCTGTTCCCTCACAAGATGAGCCTGGAAGAACCCGGCCGCCTTGAAGAAGAACGCCGCCTGGCCTACGTGGGCATTACCCGGGCGATGCAGAACCTGGTGATGACCTACGCCGAGACCCGACGCCTGTACGGTAGCGAAACCTACAATAAGGTGTCGCGCTTCGTACGTGAGGTGCCCAAGGGGCTGATCCAGGAAGTGCGCTTGTCCAACAGCGTCAGCCGCCCGTTCGGCGGTGGCCAGCAACAGAACTCCAGCAGCATGTTTGCCGGTTCCGAAATACCGGAAACCCCGTTCAGCCTGGGCCAGCAGGTCAAGCATGCGATCTTCGGCGAAGGCGTGATCCTCAACTTCGAAGGCGCCGGCGCCCAGGCCCGGGTGCAGGTGAACTTCGCCGAGGGCAGCAAGTGGCTGATGATGGGTTACGCCAAGCTCGAAGCGGTCTGAGCTGGCCACAATAAGCCCACCATCATGAAACACTGCGTAACATGAAGATTATTGGCCCACCCTTGTTTTAGAGGCGTGCGGGCCAATATCTATAATTAGTCCTACAGACCCTTCGGATTTGGTCTTACGCAAAAGCCCGAAACATTATGCCGCTAGCCACTGCCACGACACCTGTGCAACATGGCGCGCGTGCAATCCACAAATGGGAATTCCCTATATGAAACGTTTTCTTAGCATCGCCATGGCGTTGTGCATCGGCCTGACGATGAGCCTCGACGCCAACGCCAAACGCTTCGGTGGCGGCAAAAGCTCGGGCGCGGCACCGACTCACCAGACCAGCCAAATGGCTCCATCCGCCGGTGCGGGCGGTGCTGCGGCTACTGCAGGCGCAGCCGGTGCCGCTGGCGCTGCTGCCAAGGCCGGCGGTGCTTCGCGCTGGCTGGGCCCACTGGCCGGCATCGCCGCCGGTGGCCTGCTCGCGTCCATGTTCATGGGCGACGGCTTCCAGGGCATGCAGATCTTCGACATCCTGATCATGGGCGTCATCGCCTTTTTGGTCTTCCGCTTTATCGCCGCCCGTCGCCGCAAGCAGCAGGAGCACCTGGCTCCAGCCGGCGCGCCGATGCAGCGTGAAGCGTTCGAACAGAAGCCTGCCATGGGTTCGATCTTCGGTGGTTCGGCAGCCCCTGCCGCCCGTCCGGTGATCAACGCACCGGCCTGGTTCAACGAAGAGCGTTTCGTCGAAGCGGCCCGCAGCCACTTCCAGTCCCTGCAGCAGCACTGGGATGCCAACGAAATGGACAAGATCTCCGAGTTCGTGACCCCGCAACTGCTGGAGTTCCTCAAGCGCGAACGTGCCGAGATCGGTGACGCCTTCCAGTCGACCTACATCGACGACCTGCGCGTACAGCTCGATGGCGTGGACGATCGTGCCGACAAGACCATCGCCACCCTGACCTTCAGCGGTGTGTCGAAGTCCTCGCGTTTCGACCAGGGCGAAGTGTTCAGCGAAAGCTGGAACATGGAACGCGCCCAGGGCGACGACCAGCCATGGCTGGTCGCCGGTATCCGCCAGAACGGCTAATACCTGCGCGTTTGAGCAAGCGGTAACAAAAACCCCGGACATGTCCGGGGTTTTCTATTTCACGGTTGCACTTATAGCGAGCTACTGTATAAAACGCCCCTATAAACCGCGCCATCTAGCAAGAGGATCCCGGCCGTGGAAGAAATCATCGAACAACTGCGTGAAGCCAACGAACCGGTCCCGGTTCCTTTGGAGCTACCTGACGAAGACCTGCTGGTGGAAATCGAGGAACAACTGTTCATCGACATCCCCTTTGTCTTCCGTGAATTCTTGCTGACCGTCAGCGACGTAGTCTATGGCAGCCTGGAGCCAGTGACCGTCACCGACCCGCAGTCCCACACTTACCTGCCGGACGTTGCGGCCAACGCCTGGGATGCCGGTGTTGATCGCAGCCTGATCCCTATCTGCCAGGACGGCGACGACTACTACTGCGTCGAAGAAGACGGCACCGTGGTGTTGTGGTCCGCCGAAGAAGAATTGGTCACCGAAGAAACCTGGGAATCGGTGTGGCACTGGGCACGGGACGTCTGGCTGGAAAGCTGATACTTGATAGCTTTTGTGGCGAGGGAGCTTGCTCCCGCTGGGCTGCAAAGCAGCCCCCGCCAACGCCAGTCAGTGTTCCGTATCCTTGTGGTTGTCCAGCGTCTCCAGCAACGCAACCTGCATCCGCGTATGCACACGGATAAACCAGCGCCAGAGCACTGCAGCCACCGCCGCCGTGACCACGGCAATCAACACCAGCAACTTGTTGGTCGGCAGAATACTGGCCGACAAGGCTGCCAATAGCAGGAAGATCACCAGCAGCGACAAGAGGGGGATCAGCTCCGCAATCACCCTTCGCACACGCTGGGTATGACGCCCGGCCATCTCTGGCTTCACGCTCATCTCCGCCAGCAGCATCGACAGCGCCTTGAGCTTGCGATACGCCGCAATCAGAAACGGCAACGACACTAGCAGCGCCCCGCCCCAGATCAACGCCTTCTGCCAGCTTTGATCGCTGACCCAGCCTTCCAGATACCCACCGATGCGCCCTGCGAAAAAGCTGCCGGCAAAGAAGATTGCGATCACCAATGCCAGGTTTACCCCGACTTGCAGGATGATCTTGCGGATCATCGCGGCCAACATCGCCCCCTCGCCCTGGGGCTGAATGCTGCGCAACCATTCTCCATACATGCCGAACACTCGGCTCATTCGCGTGGGCATCAGTGCGGCGATCTTCAATGATAGCGGGTCGGCCCCGCGAATCAGGTAGGGCGTCAGCAGTGTGGTGATCGCCGAAACGGCCACCGCCACGGGATACAGAAAGTCGCTGGTGACCTGCAGGGTCATCCCCAGCGCCGCGATGATGAAAGAAAACTCGCCAATTTGTGACAGCCCCATACCAACCCGCAGCGAGGTGCGACCATCGTTGCCGGCGATAAACGCGCCCAGCCCGCACGACAGCATCTTGCCCAGCACCACGGCCACGGTGATCACCGCAATGGGCCAGGCGTATTGCAGCAGAATCTGCGGGTCGATCATCAAGCCAATCGCCACGAAGAAAATTGCGCTGAACATGTCGCGAACGGGCTCGATCAGACCCTCGATCTTAATCAACTGGCGGGATTCAGCCATGATTGCGC
The DNA here is from genome assembly GCF_044218845.1 of Pseudomonas sp. B16120. Taxonomy (NCBI): domain Bacteria; kingdom Pseudomonadati; phylum Pseudomonadota; class Gammaproteobacteria; order Pseudomonadales; family Pseudomonadaceae; genus Pseudomonas; species Pseudomonas sp. B16120. The sequence continues at coordinate 6,254,673 of NZ_CP162588.1, forward strand.
CGATCAAAAAGGCTCCGAGCACCATGCTGTATTCCAACTTCACCACCAACAGGCAGAAACCGAAGCACAGCCCCAATACAGTGATCAGCAGCATCTCGTTGCTTTCAAACTTGGCCACATAAGCCAGCAGGCGCGGCACCAGCAAAATACCAATCACCAGGGCGACAATCATGAACAGCGAGAGCTTGCCGACCGTGGAGAACACCTCGCCGGAGCTGACCGTGCCACTCACCGCAATGCTCGACAGCAACGCAATGATGCCGATACCCAGGATGTCCTCCACAATCAGCACGCCGAAAATCAGCTGGGCGAACCGCTGGTCTTTCATCTTCAGGTCGTTGAGGGCCTTGACGATAATGGTGGTCGAGGAGATTGCCAGGATCGCGCCGAGGAACAGCGAGTCCATAGTGCTCCAGTCGAACCAGCGGCCGATCTCGTAGCCGATCCAGATCATCAACACGATTTCCAGGAACGCCGCGATAAACGCCGTGGCCCCTACCTTGAAAAGCTTGCGCAGGCTGAATTCCAGGCCCAGGCAGAACATCAGGAAGATGACCCCCAGCTCCGCCAGGGTCTTGATCGTGTCTTCATCGTGGATCAGGCCAAACGGCGGGGTGTGGGGGCCGATAATGAAGCCGGCAACGATGTAGCCCAGCACCACCGGCTGCTTGAAGCGGTGAAACAGGATGGTGACCACCCCTGCCACCAGCATGATCACGGCCAAGTCCTGGATAAAGCTGATGGCGTGCATGGCGAGGGGCTCCTTGAGGGTGCCGGCGCTTTTCCCACTTCCGGCCGCGCCTTTGAAGGGTCGGAAAAGTCTGCCTTGATCGTAAGAAAAGCCCTGAGAAGGGCTTTTGAAGGGTAACACCGCGACTTCTGCTGGAAAGCCGGTGCAATATATGGAAACAGATCGCTGCGCGCGTGACGGCAAGCCGCCTGACGGCGTCCCGTTAGGGATGGCGCTGCAAAGATTTTGAGTACCCGCAGAGGTGCCTCCCCCCAACCAATGCCTACAACCCGTGAGTGTGCTATGGAACCCGGAAACGCCCAGCTGTCGATGACGGTACTGATGACCCCTGACATGGCCAACTTCTCTGGCAATGTGCACGGCGGCACGCTGCTCAAGTACCTCGACGAAGTGGCCTATGCCTGCGCCAGCCGTTATGCCGGTCGTTATGTGGTCACGCTGTCGGTGGACCAGGTGATTTTTCGCGAGCCGATTCATGTCGGTGAGCTGGTGACCTTCCTCGCGTCAGTCAACTACACCGGCAATACGTCGATGGAAGTGGGCATCAAGGTGGTGACCGAGAACATCCGCGAACGCTCGGTGCGCCATACCAACAGCTGCTTCTTCACCATGGTGGCCGTGGACGACCAGCGCAAACCTGCCGCCGTACCGCCCTTGCAGCCGCAGAACAGCGAGGACAAGCGCCGCTTTGTGCAGGCTCAGCAACGTCGGCAGATTCGCCAGGAACTGGAAAAGCGCTACCGGGAAATCAAAGCCGACGCGCCGTAAACTCCAAGCGGCGAATCAACTCAAAAACGTGTGGGAGCGGGCTTGCCCGCGATAGCAGTGGTTCAGTCGACATCGCTTTGACTGAGACTCCGCCATCGCGGGCAAGCCCGCTCCCACATTGGGTTTTGTGTGCTTACAGGCTGATCGGTGTGGCTTCGAAGCGCACACGAGGGTGGGCAATACGGTCCTGGGCCCGCACCAGTTCCAGTTCATAACTGGCGCAGGCCTGGGTTTCCAGCAGCACTTCATGCACGGCCGCAGCGGTGAACTCAAAAGCGGCCACCAGGCTATCCCCCAACAGTACCCGCGCCAGGAACAGCCCGGACGTCAGGTCGCCCACGCCCACTGGCTGACGCGGAAACGCCAGCAGGGGCCGACGCAAGTGCCAACTGCCGTCGGCCGTCACCAACAGCATTTCAAACCCTTCTGGCAGTTTGCCTGGGTAATCCAGGTGCTTGACCAACACAGCCTTGGGCCCGCGCGCCAGCAAGGCCTTGGCCATCGCCAGGCAATCGAACAGCGATTGCGGCTTGCGCCCGGCAAAACTGTCCAGCTCCAGTTGGTTGGGGCACAGGAAGTCCGCCATGGCGGCAGCCTCATCCAAGAGGAAATCGCTGACCTCCTGCGGCACGATGCAACCCTTTTCCGGGTGGCCCATCACCGGGTCGCACAGGTACAGCGCCTTGGGGTTGATCGCCTTGATGCGCGCCACACCGCTGAGGATGGCACGGCCCTGGTCTGCACTGCCCAGGTACCCGGACAGCACCGCATCACAGTTGCCCAGCTCGCCAATCGCGGCAATACCCTCCACCAGCGCAGGAATTTGCAGCGGCGCCAACACTTCGCCCGCCCACTGTCCATACTGTGTGTGGTTGGAAAACTGCACCGTGTTGAGCGGCCAGACATTCACCCCGACCCGCTGCATGGGGAACACGGCGGCGCTGTTTCCGGCGTGGCCGAAGACCACATGAGACTGGATCGCAAGCAGGTGAGGTGTACGTTTCATGCGGGAGATTTCCGTAAAACCGTTGAATTTCTGGCCGAGCAGTATGCGACTAAACGCAGCCTGTACGACAGACCGGCGACACAGTTAAGCTGCGCTCACTTTGTTGGAGTTCATGGAATGCTGACCCTGGGAAACATCTTCGTCTTGATGCTGCTGGCCACCGGCGCCGCCTGGGTTTGGCACAACCACGGCTTGCGTGAACGGGCGTTGGCGCGGGTCAAGCAGCATTGCGCCAAGCTCGATATCGAGCTGCTCGACGGTGCCGTGGCGCTCAAACGCATCGGTTTCGTCAAGGATGCCAATGGCCGCCGACGCCTGGCGCGCATCTATAATTTCGAGTTTACGGTGACCGGCGAAACCCGGCACGCCGGGGTCATCACCCAATTCGGCGCCCACAGCGCGCAGATCGAACTGGCGCCCTACCCGTTCGAAACCAAGGAGCCGCTGCCCAGCGCCGAGATCATCGAATTGAGCCAGTGGCGCCAGGACCACGCCAGCAAGAAACATCAGTAACGGCAGGCTGCCAGGGCGCTTTGCAATGCGGCCACGTCCTGTGGTGCGCTGAAGATCAACTCAACACGTGAATCGCGCCGCCAAGCGCTGGGTTGCCAGTGCAGTGGGCTGTTATCCACAGCGTTGGCGGACACCCAGCCGTCAACGCTGTGGATAACCAATTTGGCACGGCGCCAGTCGATACTCGATAGCCACTGATGCAGACGGCTGACATCGAATCGCTGGCTTGGGTGCCAGCGCCAGCCAATGCTCCAGCCGCCCTCCTGGCTCTGGCTCAAACAGATCGGCAGCCCAGGGTCACTCCAGATCGCCGGCATTTGCCCCACCGCTTCAGGCACGTCGAAATTATCCACAGCTACTTGGGCCTGTGCTTTCAAACCGGGCAACCGGTCGAGTGGCAATTGCGCCTGGCATGTCCAATGGCGCGGGCAATCGGGTAATTGCGCTTCGATCGCCTGACGTTGCGTAGCAGTCAGCGTCTCGTCCTTGTTCAGCACCAGCAGGCCGGCACTGGTCAACGCCTCCTGCTGTGCCTGGGGCAACGGCCTGCCCGCCGCCAATGCGTGGGCATCGAGTACCAGCACGCAAGGCTGCACGGCCAGCACGTCTTGCCATGGCGCCTGCCGCAGTTGCTTGAGCAATTGCGCCGGATGGCCCAGGCCTGAGGGTTCAATAAACAGCCGGTCCGGCTTAGCCTTACGCAACAAGCGGCCCAGCCCTACCTGGAACGGGGCGCCGTTCACACAACACAAACAGCCGCCTGCCACCTCGCCCAGGGCGATACCGTCATCGTCTTGGGTGAGTAAGGCTGCATCCAGGCCGATCTGGCCGAACTCGTTGATCAGCACCGCCCAGCGCTCGTTGGCCGGGCGCTGGGCAAGCAGGTGCTTGATCAGGCTGGTCTTGCCGGCGCCCAATGGCCCGGCAATCACATGGGTAGGAATGTTCTGCAGCATAAGAGGCATGGTTCAGGTCGTGTAGAGCGTTTGATCCTACGCGGTTATGCCAGCCAATCCAGCGTCAGGATCAACCGTCGCTCATCGGCCTTGAGCGCTGGCGAACGATGGATCAGGCCGTGCCCTTCATTGCCGTGCCATTTGGTGCCTTTGAGCAGCGCCACATCACCGCAGTGGATCTGCTCGATGCGCTCAGTGGGCTCGGCATCCGCCTGGCTCAATGTGCGCCGGTCCATGACGCCTTCACGCAACCATTGGCTGCCGATACCGGCGTAGGTGGTGATCAGCCGAACCGGCACGTGATCGACGTGAAAGCGCGGGCACATGGCCTTGTCCAATAGCCGTAAACGCACGCCGATGCGCTTGGCGCCCAGCAGACAGGCGAATGCACTGACCAGCCACGACACATCGGCGATAAACCCATCATAGCCTTCAAGATCGTGACAACTGGACGCCAAACCTTGCAAGTTCGGCACGCAGTCTTCGCTAACCAACTCGACCACCAAAGACTCGGCCAACGGTTCATTGAGCGCCACCAGCAAAGCGCCAAACTCAGCGATATGCAGGGGCAGTTGGCGCTGCCAGATGGCCAGGTTGACGCCGTCATTGAGGATATCGGACAGCGCCAGCGGCGTTTCCCCATGTGTCTGGCGGATGACGGGGCGCAGGGGAATGACCGGGGCCAGCATCAGGCGACCTGCTCATACCAAGGGCCAAACGGGTCGGGCAACTGGCGCCAACCTTCGACGCCCAGGGCCATTTCTTCATCGTTGAGCAAGCAGGCGTCCAACTCGGTACGCATCTGGACAAAATCGATGTTTTGCCCGATAAACACCAGTTCCTGACGGCAGTCACCCGTGCTCAACTGCCAGTTAGCCATGATCGCCGCCACGCTTTCTTCGTCCTGAGGCCACTGGCTTTTCGGCACAAACCGCCACCAACGCCCGGCAAACCCATGACGCATCAGCCCGCCCGCCTGGGACCAACTGCCCGCATCCTGATGTTTGCTCGCCAACCAGAAGAAACCCTTGGAGCGCAACAGCTTGCCGTTGACCCAGGGGCGGTCGATAAAGTCGAAAAACCGCTGTGGATGGAACGGCCGGCGCGCACGGTAAGCCGTGGACGCTATGCCGTATTCTTCGGTTTCCGGCACATGCTCACCGCGCAATTCCTGCAACCAGCCCGGGGCCTGGGCGGCGCGTTCGAAGTCGAAACGGCCAGTGTTGAGGATCTTGTTCAGCGGCACTTCGCCCATGACCATCGGGATGATTTCCGCCTGGGCGTTGAGGCGCTCGAGGATGGCCATCAGTTCTTCGCGCTCGCGGCTGCTGATCAGGTCGATCTTGCTGATCAGGATGACGTCGGCGAATTCGATCTGTTCGATCAACAGGTCGGTGATGGAACGTTCATCCTCCTCACCGAGGGTTTCGCCCCGTGAAGCCAGGCTTTCTGCAGCCTGGTAGTCGAGCAGGAAATTCATACCGTCGACCACCGTGACCATGGTGTCCAGGCGTGCAATGTCGGCCAGGCTTTGCTCGTTTTCATCGCGAAACGTGAAGGTTTCGGCCACGGGCAAAGGTTCGGAAATACCGGTGGATTCGATCAGCAGGTAATCGAAACGACCTTCTTTGGCGAGTTTTCCCACCTCTTCAAGCAAGTCTTCACGCAAGGTGCAGCAAATGCAGCCATTGCTCATCTCCACCAGTTTTTCTTCCGAACGATTGAGCGTGACATCACGCTGCACCTCGCTGCCGTCGATGTTGATCTCACTCATGTCGTTGACGATCACCGCCACCCGCAGGTTGTCGCGGTTGCGCAGGACATAATTGAGCAGCGTGCTTTTACCGGCGCCGAGAAAGCCGGACAACACGGTCACAGGGAGACGATTGGGCATCAGGTATTCCTCATCAAGGTTGGCCGGTCAAACTGCCCGTTTATGGCGTTCGCGCAGCTCTTCACGTTCTTTGGCTTCGATACACAAGGTGGCGGTGGGGCGCAGCAGCAGGCGTTGCAGGCCGATGGGTTCGCCGGTTTCACGGCACCAGCCGTATTCGCCACGGGCCAGCAATTCCAGGGCATCGTCGATCTTGTCCAACAGCTTCTTTTCGCGCTCGAGCAGGCGCAATTGCCATTGGCGTTGCTCTTCGGCACTGCCGATATCCGCCAGGTCGCTGTTGGTTTCCTGCTCGCGCAGTGCCTGGAACTCAGCATCGATACGGGCTTGCAGGTCATCACGCTGAGCCAGCAACAATTCGCGGAAGAAGCGCTGCTGGGCCTCATTCATGTAGTCGGCCGCTGGTTGGGCCAAAAGATCGTGTTCGGTCATGGGAAGGGGTTCGCGGGTCGGGCTGTACTTTTATGTTATAGTATAACAATACAAATAAGCCAATCCCTCTTGCTCGCCGCGACGAAGGGCGCAATGCTGGGTCACCTTCTTACGCTGAGAAACCCGATGAGATACCTGCTGTGCGCCCTGCTATTGGCAGCCGCCGGGCCTGCCTGCGCCCAGGCACCCAGCCTGTTGGCCAAGTGCACACGCAGCGCAAACCTGCTGGCGTGTGTAGACCCGTTGGGCAATGCCTATAGCGTGGCAACCGTCGGCAGCACCACCTACTTGCGCGGTTTCGAAGTGATCGGCAAACGCTATTGGGCGCAGACCAACAGCCGTTATGGGCAACTGACGTTTTTTACCGGGTTGGCATCGGATGGCGAGGCGTGGGTTGGCTACACGCGGCGCGTAGGCTGGACCACCATCAATCGGTTTTCCAGCTCTGGGGGCGCCAGCGCCAAGTTCACCTGCAGCCGAATGACCGGCTGTTAGGCCTGGCTGTTTTTCTGCGCCTGCACCCAGGCCATGTAGCTGTTCATGGGTGGGTTCTTCTGGAAGTAACGCTTGAGTCCTTCGAAAAGGCCATCCGCCACCGCCTGTTGATGGCGCGCCGTCACCAGCCGCTGGGCATCCCGAGGGTTGGAAATGAATCCCGTCTCCACCAGGATCGAAGGGACATCCGGTGACTTGAGCACGGCGAACCCAGCCTGCTCCACCCGTTTCTGATGCAGGCTGGTGATGTTTTGCAGGCTGCCCAATACCGAGCTGCCCAACTGCAGGCTGGAGGCGATGGTCGCGTTCATCGACATGTCGAGAATCACTCCGGCCAGCATCGGGTCCTTGTCCTTCAGATTGAGCAAGGTGGTGGCGCCCAGCAAGTCGGCGCCATTTTCGCGCTGGGCCATGAAACGCGCTGTGGCCGAGGTGGCGCCGCCTTCAGACAACGCATACACCGAGGCGCCCGACGCGGTCAGCCGTGGCGCGGCGTCGGCATGTACCGAAATAAACATATCGGCCTTGTGCTGACGGGCAATGTCCACGCGCTTACGCAGCGGCACGAAGAAGTCGTCGTTGCGCACCAGTTTCACGTCAAAACCCTTTTCGCGTTTCAAGCGTTTAGCCAGTAACTGGGCGATCGACAGCACCACATCTTTTTCGCGCTGGCCCTTGGAGCCGATGGCGCCGGGGTCTTTGCCGCCATGGCCGGGGTCGACCACCACGATGATGTCGCGCTTGGGATGCGCCTTGTCTACCGGCGCCACCAAGGGTGCTGGCTCAGCGGCGAGTTGACGGGGCGCACGGGTCGCGTTGGTCAAGTCCAGCACCAGGCGATGGCCTTGTCCCTCCTGCGGCGGCAACACGAAACTGTTGAGCTGCATGGGCTCGACCAGGTCCAGCACGATGCGCGTGTCGCTCTGGCCGAAATGCCCGGAACGGATCGAGGTAATCCCACTGTTCTTCAACGCCAACTGGGAAAAGTCGCCGCTGAGCCCGGCGCCACTCAAGTCGATGATCAATCGGTCGGGTGAGGTTAGGGAAAAGGTCTTGTATTGCACCGGGCCGCTGAGGTCGAACACCAGGCGCAGCTTGTCGTCTGAGCGCCACAGGCGTGCATTGCGAATCTGCGTGGCGTGAGCCCCCAAAGGCAAGGCAAACAAGGGGCTGACCAGCAGCAGGTTGAGGAGCTGACGTCGGTGCATGGCATATACCGCAGATAAAGGAGCATCCCTACTCGACGTGACTGAACAAAGGCAGGTGCAGAAAATTCATCGTGGCTCGTATTGTTATACTATAACATGTCGAATTATTTCCAACGATGGACCTGCTTATGAATGCGCTGACTCTGCCGGATATCGCCGCGCAGGCTTCACGCCAAGCCTTGCCACTCGACTGGGTGGGGATGCGCGGCATCGCCTTGCCAATCCTGATTGACGGTCAACACCTGACCGCCACCGCTGATGCGGGCGTAAGCCTGGACGACGGCACGGCCCGTGGCATTCATATGTCACGCCTGTACCTGGCTCTGGAAATGCTCGATCAACAGCCGCTGACATCTGCACTGCTGCGTAATGTACTGCAGCGTTTTCTCGACACACATGAAGGTTTATCTAAGAACGCTTACCTGCGCATCCACACCCAGCTGCTGCTTAAACGCCCTGCCCTGGTCAGCCCATTAGCCGGCTGGAAAACCTACCCCGTGAGCATCGAAGCGCGCCTGGAAAACCAGATGTTCCACGTGGAACTAAAAATTGACGTTACTTATTCCTCAACTTGCCCTTGCTCCGCCGCCCTCGCCAGGCAGTTGATTCAGCAGCAATTTGTCGATGATTTCGCCAATACGCCGTTACAGCATGAAGCGGTGCTGGCCTGGCTCGGCAGTGCCGACGGCATCGTCGCCACACCCCATAGCCAGCGCAGCAGCGCGCAGTTGCACGTCCAGTTGCAAGGTACTGACCTGCCGATAGTCGGCTTGATCAACGCTGCCGAAGCCGCGCTCGGCACCGCCGTACAAACCGCGGTGAAACGCGCAGACGAACAAGCCTTCGCCCTGGCCAACGGGCAGAACCTGATGTTCTGTGAAGACGCCGCTCGCCGCCTGAACATCGCCTTGAAACGCTCGGATGCCATCAAAGCCTTCCACCTCCAAGTGATCCACGCCGAAAGCCTGCACGCGCACGATGCCGTGGCTGAAAGCCGCTGGACGAGAGACTTTGCATGATCACTTGTAACTCTTTGCGCTGGGGCGCCCCCGGGCAACCGCTCACCCCGGCACTGGATTTGACCCTGGAAAAAGGCAGCCTCACCGGCATCATCGGCGCCAATGGCACAGGCAAAAGCAGCCTGCTCAAGGTCATTGCCGGCCTGCAAAAACCGCTGGCGGGAAAGGTCATTGTGGATGTTCCACGCCGTGGCGGCCTGGCCTTCTTGCCCCAGCAGCAACACTTGGACCGCCAGTTCCCCATCAGCCTGCAAGAGCTGGTCGCTGCCGGTTTCTGGGGCATCCAACACACCCCGCAACAACGCAGCCAACGCCTGCAAGCGGTACTCGAAGACTGGTGCCTGACTGGCTTGGAACACCGACCGTTGATGGCATTGTCCGGCGGCGAATTGCAGCGCGCCCTGCTGGCACGCATGAGCCTGGCCGACGCACCCGTCCTGCTGCTCGACGAACCTCACGCAGCTCTCGACGAGGATGGCCAGGCGCTGTGCTGGAAACACATCCACGCCTGGCACAACGAAGGCCGCACCCTGGTGATCGTCTGCCATGACCTGGCCTCCGTGCGTCACCACACCCAGCACGTACTGCAGATCAAAAACACCGGCTGCGTATTCGGCCCCAGCAAAGAGCTGATCCGCCCGCAACCGCAGATGCAGGTGGCCTGAATGCACTTCACTGCCCACTTATGGATGCCGTTTCATGAGTTCGTCTTTATGCGCCGCGCACTCCTCGGCGGTTTGGTACTGGCTTGCAGCACCGCGCCGCTAGGAGTGTTTCTGATCCTGCGGCGCATGAGCCTGATCGGTGATGCGGTGGCCCACGGCATCCTGCCCGGTGCCGCCCTGGGTTTCTGGTTCGCCGGCCTGAGCCTGCCCGCGCTGACCCTCGGTGGCCTGGGTGCAGGCCTGAGCATGGCCGGCCTGGCCGCGTGGATCACCCGCCGCACCGGGCTGCGCGAAGACGCCAGCCTCGCCGCCATCTACCCCATCTCTTTGGCCGCCGGGGTGCTGATCCTGGGCCTTGCCGGCAAGCGCCTGGACCTGCTGCACCTGCTGTTCGGCTCCGCCCTGGCCGTGGATCAAACCACCCTGACCGGCATGCTCTGGGTCTCGGGTTTCAGCCTGATCGCCATGGCGCTGATCTACAGACCGCTGTTGCTGGACACCCTCGACCCGCTGTTCCTGCAAACCGTCAGCCGCCTCGGCCCCCTCGCCCATGGCGTGTTCCTGACCCTGGTGGTGCTGAACCTGGTGATTGGTTTCCAGGCCATCGGTGCGCTGATGGTGGTCGGCTTGATGATGTTGCCGGCCATCGCCTCACGCTTCTGGAGCCGACGCCTGCCGGTGCTGATTGCGGTATCGGCGCTGCTGGGCTGCCTGTCGGTGTGGTTGGGTCTGCTGCTGTCGTTCTACTACTCACTGCCCAGCGGCCCGGCGATCGTGCTGGTGGCGGGCGCTGGGTATTTGTTGTCCGTGGTGTTCGGTCCGGTGCACGGTTTGTTGCGCCGCCCGCCTTTGCTCACATCCCAATGAGGTGTTCCGATGCGCGCTCTACTCGTGCTGTTCAGTCTGCTGCTGCCGCTTTCGATGGCTCACGCCGCCGACAAACTCCAAGTAGTCACCAGCTTCAGTATTCTCAATGACATCACCCACCAGATCGGTGGCGAGCATATCCAGATCAGCAACATGGTCGGCCCGGACGCCGACGCCCATACCTATGAACCCACGCCGGATGACGCCAAGGCATTGCTCAAGGCCAAGGTCATCATCAAGAACGGCCTGGGTTTCGAGCCGTGGCTGGACCGCCTGGTTACCAGCACCGAAACCAAGGCAACGGTGGTCACCGCCAGCAAAGGCGTGATTTCCCACACCATGGACGAGGATGGCGAAACCATTCCCGACCCGCACGCCTGGCACAACCTGGCCAATGCCGAGATTTATGTGAGCAACATCACCAAGGCCCTGGTGGCCGCCGACCCGGCCAACAAGACCGCCTACCTGCGCAACAGCCAGGCCTACCTCAAACAAATCCATAGCCTGCTGGAAGAGGCCAAGGCCAAGTTCGGCGCCCTGCCACCGGGTAACCGCCGCATCGTCACCTCCCATGACGCCTTCGGCTACCTGGGCCAGGCCTATGGCATCCAGTTCCTCGCGCCCCAGGGCTTGTCCACTGAACGTGACCCTTCGGCCGCTGAAGTTGCCGCACTGATCACCCAGATTCGCAAGGACAAGGTCAAAGCCGTGTTCATGGAAAACATCAAAGACTCGCGCCTGCTCAAGCAGATCGCTGACGAAAGCGGCGCACAGATCGGCGGCACGCTGTACTCCGACGCCCTCGCCGCAGAAGGCCCGGCCAGCACCTTTATCGGGCTGTTCGAATACAACCTCAACACCCTGTGCGCCGCACTGAGCCAGCCATGATCCGCAAAAATCCTTCCGGCGACCTGCCGGTGATTGCCGAATCGGCCTACGTCGACAAGACCGCGATCATCTGCGGCAAAGTCATCATCGGTGAGAACGTGTTCGTCGGCCCTTACGCCGTGATCCGCGCCGACGAAGTGGATGCCAGCGGCGCCATGGACCCGATCACCATCGGCGCCAACTCCAACATCCAGGACGGCGTGGTCATCCACTCCAAATCCGGCGCAGCAGTGACCATCGGCGAATTCACCTCCATCGCTCACCGCTCCATCGTCCACGGCCCCTGCACGGTGGGCGACCGCGTGTTTATTGGCTTCAACAGTGTGCTGTTCAATTGCGCCGTGGGCGATGGGTGCGTGGTGCGCCACAACTCGGTGGTCGACGGCCGCGACCTGCCCGCCGCTTTCTACGTGCCCTCCACCACGCGTATCGGCCCCTACACCGACTTGTCGCAATTCCCACCGGTGAGTGTCAGCGCCTCGGAGTTTTCCGAAGACGTGGCACGCACTAACGTCGACCTGGTGCGCGGCTACAAAGCCCTGCAAAACGAGTTCTGAACCATGAGCCGCCTGCTGATCCGCAACGCCCGCCTGGTCAACGAGGGCCAGGTATTCGACGCCGACGTACTGATCGCCAATGGTCGTATCGAGAAGATTGCCGCCAGCATTCAAGGCGATAACGAACCGGTGGAAATCGATGCCAACGGCCAGTGGCTGCTGCCAGGCATGATCGACGACCAGGTGCACTTTCGCGAACCCGGTACGCCGGAAAAAGGCAGCTTCTACAGCGAATCCCGCGCGGCGGTGGCCGGTGGTATCACCAGCTTCATGGATATGCCCAACACTCACCCGGCCACCTTGAACCTGGAAGCCCTGGCCGATAAAAAGCGCCGTGCCGCACTGCATTCAGTGGCCAACTACGGCTTTCATTTTGGCGTGAGCAACGACAACCTCGACACCGTCGCGGCCCTCGCTCCTCGTGAAGTGGCTGGAGTCAAAGTGTTCATGGGCGCATCCACCGGCAATATGCTGGTGGACGACCCACGCGTTCTGGAGCGCCTGTTTGCCGAGGTGCCGACCATCCTGCTCGCTCACTGCGAACACACGCCCAGCATCCTGGCCAACGAGCAACGCCTGCGCGAACGCTTCGGCGAGCATATTCCCGCAGTCGCCCACCCGCTGATCCGCGATGCCGAGGCCTGTTATCGCTCGTCATCGTTTGCCGTGGAATTGGCCAAACGCCATGGCACGCGCCTGCATGTGTTGCACCTGACCACCGCGCGGGAACTGGCGTTGTTCGAAGACAAGCCCCTGGCCGACAAGCACATCACCGCCGAGGTCTGCCTGCACCACCTGCTGTTCGATGACCGCGATTACCACCACCTCGGCCACCAGATCAAATGCAACCCGGCGATCAAGACCCGCACCGACCGCGACGCGCTGCGCCTGGCATTATTGAGTGATCGTCTGGATGTGATTGGCACCGACCATGCGCCGCATACCTGGGCGCAAAAACAGTTGGGCTATCGGCAAGCACCCTCGGGCTTGCCTCTGGTGCAGCATGCCCTGCCGGCGTTACTGGAGTTGGTGGCCGACGGGCATTTGCCCTTGACCACTCTGGTAGCCAAGACCAGCCACCGCGTGGCCGACCTGTTTGCCATCGCTGATCGCGGCTACGTGCGCGAAGGCTACTGGGCCGACCTGGTACTGATCAAACCGGAGCCTGCCGGCAAGCCGGTCAACAGCCAGCCTATTCTCGCCCGCTGCGGCTGGACACCCTTTGCAGAACGCAGCTTTCGCCACAGCGTGAGTACCACACTGGTCAGCGGCCACCTGGCCTGGCACAACGGCCAGGTGGTCAACAGTTGCCAGGGCTTGCCCCTGCAGTTCGGGCGTTAAGCGCGGGGTTTGACCGAACCGCAATCGTTGCCCAGCCACTGAGCGTGGCTGTCCAGGCTACCCTTCTGCTGGATCCCGGTGGCATTGAAGGTACCGTTGACGCTGGTGGTGAATTCTTTCTGGCTCTGAAACGTTGCCACCCCAGTGCCCTGGGCTTTCGGGCAACTGAAGCGGAACTTCCACTGGTTGCCGCTCTTGTCGGTGACTTCCTGTTTGCAGCCCGATTGAGGGTCGGTCAGGGGGATCGAATCGGAGGCCACCTGGGCCGGGGTCAGGCACACCTGTACGCCTTTACCGGCCATGTTAATGCCTTGTTTTTCGAGCATGGCGCGCTGTTCAGGGGTCATCTGTTGCTTGAGTTGACCGAGGATCAGCGACAAGTCCGGCAGGTCCTGGTTATCGACTTTCATATTGCTGGTGGTCAATTCCCACAAGCCCGGCGCCAGCATCTGCGCCTGTGCCGCCACAGGCAGCGACAAACCAACAACCATGGCCAAACCAAGCAGACGAGCATTCATCGGGTAACTCCTGGGTAATTGTGGGCGTTAGACGTCGCAAAGCAGCCAGTGTTGCATGGCAAATAAAATAGCGACATTCACAGCCGTTCATGGTCTGTTACGCACTGGACTGCCTGGAGTTACGTCGTTCATGGATTTCTTTGGCCCGCACCTGCTCGCCTACGTCATTGCCACGCTGCACTTTCTCGGAACGCTCGCCGCGATCCACGCAGTACTGACGGTGCGCACCGCACAAGGCTCGATCGCCTGGGCGTTGTCACTGATGTTCATGCCCTACCTGACGCTGATCCCCTACCTGATTTTTGGCCGCAGCACCTTCGACGCGTACATCCAGGCCCGTCGCCAGGCCAACCAGGAAATGCACACGGCCATCACCGAATTGAACTGGCGCCCCTGGGTGGAGGAAGCGCTCGCGGCGCGCAATTCCAGCGCCTATGCCTCCTTGCGCGCCATGCCCAAGCTGGGCCGCATGCCGTGCCTGGCCAACAACGAAGTGCGCCTGTTGATCAATGGCGATGCCACGTTCGGCGCGATCTTCGAGGCTATCCGTAACGCAAAGACCGCCGTGCTGTTCCAGTTTTTCATCATTCACGATGACGAACTGGGCCGTCAATTGCAGGCCCTGTTGAGGGAAAAAGCCGCTCAGGGCGTGGCCATTTATGTGCTGTACGACCGCATCGGCAGTCACGCCCTGCCCCATCGTTATGTGCAAGCGCTGCGTGACGCTGGCGTGCAGGTCAAGGCATTCGCCACCCGCAGTGGCTGGCTCAATCGCTTCCAGGTCAACTTCCGTAACCATCGCAAGATCGTCGTGGTGGACGGCATCACCGGTTTTGTCGGCGGGCATAACGTAGGCGATGAATACCTGGGTAAAAAACCGCCGCTGGCGCCATGGCGCGATACCCATGTGCAGGTCGCAGGCCCAGTGGTGGCATGCCTGCAGGAGTCGTTTGCCGAGGACTGGTTCTGGGCCGCACGGGAACTGCCGCCGCTGATCCTGCCGGACGCCTACCCGGAAGACGGCGTGCTCTGCCAGTTGCTTGCCAGTGGGCCAGCGGACCCTTATGAAACCTGCTCGCTGTTTTTCGTCGAGGCCATCCATGCCGCGACCAAGCGGGTGTGGATCACCAGCCCCTATTTCATCCCCGACGAGGCGGTGTTTGCCGCCCTGCGCCTGGCGGTATTGCGCGGAGTCGATGTGCGCCTGCTGCTGCCGTCACGGCCCGACCACCGCATCGTATATGCCGCATCCAGCCTGTACGCCAACGAAGCGGTGCGAGCAGGCGTGCGAGTGTTTCGCTACACACCGGGCTTTTTGCATCAGAAGGTGGTGTTGGTAGACAGCGAAATCAGCGCCATTGGCAGCGCCAACATGGACAACCGTTCGTTCCGGCTGAATTTTGAAGTGATGCTGCTGACGGTGGATGAAGCCTTCGCCAGCCAGGTTGAACAAATGTTGCTGGATGACTTTGCCCTGGCCCATGAAGTCAGCCAGGAAGAAAGCCGCGAGACCCGTCGCCTGCAACAACTGGGGATGCGCATTGCACGCCTGATCTCACCCATCCTCTAACCGCCAATACAAAACCAATGTGGGAGCTTCAGTGCCTGGTGGTCAACGGTAGAGATCTTCCCGCGTCCACGGCAGTTCATGCCCGCCATCAGCATGGGGTTTCACTGCCAGTATCTGGTGCAGGTTGATCCAGCCACGGGCAAATGCATAAGCGCAACCGGCCAGGTACAGCCGCCAGATGCGTAGCGCCTGCTCTGGCACCATCTTCGCCGCTGCTTCTAGGTTGTCTTCCAGGCGTTCGCTCCAATGGTCCAATGTGCGGGCGTAATGCATACGCAGGCTTTCGACATCGACCACTTCCAGCCCTGCTTCGCTGATCTCGGCGGTCATCATGGCCAGGTGCGGCAGTTCACCATTAGGGAACACGTAGCGCTCGATAAACTCGCCGGCTCCACGGCCTACGGGGCGGCCGTCGGTGTGCTTGGCGGTGATGCCATGGTTCATCACCAGGCCGCCTTCACGCACTGCGCCGAACAGGGTCCGGCAGTATTGCGCCAGGTTGGCGTGGCCGACGTGTTCGAACATGCCCACGCTCACGACTTTGTCGAAACGACCGTCCTGGGGCAGGTCGCGGTAGTCGAGTAATTGCAGGTCGACCTGGTCTTCCAGGCCTTCGGCTTTCACCCGCTCCTTGGCCAGCGCCAGTTGTTCCTTGCTCAAGGTGATGCCGAACACCTTGACCCCGAACTCACGTGCGGCATAACGCGCCAGCCCGCCCCAGCCGCAGCCCACATCGAGCAGATACTCACCCGGCTGCAGCCGCAACTTGCGGCACAGGTGGCGGAATTTGTCTTGTTGGGCCTGATCGATCGACTCGCTGCCGGTTTCGAAATAACCGCAGGAGTAGGCCATGTCCTGGTCCAGCCATAGCTGGTAGAACTCGTTGGACAGGTCGTAATGGTAGGAAATGGCCGCCGCGTCGGTGGCCTTATCGTGAATCGAGCGCACCGGACGACTCTCCTCGTCGTCATCGACCAAAGCGTGACTCAACTCGTCACATACCCTGATCACTTCGGTGATGGAGCCTTCCAGCTCCAGCTTGCCCTCGACGAAGGCTTCGCCCAGTGAGTCGAGTGTTGGATGGGTCAGCCTGGATACAACCGTGGGGTCCTTGACCACGATGGTGACACTGGGCTCAGGGCCCAAGTTGAATTCATGGCCGTCCCAGAGTCGAAGACGCAGCGGTAGCTGAAGATTCTGTAAGGCCGGTGGAAGTTGCGCGAGCATGAGTAGTCCCCCCTTGTTTCAGACGTCTGCTGTGAGGGTAGACCATGCCAAACAAAGTAGGAAGCTATCGAATGAATAGCTCCCCTTCTATGGCGCTCGGCGCTCGAGCAAACCTTCCTGGACCCACTGTTTCAGCCAAGTGGCCGCTTGCAGCGACGCCCCCTCTGAATAAGTGACCGTCAGCTCAGTACACAGTTCTGAAAAATTCCAGCCCATGGTCACCATGCCCGACAGCGCACAGGCTTCAGCGGCTTCCAGGCTGCGGTAGTGGCAGCGGTTCTGGTTGCGCCACACCAGGCAGATCTGCGCCGGTTCCAGCGCCTGGCTGCCGGGGAAATCCGACTCATCCTTGCTGGCTCGCCAGATCGCCACCGTGTTGAAACGGCAAAGCAACTGCTGCACCGAAGGCGCCAGCGCAACCTGCAAGCTGGGCCAGTCTTCAGGCGCCAAATGCGCCATGTCATTCAAGGTCAGCGGCTCCCCTTCGGCGGCGTCAAACGCCAAGGTGAACGCCCACTCCAGGCGTGCCAACTCAGCCAAAGGCGCACTTTGCGCAGCCATGAAATGCTCAACGATAAACATCGCAAAGCGCTCGCCCAACCAGCGCACGCTGTAATGGGCCGAGGGATAACGGCGGATATAGGCATCGGTCAGTGAGCAAAACTGCTCATCTCCCAGCCAATACCAGATGGCACCGAAGTCATGGCGCAGCACCTCTTGCAGTCGCGAAAGATAGGCGTTGTGGTAAATCGCCAGGCCGGTGTCCACATCCAACGTCGGCCCTCCCAGCAAGGTGGCGGCAAAGCCGCTGTTGGCCGGGGGCGCTTCGGATAATAGATGCTGTTCAAACGCCAACTGCCAGTCGATCAGGCGCATAACGCTCTCCGGGCCAAGGCGCTGGCACCCAACTCACGGGCTTTGTTCAACTCGGTGAGTAATTCTTCGAAGGGTGGAAAATGGTCATCGCGTTCCAGCAGCGTCGACACGGGGCCCAGATGTTCGAGAGTCTGCTGATACAGCGCCCACACCGGGTCGCACACTGGATGGTCATGGGTATCGACCACATAGTCGCCATAGTCCATATGCCCTGCCAAATGCAGCTGGCGAATGCTTTCGGGTGGCAGGTTGCGAATGAAGGTCCAGGCATCAAAACCATGGTTACGTGCGCTGACATAGACGTTGTTGACGTCCAGCAGCAACTGGCATCCGCTCAGGTGGGCCAAGGCGTTGAGGAACTCCCACTCGGTGAATTCATCCGCCTTGGAACGCACGTAGCTGGAGACATTTTCCAGTACCAGCGGTCGCTGCAACACGTCCTGCACCTGACGTACACGGCCGGCCACGTGGTAAAGGCTTTCTTCGGTGTAAGGCAGGGGTAACAAATCATGTAACTGGTGCGCGCTGCCACGGCTCCAGCACAGGTGATCGGAAATCCATGCCGGCTGAATGCGCTCTGCGAGCTGTTTGATGTGATTCAGGTAATCCATATCGAGGGCATGTGGCCCGCCGATGGACAACGACACACCGTGCATCACCAAGGGGTAACGCTCGGCTATCGCATCCAGGTAGTACAAGGCCTTGCCGCCCTGCACCAGGTAGTTCTCGGAGATCACTTCGAACCAATCCACAGCCGGCGACTGTTCAAGGATCTGGTGGTAGTACTCACTGCGTAAACCCAGGCCGTAACCCAGACTTGGAAGGGACGCGGACATGACTCACTCCAGGGCAAAGTGTCCGCAGCGGTGGCAGGCAGCCGCCGCGGTTGCACTCGTTTGCCGGTTACTCGCCGACTTTACCGCCAGCGGCGTCACAGGCCGATTTGGTCATGGCCTTGAAGCCCATCCCTTTGCACTCGCCCTGGCCCTTGCACGCGTGGTCCTTGGTTTTGCAGTCGTTCATGCCTTTGCAGGAGGTCACGCCGTAGCAGTGAACGGTGGCGTCTGCCGCTTGTACCTGGGTGGCCACACCCGCGAACAGAGAAGCAGCGGCCATTGCGAGGGCGGCACCAGCAGCAGCGGATTTAATGCTCATTGTTGTATTCCTCATGATCAGTAGTGGAGCCGATCTGAACGGATTGTTCAGTCTCGACACAGCACTAGAGTGAGGCCCCCTGTCGGCGTTACAGCCGTGTGCAAATATTTGTGAAATTATTCGTCGAGCTTCAACAGCGGCTCCTGGAAGCGCAGTAAACGCCCGGCGTTCCCCAATACCAACAAGGTGCTGAGGTTATGCAGCACCGCCGCGATCATCGCGCCCGCCGCCCCCAGCCAGCCAAATGCGGCGAACACCACGATGGCCAGTGTCCAGCCCAAGCCAATGATCACATTGACCTGCAACGTCTGCCGGCACTGGCGACTCAAGCGCACACAGGTGCCCAAGCGGCGCAAGTCGCTGCCGATCAGCACCACGTCCGCCGAGGCCAGGGCGATGTCGGCACCGCCCGCGCCCATGGCCACGCCGACCACGCCGGCCTTGAGCGCCAGGGAGTCGTTGATGCCATCGCCCACCACCATTGGCCGGAAGCCACTGCTGATTTCGCCCAGCACGCGGTTGAGCTTGTCTTCCGGCAGCGCTTGGGCTTCGACATCACTGATGCCCACGTCCAGCGCCAGGCTGTCGGCCACGCTTTGGCGGTCGCCGGTCAGCAGCAGTTGGCGGCCCAGGCCCAAGTCACGCAGCTCTTGCAGGGCCTGGCGCGCTTCGGGTTTGACGCTGTCGGCCAACAGCAGCCAGGCGAGGAACTCGCCGTTCAACGCCAGCCCGGCAATCGGGCCATCATGGGCGGGCACGGCGGTGGTGACGATGCCCAACTGTTCAAATAACTCCGGCCGCCCCAGCGCCGCTTCGCCCTGCTCGGTCTGGGCGACCACGCCCAGGCCCTGACGCTCGCGGATGTCGCTAAGCACCCGCATCTGCTCCTGGCTCGCCAACCCCGCCAACGCTCGGCTGACCGGGTGACTGCTTGCCGAACCAAGGCTGGCCGCCAGGTTCAGCAGCTTTTGGCGATCCGGCGCGGTAGTCTCGATGGACTGCAAGCGCAGGGTGCCAAAGGTCAGGGTGCCGGTCTTGTCGACCACCAGTGATGTCAGGTCGGCCAGTTCTTCGAGGAACGCCGAGCTGCGAATCAGGATGCCATGGCGCGCCGCCACGGCAATCCCGGCAATCGCCGTGGCCGGTGCCGACAGCACCAAGGCACAGGGGCACGCAGCCACGAGCACCGCGAGCATCGCCTGGGCGTCATTGGTGACAAACCAGGTGACGGCCGCCAGCAGCAACACCAGCACCATGTAGCTGCCGGCATAACGCTCCAGCAGCCGGGTGATCGGTGGCTTGGACCGCTCGGCGTTCTGCATCAGCGCAATAACTTTGCCCAACGTCGATTCGTTACCGGTGCGCGTGACCTCAAGGCGCAGCAGGCCATCGAGGTTGATCGCCCCACCAAACACCTGCACGCCCACGCTGGCTTCCAACGGCACCGACTCGCCGGTGATCGGCGCCGTGTCCAGGCTCGCCTGGCCGGACAACACCACGCCATCGGCCGGCACGCGGTCACCGGCTCGCACTTCGACGATATCGCCGGTGTTCAAGGTGCCGTTATCCACTTCGGTGATGCTGCCGTCCGCCTGCACCAGGCGTGCATGGCTGCGGGTGAGTTTGCCCAGGGCATGGATCGCTTCCTGGGAGC
This sequence comes from Pseudomonas sp. B16120, assembly GCF_044218845.1. Taxonomy (NCBI): domain Bacteria; kingdom Pseudomonadati; phylum Pseudomonadota; class Gammaproteobacteria; order Pseudomonadales; family Pseudomonadaceae; genus Pseudomonas; species Pseudomonas sp. B16120. Next base: position 6,275,033 of record NZ_CP162588.1, read on the forward strand.
CAATCACGCTGCGCTCTTCCAGCACATGGCCGAAGATCATGATGATCGGCAGCAACGCGGCGGTGAGCAGATCACCGGTGGCCCAGGCGCCGAGCATGGCCAGGGCGATCAATTGATCGGTGATGCCGTGCAGGCTTGGAAAGCGCAGGCTGTACCAGGCTGAACGCATCACCGGCACCGCCACCAACAGCGAAGCCACGCCCAGCAGCAGCTGGCTGACGCCGCTCTGGTCCGGCGCGAGCCAGCGCCACACCAGGCCCAGCACGAGCAAGCCCAGGGCGAGCATCGCCAAGGTCAATTGCCGGGCAGCGCTGCGCTGTTCGGCAGAGGTCAGCATGGGTGCGCTCATTGTTCGGCTCCCTGGATGATCAAGCGGGAGTCGTCTTTGGGATCGACAGTGGTCACTGAACCGGCCTGGCCGAGAATCTTCGGCAAGCGTTCACGGTACAGGCGCAACAGCAAACCGGGATCTTTGACCTGGGCCAGGCTGGCAACGGTAGCGGTCTGCGCCTGGGCATTGGCCAAGCGCTCACTGGCCTGGGCATGGGCGACTTGCACCTGGCGATCAGCTTCCTGGTTGGCGGTCTGGGTGAGTTTTTCCGCTTCAGTGCGGGCGTTGGCCACGGCTTTATCAGCCTGCTGGCTAGCGGTCAGTACCGCGTTGAATGCATTCACCGCAGGCCCAGGCAGGCTCGATTGCACATCGACGCGGGTGGCTTCGATACCCAGCCCCAAGCCGCTGGCCGCCAACTCCGCCAGGCGTTTGTTGATGCCTTGCACCAGGTCGCCGCGCAGCCGCTCACGCCGTTCGGCGGCGCCATTGTCGCTGCCGATCAGTTCCGGGCGGGCTACCAGGATGGTGTCCAGATCCCGCGCAGCGGTGAGGGCCACGGCGCTGCGTGTCACCAGTCTGTCCAGGGCAGGCAGCACGTGGTCGCCCTGCAACACAAAGGCGTAGGGCTCGGTCACCTTGTAGAACACCCGCACGTCCAGTTGAACCACCCCGGCATCACCGGTCAGCAGGTAGCCGGAACCGGCCAGGGCATCGCTTAACGGCGTGGCGAAACTGGCCACGCGATCGGCCTGCAACGCCGCGTCGGAACGCAGCAGGTTTTCCACCCGGCGTTCGATCACCCGGTCGGCCGCTGGCAGCAGGATGACTTGCTCAAAAGGTTGCGGCCAGGCCAGCAACAACCCGGCGTTCTGAATGCGATCAAGGGCGCCGAAGTGCAAGACCACGGCGCGATTCTGCGGGTCGATCTGGCGCACATTGGAAAAGGCCCAGGCCAACGCCGCCAATACGGTGACCGCGTACAGTGCCAGGAACGTCAGGCGCCCGGCCTGGATCCACGGGCTGTCCGGGCTTTCAGGCTCGCTCATGGCTGCAGGTCCTTCGGCCCATCCACCAGGGCGCGGAACGGCGCAGCGTCGGTGCGCAGGATGATCTTGGTCCCCGGCGTGACCACCGTGCCCAAGGTATCCAGCGAACGCAGCAGGTTGTACAGCTGCGGATTGCCAGCGTAGGCGCGGCCATAAATCTGCGCGGCTTCAACCCGCGACTGCGCTTCGATATCGGCGGCTTTCACGGTGGCATCGGCCTGCATGATGCGCGCATCTCGCTCGGCAGCGGAGCGGATCTGCGCCGCTTCGCGCTTACCCACGGCGGTGCGTTCGGTGGCGATGGTCTCACGCTCGGCGCGCATGCGGTCAACCGTGGCGGTGAGGGTCACCGATGGCAACGTCAAACGCTCGATACCGACCTGCGCCACGCGCACACCATAGGTGGTGAGCAATTGTTGATCAATCTGCTGGCGCAACTGCGCTTCAAAATCGGAAATGCGCACTTGGCTGGCGTCGGTGTTGATCAAGCTGGACAGGTCAAAGCTGGCCGCCGTGGTTTCTAGCGCCGAGCCGACAAAGGTGCGAATCTGCCGCGCCGCCTCATCCGGCTGGTTCTGCACCGCACGCATAAAGCGCTGCACGTTGTCGGCATCGCCCTGCACCTGCCACGCCACATAGGCCTGCACAATAATCCGCAAGCCATCGCGGGTGCCCACATCCTGCAGGCCGCTGGAGGTGGTGCGCAGACGCAGGTCCACCGGGATCGCCGCTTCGAACGGTGCCGGCCAGCGCCAGCCCAGGCCCGGCTCCAGCAGCACGCGCGCCGGGTTGCCGAAGCGGGTAATCACCGTGGCCTCACCGGAACGCACTTGCACCAGGCTTGCCGCTGCCATGGCAAACAGCACCAGCAACACCGCCCACGCCATGCGCCGCCAGGGAAAAGGCCCGGCCGCCTGCTCATCGCCGTGATGGTGATGGTGGTGGCCGTGATGGTGGTGATGACCGTGATCATGATCGTGGGAATGAGCGCTCAACAGACAGACTCCTTATTGAACGGCTTTGCGCGGCGCCGACGGGTCGGCGGGCAAGGTAAAAGAACGCAGATCGATCGTCGGCGCACTGTCGGCACCCAAACGATGATCCAGAATAAGCAGCTTGGCCTGGGCCAGGCCCTGGCTCAGTTGGCCCAGGTACTGTTCCAGCACGAAGGCTTGGCCCGCAGCGGCGTAGGCCTTTTGTTCGGCGGCAAAGCGCAGGTTCGCTGCTTGGGCGCCGGCATTCACTTCGCGGGCACTGGCCTGGGCCTGATCGCGGGCGGTACTGGCTTGAAGCAGCGCCTGATTGGTCTGTTCGCTGGCTGCACCGCGTTCACGGGCGATCAGCGCCTGGGCGCCGATCTGCGCGGCCTGCACACCGTGATAAGCATTGGCGGCACCGGCCGGCGGGTGGATCGCCTCGACCACCGTGGCGAGGATTTCCACTCCGCTGTCGAGGGTTTGCAGGTCGGCTTGCACGCTGCGAGCAATCTCGTCCGCGAGGCTGGTGCGCTCTTCCCCGAGCAACTCATCCAGGGTGCGCGAGGCAAAATCGTGCACCAGGATGCGGCTGGCGGTGCTGCGGATCAGGGTCGGGATATCCGCGCTGTTGTAGGTGGCGGCAAGCGCGGCCTGATCGGTGAGGCCGATGCGGTAGACAAAGCGCACGTCCATATTGACGATCTGGAAGCCCTGCTTGTCGCCGCTGCTGCTGGCAATAACCTGGGATTTGTCATTCACATGGCTGGCGTCCCACAGGCGGTTGGCGATCAACGGCGCCGGGCCTTCGGCGGCGGCCAGCTGCGGTGTGGCGGCGTCACTGACGCTGGTCGCCAGCTCATGCACCACGCCGTTTTCCACGTTCAGCACGCGGCCCAACGGCCACGGCAAACCGGCATGCAGGCCGGGGCCGAACACCTCGACCGGTTTACCAAAACGCTCGTAAATCCCACGGCCTTGCAGGGGCACTTCATGCAGACCGGTCAGCGCCCAACCTACCGCCAGCACCACCAGCAACACCGGGAAAAACGCCCGGCGCATGTATGTAAAGGCCCAGATCTGGCGCAGGTCGATGCCAAAGCGGTTGTGCAACTCATGCTGCAACGCCAGCAAGGGCTGAGGCGGCCAACGCAGCAGGCCGGCAATGAAACTCTGCGCCATCAAGCGCGGCTCAAGGCGCGGCTGACGCGGGCTGAACAGCGACAGCACGCCCCTGAGCAGGAACTCCAACGCTACCAACGCTGGCAACAGCCCGATGAGAGTGGCCAGGCGCAGCGGCCAGACCGACTCCGCATTGGCAAACAGCAGGCAGATCGCGCTGAGCACCAGACAGATAATTGCCATCCGGCTCAACTGCGCCAACTGTGAGGCTTCCGGCCATTGGGCAGCGGTTTCCTGGGCCAGGCGGCGTTCGAATACCAGCAGGCCAAACGCCAGGGCCAAAGCGAGCGCTGCGCCAATACTTGCCGACTGCCCGATGGCAGCAGCGGGCAAGCCCAGGTTCCAGAACTGCAGGATGCTGACCAGCGCCAACAGCGACCAGCCGCCCAACCACAGCACCGGCGCGCCAATCTGCGCCAACAGGCCGTTGCCGAACCGGTTGATCAGGCCTTTATGCCAGGGAGTGGGCTCGATGGATTGTTCGACCGCTTCACCGCTCGGCGCTTCCAACGCCTGGGCACGCCAATCGGCCACCCACCAGGCCGATTGCAAACCGGCCACCAGCAGCAGCAAGGCCGACGCGCAGTTGATCAATACCACCGGCCAGATCGACAGCGGGGCAAACAACGCTACGAACAGCGCCAATATCCAACCACTGAGGGCCAGGGTTGTCAGGCCGATACCGGCTTGGCGCAATCGACGGGCGTGGAACAGCCCCTGCTGAAAACGCGCGAGGCCTTCAACCGAAGCCCCGTCAGCCTCTAGATCCACTTGCATCTGCTCAACGCCCACTTGTACACAATTCGTTACGATATAACACGAAGCGTGAAATTTTTGTTCGCTTTTGAATTCACCCTGAATCCCTTGTGGGAGGGGGCTTGCCCCCGATAGCAGTGTGTCAACCGACTGATTAGTTACTGGTACACCGCAATCGGGGGCAAGCCCCCTCCCACATTTGTTCTCATGGTGTTCTTCTGATTGTGACTAACCCCCTATAAACACGAGCCATCACTGGTGTCGGCTGCGATTAGTCGGCACACTCCAAAACAGTTTTTCGCGGGTTCACGGACAAGGAAGCGCCACCCCCATGATTTCCATCTACCAACTCAAACCGCGTTTTCAAAACCTGCTGCGGCCTCTCGTGCAGCGCCTTTATGACAACGGCACCACCGCCAACCAGATCACCGTGCTGGCCGGGGTTGTTTCCCTGCTGGTGGGGCTGTTGATCGCGGGCTTTGCCCAACACCTCTGGCTGTTTGCACTGATCCCGCTGTGGATGATTGTGCGCATGGCGCTCAATGCCATCGATGGCATGCTGGCCCGGGAATTCGGCCAACAGTCGCGCCTCGGTGCTTACCTCAATGAATTGTGCGACGTGATCGCCGATAGCGCGCTAATCCTGCCCTTTGCATTGATCCCCGATGTGAGCCTGGCGCCGGTGCTGCTGGTGACGCTGCTGGCGGTATTCAGCGAATACGCCGGGGTGCTGGGGCCGATGGTGGGCGCGTCGCGCCGTTATGACGGGCCCATGGGCAAGAGTGATCGGGCGTTCGTACTCGGTGTGTTGGCCACTGGCGTGGCGCTGGGCTGGCTCGGCGCCGGTTGGGTCGAGGCGGTGATGTGGCTGGTGGCCGCCCTGCTCGCCTATACCTTGGTCAACCGGGTGCGTCAGGGCCTCAAAGAACAACAATCTCTCCCTTCTGCATAAGGATTTTGCGATGCGCGAACAGCAAGAGCACACCTTCAGTACCCATGATGGCGTCGAGCTTTTCTACCGGCACTGGCCGGCCACGGCAGGCGCCGGGCCGCGCAAGGCGATCCTGTTGTTCCATCGCGGCCATGAGCATTCGGGGCGTATTGCCCACCTGGTGGATGAACTGGGCCTGCCTGAATTCGACTTCTTCGCCTGGGACGCCCGTGGCCACGGCCAATCCCCAGGCGAGCGCGGCGACAGCCCCAGCTTTGCCACCAGCGCCCGCGACGTGCAGACGTTCTGTGATCACATCAATGCCACCTACAGCATCGAAGAGGAAGACATCGCCGTCATCGCCCAAAGCGTCGGCGCGGTGATTGCGGCCACCTGGGTTCATGATTACGCGCCAAAAATCCGCGCCCTGGTGCTCGCCTCGCCAGCCTTCAAGGTCAAGCTGTATGTGCCCCTCGCCCGCCCGGGCCTGGCACTGATGCGCAAGTTTCGCGGCAACTTTTTCGTCAACAGTTACGTCAAGGCCAAGTTCCTCAGCCATGATCCGGAACGGGTGGCGTCCTACGACAGCGACCCCTTGATCACCAAGGCCATCTCGGTGAATGTGCTGCTGGGCCTGTACGAAGCCGCCGACCGGGTTGTAGCCGATGCCCAGGCGATCCAGGTGCCGACCCAACTGCTTATTTCGGGCTCCGACTTTGTGGTGCACCGTAAACCCCAGCAGCAGTTCTTCGACCGCCTCGGCAGCCTTAAAAAAGAGCTGCATATCCTCCCCGGCTTTTTTCACGACACCCTCGGCGAACGTGATCGCATCGTGGCTGTGACCAGCGCCAAGCGCTTTATCTTGCAGAACTTCGCCCACCCGCTGGACCGCGCTTCTTTACTGGATGCAGACAAACTTGGCGCCACGTGCGCCGAATCCGAATCCCTCGCCGCGCCGCTGCCACGCAACTCCCTGCGCGACCTGTACTGGCGCATGACCCGCGCCAGCATGGGCCTGGGCAAGAACCTTTCGGACGGCGTGAAGCTGGGCTTCGACACCGGCTTCGATTCCGGCAGCACCCTGGACTACGTGTATCGCAATAAGCCTGCCGGCAAGGGCGGGCTGGGGCGGATGATCGATACCAACTACCTCAATTCCATTGGCTGGCGCGGTATTCGCCAACGCAAGCTGAACGTCGAAGAGCTGCTGCGCCTGGCCATGGCCAAGCTGCGTGATGACCAACGCGAAGTGCGCATTGTCGACATCGCCGCCGGCCACGGCCGCTACATCCTGGAAGCCTTGCAAGGCGTATCGCCGCTGCCGGAATCGATCCTGCTGCGCGACTACAGCGACATCAACGTGCGCGACGGTGGCGCGCTGATTCGCGAGAAGGGCCTGGGGGACATCGCCCAGTTCGTCAAAGGCGATGCGTTCGACCGCGCTGACCTGGCTGCCCTGGCCCCTAAGCCGACGCTGGCCGTGGTATCCGGCCTGTACGAATTGTTCGCCGATAACGCCATGGTCGGCGGCTCGCTGGCGGGCTTGGCCGAAGCCGTGGAGCCAGGTGGTTACCTTGTCTACACCGGGCAGCCGTGGCACCCGCAGTTGGAGCTAATTGCCCGTGCGCTCACCAGCCACCGGCAGGGCCAGGCCTGGGTGATGCGCCGGCGCAGCCAGGCGGAAATGGACCAACTCGTCGAAGCGGCGGGCTTTCGCAAGATCACCCAGCGCGTGGATGAGTGGGGCATTTTCACCGTGTCCCTGGCACAGAAGATCTGAACATGCGCGAACCCGGTTTATTGAAACCTGCGGTGCTCTGGCTGCTGCTGTTGGCGCCGCTGTTTTTCAGCACCTATGGCTTTGCCACCTGGGTCACCAGCCAGCGCAGCGACGTCGGCACGCTGGTGTTCGGCTGGGAAACACACATGCCGTTCTGGGCCTGGACCATCGTGCCCTACTGGTCCATCGACCTGCTCTACGGCTTCTCCCTGCTGCTGCCCAATACACGGCATGAGTTGAAACAACATGCACGGCGCCTGCTGAGTGCGCAGGTGATTGCCGTGAGTTGCTTCCTGATCTGGCCATTGCGCTTCACCTTCGAGCGACCGGAACTGGACGGTGTGTTCGGCTGGCTGTTCGCCGTGCTGGCCGGTTTCGACAAACCGTTCAACCAGGCGCCTTCACTGCATATCGCGCTGCTGGTGATCCTGTGGGTCATGTATCAGCGGCACACCCAGGGGATTTGGCGCTGGGTGGTGCATGGCTGGTTTGCGCTGATCGGCATCTCGGTGCTGACTACTTATCAACATCACTTTATCGACTTACCCACAGGCGCCCTCGCGGGGTGGTTGTGCGTGTGGTTATGGCCGGTGGAACACCCGAGCCCATTGTTGAGTGCCCGGTTAACGCGCGATACCCAACGCTGGCGCCTGGCTGTTCGCTATGGGCTGGGTGCGATAGTACTGCTGACGCTGGGTTTGTTACTTCGCGGCGGCTGGCTGTGGTTGCTGTGGCCAGCGGTTTCCCTCGGCTTGATCAGCGCCAACTACCTGGTGATCGGCGCGCCGGGCTTTCAAAAACGTACAAATGGCCGCCTGACGCCTGCCGCTCGCTGGCTGTATGCGCCTTACTTGGCAGGGGCGTGGACCAATTCGCGGCTGTGGACACGCAAACATCCACAGCCGGATCTGATTGTGGATAACGTCTGGCTGGGGCGTGTTCCTACAACCTCTGAGCAAGGCCCGTTCAAAGCCATTGTCGATCTGTGTGCCGAACTGCCGATTAATCCACAGGGCCGTGCTTATGCCTGCGTGCCGGTACTGGACCTGATCACCCCGACAGCCGACGAATGCCTGAAGGCCGCGCACGCCATTGAACGTCTGCGAATGAGTGGCCCCTTGCTGGTGTGCTGCGCCCTCGGTTATTCCCGTAGCGCGACTGCCGTCGCCGCCTGGCTGCTGACCACCGGGCGCGCCGCAACGGTTGACCAAGCACTGGCTATTATTCGTACAGCACGGGCCACTGTGGTCCTGCACCCCGCACACCGTAAAGCGTTGGAGGGTTTGCATTATGCCCGCTGATATGGAACTCCAGGTAGTCGCCAGCCTGCTACGTCGTGGCCGTTCCCTGGATCAGTTATCCACAGGCCTGACGTTGCTCGGCGTACTGTTCGGCCTTGCCCAACTGTTGTTGGCCAGTATTTCGACGACCTGCCTGCTGCTGGCCCTGCGGATGATCGTGCTGGGCCTGCTGCAAAAATACTGGGCGCTACGGGTGGCCTTTGACGCCGATCTGTTCGCCTTGCTGGCCCGCGACGTTACCCGCACGCCAGACCTTGACCAAGCCTTGCAAACCCTTGGCCTGCAATTGCCCAAGCGAGCCGGTCGGCCATGGAGCGAACGCCGGCGCGGCGCTCTCAAACTGTTGCGTAAACAAGCCTGGCTACTGGGCGCGCAAGCGCTGCTGACCCTGGGCGTCATCCTTGCCAGCCCTTGGCTGCCTTTTGCCGGATAAGGAATCCTCATGTTCGAACCCGTGGTCGCCACGCTGATTACCTCCATGGCCCGCACCGTCACCGGCGCTCGCAGCCTGTGGCTGGGGTGCGCGCCAGTGCCGGTGCAGCGCATCTATTTCGCCAACCACAGCAGCCACGGTGACTTCGTGCTGGTGTGGGCGTCACTGCCGCAGAACCTGCGCAAGTTCACACGCCCGGTGGCCGGCAGCGATTACTGGAACAAGAGCGCGTTGCGCCGCTACATCATCAACCGCGTATTCAATGGCGTGCTGATCGACCGCGAGCGCAAAGAGCCTGTGGATAACCCACTGATGCCCATGCTCGCGGCCCTGGAAGGCGGCGATTCGTTGATCATCTTTCCCGAAGGCACGCGCAATCTCGAGGATGGCTTGCTGCCGTTCAAAAGCGGCTTGTATCACTTGGCAAAGAGTTACCCACAGGCCGAGTTGGTCCCTGTGTGGATAGCCAACCTGAACCGGGTCATGCCCAAGGGTCGCGTATTGCCATTGCCGTTGTTATGCACCACCAGCTTCGGTGCCCCCCTGCAATTGGAAGAAGGCGAAGACAAAGCCGCCTTCCTCGCCCGCACTCGCGACGCCCTGCTCGCCCTTGCCCCGGAGCATTCCTGAGATGGATAGCCAAACCCTGATGTTATTTGGCGGCATCGGCGCGATCCTGGTCATCGCCTCGCTGATCGGCCTGATCCTCAAGCTGCGCACCCGTGGCAGCCCGAATGCAGTGATCGACAACCTCAACGCCCGCATCAACGCCTGGTGGGTGATGGTGGTGGTCATCGGCATCGCCTTCTGGCTCGGCACCGGCGCGGTGATCCTGCTGTTCTACGCGGTGTCGTTCTACGCCCTGCGCGAATTTCTCACCCTCACCCCGACCCGGCGCAGCGACTACCCGGCCCTGGTGGCCGCGTTTTACCTGGCCCTGCCGCTGCAATACCTGCTGATCTACGCCGACTGGTATGGGCTGTTCTCGATCTTCATCCCGGTGTACGTGTTCCTGCTGCTGCCGATCCTCGCCTCCCTGGGCGGCGACAGTACGCACTTTCTGGAACGGGCATCGAAGGTGCAATGGGGGTTGATGATCGCCGTGTTCTGCGTGTCTTTCGTCCCGGCGCTGCTGACATTGGACATACCGGGTTACGAAGGCCGTAACCTGCTGCTGATCGCCTATCTGGTGATCGTGGTGCAACTGTCGGACGTGCTGCAGTACGTGTGCGGCAAGCTGTTCGGCAAACACAAGATCGCGCCCAACCTGTCACCGTCGAAAACCGTGGAAGGTTTTGTCGGCGGGATCCTGTTGTCGTCGCTGATCGGCGCAGCGCTGTGGTGGACCACACCGTTCAATCCCTGGCAATCATTCCTGATCGCGCTGCTGATCAACCTGCTGGGGTTTGCGGGAGGGATTGTGATGTCGGCGATCAAGCGTGACCGCGGGGTGAAAGACTGGGGCCACATGATCGAAGGGCACGGCGGGATGCTGGATCGGCTGGATTCGGTGTGCTTTGCGGCGCCGATCTTCTTTCATCTCGTGCGCTACTGGTGGACCTAACCCACCCCTTTCTCAAACCCGATGGAGATCAAATGTGGGAGCTGGCTTGCCTGCGAAGGCGGTGGTGTAGTAACAGATGCAGCGACTGACACGCAGCCCTCGCAGGCAAGCCAGCTCCCACAGGGGATATGCGCCTACCTGTAGGTTTTATGGTGCTTTCAATACCTCTAGCCAGTGATCTCGATATAGCTAGACTCTCCGCCTCCGGTCGCACCCGATAGCCAGCCCCAAACGAAACTCAGGGTAGTGCGCCCGGCGTGATCAACACCTACCGTGCCTCGTGACCACCCTGCGAGCAGCTCCCCGTCCAGGGTGACGCACTGATAAAGCAGCTCGATAGTATCTGGGCCGGTCACCCGCCCGACCTGCGTTCCCAGGCGAATTCGGCCACCGTGGTAAGTGCTCGAAATCACCCCGCCTTCGACTTCGTAATGAAACACGGTGCCGGTACCGGACAACCCTTGGGCGTTGTTGGCGACCACGAACCGGCGATTGCGCAAACGTGCGTGGACGGTAGCAGGAGGGTTTTGCATCAATACGCATCCTTGAATTGAGCGAATTCAAAACACAAAAAAGGGGCTGTTGAAAACAGCCCCTTGGTTTTTAACAATAAAGATTGACACAAAACAATAAAGTTTGACACTGGCGAACATAGATTGACACAAGGCTCAAACCCCCGTATCTACGGGGGTTTTCCTTTCCAGGCTTTCCCTTTGGTCTGGAATCATCGCTTCAACTTTCAGCGGGTGTAGTCTAGAAAACGTTTTGTATACGGCCGCTTTGCCGGTCGTGTCCTTCTACGACTTTTTCTCGGCGCGAGGTGAAGCGGTCCGCATCGACTGAGGAGGCGTGGTTGCGAGGTCGTAAGTTTGCATCACAGCAGGACATTGAACGGCACATTGCAAATGGATTTGGCGAAGGCGCCGGGGCAAGCTACGTGCCTTGGCTGCGGGTACAAGATGTCCCGTCGATAGGTCGTTCGCACAAGATTCAAGGCGTGAAGATCGAGAGGATTCATCACCTCCTGTCAGATCTCGAGCGTTCGTACTTCCTTGTGTGTGAATTTTCTGAAGACGTCGTGGATATACGGGAGCAATACCCTTTACTACCCACAGAGCGTGCGCAAGCGATAGCGTCGGCGATCGATGTACGCTATCCAAGATACCCTAGAACAACACTGCCTTATGTGATGACAACAGACTTCCTGTTAACTGTTAAGGACCCGAGCGGAAACTTCAAATCGGTAGCTAGGACGGTGAAGTATCGTTCCGATTTAATTGGCAATGGAAGTAAAAGAACGCTTGAAAAACTTGAAATTGAAAAGCGTTTTTGGGAAAGCCAAGGTGTAGATTGGAAAATCGTAACAGACGAGTTTTTTACACGAGATTTTATAAAAAATCTCGGACTAGTCAGGAGATACTCGAAGCTCTCGCGTGATCTAATGAAAGTGCCGTTGCATTCGAATTTTATTGAGTGCTTGGTAAACAGCCGGGAATATTCGTGGACCTTGGCCACCTGTCTAAGAAAAATAGCATCACTTCTGTCCATTTCCTATATAGACGCTCAAGCAATTTTCTTTCATCTGGTTTGGAACAAAACACTCAAAATAGATTTGGTTAACACTCCTCTCCACCTTACTGGTCTAGTTCCTGACTTCGAAGTTTCCCCGAGCCCTGTCCAAGTATCGTTGAAGGAGAAAATGTCATGACTGTTCTCGTTAATGACGTTTTCGAGCCTGTAACCGATCTGTCGGTCATCGCTACGATAGCCAGGCTCCTTTACCAAGATGAAACGCATGACTTAGCAGTTGTGATGGATCTATCTGACCCACCCCGGCAGCCATACGCTGTGGGTCTGGAGGAGCTTCGTCGATCGTTAGCGTCTGGTCACACCAAACCAGCAGCCATTGCCACGCCCGAGTTCATGCTTGTGCTTGAGGAACAGTTGGATGAGAGAGCCAAGCAAGGCCGGGACGAAAAGTGGGCCGTCATCGCCCCTCTGCTAGATCCTGAATACCCAGGACAAATATTTGTACGAGGTGAGTTAGGCCGACTTGTTAGCAAACGGGCGTCAGAGCTCGGAATCCAGCGGAAAACGATCTATCGACTTCTTTACCGCTATTGGTTTTATGGTCAAGTTCGCAACTCATTGCTTAACAATTATACGGCAGTAGGGGTTGCCGATAGAAAATATGATCCGAGCAGGCCACCAGGGCGAAAGCCTAAATTTCAAGGCGTTCTTACTTCGCCTTCCAAGATGCTCAGTGCAGTTGATAAACGATGCATCCGTGTTGGATATGCTCTTTATGTAAGAGATAAGAAATCATCTATTTCGAGCGCATATGACGAAATGTTGAGACGATTCTACTCTGTTCGAGACATCTCTAAAAACAGTGAAGAAGAGCTTCGTTTGTTGCCTGGTTCAGAACTCCCCAGCTTGAGGCAGTTCCAATATTGGGGACAGATTTTTTTCGACGAGATTGAAACCGAGCGTGGCCGTAAAGGGTTGAGGAGGTGGTTAAAGGATTGCCGTCCGCTTTCAGGTACCGTTCGAGATTGGCTGCGTGGACCCTGTCATCAGTTCGAAATCGACGCAACGATTGCCGATATTTATTTGGTCAACAGCTACTCTAGACGGATGCTCATTGGTCGGCCCGTTGTTTATATCGTAGTGGATAGTTTCTCCGGAATAATTGCTGGTCTCTATGTAGGATTGGAGGGCCCTAGTTGGAATGGGGCGAGACAAGCGCTGTTCAACGCGTTTACCTCCAAAGTCGAGTTCTGCGCTCAGAACGGCGTTGACATCAATGCAGATGATTGGAATTGTCACCACCTGCCCCACCAGATTTACGCCGACCGGGGAGAGATGCTGTCACTCGCAGCAGAGGGGTTATCCTCAGGGTTGGGAATTGAGATGGGCACTGCCCCACCTTATCGGCCTGATTGGAAGCCTATGGTAGAAAGTCGGTTTGGCATTTTGAATGATTTGACGGGTATCAGGTGGCTACCTGGCGGGGTAGCTGCGCGGGACAAAGAGCGCGGCGAGCGAGATTACCGGCTCGATGCCACGCTGAACCTCAAAGAGTTCACCCAAATCCTCATCAATTGCGTGCTCCACTATAACCGTCACCATCGACAGCCTGACCGACTGACTCAAGCGATGATGAATGACGGCGTAGAACCTACGCCTAACGGTATATGGAATTGGGCCTGCGACAACGACCTGATCGAATCCAACAAACGTCCCGACGAGCTGGTTTATCTCCACCTTTTACCGCGTGAGCGCGCGACCGTTCAAAAGGGCGGAGTGATGTTTCGCGGCATGCACTACGTGTGTGATATGGCCATAGAGAAAGATTGGTTTGCCAAGGCTCGCAAAGGGGGCGTTTGGTCAATAGAGTGTTGGTTCGATCCGAACTCTGCGGCACACATTTGGATTCAAGGAGAGGCCAAGCAGTTTATCCGTTGTGATCTTCGACGATCGGATGCCGGTTACGCGAATTATCGCTCGGACGAGATTTTTGATCTGCTCGAAGCCTATCGCCAAAAACCGCCTACTCGCCGTCGAGCTGAGCTGGAAAGCCGTGTGCAGCTTAGCGATCAGGTCCACCAGATCATCAGTCACGCGCTCGCAGAACGAAAACAGGAACCTGCTCCGCCTACTAAGGCAGAGGCCACTGGAAACATCCGCGAGAACCGCGCAGAAGAACGTCTCCGCGAGCGTGAAAATGCGGTTGTTCCTGAAGGCGTCAGGGTGGAGCCAGCTTCACTTCAATCTGAAACGACACAGAAAGCGCATGATTCATATGCCGGTGAGCGCACCGCTCAGGTTATCGATTTGCTCAAAAGAATTCGGCCAGGACAGGCAAAATGAAAGGTGCACAGACGTTTGCCAATTACGTCAGACAGGACATTAGTGAGTATGCGGGTAACCCGCTTATCGAAGCTTTGCCTCCGATATTGTCGGAGGCGGCGGCTGTTGAACTGATTTCGAACTTTCCTCAGCCGGTGGATCCGAAAGAGCTGACGCTGGAAGGAGCCACTCGAATTCACTGTATCGACAGGCTGAGAACCGTCGTACAGCCGTTCTTGCTACATCTGGAACTGGAGGCCCTGTTCTCACTGCTCATCCGTCGAGGGTATGTCGGGCGTAACCCGATGTCGCCCGCTACCGTCCGGCATTTGCATTCTTTATCGGGAGCTCAGCGTTACCACGATGCGTTCAAGTCCACTGCAGAAACGTTTACGGTCGTCGGCCTGAGCGGCATTGGCAAGTCAACGGCACTCCACGCCATCTTGAGCCTTTATCCACAGACAATCCGTCATGAGCGCTATGAGGGAAAGCAGTTTGTTCATACCCAAATCACATGGCTGAAGCTTGACTGCCCTCGGGATGGATCGCTGGCTGGATTTTGCCAGCAGTTTTTTTATGCGGTTGGAGACGCTCTAGGAGACAAGGACTACCACAAGCGCTACCGGCATCGAAACATCAATGATGCGCTGCAACAGATGGAGCAGGTGGCCAGCACGTTTTTCATCGGCGCCTTGTTGATCGACGAGCTGCAAAACCTCCACCTGGCGAAAACCGGTGGTAAGGAGAGCATGCTGAATTTTTTCCTGCACTTGGTAAACAACATCGGTATCCCGGTGGTTTTCAGTGGCACGAACTCGACGATTAGCCTGTTCTCAGAAGCCATGCGGACTGCCCGCCGAGTTTGTGGTGCTGGTACGCTCGAATTCAAACGATTCGAAAAGGATGATGAGGAGTGGCGGTTGTTGGTCGAAAATCTCTGGAGCTATCAGTGGTGCAAACAGACGGCTGAGCTGACCGACGAGATTTTTGACACGCTGTATGAGCACACTCAAGGCGTCACGGATTTCCTGGTCAAGCTGCTGGTATTGAGTCAGCGTTATGCGGTCCAGAGTGGCTCGGAGTGTTTGACTGCCGAGATCCTGGTGAAGGTAAGCAACTCAAAAATGCAGATTCTAAAGCCAGCCCTTTCAGCTCTGCGTAGCCGTGATCCGAAGCGGATGCGACAGTTTGACGATTTGCTGCCGATTGAGGATCAGCTGAGCGAAATGATGGTTTTCGATGGATTGGCACGAGAGGATCGCCTCACCTTGCTTCGAAGCGTTGTATCCCGTGAGAAGCCGGTAGACCCATCTCCGACCATTTTTGCGAAAGATCACCCATCGCCGATTGCTACTGCTGTGGAAAACTCAGAGGCTAAAGCGCTTAGCGAACATGACGCTCCCCTCGACGCTCTGCGCGCTGCGGGCTGGCTCAACGAGGACCTGTTTGAGTTCTCACCGATGTATCACAAAGCGTGAGTCGGAGGGGGGGTGAAGTGCAACTTAAACTCCATTTCTTCCCCGCCGCGTTTCCCGACGAGACGCTGCACAGCGTGATTTCTCGTTATGCCCGTCTTTGCGGTGTTCGTAATTGCCAAGCAGCATTTGCCGGACTGAAATCGGCGGCAGCTTTTTCGCAAAATGTGGCATTCCCGAGTCATTTAGGGGATTTTGTCGATGCGCTACCCAGCGGTACTGAGCTATCGGTAGCCGAGGTCCTCATGCGCCACACATTATTACCCTACTATGCGCCGTTTTTGAGGATGAGCCAGGTCGAACACGCTCGGACGCTGATGACCGCTGATGGGAAAGGCTTGATGTTGAAGCTGGGCGTCAACGCGAGCCGTATTGGATTCGCCTCCCGAGTGCGGTTATGCCCAGAATGTATCGCACAAGATCAGGCTCAACGGGGAGTCGCTTACTGGCACAGGGTCCACATGCTTCCAGGCGTGCTGGTATGTCCGCATCACGGTACGTCACTCAGGATCCTTGATCCTCGCTGGTCCAGCCGCAGCTCTCGACAACTCAATCTGCCCAATGATGAGAATGTGCAAGCACACACAGTACTTCTCGACACCCCGTTGCGGTGCATGCCACCGCTTCACGAAATAGCGTTGCGCTCACTTCAGGTCCTCGAGTCTGACGTCACTGCTTTGTCGGCGGAGGCGGTGCGCTTCACGCTTTTACACAGGGCAACGCAGCTCAACCTTGCTTCTGATAACCATCGCTTGCACCTGCACATGCTGGCGCAGCACATGGCCGATTTTTTTGCTGCACTCCCGCGAGAATGGGAGTTTTCTATACTCGGAGATGTTCGTGCAGGTACACCCGCCTCATGGGTCACGAAGCTGCTTCGTACGCCTATAACCTCTCACCATCCGCTCAAATACATTTTATTGGCCGGTGCTCTGGGCGTTGAAATGGTGAGCTTGCTTCATGGTCAATGCCCAGTGAAAGAGGCGGTGGCATGTGATCCGAAAGCTCACATTCGGCTTCACGCGCGCCTTTCTCCGGTGATGCCTGGTGAAGGCCTGGACTGTTCGTCAGCCGCTGTGTGGCAACATGCTCTTGAAGGAGCTGATGCCAAAAAGATCGCTGCCGTTCTAGGCGTTTCATCAGCGTATGTCTATCGTCACATCAGAAATGTACCCGGCGGGCAAGATGCTTGGAGGGAGGCACGATTTCACACTGAGCTATGCGCAAGACGCGCGGCTTTCGAGGCTGATTATCGATTTTACAAAGCACATGCATGCAGGGGGTATGCGTGGCTGTATCGCCACGATAAGCAGTGGCTTTCGGAGTCAACTGCAAACCCAAGCCCCCATCGTACGCCTCGTCTAAATAGCACCGAAATGTTCGCTGCCCTCGATGCGAGACTGGCCGGCGAAGTCCGTCAGTGTGCCGACGCGCTTTATGCTCTTGCGGGTAAGCCTGTCCGCATTTCGCGTACCAGGATAGGTCGGGAGCTTCATGTTCTTTCTCGCTTCGAAAAGCAGCTTTGCAAGCTTCCTCTGTGTGCAGCAATGCTCGAAAAAGTATGTGAACCAATCGAAGGCTTTCACGATAGGCGTCTGCGATGGGCTAGACGCCAATTGCTCTCAGAGGGCAAGGCTGTATCACGTTCTTCGCTCTACAGGGTCGCGAGCATTCGACCCATGCTGTAATCCAGCTGGGCATTCCCCCTCCATCTAAAAAGTTCTAAATCAATTCACCATAAACCCATTATTTTTCTGTTAATGAAAAAATTCCCCTCCAGAATAGGTCCGGCATACGCTGGATCATCACGATCAGCATGTAAACGTACTAACCCGCGATCAACTGAAATAGTTTTGCAACCGGCATGGGCTGACCTACGCGGGTTTATCGATACGTGTTTTGTATTCGAGGAATACGGGCGCGGCAGGATTTAGATGAATTCACTACGATTCAAAGTTGAGCGGCTTGTCATTTCAAATCCAGACCGGATGCAGAATTTTAGGGGTTGCATATATACTGCCCCCGGATGCACATTCTCTTCGAGCCCTACCTTTAATCGGTAAATGATGTCTGATCTATTATTTTTCCCCGTTTCGATGCCGGATGAAATGCTTTACTCTCGTGTCACCCGATATCACTATCTGTCAGGTAACAGAACCGCGACGGAAACCTATCGCGATTTGTTCGCATCGAAACCCTTTTGCATCGGTGGCATCGTACCCAAGCAGATCGAGAGGCTCGCGCACAGGCTGCCGGGGCAATCGGAGAGCAATCTCGCAGAGTTGATCAGAAGCAATACTACTTTTCCTGCTTACCGACCGTTTCTTGGGGTTAAGCAGGGGCCAGAGAACGACGTAGGGCCACTGGGTTATGACGGGGTGGTACGGGTGCCCCGCAGAGAAGAGTCCACCCATGGCAAGGCTAAGCTTTGTCCTACCTGCGTTCAGGAAGATTTGATTGAGCGGGGTTCTGCCTACTGGCATCGATCTCACCAGATACCCGGTGTTGCCGTCTGTTGGCGTCATGGCGACGCATTGATCCATGCCTGCCCCGAGTGCTCTCGCCCGTTCTACCGTAAATTGAAGCTGCTTCCCAATCTGACTGAGCCATGCGCATGCGGCTGGAGCCCGTTAAACAGCGCAGCAATACACAAGGGGTCAAAGATGGAACAGAAAGTCGCTCTGTTCGCACACGATATCCTGCAACGCAATATCCCTCCGATAGGCAGTACGGTATTAAGTTCGTGCTACGTCCGCCAATGCAAGAAACGCGGATTCATTTTCGGAAAAAATGCGGGTATCGCAAAACTATTCGACAGCATCCAAAGCGCTTACGGCGATGAGCTTTTGGCGCAGATTGATCCAGCCTACAACACCGGAAAGCATGAGCAATGGATCCGGCTCAAATCAGATAAAGGTCAGCTAAATATGCCGCTCGCGCGGCATTTGATCATTGCTCTTCATTTGTTTTCCAGTGCAGATGGCTTTGAAGAGGCTCTGAAGAATGAGTCTATTCTGCTGAGTGCCGCTGTTTCTCCGCGAGCGCCCAAAGTCGAAGAATCGCGTCTTAGTCAAAAAACTAGATATCGCCAAAAAATCGAGTTGCTTTTAGCGCTACGTACCGATGCCAATATCGAGTACCTCTGGAAGAAGGCGTACAAACCTACGCAATGGATTCTAGAAAATGATAACGCATGGTTAATGGCAAAACTCCATGCCCCTAAAAAAGCTACAGTTAAGGTCGAAAAGTCCGTCGACTCAAGAGACGACGCCTATGCAGCCCTTATCGAAGCGGGCGTAGATGAGCTGTATAAAGTTACGAAAGATCCGAAGAGAGTGAACATTCGGAATTTGCAATCGCTGCTCCCAGGTTCGTTACCTCATGAGCTGGATCTACGCAAGCAGAGGTTCCCTCTTACTTATCAACAGATCAAGATTCATCAGGAGTCAGTATGGCATTTTCGTCTAAGAACTTTGGTGTGGACTGTCTCTGAACTCATCAGGATGAAGCTCCCCGTGAATTACTCGACGGTAAGATTGACCTCAGCGGTATCAAGCAAGGTTTTCCTGGTTTTTTGCAGTTTCTTCGAGTGGGATCTGGAAAGCCTGGCAAGAACCGGGGTCGACGCGGAGGCCCTGCTCAGGTCTACCGGCGTATCGAGGAATTGGGAGGGACCACCGGTTCAAATAAGCTTTTGAGGGCATCTTTGTTCCGTCAGCGTCTGCCAACCTTTGGTGTTAACAAAAATCCCATCTGGCTTGAAAGCGTAAATGCGGGGTAGCGTCCACCTTTCACATTAGTAACCTTCGCGGCAGCTTTCTGAAAGCTTTCACTTGTTACTCTTTAACTCAGTAAATTGAGCTTTAGGAGAAAATCATGAAAGCAATGACAGCAGTGAAAGCGTTTTGCGCCGCTTCGATTTTGACCTTATCTTCATTAGCCATGGCTGAAGGTGGCGGTGACCGCGTGTATGGTCGAATGATGCAAGAGAACCAACAAGCAATGGAGCAATATGCCTCAAGGAACGGCAAGACTCCTCCTGAAGTTGTTCATTATGAATATGGTATGAACCTCGATATCCACAAGGTCGTCAGTGTCACGCAAGCCAATAAAACCTGTGGGGTTGCCCCTTCGCGCATGACCTATGAAGACTCTACGGGCAAGCTTAACACCGTGGAATATAAGGTCATGGCCGACAACTGCCCCCATGGAAGCTAGACAATGAAATTATTTAAGAACTGCATAATTCTCCTTTGTCCGAAACTAGCTTACTGCTCGCTGACGTAGAAGTAATTTTCAGGAAAGCCTGAAGTTATCCATTTTATGAAATCATTCCGTCAGTCGAAGGGTTTCTAACGTGCAGTAAACAATTGCTCGACCACCTGATACATCCCGCCTCCTTGTTTTTCCTTTGGTTTGGGAGGTGGTTTAGGCGCCCTAGTGGCGCCTTTTTTACGTTCGAAATGAGCTATGTCCTCTGCACGGCCATGACCTTCACCATGCAGGAGTGAGATTAGAAGATCAGTTTTCGGGGTATTCAGCAACGACGTGGTCTGTGCCTGCCTTTGACAAGCCGATTACGTTATACGCGTCATGTTTCCCGTCCACTTCCATTCCTGGGGAGCCGGCCGGCATGCCTGGAACGGCAATCCCGAGCAGGTCATCACGTTTGCTCATCGCAATGATTTGCTCGGCGGGCACGTGACCTTCAACAAACTTTCCGTTGATGGTTGCTGTGTGACAGGACGAGAGCTCAGGAGAAATCCCGAGACCGCGCTTGATCGCGCTCATGTTGGTTTCCACGTGATCAACGACGGTAAAGCCGCTGGCTTCAAGGTGCTGGACCCATTTCTTGCAGCATCCGCAATTAGCGTCGCGATGTACATCGATCGTCAATGGCTCTGCTGCGTGACTGGCTGAACTGATGAACAGAGCCACGAGAGCAGCGAGACGAAGTGCCCGTCTGCGACGAAGAGAATTATTTCGCATGGGTATGTTCCTTCCCATCAGTATGTGTATGTGATTTGGGCTGTACGGTTGGAGTCGGGGCCGCGTCATCTGAAGCTTCCCTACCCTTATGATCGGCGTGGTCCGCAGGCTCCTTTGCAGACGGCGCTGCGGAGGGGCCATGGGCATGTGCCGTGTTTTTCTCGTCATCATTAGCGCGGACTTCCGCCCTTTGGTTGGCAGCACCTGCGCCACTTTGCCCCTGGGTCGTTCCATGTTGACCCTCATGGTTGTGCATCACGCTTTCGCCACCACCGTGTTGATGGCCACCGCTACTCGTGATCAGGGCTTTGTATTGCTCTGTATCAAGTGACGGAAGCTGCTGGAGAAATGCGACCATCCCCTATATGTACGGATCGGCCATGCTTTTGCCCCACGCGGGCATGCCGGTGGATTTGATGCCGTGCTTGATGATCCAAAAAGCTGCGGCTGGGTGCCCATCGACGCCCAGTTTTGAAAGGTTCGGAGGTGCGGGGTAAAGGCTGTTACTCAGTTCGGTGCCTGTAAGGCCCGGAGCCAAATGGCAACCGACACACATCGAGTTGTAGTTGCCAGCACCTTCACGGATGAGGGCTTCTTGGCTCAGGTCGGGGACCTGAATGTCGCGCGAGCGCACTTCGATCGAGCGATCCCGAGCAATAGAAAGTAGCGCGTAGACAGGGGCAGAGTGGGGATCATCCGCCCCGACATTGATCACGCCGAAATATACCACGCCGGCAGCCGCTGCTACGGTGGCCAGACCAGCAGCTATCAGTGCCTTCAGTGTAATCTTCATGCCCGGTTCTCAGAACCACATCCGGATACCGGCGACAAAGCGTGCCTCGCTGGCATCTTCACCTTCCTCACGTGCAAAGTCTGCCGTATTGCCATAGGAACGGCTCCAACTCACCCCGATATAAGGGGCAAATTGGCGGACAATCTCATAACGCAATCGGAGCCCCACTTCGGTGTTGGCTAATCCGGACCCGATGCCGCGCTGAGGGTCATTCTTCCCATAAAAATTGACCTCGGCCGTCGGCTGCAAGATCAATCGATTCGTCAGCAGAATGTCGTAATCGCCTTCCAGTCGAGCAGCCGATTGACCGTTCTCACCGATGTAGGCAGTCGCTTCGGCCTCGAAGTTGTAGAGGGCCATGCCCTGAATGCCGAGTGCGGCCCAGGTTTGAGGAGACCCTGGTTTGAAATCCTGTCGTACACCGGTGACGACGTCCCACCACGGTCCGATGGAGTGCCCCCAGAGCGCGGATAATTCAGCACTTTCCGTCACGCCATTGGTACGTTCGCCTTCCGAGCGCAACCACAGTCGATCAATGTCACCGCCGATCCATCCTTTCGCATCCCAAGCCAACGCACTACCGTTGTCAGCATCCTGGTATTCAAACTTATCCAGCAGCATGAAAGAGTTGATTGTTTTGTCGTGGACACCATGACCAGCGACATCTGGAAAGGCGGCTGCACGGTCAGCATCGGTAAGTACGGGGACAGGGGTTCGACTGGTTGTCGTCGTCCCTTCATCCATACTTTCCATGCCGGTCATTTGACCGTCGTCCATTTTCATCTTGCTGTGGTCCATAGCCCCCATGTTGCTATGGTCCATCGCTCCCATGGAGCCATGGTTCATCTTCGAGTGATCCATCTCTTCAGCGGCGTGAGCCACGGCAAAGAAGACAGGACTCGTAGAAACTGCCAATACCATCAACGTTGGGCGTAAAAAATTCTTGGTCATGATCTCAATCCGCCTTCTTGTTTTCATGGTCATGATCCATCGACTCATGGCGCATCTTGGTATGAGGTATCGTCGCGTGATTCGGCGTTGCCTCGTTTGACGTGGTCGCAGTCTTGTTCGGCGCATCCGCAGAAGTAGCAGGTGAAGGATCACCACGTTCTTCGACTGCCAATGCTACGCAGGAGAATCCACCCATCAGGCCAAAAGCAAAGAGGCAACCGATCAGCGATTTACGATTTAGGTGTGTGCTCACAGATCGTCTCCTTTACTCATCAACCCGTACTTCACGGAACATGCCCATTTCCATATGGAAAAGCAGGTGGCAGTGATAGGCCCAGCGACCTAAAGCATCGGCGGTTACTCGATAGCTGCGCTTGGTACCCGGTGGCATGTCGATTGTGTGCTTACGTACCATGAACTTGCCGTTTTCATCTTCAAGGTCGCTCCACATTCCATGAAGGTGGATGGGGTGCGTCATCATGGTGTCGTTTACCAAGGTGATGCGAAGACGCTCCCCGTACTTGAGACGAAGGGGCTCAGCATCAGAAAATTTGATGCCGTTGAAGGACCAGGAAAACTTTTCCATGTGACCGGTCAGATGCAGCTCAATGGTGCGATTGGGCTCTCGGCCATCAGGGTCCTGGAAAGTGCTCTTCAGATCTGAGTAAGTGAGCACCCGTCGACCGTTGTTCCGCAAACCGATACCTGGATCGTTCAGTTTTGGCGTTGGGTTCATGGCCTGCATGTCAACCAACGGGTTGTTGGTTTCGGACGCTGGGTG
This sequence comes from Pseudomonas sp. B16120, assembly GCF_044218845.1. NCBI lineage: Bacteria > Pseudomonadati > Pseudomonadota > Gammaproteobacteria > Pseudomonadales > Pseudomonadaceae > Pseudomonas > Pseudomonas sp. B16120. The sequence goes on from NZ_CP162588.1 coordinate 6,298,175, forward strand.
AGATTGCATCTCGCCTCCCATACCGCCCATCCCTGCCATCTGGCTGTGGTCCATGCCGGCCATGTCGGACATGTCGCCTTTGTCCATCCCCGCCATCTTGCTGTGGTCCATGCCGGCCATGTTGGACATGTCACCTTTGTCCATACCTGCCATCTTGCTATGGTCCATGCCGGCCATGTTGGTCATGTCACCACTGCCCATGCCGGTCATCCCGGTCATGTCACCTTGGTCCATTCCCTGCATCTTGCTGTGATCCATGCCAGCCATACCTGACATGTCACCCTGTTTCATATCGCCGCCGCCCATGCCAGCCATGCTGCCATGGTCCATGCCAGCCATACCGCCCATGCCCATGTCATCCATGGTCAACAGCGGACGCGGATCGATCGCCGGTACCGGTGCTTTCAGTCCTTCACGAACTGCCAAGGTCCCCCGCGCATAGCCGGTTCTATCCATGGACTGGGCAAAGATTGTGTAAGCCTCCTCGGTGGCAGGCTCAACAATCACATCATAGGTTTCTGCCACGGCGATTCGGAATTCATCGACACTGACTGGTTGGACATATTGGCCGTCGGCCGCCACCACGGTCATTTTCAAACCAGGAATGCGAACATCGAAATAGCTCATCGCTGAGCCATTGATAAAGCGCAGGCGTAGCTTCTCGCCAGGCTTAAAAATACCGGTCCAGTTGCCGTTCGGCGCTTGGCCATTCATGAGGTAGGTGTAAGTATCCCCGCTGACGTCTGCCAGATCAGTTGGGTTCATTTTCATTTCGGCCCACATTTTCCGGTCGGCGACGGCAGCAGACCAACCTTGCTTGCTGACGTCGTCGATGAAGTCGCCCACGGTACGTTTGTGGTGGTTGTAGTAGTCCGATTGTTTCTTGAGTTTGGCCATGACGCGCCCAGGATCCTCATCGGTCCAGTCAGTCAGCATCACCACATAGTCGCGATTGTATTGAAACGGCTCAGGCTCTTTCGAATCGATGACTATTGGCCCGTAAACACCTGCCTGCTCTTGCAACCCAGAATGGCTGTGGTACCAGTACGTGCCGTTTTGATGCACCTTGAACTTGTATTCGTACATGCCGTCGGGCGCGATGCCGTGGAAGCTCAAACCCGGTACGCCATCCATGTTGGCAGGCAAAATAATGCCGTGCCAGTGGATGGAGGTGTCTTGATCCAGACGGTTCTTCACGCGCAGAGTGACCGTCTCCCCTTCGCGCCAACGCAGCAAAGGCCCCGGCAACGAGCCATTGATGGTCATGGCTGTGCGCGGCGAGCCAGTGATGTTTACCGGCGTTTCACCAATAAACAGATCAAATTCGTTGCCGGTGAGGACGCTCGGCAGGCCGGGACTGGTCACTGCCCATACAGGAGTGCGCCACAGACCAAGGCCACCAAGGATGCCGCCGGCGGCCAGGCCTTTAACGAATGTCCGTCTAGAGGTTTTGGAATGCATGCCGTTTATTTCCGATCAGTCAAAAGGGAGCCGTTCAAATCAACCCGTGAGTTGGCAAGATGAGCTTCGCGTACCGAAAAAAAGACGAATTTTTCATTGCAAGCGAGCTCAGAAATTGCCACATCTAAACCACCTTCGTGATTACATTTCTGTCAGCTTGGCCGCGTGCCTGATCGTTCAGCAGTTTTTATGGTCCATCGCTTTGGCTTTGCTTTCAGCGACAGGCGGTTGAGCGCTCTGCGTTTGAGCTACCTGGTACGATTCCATCGAATTCGTCCTGGCCACTTCCATACGTGCGAAAGTCCGGTCACCACCGCCTTCAGCCATGGCCAGAGTGGAAACAGTCAGCGCTGCGACGACGAACAAGGTTTTGATGGTGTTCATATGGGCTACCTCAGATGTGTGAAAATATCCCCTCTGAATCACATCATGGATTGGACTCTTTGGGGGTGAGCAAAAGACTCAGTTGGACTATAAGAGACACCCCCTGTCAGGAAGCTTAGGCCAATATTACAGTTGTGTCAGTTTGGAATATTTTTCTTGAAGTACACGCTATTTAATACGTATGGTCTCCATCTTTTCGCATTGCGCGACTTTTATTGAATATAAGATTGAAGTGTAATCATTGCTTTGGGTTCCATTAATTCTCACGGAGGCGATGTTCTAGGTCTCTGCATTAAAATTAAAAGGAGACTTGAATGCTCTGCTGCAACAGCTGGGTGTTCAATGATCAAAGAAGATAGTAATGCCACCGAGGGTGATTAATTGTGAGTATTAATTTTGAGAAAGCATTAGGCTCCGCAGAAAGAGCGTTAGTTTATCGTGGCCAAAGAGCTGAGATCTTAAGTAACAATATCGCGAACGCTGACACTCCGAACTTCAAAGCCCAAGACTTGGATTTTTCTACTGTGCTCGCCAGCCAAACCAAAGAACCTGCTACCACTGCGTTTTCTTTGAAAACAACAAACGCAAAGCATTTTCTTAAGAAAGAATCGGCGGTGGCTATATACGGGCGCGACTTGCTTTACAGCACGCCGGCTCAGCCTGCCTTGGACCAAAATACTGTCGATCAGCAGGTCGAGGTCGCGAAATACACGGAAAACGCGATACGTTTCGATGCCGCTTTTACTCGGCTAAATGGAGCATTCAAGGGTTTGCTCAAAGCTCTGCGCGGTGACTAGCAGCATAGGCGCATGCGAGCCAACTTTGGCCGATACAGCGGCTCAGGTACTTTCGGATTCAAAGGTATTCACCATCAGACGACGCTCTACTCAGGAGCAGGCGTCTCCATTCAATGGCTGATCTTGGAAGGAAAACCAACAGCCTCCACAGCTTTACGGAGCTGTTCAGCGTTTTCGCTACTTTCAACACTCACCTTACCGGTTGATCGATCGACGGAGACCGTAGCGTTGTCGTCCAGTGCCTGGATCGCTCTGGTGATTTTGCCGACGCAGCTGCCGCAACCAATGCCTGATACATCTAAGACAACCATGTAAATTACCCTCGTGCTGAGCGGTGTCTTTACCCGCAGCGACAGCATCGACGTTGACACCATGGCAAGGTCAACGATTATCTAATCAAAGCCGTGAGCGCAGATTTCGAGAAGTTTTACGGGACTTGACCACTCGGCTGCTAATTAGCTCGCTACCATTTGAACGGTTTCCAGGAGTGCGCCCTATTGTTCTCGTCGGTAAAGGTCGGCTAACGGCAACATTGCGGCTCTCTCGCTTGATCCAACGATTTTGTATGCCTCTCGTTTCGTCAACGGCTTTGATCTGTCCTCCCGCGAACCTTGCATAGGTATAGGGGGGAGGCCTATCATGCGACCCTATATAGGTAGGGGGGGTATAGCGTGGGTCATATCGCATCACACAAAGACGATCTTCTTAAACGTGTAAAACGTATTGCCGGGCAAATTCAAGCTGTTGAACGAGCATTGGAATCGGACTTCGACTGCGCCAAGACACTACATCTTGTTGCGGCCACTCGGGGTGCCATCAACGGGCTGATGGAGGAGATCATCGAGGATCACGCACGAGCACATGTCGCGAACCCCGCGCTCAGCGAAGAAGAGCGTAACAAGGGCGTCGAAGAGCTTCTTGAAGCTATCCGCCGGTACTCCAAGTGAATGCATCCAGGTAAACACGTATGAGCAGGACCGACATCGATTACACACACGACCACGTGTTTCTAGGCTCAGCGCACGATGAGAATGCCAAGCGTACGCTTTGGGTTGTAGCACTCACGGTGGTAATGATGATCGGGGAGATCACCGCCGGCTATATCACGGGTTCGATGGCGTTACTGGCCGATGGCTTCCACATGGCAACCCATGCCGGCGCATTGGGCATCGCGGCGGCCGCTTACGGATACGCAAAACGCCACGCTACCAGCCAGCGCTACAGTTTCGGTACAGGAAAGGTTGGAGACTTGGGCGGGTTCGCCTCGGCGCTGATTCTTGGCATGATTTCGTTGGGCATTGGCGTTGAATCGTTCATGCGTTTGTTGCAGCCAACACCGGTTCAGTTTGGCACCGCGACCCTCATCGCCGTTGTCGGTTTGCTCGTCAACATTGTCAGTGCCCTGCTGCTGGGTCATGGGCATGGGCATGGACATGGGCACGACCACGATCACCCTCATGCCCACAACGGAAACGACAACAACTTGAGGTCCGCCTATGTCCACGTCGTTGCAGACGCGCTGACGTCGATTCTGGCCATCGCTGCCTTGCTTGCCGGTCGATATCTGGGTTGGGTGCGGCTCGACCCGGTCATGGGTATCGTCGGCGCTATCGTTATCGCGCGTTGGGCCTGGACCTTGATGGGGGTAACTGCGGGCGTGTTGCTCGATCAGACCGACGCGCACGTTGCCGAGGAAATCCGCGAACTCGTTGAGAAACCTGGTGGCGCTACCATTACAGACTTGCACGTTTGGAGGGTGGGACCTCAAGCGTGCGCGGCGATCGTCAGCGTTCTAGGTGAAGCCACTGTGAACGCCGAGAGCATTCGTGAGCGTCTCAAAACAGTTCACGAAGTCAGCCACCTGACCGTCGAGTTCCGGCAGACATGACTCAGCGCCTGTCCAGCACAACCTCTATAGGACACACCGATGCCGCCCGGTAAACGTGAACTGGCTCGGATCGAGCGCCAGTTGATCGTCACGCTCACCGACGCGTGCGAAACAGCAAAGGATGAGATAAAGGGGTTTATTTGGCTCACTCACACCGCTGACCTAAGTGCGTTGGCTGAAACCCTGAAGGTCATCTGGGTGTTCGAAACCCTGGCTGACAGGAAGCGGGCCGAGATTGACGCGAAGGCCCGCATCTTTGAGTTGACGGCGATCGCCTTGAAAGAGGCCAATCTTGACCTGCCTGTTTCAGACCGCAATGTCCGCTTCGACTCGGAGCAAGAGTGCCAACGCACGCACATAGGCGACTGGAAACATCGCGTGGCTGAATTACATAAAGCTAAGGGGGGCTGACTATGGCAAAAGAGATCGAGAATCCCTGTATCTCGGTTTGCCAACTCAGTGGTGATCTGTGTGTGAGCTGCGGGCGGAATAAGGAAGACATCAGAAAGTGGAAGCGCATGAAGCGGCCTGAAAAAATGGCCGCTGTGCAACGGGCGAATGCGCGCTTAAAGGAATTGAAGAAAGCACATGGATAGCCATTCCCCCCGAGTTAAAACGCTGCAATTTTGAAGGTCAGTCAACTCGGGTATTCCTCAGCCTCAATGCATTGAAAACTACCGACGCGGAACTGACGCTCATGGCTATGGCAGCGATCATTGGCGACAGGAGGTGCCCCGTCAATGGATAGAGCAAACCAGCGGCAAGAGGTATACCCATTGAGTTGTAGAGAAAAGCAAAGCCCAAATTCTGGCGCATGTTTTTAACTGTGGCGACCGAAAGAGCTCGTGCTCGTAAGATCCCCATCAGGTCACCTTTTACCAGCGTGAGTTGCGCGCTATTCATCGCCACGTCTGTCCCCGTTCCCATGGCTATCCCCACATCTGCTCGCGCCAGGGCCGGAGCATCGTTGATACCGTCACCCGCCATGGCCACTTTTCGCCCGTATTGCTGTAGGTCTGCCACCAGGCGCTCCTTGTCTTGGGGTTTGACTTCACCGTGGACCTCTTCAATCCCCATTTCCCTAGCGACAGCCCGAGCGGTAGTAAGCCCGTCCCCAGTAGCCATGATGATTTTAACGTTGTGAGCCTTAAGCTTGGTGACGGCCTCTTTTGAGGTCGGCTTGATCGGATCTGAGACGGCCAACAAACCTGCCAATGCGCCGTCGACGGCGAGGTAGACAATACTGATGCCGTCAAGTCGCAATACCTCAGCGCGCTCTTGTAGGGGGCTGGTGGTCACGCCTGCGGCTTCCATCAACGCGGTGTTCCCCAGCTGGAGCTTTTTGCCATCGACAACGCCACTGACGCCGATACCCGAATCAGACTCAAAGGATTCCGGCTTGGTCAGCTTGATGTTCTCGGATCTGGCGTGATCGACGATCGCATGTGCTAAAGGATGCTCGCTGCCCTGATCAAGGCTGGCAGCCAGGTGAAGGACGTCGTCGGGATTGAAGGTGGGAGTGGCCTCCACGCTGTGAAACACGGGCCGTCCCTCTGTCAGGGTGCCTGTCTTGTCGACAATCAGCGTGTCGATTCTGCAAAGGCTTTCAATTGCACTGGCATCTCTGAACAAAACACCCTTGCTGGCTGCTTTACCTGTCGACACCATGATCGACATAGGCGTAGCAAGTCCCAACGCACAGGGACAAGCGATGATCAGCACGGCGACAGCGTTGATTAGACCAAACACCCAACTGGGCTCAGGGCCGAAAAGCCCCCAACCGATAAATGTCATTATCGCAATCGTGATAACACCCATCACGAAGTAGCCGGCAATCGAGTCGGCCATTCGTTGCATAGGAGCCTTGGAACGCTGAGCTCTCGCGACCATCTGTACGATCTGGGACAGCATGGTTTCGGCACCGACCTTCTGCGCCTCCATTACCAGGCTTCCATGCGTATTCAGCGTGGCGCCGATCAGGCTATCTCCAGCTTTCTTCATTACCGGGACTGGCTCGCCAGTGAGCATCGACTCATCCACCGCACTTTCACCCTCAAGTACCGAACCATCAACTGGCACCTTTTCACCTGGTCTGACCCGTAAGTGGTCTCCCAGGTGCACATGGGTGAGAGGAATGTCTTCCTCTTCGCCATCGGCATTGATCCGACGTGCAGTTTTGGGCGAAAGGCCGAGAAGTGACTTAATGGCGGCGGAAGTTTGTGATCGGGCTTTGAGCTCAAGGATCTGGCCAAGCAACGTGAGCGAGATGATGACCGCTGCCGCTTCGAAGTAAACGCCGATACGTCCATCTTGCATGAAATTGGCGGGAAAACTTTGGGGGAAGAGCGTTGCTATGACGCTGTACAGATAAGCTGCGGCGGTGCCCAACCCAATCAGAGTCCACATGTTGGGACTGCGATTTTTAACCGAGGCCAGTCCCCTTACAAAAAAAGGCCATCCTGCCCATAAGGTCACGGGTGTCGCCAGAGCGAACTCGATCCAGTTTTGAGCCGAACCATGAAGAAGTTGTAACGAGTGACCCGCCATCGCGAGCACGGTTACGACCACGGTTAAGGGCAGCGACCACCAGAAGCGGCGATTGAAATCCCGGAGTTCAGGATTTTCTTCTTCATCAAGCGCCGGCATGACAGGCTCTAGTGCCATGCCACATTTAGGACAGTTACCGGATCCGGTCTGCCGTATTTCAGGATGCATCGGGCACGTAAATTCAGTGCCCGTTTGTACCGCAGACTCCGGCGTTGTGCTGCCTGACTCGTTGCGCACCACGTGGCCACTGTAGCGCTCAGGGTCCGCTCGAAACTTCTCCTGACATTTCAGGCTACAGAACCGATACGTCTGTCCTTGGTAAGTCTCAGCAAATTTACTCGACGAAGTGACTGCCATTCCACACACCGGGTCATGTAGATCAGCATCATCCCGGGAAGCAGCATGGGTGTGATTATGGTCGTGATGGCCAGAGGTGGTAGGCATGTCTATTCCCCTTGTAAGGTGCTACTAGAAATGAGCATATTCAGTACAACGCTGATTTGCGGCTCCACAGTGGTGCGGTGATGTTTCCGCACGGACCCCGGCTGAGAAGCGTTGCTATGTTACTTGCGACTTAGCGTAGCCAACTCTTGCGTCGGGCCGGCAGAAACAGCCGACTCCGGTTTATTTCAGATCAAATTCGCCGACCATTCCCGATTGGTAATGCCCCGGCACGTTGCAGGCAAACTGAAGCCCTGCACTGTCGTTGAAGGTCCAGATCAGCTCTTGGGTTGAGCCAGGCTCAATCAGGACACTGTTAGGGTCGTCATGCTCCATTGCGACCATCTTCATTCCGCCCATGCCGTGGCTCATGCCGCTCATCTTCCCGGTACCGGTAGGGCTTAGTGTTCCGTTCTTGAACATGCTTGCCATTTCTTTCTGGTGTGCTGCATGAGCAGCGGCTTTGCCGATGTTGAACTCATGCAGCAGCGAACCCTCGTTGCGAAGGACAAAGCGGATTGTTTCACCAGGTTTTACGTCGATGCTTTTAGGCTTGAAAAAAATGTCGCCCATCTCGACCTCAACCGTGCGGGTAACGTCAGAGGCCACACCAGGCTGGCCTATGTCGTCTTGTCCATGCCCTGCATTAGCCATAGCCGTGGCAGCGAAAAACAGGGTCATTGCTGCGATGAACGGGGTAGCGAGCGTAGTTTTCATGGTGACCTCAGGAATACGTGGGAACATTGGCTATGCTAATGATGCTCAGCTGCCAGCTAACTGACTTGGGCATTACTTCTTTGTCAGTTTTCTAAATAGATACGGCGTCCAATTGACGCCGCAACAAGATGCTGACAAGTACTTATCCAGGGGGCGTTTATTGATGGTTTTCTGAAAGCATCAATTTGTGCTCGCGCTGCATCTGGCGCAAAACGTCATCAACGATTTTGTCGTGCTTCTCCATCCAGGCTAGATGCTCTTGGGGTGACATTGAGGCATCTGGGTGATCGTTGTGGAGCTGGCTCATGATGTCCCCAAGCATCTTCATGTGTTCTGCCATGTGGACGTGACGCTCTCCTTCAGGGGCTTGTTCAGCTTTCATCAACGTGGCTTCGGCCTTGTCGCGCAAACCTTCCATACGCTCAATGACTCGATCTCCGCCGCTTTCAGCCCACACAGAAGCCGAGACCAGTATCGAGCTTACAAAAAACAGCATTTTCAGGCGGTTCATAGGGGTAGCTCCTCATGAGGGAATCCGACTTCCATACGATTCATCGCTCAGAGGTCGGTCGAGCACCAATGAAGTACTCATGTCTGAACCCTAGCCAGCACTCGCTGACATCTACCTGAAGCCAAGATTACTTTTCTGTCAGTTGCTGGTTGGCAGCCAGTTTTCGTTGCAGACTCCGCTTAACCTTTATCTGAGAACGACCTCATGAGACTTCTTGTCGCTGAAGACGAACCAAAAATAGGTATCTATTTGCAGCAAGGGCTCAACGAGGCCGGGTTCAATGTCGACCGTTTCACGAATGGAAAAGAGGCGCTTCAGCACGCTTTGAGCGAAGCCTATGATCTGCTGATTCTCGACGTCATGATGCCGGGTTTGGATGGCTGGGAAGTCCTGCAGAAGGTTCGCGCTTCCGGGAAAGACGTCCCGGTGCTTTTTCTCACCGCCAGAGACCGCGTTGAAGACCGAGTGAAGGGACTTGAACTCGGTGCGGATGACTATCTGATCAAACCCTTCGCGTTTTCTGAATTGCTTGCTCGAGTCAGAACGCTGTTGCGTCGCGGTAGCAGCGCACCTTCGCAAACCTTTATGAAACTGGCTGACCTTGAAGTGGACCTGCTCAAGCGTCGAGCCATCCGAGGAGGCAAACGCATAGACCTTACGGCCAAAGAGTTCGCGTTGCTTGAGCTTCTGCTGCGTCGTCGAGGGGAGGTGCTGCCAAAGTCTCTTATCGCCTCCCAGGTTTGGGATATGAACTTCGACAGCGATACCAACGTTATCGAGGTTGCAGTGAGACGGCTCAGGGCCAAGATAGACGACGATTTTGAGGTCAAGTTGATTCATACCTCAAGGGGAATGGGTTACATGCTCGATGCACCAGATTCGGAGTCGTGATGAACCGGATGTCCCTGACGACTCGTATGAGTCTGATGTTTATGCTCGCGGTTACGGCCGTGCTCACGGTCGCCGGACTCAGTTTCAATAACCTCAGTCGGCATCATTTCAAGATGCTGGATCAGCAGGCATTGTACGAGAAGCTCCACTCGACCCAGCGAATCTTGTCCGGGCTGAGCAGCATCGATCAATTCAGCGAGGCTAAACCGGAGTTAGAGGCGCTGCTTGGCGCTCACCGTGATTTGACCGCGCTTATCATCGATGGCGACGGCAAGGTGCTGTTTGCGGATCCCGGCCCGGTCAACGTGCCAGAGGCGTTTCGCAAAACCACAAACACAACCGTCTGGGAATGGCGGGAGCAAGACCAGATGTTCCGTGGTGTGACTGCGCAATCCGTAGTGACGGGACAAGAAAGGCCATTAATTGTCATGTTGATTTTTGACGTGACGCAGCATATGTCCTTTTTTGAGACGCTCGAACGATGGTTTTGGATAGGGTTGGTGATCAGCGCATTGGTCAGTGCTGCACTCGGCTGGATGGTCGCTAGCAGTGGCATGCGGCCTATTCGCCAGGTCACACGGGTTGCTGCCTCCATGTCAGCAAAATCACTCAAGGAGCGTATTCCCCTGGCACCCGTTCCGAAAGAGCTTCAACAGATGGTGTTGTCGTTCAACGCCATGTTATCCAGGCTCGACGATGCATTTGTCCGGTTATCCAACTTTTCGGCCGACATTGCCCACGAACTACGGACCCCCGTAAGCAACTTGATGACCCACACTGAAGTGGTGCTTTCAAGAAAAAGAAACATCGAGGACTACGAAGACAATTTGTACTCCAATCTTGATGACTTGAAGCGCATGAGCCGGATGATTGATGACATGCTTTTTCTGGCGAAATCAGACAACGGTCTAATTACCCACGAGAACAAGCCAATAGACCTGGTGGCTGTCGTGGAAAAATTGCTTGAGTACTACCGCCTGTTGGCTGATGAACGAGGGATCGAGCTCAAGGTTTCAGGACGGGGGAGCGTGCGAGGTGATGTCCTTATGCTCCACCGAGCGATTTCCAATCTGCTCTCAAATGCGCTGCGCTACACCTATGAAGGGACGTCAATCAGTGTCGATATTCAGCACAAGGACGCGTCGGTAACGGTTGTCGTGGAAAACCATGGTGAGCCCATTGCTCCCGAACACCTTGAAAAGCTGTTTGACCGTTTTTATCGCGTGGACCCAGCTCGGCGAGAAGGAAGTCCGAGCAACGCAGGGCTAGGTCTGTCAATTACCCGATCAATTGTCGAAGCGCACAATGGCAAGATCTGGTGTACGTCAGGCGACGGGAAAACGGCTTTTCATCTTGAGTTTCCGGCCGTCGATTCCACGGTTAGCTGAGCGACAAAACATTGGGACCAACGACGTCTTGGCGTTCTGCGTTTGCTACGCCTCTGCGGATTTTTCAAAGTGATTGAGCTCCCCTGTCCTGCGGTACGCCGTGTCTTTTCCAGGTCTTGCTACGCTCAACGATTAGATGCCAAACATCGGATCAAGCTGACTGAAATGTAATCGAACAGTTTGTGATCGTGTGGCATCGTGTTCTCGCACTGTGACGTTAGGGCTAGCGAGTTTCTCCTGTTCAACCTGGCGAAGAGGACGGGGGCTCCAAGTTAATCAACAGTGGTTTTTAAAGAAATTAAAAACTAGTTCCTCCCAAAAAACCTCGAATCAACAGCGCTTGCTGTGAGGAGTCTTGCATGTCATTCCTTAAAACTACGTCCGTGGCTGTTGCAATCACTGCTGGTTTGCTTCTGAGTGCAGTGGCCCAGGCACATCCAAAACTACTTTCTTCCACTCCGGCAGAAGGCTCGGATGCGGCGGCTCCGTCGAAAATCGAACTGCATTTTTCTGAGAATCTCACCACTCAGTTCTCCGGTGCAAAGCTGATCATGACCGACATGCCAGGCATGCCTAACTCACCCATGGGTGTAAAGGCCGCCGTCGCTGCTGGTGGTGATCCGAAAACCATGGTGATTACGCCGGCTGCACCGCTGACCACCGGCACCTACAAAGTTGAATGGCGTGCAGTGTCTTCGGACACCCACCCGATCACCGGCAACTTTTCATTCAAAGTGAAATAATCCATGAGCGACTCATTAAATATCGTGGTTCGCTTTGCTCTCTATTTTGACCTGATGTTGTTATTTGGACTGGCCATATTTGGCTTGTACAGCCTCAGGGGAAAGGAAAGGGTATCGGGCACGGTCTTGAACTTTGAGTCGCTTCTCTACGGTACTTCTGTTGCAGGTGTAGTTCTGTCCCTTGCTGCGATGTTGTTGCTTGCAAAAGCAATGAGCGGTGTATCGGAGCTTATGGAGCTACATCACCACATTTTTGAAATGGTCATCATGGGCACCGACGTTGGGCTGACCTGGATGGTTCGGATAGCCGCCTTGGTGGGGGCAATTCTGGGCGTCGCGTTGAATAAACGATATCCGACACCCAGCCTCTGGATCGTCACCGTCTGTGGAGCAATCGCGTTGGCCACGCTAGCCTGGACGGGGCATGGTGCAATGGACGAAGGCAGCCGCCGCTACTGGCATTTTCTCAGCGACATTTTCCATTTATTAGCGGCAGGTGGCTGGTTGGGTGCTCTAGCGGCCTTCGCTCTACTGCTACGGTTGAAATCGCTGAAGGGTGAGGAGGAAGCACGTATTCTTGCCCGCGTGCTGACTGGCTTTGAGTCGGCCGGCGGTGTGATTGTTGCGATCATAAGCGTTACGGGAGTAGTAAATTACCTTTTCATCGTCGGTCCCAACCTTGATGAGGTCATGCTCAGTACCTATGGCCAGTTGCTGTTTTTGAAGATCCTGCTCTTTGCCGGGATGATCGTTTTAGCGACGCTGAACCGCTTTCACTTAAGCCCGCTATTGGAGCGCTCGGTTCGCAATGGTCAATACTCTGTAGCGGTCAATGCCTTGCGCCGCAGCATGAAATTCGAATTCCTGATGGCAATCCTCATCATCTGTCTTGTCGCATGGTTAGGCACGCTAAGTCCTGAAATGGAAATGAGCGCGCAATAGAGGTTTCTGGCAGCTAACCCAGAAGCCTGGAGCGTGATTGTTAGCACCATTTCTACTGGCTACACTTCAGCCCATGACACGCTGTCTACGGCTTTGCCTGATTTTCCTGATTAGCCTGGCGCTTCCCCTCAGCGGGATGGCGGGTGTTCAAGCGCCGGAGAGCCATGTCCAATGAAACCCTTGGATGGCGGATGACAACATGGGCCAACGCTGCCGCCGTGACATGAAGTCCCCCGAACTCGGTGAACCCCGTAAGCCGAGCAAGGGTGCAAAACAGGCGGTAAGCTGCACATTTCAAAGCGGCAATGAATTTACCCTGTCGCACGGTTAAGCACTTTGCGTCAGAAATTTAATAAGCACGGAGGTGTCGGTGGTTCAATAATGATAACTGAGCACGGTTAACTTAGAGCTATTACCATCGATTTTCCCACATGTCGCCGCATGCGGTTTTAATGGGATGGCAAATTTGCGAACCACAGGACAATCCTAAGGCACGCATCCTGAAATAAACCAAGATAGCGGACTTTATTGCACAATGACGATTCTCACCTCGTACAATCTCTACGCACATGGAGTCTTTTGCCGCGTTAACTACGATTCGACAATGATTCAATGATGCGACATTGCTCTATAACACCACCGTGGCAGCAAACACTCAGTCGTGTCAGTTCGGCTTCTAAACCTCGTAAGTCCTGAATACGGATTCGAACTTGTTGGAGTTGCCCTTGCACTTTCGCATCCACAGCGGCGCAGGAAGCGTCGCGTCGGTCAGCCAGGCCGAGTAGATCGCGAATGTCATCGACGCTGAACCCAAGCGCGCGGCTGCGACGGATAAACAGCAGCCGGTTGCGCTCTTCATCTGTGTAAAAGCGATAACCCGACGGTGATCTTCCAGCAGAAGGCAGCAGCCCTGACTGCTCGTAATAGCGGATGGTTACGGCTTTGGTATCGGTCAGCTTCGCCAAGGCACCGATCGTGTACGTGGGCGCATTCATTTCTCTTGACCCTATAGTTGCTGGAATCCTCATTCTACTCGCGTCAGGCAACAAGCAAATCCTTGCTCACCGTTCTACCGATCGCCAGGCCTCTGATCGATGAAAACCCTCCCCGCCGATCTCTTCAACTCGAGTTTGGACGCTTTGCTCTGCACATGGCTGCTTACCTTCGTAGCAGAGCTTCTGTGCTGCTCGTCGGCCGCCGCATAGGGCAAGTGCCCTGTGTGCTTTGCTGTGAGGACGGGATGCCGCCTGATATTAGCGTCACGAAATAGGACGCCGTTGATGCCAACACCGTAGGCGCGAGGGGAAGCAGCATTTCCTATCTACTACCGGCCACTTACTCACTGTGATCACGTTGAACATGAATGGTCGCTGGTGGATGCCTTAAGGCATCGAAGAATCTCTTGACCTTATAGTGGCTATAAGGTGTTCACTCTCGCCATGAAAAGCGGAGAGCGTTCTCATGAAAAACTGTTGCGGTGACGAGCAAGCACCAAAAAAGCCAGCGGGCGTGGACGTTTTTGACCCTGTCGCATCCGGGAGCTGCTGTGCGACTTCCGCAACATCGGGTGAAGACGAAACCGATCGAGATCGAACTACCAGTTGCTGTTCTTCTAAGACCTCGGACGTGAATCCTGCGCTTTCAACAACCAAAAGTGCGGATGGCTGCTCTGCTGGAGGCAACGGCGGAAAGACAAGCTGCTCCACTTCATCTCCGACATCTTCTCAATATCCACCTACCGAACCGAACGAGCCCACCACCTCGGTTGTTACCGATGCATGTTGCTCTGCATCTGGAACGGATGGCCCAAGCGCGTGCGCATCCAAAGTGTCATCAGCCGTTGTCAACGACACGGCTCGCTTGAGTCGTTTCCGGATTGGGCAAATGTGCTGTCCTACCGAGCAGGCGATGATTGAGGGCAAGCTTGCAAAGATGCCTGGAATTCAGAAATTGGAATTCAACATGATGAACCGTACTCTAGGTGTCTGGCACGAATTGCCACATACCCTGGGAATCGAAGCGGCCGTGTCATCGCTTGGTATGCAGGCGGAACCGTTGAATGGCGCGGTCGACGTACCAGGCGCGGATAAGCAGCAAAGCCAGTTTGAAGCTGAATCACTGCGCAAAAGCACCTGGTGGCCGTTAGCGCTGTCTGGTATTGCTGCGGTAGGCGCGGAAATTTTGCATTTCACCCAGGCAGCCCCCGAATGGGTGATTGCTGCTGTAGCTTTAATCTCGGTAGCACTCTGCGGGCCCGCGACTTACAAGAAAGGTTGGATCTCTCTCAAAAATTTCAATCTCAACATAAACGCGTTGATGAGCATTGCGGTGACGGGAGCGGTCCTGATTGGGCAGTGGCCAGAAGCGGCGATGGTCATGTTTTTATTTACTGTTGCCGAATTGGTTGAGGCCAAGTCGTTGGATCGTGCACGCAATGCGATCAAAGGACTGATGGACTTGACCCCAAATCATGCAACGGTGCGCCAGGCAGACGGCAGTTGGCTGGACGTAGATGTCAAAACCGTCCAGATCAGCTCCTTGGTTCGAGTTCGCCCCGGCGAGCGCATTGGTCTGGATGGCAACGTGATCTCCGGCAACTCTACCGTAAACCAAGCCCCTATCACCGGGGAAAGCTTGCCCATCGAGAAAGCTGTCGGTGACCCTGTTTATGCCGGCTCGATCAATGAGTCCGGTTCCTTCGAGTACCGCGTGACGGCTGAGGCCAGCAATACGACACTGGCCCGGATTATTCATGCTGTGGAGGAAGCCCAAGGTTCACGCGCCCCGATCCAGCGGGTCGTCGATAAGTTCGCCAAGGTTTATACGCCATCGGTGTTTTTCTTCGCCCTTGCCGTTGCGATATTCCCGCCCCTGTTTATGGCCGGATTATGGGCTGACTGGATTTATCGGGCGCTGGTGCTTCTGGTAGTCGCTTGCCCTTGCGCACTGGTGATTTCGACCCCGGTGACCATTGTAAGCGGCCTCGCGGCAGCGGCGCGAAAAGGCATTTTAATCAAGGGCGGGGCGTACCTGGAAAGCGGTCGCAAGATCACCCATCTGGCCTTGGATAAAACTGGGACCATTACCCATGGCAAGCCCGTACAGACCGATTTCCTGCCTCTAGCTGATGGATTATCTAGAGATTATCGCATTGCCGCCGCGAGCCTTGCCCAACGTTCGGATCATCCGGTTTCGCGGGCTATTGCCAAACAAACGGCCCAGCAATCGCTGCGGTTGCTGGAAGTGGATAACTTCGAAGCGCTGCTGGGCCGAGGGGTCCGCGGCGAGATCGAGGGTAAGCGCTATCAGTTGGGTAACCATCGTTTGTTGGAGGAGTTGGGGTTCTGCTCACCTAATACCGAAGCCGCCCTGGGCCACCTTGAGCGGCAAGGGAAAACTGTAGTCATTCTGTCCGATGACAAACGGGCGCTGGCGTTGTTTGCAGTCGCCGATACGGTAAAAGCCACCAGCCGAGCCGCAATCGAGGAGCTTCACGCGTTAGGTGTGAAGACTGTGATGTTGACAGGGGACAACCCACATACCGCGCTGGCAATTGCCGCGCAGGTAAACATTGACGAGGCCAAGGGCAATCTCCTACCGATCGATAAGCTCAAAGCCATCGAAGCCTTGATCGATCATAAAGGCACCGTCGGCATGGTCGGTGACGGAATAAACGATGCCCCTGCGCTTGCTCGGGCTGATGTGGGCTTCGCGATGGGGGCAGCTGGCACCGATACGGCGATCGAGACTGCTGACGTAGCAATCATGGATGATGATTTGCGCAAGATTCCTGCCTTCATTCGTCTCTCCCGCCAGACCGGAGCAGTACTTACGCAAAACATTGCGCTCGCGCTGGGCGTTAAAGCCATCTTCCTAGCCGTTACGCTCACTGGTCACGCTACGATGTGGATGGCGGTATTCGCGGATATGGGGGTAAGCCTGTTGGTAGTACTGAATGGCCTGCGCTTGCTGCGCAAATGATACGGACACGATGCCTGCTTTGCTGTTCCAAGACCTGGATCCCAGTGGGTGATACCGCACGAGCAAGAGTCAGTGCTTTTCAAAAAATACCAGTTTCAGATGTACTGGAACGGTTACTACGGAATAGCCAATGAACGGTTTCCCAATGACAGCTCGTGTACAGCCGCCTACTTTGTGGTGGGGAATTGCAGCGGTCCTGGCGTTGATCGATCAAAGTCTAAAGCTTGGCGTCGAGCACCTTTATGAGCTGGGCTCATCGGTCGCCGTAGGCTCATTTTTCAACATAGTGCATGCACGCAATCCCGGCGCCGCGTTCAGCTTCTTGGCTGACGCTGGAGGCTGGCAGCGTTACCTTTTCGTTGTTGTTGCGCTAGCCGTAGCATTGACGCTCGTCGCGATCCTTCAACGGGAACGTCACTGGAGCGAAGCCTTGGGCTATTGTCTCGTTTTGGGTGGGGCTGTTGGCAATCTTATCGACCGTTCTTTGCGAGGCTTTGTCGTGGACTATCTGGATTTTCACTATCAAGGCTGGCACTGGCCCGCGTTTAATCTCGCAGATATATGTATTGTCAGCGGCGCATCGTTTTTATTGGTCATAAGCGTGATTAGCCCCGCGTCGCCAAGCAAACGTTGACGATGGAGCGCCACCTTCCAGTACGTGTCCTAAGGTGGTCTGGTCGCGCATGGCTAACGCCTGGGTTAGCGGTTTTTGCGTAACCGTCCGGCCATGTCATCTACCCAGCCCCGCAAAGCCAAGACATCGTGTGCACTCAAATTTAAGTGAGCACCAGATCTAGCCTTTTAAACGGGTATTTCATGCAGCCAACACTCGGTTCCTATTCCAAGGCCTTCAAAGCCCAGGTCATTCAATATGGGTGCCCAGCACGGCACTACAATTTCCAGCATCGCATTCAGCCGTAAGCGTGCCCGTGGAAGTCGCAAGGCTGGCATGACGCTTTTTTTTGTAAAATTTTTGACGATAGGATGAAGCGTACTCTTCAGAAACTGCTCGTGCCGCCGATGGCCCAGAGGAGCCAAATTCAACCTTCGGGGTTTCAATGCTAGTAAGCAGCTATAACAGCGTGTATGTGCTGTTTTCCTTCGCCGTAGCGATCCTGGCGTCTTATACCGCGCTGGACATGACTGGTCGAGTCACCCGTACCGAAGGCAAAGCATCGGCACTTTGGCTTGCCGGTGGATCTTCCGCCATGGGCACGGGCCTCTGGTCGATGCATTTTATTGGCATGTTGGCCTTCCAACTGCCCATCGAGCTGGGTTACGACCCGACGCTGACTGGCTTATCGTTGTTGATCGCCATCGCCTCCTCCGCCTTTGCTTTGTGGCTAGCATGCCAGACGGAAATGCCACTGCCGCGTTTGCTGCTTGGTGCGGTGCTCATGGGTATCGGAATTGCATCCATGCACTACGTTGGAATGGCGGCGCTGCTGATGAATCCTGTAGTGGAATACGTTCCGTCTTTGTTCGCGCTATCGGTGCTGATTGCTATCCTTGCTTCGGGCGTGGCTTTGTGGATCGCTTTCCGCCTGCGTGGCGAAGGTCAGTACATCAATCGTACACGCATCGGCGCCTCGTTAATTATGGGGTGTGCCATTGTTGGAATGCACTATACCGGAATGGCGGCTGCCCAATTTCCTATCGGGAGCGTGTGCGGAGCGGTCAATGCAGGCATTGATAGCAACTGGCTAATGGTTTTGGTGATTCTGATCACGCTGGCTGTCTGCGCTATTGCCTTGATCGTATCAATGCTTGACGTCCGCACCAGCATACTTGCCAGCTCCCTTGACCTCGCAAACAGTGAACTGGTGCAGCTAGCTCTTCACGACAATCTTACTCGCCTCCCTAACCGTATCCTCCTAAACGACCGTCTTCAGCAAGCGATTCATAAAGCCATCAGGCAGAAGAGCCACTTTGCCGTACTCTTCATGGATCTGGATGGTTTCAAAGCTGTTAACGATACTTACGGTCATCACACTGGCGACCAGTTGCTTCTGCAAGTAGCAAAGCGAATCAACGACGCCAAACGCGGCGAAGATACGGTGGCTCGCCTCGGAGGCGACGAGTTCGTTCTGCTTATCGATCCCGGCGAACCTGAAGACGCTGCGATGTTGGCGCAACGCTTGGTGGAAAATATTCGATTACCTTACGTACTTGGGCGGCAGACAGTGCATGTGTCCGCTAGCATCGGTATCGCTATATTCCCAGAAAATGGCCTAACCGAGCATGAGCTGATGGTCAATGCCGATGCGGCTATGTACCACGCCAAGGAGCAGGGCCGCGATGGCTACTGCTTCTTTGAAAAAGCTATGAACGTTAACGCTCACCTGCAGTTGGAAATGCAACAGGATCTGCGGTGCGCACTGGATCGGAATGAATTTATCCTGCACTTCCAGCCGAAGATGCTCGCCCCAAATGGCCCTATGATCGGCGTTGAAGCTTTACTGCGTTGGAACAAGCCAGGTTTTGGCTTGGTGCCGCCCGTCCGTTTCCTGCCCTTGGCAGAGCGTACTGGATTGATCGTGCCAATCGGTAGCTGGGTAATCCATGAGGCGTGCCGGCAGATGGCCGAATGGCAAGCGTTAGGCGAAGGTAAAGACGAATGGAGTATTGCGGTCAACATTTCGACGGTACAACTGGCCCATGCAAAGCTCGTTGATGTCGTGCGCAATGCCCTGCAAAGCAGTGGCCTGCCCCCCCGTTTCCTGACACTGGAAGTTACCGAATCTACGGCGATGCGGGACGCTGAAGCTGCTTTGATTGCTCTTGATCAATTGGCAGCATTGGGCGTGAATATCTCCATCGACGACTTTGGTACCGGTTATTCCAGCCTGCTTTATCTTAAGCGCCTACCAGCCAACGAACTGAAGATCGACCGAGGTTTTATCACCGAGCTGGCTAAGTGTAACGATGACGCGGCTATCGTTTCGGCCATAGTAGCGCTCGGTAAAACGCTGGGGCTGAGGATCGTTGCAGAGGGTGTGGAAACCGCTGAACAACAACAGATGCTTACCGAGTTGGGTTGCGACATTTTGCAAGGTTACCTGCTGGGCAAGCCGATGAGCGCAGAGAGGATGCTGGAAAGCTTAAGCGCGACCAAGACTCTAGCGTGATACTGCACAAGCCATAGATTCAAGTTGGTGCTTGCTGGTGCAATTTGCAGACCCGCTACATCACCTGATTTAAGCATCAGTTAAACATTCGAATTGGGATTTACGGCTTCTCCTCATTCGTCCGATAGTAAAATTCACTCTAAGGCTAATCAATGTTCAACAAGGCAATCAAGCAGACCTTGGCTGAGGCTCTGCAAAAGCTTCAGGCCGCAGAAGCAAGGGCCGTGGCCGTTGACCGTTCGACGGCAACAATTGAATTTAAACCCGATGGCACCATCATAGGTGCCAATGAGAACCTTCTTACCACCATGGGCTACCGACTGGAGGAGATCGTCGGACAGCACCATCGTATTTTCTGTTTTCCTGATTACCAGGCGAGTGCCGACTATCGTAAGTTCTGGCAGCGCCTGGCTGGTGGCGAGTACATACGTGAACGTTTCCTGAGGCGTAATAAGCAAGGCCTGGAGGTCTGGCTCGAAGCCAGCTACAACCCTATCCGAGGCGCCGATGGTCGCGTCGAAGGCGTGCTGAAGCTGGCCACCGACATTACTACTCAGGTGATCCGTGAGCAGGAGCAGAGCAGCATGGTTCAGGCCATCAGTCGCTCGATGGCTGCGATTTCCTTTAACTTGAAAGGTGAGGTTCTCGACGCCAACGAAAACTTCGAGCAGGCCATGGGCTATCGCCTGGATGAGATTCGGGGAAAGCACCACCGCATGTTCTGCACACGAGGTGAAGCGGACTCTCCTGAATACCGCGATTTCTGGGAGCGACTGAACCGTGGTGAGTTCTTCTCTGGACGCTTCCAGCGACTCAACCGGCATGGCGATACCGTCTGGCTGAGCGCAACCTACAACCCGGTATTCGATGCCAGTGGCCGGCTTTACAAAGTAGTTAAGTTTGCCCGTGATATTACGTCCCAAGTGCGCCAGCAGCAGGCAGAATCCGATGCAGCCACGCTCGCCTACAATATATCCCAGCAGACGGACAGAAGCGCTCGCCATGGTGCCAAGGTCATTAGTGAAACGGTCGAGGTGGTACAAGGCATAGCAGCCGAGCTCTCACGAGCGGCTGAAGGCATCACTGCAGTCAATCAGCAGTCAGAGATGATCCGCAGCATCGTGCAGACCATCCGAGGTATCGCCGAGCAGACCAACCTACTTGCTCTAAATGCTGCTATCGAAGCTGCAAGGGCGGGTGAACAAGGCCGAGGTTTTGCGGTGGTCGCCGATGAAGTACGAAACCTTGCAGCCCGCACGGCGCAGGCCACCGTGGAAATCGTCGATGTTGTGAAGCGCAACCATGAACTAGCGCAGGATGCTGTGGAGAGCATGCAGGCTAGTCGCCAAAAGGTCGATCAAGGCGTCGATTTGGTCAGCCAAGCCGGCTTTGTGATAGAGGAAATTCAGAGCGGAGCACGGCAAGTAGTCGACGCCGTGCGCCAGTTCGCCGAGGCAAAGGAAGAGCTCTGATGTAACTGTATCGGGCACAACCTCGTAAGGCTGTTCCAATTTCTCACGATAAGCGTGCTTGTCCAATATGACATCATCGCTGCTTACTGGGCGCAACTGAACGTTTGCATCCGAGCATCACGTCTTACGCAATTAGACCGGTTGCCAAATATGCGGCAGCAAATGATCGATTTCACTCGCCCGCTGCGTCGGCAGGCGTGTGAGCACGTCCTTCAAATAGGCATACGGATCATGACCGTTGAGCCGCGCAGACTGGATCAAACTCATGATCGCCGCCGCCCGTTTTCCGCTGCGTAGCGACCCTGCGAAGAGCCAGTTCTTGCGTCCAAGAGCCCATGGTCGGATCTGGTTCTCTGCCCAATTGTTGTCTATGGGTACAGCCCCGTCATCGAGGTAGCGCGACAGCGCTGCCCAGCGTTTCAGGCTGTAATCGAGTGCTTTGCTGATGGCTGAGCCTTCGGGCACAAGGTCGCGCTGGGCGCTCATCCAGACATGTAGCATGTCCATTACCGGGACGGCTTTTTCTTTCCGTATTCGCCGCCGTAAATCCGGCTCCAGATCGCGGACTTCGCTCTCGATTTCGTACAACAACTGGATATAGCGCAGGGCTTGCTCAGCAAGCGTGCTTTTATTCGTAGCGTGCAGCTCGAAGAATTTGCGCCGTGCATGGGCCATGCAGCCGATTTCGGTCACGCCGAGTTCGAAGCTGGCTTTGTAACCGCCAAAATCGTCACAGACCAGCTTGCCCCTCCAGCCTTGCAGGAAGTTGCGAGCATGCTCTCCGGCACGGCTGGGGCTGAAGTCATAAACCACCGCTGCCACATCCGAGAACTGGCTGGTGGCGTAGGCCCAAACATAGGAACGGTGGGTTTTCTTTGTTCCCGGCATGAGCATTTGCACGGGTGTTTCATCGGCATGAATAATCTGCTGCCCGAGTACCACTTCGCGCAGCGCATCGACCAGCGGCTGCAACTGAACCCCAGTCACGCCAACCCATTCGGCCAAGGTTGAGCGTGGAATCGCCAGGCCCGCTCGACCGAAGATCGATTCCTGACGGTAAAGCGGTAAATGGTCAGCAAACTTGGCAATCATGACGTGGGCCAGCAGCCCAGCGGTTGGGATGCCCTTGTCGATGATCTGAGCCGGAACCGGTGCCTGGATAAGCGTTTCGCAGTCATCGCAGACCCATTTGCCACGTACATGACGCTCGACGGTGAACACGCCCGGTGTGTAATCCAACTTCTCACTGACATCTTCACCGATGCGTTTCAGCGCGCAGCCGCATGGGCAGTGAGTGTTGTCAGGTTCGTGATGGATCAGTGTGCGTGGAAACTCAGCCGGCAATGCAGTGCGCTTGGGCTTCTGCTTTTTCTCGGTCGCCGCTGGCACTGTTTGCAAGGCCTGAAGCTCTGCTTCAATCGCTGCGATATCTGTATCGATCAGGTCATCGAGCAAACTGGCCTGCTCAGGATTCATCTGCTCGCTGCGCTTGGCAAATTTCAAGCGCTTGAGCTGCGCAATTTCGAAGGTCAGCTTCTCGATCACCGTCTGATCGCGGTTGATCTTCTTGCCCATGGTTTCGACCGTCTTACCCATTGTTTCGACTTGCGAGAGCAATTGCGCAGCTAAGGCACGCAGTTGGTCGGGAGTCATTTGGTCGAGATTGGGAGAAGAAGTCATGCGCCGAATTTTGCCAGAGCAGGCGCTTCGCGGCGATAGACCGATAGGCTAATGGCAGCCGTTAAAGCAGTGTGATCGAGCCGCCGGAACCTGCTCGTTGCCATGGCAGGCCCAATACCAAGGCTTGGAGTTGCTCGGTGTCCAACTGCATTTCAGAGCCATGACGAATGCTTGGCCAGTGGAACTTGCCCTGGCTCAACCGGCGCGCCGCCAGCCATATGCCGAAGCCGTCATGCACCAGCACTTTCATGCGATTGGCGCGGCGGTTGGCGAAAAGATAAGCACAGTGCGGCTGCGCCGCACCGAACACCGCAATCACCTTGGCTAATGCCGTTTCGGTACCAGCGCGCATGTCCATCGGCTCGGTGGCGAGCCAGATGGAGTCGATGCGAATCATCGCAGAAGGTCTCGAAGAAAGGTCGCGCAGGCAGCAGCATTTTCAGTGGGCCAGTTCACTGTGACGGTGCCACGCGGGTGCTGTATTTCAACGCAAATATTCGATGATGATGTGTGGGATTTCGCCCCTGCCAGCGGCACGGGTAACGGAATAAATGCAGGTTGCAGCGCTGTGCTTTTCTGCGCTTGCAGGCGAATCCATTTGTGGACGAGGTTTGCGTTGAGGTTATGGCTGAGTGCGATGCTGGCAATCGAAGCACCGGGCTGGGCACACTCTTGAATGACCTGAGCTTTGAAGGATTTGGAATAGGAACGGCGTGTTGGCTGCATGAAATACCCGCTTAAAAGGCTAGAACTGGTGCCCACTTAAATGTAAGTGCACACCATGTCTTGGCTTTGCAGGGCTGGGTAGATGACTTGGCCGTACGCATACGTTTTTGCTGGGCATGCTGGTCATCAAGATTGGCATCAGCATCAGGCTCACCAAATAGCTATAGGTATCGACGTGCCTGTAACAGTGGAATGCCTGCCGCGTCAGCACACCGAGTTTGCAGTGTTTATTCCAGCCGGTGTTCGGCATCGAATCAGCGGAGCCCTCATCGTTTCAATCTACTTGGACGTCTTGGCAGAAGAGGGCCAGGTTTTGCCGAAGACCATGACGCCGATTCCGATCAATATCGCCCCGGCTGACGCCGCACTAATTGCTGACTCCTTGAAGGCAGGCGCGGGAGACACTCGGTCCGCAGTGCGAAAAGCCCTACAGATAACCGATGCACCTCCAGTCGCCGATCCTCGCCTGGCAATAGTCAGCACGGCCATTTACCAGGGCATTGTACGACGTGAAGAGTTGGCAGCACTGGTACACCTGTCCCCAACTCGATTCTCGCATTGGTTCGTGGAACAAACCGGTTTGCCGCTGCGTAGCTATGCTAAATGGCTACGACTGACCCAAGCTGTTCGACATCTGGCATCCGGAGAACCTATAACCACCGCTGCGCACGCGTCAGGCTTCTCCGACTCAGCCCACTTTTCCAGAACCTTTCGCTCGCTGTTGGGTATAGATCCCTCATCGGCGCTCGCCGAAGTGAGCTTGCATTAAGCGACTAGGTTAGAGGCTTGCGGCCTTAGCTACAGGCCGCTCGCCGATTGGAATAGTTAAGCTTTTAGAGCCAGGATTCGACGTGCGCCGTTCAAAACGATCAGGCCAACGACCGTACCAATCACCAAGTCTGGGTACGGAGACCCTGTCCAAGCGACCAATGCTCCTGCAGCGATTACGCCAACGTTCGCAATCACATCGTTGGCTGAGAAAATCCAACTCGCTTTCATGTGTGCTCCTCCTTCGCGGTGGCTGTAGATCAGCCACAGGCAAGTGACGTTTGCCACCAGCGCGACGGCGCCTATCCCCATCATCAGCATGGATTCAGGTTCACTGCCATAGAGAAAGCGTCGAGCAACTTCCAAAAGCACACCCAAAGCTAGAATGATCTGAAACATACCTGCCAGGTGTGCTGCACGTACTTGCATTCCCGCGCTGCGGCCGACCGCAAAGAGGGCCAGCCCGTAAACGGCCGCATCAGCAAACATGTCCAGCGAGTCGGCAATCAGCCCCGTCGATTGGGCAATCAGGCCAGCACTCATTTCGGCGAGAAACATTGCACCATTGATGCCGAGCAATATTTTTAATGTGCTGGCTTCCTTTGAAGCGTTTTGCTCTTCATTGGCACTGTTGGCTGATACGGACTCTGGGCTGATGGGCTGCGTATCTAATAGCCTTGCCCCCAAGCCAAGTGACTCCAACTTGGTAGCGATCTGCTCTACGGCCCCTTCGTGAAAAACACTCACCTGTCTACCGGATAGGTCAAAAGAAAGTGAAGCTATTTCCTGCAAGCCATTCAGCGCGAGTCTGATCATCCGTTCTTCGGAAGGACAGTCCATTTTTGGTACTGAAAATTTGCTGATCCATGTCCCTTCATTTAATGGCTTAGCTGCTGCTTCTGGGCCTGCTGAAGCCGGGCCACAGCCACAGGATTTGTCACACGAACTCATGGGGCCGCTCCTCTAAATACACTTGATCCTGTCGATTACAAACCTTCTAGCCGCTATAAGGTCAAGCGAGGATATTCATCATTCGATTGTAGCTCTTTCGTTCAATCCAAACGCCAGCCTGTGACTTATCGTCTTCGCTTCCTAAAAGGAGGTGAGCGATGATCATTATTTTCCGATACGTCATACGTTGGATGAGCTATCCGCTCATATTTGGTGGCACCGCTGCGTTCATGGTTTGGGCGCTTTACACCGGGATTCCGCCATGGCCCACAACACTCCTGATCGCTATTGTGAGCTTGTTCACGATCGCCGCGCTGGAGCAATTCCAACCCTTTCGTCAATCCTGGCTCGAAGATCATCAAGACACCTCGACCGATTTATTGCATATGCTGGTCAACCTTTCTGTCATTCAGTTCACTGCTGAAGTCCTCGCCAAGCTTGGCGATGCGGTGCCGGCATCAGTTCGCCTTTTTCCCAGCGAGAGTCCCCTCTGGTTACAGCTGGTTCTGGTCGCAACCGTCCTCGATTTAAGCCTGTATGTCATGCATCGCATCAGCCATCGGGTGCATTGGCTGTGGCGTATGCACATGATTCATCACAGCGCTGATCGCCTTTATTGGATGAATGGGGAGCGCAGACATCCGCTGCATGCGGCGCTAATGGCCGGACCGGGGCTGGTGGTTCTGCTCGCCTCAGGTGCGCCGTCGGCCGTTATCGCGACTTGGTTCAGCATCTTGACCGTTCATTTAGCCTTCCAGCATTCGAACCTGGACTACTCGTTGGGCTGGTTACGCAACGTGATTGGAGTCGCCGAGACACATCGCTGGCACCATAAGCGAGAGTTCGAAGATGCCCAGGTCAACTTCGGAGAGTTTTTACTTATTTGGGATCACCTATTTGGAACCTTCTATGACGCAGCAAACAAGCTCGGTGATGCGCAGGTAGGGCTAAAAGAGCGAGACTTTCCAACAGGCTATCGTGCGCAGCTAATCGCGCCGTTTAGGCGCAAGCCTCAGAACCGTATGATCTGAAGTTGCGTACCACGAAACGCCTATTCGCGCATTTACTGCCATGTGTTGTAGGGTCGCGTAGTGACGAACGTCGTAGGGTATGAGGAAGGTATGTATCGAAATTAGGGAGTTTATGTCTTTCGCATAAACTCCCTAATTTCAATACATACGCTGTGCTCAGCACCCCATTCCCAGCACTTGCTCAAAACGAATGCGGCCATCACTTCGTTTCGCTGAGTCACAAAGTGTCCGGTTCGAAGCCGATCCAGCGCCCATCACCCTCGAATCGCTCTTGAAATCAAAGCAAATGGCCTTAAGATGATCTTATCTTGCCATCATCGTTTTTAATCATGGATGTTTCTCGGGGGTAGGTCGGAATGGCAGAACAAGAAGATGCTAAGCCCGCAAGCGGGCGCTTCAACACAAATGAAGAGACGAAGCGGATCGTATGGACACAGACCGCTGGTCATTGTGAACTGTGCGGTACGGATCTGACGTTCGACTATCGTGCTGGCAAGCCAATGAGATGGGGCGAAGTGGCGCATATTCTGCCCGCCAGTCCCAAAGGCCCTCGGGGACGCGCGGATCATGATGCTGAGGCGCACACTAACGATACCGCTAATCTGATGCTCCTGTGCCCAGGTTGTCATGACAAAATTGATCGTGATGCAGACGGGTATCCTGAAAATGATTTGAGTGGTTTACACCAAGCGTACCTGGAACGCATCCGACTCGCCGCAACGACCCCCGATGGTGGTAGAGCCATTCCTCTCATCGTCCTGAGTCAGCATTTCCAGACGATCAACGACATTCCCGTTCGCGATCTGTTGACTGCGATGTCGGCTGAAGGACTAACGGCCTTCGATCAAGGCATTAAAATCACTTTCCCTGCACCCGGACCGCGAGGTAGGGACGCGACCTATTGGCAGAACATCAAAGACAGTGTCCAGTATGAGTTGGAGCAGCAACTCAAGCGTCGCGGCGGCACCTACGGCGATGCGCCTGCACTAGCTGTAGTGGGCTTGGCCGATATCCCGGCATTGATGATGTTGGGCCAGGGTATCGGCGACCGTTCCAAACGCTTGATCTTCTCCTTCCACCGCGAGCATCGGTTGCGCTGGCCCGATCAGTCCGCTGAGCCGCCCGCTTTTTTGTTTACACCTCCCTCCGACGGCGACGGGCCACTGGCGCTTGTGCTCTCCATTTCTGCGCAAGTCCCGGTTCGCGACGTGACCGACGCTCTGCCCGGTGCACGTATTGCAGAGCTGTCGATCCCAGAACCAAGCTATGCGATGGTACAGAACCGTCGGGTGATTCATGCCTTTCGTGACGCACTTCAAATACGGCTGAGCCAGCTTGAAGCTCTGACTCCTGAACCGATCCACGTCTTCGCCGCTATTCCTGCGGCATTGGCCATCGAGTTTGGTGCGTTGCTCACAACGCAGCATCAACATACGTACCTGATCTTTGATCGGGACAAAGAAAACCAAGATCGGTTTACGCAAACGCTGCAATTGGGCTCGATAGCCCAGGAGGCTAGGTAAATGCTGTTGAGCAACGAACAGACCAAGCGCAACAGTTGGGAATATTTTCTGCTTCGCGCCGCGCGGGAAATCTCGCTGTCGGAAGCGCAGTACCAGAAAATCAATGACCGCTACTCCCAACTGGAAAAAATCCTCTCGGCCTCCGACAACCCGCTCCTCGCTGAGGCCCATATCTTCGTTCAAGGCTCGATGCGGCTGAAAACGACCATCAAGCCAATCCCCGGTGCGCCTGCGGATCTGGACACCATTGATGCGGACGCGATTATCTGGCTCCCTCACGCTCAAGGCGCTAGTGCGAAGGAAGTTCTAGAAGCGATTGAGCAGCGTTTTAGGGAAGGCTCCCGCGTTCAGGAAGAAGTTAAGCAATTACGTCGTGGCATCCGGATTGTTTATGCCGACGAGAATCCAGGCTTCCACATCGATGTCACCCCCGCACGTGCGATCAACGGAAATGGCGAAGCCAACGGCGAGGGTAAACTGGAGGTTCCGGATCGGGTCACAGGGTGGAAAGCAAGCAGCCCTATCCCGTACTCGAATTGGTTACAGGTTGCCTCTGCCCAGGAAATTTCTCTGGAAAGCTTGGTAGTTGCCAAAAGCCAGCGGATGCTCGATGCCGCGACACAAGATCCTTTGCCGCATTATCAGGATTACATCGATCAAGATCCCCTGCGTGCGACCATAAAGCTGCTCAAGCGGCATCGCGATGAATGGGCCATCAACACAAGGAGCGCTGATACTCGCCCCATATCCGCTGTCATAACCACTTTGGCCACTCACGCATACCTGGATGTCGTGAAGGAATCACAGTCGAAGCCTTTGGCTCCGCTCGATGCAATTTTGGAAATCGTTCGTAGAATGCCGCAGCACATCGCGCATAGAGGTAACGATTGCTTTGTCTGCAACCCTGCCGATAACGGCGAAAACTTTGCAGAAAAGTGGAATCGACCAGGCGAGGGGCAAGGCTATCGACAAGCATTTGCCAAGTGGCATGCGGACGCCAGTGCATCCGTATCATTGGGTTTGGAAAGTTTTGAATCCAATGATTCCTTTGCAGAAGCAGTGAAAAAGAATTTCGGTATTGCACCGGCATTCATTTCGGCAGTGAACAATGAGATCCCTGCGAATTGGACCATGCCCGGCCGACCGGATGGCACTACTCGAAACTCTGCTTCGATGGGTTCGCTCTTCGGAGGAGCCAGCGGTGGCGGAACCTCTCAGTCGAGCGTAAAGCCAGTTGGACGCCTTGGCTGATCCTATTACGACGCCATTGCAGCGCGGAATCGCCGCACTGCGAAATACCCTAGGTCAGGATGCTGCCGATGCGTTGCTCCAGCCCGCACCCATGCGGGCTGACGAAGCGGCGTCCTTTCACTTTCCCTTGCCCATCGATTACACGGGCCAGGAGCGGCGACTGCGTATTGGTTTTCCCTCCAACTTCCCCCGTGGGCTTTTGCGACTGAACGTCGAACCCTCTCCGTGGCTGGTCTGGCCGCATGCCACCAAGTCGGGGCTTTGCCTTCATGGCTTTCAGGAACGCCCCATTATGGGCTCCCCGGAGGTCGTTGTAGAGGACAGCCTTAATCGCCTAGCCCAGATCGTTTCGTTGTCCAAGATGGGATCAAGCCAGGCAACGCGCGATATCGAATTTCAGAATGAGATCACTACCTACTGGTCTTTCCAGCACGGTCAGTCATTCCAGAACCTCTTACTTTTGGATCGACCCCAGGCCGCCTCGCAATTGTTTGCGCTCAGCGATCCGCGCCGGGCTGTGCCATCCGGACAGGAAACGGTTTGGCTAGCATCGAACGTAGCTGCACTCAAAGGGCATTACCGACGGGTTGTCGGGCGCTCCGCTGTCATTCGCGCGGCCGAAACTCCCGGTTTTTACGTCAAGCTTCAGACCTATCCGGATATCCGCACCCCGGATCCAGAAGATCTAATGCTGTGGCTAACACCACATCTTCAACCAGACGATGCCGAGCAATTGCTGGCATGGTTTGAGCAGCATGGAACGTTGGCAAATCGATGGATTGTTCTAGAGCTTCCAGGGGGGACGGATGCTCCAACTTATTGCCTCAATGTACGCTCGCTTGGCGTACAGCAGGAGCGGGGGGCAAAGTTTGGCTTGCGTACAGCGCGCCGCAGGCCAGCGATCGCAAATGCACATCTTCCGGCGCTCGTCCGAGCAACTGCCCTGGACGTGCTTGATCGAGCGTCCATTCTGTCCCGCGATAAAAGCGGCACTGCACAGCGCCTTGAAAATGCTCGGGTAGTTTGCGTTGGTGTTGGCTCGCTAGGCAGTGCGGTGGCAATACAGTTGGCACGATCCGGTGTTGGCCACCTTACCCTCATCGATCCTGACACCTTGGTGTCAGCCAATCTGGGAAGGCATGTTCTGGGAGCGGATAGCCTAGGGAGATTGAAAGCGTCAGCGTTGAGGGACAAGATTCTGTTAGATCTCCCGACGACAGAATGCACCGCTTATTCGACATTCGCCGAAGTGGTGATGAGCAGCAAACCAGAAGTGTTCGATAATGCAGATCTGGTGGTGATTACGACAGCAGACTGGCAGTCGGAGGTCACTGTATGGCGAGCCAAATCCAGCGGCGTTCCTTGGGGGGTCTTACAAGCCTGGAGCGAACCGTACACCCAGGTAGGCCATGCGCTATTCGCACCAGCCGGCACCTTTGATGGCCGTCATCTATTCACGGACGTCGGCGATTTCTTGCATAAATTTACAGAGTGGCCGGGAGGGGGTGTGGTTCCATTGCCCGCTTGTGGGGAGAGCTTTATCCCAGGCGGCTCGCTGGGGATGACCAATATCGCCTCTATGGTTTCGCACACGGCCTTACGCGCATTGACCGGCAACATTGCCACTGCATCTTGGGTCAGCAGTATCTACAGGCCTGAAGATGTGCCGAGCCTGGGAGGCCAATACCATGGGCCCGAACTGCCAGATGGGGCGCAGCAAATTTTACTCGAGCGCGGATGGCCGGAAGATAAGGACGAAACGGTATGACGGATATTGCGTGGCGCTGGCGATGGCCGGAAGTTAATTCCGAGCTATTGGTGTCCCAAGCTGTCGCGGACATCTTGAATAGTCATCGGCAGGGCCTTTTTGGCGTGGAGCGAGGGGGACAGTTATTCGTCAATCCGGTTGATCCCAAAGGGTTGCTGCTGGCCTCGGCCACGTTGCCTCATCGCGCTGATCGGTCAGGCTGGTCTTGGCTAGAATTGGATGCGGAGCGATGCCGTCTGGAGATCCAGGCTGCCAACGAACAAGGGTTACGTCTAGTGGGCTATTGGCATACGCATCCCCAATCCATTCCAGTGATATCTCCGGCAGACATCGGAAGTTTTTCCAAATTTGCTGCACGTTACACGCAGGATCTGCCGCACCCCATAGCCGTTATTGTCGGCAAGTCCGAAAAACCAGAAGGTATCAAGGCTTGGTCATTCAGGGACGGCAGATACATTGAGGCAACCTGGGTCGGATGAGCTTCAAGTCCGTGCGGTGGAAGGCGGATCAGCGGTTACCTTTACCCGCTAACATTAGGGCGAAGAGCTCCGCCTGAAAGCGGGCATCATCCAATGCGTTATGGTTGGGTTCGCTGATTGGCTTCAGCGCAGCGGTCATTTTGGATGATTTTGTTTCCTGCCAATTGCAACCTACAGCGCCCATAAAGTAGGCCTTCATGTCGATAGCTGTGAAACCAAAGGGGTTGGTTTCCAAATATTTGTGGAAGTAGTAATTGACGAATGACCAGTCAAACGGTGCGTTTAGCCCTACGAAAATGACCTTCTGCCCCGTTTGGCAGGACGATTTCAGCCATTCACTAAGTGTCAGCATCGCCTCTCGCGGAGCGAGGCCCTCGTGCTCCAGCTTTTCCAGACTCAACCCCGATACTGCCAGTGCTTCTGGATCGTGTTTTGGGCTATCAGGTCGCAGTTCAAGATAGATGGACATTGCAGGTTGGTTTACAAGGCAAGCTCCAATGGAAAGCAGACTGTATTCGCCTGGTATAGGCCCAGACGTCTCGACGTCGACGGAAACATATAGCTCATCAGCGTTCATGTCATATCCTTTTCGTGTAATTGCCTGATCACGCCACCAGCGTATTGCGCGTTCCTTTGGTCAGCTCTGCGCCCGAGCATAATGATGTGTGTCATTCTCTGATGGCTTTGATGAGGGCCAGGCGATCATGAGTGAAACTGAGCGGTGGGTAGCCAAATGCCAGAGTACTGAGGACGGTACTGGCGACATCATCATTGAGCTGCCTCCAGAGTTGCTTGACCAAATGGGGCTAGGTATTGGGGACGATCTGGAGCTAACGGTAGCGAATGGCACAATAGTGCTAACGCCCATGCACAACGTAACATCGGTGCTGCCCATGTTTGCTGGCATCCTGCGACAGGATGTCTATCATGCTTACCGCATGCGTCTGGAGGCCCTTCTTGATATCTCTGTCAATGCTTCGTGTCTGGACATTCACCACATGATAGTAGCTGGATTCCCGGCCAGTCTGGTCCATGTGCTGTGTGATGGTGGGACCCTTAGCAATGAAGAACGCGACAGAATCGTTCAACCCAAAGCGCTCAAAACAAGGTTGGCAGCCAATCAGCTCTTGACGCTGCATGAGAGCGATCGCCTGTTCCGGTTTGCACACATCAGCGCCTTGGCCGAGGTGATCTTCGGTGACAAAGGCAAGGCCAAACAATGGCTTTCCAAGCCCAAAGCCCGTTTTTTGGGTGAAAGCCCATCAGCGATGGTCACTACAACCATTGGCACACATCTAGTCGAAGAAATGCTGATTCAGGTGTCTGAGGGCCTTTCATTCTAGTTCCACCGCAGCCGAGTGGAACCAACCCTAAGTAATTATGCGAGCACAGCACGCATTGCTAAGGCGGCGCGCTCCATTAAAGTCGGGCGCTACAGAATTGAATATTTTTCTCGCCGACCTTCAGATAGCGCGCTGATCCGTGCTGCGTCAAAAGGTAACTGAAAAAATAATGCAGGCTTAATGCTGATGGGCTTACATCGTGCGTTATTAAGCGGCTCGCATGCGCTAGCTGAAAGCCAGCGTTAATTAATTGTTCGCGCCAATTCTGACGGCTACACTCCAACCCCATGAAACGCTACCTGCGGTTTTGTCTTATTTTCTTGATCAGCCTGGCGCTTCCCCTCAGCGGGATGGCGGGGGTGCAGGCACCGACAGAACCGTGCCCGATGAAAGCCACGGGCATGGCGATGATGGACGACATGGGCATGGATTGTTGCAATGACATGAAGAGCCCGACCGAGCATGGGAAACCCTGCAAACCGGGTCAGGAGTGCAAGACGGGCGGGATGCTACAAGTTTCGATCGTCAAGCCGCCCGTGACTCTGTTCAGCCCCGTCGTGCTGGCCTTTTCCAGCGATTCCGTTCCTTTGTCCACCCCATCCGGTGTATGGCGACCGCCCCGCGTCTGATTCCTGTCCGTTATTGAACCTCATCCTGTTTTTAACGGGATGGCATGGCTGTGCGCAGGCCTTTTGAAGCGCTCAGCGGATCATCGCAGGAATCGCAAACATGAACCCCAAGTGCTTTTGCACAGGTTGGTCCCTAGTGGCCGGTCTGGCGGCAAGCGTACTGGCCTTGCCGAGCTTCGCTACCTCGCTGACGCTCGAAGAGGCCTTGCGGCTGGCCGAAAACACCGCGCCGTCGCTGTCTGCACAGGATGCAAAGATTCAGGCTGCCAGCAGTGCGGCCATTCCAGCGGGTGAGCTACCTGACCCGAAGCTGCTCGCTGGTCTGCAGAACTATCCCATCGGCGGCCCAGATCGCTGGAGCGTCAATGATGACTTCATGACCATGCAAATGGTCGGGGTCAGGCAAGACATGCCCAATAGTGACAAGCGCAGGGCGCGGATCGAGGTTGCGAACGCAGGGGTTGAGCGTGCCGCTGCCGAGCGTCAGGTCGAACGCCTGAACGTGCGCCAAGCCACGGCGCTGGCTTGGATCAGCAGCTATTCAATAGAGCGCAAAGACGCGCTGTTCCAGGACTTCTACAAGGAGAACCGCTTGCTGAGCGACACCGTCCGCGCGCAAATTGCCGGCGGTCGCGCACAACCGGCCGATGCCGTGACACCGAAGCAGGAAGCGGCGCAACTGGCCGAGCAGCAAGACGATCTGATACGCCAGCGTGCTCAAGCGCGCGCGGCGCTGAAACGCTGGGTTGGTCCGGCCGCCAACGCAACGCCGGCGGGAAGTCTTCCGCAGTGGCCGATCGATACGTCAGGCTTGCCCCATAAACTGCAACATCATCCCGAGCTGGCCGCGTACGGGCCGATGACCCGTGAAGCGCAAGCCAAGGTGCGCGAGGCGCAGGCGGAGAAAAAGTCCGACTTGAGTTGGGAGGTGGATTATCAGCACCGTGATCGGCAGTTCGGCGACATGGTCAGCGTGCAACTTTCCTGGGATCTGCCGTTGTTTCCGCAGACCCGGCAAAACCCAAAAATTGCCGCACGAGAAGCCGAAGTCAACCAACTCGAATCCGAGCGCGAAGCCTTGTCACGCGAGCATACCGAGCAACTGGAAAGTGTACTGGCTGACTATGAACGGCTCAATCGTGCGGTCCAGCGCAATGCGCAAAGTCTGCTGCCGCTGGCCAAAGAAAAAGTCGAACTCAGCATGGCCAGCTACCGCGCCGGTAAAGGCGATTTGAATGCGGTTGTCGCCGCCCGACGTGAACTCATCGAGGCTCGCCTCAAACAAGTCGAAGTGGAGGAACAGCGAGCACTGATCAATGCACGACTGTATTTTGCGTATGGAGAGGTCAGCCAATGAGCCTTAAAAAGAGTGGGGTTTTGCTGGCAGGCGTTGCAATGGCAGTGGGCATCGCCGGTGGTTACTGGCTAGCACTTCAACGCGTCAGCGAAGTACGGGGCGCTTCGCCTGAGCAAAATCAAAACGCACCAAATGAACGCAAAGCCATGTACTGGTATGACCCGATGTACCCCCAACAGAAGTTCGACAAACCGGGTAAATCGCCGTTCATGGACATGCAGCTGGTTCCGCAATACGCCAGTGGCGGCAACGATCAAGCGACGATCAGCATCGATCCGAGCGTGGCGCAGAATCTCGGTCTGCGCTCGGCGATGGTCAGCCGTGGAGTGTTTGCATCCAGCCTTGATGTGAGTGGCATCCTCGGCTTTAACGAACGGGATGTTGCGGTTATCCAGGCTCGTACTCCAGGCTTTGTAGAGCGGGTCTACGCCCATGCACCCGGTGATCTGCTCAAAGCCAATGCGGCGCTGGCGGATATTCTGGTGCCCGAGTGGGCGGCGGCTCAGACTGAGTTCCTGGCCCTGAAAAATAACGGTGATCACGACTTGCTCGCCGCTGCGCGGCAGCGCTTACTGCTTAGTGGAATGCCGCCGGGAGTGATTGCCCAGGTCGAACGTAGCGGTAAGGTCCAACCTTATCTGACTTTGACCAGCCCGATTGGCGGGGTGCTGCAAGAGCTCAACCTGCGCATAGGCATGACCGTCGCGGCAGGCGAGACACTGGCGCGAGTCAATGGTCTGAGCAGTGTCTGGCTGGCGGTGTCCGTTCCTGAATCCGACGCGGGTACCATCGCCGAGGGGCAAAAGGTCGAGGCGCAGTTGCCGGCCTTCCCTGCGACCAAGGTCAATGGCACTGTCAGCACAATTCTGCCGGACACCAATGCGGACAGCCGCACCCTGCGCGTACGGGTCGAACTACCCAATCCAGACGGTCGCCTAAAGCCCGGTTTGACGGCGCAAGTGCGCTTGAGCAGCTCAACTGAGCAGGGTGTGTTGTGGGTGCCGAGCGAGGCCGTCATTCGCACCGGTCGACGTGCCTTGGTGATGCTAGCCGAAGATGCTGGCCGATATCGCCCCGTTGAAGTGCAGCTCGGGCAGGAAAGCAGTGGCAAGACAGTAATTGTTAAAGGTCTGGATGAAGGTCAGAAGGTAGTTACCTCGGGCCAATTTCTGCTCGATTCGGAGGCCAGT
This sequence comes from Pseudomonas sp. B16120, assembly GCF_044218845.1. Lineage (NCBI taxonomy): Bacteria > Pseudomonadati > Pseudomonadota > Gammaproteobacteria > Pseudomonadales > Pseudomonadaceae > Pseudomonas > Pseudomonas sp. B16120. Next base: position 6,334,162 of record NZ_CP162588.1, read on the forward strand.
TTAAAGGGTATCGTGGCCAGTTCAGCAGACGTACCACCCCGTATCGCAGCAGCCTCAGGTCTGCATGAGGCGGACGGGCAGATCGTCGAAATCGACGATAAAGAAGTCACACTCGCCCACGGCCCCTTCAAGACACTGGGCATGCCGGGCATGACGATGACGTTTCCACTTGCCAATCCTACCCTGATTCAGGGTCTGAAAACGGGCGACAAGGTTCGGGTCGCGGTGAGCCAAACCGACGATGGATTGCGTGTCGAACGTCTAGATAAAACGGGAGGTCAGCCATGATCGCTGCCCTCATCCGTTGGTCTGTTGCCAACCGCTTTTTGGTGCTGTTGGCGACACTTTTCGTCACAGCTTGGGGCATCTGGTCAGTTCAGAACACACCCATCGATGCACTACCGGATCTCTCCGATGTACAGGTGATCATCCGTACCCCTTATCCGGGACAAGCACCGCAGATTGTCGAGAATCAGGTCACCTATCCGCTGGCCACCACCATGCTTTCAGTACCTGGAGCCAAGACCGTGCGCGGGTATTCCTTCTTCGGCGACAGCTTTGTTTACGTGCTGTTCGAAGATGGTACCGACTTGTACTGGGCTCGCTCTCGGGTGCTGGAGTATTTGAGTCAAATACAAAGCCGGTTGCCAGCCAGCGCAAAGCCCGCATTGGGGCCGGACGCAACGGGAGTGGGCTGGATCTATCAGTACGCACTGGTGGATCGCACTGGTGGGCACGATCTCGCGCAACTTCGTGCGCTTCAAGATTGGTTCCTGAAGTTTGAACTCAAGACGCTGCCCAATGTTGCGGAAGTGGCCACCGTGGGCGGCATGGTCAAGCAATACCAAGTACAGCTCGATCCGCTCAAGATGGCCAATCTCGGGATCACTCAGGCACAGGTGACTGAAGCCATCGGCAAGGCCAATCAGGAAACCGGTGGTGCTGTGCTGGAAATGGCCGAAACCGAGTTTATCGTGCGAGCTTCGGGTTATCTAAAGACACTCAACGATTTTCGGACGATCCCGTTGAAGTTGGAATCAGGCGGTGTGCCTGTAAGCCTTGGCGATGTCGCCACGATTCAGCTTGGGCCGGAAATGAGACGAGGCATCACTGAACTTGACGGGGAAGGCGAGACCGTCGGTGGCGTAGTGATTTTGCGCAGCGGTAAGAATGCTCGCGAGACCATTACGGCGGTGAAGAGCAAACTGGATGAGTTGAAAAGCAGTCTCCCAGCAGGCGTAGAAATCGTAACAACCTACGATCGCAGCAAGCTGATCGACCGCGCAATAGACAACCTCAGTTACAAGCTGCTGGAAGAGTTCATCGTCGTTGCCCTGGTGTGCGGGATCTTCCTCTGGCACCTGCGCTCATCCTTGGTGGCAATCATTTCGCTACCTGTGGGGGTGTTGATTGCATTCATTGTCATGCGATATCAGGGCATCAACGCCAACATCATGTCCTTGGGTGGGATCGCTATCGCTATCGGTGCCATGGTCGATGCCGCAGTGGTGATGATTGAAAATGCACACAAGAAAATAGAATTCTGGCACACCTCTCATCCTGGGCAGGAGTTGAAGGGTGAGCAGCATTGGCATGTGATGACCGATGCAGCGGCCGAGGTCGGCCCCGCGCTTTTCTTTTGTCTGTTGATCATCACGCTGTCGTTCATTCCGGTGTTCACATTGGAGGCTCAGGAAGGAAGATTGTTTGGCCCACTGGCGTTTACCAAGACCTACGCCATGGCGGCAGCGGCGGGATTGTCGGTGACGTTGGTGCCGGTGCTGATGGGTTATTGGATTCGGGGACGAATTCCGAGTGAGCAACATAACCCTTTAAACCGCTGGTTGATACGGATCTACCAACCCGCGTTGGACGCAGTTCTGCGCCGTCCGAAAACTACTCTGCTGGTGGCGCTGTTGGTATTTGTCAGTGCGCTATGGCCAATGTTTCGCTTGGGTGGGGAGTTCCTTCCACCACTGGACGAAGGGGATCTGCTCTACATGCCTTCAGCCCTGCCGGGGTTGTCGGTGCAGAAGGCTGCACAACTGCTGCAACAGACCGATCGCCTAATCAAAACAGTCCCTGAAGTTGAACACGTTTTCGGCAAGGCCGGTCGTGCTGAGACCGCTACTGATCCAGCGCCGTTGGAAATGTTTGAAACCACGATTCAGTTCAAACCGCATGAGCAATGGCGCCCAGGCATGACCCAGGAAAAATTGGTGGAGGAGCTGGACCGCGTGGTACGCGTGCCTGGCTTGACCAATATTTGGATACCCCCGATTCGCAACCGCATCGACATGCTGGCCACAGGGATCAAAAGTCCCATCGGGGTGAAAGTTGCCGGCACTAACCTGACGGAAATCGATTCGGTCACCCAGGCGGTTGAAAAGGCAGCCAAAAATGTGCCCGGTGTCAGCTCCGCGTTGGCCGAGCGCCTGACCGGTGGCCGCTACATCGATGTGGATATCGATCGTAATGCAGCCGCCCGCTACGGCATGAATATCGCTGATGTGCAGTCCATCGTGGCTGGTGCTATCGGAGGCGAAAATATCGGGGAGACCATTGAGGGGCTCGCACGTTTTCCGATCAGCGTCCGTTATCCGCGAGAGTGGCGTGACTCACCGGGAGCCTTGGAACAATTGCCCATTTACACATCGTCAGGCATCCAGATCACCCTCGGTACTGTGGCAAAAATAAAAATCACTGACGGTCCACCAATGCTCAAGAGCGAGAACGCGCGGCCTTCGGGCTGGGTATACATCGATGTGCGTGGTCGGGACATTGCCTCCGTGGTCGCCGATCTTCGTCAGGTCGTCAATCAACAGGTCAAGTTGCAGCCTGGTATGAGCCTGAGCTACTCGGGGCAGTTCGAGTTTCTCGAAAGAGCTAACGCACGACTAAAGCTGGTCGTACCGGCCACGCTATTGATCATCTTCGTGCTGCTTTACCTGACATTTGCTCGATTCGATGAGGCCCTGTTGATCATGGCCACACTCCCTTTTGCTCTCACCGGAGGGGCATGGTTCCTCTATTTGCTCGGTTTCAATCTGTCGGTGGCAACGGGGGTCGGCTTCATCGCACTGGCCGGGGTTTCTGCAGAGTTCGGCGTGATCATGCTGCTCTACCTGAAGAATGCTTGGGCTGAACGTGTGGACCTTGGCGATAACTCTGAACATGCACTAGTGGCGTCGATTCGTGAAGGCGCTGTGCAGCGGGTGCGTCCCAAAGCTATGACTGTGGCTGTCATCATCGCGGGCCTGTTGCCCATACTGTTGGGCAGTGGTACCGGCAGCGAAGTGATGAGCCGAATTGCCGCGCCAATGGTCGGCGGCATGGTAACTGCGCCCTTGCTTTCCCTGTTTGTCATCCCGGCGGCCTATCGCTTAATGCGTCGTCGAAATCTACCTAGCAAACCCGTAACTCTGAAAGGAAATGTCGTATGAAACTGACCCTTATTACAGTTGCCAGCACTGCGGTTGTGCTCTCTTTCGCTGCCCATGCACAAGACACGTCAGCAATGAAAATGGACGGTATGGAAGGCATGGAAATGAAGCAGGAATCAAAGCAGATGGCTGTCGCCGATGCCGAGGGCACGATCAAGGCCATTGATCCTGCGAAGCATACCGTGACACTCGCTCACGGTGCCGTCCCAGCTGTTCAATGGCCGCCGATGACCATGGCCTTTTCCGTGTCGGATGACCAATTGGCAGGGTTGAAGGTAGGAGATCGTGTGTCATTCACCTTTCGGGTCGAAGGAGGTAAAGGAACGATTGTTTCCATAAAAAAATGAGTTACTAATGCTGTCGGTTACCTGCACGCATCGTCACGCTGGTAACCGCGCTGTTCCAAGCGAAGCTCACGGATCTAACGCGACATTCTAAAGGGCTGAAAACCCGGCAAGTGGCAGCCCTTCAAACACGATTCTTTACGGGGCAGCAAAGAAAGACATGAACTACAAAGTGAGGGTTGCGACATCTGATGACGCATCTGCCGTCCAGGCCATCTATGCGCCAATGGTTTTGGACACAGTCATCTCGTTCGAGTTGATACCACCGACGGTTGATGAGATGGCAGCACGAATAGCCGCAACACTGCAGATATATCCCTTTCTGGTAGCAGAGGTAGAAGGCAAGGTCGTTGGATACGCTTACGCAGGTCAGCATCGAGCCAGGGAAGCTTATCGCTGGTCGGTAGACGTCACCGTCTATATCGACCCTGCGGTACACAGAAAAGGACTTGGTCGTGCGCTTTATCAGCGACTTCTACCGCTCCTCGAAAAACAGGGGTTTCATGCAGCCTATGCCGGCATTGCCTTACCTAACGCAGGAAGCATAGGTATCCATGAAGCGCTCGGATTTACCCACATCGGCACCTACCCCGAAGTTGGGTACAAGCACAGCCAGTGGCATAGCGTGGGCTACTGGCGCAAACCGCTGTGTGCGGTGACGCCGCCTAAAGAAATCATCCCGTTCATTGAGGTAGAGGGAGTGTAAAGGTGAAGGGTGAGATGACATTGCTGCTATTCGTCGGCATTGAAACCAGGCGGTTCACTTGGAGCTATGCTGATTGATGATTCTCGTTCGAGTCGGTGTATTGATCGACTGGAGGAACGGATGAATTTGGCTGATTTTATCTCAGTGCTTTCCGCAGGTGAGGAAATAGGCGGGTGCCAACTCGCCAATTCAGATGCTGTGGCACTCGCCAATCTGCATTTTCCTTTCCGTGCCTATTGTCTTGTTTCTGAATGGGCGATATTGGACCTCGACGTCACAACGTCTCAGCGGCAAGCGATCGTCGATAGAGAGCTAATCCCTGCTCTGGTTTACGCTTTAACCGTTATCCAAGACAGCAGAGGCCGCTTCCAACCTGGCGATTGGGTCAGAACAACGTTGGGGGTTTCCTTCACTCACGCGTGCTTATTTGAGACGAAAAATACGGTTTATGTGCTTATGGGCGCCGGCCGTAGGGTGAGCACAGACCTAAACATCGCATTGAGCTTGTGTTGAAGGCCTCAGCTTATGCGATCCCCCTTCATGACTGCTTACATTAACTGTTCGTGTCAAACTATGTTGTGAAAAGCCGGACCCTGTATTTGAAGCTCAGTCCATCTGTGTCAGTCTATATTGCTGTTGTCTCTACCCCGAGTCGTCGTACAGACCCCGATTTACGCGAGGTGCTGTGTCAAACTATGTTGTTGTTAACCACCCCTTTTGGGTACGCCAGTAAGGCTTACTCCACCGTCACCGACTTCGCCAAGTTGCGCGGCTGGTCAACGTCGGTGCCCTTGAGCACGGCGACGTAGTACGACAGCAACTGCAGCGGGATGGTGTAGAGGATCGGCGACAGGGTGTCGTGGATGTGCGGCATGTTGATGACGTGGGTGCCTTCACCGTTGGTCATTCCGGCCTTCTCGTCAGCGAAGACGATCAGTTGGCCGCCACGGGCGCGTACTTCCTGCAGGTTGGACTTGAGCTTCTCCAGCAGTTCGTTGTTCGGCGCCACGGTGACCACTGGCATGTCGTCATCCACCAGGGCCAACGGGCCGTGCTTCAGCTCGCCGGCCGGGTAGGCTTCGGCGTGGATGTACGAGATTTCCTTGAGTTTCAGCGAGCCTTCCATCGCCACCGGGTACTGCGCACCACGGCCGAGGAACAGGGTGTGGTTCTTGTCGGCGAACAGCTCGGCGACTTTTTCCACGGTGCCGTCCATGGCCAAGGCTTCGCCCAGGCGGGTCGGCAGGCGGCGCAGTTCTTCCACCAGAGTGGCTTCGACACCGTCGGCGAGGGTGCCGCGTACTTGGCCCAGTGACAGGGTCAGCAGCAACAGGCCCACCAGTTGGGTGGTGAAAGCCTTGGTGGAGGCGACACCGATTTCACGACCGGCCTGGGTCAGCAGGGTCAGGTCGGATTCACGCACCAGGGAGCTGATGCTGACGTTGCAGATCGCCAGGCTGCCGAGGAAGCCCAGTTCCTTGGCGTTGCGCAGGGCGGCCAGGGTGTCGGCGGTTTCGCCGGACTGGGAAATGGTCACGAACAGGGTGTCGGGCTGCACCACCACCTTGCGATAGCGGAACTCGCTGGCGACTTCGACCTGGCATGGGATGCCGGCCAGTTCTTCCAACCAGTAACGCGCCACCATACCGGCGTGGTAGCTGGTGCCGCAGGCGACGATCTGCACATTGCGCACTTTGGCGAACAGTTCAGCGGCTTGCGGGCCGAAAGCATTCACCAACACTTGGTTCTGGCTCAGGCGACCTTCCAGGGTGCGCTGTACCACGGACGGCTGCTCGTGGATTTCCTTGAGCATGAAGTGGCGGAACTCGCCCTTGTCGGCGGCTTCGGCACCGTCGCGGTATTGCACGGCTTCACGTTCCACGGACTGACCGTTCACGTCCCAGATCTGCACGCTTTCACGGCGGATGTCGGCAATGTCGCCTTCTTCCAGGTACATGAAGCGGTCGGTCACTTGGCGCAGGGCCAGTTGGTCGGACGCAAGGAAGTTCTCACCCAGGCCCAGGCCAATTACCAATGGGCTACCGCTGCGGGCGGCCACGACGCGGTCAGGCTGGCTCGCGCTGATCACGGCCAGGCCGTAGGCGCCGTGCAGCTCTTTGACCGTGGCCTTGAGGGCGGTGGTCAGGTCGCTGTGGTCCTTGAGCTTGTGGTTGAGCAGGTGGGCGATCACTTCGGTGTCAGTGTCCGAGGTGAAGACGTAGCCCAGGCCCTTGAGTTGTTCACGCAGCACTTCATGGTTTTCGATGATGCCGTTGTGCACCACCGCCAGGTCGCCCGAGAAGTGCGGGTGAGCGTTACGCTCGCACGGAGCACCGTGGGTGGCCCAACGGGTGTGGGCGATCCCTAAGCGACCTACCAGTGGCTCACCGGCCAGGGCCTGGTCCAACTCGCTGACCTTGCCCGGGCGGCGCATGCGCTCCAGCTTGCCGGCGTTAGTGAAGACGGCCACACCGGCGCTATCGTAGCCGCGGTATTCGAGGCGCTTGAGGCCTTCGATCAGGATGGCAGTAACGTTACGTTCGGCGACTGCGCCAACAATTCCACACATGGTGCTTCTCCTAGATGATTGCCGCGCATATCAGCGTAATGCCGCGGGCTTGGATCTGGTCGCGGGCCTCGAGCGGCAGGCGATCATCGGTAATAAGGGTATGGACGCTGCTCCAGGGCAGTTCCAGGTTGGGAATCTTGCGGCCGATCTTGTCGGATTCGACCATCACCACCACTTCACGGGCGACCTCGGCCATGACGCGGCTCAAGCCCAGCAGTTCGTTGAAGGTGGTGGTGCCGCGCTGTAAATCGATGCCATCGGCACCGATGAACAGCTGGTCAAAGTCGTAAGAACGCAGGACCTGCTCGGCGACCTGGCCCTGGAACGAATCCGAATGCGGGTCCCAGGTGCCCCCGGTCATCAACAGCACCGGTTCGTGTTCCAGTTCGCTCAAGGCGCGGGCCACGTTCAGGGAGTTGGTCATCACCACCAGGCCCGGCTGATGGCCCAGTTCGGGGATCATCGCGGCGGTGGTGCTGCCGCTGTCGATGATGATGCGCGCATGTTCACGCAAACGCTTCACGGCCGCACGGGCGATGGCGCGCTTGTAGACCGAGATGGGCTGGGCAGCGTCACCCACCAGCTCTTGGGGCATAGTGATTGCACCGCCGTAGCGACGCAGGAGCAAGCCGTTACTTTCGAGGGCAGCAAGGTCCTTGCGGATGGTCACTTCCGAAGTTTCGAAATGTTTGGCCAATTCGTCCACGCTGACTTCGCCCTGTTCGTTGAGCAAGGTCAGGATATTGTGGCGTCGTTGGGGGGTGTTTCGTTTCGACATGGTAGTGATAAGTTTCGTTTCGAAAGATAACGAAGGCAATCAAAACCTATTGGTGAAAGATCGTCAAGAGGCGGAAGGCATTTTTGTAGAGCTTTCGGACATGCCACTAAACAACTGTGGGAGCTGGCTTGCCTGCGATAGCGGCGTGTCAGGCGACATCATGATGAATGTCAGACCGCTATCGCAGGCAAGCCAGCTCCCACAGGAGTGAATCTCAACGTATGGAGTTGTGGATAACTCAGGTGTTCTTGATTTTGACCGGGCGTTTCCAGCCGTCGATGTTGCGTTGGCGAGCCCGGGCAACCGCCAGTTGGGACTTATCCACATCCTGGTTGATGGTCGAGCCCGCTGCGGTGTTGGAACCATCGCCGATGGTCACCGGAGCAACCAGCGAGTTATTGGAGCCGATGAACACATCTTCACCAATGGTGGTCTGGTACTTGTTGGCACCGTCATAGTTGCAGGTGATGGTGCCGGCACCGATGTTGGTGCGGGCGCCGATGACGGCATCGCCCAGGTAAGTCAGGTGGCCGACTTTGGCGCCTTCGCCCAGGTGAGCGTTTTTCAGTTCGACAAAGTTCCCCACATGGGCCTTGGCCCCCAGCTCGCTACCCGGACGCAAGCGCGCAAACGGCCCGGCATCGCTGCCCTCGCCCATCACCGCACCGTCGATATGGCTGTTGGCCTTGACCACCACGCCTTTGCGCAAGGTGCTGTCCTTGATCACGCAGTTCGGGCCGATCACCACACCGTCTTCAATGATCACGCGGCCTTCGAGGATCACATTGATATCGATCAGGATGTCGCGGCCCACCGTGACTTCGCCACGTACATCGAAACGCGCCGGGTCTCGCAGGGTCACACCCTGGGCCATCAGGCGCAGGCCTTCGCGCAGTTGATAGTGACGTTCCAGCTCTGCCAGTTGTTTGCGGTCGTTGGCGCCCTGCACTTCCATCGGATGGTGGGGCTGCTCGGTGGCGACCAGCAGGCCATCGCTGACGGCCATCTCGATGACGTCGGTGAGGTAATACTCGCCCTGGGCGTTGTTGTTGGACAGGCGGCTCATCCAATCGGCGAGCTTGTTGGCAGGCACCGCGAGAATGCCGGTGTTGCCTTCAGTAATCGCGCGCTGGGCTTCGCTGGCATCTTTGTGTTCAACGATGGCAGCCACCTTGCCGTCGGCGTTGCGCACAATGCGGCCGTAGCCCGTAGGGTCGTCCAGCTCCACGGTCAGCAGGCCCATCTGGCCAGGCACCACGTGCTTGAGCAGGCGTTGTAAGGTTTCCACTTCAATCAGCGGTACATCGCCGTAGAGGATCAATACCGTGTCCGCGGTGATGAAAGGCACAGCCTGCGCGGTCGCGTGGCCGGTGCCCAGTTGCTTGTCTTGCAATACGAAATTCAGGTCGTCCGCGGCCAGACGCTCACGGACCACATCGGCACCGTGGCCAATCACCACATGAATACGTTGTGGGTCCAGTTGCCGGGCGCTGTGGATAACATGACCCAGCATGGAATTGCCCGCGACCGGGTGCAGCACCTTGGGCAGGGCCGAACGCATACGAGTGCCCTGGCCTGCGGCGAGAATGACGATTTCAAGAGACATGAATGGCTACCAATCCTGGGCGGTCCGGGTTCAGACCAAAGAAGTGTTTTGCAAAAAAGAAAAAGGGTAGCCGAGGCTACCCTTTTTAATCAATCACGCATCAAGCAAAACGGCGTGGCCGCTTACTTCTTGCGGATCTGCTGGAGAGTACGCAGCTGGGCTGCGGCCTCGGCCAGACGGACTGCAGCAGCGCTGTAGTCGAAGTCTGCGCCTTTTTCGTTCAGCGCCTTCTCGGCAGCCTTGACGGCTTCCTGAGCGGAGGCTTCATCCAGGTCGCCAGCACGTTGCACGGTGTCGGCAAGTACCTTGACCATGTTCGGCTGAACCTCGAGGAAACCACCGGAGATGTAAAAAACCTCACGTTCCCCGCCTTGCTTGGTCAGAGTGATCGGACCTGGCTTCAAGCTTGTGATCAGCGGGGCGTGACCCATGGCGATACCAAGATCACCCAAGTCGCCGTGCGCTGTTACAAACTCGACCAGACCGGAGAAAATTTCCCCTTCCGCGCTGACGATATCGCAATGGACTGTCATAGCCATCTGATTGCCTCAACCTGATGAGCGCCCGTTTCCGGGCGCCAGGATTACAGTTTCTTGGCTTTCTCGATCGCTTCTTCGATGCCGCCGACCATGTAGAACGCTTGTTCTGGCAGGTGGTCGTAGTCACCGTTGAGGATGCCTTTGAAGCCAGCAATGGTGTCTTTCAGGGAAACGTATTTACCCGAAGCACCGGTGAAGACTTCAGCCACGAAGAACGGCTGCGACAAGAAACGCTGGATCTTACGAGCACGGTTTACCAACTGCTTGTCGGCTTCCGACAGCTCGTCCATACCCAGGATCGCAATGATGTCCTTCAGTTCTTTGTAACGCTGCAGCACGTACTGAACGCCGCGAGCGGTGTCGTAGTGCTCCTGGCCGATCACGTTCGGGTCCAGCTGGCGCGAAGTCGAGTCGAGTGGATCGACCGCTGGGTAGATACCCAGGGAAGCGATGTCACGGGACAGAACGACGGTGGCGTCCAAGTGGGCGAAGGTGGTAGCTGGCGACGGGTCGGTCAAGTCATCCGCAGGTACGTATACCGCTTGGATCGAAGTGATCGAACCTTCCTTGGTCGAAGTGATACGTTCTTGCAGAACGCCCATCTCTTCAGCCAGGGTCGGCTGGTAACCTACTGCAGAAGGCATACGGCCCAGCAGTGCGGATACTTCAGTACCGGCCAGGGTGTAACGGTAGATGTTGTCGACGAACAGCAGAACGTCGTTACCTTCGTCACGGAATTTCTCGGCCATGGTCAGGCCAGTCAGGGCTACGCGCAGACGGTTTCCCGGCGGCTCGTTCATCTGACCGTAAACCAGTGCCACTTTGTCCAGAACGTTGGAGTCCTTCATCTCGTGGTAGAAGTCGTTACCCTCACGAGTACGCTCACCCACACCTGCGAACACGGAATAACCGCTGTGCTCGATGGCGATGTTACGGATCAGTTCCATCATGTTTACGGTCTTGCCTACACCGGCACCACCGAACAGACCGACTTTACCGCCTTTGGCGAACGGGCAAACCAGGTCGATAACCTTGATGCCGGTTTCCAGCAGGTCGTTGCCGCCCGCTTGTTCTGCGAACGAAGGTGCTGCGCGGTGAATGCCCCAGCGCTCTTCGGTGGCAATCGGGCCAGCTTCGTCGATCGGGTTGCCCAGTACGTCCATGATCCGGCCCAGGGTCGCTTTACCGACCGGTACGGAGATGGCAGCGCCAGTGTCGACAACGTCCAGACCGCGCTTCAAGCCTTCGGTGGAACCCATCGCAATGGTACGAACTACGCCGTCGCCCAGCTGCTGCTGAACTTCCAGGGTAGTTTCCGCGCCTTGTACTTTCAGCGCGTTGTAGATGCTCGGTACGCTGTCGCGTGGAAATTCCACGTCGATAACGGCGCCGATGATTTGAACGATACGTCCGCTACTCATAGCTGGATCCTCTGAATATTTGAACCGTTAAACCGCGGCAGCGCCGCCGACGATTTCCGAGATCTCTTGGGTGATCGCAGCCTGACGCGCCTTGTTGTAGATCAGCTGCAAATCGCTGATCAGATCACCGGCGTTATCGGTAGCGTTTTTCATCGCGATCATCCGCGCCGCTTGTTCAGCTGCGTTGTTCTCGACCACCGCCTGGTACACCTGCGACTCCACGTAGCGCACCATCAAGCCGTCAAGCAGCTCTTTGGCGTCTGGTTCGTAGAGGTAGTCCCAGTGGTGCTTGAGTTCCTGATCCGGGGTTGCCACCAGTGGAATCAATTGCTCCACGGTTGGCTGCTGGGTCATGGTGTTGATGAACTTGTTGGATACCACGGACAGGCGGTCAATCCGGCCTTCCAGGTACGCATCCAGCATCACCTTCACACTGCCGATCAAATCATTGATCGACGGCTCTTCACCCAGGTGGCTGATAGCTGCAACGACGTTACCGCCGAAGTTGCGGAAAAAGGCCGCACCCTTGCTACCAACAACACACAGATCGATCTCGACGCCGTTTTCGCGGTTTACCGCCATGTCCTTGACCAGGGCCTTGAACAGGTTGGTATTCAGACCACCGCACAAACCACGGTCACTGCTCACTACCACATAACCTGCACGCTTGACGGCGCGCTCGATCATGAACGGGTGGCGGTATTCCGGGTTGGCGTTGGCCAGATGCCCAATTACCTGGCGGATACGCTCCGCATAAGGACGGCTAGCAGCCATGCGCATTTGTGCCTTGCGCATTTTGCTGACCGCCACTTTTTCCATGGCGCTGGTAATTTTTTGCGTGCTTTTGATGCTCGCAATCTTACTGCGAATCTCTTTTGCGCCTGCCATGTAACACCTATCAGGTTAGCAAGCGGAAGCCTTGCGGCTCCCGCTGCGGCTTACCAGGTTTGGGTGGCCTTGAACTTCTCGATACCGGCTTTCATGCCAGCGTCGATATCGTCATTGAAGTCACCCTTCACGTTGATCTTCGCCATCAATTCGGCGTGATCGCGGTTGAAGTAAGCAATCAGCGCTTGTTCAAAGCTGCCGACCTTGGCGATTTCAACGTCGGTCAGGAACCCACGCTCAGCGGCATACAGCGACAACGCCATGTCAGCGATCGACATTGGGGCGTATTGCTTCTGCTTCATCAGCTCGGTAACGCGCTGACCATGCTCAAGTTGCTTACGGGTCGCTTCGTCCAGGTCAGAAGCGAACTGGGCGAATGCCGCCAGTTCACGGTACTGAGCCAGAGCGGTACGGATACCACCGGAGAGCTTCTTGATGATCTTGGTCTGAGCGGCACCACCCACACGGGATACCGAAACACCGGCGTTCACTGCAGGGCGGATGCCCGAGTTGAACATGGCCGATTCCAGGAAGATCTGACCGTCGGTGATGGAAATCACGTTGGTCGGAACGAACGCGGAAACGTCGCCAGCCTGGGTTTCGATGATCGGCAGTGCGGTCAGGGAACCGGTTTTGCCGGTCACTGCGCCGTTGGTGAACTTCTCTACGTATTCTTCCGAAACGCGGGATGCGCGCTCCAGCAGACGGGAGTGGAGATAGAACACGTCGCCTGGGTAAGCTTCACGGCCTGGTGGACGGCGCAGCAGCAGGGAAATCTGGCGATAAGCCACTGCTTGCTTGGACAGATCGTCATAAACGATCAGCGCGTCTTCACCGCGGTCGCGGAAGAATTCACCCATGGTGCAGCCGGAGTACGGTGCCAGGAATTGCAGCGCAGGAGATTCCGAAGCACTGGCAGCCACGATGATCGTGTTGGCCAGGGCGCCGTTTTCTTCCAGCTTGCGAACTACGTTGGCGATGGTCGATTGCTTCTGACCGATGGCTACGTAGACGCAGAAAATGCCGCTGTCTTTCTGGTTGATGATCGCGTCGATCGCCAGAGCGGTTTTACCGATCTGACGGTCACCGATGATCAGCTCACGCTGGCCACGGCCGACCGGGATCATGGCATCGACAGCCTTGTAGCCAGTCTGTACAGGCTGGTCTACCGACTTACGCCAGATCACGCCTGGAGCAACTTTCTCGACCGCGTCGGTCTCGGTGTTGCCCAGTGGACCTTTACCGTCAACAGGGTTACCCAGTGCGTCGACTACGCGACCCAGCAGTTCCTTACCAACCGGAACTTCCAGGATGCGGCCTGTGCACTTGGCGCTCATGCCTTCAGCCAGACTGGTGTACGCGCCCAATACAACGGCACCTACGGAGTCTTGCTCCAGGTTGAGGGCCATACCGTAGACGCCGCCCGGAAACTCGATCATCTCGCCGTACATGACGTCGGCCAGACCGTGAATCCGCACGATGCCGTCAGATACGCTGACGACAGTGCCTTCGTTACGGGCTTGGGAGGTCACATCGAGCTTGTCGATGCGGCCCTTGATAATTTCACTTATTTCGGAAGGATTGAGTTGCTGCATTGCTCTGCTGCCCCTTCAAACTCAAGATTTCAATGCTTCGGCAAGTTTCGCGATTTTGCCGCGAATCGAGCCATCGATAACCAGGTCGCCGGCACGGATAACAACACCACCAATAAGCGATGCGTCCTCCGAAGCTTGCAGGCGCACTTCCCGATTGAGTCGTGCACTGAGAACCTTGGCGAGTTTGTCTTGCTGTTCTTGGTTCAATGCGAAAGCACTGGTCACTTCAACGTCTACCGATTTCTCTGCTTCGGCCTTGTACAGGTCGAACAGAGCGGCGATCTCCGGCAATAGCGGGAGACGGTCGTTTTCGGCAATGACGTGGATGAAGTTCTGCACCTTCACATCAAACTTGTCGCCGCACACTTCAATAAAAGTGGCGGCCTTGTCTGCGCTCGTCAGGCGCGGGGCCTTGAGCACGCGCTGCATGGTGTCGTCTTGCGACACTGCTGCAGCCAGGCCGAGCATGGCTGACCAAGAGGCCAGCTGCTGGTGGGCCTGGGCGTGCTCGAAGGCTGCCTTAGCGTAAGGTCGGGCCAACGTGGTCAGTTCTGCCATGATCGCCCTCGCTTAAATTTCAGCAGCCAGTTTGTTAACCAGCTCCGCGTGCGCGTTTTGATCGATTGTGGCACCGAGGATCTTCTCGGCACCGCCAACGGCCAGAGCACCCAGTTGGGCACGCAGCGCGTCTTTGACACCGTTCAGTTCCTGTTCGATCTCGGCATGAGCCGAAGCCTTCACACGGTCAGCTTCGACGCGGGCTTTTTCAACAGCCTCTTCGACGATCTGGTTACCGCGTTTCTTGGCTTGCTCAATGATCTCGGCTGCCTGTGCTTTAGCTTCGCGCAGTTGCTGACCCACTTTCTCGTGGGCCAACTCCAGGTCGCGAGCTGCACGGCTGGCAGCGTCCAAACCATCCGCGATCTTCTTCTGACGTTCGTGCAAAGCCGCGATGACCGGAGGCCACACGAACTTCATGCAAAACACTACAAAAATGAAGAACGCAACGGATTGGCCAATCAGGGTTGCATTAATGTTCACGCCAACACCTCGCTCATTCGTTGTCCATCACCCCAATCACTCGAAAATTCGAGTGATTAGCCAGCGAGTTGACCAACGAAGGGGTTCGCGAAGGTGAAGAACAGTGCGATACCAACGCCGATCATGGTCACGGCGTCGAGCAGGCCGGCGACGATGAACATTTTAACTTGCAGCATTGGGACCATTTCTGGCTGACGCGCTGCGCCTTCCAGGAATTTGCCGCCCAGCAGGCCGAAACCAATGGCAGTACCCAGGGCGCCCAGGCCGATCAACAGTGCAACAGCGATAGCGGTTAGACCAACTACAGTTTCCATCTTTCCTCCCGACTTTTACGTCGTATGGTTTAGGTTTTTTAGATTTTAAAGCGGTAAAACAAATCGTTTCATAGCCCTGTTGGGCCACCTTCCCGTTTGACCGGGAAGGACATCAGACTAGTCGAGACTGGTCTTAATGGTTCTCTTCGTGCGCCATCGACAGGTAGACGATGGTCAGCATCATGAAGATGAAGGCCTGCAGGGTAATGATCAGGATGTGGAACACAGCCCACGCCCACTGCAGAACTACGCCCAGGCCGCTAAGCCAGAGCAGGCCGCTGCCGAACATCACAGCGATCAGAATGAACACCAACTCGCCGGCATACATGTTGCCGAACAGTCGCAGAGCCAGGGAAATCGGCTTGGCGATCAGGGTGACGAATTCCAGCAGGAAGTTCACCGGGATCAGCAGGGCTTGAACGAAGATGTTCTTGCTGCCGAACGGGTGCAGGGTCAATTCGCCGATGAAGCCGCCGATGCCCTTGACCTTGATGCTGTAGAAAATGATCAGCGCGAATACCGACAGAGCCATGCCCAGTGTGGCGTTCGGGTCAGTGGTGGATACGGCGCGGAATGGAATGTGCGGGTCGCCGGAGATCGCCATGGCCAACTGAGGAATCCAGTCCACCGGGATCAGGTCGACGGCGTTCATCAGGAACACCCAGACGAAGATGGTCAGTGCCAGCGGTGCAATCACCGGGCTACGGCCATGGAAGCTGTCTTTCACGCTGCCATCGACGAATTCGACCAATACTTCAACGAAGTTCTGCAAAGCACCTGGCTGACCCGAAGTCGCCTTCTTTGCCGCCATGCGGAAAATCAGGACGAAGATCAGACCCAATGCGACCGACCAACCCAGAGTATCCAGGTGGAAAGCCCAGAAACCCATTTCTTTGGCTTCTGCTGCGGTGTGGGCAAAGCCCCAGCCGCCATTAGGAAGCTGACCGAAGGTCAGGTTCTGCAAGTGGTGCTGGATATAGCCCGAAGCGGTTGTTTCTGCCATGGTTGCCTCAAACGCCCTAAGGTTTCGAAAGTCTTGTTTTCATTAGCAGGGGAGCGAACCAGCTGACCAGTTGGGTCAACACGAAGACGCCGAATACAGCCAGCGGCGCCAATGGCTTCACACCTGCAAAGGTCAGTGCAAACAGCACTGCCGTCAAAATCAGTTTCCCCGCCTCGCCGGCATAAAAAGACCGGACGATAGCCTGGGCTGCTCGGGCGCCGGAAAACCGAAAGGCCCTGTGAGCAAAATACATATTGGGCAGCAAGGCTATCAGGCCTCCGCAGAGTCCTGAATACCCGGCTACGACTCCATGCCAATACCAAAGCGCCAATGCGGCGATCAGCAAAATGACAAATTGAGCCAGTAGAACCGGAAAAACAGCCAAGCGATGGAACGGCAACGTGTTTGGCGTGCGGGTTTCCATCACTCTTGCTCCTCAATGGTCGGCTGCCGGAAATCAATAACTTGGCATAATTTGTGCCGACAAAATGCGCGCAGAGTATAGGGGCGGTTCAGCCCCTATTCAACTGTCGGGTAGTGATTTCCGATCACGCGCTACATAAGCAAATGTTTCAGCGGATGTGGGCAAGGACGCCTTGAAGCTCGTCAAGGGAGTTATATCCGATGACCAATTGCCCTTTGCCCTTCTTGCCGTGACGAATTTGCACCGCAGAGCCCAGGCGCTCGGCCAGGCGCTGCTCGAGTCGCGCGATATCCGGATCAGGTTTGGCGGTTTCCACCGGTGCAGGTTTGCCGCTGAGCCATTGGCGCACCAGCGCTTCAGTCTGACGTACGGTCAGGCCTCGTGCGACAACGTGTCGCGCCCCTTCAACCTGTTGATTTTCCGGCAAACCGAGCAACGCACGGGCATGGCCCATTTCCAGGTCGCCGTGGGACAACATGGTCTTGATCACTTCCGGCAGCGCGATCAAACGCAACAAGTTGGACACGGTGACGCGGGACTTGCCCACTGCCTCGGCCACTTGTTGCTGGGTGAGCTGGAATTCCTGCTGCAAACGCTGCAACGCAATCGCTTCTTCGATCGGGTTGAGGTCTTCACGCTGAATATTCTCGATCAGCGCCATGGCGATCGCGGTTTCATCCGGCACGTCGCGCACCATCGCCGGGATAGTCTCCTTGCCGGCCTGCTGGCTGGCACGCCAGCGGCGCTCCCCGGCGATAATCTCAAAGCGGCCACCGCCAATGGGGCGCACCACGATGGGCTGCATCACGCCCTGAGCCTTGATCGAGTTGGACAGTTCTTCCAGGGCCTGGGGGTCCATGTCCCGACGTGGCTGGTATTTGCCGCGCTGGATCAGGTCCAGCGGCAAGTGCTGCAGCTCGCGCTCGTCGGCCTGCACCGCTTGTTCTTCAAGCGATGTGACGGTCGGACCACTCAACAGTGCATCCAGTCCACGTCCGAGACCTCGTTTCTTGACGGCCATGGGGATTCCTTAAGTTGGCTGGGCTGCAGCGGTGCGTGAATTACGGCGTTGGCGGCGAACCATCTCGCCAGCCAATGCCAGGTAGGCGATGGCGCCACGCGAGGATTTGTCGTACGCCAGCGCCGGCATGCCATAGCTTGGCGCTTCGGCCAGACGGATGTTGCGTGGAATCACGGTGTCGTACAGCTGGTCACCGAAGTGTTCCTTGAGCTGCGCCGACACATCGTTCATCAGGCTCAGGCGCGGGTCGAACATGGTCCGCAACAAGCCTTCGATCTGCAGTTTCGGGTTGAGCAACTCGGCAATGCGCTTGATGTTATCCACAAGGTCGCTCAGGCCTTCCAACGCGTAGTACTCGCACTGCATGGGGATAATTACCCCATCGGCGGCCACCAGCGCGTTAAGCGTGAGCATCGACAGCGACGGTGGGCAGTCGATCAAGATGTAATCGTAGTTGTCGCGAATGGGCGCCAGGGCGCTGCGCAGACGGCTTTCTTTCATCTGCATTTCCAGCAACACCACTTCCGCCGCGGTCAGATCGCGGTTGGCCGGCAGCAGTTGGTAACCGCCGTGCTCGGAATAATGCATGGCCTGGGCAAGGTCGCATTCGCCAATCAGCAAATCGTAGACCGAGTTTTCCAGGCCGTGTTTATCCACACCGCTACCCATGGTGGCGTTGCCCTGTGGATCGAGATCGATCAACAGCACCCGACGCTTGGTCGCGACCAGGGATGCTGCGAGGTTGATACAGGTGGTGGTTTTACCCACGCCACCCTTCTGGTTCGCTATCGCGAATACCTTAGCCATTCTTGCTTGTGTTCCCAATCATGCCGTGCGGCGCAGTATCAGCAGATGGCGTTGGCCTTGGCAACCAGGTACGGCCAAGGCGTGTTCGCTATCGAGGTGGAAGTCTGCCGGCAATGCTAACAGCTCGTCGCTTGGATGGACGCCCTTCATTGCCAGCCAGCGCGTGTCGCGATCGCCAAGGTGGCGGGTCCAGTTGCTGAAGTTCTCCATGCTGCTGAACGCCCGGGAAACAATTCCGTTGAAGGGCTGTTCAGGCGTGAAGGCTTCGACGCGGCTGTGGATAACTTGCAGGTTGTCCAGCTTGAGTTCGAGCTTGACCTGGGTCAGGAAGCGGGTTTTCTTGCCGTTGCTGTCCAGGCAGGTCACTTGCGACTCGGAAAACAGAATCGCCAGCGGAATACCGGGCATTCCGCCGCCGCTGCCGACATCCAGCCAGCGACCATTTTCGATGAATGGCATAACACTAAGACTATCGAGCAGATGGCGCGAGACCATTTCGTCCGGATCACGCACTGCGGTCAGGTTGTAAGCCTTGTTCCATTTGATCAACAGGGCCAGGTAGCCCAGCAGTAGCTCATGCTGGGCTTCGGTCAGCGCAACGCCCAACTGGCGCGCCCCTGTGGATAACTCTTCGGCGTGTTGCGAGGTGACCAACGAACTCAAGCGCTTTGCTCCAACTGACGGCCCGCGCCGCGTTTTTTCAAATGAATCATCAACAGCGAGATGGCTGCCGGGGTGACGCCAGGAATACGTGAAGCCTGCCCGAGGGTTTCCGGACGAGTTATCCCCAACTTGCTTTGGATTTCTTTCGACAACCCGGAAATCCCGGTGTAGTCGATATCCACAGGCAGCTTGGTGTCTTCACTGGCGCGCAGGCGAGCAATTTCGTCCTGCTGGCGATCAATGTAACCGGCGTACTTGGTCTTGATCTCCACCTGTTCGGCAACTTGTGGGTCTTCAGCGCCCTGGCCTGTCACTTCGACCAAACCAGCGTAGTCGATTTCCGGACGGGAAAGCAGGTTGAGCAAGTTGTACTCATGGGTCAACGGCGTGCCGAATTTTTCTGCGATGGCGTCGCCCTGCTCCGTGCCCGGGCGAACCCAGGTACTTTTCAGACGCTGTTCTTCGAGCGCAATGCTTTCGCGTTTCTTGCAGAAGGCCGCCCAGCGGGCGTCATCGACCAGGCCCAGCTCGCGACCTTTTTCGGTCAAGCGCAGGTCGGCGTTGTCTTCGCGCAGGATCAGACGGTATTCCGCCCGAGATGTGAACATCCGGTACGGTTCCTGGGTACCCAGAGTAATCAGGTCGTCGACCAATACGCCGATGTAGGCTTCATCGCGACGCGGGCACCAGCTGTCTTTGCCCTGTGCACGCAATGCTGCGTTGGTCCCGGCCAGCAAACCTTGGGCCCCGGCTTCTTCATAACCGGTGGTGCCGTTGATTTGGCCGGCGAAGAACAGGCCACCGATCACTTTGGTTTCCAGGCTGTATTTCAGGTCGCGCGGGTCGAAGTAGTCGTACTCGATGGCGTAGCCCGGACGCACGATGTGCGCGTTTTCCATACCGCGAATCGACTGCACGATCTGGATTTGCACATCGAACGGCAGCGAAGTGGAAATTCCGTTGGGGTACAGCTCGTGGGTGGTCAGGCCTTCGGGTTCGATAAAGACCTGGTGGCTTTCCTTGTCGGCAAAGCGGTGGATCTTGTCTTCGATCGACGGGCAATACCGCGGGCCAATGCCTTCGATCACCCCGGAATACATCGGCGAACGATCAAGGTTCGCGGCAATGATTTCGTGGGTACGGGCGTTGGTGTGGGTAATCCAGCAGCTGACCTGTTTCGGGTGCTGTTCTTTGGAACCCATGAACGACATGACCGGGATCGGCGTGTCGCCGGCTTGCTCGGTCATCATCGAGAAATCCACAGAACGCCCATCAATGCGTGGCGGGGTCCCGGTTTTCAAGCGGCCGACGCGCAGCGGTAGTTCACGCAGACGTTTTGCCAGAGCAATCGACGGCGGGTCACCGGCACGGCCACCGGAATAATTTTGCATACCGATGTGGATAAGTCCGCCCAGGAACGTGCCCGTGGTCAGTACGACCGAATCTGCATGAAAACGCAGACCCATTTGCGTAACAACACCACGTACCTGGTCCTGCTCGACGATCAAGTCATCGGCGGCCTGCTGAAATATCCACAGGTTCGGCTGGTTTTCCAGGGTTTCGCGTACCGCTGCCTTGTACAGGATGCGGTCGGCCTGAGCCCGGGTAGCACGTACGGCCGGGCCTTTACGGCTGTTGAGCACGCGAAATTGAATACCACCCTTGTCGGTGGCCATCGCCATTACCCCGCCAAGGGCATCGATTTCCTTGACCAGATGGCTTTTGCCAATCCCGCCAATTGCGGGGTTGCAACTCATGGCACCGAGGGTTTCCACGTTATGCGTCAGCAACAGGGTTTTTACACCCATGCGTGCTGACGCCAGTGCTGCCTCGGTACCGGCATGACCGCCGCCGATGACGATCACTTCAAAACGGGAAGGGAAATCCACCACGCACCTCGTGCCTGCTTATGTAGGTAATCAGGAATTGTTTGTTGAAAGGGTTTTAGAGCTTTGCGGGCAAGTATAGGGACTTAGGGCTTCCTAAAGAACCCTTTGCACAAAATTTAACCAGCTGTGGATGAATCACAGACAATAGAAATTAAAAGAGAGAAATTTATTAAATCTTTGTTTTTATGTTTATTTATACTGAGCAACATTTCTGTGGATAGATCTCTACAGGCCTTTGTTTACAATGTGTACAGCGATTCAAAACGTTGTGGTCATCTGCCAATGAGGCCCTTGGATAAGTGCTTTAAGCCTGTGGATTAAACGACCGGTTATCCACAGATGGGTTTTTACGCAGGTTTCACGCCCTGTTATCAACTGGGCACAGGAGCGGTTATTCACAGGGCTTAATCCACAGAAACGGCCGATTTCGTCCACGGCAAAGCTGGGAATTAATCCCGGGTGGGACAAAAACAGATCTATTGTGGGAAAACACTGGGCCAGTTAATAATAGCGATTATCATTAACCTGCCTTGTCGCGCCTATGCCTCCCTCCTCACATACCGCAGCGGTCCACCACATCTATGAACAGCACCATTCGTGGTTGCGCGGATGGCTCAAGGGAAAATTGCATAACGCCAGCGATGCAGCCGATGTGGCCCACGACACGTTCGTGCGCATGCTCGGTGGACGACATGCGGCGCAGATCCTCGAACCACGGGACTATCTGGCCACCATCGCCAGGGGCCTGGTGATTGATCGGTATCGCCGGCATGCCATCGAGCAGGCCTACAGGCAGACCCTGGCAGAGCGTCCTGAAGCCACGGCTATCAGTGAGGAAGACAAGGCAATCATCATCGAAACCCTGGTGGCTGTGGATAAAGCGCTGTCTGGGCTGGGTGAGCGTGCACGGCGAATTTTCATGCTGGCACAGATTGAAGGGCTGACTTATCAACAGATCGCCGATCTACTGCAGGTATCGCTGACCACGGTGAAGAAACACATGATCCGTGCCCTCACCGAGTGCTCCCTGATCATGGCCAGCCGGTAATGGTCAGCCCTGACCGCAAGACGTTCGAGGTCGCTGCCAGTTGGTATGTGCAATTCCAGTCGCAATCACCGACGCCCGCACAACATCAAGCCTGGCAGCAGTGGCTTAATCATGACCCGTCCCACCAGGCGGCTTGGGACCAGATGGAGCAGTTGCAACGCAGCCTCGGTGGCCTGCCCCCTGATCTCACACGCCGCGCGTTATCCACCACGCAACAGCGGCGCCAGGTACTCAAGTGGATGCTGGTGCTTGGCGGCAGTGGCTACCTGGGCTGGAACGTCCAGCAACATACGTCGTTGGGTAACGCATGGGCTGATTACCGCACGTTGGTGGGCCAGAGGCGGCGCATCGAGTTGGCGGATGGCACGCAGATCAATCTCAATACTCATACCGCTATCGATGTGGCCTTTGACGGGCACCAACGTTTGATCCGTCTGCGCGAGGGTGAAGTACTTATCCACACCGGCACGCGGGGTGGGCACGTACCGTTTTATGTAGAAACTCGCCAAGGCCGGGTCCAGGCGCTGGGCACTCGGTTTACTGTGCGCCAACTGCCGGACGCCACGCGGGTGGGCGTCTTGGAAGAAAGGGTTGAGATATCCCCCGGCGACCAACCCGAACTTCGCCGCACTATTGGCGCGGGTGAAAGCGCAGAGTTTGATCGGCACAATGTGCGCCCTGCCCAGCGATATGGCGGTGTACAGGCCGCCTGGGTCGATGGCCAACTGATCGTGCTCGATGCTCGGCTAGGAGAAGTTATCGATGAGTTGGCGCGCTATCGGCCGGGCGTATTGCACTGCGACCCAGCCTCTGCGGGCCTACGCGTTTCCGGGACATTCCGTCTGGACTCAACCGATGCCGTCCTCGCTAACCTGCAATCGAGCCTGCCGATTCAAGTGAAATACTTTACGCGCTATTGGGTGTCGGTCACCCGGATCGGCTAATCGAAAAATAATCCACAGAGGGGTTATCTTTTTTTGACCTGGTGCGGCCCTACAGGTAATCACGACGCTACCTTCAGGGCTTACTCACCTATGCGCCTTCCCACCCCGCTCCGCAAACGACTTTCCTGCCATGGCATGACGTACGGTCTGCAGTTCATCACCGCTACGACCGGTGTGTTGTTATCCACCACCGTCATGGCCGCCAGCGCAACGCAACACTTTGCCATTGCCGCAGGCCCGCTGGACAACGCCTTGAGCCAGTTTGCCGCCAAGGCCAATGTGATTCTGTCCTTCTCGCCACAGCAAACGGCGCGTTTGAATACGCCAGGGCTGCAAGGTGACTATTCGGTGGACCAGGGCTTTGCGCTACTGTTGCAGAACTCGGACCTGCAGGCGGTCGCACAGGCTCCCGGCAGCTATGTATTACAGGCGGCACCTGCTGGCCAATTGACCTTGGCCCCTACCACCGTCAACGCTTATCAACAGGGCGGCTTCAATCAAGAGATCGCCGGGGATGTAGGCTACAAGGCTCAGAGCAGCCGGATCGGCACGAAGACCAGCACACCGCTGTCCGAGACCCCGCGTTCGGTGTCCGTTGTCACTGGCCAGCGTATCAAGGACCAGAAGTCCCAGACCCTGACAGAAGTGCTGGGCTACGTACCGGGAATCTTCGCCCCACCGTTCGCGGCGGGCGACGGCTTGGCAGGCGATCTGTTTTTCATACGCGGTTTCAACGCCACGGATTACGGCTACGGCCTGCTGCGAGATGGTCTGCGAGTTCAAGGCAATCGATACGACACCACCAGCGAACCCTACGGCCTGGAACGGGTCGAGATTTTCCGCGGTCCTTCTTCCCTGCTCTACGGTGAAAACGCACCCGGTGGCTTGGTTAATCTGGTGAGTAAACACCCGACTGCAACCCCGCAAGGCGAGGTGCAGGTGAGTTATGGTTCGAATAATCGACGCCAGTTGGGTGTGGATATCTCGGGCCCGC
Organism: Pseudomonas sp. B16120; assembly: GCF_044218845.1. Taxonomy (NCBI): domain Bacteria; kingdom Pseudomonadati; phylum Pseudomonadota; class Gammaproteobacteria; order Pseudomonadales; family Pseudomonadaceae; genus Pseudomonas; species Pseudomonas sp. B16120. Next base: position 6,358,199 of record NZ_CP162588.1, read on the forward strand.
TCAACGACAGTGACACTATCCTGGGTCGGGTGGTGATGCTGGGGCGTAAATCCGACACGCAGACCGATCACGTTCCGGACGATCGTCTGTATATCGCGCCATCCTTGACCCTGAACTTCGACGACTACAACACCCTGACGCTGCTGGCCAACTATCAGAAAGACCATACCAACCTGGAACTCGGCCTACCCGCCGCCGGTACCCTGCTTACAAATCCCAACGGCAAGCTGTCCAAACACACCTTGCTGGGCAACCCGGACTGGAACACCTTTGAACGCGAAGCGTGGAGCACCGGCTATGAGTTCAGCCACAGCTTCAATGATGACTGGCAGTTCCGTCAGAACTCGCGCTATATGCAGTCACGTATCAACCGGCACGAAACCTGGCCTGGCTCATTGAATAACGGTGGCTTCGGCACCCGGCTGAACATGAACGCCTACGACCGCTACAACAAGTCGATGGTCTATTCCCTGGATAACCAGCTCGAAGGCAAGTTCCAGTTGGGCAGTGTGGAAAACACAGTGCTATTGGGCGCCAGCTATGACCGAACCTCGTTCAATCAAGACTGGGATGCGGGTTTCGCCGGCACCATCGATGTGTATAACCCGGTGTACCTGCGCGACCCGCTCACTCCCCTGGCAGTGCAAAACACTTTGCTTGAACAGCAGATGAAAGGGGTTTATGCACAGATCCAAAGCAAATACGACCATTGGCTCTTTCTGCTCGGAGGCCGCCAGGACTGGGTCGACAGCGATTACCGAGACAAGGTCAAGCCATCGAGCAATATCAACTCACAGGATCGGAAATTCACTTACCAGGGCGGGGTGATGTACCAGTTCGACAACGGCCTTACGCCGTATGTCAGCTATTCCACCGCGTTTGTCCCCGTGCAGCAGATCTCCAACGCCGGCTCGCCGTTGAAACCGATCACCAGCAGCCAATACGAAGTGGGCGTTAAGTACGAACCGATCGGCTGGGATACGGCAATGACCGTGTCGGTGTATGACCTGCGCAAGCAGGACGATACCTACCTTGATGCCACCACCAACAGCTATCGCCAAGTCGGTGAAAGTCGCGCCAAGGGCGTGGAAGTCGAGGTCAACAGTAACATCAGCTCCAACTTCAACGTGACGGCAGCCTATACCTACACTGACGCTCGGATAACCAAGGATTCGGCCACATCGCTGGTAGAAGGCCGTCAGATGACGGGCGTGCCGCGTAACCAGGCTTCGGTGTGGGGCAAATATCGCTTTCTCGACGGCCAACTCAAGGGTTTCTCCGTGGGCGGCGGGGTGCGCTATTTCGACAGTACCTTTTCCTACACCCCGCCTACGCTCTACGGGAAGCTGGACGCAGGAAGCGTCACCTTGGTGGATGCGGCACTGGGTTATCAGATCAACCCACACTGGTCGGTGGACCTGAACGCCAAGAACCTGTTCGACAAGGAATATGTATCCGGTTGCAACGATGCGGGGCGTTGCTATTGGGGCGACAGCCGTACCTTGCTCGGTACGGTGTCTTACAACTGGTAGACGGTGTGGATAACTCGGTTACTTGCCAATGCAAAAGCTTGAGAAAATCCGCCCCAGCAAATCATCCGAGCTGAAAGCGCCGGTGATTTCACCCAACAGCTGCTGCGCCTGACGCAGATCTTCAGCCAGCAGCTCCCCAGCCCCCGCCAAGGTCAGCTGGGCCCGCCCGTGCTCCAGGGCCGCGCTGGCATGACGCAGCGCTTCCAGGTGCCTGCGCCGCGCACTGAAGCTGCTTTCCGAGGTCTGTTCGTAGCCCATGCAGGCTTTAAGGTGTTCGCGCAGCAATTCCAGACCCTCACCGGCCGATTTCGCGCTCAAGCTGATCGTGACGTGGCCATCTTCACTGGTTTCCAGGGCGATGGCTTCACCCGTAAGGTCGGCCTTGTTACGGATCAAGGTGACTTTGGCCGGGTCTGGCCGTTGTTCAAGGAATTCGGGCCACAAGGCAAAAGGATCCACAGCTTCCGGTGCAGTGGCATCCACCACCAGCAACACACGATCGGCTTCGCTGATCGCCTTGAGCGCACGTTCCACGCCGATCTTTTCCACCTGGTCGTCGGTGTCGCGCAGACCAGCGGTGTCCACCACGTGCAGCGGCATACCGTCGATGTGGATATGTTCACGCAAGATATCCCGGGTAGTGCCGGCGATCTCGGTGACGATGGCCGCCTCGCGCCCTGCAAGAGCATTGAGCAGGCTGGATTTGCCGGCATTGGGCCGGCCGGCAATTACCACCGTCATACCATCGCGCAGTAAGGCGCCCTGCCCGGCTTCACGCAGCACTGTGGATAACTCATCGCGGACTTTGTCCAGCATCGCCAATACATGGCCATCCGCCAGAAAGTCGATTTCTTCTTCCGGAAAATCAATCGCGGCTTCGACGTAGATGCGCAGACTGATCAACTGCTCGGTCAAATTATGCACACGCAGGGAAAAAGCCCCCTGCAATGAGCGCAACGCGTTACGTGCAGCCTGTGCAGAACTGGCTTCGATCAAATCAGCGATAGCTTCGGCCTGGGCCAGGTCGAGCTTATCGTTCAAGAATGCGCGTTCGCTGAATTCCCCGGGTCTGGCCAGGCGGCAACCCAATTGCAAGCAGCGCTGCAGCAGCATGTCCAACACCACAGGACCACCGTGCCCTTGTAGTTCAAGGACATCTTCACCGGTGAACGAGTTTGGCCCTGGAAAATAGATGGCCAGCCCCTCGTCCAATACGCTGTGGTCGGCATCCAGGAACTGGCCGTAATGGGCATAACGGGGTTTCAGCTCCCGGCCGCTGATAGCCTTGGCTGCCACGCCCGCCAATGGCCCGGAAATTCGAACGATGCCGACACCGCCCCGACCTTGAGCGGTAGCGACAGCAGCGATGGTTTCACGAGGAGCGCTCATCAGCAGGTTCCAGAACAAAAGTGACGGAAAGCAAAACGCCCCACTAGGGGGCGTCTTGAGTGGTTATCCACAGAGTAAATTACGCCTCGGCTTTTTTGGTAGCCGCTTCGATTTTACGTGTGATGTACCACTGTTGAGAGATCGATAACACGTTGTTGACCACCCAGTACAGTACCAAGCCAGCAGGGAACCACAGGAAGAAGAAGGTGAAGATGATTGGCATCATTTTCATTACCTTGGCCTGCATCGGATCCGGCGGGGTTGGGTTCAGACGCTGCTGGATAAACATGGTAGCGCCCATGATGATCGGCAGGATAAAGAACGGGTCTTTGATCGACAGGTCAGTTATCCACAGCATGAACGGCGCCTGGCGCATTTCCACGCTTTCCAGGAGTACCCAGTAAAGCGACAGGAACACCGGCATCTGTACCAGAATCGGCAAGCATCCACCCAGCGGGTTGATCTTCTCTTTCTTGTACAGCTCCATCATGGCTTGCGACATTTTCTGCCGGTCATCACCATGTTGTTCTTTCAGCGCGGCCAGTTTCGGGGCCACGGCGCGCATACGCGCCATCGACTTGTAGCTGGCTGCCGACAGAGGGAAGAAAAGCCCTTTGATCAGCATGGTCAGGAAGATGATCGACCAGCCCCAGTTACCGACGATGCTGTGGATATGCTGCAACAGCCAGAAGATCGGCTGGGCAATGAACCACAGGAAGCCGTAGTCCACAGTCAATTCCAGGCCTGGGGACAACTCTTTCAGTACCGCCTGGCTTTTAGGGCCGGCGTACAGGGTAGCGCTGGTTTCAGCCTTGGCACCTGGAGCGACGGTCAACGCCGGGCCAGTGAAACCAATGATGTAGTTGCCCTGGCTGTCCTTGCGGGTCTGAACCAGGTTCGCGTCACCCTTGTTAGGAATCCAGGCGGTCACGAAATAGTGCTGCAGCCACGCTACCCAGCCACCTTGGACGGTTTCTTTCAGCGAGCCCTTGTCGATATCTTTCATCGACACTTTTTTGTACGGCTCGTTACTTGTCCACAGGGCGGCGCCCAGGTAAGTGGCGGTACCGGTGGCGGTGCTGGAAGACGGATCGGAGCTGGCGTCACGCTTGAGCTGGGCAAACAGGTTGCCGCTCCAGGCTTTGTCGCTGGTGTTGTCGATCAGGTAAGTGACCTTCAAATCGTACAAACCGCGGGTAAAGCTGAAACGCTTGATGTAGTTGACACCGTCGAGGCTGAATTTCAGGTCGACGTTCAACTGGTTCTGGCCGTCTGCCAGTTGATAAGTCTTCTGCTCGGTCGAATAAACCGGACGACCGGTAGCACGTGCATCCGGACCATTGGTGCCGGTCAGGCCGCTTTGCGCCAGATAGGTACGTTCACCGCCGTTATCGAACAGTTGGAACGGCACATCCGGATGGTCTTGGCGACGTGGATAAAGCGGCAGCTTCAGCTGTGCGATATCACCACCTTGTGGGTCGATAGCCAGGTCGAGCACATCCGTTTTTACGTGGATGAGGTCTTTGTTGGTGACCACTGGCGTTTCTAACGGGGCACTTGTCTCGCCATTCGCGCTGGGAACATCGGCACTCGCGGACGCATTGTTACCCAGCGGGGTGTCCGGAATAGCCGGCGCAGCCTGATTGGTAGCAACATTCTGAGTCGGCAGGGCAGCCTGACCGTAGTCCTGGTTCCATTTAAGGACCATGACATAGGACACGATTGCCAGGGCGACGATCAGGATTGTGCGTTTAATATCCATGATTACTCGGCCATCGAAGAAGAACGGGAGGTAGGGATAGGTGGAACCGGGTCATAACCACCGGGATTCCACGGATGACAGCGACCTAAACGACGAAAGGTCAGCCAGCCACCGCGCAGAAGACCATGATTTTCTATGGCCTCTAACGCGTAGCAGGAACAACTGGGGTAGAAACGACAGTGGCTGGCCATCAGAGGACTAATGGCATAGCGATAAAACTGGATCGGAACGATTGCCAGTTTACGCATCAAGGCTGTCTACCCCTACAGTTTCGGTGCTGACTGCTGGTGCTGGCTTGTGGGTACGCGCCAAACGTTTCCAGAGCTTGCCGAAATGCTGAATCAATTCGGGGTTTTCTACATCACCCAAGCCTTTGCGCGCGACGATAACAATATCCCAACCAACCAGAGTGTCCTGGTGGAGGCGAAACGATTCGCGCATCAGACGCTTGAGGCGATTGCGCTCAACGGAGAGCTTTACGCTCTTCTTGCCGATCACCAACCCGAGACGGGGATGATCAAGATCGTTGTTACGCGCAAGGAGCAGGAGATTTTTCCCCGGAACCTTGCCGGTGGGGGAGTCAAAGACTGCCTTGAAATGCCGGGGGGTTAGCAGACGCTTTTCCCGACTGAAGTCCTGACTCACCACCAGTACCGGATTATCAAACTGCCAGACGCGCACGACCTTTGGCGCGGCGACGCGACAGGACAGCACGGCCGTTCTTGGTAGCCATGCGAGCACGGAAGCCGTGAGTACGGGCGCGTTTGATGGTGCTTGGTTGGAAAGTACGTTTCATGGCGTTGTTACCTGGTTCGTCCACAACGGGCCGGAATGGCCCCCGTTTTAAGAGACCGGCGATTCTAGAGAAAGCAAGCCTCTAGGTCAATTTCCAACCAGCTTTTCCTTTAATTAGATGTCGACGGGGTCCTGGCGCCCTTCTCCCCGTCTGACTTCCATCTGCCATGCGATAGATATAAAAATAAAGAAGGAAGTTATTTAAAGCTTTTCTGTAAAGCTTATAAAAGCTAGGGACGCGATCATCTGTGGATAACTGCCTTGAGCCCTTGTTCCACGTGTTGTACAGAGAATGACAACACGGGGGAGAAGCGGTGCTCTGCCTGTGCTGCGCTATCGGATAAGCTGTGTGTGGAACAGCTACTTATCCACAGGCCGGTTACCCACAGACTTTCGACCCCACTTGTACAACGAGCTTAGGTGGGTTTATCCACAGAGCTTATGCACAGACCACTGGTCGCATTTTTTGCGGTTAAGGCATTGATTTTGGGTGGCCTGTGAACAACCTACATGTGGATAAGTGGACGGCTGGCCGCTACAATGGCGGCTGTTTTTGCCTCACCGGCTTTCAACTTAGGGGATATCC